>NZ_JBTOLM010000001.1:0-1446701 GCF_054551725.1 Rhizobium sp. CAU 1783 | reverse complement strand
GCCGGCACCCTCATGGCCGAGGATCGCCGGGAACAGGCCTTCCGGATCGGCCCCCGACAGCGTGAAGTCGTCGGTATGGCAGATCCCCGTCGCCTTAACCTCGATCAGAACCTCGCCGGCACGTGGGCCTTCGAGCTGTACGGTCATGATTTCAAGCGGTTTTCCAGCCTGCACGGCTACGGCGGCGCGAACGTCCATGGTGTCTTCTCCGGGGTTTGTAATTTGAGCGTTTGGAATGTGGCACGAGGGGCAAGGCTGCCTCAAGAGACGGCCATCACCTGAGACAGGTCGATTGGATCACGAAAAGATGAGCGCCGCGGGTCTCACCGCGGCAGGATCAGCGGCACATGCGGCGAAGCGTCTGCGCGCATCTCGCCGGTGAGCCGCGGATCGTCGATCACCTCGACGAGGAAGGCATAGGGTTTGAAGCCCGACCGCTGGTAGAATCCGACCGCACCGGGATGGTCGAAATGGCAGGTGTGAACCCAGAACCGCCGGATCGGTTTCGACCAGGCATTGTCGATCGCCGCATTCATCATGATCCGGCCGGCGCCCTGGCCGATGGCGTCCGGAACGAGGCCGAAGAATACGAGTTCGCACTCGCCGTCCTTGCGGAAGTCGAGCTCCATCAGGCCGACACGCCGATCGCCGTCCCGCACGGTGTAGACCTCGACGGCCGGGTCATGGAGGATGGCGCGCAGTTCCTCGTCCGGCATGACGAGCCGCGACAGCCACATCCAGTCCTCGCCGATCGCGCGGAAAAGTGCGCGATATTCGCCAAGATCCGCATCCGTCCACCGTTCGAGGCGAAGAGCGGAATCCTCCGCGCGCACCGGCTTGGACGCCGGTCTTGTCAGCATTTCGAGGCAGGTGACGACATTGGCGAGCTTGCCGGCGGGCACGGCCGAATAGCCGAGGGGGAGGGGCGGGTTCACGGTATCCATGGCGGTCTTTGGAGCCGTTCCGCCTGCCTTAGTCAAGGGCCAAAGGCGCCTCAGGCGGCCCCGAAAAGCCTGTCGCAGGCATAGATCACGCCGCAGATGTGGATAGAAAGAGCGGCATAAAGCCCGAAACCGGTCATCATCCGTTCGGGACCGCTCATCGCATCCAGTTTTTCGCGTGGCTTGATGTTGGTGGTGCGGATGAGGCTCAGCAGCGTGAACACCGCAAGCGCCCCCAGCATGGCGGGAGCGGGCAGCCCGATTCGCCATCCCGTCGCCGCGACGACGAGTGCGATCCCGAAGCTTGCGAGGGTCAGCAGGGTACGGCTTGGAAAGAGCTGCCTGAGCACCTGGCCGCCGTCGAAGCGATGCATCGGCAGGAGGTTGAGCAGGTTGAAGGCGGAAAGGATCAACAGGAAGACGAGCAGCGGTCCGCTGCTCGTCGGCGCCATGATGCCGCCGTCGGCGGCCTGGTGTCCGGCAATCAGGATCGGCACGGCGAAGGCCGAGACGCCGGCGCCCATCAGCGCGCAGGTCGCGACTTCGAACAGGCTCGCATAGGGGCGGCCGCCGATCGCGATCCCGCCGAGCAGCGGCACAAAGATCATTCTCGCCTGGGCGTGTCCGAACGCTCGGTAGGCAACCATGTGGCCGAGTTCGTGAAAGACGATGACCAGGGTAAGGAAGACCGAGATCATCAGTCCGTTCCGGTCGAAGCCGAAGAAGGGCCAGAGCAGCAGGGTCGACAGCGTGGCGAGCGCCACCTGGCTCAAAGGATGTTCGAGACGTCCGGCAGCGGAGGGACTGCGGCCCTCGAGATGGTCCTCGAGCGCCTTCACCTCGCGCTTCAGCATGATGTAGCGGAAAAGCAGGAAGCCGAGGCCGTGATAACGGTCGGTTTGCTCGATCGCGACGGTCGATCCGTCTTCGGCCGGGCCGATCGTGCGAACCTCGCGATAGTTCGACCAGAAGCTCGCGTCGAGCGCGCTGTCCGCAACGATCCGAAGCTCGCAACGGAACTCGCCGTCGGCCTTCACGCCGGTCCGGTCGATGGCCATCGTGCGGGTGATCGGTCGGCCCGTCCGGTCGGGTTGCCGGTAGCTCAGCTCCAGCCTGTCGGGCGTGCCCTGGAGCGTGCGCACCGACAGCACCGACGGATGCCAGTCGGCAAGCCCGCCGCCCGGGCGGGTCATGTCCCAGATTTCTTCCGGGCGCTTGTCGAGGTGGCGCCTCACCGTGATGGTGCGGCGACCGAGCGGTGCGGCGAGCATCAGCCAGATCAGGCCGAGATTGATGCCGAGGAGAATGAAGGCTGCCTGGAATGTCGTCACGGGTGCACTCCCTTCTGCCACGGCTCTCCGGCGCTGCTCGCGTCGCTACGCGACCTTGTTTTCGTCCAGGAAGAGAGCGTCCGGCACCTGCAGCCACCGTCGCGGCGGCTCGACCGGCGTACCCTTGTCCGTTTCGCTCCGGCGGATGCCGTTCATCAGCGCGGTCCATTCCGGGTGACTGGAGCGCGAGGACGCGATCCGGTCGATTTCCTCGAGCGCCGCGATCTCGATCGGATAGAGGTCTATCCTACCCCGGTCGAACGCACTGCGCAGAATGCGATGGACATAGGCGAGTTCCGTCTCGCCGATCCCGCCATGCGGCAGACGATCGGCTGCAAGCGCGCCCCGTCCTTCGCTCAGCGCTACGCGCAATTGGTCGAGCGCCAGCACCTTGAGCGTCGGCGGCACATGGCGCGACACGTCCATGACATGCAGCACCACCGCCAGCTCGAGTTCGTCATGCACGACGCCATCGACCGAGAAGACCCGTTTCATCCAGTCCACGTTGAGGTCGTCCATCGAGCCGATCGGATAACAGCGGTCGACGATGAAACGCGTCAGCGACTCGACGAAGAAATCACGCCACTCCGGGCACTTTTCCGGACAGGAATTGTTGAGGGCAAGGAGGGTGACGACATCGTCGGGTGTCTGGATACCTTCGGGGAAGGTAAACTTGCGTAATAAGAATATGTCCTCGGCGGACAGCCTGTTCTTCCCGGCGACAACACATGCCGGAAAAGAGAGACGAAACTCGCTCATCTTTTTATCCCTGTTTCATCATGAAACTGGGACGAGTGTTATCCGACAAAGATTGCGTTTGTGCCAATTTTCCCGGTTAGCGTCGTGTAACGGGAAAGCATTGCATTTTAGCGTTCCTGGGCGCGACGATGCTCTCGCCAGAGAATGAAGAGGCCGGAGCCGACGATGATGCAGATTCCGACCCATTTCGACACGGTCGGGAAGTCGTCGAACAGCGCATATCCGAGAATGGTGGCGGCGATGATCTCGAAATACTGGAACGGCGCCAGAACCGACAGCGGCGCCAGGCGGAAAGCGCGCACCACCAGGAGGTGGGCATAACCGGAAATCGAGCCCAGGATCATCAGCAGCGCCAACGCGAACCAGGAAGAGGGAAGTGAAACAGCGAAATCGGTCTGGCCGGCGGCATTGCCGCCGAGGAGTACCGCGCCCATGAACAGCGTGCCACCGATCCCGGACATGGTCTGCATGGTGACCGGGGAGTCGGCTTCACCTATGGCGCGGTTGAGGAACATGTAGAGTGCGTAGAGGAAAGCGCAGGCGACGGGAAGGAGGGATGTCAGGCCGAACACCTCGTAGCTCGGCTGGATGACGATCATCGCGCCTCCGAAGCCGACGACGATGGCCGTCCAGCGGCGCCAGCCGACCTTTTCGCCGAGAAAGATCGCCGAAAGCGCGGTGAGTATGAAGGGCTCGACGAAGTAGATCGCGAAGACGTCGGCGAGCGGCATGTATTTGACGGCGGTGAAGAACATCAAGCTCGCCGCGCCGTGCAGCACCCCGCGCAACAGGTTTAGCCCCGGACGTTTTGCCGAAAGCGCCGAGCGCCCCTGCACGACGAGCAGGAACGGTACGATGCAGGCCACCTGGAAAAAGAATCGGTAGAAGTTCACCTGCCCCGGCGACATGCCCTCGACATTCGCCATGTACTTGGCGATCGCGTCCATCAACGGCAGGAACAGCATGCAGCCCGCCATCAGGGCCATGCCCTGCATCGGGTTTTCGGCGGTCGGTGCGCGGTGCTGGGTCATGCTGGGTGCCTTTAAACGGGAGGCTTCATGAAGCATAGGCGATGACAGCTATCAAGGGCCTCGGCGTCCCGGACGGTACGCCAGATCGGGAGGCGGGGAAGGCCGCGCCGGGCGTTGTCGTGAATCGAGAAGATACGATATATTTCCGCCGCTTCGGCGGCGTCATGCCATGGCGCGCGAAGGAGAGTCTCTGCCTCGCCTTCGCCATATGATCCGCCTAATCGCAAGGGTCTCGGCCACGCCGGACCCGCTGTCAGGTTTGGTTTTCGCGCGGTCGATGCGGAAGAATGGAGCAACCGGCATGGATACAGGCGATAGGAGCGGTCACACCTTGCGGCCCGATCTGGCGCGTCGAATGATCGACGCCAGTGATGACACGCTCGGTGGGCGATTGTCGGCCGCACGCGACGCGAGCGGCATCAGTCAGGCCGATCTGGCGAATCGTCTCGGCGTAAGGCGCGAGACGCTGACCGCCTGGGAGGCTGACCGCGCCGAACCACGTTCCTCGCGTCTCATCGATATCGCCGGCATCCTGGGCGTGTCGCCGATGTGGCTGATGACCGGCAACGGTCTCGGTCCGGCCGTCGAGGATGATTCGCTCCTGCTGGAGGCGATGCGGGTCGAGCTTGCCCGCCTCAGCGAACTGCACCATGAAACCGGCCGGCTGATCGACGGCCTGGCCCGCCAGATCGAGCGGTTCGAATCGGTGCGACTGCGGCGCTGACCGTTGCCGCCCGTTCTCAGGTTCCCGACACCGTTTCTTCGCGAACGGTCGGTCCGAAGACTTCCTCAAAGGATTCCCGAAGCCGAACATCCACATCCGGCATCATCACCAGCAGGCCGAGATCCACCAGGCTGGTGACGCCATAGGCACTGATTCCGCACGGCACGATTCCGGAAAAATGCGAAAGGTCCGGATCGACATTGATCGACAACCCGTGAAAGCTCACCCACCGCCGGAGCCGGATGCCGAGGGCGGCGATCTTTTCCTCTGCCAGGGAGCCGTCGGCGAGCAGCGGCTTTTCCGGTCGCCGCACCCAGACGCCGACGCGGTCTTCGCGCCGCTCGCCCTTGACGTTCATCTTCTCAAGGGTGCGGATCACCACCTCTTCGAGCGCGGCGACATAGGCGCGCACATCCTGCCGCCGCCGCTTGAGGTCGAGCATCACATAGGCAACCCTTTGGCCCGGGCCGTGATAGGTGTATTCGCCGCCCCGGCCGGTGGAAAACACCGGGAACCGATCGGGCTCGATCAGGTCCTTGGCTTCCGCGCTGGTGCCGGCGGTATAGAGCGGCGGATGCTCGAGCAGCCAGACCAGTTCGTCCGCCGTGCCGTCGGCGATCGCCGCCACCTCGCGTTCCATTTCTGCGACCGCTTCCTCATAGGGAACAAGGCCTTCGGATATCCGCCAGCGCACGGGCGGAGAGCCGGCAGAGGCAAACATTTCGGTAGTGAGGTCGGTGCGTTGCATGGGGAAAAGCCTTCTTTTCCCTCTACTTGGCAAGAAACTGGGGCCACTTCAAGGGGCGGGAATCCTTGGGCGTCAGGGCCTTCCGTAAACCTGGTGCGGGAAATCTCAAAAAACTGTCATCTTGGCCTTGTGCACCCGGAATGCTTTTGCTACATGCAGCCCCGCCGGAGCAATTCGGCGCTACCAAGATGCGGTCGTGGCGGAATTGGTAGACGCGCAGCGTTGAGGTCGCTGTGTCGCAAGACGTGGAAGTTCGAGTCTTCTCGACCGCACCATTCTTCCCTAGAGGAAGAATACGAAAGCCGGCTCGCCGAAAGGCAGCCGGCTTTGTCGTTTCTGGGATTCCCCGTTGTTGGACTTTACTCCGTATCCTTTGGAATATGCGCGTCGGCGCCGATCGTGTTGATCAGATTGCGCACGGTCGTCACTCCGCCAACGCCCAGCACCTTCAGCTCGATCATCCGCCGCTCTTCGGGCGTATCCACAGCGCCTCTCAAGGTCACGATATGACCGACGACGTGGAGGTCCATCGCCGAAAGCGTGGTTTCGGGGAAGGTCTCGAGCGCGGCATGGATATCCGCCTCGAGCTGGTCGCTAAGCTCGCGGTGGTCGGTCTCCGGCAGGACCGGGGAGGCGAGGGGAGCCTCGCTCCCGTCAGGTTCGGCCTTGGTCACGCGAAAGCCGCGATTGCGCTCGCGATCGAAATTGGCGTGAGTCTCGCCGTAGGCCGCGTTGGCAACAGGTTTTGCGCCAGCACCGGCGCCGTCGTCATAGGGCCAGCCGCCGTCGATGTCCCGCTGTTCAAAATCTCGGTAGTCCTCCTCTCGGGAAAACTCGTCTCGGTCGCGTGCGCCGTTGGTCATCATTGCTCCCTTCTGACACTGTTGCGTCGAAGGAAACGCGCAGGATCGGGTTTGGGTCCGAAAGCCTGCCGACGCGACGCTATTTGCGGCTCTTTTCCCATTTGCGGATCAGCCGGTCGCGTTTCAGCTTCGAAAGGCGCTGCAGCCAGAACATCCCATCCAACTGGTCGATCTCGTGCTGCATGCAGATCGCGGCAAACCCTTCGAGCTTTTCTTCATGGACTACGCCGTCGAGATCGCGGAAGCGGATGTCGACGGCGCGCGGCCGTGTAACGGTCTCCGTGGCGCCGGGCATCGAGACGGAGCCTTCCGTGTGCTCAATCGTCTCCTGCGACAGATTGAGGATTTCCGGATTGGCGTAGTCGCGCCGCCCTCCGTGTTCGGGCAGGTCGAGCACCACGAGACGGAGCGGCACCCCGATATGCGGCGCGGTAATGCCGACGCCGGGTGCCGCCCTGATCGTGTCGTGGAGGTCGTCGGCAAGGGCGCGCAGGGCGCCGTCGAACTGTTCCACCGGCTCTGCCGGAACCTTGAGGGCGGGGTCGGGGTAAAGAACGATCGGACGGACGCTCAAGGAGACCTCTTTCATGCTGTGGAGCGGGCAGGCGAAGCGATGGCGCAATCGAGGCTGGACCCGGCTTCGCCGATACGTTAGCAGGAAGCGTTCGTAATTGCATATCGATCGCTGCGTTGCGCTAGGCGGTTGTTGACAATGCGTTTTCCGGCGCCATTCTCGCTTGGGCGAAAGAGGCCGGCCAGAGATTTGATTTGGGCGAGGGCGCACGTATGACCGAGACCGGCGAAGACATCCGCGTTCGCGCTTCCCAGGAAGACGCCCCGGCGGACATCTATGCCGAGGACGGCTCGATTCGGTCAGACTTCCTTGCCCTTGTCGGTGCCGCGATCGCCGACCGCGATCTGCTTTTCCTCCGCCAGAACGTGGCGCGCCTGCACGAATCGGAGATCGGCGACCTGATCGAGGCGATCCTGCCCGACCAGCGTATCGCCATGGTCCGCCTGCTCGGCGACGACTTCGATCTGACCGCGCTGACCGAGGTCGACGAGGGGATCCGTCTGCAGATCGTCGAGCATCTGCCGAACGACCGGATCGCCGCCGCCATCGGCGATCTCGATTCGGACGATGCCGTCTACATTCTCGAGGACCTCGACCAGGAGGACCGGGACGAGATTCTCGCCCAGCTGCCGTTCACCGAACGGGTCCGCCTGCGCCGCGCCCTCGACTATCCGGAAAGCTCGGCTGGCCGCCGCATGCAGACCGAATTCGTCGCCGTTCCGCCCTTCTGGACGGTCGGCCAGACGATCGACTACATGCGCGACGAGGAAGACCTGCCGGAGACCTTTACCCAGATCTTCGTCATCGACCCGACCTTCAAGCTGCTCGGCACCGTCGATCTCGACCGCATCCTGCGCACCAAACGCCAGGTCAAGGTCGAGACCATCATGCGCGAGATGAATCATCCGATCCCGGCCGAGATGGACCAGGAAGAGGCCGCCCAGCTCTTCGAGCAGTACGACCTACTCTCCGCCGCCGTCGTGGACGAGAACGAGCGCCTGGTCGGCGTGTTGACCATCGACGACGTGGTCGACGTCATCCAGGAAGAGGCCGAGGAAGACCTGATGCGCCTCGGCGGCGTCGGCGATGAAGAACTGTCGGACAGCGTGGTGGAAACGTCGCGCTCGCGTGTGCCTTGGCTCGCGGTCAACCTGTTCACCGCCTTCGTGTCCGCCTCCGTCATCTCGCTGTTCGAGGCGACAATCGAGCAGGTCGTGGCGCTTGCCATCCTGATGCCGATCGTCGCCGGAATGGGCGGCAATGCCGGCTCGCAGACCATGACCGTGACCGTTCGGGCGCTCGCGACCCGCAATCTCGACATTCACAATGCCTGGCGCGTCGCCCGGCGCGAGGCAGGCGTCGGCCTGATCAACGGTGTGCTGTTCGGCTGTATGGTCGGCACGGTCGCCGGGTTCTGGTTTCACGACGTCTCGATCGGCGGCCTGATCACCACCGCCATGCTGATCAACATGTTTGCCGCCGCCATGGCCGGCATCATGATTCCGTTGCTGCTGCACCGGGCGGGCGCCGATCCGGCCGTATCCTCGGCCGTCTTCGTCACCGCGATCACCGACACGACGGGGTTTTTCAGCTTCCTCGGCCTGGCCACCTGGTGGTTCATGTCTGGCTGATGTGCGAAAAATTGACTTATACGTAAAAGTCAATATTATACCGTTTCCTAAATGAATCGGAACGGTTGTGAAGAAATATTACAGCATCACGGAACTGACGCGTGAATTTGGGGTGTCGACCCGGACGCTTCGTTTCTATGAAGACGAGGGCCTGCTCCATCCTGAACGCCGGGGTCGCACTCGACTTTACCGCGCCGCCGACCGGCGACTGCTGCAGGAAATCCTGCGCGGCCGCAGGATCGGTTTCACGGTAGCGGAAATCCGTGAGATCGTCCATGTCTACAAGGAACCGCCCGGCGAGATCGGTCAGTTGAAGCTGATGATGAAGCGCATCGACGAGAAGCGCGAGGAGCTTCGCCAGAAGCGCCGCGACATCGACGAGACCTTGACCGAGCTCGATCAGGCCGAAGAGGCCTGCCTGACCCGCCTGGTGGAAATCGGCGTCGGAACCTGATCCTGCTTCGTCTCAGAGCCAGCGCCGGGTGCGCTGGCAGTACTGCTCGAAATCGATCCCGAAACGGGCCAGCAGGTGCATTTCCTCGTTGCGGATGGCAATGTAGGTAGTGACCACTGCGGCCGCCAGCGCGGCGACGAAGAACCAGGCATTGCCGGTCAGGAAGCCGAAGGCGGCGGTCGCCAGCGTGTAACCCAGATAGATCGGATTGCGGCTGTAGCGGAACGGCCCGCAGGTGACCAGTCGCTGCGCGCCGCGATACGGCATGACCGTCGTACGGCACTCGATCAGCGTTTTCACTGCCCAGAGATCAAGCAGCACCGCGGCGGCGATCATCGTACCGCCGATGCCGAGGAACAGGTAGCTGCCCGGCATCATCGAGGGAAAAAGGCCGACGAAGCGGCCGGCGATGAGCGCGAACAGGATGGCCAGTCCGTAGAGAACGGGCGGCCAGGGGAAACTCAAGGGTTTCAACCGATAGGCATTCATGATCAGGTCCTGTCATTGACTGGTGGCCGAACACGCACGCGCAAGCTCTAGTACGCGCTCATCCTTATCCGGCAAGATTGCGCCAGACTGGAGAGGCGTCAGTAGCGACTGTTCCTGCAGGCGTTCGAGCGTGCAGGCGCAGAACCGGTTGCAGAGTGTCGTGTCCGACCCCTCGGCCAGGCAAGCTGCTTCGCAGCTTGTCAGGTAGGACTGCATAGGATCAGGTTTTTGTGGCGGTGCGATGATCGAGATCAACGCGACGATGCCGATCAGCACTGGCTGGTGGACAAGATAGACGAGAAGACTGTTGCGTCCGCCCCAGCGCAGCCAACGGGGACCGGCGGGAAGCCTGGCCAGCACATGCAGCCAGCCGCGAGAAAAGGCGAAGCGAGCGACGGCGACGCCCGCCAGCAGCGCTCCTGTCCAGGGTAGCAGCGGCACGTAGTCGTTGGAGCGCGGCAGGTTCTCCGACAACCCGACGAAGAGCAGCGGAGGAATGTCGAACAGGGGCGCATGGTAGACACTCGGCAGCGCCGCGGCGACGGCCGCGACGATCAGTGTCAACACTGGTGGTAGGCGGAGAAAGGCAAGACCGATCAGGCTTGCGGCCGCGATGCAGTGCAGGATCCCGAAGAAGATCCACCCGTCGCGTACGAAGAAGAAGGTTGCCGCACTGATCGCAAGCGCCGCCGCGACGATCACTCCGAAACGCTTGAAGAAGGCCTCGAAGCGGATCGTTGGAAAATGGGCGAGCACCAGGCTGAATCCGGCGAGGAAAAGGAAGCTCGAGGCGATCGATCGCGCATAGAGCTTCAGCCAGCCATGGGTCGCGGTGCCCGGGTCGAGGTAGCCGAAGAACTCGAAGTCCCATGTCAGATGGTAGGTCGCCATGGCGATGAGCGCGATGCCGCGCGCCGCGTCGAGCGCCCCGATCCGGGGCATCTTTGCTGTGCTCTCGCTGCTGTCGGGATGCGCCGCCACGCTTCTTCCTTCCGCTGTCCGTCTCGTCGTCGGTCCTGAATTCCGCCCCGTGCCAGACCGCGCAAAGGTGACCATTTCAAGGCGCGGTGGGGGGCGATTCGATCAGCGCCAGCCGGGCCTCGGAAAAGAACTGCCGGCGCAGCAGCACAATGAACACGGTCAGTGACGTTGCCATGAAAAGGTAAGGGCTGGCGAACCAGCCGAGATAGCCGATCGACATGAAGAGGGCGCGCAGTCCCGAATTGAAATGGCTCGCCGCGATGATGTTCATGCGGATGGCGAGTTCCGCGGCCCGGGCAGCCCCTTCCGGATCGCGCCGCGCCTCGTCCGCCATCGGCAAGGCACCGAAGAGGATGGTGCAGTAGTTGAACAGGCGATAGGACCAGCCGAACTTGAAGAAGGAGTAGCCGAAGATCGCGGTCAGAACGAAGACCTTGAGCTCGAAGGTCGTGCGGCCGCCCTGCACGATGAAGGGCAGGTCCTTGAATACGGCATCTACCTGGTCTGTGGCGCCCAGAAGCGCAAAACAGCCGCCGATCGCGAGAATGGAGGTCGAGGCGAAGAAGGCTGTTCCGTTCTGCAGGCCGGACATGATCTGCGTGTCGATCATCTTCAGGTCGCGGCCGAGCGAATTCATGATCCACTGGCGCCGCCGCTCTGCCATTGCCTGGGTCAGGCTGGTGCGGGCAAAAATGCGGCTTCGGCCGGTGATCCAGGCGAAGGCGAACCAGAGAACACCGAAGAGGCAGAGTGCGATGTAGTCGAGAATGGTCATGAATCGTCCCGGCGTTGCATCCGCATTTTTATGATGCGTCCTCGGTTTGCTCACAAGCGAATTAACCAAGACACAAGAGATTGGCCCAAAATGAGGCAGCGCTCCTCCGGCACCCCGTAAGTCTCGTCATCTTAAGTCATTGAAATTTCGAATATGTATGCGCGCATTGCATGGCTGATCGCCGGAATTGGCCACTCTTTTGCCATTTTTGCAGTTGCGAACCCGCGGCGATTTTAATAGATCGATGACACGAAGGCGGTCGGGGGACGGCTTTCTGCCAACAACGCTCAAACGGAGTCTTCATGGAAGACAGCATCCAGAAATCCTGCTGGAACGTGACTTTTCGTGCATTGATCGGTTTCGCCGGCATCCTCTGCCTGGCATACCTCATTGGCAGCATGTGATACGGGACGAACAGTCCTGACTTCCGACAGCGCGGGTCTTTACGGATCCGCGCTGTCGCCGTTTTGGGAGCGACGACGAATGTCGCGGCGATGAAAGCGGATGTCGGTTCGCCGCCGCATTCATGATACATGATAATTTAGCCTCGCGGCGAACAGGCGACACAAGGCGGATTTCATGTTCCTTTCGGTTTTCGACGTATTCAAGATCGGCGTAGGCCCTTCGAGCTCCCACACGATGGGACCGATGACGGCAGCGAACCGCTTTCTCGACCTCATTGCCTCCGACAGCTGGCCGCGTCCCCAGGGCGCCCATGTCGCGGCGCTCAAGGCCAGCCTTCATGGCTCGCTCGCTTATACCGGCATTGGCCATGGGACGGGCAGGGCGGTCATCATCGGTCTGACCGGCGAGGCGCCGGACCGCATCGATCCGGACAAGATGGACGCCATCATCGACGAGGTCCAGCGCACCCACCGCGTGGCACCTCCCGGTCATCCGGCCTATCACTTCAATCCGAAGGAAGACCTCGTCTTCGACAAGAAGGAGCCCTTGAAAGGCCATGCCAACGGCATGCGTCTGTCTGCCCTCGACAAGGACGGCCGTGTCCTCCTGACGACGATCTACTATTCGATTGGCGGCGGTTTCGTCGTCACCGACACCGAACTCCTCGCCATGCAGAAGAGCAAGAAGGCCACGAGCGCCACCAAGGTGCCCTATCCCTTCTCGTCGGCGAAGGAGATGCTCGACATGGCCCGCCGCTCCGGCCTGACGATCGCCCAGATGAAGCGGGCGAACGAGGAGGTCGTGATGGATCGCGACGCGCTCGACGCCGGCCTCGACCGGATCTGGGAGGCGATGAGCGGCTGCATCGATCGTGGCCTTAAGCAGGATGGCCGGCTGCCCGGCGGCTTGAACGTCCGCCGCCGCGCCCGCTCCATCCATGACCAGTTGCAGGAGGAATGGCGCTCCAATCGCCAGAACCCGCTCCTCGCCAATGACTGGCTGTCGGTTTATGCCATGGCGGTCAACGAGGAGAATGCGGCCGGCGGGCGCGTCGTGACCGCCCCGACCAACGGGGCCGCGGGCGTCGTGCCGGCAACCATCCGCTACTACCTGCACTTCCATCCCGACGCCGATCAGCAAGGCATTCGCGACTACCTGCTGACGGCCGCGGCCGTTGGCGGCATCATCAAGCACAATGCCTCGATTTCCGGCGCCGAAGTCGGCTGTCAGGGCGAGGTGGGCTCCGCCTCCGCCATGGCGGCAGCAGGCCTTGCGGCGGTGATGGGCGGCAGCCCCGAGCAGATCGAGAACGCCGCCGAGATCGCGCTGGAGCATCACCTCGGCATGACCTGCGACCCGGTCGCCGGCCTCGTCCAGGTACCCTGCATCGAGCGCAACGCGCTCGGCGCCGTCAAGGCGGTGACGGCCGCCTCGCTGGCGCTGAAGGGCGACGGCGAACACTTCGTCCCGCTTGATGCCTGCATCGAGACCATGCGCCAGACCGGCAACGACATGAGCGAGAAATACAAGGAAACCTCGCTCGGCGGTCTCGCCGTCAACGTCGTCGAATGTTGATGGCCAAGCCGCTATCGGCGCTTTGTCCTTGACGCCGGCGCCTCGCGGGCTATCACCAGAGCCATGACACTCAATCTGATCAAGCTCTGCGTTGGCGCCGACAGTCTCGACGATCTTCGCGAATGGGTGGCCGAACGCGCGCTGGTCGCGGTCGCTGCCGGCCTGCCGCCGCAGTCGAGCCATGTCACCCGCATGGTGCCGAAGCGGGCCGACGAACTGCTCGACGGCGGTTCGCTCTACTGGATCATCAAGGGTCAGGTCGCCGCCCGGCAGAAGCTTCTCGACATCAAGACCTTTACCGGCGGCGACGGGATCTCCCGCTGCGAGCTGATCCTCGGGCCGGAAGTGATCGAGGTGACGCCGGCACCGCGCCGCCCCTTCCAGGGCTGGCGCTACCTGGAACCCGATGCCGCCCCCCGCGACCTCGGCGCCTCCGGCGCCAATCTCGAGGAAATGCCGGAAGACCTCAAACGCGAACTCGCGGAACTGGGGCTGTTGTAGGGGCTGCGGCGGAGGCCGGCGAGGAACAGGGAAGAGGCATCCCGGAAGACGAGGATGGAGATCTCTCCCTGCTGCGAATGGTGTTGGGGCGGTCGATCGTCATCCTGACTGTACTGTTCTTGGCGTTCCATTCAGACGAGACACTCAAGAGTATGATCGTCATGATTGTCATTTCGCTGTGTTATGCAGGCTTTGCGCTCATGTGCAGGTGCGGCAAGAAGATCGGCATTCCGCCGCCTCAGGGCGGATATTTCTGGTTCAATATTCTCGTCGATTGGTTTTGGCGTGGGTTCCGGTCCCGGCCCAATTGAGCGCGCAACATTGTGCCTCAGCTGCCCGCAGGAGGACCTTGCTTCCAGCGTCACGGAATTCAGAGAGCCAGCCGGAAAACCCGAACCCTTGCAGATTGCCGCCCGTGCAGCTATCTGACCGCCCATGACGCTAGCACCGCTTTACACGCCGGGGACGAAGATCTTCGCCGTCGCCCCGATGATCGACTGGACCGATCGCCATTGCCGTTTCTTTCACCGGCAGCTAACGGGCCGCGCGCTGCTCTATACCGAGATGGTGGTCGCCAATGCAGTAATCCACGGCCAGCGCGACAAGCTGCTGGGGTTTGATGCGGCCGAGCATCCGGTGGCATTGCAACTCGGCGGATCGGATCCGCAAAAGCTCGCCGAGGCGGTGAAGATCGCCGCCGACTACGGCTATGACGAGATCAACCTCAATGTCGGCTGCCCCTCCGACCGCGTGCAGTCCGGCACGTTTGGCGCCTGCCTGATGCGCGAGCCGGAGACGGTGGCGGCCTGCGTGGCTGCGATGAAGGCGGTCGCGACCGTGCCGGTCACCGTCAAGTGCCGGATCGGCGTCGACGACCAGCAGCCGGAGACGGTGCTGCCGGACTTCCTCGCCCGGATGGTGGCCGCCGGTGCCGGCGCAATCTGGATCCACGCCCGCAAAGCATGGCTCCAGGGCCTGAGCCCCAAGGAAAACCGCGACATTCCGCCCCTTGATTACGGGCTTGTCCACCGGATGAAGCGCGAGAACCCGGACGTCTTTCTCGGCATCAACGGCGGAATCGATACGATCGAGACGGCCCTGGCCCATCTCGAGGTGATGGACGGCGTCATGCTCGGCCGCGCCGCCTATCACAATGCGACGCTGCTGACCGAGGTGGACGAGAAGATTTATGGCGCCGAAGCGAGCGAGCCCGACTGGGATGCGGTGCGCGACGCGATGATGGCCCATGCCGAGGCGCATATCGCATCCGGCGGACGGCTGATCCATGTCACCCGCCACATGGTCGGCCTGTTCCAGGGCTTTGCCGGGGCGCGGCGCTACCGGCAAATCCTCTCCTCCGATGCGACCCGCCGCGACGCCGGCCCGCAGGTGATTGCCGAAGCCTTCGCCGCCGTCGACATCGCGGGCGGCCCGAAGCTCGTGCCCGAAACCCGCCAGGCGGCGGTCTGACGGCCGGGCAGGGAGCCTGACACGGAGCCACGCCCGCCGGGACCTGGCGCGGGTTTCCTCCTCGCGACCATGGTGCCGCAGAATTCAGGGCCGGGGACAAGAAAATCTGTCTCCCATACGTCAGATGCATTCCGTAACGTCATGCCAAAAAAAGGCCGGAATGCAAAACGGCGCCCCGAGGGACGCCGTTCGAAAAATCATCGCCTTGGGGCGAACAGGCTCAGAAAGCCTGGATGTTGACGGCCTTCGGGCCCTTGCCCATGCGGTCCGGCTCGGTGTCGAACGAAACCTGCTGGCCGTCCTTCAGGGTCTGGATGCCCGAAGCCTGGAGAGCGGAGATGTGGACGAATACGTCCTTTGCGCCGCCTTCCGGCGTGATAAAGCCGAAGCCCTTGTCCTGGTTGAAGAATTTTACGGTGCCTTTGGTGGCCATGGGAGAGTTCCTTTTTCCCTTTTGTCGTTTGGTCCCCACGCCCGGCAGGCCGGAAGAGGGGGCGGCATGCCCTTCGCATAAAGGGCCAGTCGGAAGTCGCGATATCGGGGAAAGAACGTCTACAAGCGGGAGTAAGCCCCCAGAACCACAGCGCGTGGTCGATACAGTCGGTCCAGTCTCCGGGATCATTAGTGCCCGAACGGAAGAATCGGTAGAGCCTTTTTCCGAAAAAGGCAAGAGCCAAAGCCGGGTGAGTCGCGCTGGACCTGCAAGCAACCGGTTGAATCCCTTAAGATTTGGGGGCTGGCGTTTGGTTGCGGCGCAGCATGGGCTGGCGGGTCGTATACTGCGTGCCTCTCCTGTGGACGACGGCGAAAGCATGGCGGCCGTCATGTTTTGGACAAGTCCGCTTGTCACTTGAAGCGCGCCGCGCGACACTCTAGGACCGTTGCGGGGGCCCGTTTTGACATGCCGAGGATGACTGCCGCCGTGATCGATCCCTATCAACTGCTCGGGCTGGACCGTGATGCGGACGCCGCCGCGATCAAGGCCGCCTATCGCCGGATGGCCAAGACCGCCCATCCGGACGCCGGAGGCGATCTCGACGGCTTTGCCCGGGTGACGGCTTCCTACGAGCTGCTGAAGGACCCGGTGCGCCGCAAGGTCTATGACGACACCGGCTATGATCCGGCACTCGCCGACGCCGCCGACCTCAAGGGCCTGATGATGCTCGAGACGCTGGTCAACGACATGATCCTCGACGAGCGCGAGCCGGGCAGTTTCGACCCGGTCGCGGGGCTTCGCCGCAAGCTGACAGACGACCTATTGAAGGCCCGCTTCCACATTCTCGAGCTGGAGCGCCACCGCACCCGGGTCCGTCAGCATGCCGATCGCATCGGGCGGCGGCCGGAAAACGATGTGCTCGGCTCGATGCTGCGGGCCCGGGCGCAGTCGATCACCGATGCGATCCGCACCGCCGAGACACAGATCGAGGCGATCGAGCGCGCCTATGCCATGCTGGAAGGCTATTCCTACGAGCTCGAACCGCTCGCCGCGCCGAAGCCGGAAGCCGAGGCCGCCGAATAGGGCCGGGCCGGAACGGACGGGGCGCCGAAGCTGCCTCGTAAGTTTAAGTTTATGTGGCACCTTGCGGCGCCCCGTTCGGCTGTCTTTGCCCGCGAGGTTCGGTCTCTCTGCGGCGCCGGATCCTGCCGGGGATTTCTTGAGGCGGACCCGGTCTCTCGACCGGCGGACGCCCGCATACCCCCAACGATCCGGTCTTTGCCCATGTGACGCCTTCAAGACGCACCCGGCGCGCTGTCAGGGCCGGCGGGGGTTTTGGCCGTCGAGGCCTCGACCCATGCCCCAACGTCGCCAGGGGAAGACCATGTCTCGCGGACCCCGAAGGAGCCGGTCTGCGATCGCTCGAACCCCTCAGCGCCGATCCCGCCTTGCCGGGCACGATCTTACGGTTTACGGCCGCAACTGTTATGGCAATCTCGTTCCGAATACTGCCACACAACCTGAACTGGTTTCCTTGTTCGAACTATGGCTAGTTTCAGCGGCAAATGTCTGCACCAACGCGCACCATATTGGAGGCAGAAGCGTGAGCGACCAAAATAGGGCGGTCTAGATAGCTTGAAGGCCGGCCACGAGCGCATCGACCTGCCGTTGGATCTGTACCCGTGTAATCTGACGTCGTGTAACGATCATGCCCCAATAGAGGGATGCGGGTATCATATCCATCGCAAGGTCTCGGTCGATACCGACGGGCAGTTCGCCGCGGCCAATGGCCCGCTCGATCAAGCTCATTCCGCCGCGCCGACGCGATACGGACAGATCCTTCAATAGGGGCAGGAGCTCCGAGCCACGAGATGCTTCAGCATAAAGATCAGGAAGTATCTTGCGCACGAGGCGATGGCGCAGGGCACGCCTCAACATTAGCAGGTATGCTTGTAAGTCGTTCCTAAGTGTCCCGTAGTCGGCGACATCGGTCAGCACCATCCCGAACTTCTGCACCGCTTCGGCCGCAATCGCAACTTTGGAGGGCCACCGGCGATAGATGGCGGCCTTACCGGCTCCCGCACGCGCGGCCACTCTCTCCAAGCTCAGTGCGGCATAACCGTGAACGGCCCATTCCTCGAGAAATGCGCGCAGGAGGGAATCCGTTACTTCGTCACGCATAACGGCCGCGCCGCTCGGACGCCGTCTACTTTTTTCGTCGATACGCTTGCGTTCCATTCATTTCGCCCCATATTCGTCGAAACGGTATCGTTCCATCGATAAGGAGTAAAGCGGAATGTCCAGTTCTATCGATCAGTTTCCCAGTCTATCGGCGCTGTTGCGGCAAGCTCTGGGAGATGCCCTGGCGCCAGATGCGAAAACGCTTCTCGACATGTGTGCGGAGGACGTCGTGTTCGAATTCCCCTACCACCCACCTGGTTTCACGGGGCGTCTGGAAGGGCGAGCGGCACTCGAGGCCTATCTCCCGACAGTGTCGAAACTCATTTCGATTGAGTCCATTGCGCACCATCTGGCGTTCATTTCGGCAAGCGGCGACATGGCGGCCATCGAGTTCAGCTGCAAGGGTCACTCGCCCGAGACCGGTGCCCGCTATGATCAGCATTATGTGTCAATCCTCGAGCTTAGGGACGGTCGAATTGCTCGCTATCGAGACTACTGGAACCCGCTGATCGTTCTCTCTGCAATCGAGAGCGCGCCTTCGGCCGACACGCAGTGAGGGGACTTGATCATGTCAACGCAGATCCTCGTCATTGGCGGCAAGGGAAAGACGGGAAGGCTCGTCAGTCAGGAACTCCTCACCAGAGGCGCACGCACGAGAATTGCCACTCGTTCACCCTCAGGGGGCGATGATGTCGCCTTCAACTGGCAAGACCCTCGTTCAGCGGACGCAGCCTTCGACGGCGTAACTGCCGTCTATATTGTTGCGCCCACCAACAACAGCGACCACGGCACGATCGTGCCTCCCATTCTCGAGATCGCGCGAAAGCGTGGCGTCCAGCGTTTCGTCCTGCTCAGTGCGTCATCCCTTGAAGCGGGCGGGCCGATGATGGGGCAGATCCACGCCTATTTGCGCGATGAGGTTCCGGAATGGACCGTGTTGAGGCCCACATGGTTCATGCAAAACTTCTCGGAACAGCAGCATCTCGAGACGATCCTGAACGAAGACGCGATCTACTCCGCAACGGGTGCAGGTCGGATCGGTTTTATCGATGCGGCTGATATCGCGAAGGCGGCGGTCAGTGCTCTCCTGGCAGAAACTTCGTGGAACCGGGACTTTATTTTGACGGGCCCGGAAACCCTTTCGTATGCGGATGTTGCGGACAAGATCAGCGATGTGGTCGGCCGGGAAATCAAGCATATCATCCTGACCACATCCGAACTGGCTGAACGGTATGTAAGGGGTGGGCTAGACGAAGCCTATGCCAGAATACTCGCGGAAATGGATGCCCGAATTAGCGAAGGCAGTGAGGACCGGCTCAGCGATGGCGTGTTCGCTCTGACGGGTCAATCTCCTACATCTGCTTCTGAATTCATCCGCGCGCACAAAAACGCCTGGGCTCGCAAGCCAGAGCAGATTTGATGGAGGTGCACGATCTTTCCGTCACCCTCGCGCAGATCGATACGCCTCCTCAAGTCGAACAGATGCGTCAACCAGTGCGCCCAGCAGGAAGGATCTGAACCTATTGGGCGCGCTTGCTTCAGTCTTTGAGCTTTCAAGGTGAAACCCGCGTCGACTGGGATTGTCACCCGCTGGCCTATCGCGTCAATAACACGCCGAGCGAGACCGGCGAAAATACAATTGCCTACAATGCTCCATCTCTTTGTTTTCACGCAATTCCAGCAAAGCCGTTTCGCACTTTTATTGGAATCGCTTGTCTTACAAACTTCTTGCTTCTTCGTGAGATAAAGAAGCGCCGGAGAGGGTCGCCGCCTTCTTCCGGCGATGGGGGACGGATCGTGAAATGCGTGGCCGCCATTCTTGCGAATACCGGGCCGAGCTATAAGTGCTAGATTCTGTGGGTGAGGGGGTGTTTGGCCGCAGCCGATGCCCCCTCACCAAGTTCGCCAAGCCAATCGGCTTCGCCTCTTGGTGCGAACTATCCTCTCCCTCAAGGGGAGAGGAGGATGCCGCGCCGGCGGCGCTAGGCTTACTTCACCGGCTTCAGCGAACTGATGATCGCGCCGAGGTCGGCGGCGTGTTTTTCCTGTTCGCCCTTGGTGCCCCAATAGGTGATGACGAGCAGTTTGTCGGGCTTGGCCTGGACGATCGACAGACCGATCGAGACCGGGCCGTCGGCGTCGGTGCCGTCCCAGTCGAGATTGGCCATTTCCATGCCGTTCAGCGTGTCGTGGCTTTCCTTGAGCGACTTCTGGTCGACGGTCACGCCGTTTTCGCCGAGGAAGGCGGCGGCGTCCTCGATGACGGCCTCGGTGGTCTTGGCGTCGGCGACGTCGATGAAGAAGTAGACGGCGTCGTCCGGCGAGGTAACCTCGATGCCGGTATCGGTCTCACCGAGCTCCCAGCCGTCCGGAACGGCGATCTCGGCGACGGGCGCGTCGGACGGGAACTTGAGTGCGCCGGCTTCGGCTGCGGTGGCAAGTATCAGCGCGGCAAAGGCGGCGGTCAGCATGGACTTCATGATATTCTCCTGGATGGGGCCGAAACGGCCGTGAAACTGCGGCGGCAAGATTAGCCGCGAAGTTTTAAGGCGCGATTGCCGTAACGCTGGCGCGGAGAGAAAATCCAGTGCGATTTCTGGGGGAATCACGACGCGCGAGGAGCAGCGGCCTGACGACCCGGCGCGGTCCGGCAGGCCCGGGTCCCGACGGCGATCGCACGGTGAAGGCGACGATGCCGGAGGCACCCACGGAGATCCGGCACCGGCGCCTGAACGGGCATGCGCTTTCGCGCCGTTCTCAGGTCGCCGTCAGGAACAGCGACCAGGCGAGGAGTGTCAGGCTGAGGCCGGCAAGCCCGCCATAGAGCGCGCCCGGGCCCCGGCGGCTGCGATGCAGCAGCGCACCGCCGAAAGCGCCCAGCACGAGGCCGGGAAGGGAAGCGACCAGCACCATCATGGCGATGTCGGCGGCGGTAAACGGCGATCCGATATCCGACATCAGCGACCCGGCCGTCCGGTCTTGCCCTTGGTGCGGCCCTTGCGTTTCTCGTCGCCCGGATCCTCGTAGGAACCGGCGCCGGCCCGGGCGCGGATGATGGGGCGGGGATCGTCGGACGGCCCTGAGCGCGCGGTACCGCCCTCTGTCTTGCCGGCATCGCTGGCGGGGACCCCGGGCGGCTTCTCCGGGATCCGGCCGGTGACCGGTTTTTCGGTCCGTCCGACGGTCATCTCGTCCAGGCTATTTTTACGGAACAGCGAGGCGCGGGCCTCGGCGGCCTCCGCATCCTGTGGGGCGGGCGGGCGGCCCTCGAAGCGCGACCGGCCGGTCTTGGAACGGCTGGACAGCGACACGCGGGGCTCGCCCTCTCGCAAGGGGCGCACCATGTCGGTGCCCGGTCCCATGTCGTCGCGGGAGGGCTTTGCGAAGTAGGAGGCCTGGTCCGCCACTCTCCCCCCTTGAGGGGGAGATGTCGAGGCAGCCGACAAAGCGGGGTGATCTTCAGGTGTGTCGCCCTCAAGCGGGGAACCCGACCCGCGGCGCCCGGTCGGTTTGCCGTTGCCGCCTTCGATGGCCTTGGCCTCTTGCCTCGCCATCGGGTCGTCCATGGCTGCGAGCTCGACCGCCTTCAGGCGCTTGATTTCGTCGCGCAGGCGTGCGGCGGCCTCGAAGTCGAGGTCGGCGGCGGCGTCGCGCATCTGCTTTTCCAGCGCATTGAGATGGGCCTGGAGATTGCCGCCGACCAGATGGCCGCCATCGGCAAAACCCTTGCCGGCGACGCCGGAAATGTCGGCGCGCACATGGTCGCGTTCGTAGACCGAATCGAGGATGTCGGAGATCTTCGCCTTGACCGATTCCGGCGTGATGCCGTGTTCGGTGTTGTAGGCCATCTGCTTCTCGCGGCGGCGCGACGTCTCGTCCATCGCCCGCTGCATCGAGCCGGTGATCTGGTCGGCATAGAGGATGACCTTGCCGTCGACGTTTCGCGCCGCACGCCCGATGGTCTGAATAAGCGACGTCTCCGAGCGCAAGAAGCCTTCCTTGTCGGCGTCGAGGATGGCGACGAAACCGCATTCCGGAATATCGAGGCCTTCGCGCAGAAGGTTGATGCCGACCAGCACGTCGAAGGCGCCGAGGCGCAGATCGCGGATGATCTCGATGCGCTCCAGCGTATCGATGTCGGAATGCATGTAGCGGACCCGGACGCCCTGCTCGTGCAGGTATTCGGTAAGGTCCTCGGCCATGCGCTTGGTGAGCACCGTGACCAGAGTGCGGTAGCCCTTGAGCGCGGTTTCGCGGATCTCGCCGAGCACGTCGTCGACCTGGGTCTTTGCCGAGCGCACCTCGACCGGCGGATCGATCAGGCCGGTCGGGCGGATGACCTGTTCGGCGAAGACGCCGCCGGCCTGCTCCATCTCCCAGTTGCCGGGGGTGGCGGAGACGGCGACGGTCTGCGGCCGCATGGCGTCCCATTCCTCGAAGCGTAAGGGGCGGTTGTCCATGCAGGACGGCAGGCGAAAACCGTATTCGGCGAGCGTCGCCTTGCGGCGGAAGTCGCCGCGATACATGCCGCCGATCTGCGGGATGGTGACGTGGCTTTCATCGATGAAGATCAGCGCGTTATCCGGGATGTATTCGAACAGCGTCGGCGGCGGCTCGCCCGGCTTGCGGCCGGTGAGGTAGCGCGAATAGTTCTCGATGCCGGCGCACGAGCCGGTCGCCTCCAGCATCTCGACGTCGTAGCGGGTGCGCTGTTCGAGGCGCTGGGCCTCGAGCAGGCGTCCGGCCTTTTCGAGTTCGGCCAGGCGGGCCTTCAACTCGTCCTTGATCGACTTGATCGCGCCGTTCAGCGTCGGGCGCGGCGTGACGTAGTGCGAGTTGGCGTAGATCTTCACCGACTTCATGTCGCCGGTCTTCTTGCCGGTCAGCGGGTCGAATTCGGTGATCGCGTCGATCTCGTCGCCGAACATCGAGATGCGCCAGGCGGCATCTTCAAGGTGGGCCGGGAAGATTTCAATGGTATCGCCGCGCACCCGGAACGAGCCGCGGACGAAATTGATCTCCTGCCGTTTGTACTGCTGGGCGACCAGGTCGGCGAGAAGCTGGCGCTGGTCCAGCCTGTCCCCGACATTCATCTGGAAGGTCATGGCGGTATAGGTCTCGACCGAACCGATACCGTAGATGCAGGATACAGAGGCGACGATGATGCAGTCGTCGCGCTCAAGGATGGCGCGGGTGGCGGCGTGGCGCATCCGGTCGATCTGTTCGTTGATCGACGATTCCTTCTCGATGAAGGTGTCGGAGCGCGGGACATAGGCTTCCGGCTGGTAGTAGTCGTAGTAGGAAACGAAATACTCGACCGCGTTGTCGGGGAAGAAGTTCTTGAACTCGGAATAGAGCTGGGCGGCGAGCGTCTTGTTCGGTGCAAGGATGACCGCGGGGCGCTGCGTCTCCTCGATCACCTTGGCCATGGTGAAGGTCTTGCCCGAGCCGGTGACGCCGAGCAGGACCTGGCTGCGGTCGCCGGCATTCAGCCCCTCGACGAGATCCTTGATGGCGGTCGGCTGGTCGCCGGCCGGCTGGTAGTCGGACTGCATGCGGATGGCGATGCCGCCTTCCGACTTTTCCGGCCGGGCCGGGCGGTGGGGCGTCCAGATCTTGCCGTCCTTGAACAGCGGATTGCCGCTCTCGATCAGCTTCGACAGCGCGTCCACGGTCGCGGTAACCGCGCCGGGCGCCAGACTGGCGGCCTCCTCCAGCGAGACGTCCATACCGGCGACCGGGTTGAGGCCGGCGGCCGCACGGGTCTTCGGGTCGCTCGACGCGCCCATCGAGGTGCCGCGCGCCGACCGCGTCGCCGCGACCTTCTCTGCGTGCTTGCGGGCCTCGATCTCGATCTTCTTGCGGTGCTTGCCGGCCTTCGAGGCGATCTCGCGCTGGGTCTCGACGCTCGATGCCTCTGCCTCCGCCTCGAGCTGCTTCACCCAGTCGGCCACCGATCCCGACAGCGGCGCGCCGTCGAACGATGCCTGGGGAGCCTCCTCGAAACCGGGGGCGGCGGATGAATTTTTCGGTGCTTTGGCCATGCGGCGAATATGGAGAATCCGCTCTGCAAAGGAAAGGGGGCGCGGCCGGAAAACCGGAACGAAAAAGCAACGGGCCAGGGGTCAACTGACAGGATGGTGGCAGGAGGAGGACGGCCGGACGAGGCGGCGCGGGCTCAGGCGACCGCCTTGCGTTCGCCGGCTTCCTGGCGGTGACGGCCGATCCAGGCGATCAGGGCTTCGACGGGCATGGGGCGGGCAAAGAAATAGCCCTGGGCGACGCGGCAGCCGAGCATCTTGAGGATGGCCGCATCCTCTGCGGTTTCCACCCCTTCCACGACGATGTCGAGCGACAGGGCGTAGCCGAGCCCGACCAGCGCGGCGATGAGGTCCTGGTTGGGGCGCGAGGCCGCCACGTTGCGGGCAAAGCTGCGGTCGATCTTCAGGCGGTCGATCTTCAGGCTGATCAGGTAGGCAAGAGAGGAATGGCCCATGCCGAAATCGTCGACGGCGAGCTTATGGCCCGCGGTTTCGAGCCGTTTGAGCTGTTCGCCCGCGCCATCGGAGTCGAGAATGGCCTCCTCCGTGATCTCGATTTCCAGGCGTGCGGGGTTGACGCCGTGCTGGCAGGTGACCAGTTC
This sequence comes from Rhizobium sp. CAU 1783, assembly GCF_054551725.1. Lineage (NCBI taxonomy): Bacteria > Pseudomonadati > Pseudomonadota > Alphaproteobacteria > Hyphomicrobiales > Rhizobiaceae > Rhizobium > Rhizobium sp. CAU 1783. The sequence goes on along the minus strand of NZ_JBTOLM010000001.1, from coordinate 1,422,189 downwards.
GAGCATGTCGGCGACCGAATAGAGGGCGAATTCGCGCGGCGAGATGTTGAGCGCGACGGTGACGTCCGGCAGTTCGAGCGACGGCAGGCGGGTCAGCAGTTTGCAGACGGAGGCAGCGATGTGCGCCGTCAGCGTTTCGGCCAGATGCAGGGACTGCGCGGCGGTGATGATTTCCGGCGGCGACACGAAGCCGAGCCGCGGATGATGCCAGCGAACCAGGGCTTCGAACCCGGCAATCCCGTTGCTTTCGAGGTCGACCTGCGGCTGGAACCATGTCTCGATCGCGCCGCTACGGATCGCGGCTTCGAGATCCTGCTCGATCAGCCGCTGGCGTTCGGCGACTGCCTTGAGGTCCGGATCGAATTCCTGGATCTGGCGACGCCCCTTGCCCTTGGCTTCGTAGAGCGCCATGTCGGCGCTGGCGAGCAGGTCCTCGGCGCTGCCGGCATGATCCGGGAAGGTGGCCAGCCCGATGCTGACGCCGACGACCGATTGTGCGCCGCCGTAGGCGATCGGCTGGCGGCTGGCTTCGAGCATGGCGGCGGAATGGACGAGGGCACGTTCGCGGGCGTCGGTGCCGGACAGGATGACGGCGAACTCGTCCCCGCCGAGGCGGGCGGTCACGCCGTCGTCGCCGATGATGCGGCTGAGCCTCCGGCCCACTTCTGCGAGAACTGCATCGCCTGCGCTGTGACCGAGCGCGTCGTTGATCTGCTTGAAGCGGTCGAGGTCGAGGAGGAGGAGTGCGACATTGCCGCCATTTACCTGCGCGCCGGCAATCTCTCCGAGTAGACGCCCGTTGAAGTGCATGCGGTTGGCGAGCCCGGTGATCGGGTCGCGATTGGCGAGCACTTCGAGGCGGCTGTTCTTCTGCAGGATGTCGTCATTGGCGGTTGCGAGCGAATCGGCCAGGGCCGTCGCTTCCAGCTTGGCAAGTTCGTTGCTGACGAAGACCCGTTCAGCGGATAGGTTGCTGCGGACCATGACCATCATGAGACCGATGACGTTCAACACCATCACCGCCGCCGAGGGCCCACCCATGTCCGTGAGTGTGAAGATAACCGAAATCAGCACGGGCAGCGCGAACGCCATGGAAATCTGGGCAAAGCCCATGCCGCGGACCATCGATCCGGCCGAAATGCCGATCATCACCAGCGAGATGGTCGCGTCGCGTCCTGTCGCCTCGAAATCCGGAATGCAGAAGGGCAGGGCTGCCCAGGTAATGCCAGTCAGAAATGCCCCGAAGGAAACCAGGCGTAATGCGTAGTCAGGATGGCTCTCGACATAATTGAAGCGTCGAAGGCGGGCCGCGCTGAACACGCGGTAGGCCAATACGAGCGCGATCGTCGCGCTCCATGCGAGAAGGCCAGTCTGGAGGCCCCTGCTGATGGCAACGATGATCGAGGCGGAAAGCGAGATGGCGGCGTTGAAGACCAGGGTCGAACTCAGTCCTTGCAAGATGTGGCTCGCCTGCGCACGCCGGATCGCGGGCAGGAATTTCGAGTTGATCGGCAGGTCGTGTTGGTTCAACTGCAATATCCGATTGAAAATTGATTTGTCTGAAAGTGCAGGCTACTCCCATGCGTGAGGCTGTCATGATTATGATAAAATTCATTTAACGGCGCGGGAGGCGGCAAGAAATTGCCTCCTTGCCATGCAACTGCCTGCACCGGTGGTTGTGCAGAACGGTATCGAGCCGGTGCAGGACCACCGGGCGGGATTGGACGAGCGGGGCCGAATCCGGCATTGTCCGACCATTGTCAGCGGATTCGCCGCGGCTTCGGGCATGAGGTCCCGGTGTCGTCGGACCGCTTCGAGCTCAGGATATCTCCATGCCCACTTTCAGTCCCGCCGCGATCTGGCCGATCGTGCTTCTGTCCCTGTCCAACGTCTTCATGACCTTTGCCTGGTACGGGCATCTGAAGTTCAAGGGCTCGGCGATCTTCCTCGCGATCCTCGTGAGCTGGGGCATCGCCTTCTTCGAATACTGCCTGGCCGTACCTGCCAACCGCATCGGCGCGGAGGTCTATTCGGCCGCGCAGCTGAAGACGATCCAGGAGGTCATCACGCTGTTGGTGTTTTCCGGATTTTCGATCTTCTGGCTGAAGGAGTCGCTGACCATCAACCACTTCCTCGGGTTTGCCCTGATTGCCGGTGGTGCCGCACTCATCTTCAGGGCATGACCTGAAGTCGAGCGGACGCAGCTAGAGCGTATCAGCCGGCTTCTGCAGCAACGGCGTATGCCCGGGCCTGCCGTTCGAAGATGGCGAGCGGCACCGGCCTGCCGAAGAGGTAGCCCTGGAACTCGGCACATCCCGCCTCGCGCAGGAAGGCGAACTGCTGATCGTTTTCCACGCCCTCGGCCAAGACCCGAAGGTCGAGGTCCAGGCCGATCTGGATGATGCTCCTGATAAGGGATGCGCCACGGCCCTCGTCCAGGCATTCCTGAACGAAGCTGCGGTCGACCTTCAACTGGTCCAGCGGCAGGCGCCGGAGATAGCTGAGAGACGAGTAGCCGGTGCCGAAATCGTCAAGCGCAAAGCCGACACCGGCGGCGCGGAGCGCCGTCATCTTGCCGATGATTGGCTCCAGTCCCGAAATCACAACGCTTTCCGTGAGTTCGAGCTTGAGCTTGCGTGCATCGATACGGTTCTCACTGATGGCGTCGAGCACGGTGCGTTCAAAGCCGTCGAGCATGAACTGGCTGGCGCTGACATTGATGGCGAGAGTGAGCGAGGCGAGGGACGGCTCGTCGCGCCAGCTCGCCAGCGTGCGGCAGGCGTTCTTCAGTACCCATGATCCGAGTTCCGGCATCAGCCCGGCTTCTTCCGCCACCGGAATGAAGGCTGCCGGCGAGATGGTGCCGTGTTCCGGATGTTTCCAGCGCAGAAGCGCCTCCGCGCCGAGAAGCTTGCCGTCGGCCCCAACCTGCGGCTGGTAGAACAGTTCGAGCTCCTGATTTCGCAAGGCGGTCCGCAGATCCTGCACCATTCCCTGCTGACGCGCGAACTCTCGCTGCATCACGTAGATGCTGCCGCAGCAGAGAAGGGTTGCGACGGTCGCATTGATCCAGGTGCCGATGCCGCGCATTTCTTCGGGGATCGGCGAGGCGAACGGCAGGGCGAGGTGCGCGCTCGAAAAGGCGACGAAGGTCGCGAGGCATGCTACGACGAAGACGAGGTGCACCCGGGAGCGCTGTCGCATGTAGTTGATGTAGCCCAGGATGGCCAGCGAGGGCAGATAGAGGTGCGAGACGCGGGGCGAAACCTCGGTCGGGATGTCGAAGGTCGCGCAGAACCCGACGGCGAAGGCAAGGAAACCGAATTCGCAGACGAGAATTGCACCGGTTAGCCGGCCTGCCCGGGTAAGCATCCAGCCCGTCAGCCCGAGCAGGGCGAAAAGCACTTCTGCGAAGGCAAGTGGCCAAAGATGAAGCCAGGCAAAAAGGCCCGTCCAGAATACTCCGATGGTAAATCCGGCAACCGACACGACCTTGTAGGCATAGATCACCCGTTGATCATCGGCGTCCGTGCCAAGATCACCTGTTTTCTGTGGTCCGCCTTCCGTCAAGCTTTATCTCGCGCGCTCGGTCTTCGACTATTCTTGAAGGCTATATTAGAGTTGTGAGCTTAAAAAAATCCAACCACCCGAAAGAGGTAGACCTTGGTGCGCGCGACAGGCCGTTCAGGAGGAATGAGGTCGCCGGTCGCGCGACTGCGTCACTCGGCCGGCACCGGTGTCGGCTTGCCGTCGTGATCGAGCGCCACCATGACGAAGGTCGCTGCCGTGACCTTTTCCATGGTGTGGGTCAGGTAGCGCTGCGCCCAGACCTCGACGGACAGCGTCATGGAGGTGCGGCCGACCTTTGATATGTCGGTATAGACGCACAAAGTGTCGCCGATCTTGACCGGCATCGCGAAGGCCATCTCCTGGACCGCGGCTGTGACGACGCGGCCGCGTGCCCGTTCGGCGGCGCGGATGCCGCAGGCGAGGTCCATTTGCGCCATGACCCAGCCGCCGAAAATGTCTCCGGCGGCATTGGCATCGCCCGGCATGGCAAGGGTGCGCAGCGTCAGTTCACCCTTGGGTGTCGGCTTGTCGTTCATCTGCAATTTCGCTCGCTCGCTGTGGCTCTCGGGATTCGTCTGCCGGCGAGGCTAGGCAATTCAAGGCGGCGAGGCAACGGCCCCGGCGGGCGGCGGTCTCATCCTTCTGACTACCCAAAATTAGGGTATCGGTCTTTATCGATTTCGTAATGTATCAAATAGACCATTCCCCTCATAATTATCGGGGATTTTACGCCGTGAAGAATGTTGGCATCTCAATTCGTCTCTACCTGCTGGTGGCGCTGGCACTCTGCGTCCTTGTGGCGACACTCACCTTCAGCCTGTTCTACTCCTACAATTCGCTCGCTCAGGAGCGGCGGGCCGGGTTGGCGGCGATCGACCAGACGGCGCTTGCAGTCTTCGCCAGGTACCACAAGATGGAGCAGGACGGGGCGCTGACCCGCGATGAGGCGCAGGCCAAGGCCCTCGAAGTGGTCGGCGCCATGCGCTACGGCAAGGACGGCTATCTCTGGGTCAACGACATGACGCCGGTGATGGTCATGCACCCGATCAAGCCGGAACTGATCGGCAAGGACCTGAGCGGCAACAAAGATCCGAACGGCAAGCACATCTTCATGGAATTCGTGAAGACCGTGAAGGAAAGCAAGGAAGGCTTCGTCGACTATTACTGGCCGAAGCCGGGTTTCGAGGCGCCGGTCCTGAAATTCTCCCACGTCGTTGGTTTCGAACCCTGGGGCTGGATCGTCGGCACCGGCGTCTATGCGGATGACCTGGCTGCCATGTTCTACAGCAATGCCCTGTGGTTCGGTGCGATCATCGCCGCGAGCGTCGTGGTCATCCTCTTCTGCGCCTATGCGGTCGTCCGCAGCGTCGTGCAGCCGGTCAACCGTCTGAAATCGGCCATGGGCCGCATCGCCGAGGAAAAGGTGGACACGGAAATCGTCGACGCCGGCCGCCGCGACGAGATTGGCGGCATGGCCAATGCCCTCATCGTGCTGCGCGATTCCGTGCGTGACCGCATCACGATGCGGGGCCGTGAAGCCGAACAGCAGCAGCGCCTCGACGCCGAGCGCGAAAACAACGAGACCGTTCTGCGCAGCGCTTCCGAGCGGCAGAACTACGCCATCCACGAAATCGGCGATGCATTGGAGCGGCTTGCCCAGGGCGACCTGACGGTCCATGTCGGCGAGATCGGCGCGGAATACGAAAAGCTCCGTCGCGATTTCAACTCCGCGGTCGCCGCCTTGAGCAGCGTCATAGGCTCCATCCGCCAGACCAGCGATGTCGTCAGCGACAGCGCCGGCAATATCAGCGAGGCGACCAACAACCTGTCGCGGCGCACCGAGCAGCAGGCCGCGGCCCTCGAGGAAACGGCTGCCGCCCTCGATGAGATCACCGCGACTGTTCGCACCGCCTCGGAGCGTGCCAACGAGGCCCGCGACATGGTTGCCGCGACGAAGAAGAGCGCAAATCGTTCCGGCGACATTGTCCGCAACGCGGTGGACGCCATGGGGCGGATCGAAAGCTCGTCGAACCGCATCAACCAGATCATCTCGGTAATCGATGAAATCGCCTTCCAGACCAACCTTCTGGCCCTCAATGCCGGCGTCGAGGCGGCTCGTGCGGGTGAGGCCGGTCGCGGTTTCGCTGTCGTTGCCCAGGAAGTCCGCGAACTCGCCCAGCGTTCCGCCAATGCGGCCAAGGAGATCAAGACGCTGATCAGCGACTCCGCGGCCGAGGTCGGCAACGGCGTGGCGCTGGTGCGTTCGACCGGCGAGGCACTCGTCGAGATCGAGAAGCTGGTCAACCAGGTCAACGATCACGTCGACACGATCGCCACCGCCGCGCGCGAACAGGCGACCGGCCTGCACGAGATCAACACCTCGGTCAACCACATGGATCAGATGACCCAGCAGAACGCCGCCATGGTCGAGGAAACCTCGGCCGCCGGCCAGACGCTGGCAGAGGAAAGCCGGCACCTGCGCGAACTGCTGTCGCGGCTGCGTGTCGAATCGACGGCAGATGGGCAAGCGGGCCGTCGCGCCGCCTGAGGCGTAGGGCCGCCTAACGAGCAATGAAAAGGGCGCCGGCGGAGATCTCGGCCGGCGCCCTTTTCTGTCGGTCAGTCGTCGGGGAACGCCGTCAGCGGCAGGTCTTTGCCAGTGTCGCGATCGCTGCGCTCGACCCTTTCAAGGGGAAAGTGCGGGTTTTGTAGTTGTCGATCGGCGGTGCGATGGTGATCTGGTCGCCGCCCTTCAGCAACGCTGCGAGCGGGCCGGAGAGCGGCACCGGTGCGTAGAGGACGCCGTCCATAGCCTCATATTGAAAACGGGTGACGATCTTTGTCTCGCCGCCGCCGATGGTGAAATCGGCGCCCCATTCCGGATTGCCGTCGGGCGGATTGCCTTCCCCACCATCGTCGAAGCGCATCGCCAGCACGTCCTTGTCCTGGCATTGCAGGTAGAGCATCGGCTGGCGATCGTCGCCGGTGGCCGGATTGCAGATATGTGCAGTCATCGCTTTACCGCCCTCGACGTCCCAGATCTCCGCCTTCCAGGCGTCGCATTCGGCAGCAAGGGCCGGCGCCAGGGTCAAGAGGGAAAACAGGCTTGTCGCAAGGCATGTCCCGAAACGCATGACCATCTCCTTTTGCCGGGGCGTTTGACTTCGATCCAATCTAGGCGCGTCCGAACATGCTAGACAAGAGTGCACGCGGTCCCATCCGGCCGTGAAGTGACGGACAACACAGGAGCCAGACTATGCGCCGCATTCTGATCATTCAGGGGCATCCCGATGCCACGGAGCCGCATTTCTGTCATGCGCTGGCAGACGCCTATGCTGCCGGCGCGCTGGAGGCCGGACATTCCGTCGAGCGGCTGGATCTGGCAAAGATCAACATCGACTTCCTCGGCTCCCAACGGGAACAGGAACGCGGTGCCGTAGGCCCCGATATCGCAAGGGGGCAGGAAAGCATTTCAAGGGCCGAACACGTGGTGCTCGTTTTCCCGCTGTGGCTCGGCGGAGCGCCGGCGCTCGTCAAGGCTTTCCTGGAGCAGGTGCTGCGGCCGGGCTTTGCCTATGCAAGCGACGGCGGCCCTTTCAAGGGCAAGCTTCTGAAAGGCCGGTCGCTGAGGATCGTGATCACCATGGGCATGCCGGTCTGGTACTACCGTCTTATCTATGGTGCCCATAGCCTCAAGGCGATGAAGGTCGGGATCTTCGGCTTCGTGGGTTTCCGTCCGATCGCCGCGAGCCTCATTGGCAACGTCGAAGGCAAGAACCCGGCGCCGCGCAAGGACTGGCTCGCCCGCATGCGGGCGCTCGGTGCTGCGGCCGTCTAGGGTCAAAACTCAATCAGGACAGGTGTTCTGTTGGCCCGGATGGGATTGAAGGGAAGGGAACAAGCTCAAGGCAAGGCCGTGTGGCCTTGCCGAGCATTGTTCGCAATCAGGCTGCCCATCCGGGCCAACCCTTCGAGCACGCCACATATTGGGCCTGCGGGCGTCGGGAAGGTTTGAAAATGATCCGCATTTCCCGCACCTTTCCTTCTACTCAGACCCAAGATGCGGCGCGCAGAACGCCTATCCTGATTGAGTTTTGGCCCTAGGGCGGTGCGCCTGTCAGTAAAATCCAAACGAAGACTTAACGGCTTCACCCTAGTGTGATCGGGACGGGCGACGCGCGGCGGGCCCGCGGCGGAGTTTTTCGTATGGCGTCTTCAAACTTCCTGCAGCGTTCCGCGCTGGTGATCGTGCCGGCGGCAAGTCTCGTCTCCTGCGTTGGCGATGGGCTCGCCCCGCCTGCCGATGTCGGGTCTGCGCGTCCGGAGGTCACCTCGAGCCGCCAGTTGGAGGCGAGGGGGGACGAGATCGAAATCCTCGGCAGGGTCGGCGAGCCAGTCGCCTATGCTCCCGAGCCGGTCCGCAGAAGCGGAGCGGCAGTGGCGATCGACTATCTCGACACGCCCAATCTCGCAGGGCTGAACAGCCATCCCGACGCGGTCCAACCCTCAATGGTTCAGACGGACGCAGCATATGGCGACGCGGCACCGGCGACCGAGGCGGCCACGGCCGCTGCTCCGTTGTCCGCGACCGGTGTCTCCGAAATCCCGCCTGAAGGCGTGAACATGGATGCGGAGCTCGGGGTCTCCACGGAAAACGAGCTTGGCGTCGGATCGGCCGCGCCGCAGCAGACGGGCAAGCATGTGGCGCCGCAAATTCTCGTGCCGCAGGGTGCCATGGCGATTGCCGAAGGCGCCACCAGCCAGCCTGTGGTGGATGGGATCGGCACTGACAATCCCGTGCCGATCCTGCCGATGCCGGGCCAGGCGACCGATTCCGCCTACTGAGCATCCTCGGAAATGAAGCCTCCGAAATGAACAAAGCCGGCGCGAGCGCCGGCTTTGTCGACCGTATTGCGGTTGGACGGGGGTCGCCGCTGGCCGGAAAAGTGATGATAAAAAAGGGCTGCCTGAAAATCCTTGGATCCTGCGGCAGACGGGAGGAAAGCACCCGCCAGATCGCGAACGGGAGCGTACCGTAACGGCGCCCGCCATCCTTGTCTGGTCGGCACCATAGTCTAGAAACGTCATGGTTTGATGACAGCCGACCGGGACAAGCGTCCGCGGCCGCGAAGACCCAAGGACGAGCGAGCATGCCGCCGATTTCCGAACTCATGATGTTTGCCGGCCTGCTGGTGGTTGCCGGCGCTGTCGCCGGATTGCTGGCCGGCGTCTTCGGCATCGGCGGCGGAGCGGTGCTCGTGCCGGTCTTCTACCAGGTCTTCGGCGTGGCGGGCGTCGATCCCGCGGTCATCATGCATCTGGCGGTCGGTACCTCCACCGCGATCATCGTGCCCACCTCGATCCGCTCGTTCACCGCGCACAGAAAGCGGGGGGCGGTCGACACGGATCTCCTCAAGGGCTGGATCGTCGCCGTGCCGCTCGGCGCCGTGCTGGCGGCGGTGGTCGCCTCTCACGCGTCGAGCGAGATGCTGCGGCTGATCTTTGCGGTGATCGCACTGGTGCTTGCCGCGCGCATGGCCTTTCTCAGCAACCGCTTTCACCTCGGCAGCGAACTGCCCGGCGAGCCGGCGCGCTTCGTCGTCGGCACCGTGTTCGGGCTGATTTCGGGGCTAATGGGGATCGGCGGTGGGGTGCTGAACAACACCTTCATGACGCTCTACGGGCGCCCCATCCACCAGGCGGTCGCCACGTCGGCCGGCGTTGGCGTCCTGATCTCGATCCCCGGGCTGCTCGGTTATATCTGGGCGGGCTGGGGCGACAAGGGCCTGCCGGTCGCATCGACCGGTTTCGTCAACTGGATCGCTTTCGCATTGATCATTCCGATCGCCATGGTGGTGACGCCCTACGGCGCCAAGCTCGCCCACGCAATGAGCAAGCGCCAGCTGGAAACCGGTTTCTCGCTCTTTCTGCTGTTTGTTTCGCTGCGGTTTTTCTACAGCCTGTATGGGTGAGGGCGCGGCGAACCGGTGCCGGCCGCGGACCGGCGAACGAGCGGTCGAAGCCTCGCAGGGATCGATGCCGGGTTGCTGGGGATGGGTTTCGAGAGTTGACAGTTGCCGGAACTATCTTCGTGAAGCATTCTGTGCATTCACCGTCCAAAGGTCCTCGGATTCTGTAGGGTTGAGGGGATCTATCGCAAACCGTTGACGCAATTGCGATTTTTCAACGGGATAACAAACGAGTATCGGATCGTCGATCATGGAAACATCTCAACTGCATCGTGGGCGCCTCATCGACCACATCCAGCTCGTGGTGCGCGACCTCAAGGCCAGTCATGACTTCTATGCGGCCGTCCTGGGTGTGCTGGAGATACCTGTCGTCGGCACGGCGGATGACTTCTTCTGGGCTGACGAACTTGTCGTCTCTTCGGCAGAAAGTCCTGCGGCACTCGGTGTATTGACTGGGCGACACCACCTGGCCTTTCAGGCCAAGGATTGCTCGACGGTGGATGCTTTCTATCGCGTGGCGATGGAGCATGGTGGTCGAGACAACGGCGCCCCCGGCGAGCGGGCCTATCACCCCGGTTACTACGCGGCCTTCGTGCTCGACCCGGACGGCAACAACATCGAGGCGGTATATCATGGCGAGGCGCGGCGCAGTGCGCCTTCGGTGGTGATCGACTTCTAGCTCTTGCCCTGACGCGCCGCCCGAAAGCCGTGGAGGAGCCACCGGGCTGGTCGGATCGGGTTGCTCTTCTGCAGGGCCTTTGGCTTGGCGACCTGCCTCCGTCTTGCTTCGCGCCCTCGGGTTGTTCAGCCCGAAATCAATATGCCAGACTGGAAAGCCACTCGTGTCCTCGGCGAGGCCCCGAGCGCATCTTCTCGGGCACGAATCGGCGTCAGACGACGACGCCGGTCCGGTTGGTGGACATCGTCAGCTTGCGCTCGGCGCGTTCCTGCTGGGGCGAGCGGTTGTAGAGCTCGCGGTAGCACTTGGAGAAGTGCGAGGCGGAGACGAAGCCGCACGCAACGGCCACCTCGACCACCGGCATCGACGACTGGACCAGAAGGTGGCGCGCGCGGTCGAGACGGATCTCGAGATAATAGCGAGCAGGCGAGCGGCCCATTTCCTGCCGGAACAGACGCTCGATCTGGCGTCGCGACAGGCCTGCGTCGTCGGCGATCTCGAGCAGCGACAGCGGCTCGGCGAGATTGCTTTCCATGAGCTCGATGATCGACAGGACCTTGGAATTCTGCACGCCGAGACGGGCGCGCAGCGGCAGGCGCTGGCGATCATGCGGGCTGCGCACGCGGTCGGTCAGGTGCTGTTCGCAGACCCGGTTGACGAGGCCTTCGCCAAAATCCTGGCCGATGAGGTTGAGCATCATGTCGAGCGAGGCCGTGCCGCCTGCGCAGGTGTAGAGATTGCCGTCCACCTCATAGAGGTCGGCATAGACCTCCGCCTGCGGGAAGGCCTCGGAGAATCCGGGCAGGTTCTCCCAATGGATGGCGCAACGCTTGCCGTTCAGCAAGCCGGCCTGGGCGAGCACATGGGCGCCCGTACAGAGGCTGCCGACGGCGGCGCCGCGATTATGCGCCTCACGCAGCCAAGCATTCACCGACTTGTTGTGAAACTCTTCCACATAGATGCCGGAACAGACGATCACCATGTTGGGGCGGTTTTCGCCCGACAGGTAGCGGCGCTCGTCGGCCAGCGAGGAGTTGACCTCCATGCCGATGCCGCTCGACGAATAGACCTTCTGGCCGTCCGCCGAGGCGAGGCGCCATTCATAGGCCTGGTAGCCGAGCATACGGTTGGCGATGCGAAGCGTTTCGATGGCGCCTGCGAAGGGCAGGAGTGTGAAATGCGGTACAAGGAAGAATACCAGCGATCGTTTCTTGGTCGGCGCCTTGTTCATGTGCGATGCCTCGTGTTCCCGTGTTTGTGCTATTCCTTGCGTGGCAGGCGTCACTTGGATGTTCCTAATGCGACGCGATAATCCACATACACGGCAAGAAAAACACTTCGACAGCAAAAACGCGACGTTTTGAGGGCGCTTTCCTTATTGCGACCCGGACGAGAACGTCGGGGTCGCAATTGTTCCTTCATGGGATTGAAACCCATAAGGATTCTGTAACGATCGATACATACCGCTAAAATGCGGTAGCTCGTCGGTTTGCGACGCGGCCGCTGGGGCCGTGTCGCAAACGTGGTCAAAGGATATGCGGATTGCGGTCGGCGGAGGGCCAGCCGAGATCCTTGCGCAGGTCGAAGGGAAGGGCTTCGAGGGCGCGGGCATCGGCGCGGCGGGTGCGCCAGCGGCTAACCGCGTGGGCCGCGGTCATCAGGATGCCGAGCGGGTTGGCGACCCGCGGCATCCGGGGGGCATGCGAACTGATCCGGGTGTCAAATCCAACGAGTGTCATGGTTTCATCCTCTTGTCTTGCCCTTCGGGGCGCTTTCTATATGCGCCTCCCGAAATCATCATTCAAACGAATGTTTATGATGTTATTCATCAAGGATTGTGAATTGATGCGCAGCGCGCGGGTGTTCGCCGCTATCGAGTTGCGGCCAGCCGAGGTCGCGCTGGAGTGCAAGCGGCAGCGCGGACATTTCACGCTGCGTCCGAATGCGGGCACGGATGAGGCGTGCCCGCCTGAGCGGCTCGCGCATGGAGTGGAATGGTCTCAGTATCGCTGTGAACGGCATTGGTACCTCCCTGGTTGATCTGTTTGAAGATCGTCAGGGTGCGCTCGCATTGACATTCAATCAATCGAAATGATATCGTGCTTAAGTTCAATTTATCTGAATAGGCACGACGATGACCCTGACGATCCGCCAGCCTTTGCCGCTGCTCGACAACGACATTCTGCGGACTTTCGTGGCGATTGCCGAGACGGGCAGTTTCACGACGGCGGCCGACCGCGTCTTCCGCACGCCCTCGGCGGTTTCCATGCAGATCAAGAAGCTCGAGGAGCAACTGAACGCCACGCTCTTCCTGCGCGATGCGCGCTCCGTGTCGCTGACCGAGAGCGGCGAGACGCTGCTGCCCTATGCGCGTCGGATGCTGGCGCTGTCCAACGAGGCGGTCGGCCGTTTCCGCATGCCGGAAATGAAGGGCGTCGTGCGGCTGGGCGCACCCGACGACATCGGCGAACGCTTCATGCCGACGATCCTGCGGCGTTTCGCCGAGGTCTACCCCGCGATCATGGTGGACCTGACGGTCGACACATCGGGCCAGCTTCGCCGCCGGCTGCAGGAGCAGCGGCTCGACCTGACGCTCGTCAACTGCGCACCGGGCATGGTGAGCCACGAGGGTGAGGTGATCCATACCGAGCAGCTCGTCTGGGCCGGCGCCAAGTGCGGGACCGCCCATCTGCGCGATCCGCTTCCGGTGTCGATTTGGGAGGACGGCTGCTGCTGGCGGGCGGATGCACTGGCGCGGCTCGACAAGGAGAAGCGTCCCTATCGGATCGCCTATCTCTCCGCCCATACCATGGCGCAGCGCGCGGCGGTGATCGCCGATCTCGCTGTGGCGCCTCTACCGCGCAGCTACCTCACCGACGACATGACCGCGCTCGGCTCCAGGCAGGGCCTGCCGGATCTCGGCTCCTTCGAGGTGCGCCTGCTGACGGGAGCCGAAACCAGCGATACCATCCAGGCCGTCGCCGACAGCGTGCGCTTCGCTTTTTCCGAAATGATCGGCATCGCGGCCTGACACAGGCGGGAAGGGGAGCGGCGAGCCGCTCCCTTTGCCGGTTCAGCCGCCGAGTGTCTCGTAAAGCGCCTGGGTTTCTCCAAGCACCTCGTCGAGGGCCCGGCCTTCGCCATAGGCGGCGAGGTGAGCGGGCATTGCGACGCCTTCGGGCACATGCGGGCTGATCTCCGGCCGGCCGAGCACGGTCTTCACCGGGATCACACCCGCCCAGACCGGCAGTCCATAGTCCTCCTCATCGTCGCCGACGCCCTTGGCGCGCGCCTTGGCCGAGGCATCCTCGATCTGCATGCCGATCACCATGGTTGCCTTGATTTCCTGTGCGCGGTCGGGCCGCAGTTCCGCGCTGCGCCCGGGATAGAAGCGGTCGACGATGGCTTTCAGTGCCCGGGTCTTTTCTTCCGGCTGGTCGATGATGCGCGCGGTGCCGAAGCACATCGCCGAGCGGTAGTTGGCCGAGTGGTTGAATCCGCAACGTGCCAGGACGAGGCCGTCCAGGTGCGAGACGGTCAGGCAGACCGGTGCGCCCTTTTCCAGCTGCCGGAGCATGCGGCTCGCTGAGGAGCCGTGCCAGTAGAGCCAGTCGCCCTCGCGCCAATGGATGGTCGGCGTGCAGAAGGGCTGGCCGTCGATCACATACGAGACGTGACAGAGAAAGGCGCTGTCGAGGATGCCGTACACGGCATCGCGGTCATAGGTGCCGCGCTCATGCAGGCGCTTCACGCGGTTGCGGGGCGTGGTGGGGAAGGATTTTTCAGGCGTCTGGATCGTCATGCTTGCCTCCTTGGACGGGTTGAGGCAGAGCTACGCAGTTCGATTGGTTTTCAGAAGATCCAATTCCATGAAGAAAATACGGACCAATTATCCGGATTGGTCGGCCTCGGTTCCGATACTGCCGAAAGCCGGTCCGCGCCGGCTGGCGCTCTACCGCGAGCTCAGGCGGCTGATCGAGGCGGGGTCCATGCCGCCGGGTTCGAAGCTGCCGACGACGCGGGATCTCGCCGCCCGCTTCGGCCTGTCGCGCGGCGCGGCCGTCGCGGCTTACGAAATGCTGATCGCCGACGGATTTGCCGAGGCGCGCGTCGGTGCCGGCACCTATGTGGCAAACGAGGTGCCGGTTCTTGCAGCACCGGCGGCACCGGCGCTGCGCAACACGGCGGAGGAGGCGGGGCCGCTTCCCGGCGCGCTCGGTTGTTCGGCCGCCGACGAGCGAACCATCCAGGTCTTCCGGTCGCTCCTCAACCGGCACCTGATGCAGCCATCCTCCCGGCATTTCCACTATAACGAGCCGGCCGGCGATCGCGAGCTTCGTGAGGAGGTCGCCGCCTATCTGCGCGCGGCGCGCGGCGTCAACTGCTCGGCCGACCAGGTGGTGATGACCTCTGGCACCCAGCAGGCCCTCGATCTGGTGATCCGCTCGGTGCTGAAGCCCGGCGACCCCGTCTGGATCGAGGATCCCTGCTATCCGATGGCCCGGTTCGCCTTCTCCGCAGCCGGCATGCGGCTGGTCGGCGTGCCGGTCGACGAGGAAGGGATCGATCCGGAAAAGGGCATTGCCCGGGAGCCACGGGCCCGCGCCGTCTATGTTTCGCCGTCGCATCAGTTCCCGCTCGGCGTGACGCTCTCCATGCGCCGCCGCCTGGCGCTCATCGAATGGGCCAAGCGCAACGACGCCTTCATCATCGAGGACGACTACGACAGCGAATATCGCTTTGCCGGGCCGCCGCTCTCGTCAATGCAGGGCATCGATGCCGAGGGTCGGGTGATCTATGTCGGCACCTTCTCCAAAGTGCTGATGCCGGGCCTGCGGATCGGTTACCTGGTGCTCCCCTGGTCGCTGCGCGACACTGTCCTCGACGTGCGCCGGCGCACCGACCGCTTTCCCTCGACCCTTGCCGAGGGTGCGCTTGCCGAATTCCTGCGCGATGGGCATTTTGCCGCCCATGTGAAGCGGGCCAGGCGCCGCGTGAAACGCGCCCGTGACATGCTGGTGGAGGCGCTGGACGGCTCGGGACTGGATGTTACGACGCCGGAGCAGGGCCTGCATCTGGTCGCCGGCCTGCCGGCGGACGTGATCGACACGGAGTTTGCCACCGAGGCGGCGCGCGCAGGCTTCGGGGTGAGGGCGCTGTCGCCGATGTATGTGGAGGCCACGCCCCGCCGCGGCCTGGTGATCGGCTTTTCCGGATTTCCCGCCGAGGAGCTGGCCCGGGCGGCCAGCCGTTGGGTGAAGACACTGCGGCTTTAAGACAAGCCGCGGCCCTTAATCCCGGCTTCTGCGGCGCCGTCGGCCGCCGCCTTCGCCCCCGTCGCCATCCGCAAGGATCTTGCGCTCGGGGAGCGTCACCACGGCTGACAGCTTCGGGAAGGGATCGACCTTGTTCGGCATCGCCATCGCGTCGATGAATAGCTGCTGGAAGTTAGGTTCGAGCGCCGTCTCGATCTTTTCGATGACCCGTACCGTCTCCTCGATTTCCCGCCGGTGGCCGCGGTTTAAGAGCGCCATCAGCGCGCCGGTCCCCGCCGCGTTGCCCACCGCCTTGACCTCGGCGAGATCGCAATCCGGGATGAGGCCGAGCACCATGGCGTATTTCGGATCGATGAAGGAGCCGAAGGCGCCGGCAAAACGGATGGTGTCGACGCTTTCGACGCCAAGCTTTTCCATGAGCAGCTTGATGCCGGCATAAAGGGCCGCCTTGGCGAGCTGGATGGCGCGCACGTCGTTCTGCGTCACGGTGATCTTCTGCGCGCCGTCATGCAGCAGATAGGAGAAGGTGCGGCCATTCGGCAGGATGCGCGGGCTGCGCTCGGCCATGTTGCCGTCGACCACGCCGTCGGCCGAGATGACACCGGAGAGATACATTTCTGCCACGACCTCGATGATTGCCGAACCGCAGATGCCTGTGATGCCGGTCTTTTCGGCCGCCTCGGCAAAGCCCGCCTCGTCCGACCAGGGTTCGACCCCGATCACCTTGAAGCGCGGCTCAAGGGTGACTGCATCGATCCGGACGCGCTCGATGGCACCGGGTGCGGCGCGCTGGCCGCAGGAAATCTCCGCTCCTTCGAAGGCGGGGCCCGTCGGGGAGGATGCGGCGACCGTGCGGGCAGAATTGCCAAGCACGATCTCGGCATTGGTGCCGACATCGACGAGCAGCATCATGCGATCCTGGCGATGCGGACCTTCTGCCAGGGTGGCGCCGGCGGCATCCGCGCCGACATGGCCGGCGATGCAGGGCAGGAGATAGGTCCGCGCGCCGGGATTGAGGGCGAGCTCGATATCCTTCGCCTCGCAGGACACGGCACCCGACACGGCGAGCGCAAACGGCGCCTGGCCGAGTTCTGTCGGGTCGATGCCGAGGAACAGGTGGTGCATGATCGGATTGGCGACGAAGACCGAATCGAGAATGTCCGTGCGCGCGACGCCGCCCTCGGCGCAGACCTTGTCGGTCAGCTCCGAAACCGCCTGCCGAACCGCCTTCGTCATAGCCTCCCGACCGTCGGGGTTCATCATCACATAGGAGACGCGGCTCATCAGATCTTCGCCGAAGCGGATCTGGGGATTGGACGTGCCGGAGGATGCAACGACCCGGCCGGACAGAAGAGAGACGAGATGCATGGCGATCGTCGTCGATCCGATGTCGCAGGCAAGGCCATAGGCCTCGTTGTGCAGGCCGGGCCAGAGCGCGATGATGGTCGGACGCGAGGTCGGGCTGTCGCGGTGGATGGCGGCGGTCACCGACCAGTTGCCCTTGCGCAGGATCTTCTGGACCTCTGGTAGAAGGTGGGGTTCCACCTGAAGGTCGCCGTAGCCCCAGTCCTTTTCCAGCATGACCTTCATGCGATCGAGATCGCCGAGCGGCTTGTGCATGTCGGGTTCGTCGACCTCGACATAGCAGAGGTGGACGGCGGGATTGCGCTCGATCACACGGTCGCTGGCGGCCTTGCGCACCACCTGGGCGTTGACGACCGTATCCTGCGGCACGTCGACGACGAGATCGCCCTGGATCGAGGCCGAACAGGAGAGCCGTCGTCCTTCAGGGAGCGTGCGCACCTCGGCATAGCGCTTCTCCTTCGGGCCGACCGGGGAGATGTGGTCATTGGAGGAAACGATGCCATGCTTGGCGAAGTTGCCTTCCTGCACCTCGATCTGACAGCGGCCGCAGGTGGCGCGGCCACCGCAGACGCTCTCTACATAGACGCCGAGCTGGCGCGCGGCCTCGAGTACCGGCGTGCCGACCGGGAACCGGCCGCGTTTGCCGGAAGGCATGAAGAGGACGAGGGGATCTTTTTCGAAGGCGTCTGTCATGATCGATCTTTCCGGCGTCTTCAAGGAACGCAATCCAGATGTTGAAGGAGGTCGGCGGAACCCGTTTGGAGCGCCATGCGCCGGCGGGACCCGGGACGAAAGAGTGTTCCCGACGTGAAAAGATCACCCGTGAAACGTCAGCGGGTGATCCGTTGTCTAGCAAGGGGCAGCGGTCGCCGTCACTCCGTCGCAGCGCCGGTGCCGACGCGGGCGGCACGGCCGCCACGACGGCCACCACCGGCTGCGGCCGCGGCCGGAGCGGGCGCTGCGGCATGACCGCCTTCGGCCGGCTTGTAGTCGCGATAGGTCTTGATCCAGTTGTAGCAGTTCTCGTCGGTACCGTTCAGCACGTTGGCGGCGCGCACGGCCTCCATTTCCTGCGGACGGCAGGGGTTCATGATGGCGGACGTCATGCCGGCGCCGATGACCATCGGGATGAAGCCGGCATTGATGCCGTGGCGGTGCGGCAGGCCGAAGGAAATGTTGGAGAGGCCGCAAGTGGTGTTGACCTTGAGCTCCTCGCGCAGGCGACGCACCAGCGCGAAGACCTGCAGGCCGGCAGAGCCGACAGCACCGATCGGCATAACCAGCGGGTCGACCACGATGTCATACGGCTTGATGCCGTAGTCGGCGGCGCGTTCGACGATCTTCTTGGCAACCGCGAAGCGCACGTCCGGGTCCTGGCTGATGCCGGTCTCGTCGTTGGAGATGGCAACGACCGGGACGTTGTACTTGGCGCAGAGCGGCAGGATGGCTTCGAGCTTTTCTTCCTCACCGGTGACCGAGTTGATCAGCGGGCGGCCCTTGGCGACCTTGAGGCCGGCCTCGATGGCGGCGGTCACCGAACTGTCGATGGCGAGCGGGATGTCGACGAGGCCCTGGACGATCTCAAGCGTCTGCACGAGCAGGCCCGGCTCGGTCTCGTTCGGATTGACGGAGGTGACCCCGGCATTGATGTCGAGCATGGTGGCGCCTGCAGCGACCTGTTCGAGTGCATCCTTGATGACGGTTTCGAAATTGCCGGCCTGCATTTCGGCGGCGAGCTTCTTGCGCCCCGTCGGGTTGATGCGTTCGCCGATGACGCAGAACGGCTGGTCGAAGCCGATGATGATTTCCTTGGTGGCGGATGCGACGATGGTGCGGGTCATGGATGGTCTCCGGTCGGGCGCGAGGACAGAAGGTCTAACGCGCGGCAATATGGGTTACAAGTCTCGCTGGGCCTGCCGGGCCGAAGCCGGTCGGCTCTGCGTCGGCAAGTCTCGGGTCTCAATGCGGGTGCTGGGCGGCGATCCCGGCGAGCTGCTGCTGGTCTTCGACCTTTTCCTCGCGGATCTGCTCGAGACGCTCCGCAACCAGCTGGTCGACGGGGTTCGCCTCCCGCTTCCACGGCTTGCGGCCCTTGAGCACGCCGGATTCATGGACGATCTCGGCGACATACTCTTCCTGGCGGTAGGCCATGACGTGCATGCCGGAAACGCCCTCGATCTCCTTCACCTCGTTGATGATGTCGATGCAGAGCTGCTTGCCTTCCTTCTTCTGGTCCTCCGCGCCTTCGAGGCGCTTGATGACCGCGTCGGGAATATGGATGCCGGGCACGTTTGAGCGGATCCACTTGGCCGTCTTCGCGGACGCAAGCGGCCCGACGCCGACGAGGATGAAGCACTTTTCGTGCAGGCCGAGATCGCGAACCTTCTTCATGTATTCGCGGAACATCGGCACGTCGAAGCAGTATTGGCTCTGGACGAACTGCGCGCCGGCCTGGATCTTCTTGGCAAGTCGATAGGGACGGAAATCGTAAGGGGGCGCGAACGGATTGATCGCTGCACCGAGGAAGACCTGCGGCGGCGAGGTCAGCTTGCGGCCCGACCGGAATTTTGATTCGTCGCGCATGCTGCGCACGGTTTCGAGAAGCGACATGCAGTCGAGATCGAAGACCGGCTTGGCGCCCGGCTGATCGCCGGCCTGAACGCCGTCGCCGGTCAGGCACATGATGTTCTGCACGCCCATCGCCGAGGCGCCGAGCACGTCGCCCTGGATGGCGATGCGGTTCTTGTCACGGCAGGCGATCTGCATGATCGGCGCATAGCCCATGCGCGTCAGCAGCGCACAGATTCCCACCGACGACATGTGGCAGTTGGCACCCGAGGCATCGACAGCATTGATCCCGTCGACCCAGCCGTCGAAGATCGCCGCACGCTCGTACACGTCATGCGGATTGGCGCTGTCCGGCGGGTTGAGCTCGGCGGTGACGGCGAACTCGCCGCGGCGAAGCACGCGCTCGAGCCGGCCACGCGAGGAATGACCCGGAAGCGGATCGAGGGGCGCGCCGGGATCGTGGGGGTTGATATCGGGGCTCATGCTTTCGCGTCCTTAGAGAGAGTATCGCGGGCGGCAGCGGCTTCGGCCGTCACACGCAGCCAGGAAGAGGTTTCGCGCAGCGACTGGTTGACCGGCTTCTGCACCTTGAGGATCGCATCGCCGTTGGTCATGTTGCGCGATCCTGCCCAGGCCTGCACCCAGACGCAGGGCATGTCGGGCTCGACCTCGCAATGGCCGTTGGCGCGGACCCCGCCGCAGGGACCGTTCCTGAGCTGCTTCGGGCAGTTCATCGGGCAGGACATGCCGGTCGAAGACAGCACGCACTGTCCGCACATGCGACAGTCGAAAAGCAGGCCCTTGACGTTTCGCTCGACGAAGGTGACCGGCTTCTCCACGCGGTTGTAACCGAGCTTCTTCCACAGCGGATGCAGAACCAGGAAGGCACTGGCGAAGCGGTTGTAGAACCATTCGAGAAAGCGCGAATGGCGCACCGACCAGAGCCGGATCGTGTAGGAACGGCGGGCGCGGCGGTTTGGCGAGACGCCGGCGGGCGTGAAGGCGCCGGTCGCGGCCTTCTTTGCCGGAGCCGCATTGCCCGGACCGGGCTTTCCATCAACCATTTTCGCGACCTCCAGCGTGTACCAGCGCGACCAGCCGCGCCTTGTCGTAAGCGGATTCGAGTTCAGACGCCGCCTTGTCGGCTTCCGCCTCCAGGTCGTCGCCGACCGGTTCCGGATCGCCCTTACGCCACTCGGCCAGATAGTCGTCCGTCTCAGCCGCGCCCGAACGCATCGCGCACATGTCGATCGCTTCGGTGAAGCGCAGCGACAGTTCGCGCTTTGCGGATTTCCGGCCCTGCTTGATGATGACCTGAGCGGGTATATCCCGCCAGTAGACGATGATCCTGTCGGCCATCTGCTCACTCTCCCTTTTTAGTCACAATGCACATGGCGCAAGCGGCGGACTGCGCTTGTCACGACGTCGCACAGAGCAAAAAGCGACGTGGCCGAGATTTACCAGATGCGGCGGCGGATGCCGTTGGCAAGCCATGTCCAGATGCCAGGCGGAAAGCGCAGCGCGGACGGGCCTTCCGGCTGATACGGGGCAAGCCGGCCATGGACGGCGTCATCGACTGCCTGCAAGGTGATGTCGATCGCTGACACGGTCAGAAGCAGCGGATATGTCGCAATGAAGTCGCCGCGGTCGGGGAGTGTCCGCACCTCGTAGAGCGTGCCGCCCGTATCGGTGCCTTCGTCCACCAGATGAACGGTTGCACCGAAATTGGCGGCATCGTCCTCGATCAGCGACCAGTATCCGCCCATCTGTCCGCGATAGGCCGGGTTGATGCCGGCATGCAGGTTGAGAACGGGGCAGGGCATGGCCGCCAGTGTGGCACGATTCATGAGGCGGGTGCTGACAAGAAGAATAGCAGCCGGCTCGAGCCGCGCCACGAGAGCAGCGCAATCGGGATCGTTGAGGGAAGTGACTGGATGAACGGGCACGCCTGGGTTAACGACCGCCGACAGGCCGGCGGTTCGAAGGATCGCTGCTGTTCGCCGGCGGGCGAGCGGCCTCAGAAGCTTCGCCGCCGTCATCGTCGCCAGTTGGCCACAAGCGTTCACCCATCCGAGACGGCGGGCCCGGCGACGGAGGATCTCCGATTTCGATTCAGGTTCTTCCTGGATGACCTGGAGACCTGGATAGCGACGGGACAGCGCGTTGATGATGACCGCAGGATTGGGGCCGCCTGCGGTCATGACGACCACGGTTGCGGAGCTGGACGTCGCATCGGCCATCGGGGAAGTGCCTCCGGTCGTCATGGGGCGTCAGAAAACCATCAGCAGCACGGCGCTCGCGGTGTAAACCACGAAACCGGCCACAACGAGGGAGAGCAGCCCGAATGCGCAGCCGAGCACCACGCCGAGGCCGTCGCGCTGGGAATGGGCAAAGCCGATGACGGCCAGCGCCACGGCCGGGGGCCAGTTGCCGAGCGGTATCGGCAGGAAGATGACGAAGGCGAGGACTAGGGCCAGGAAGCCGATCACGCGTTCGGAGAACCGGCTGTCGAGGAACCAGAAGCGCGGCAGAAGCACGCGTTCGGCGCGGCGCAACCAGGGAACAAGCCGCTTGACGATTAGGTCGAAGGTCTGGTTTTCGACCCCATAATCGCCGATACGGCGGGGAAAGGAGACCCGGCCCTCGGCCGAGGCAAACATTTGCCAGGCGATGAAGATCAGCGGTAGGCCGAGGAAGAAGGTCGCGCCCGGCGGCAGGGGCACGAGGTTGGGAAGTGCGAAGACCAGCAGGAATGCCCCGAAGGAGCGGTCCTGCAGCGCGATCGCGATGTCGCGGATGGTCACCTTGCCGTCACCGGCGCGCGAGAGCTGAACGAGCAGATCGGAAAGCCGTTCGGGCCGCGCCCTGTCCTCGGCGATCGCGAAATTGTTGAGAACTGTCCCCATCCCATCGGTCATTGTCTTGAACCTTGTTCTTATGCCTCGACCTCATGCCCATCCTGCAGGTGGGGCATTGCGGAGGCATTAAAGAGGGTGGGCAAGCAAACGGAATTGAGAAGGCATGCTGAATGGCAGGTTAAGGGGACGCAGCGACGCCATGCCTGGCGTTTCCGCCGTTCGGCAGAGAGGGCGGCTGGAACGAAACGTCTGCCTTGTTTTCACCCCAAGCCGGTGCAATGGACGAAGACGTCTGATTTGTTCCATCGGGGAGATTCCACGTGCCTGCAAGACCTGTCCTGACGATCGCTGCCATGGGCCTCGCCCTGATCGCGCTTACCGCCTGCGGCAACACGATCCGCGGAATTGGCCGCGACATGGGCAATGCCGTCGACGCGACCCAGGATGCGGGCCGCAGCGTCGCCAATTCCGTGAATTAAGGAGCAGGGCGGGAAAGTGACCCGCTCGGGTTCGGCCTAGCCGAGTGCCTTCAACGCGTGATCGAGATCGCCGTAGCCGGTAAAGCGGTATTCGTAGTCGAGGCCGAGATAGTCGGCCGCCCATTTCGCCTTGTCCTGCAGCGCCTTGTCTTCGGTCTGGGCGAGGTAGACGATCTTCGTGTAGTTGCCGAAGACCATGTCACGCAGTTCGGGATGCTTGTCGAGCTTCAGCGGCTCGATGACGAAGGCTTCGAACTGGCGGGTGATGAGGTCGGTCAGGTAGAAGGCGGTGAACTCGGTCTCGCATTCGGCGAGAAACTTTTCCGTTCCCGTGAAGAACGCATAGCAGTGCGGCCCTGCGATCCGCTCTATGCCCTCTTCCTCGCAGATCTTGTCGATCTGTCCCTGGGTGCCGCATTCGGCATAGCCGATGAAGATTCGGCCATAGCCGGCGGCCCGGGCGGCGGCGATCTTTTCGTGCAGCGCCGGCGCGATCTTTTCCGGATAGACATGCCAGATGGCGGGAAGGCACTCGAGATCGATATGGTCGAGTCTGTTCGCGTCCCGGACGGCCAGGATCTCGCGGGCGATGGCCCCGCAGGCGATGATCTGAACCTTTTCGCTGTTCACGCGTTTCATCGTCGCATTCCCGACACGTTCCACGATCCCCGAGCCAAAACGGAGTTCTCAAGCATGACCACCCGGAAACTTTCCTTCGCCGTCGCGGTCCTCGGTTGCGCCTTCGCGCTCGCCTCCTGCGGCAACACGATCCGCGGCATGGGCAAGGACACCGCAAATGCGGTCGATGCGACGCAACAGGCCGGCCAGGACGTCGAGAACGCCGCCAACTGACGGTCGGCGTCGTCCACACCGTCGTGCTCCGTCGCCGGCCGGCGCATAGGTTCCGCCGAAATCTCTGCGGCGGACGTCTTTTCAGAAATTCACCGCCGGTCGCTTGAAGCGGCCGGCGGTGTCGTGACTAGGGCGTCAGGCGCGGGCCGCGAGGCTGTTGTGCTTGCGGGAGATGTATTCCTTCGCCGTTTCGACGGCGACGGCGGCATCGCGGCAATAGGCGTCGGCGCCGACGGCCTTGCCGAACTCTTCGTTGAGCGGCGCGCCGCCGACGAGAACGATGTACTCGTCACGAATGCCCTTTTCCTTCATCGTATCGATCACGACCTTCATATAGGGCATGGTCGTCGTCAGCAGGGCGGACATGCCGAGAATGTCCGGCTTTTCGCGCTCGATGGCTTCGAGATAGTTTTCGACCGGGTTGTTGATGCCGAGGTCGATGACGTCGAATCCGGCGCCTTCCATCATCATGCCGACGAGGTTCTTGCCGATGTCGTGGATGTCGCCCTTGACGGTGCCGATGACCATCTTGCCCTGCTTCGGTGCGCCGGTAGCGGCGAGCAGCGGACGCAGGATCGTCATGCCGGCCTTCATCGCATTGGCCGAAAGCAGAACTTCCGGCACGAACAGGATGCCGTCGCGGAAGTCGACGCCGACGATGCGCATGCCTTCGACGAGGGCTTGCGTCAGCACGTCGTAAGGAGCCCAGCCGCGGTCGAGCAGGATGCGGGTCGCTTCCTCGATTTCTTCCTTGAGGCCGTCATAGAGGTCGTCGTGCATCTGCTGCACGAGTTCGTCGTCAGAGAGTTCCGAGAGAATGATTTCGTCGTCTGACATTGGATGCTTCCCGCTAGCTGTTTTTTGCGATTCATGTCGCAGCCGACAAAGACTGCCTGATACGCAGTTAAACCTCAATATCGCTAAAATCTCTTTTCGAAAGCGACGTTGCCGTCGTGAAAAGCGACGGTGATGCGACAGTCGCAGATTGGCTCAATGTCTGTGTGGCGCAAGTGGTTGGCGCATTAAGGAATGTTTCACATCGGAATTCGAATAGCATATTGAGAATGAAGCAGCGCTCGACGCGCCGAAATTGAGGAAACGCACATGGACGACATCACAGCAGAATCGGGCGCAGGCGCAGGCCGTCGGGCACGCGGCGAGGGCAGGGGCGCGGCAGCTCGCAGGGCATCGCGCACGGGCGGCGGCGCCGGCCCGTCGATGCCTTACATCCAGCGCAAGATCAAGGTCTACGAAGTCCTCGACGAAGAAGGCCTCGAGATCATCGAGCGCAATGCCGACACCGTACTCGAGGAAATCGGCATCGAGTTCCGTGATGACGCCGAAGCGCTCGACATGTGGAGAAAGGCCGGCGCCGACGTCAAGGGCGAGCGCGTGCACTTCCCCAAGGGCCTTTGCCGCGAACTCCTGAAGACCGCGCCTTCGGAATTCACCTGGCATGCCCGCAATCCGGAACGCAGCGTGCGGATTGGCGGTAATGCCACCGTCTTCGCACCGGTCTACGGTTCGCCCTTCGTCCGCGACCTCGACGGCAACCGTCGCTATGCGACGCTCGAGGACTTCCGCAACTTCGTCAAGCTCGCCTACATGGCGCCTTCGGTCCATTCTTCGGGCGGCACGGTCTGCGAACCGGTCGACATCCCGGTGAACAAGCGTCACCTGGACATGGTCTATAGCCACATCAAATATTCCGACAAGCCGTTCATGGGCTCGGTCACCGCGCCGGAACGCGCAGAGGATTCGGTCGCACTCGCCAAGATCGTCTTCGGTGACGATTTCGTCGAGAACAACACGGTGATGCTGAACCTAATCAACGCGAACTCGCCGATGGTCTTCGACGAGACCATGCTCGGTGCCGCCAAGGTCTATGCCCGCCACAACCAGGCTTGCGTTCTCTCGCCCTTCATCCTGTCTGGCGCTATGAGCCCGGTGACGGTCGCCGGCACGCTGACGCAGATCCTGGCCGAAGTTCTGGCCGGCGCGTCCTTCACCCAGCTCGTGCGCCCTGGCGCTCCGGTTCTGTTCGGCACCTTCGCCGCCTCGATCTCGATGCAGTCGGGCGCCCCGACCTTCGGTACGCCGGAGCCTGCACTCGTGTCCTATGGTGCCGCCCAGCTCGCCCGCCGTCTCGGCCTGCCGTTCCGTACTGGTGGCTCGCTCTGCGCTTCCAAGGTTCCGGATGCCCAGGCAGCCCATGAAAGCGCCAACACGCTCAACATGACCCTGCTCGCCGGCACCAACTTCGTGCTGCACGCCGCAGGCTGGCTCGAAGGCGGCCTCGCAGCCTGCTACGAGAAGTTCATGATCGACCAGGACCAGCTCGGCATGATGCAGAAGATGGCCATGGGCGTGGATCTGACCGAAGACGGCCAGGCGATGGACGCCATCCGCGAAGTCGGCCCCGGCGCCCACTATCTCGGTTGCGCGCACACCCAGGCGAACTTCCAGACGGCCTTCTATCGTTCGGCCCTGGCCGACAACAACTCCTTCGAACAGTGGGAGATCGAAGGCAAGAAGCGCATCGAGGACCGCGCCAACACGCTCTGCCGTTCGTGGCTCGACAACTACGAAGCGCCCGCCCTCGACCCGGCAATCGACGAAGCGCTGCTCGCCTACATTGCGCAGCGCAAGGACTCCATGCCGGACGCCTTCTCCTGAAGGCATCCCGGTCCCGCCAGGGAGCAAGGCGGAGCGGACCAGGTGGCGGACATGATCCAGGAGTCGGTCTGGCGACCGCATTACAAATACGAGGGGCCGCGATGAGCGGCCCTTTGCACGTCGCGCACTGGCTTCAAGCCGAACTGGAACGGCACGGCCTGCATCTGCGCGGTATCGTCGATTTCGTCGACGGCGACGACGCGCCGAGGCTTGCCGACGGAGGCATGGCCCGACAGGTCCTGCTGATCGGCAATATCGGCGGCTCGCTCTGGGAGCCTTTCCGCGCATGGCGGTCGAAGCAGGCAGACCGGGGCGGCGAACATCCGCTGGACGCCTGGTCGAAAGAAGTGATCGGCGCCGTTGCCGGCACGTGCGGGGCGACGCCCTATTTCCCGTCCGACTCGCCCTACCAGCCCTTCCAGACCTGGGCGATGAAGGCGGAGGGCTTGCGCGCCTCACCGCTCGGAATTCTGATCCACCCGCAATATGGCCTCTGGCACGGCTACCGGGGCGCGCTCGGGTTCCCCGAGCCGCTGCCGTTCGATCGAACGGCGCCGGCGGCGTCTCACCCATGTGAGACCTGTGCCGAAAAACCCTGTCTGAAAACCTGTCCCGCCGGAGCTGTGACGACGGAGACATTCGACGTGGTTACCTGCCGCCGCCATCTGGCGACGAACGAGGGGCGGGACGGCTGCAGGGCGAAGGGATGCCTTGCCCGTGCCGCCTGTCCCGTCGGCTCTTCCTTTCGCTATCCGGAAGACCAGTTGCGCTTCCACATGGAAGCTCTTGGTCTTCCGTCCGGATAGCTATCGTCAGGCCGCCTTGGCGACTGGCGCCTTGCGTGCGGCAGCCGGGCGGACCGCCTTCTGCGGCATCAGCGCGACGATTTCGTCGGCAAGCCGCGCGGTATTTTCCAGAGCCTTCGACAGGTTCGAGACTTCGGCCGGGTTCATTGACTGCAGGAGACCGCCCTTGTCGAAGACGTCGCGATAGGCGGCGCGCTCGGCAATGGCCGTCGACAGGGTGGCAATGCCGCGGGCGGCGAGGAAATCCTTTGCGGCCTGCAGGGCGCGGGTGGTGACGGCGGCGTTGACGCGGGTGAGAACGATCGAGTGCGGAATGCGTACGTCGCACTTCTCGTCCAGTTCCTTCAGCAGTTCGAGCACTTCGGCGCCGCCATGGGCGTCCATGGCGCAGCCCTGGACTGGGATCATCACGTGGTCCGCAAGTCCGATGGCCTTGGCGAGCAGCGCATCATGGCTCGACGGGAGATCGACCAGAATGTAGCCGCCGCGCTTCTTGGCCTTGGCCGTCGCGGTTTCGATCGTCTCCTCGTTGACAGCGACGACGGAAATCAGGCTGCCTGCGCCGGCAATCGCGTGCCAGCGGCTGATCCAGCCGCGCGGGTCGGCATCGAGGATGGTGACGCGGTTGCCGCGACGGGAAAGCTCGCCGGCGAGGATGAGAGCTGCCGTGGTCTTGCCGGCACCGCCCTTGGTATTTGCAAACGTAATTACTGGCATAGCATGTCCTTCATGAAAAAAAGGTCTTGAGCCAAGTCATCGCTCTGCAGATGAAAGCGGCGAAGCATGCCGCGTGAGATGCATCCTTTGCAGTCGTGATTAACGAACGGTAAACAGAGTGTGCGAGCGTTAATGAATCGGCGTCCAAAACCGGTAGTTTAGCAAAGGTCGGTGATGCCGGCCGACTTCGTGACACTCATCACAGCGATGCCCTCATGCCCCTGCTTCCCCTGCTAATTTCTTTGATTTTCAGTGTCCTGCCATTGTCCATGGCTGTTGCGGCCGAGGCTTGCAGGGACGAGATCGTGGATGGTGCTCGTTACGCGATCTGCAGTTTCGAACCCGGTCCGGCGTTAAGAATCTACCATTCCGATTCGGAGGGAAAGCCGTTCGGCGGCTTCGATTCGCTCGCCCGGCAGCTCTGGAAAGAGCACCACACGCTGACCTTCGCGATGAACGGCGGCATGTATCATGACGACCTGTCGCCAGTCGGGCTTCACATCGAATACGGACGCGAGCAGGCACCGGTCAGTACGAAAGCCGGCTGGGGAAACTTCCACCTGCTGCCGAACGGGGTCTTCTACGTGAAGGACGGTCGCGCCGCGGTCGCCGAGACCACTCGCTACCTGAAACGTAATCCCGCGCCGGACTTCGCGACGCAATCCGGCCCGATGCTTGTCATCGGCGGCAAGCTGCACCCGAAATTCCTCCCCGACAGCGACAGCTTGAAGATCCGCAACGGGGTCGGCGTCGATGCAGAGGGCAGGGTGCATTTCGTCATCAGCCGGGATTGGGTGAACTTTCACCAGTTCGCCCGCCTGTTCCGAGACCGGCTGGGATGCGCCAACGCGCTCTATCTGGATGGCACCATTTCCAGCATGTTTGCCCCGGAACTCGGACGCAACGACCGCTGGATGCCGCTCGGGCCGATCATTGCGGTGATCGGCACCCGGCCGTGACCCACCCTCAGACGGCGGCCTTCGGATAGGCGCGGTCGAGACCGCCGGAGCGGGCGAGGCCGGCGCGGAAGGCCACATAGGCGGGATGCTGGCTTGAGCGGGCGGATTCCATCAGCCGGATCTGCAGACGCGAGGGCGCCACGCCGCCGAGCCACTCGCCGCAGCGTTCGAGCTTCAGCGAGTTGAGGAACCGCGCCTCCGATGCCCGGTCGAGATAAAGGTGCAGGCCTTCGAGCAGCGCGTCGTCCTGCATCGGATTTTCGAACATCAGCGAAAAGAAGCTCTGCTCGGCGGGGCCGAGAGCGGAGAGTTTGTCGGCGACGGTGTTCCGATCGGGAAATTGGGTCTGTGGCGCGGCCATGCTTTGATGCTCCCGTAGGCTTGAGCCACGGCAACGGGCCGCGGCGTTACTCAAAGCCGAAAAAGCAGGACAAGATTGCCTGAGCCTTGCCGTCTGGCAGAAGGCCGGCGCTGCGGACAGCGCCGGCTACGTCCGTGTATGTCAGCCGCGACGGCGCGTGCGGCGACCGCCTTCCTGGCTGCCGGATTCCGAGGCCGTCTTGTTGCGCAGCGGGCCGATGCGCTCGACGATCGTCTCGATGGTCGGGCGCGGGCCGGGCGTATAGCCGTCGATCGCCGAGCGCATGGCGGCGAGGTGGCCGCAAGACGTGCCGCAGCAGCCGCCGATGATCTTGGCGCCCGCATCGCGCGCCAGCCTGGCATAGTCGGCCATCAGCGGCGGCGTGCCGGAATAGTAGATTTCCGAGCCGCGGAATTCCGGGATGCCGCAATTGCCCTTGACGATGACCGTGGCTGCCGGATCGGCAGCGGTCATGTCGAGCAGGCTCGCCAGAATGTCGGAGGCCCCGACGCCGCAATTGGCGCCGACGGCGATCGGGCCGTTGCCGATGTCCTTCGCGACACCGTGAATGTCCTTGGGGTCGAGACCCATCATCGTCTTGCCGGCGGTGTCGAAGGATCCGGTATAGGTGTAAGGCATGCCGACCTTGACGGCCGCTTCGGCGGCCGCGCGAATTTCCTCCGGCGACGACATGGTCTCGATCCAGGCAACGTCGGCGCCACCGGCCTTGAGGCCTTCCATCTGCTCGACGAAGGCGGCAACCGCATCCTCGTAGCTCATGGCGCCGAGCGGCAGGAGAAGCTCGCCGGTCGGGCCGACGGAGCCGCCGACGATCACCTTGCGAGGCGCCTTGTCGGCGACGGCACGGGCGATCTCTGCCGCCTTCTTGTTGAGTGCGAAGACCCGGTCCTGCGCCTGGTGCAGCTTCAGACGATGGCGGGTGCCGCCGAACGAGTTGGTGAGGATGATGTCGGCGCCGGCATCGACGAAGTCCTGGTGGAGCTTGGTTATCTTTTCCGGCTGGCTTTCGTTCCAGAGCTCCGGTGCCTCGCCGGCCTCGAGCCCGACAGCAAAGAGATTGGTGCCGGTTGCGCCGTCGGCGAGCAGCACGCCCTTTTCGGCCAGGAGTTGGGAAAGCGGATTGGATGCAGTCGCCATGGTTCTGTCCTCGAATGATGTTCGAAGAGGGATATAAAGAATTCTTTATATGACCGCAACGGTTAAACACGACCATCGGCGCCGCTCACGCGCGTCGCCGATGGACAGATGTGGGGGAGGGGTGGGGCCGTCAGGCCGCCGCCACCGCCTCTTCATGGCTGGCGGGCGTCACCATGGCGGCGATGATCGTGGCGATGTCGACCCGCCCGACCGGCCGTCCCGCATCGTCCACGGCATGCGCCACCGTCTGGCGGGCTTCCGTCATCAGGCGTGCGGCCTGTTCGAGCACGCAGTCGGCGGGCAGTGCCATGCCTTCAGGGGCCGCTGCAATCGGCTTCATGATCGTGTCGACGCGGATCACGCGGCCGCGATTGACCTCCTTGACGAAGGCGGAGATGTAGTCGTCGGCGGGCGACAGCACGATCTCCTGGCCGGTGCCCTGCTGGATCACTTCACCGTCCCGCAGGATCGCAATCTTGTCGCCGAGCCTCAAAGCCTCGTCGAGGTCATGGGTGATGAAGACGACGGTCTTCTTCAGTTCCTGCTGCAGTTCCAGCAACACCGACTGCATGTCGACGCGGATCAGCGGATCGAGCGCCGAATAGGCCTCGTCCATCAGCAGGATGTCGGCGTCGTTGGTAAGTGCACGGGCAAGCCCGACGCGCTGCTGCATGCCGCCCGACAGCTGGTTCGGATAATGTCGTTCGAAGCCGGAAAGGCCGACGCGGTCGATCCAGTAGCGGCCCTTCTTCTCGCTCTCGGC
Source organism: Rhizobium sp. CAU 1783 (assembly GCF_054551725.1). Taxonomy (NCBI): domain Bacteria; kingdom Pseudomonadati; phylum Pseudomonadota; class Alphaproteobacteria; order Hyphomicrobiales; family Rhizobiaceae; genus Rhizobium; species Rhizobium sp. CAU 1783. The sequence continues at coordinate 1,391,133 of NZ_JBTOLM010000001.1, read as the reverse complement.
ACGGTCCACTCCCTGGATGTCGAGGCCGTAGACCGTGTTCTCCAGCACCGTGCGATGCGGCAGCAGCGCGAACTTCTGGAACACCATCGCCGTCTTGTGGCGGCGGAATTCCCGCAGTTCATCAGAAGACATGCGGCAGACATCGACGCCGTCGTAGAGCACCTGGCCGGCGGTCGGCTCGATCAGCCGGTTGATGTGGCGGATCAGTGTCGACTTGCCGGAACCCGACAGGCCCATGACCACGGTAATGCCGCCGGCCGGCATCGAGATATTGATGTTCTTGAGGCCGAGGACATGGCCATATTTGCCGTTGAGTTCGGACTTCGAAATGCCGCCCTTGACGGCGTCGATGAAGTCTTCGCCCCGCGGTCCGAAGATCTTGTAGAGTTCCTTGATCTCGATCCCGTGACTAGCCATGGATCACCTCCGTATGCTTCTGAAGTCGCTTGCCGTAGGCCTGGCTGGTCCGGTCGAAGATGATCGCGATCGCCACGAGTGCGAAGCCGTTCAGGAAGCCGATGGTGAAGAACTGATTGGTAATCGCCTGCAGCACGTTCTTGCCGAGGCCGCCGACGCCGATCATCGAGGCGACGACCACCATGGCGAGCGACATCATGATTGTCTGGTTGATGCCTGCCATGATGGTGGGCAGCGCGAGCGGGATCTGCACGTTGACGAGCTTCTGCCGCGGCGAGGATCCGAAGGCATCGGCCGCTTCGAGCACTTCACGGTCAACCAGCCGGATGCCGAGATTGGTGAGGCGGATCATTGGCGGAACGGCATAGATGACGACGGCGATCAGGCCCGGCACCTTTCCGATGCCGAAGATCATCACGACAGGGATCAGATAGACGAAGCTCGGCATGGTCTGCATGACGTCAAGTGCCGGATTAACTGTCGCCTGGACCCGGTCCGACCGGGCCATCAGGATGCCGATCGGAATGCCGATGACGATGGAGATGAGCGTGCAGACGGTGACCATGGCAAGCGTCACCATGGTGTCTTCCCAGAGCCCGACCGCGCCGATCAACGCCATGGAGACGGCCGTGCCGATCGTGATGCGCAGATTGCGGCTGGCAAAATAGACGACCGCCGTCAGGACGATCAGGAAGAGGATCCAGGGCGTATCGACGAAAAGGTCTTGCAGCCAGTTGAGGAACCATTGCAGCGGCTGGAGCGCCGTGTCCAGAATGTCGCCATAACTGCGCACGAAGGCCTTGAAGCCAGCGTCCACGGTCTTCTTGAAATCGCGCATGAGATTCTCGTCGATCGACGGAAACTCGCACAGCAATTGCGGCAGATAACCGCAAATGACAGAAGCCATCTCTATCCCCTTTGTTGAGCCCTGGTTCCGGCGCCGGCTTCACTTCAACGGGAGCCTTGCTCGCCGGAGGCATGTCTTGCCTGTCCGTCGGAAAAAAGAAGGCGGCGGGCACGAGCCCGCCGCCGTCCGGGGATCAGAGGCCTGCCTTTACCTTTTCGGCCACTTCCGGCGAGACCCAGGTGGTCCACATGTCGGCATAGTCCTTCAGGAAGTGCTCGGCGGCATCCTCGTTCGTGCCCTGGTTCTCGTCCATCCAGGCGAGAACCTTGCCGACCGTCTGGTTGTCCCACTTGCGGGTCTTCAGGTAGTCCATGGCGACCGCGTTGTTTTCGGAGAACTTCTTCGTGACCACGGTGAAGACGTCGGAGACCGGATAGGAGTTGACCTTCGGGTCGGCGCAATCCGGAACGGCCGTGCACTTGTCCCACTCGGCCTTGTCATGCTCGACGCCGAAGGACAGCTTGACCATCTCGTATTTGCCGAGGATGGCGGTCGGTGCCCAGTAGTAACCGAGCCAGCCGGTCTTCTTTTCGAAGGCGTTGGCGATCGAGCCGTCGAGGCCTGCGGCCGAGCCGGTGTCGATCAGTTCGAAGCCCTTTTCCTTGGCGCCGAGCGCCTTGTAGAGGTTGGCGGTCGAGATCTGGCAGTTCCAGCCCGACGGGCAGTTGGTGACAGCCGCCTTGGACGGATCTTCCGGAGCCGGGAACAGTTCCGGATGGGAAAGGGCGTCCTGTACCGTCTTGATGTCCGGATGCGCGTCGGAGAGGAACTTGGGGATCCACCAGCCTTCGACACCGCCGTCGCTGAGCAGCGGCGCAAGCTGGATCAGGCGGCCTTCGGCGATTGCGGCGTCGAGCGGCGTGCGCACGGCGTTGACCCACAGTTCGGGTGCGATGTCCGGCTCGCCCTTCTCGTTCATCGAGGTGAAGGTCGGCATGGTGTCGCCGGTGACCAGTGTCACCTTGCAGCCGTAACCGCTTTCGAGAATGATCTTGTCGACATAGGCGGCGACGCCGGCCGATGCCCAATTCATTTCGGCAATCGAAACGTCACCGCAATCGGCGGCCTGGGCGGAGCCGGCGACGGCGTAAAGGCCGGCGGCGAGGAAGGTGGATGCGAGAAGCTTCTTCATGTCTTTAAGACCTCCCAGTCTTAATTTGGCAGCGTTCTGGAATGGGCACGGCCGGGTTACTGCTGATCCCTGCCGCACCTATGGCGAAATTCGCTGGTTGCTCGTCGCATGCCCTTGCTCCGACTGAGCTTCCAAATGTCGATCGACTCTTGTCATTGAAGCAGCAAATCCCTGTGCGCCGCTCGCCCCTTATCGTGCCGATCGAAGATCAGCCTAAGGGTTCCGGCGGAGAAATCAACCTCCGGAACTGGGGCGGGCGTCGCGTGGAAGCGGTCGCAACCCTTTGTAACGCCTCATTTTGCTGCATTCGGGCCGTGAATGGACCGGGCCGGCGCCCAAAGCATGGGCGTTTGCTCTGGTGAGAAGGAGCCGGCCGGAAAATACCACTCCCGTACGAGACAAGCGCTGTCCCGTCCGCGCCATTTGGAGCGGTTCGCAACAGCGAGGCCACAATCTCGGATTTCGATGAATTTTTTTTGACGGGGAGAGCCGGAATAACACTCCGGTAAGAACTGACGGGCTAGAAAAGCCCCAACGGCGCGTAATTGCCGTCAGCGTTCCCGGGTTTGGTATTGCGTACCGGGGCGCTGTGTATTTCGCCCGAATGGGCATTCCATCCAGAACGATCGACGTCGGTCGGCGAGCCGCATCGGGCTCGCCACGAAAGGTCGCGGCCTTATTCGCCGATGCGGCGCAGGCGTTCCAGCACGGTGCTGCCGCGGCGAGGCATGAGCACTTCCCAGCGAGCAGTGGTTTGGGTTTTTGGCGCATTGCCGTTCCAGGCGATGTCGAGCCTATTGTGATTGCGAAGAATATACAGCATGGATTTGGCCTTCTGATCCCGGACACCCGTTTGCGCCGGTCGTTCGGCGGTTCAAATAGACCCGGCCGCGGTCCGCTGCAATGGGGCAAGTCGTCACGTTATGTCGCAAATGGACAAATAGTGCGAGGCGTTGCCGGGCAGGCTTGCGCAGGTGCCGGTTTGTGGCGAAAAAAGGGCGGAAATCGCGCGCCTGCAACGGTTTGACGCAGGTAAATTTGGAATGGGAACGACAATGACGAAAGCCGTGATGCTGCAGGGGACGGGCTCCGATGTCGGAAAGACGATACTCGTCGCAGGCCTTTGTCGGCTGGCGGCCAATCGTGGCCTGAGCGTTCGGCCCTTCAAGCCACAGAACATGTCGAACAATGCCGCGGTGGCTGATGACGGTGGCGAGATCGGCCGGGCGCAATGGCTCCAGTCGCTGGCCTGTCGGGTTCCGTCGTCCGTTCACATGAACCCGGTGCTCCTGAAGCCACAATCCGAGACGGGCAGCCAGATCATTCTGCAGGGCAAGGTGTTCGGACAGGCGAAGGGGCGGGACTACCAGAAGCTCAAGCCCCAATTGCTGTCCGCGGTCCTGGAAAGTTTTGAGACGGTCGGGAAGGGGGCTGATCTCGTCATCGTCGAAGGGGCCGGATCGCCGGCGGAAATCAACCTGAGGCCAGGTGATATCGCGAACATGGGTTTCGCCACGCGTGCCGGTGTGCCGGTAGTGCTGGTGGGCGACATCGACCGGGGCGGCGTGATTGCCTCGCTGGTCGGCACCCATACGATCCTTCCCGAGGAGGATCGCCGGCAGATCGTCGGCTACATCATCAACAAGTTCCGCGGCGATGCCAGTCTGTTCAATGACGGAATTGACGCGATCGGCGCCTTTACCGGCTGGCCCTGTTTCGGCGTCGTGCCGTGGCTGAAGGCTGCCGGACGACTGCCGGCGGAGGATTCCGTCGTGCTCGAGCGGCTGGCGAGCGGCGGAACGGGGGCCTTAAAGGTCGCAGTACCCGTCCTGTCGCGGATCGCCAACTTCGACGATTTCGATCCGCTCGCCGCCGAGCCGCAGGTGGAACTCGTCTATGTGCGTGCCGGAGAGAGTTTGCCCCCAGACGCCGGCCTGGTGATCCTGCCCGGGTCCAAGTCGACGATCGGCGATCTGCAGGATCTGCGCGCCAATGGCTGGGATGCAGACATTTCCGCCCATGTGCGCCGTGGCGGGCGGGTGATCGGCATCTGCGGCGGTTACCAGATGCTCGGCCGGACCGTTTCCGATCCGCTCGGGCTGGAGGGCGAGAGCCGTAGCGTGCCCGGCCTGGGCCTGCTTGAGGTGGATACCGTGATGGCGCCGGAAAAGACGGTGCGCAACAGCGTTGCGCGTTCCCTCGAATATGAATCCGGGCTTTCCGGCTACGAGATCCATCTTGGCGTGACGAGCGGGCCTGACTGCGAGAGGGCACCGGTGACGATTGATGGGAGGCCGGACGGCGCCCGATCGCTGGATGGCAAGGTAATGGGCACCTATCTGCACGGACTTTTCACCAGCGACGCCTATCGGGGGCGGCTGCTCGAAAGCTTCGGGATCGAGGGAGGGGGAGGTGACTATCGCCGGAGTGTCGAGGATTCCCTCGACGAGGTGGCGGCGGAGCTGGAGAAACGCCTGTCGTCGGATTGGCTGAAGGGGCTGTTGGGCTAGGGCGACATGAAGGGACGCGCCACTGCACGGCAGGGGCGATTTGGCGAAATCTTACCTCTGCGTCGCGACGTCGACCGGAGACGCCATCAGTTCGTTTTGGCCAAGCGAATTGTCGTTATACTTGAAAGCCAGGATGCTGAGCACCGAAGCGATGATGAGAATGAATATGGCGCGCATTGCTTTCTTGCTCCCGAAGCTCGCTGCTAGAACGAGATTACGGCAAAACTGGTTCCGCTTCGCCTAAACCATTCGGTAAAATCTGAACCGATCCCGTTTTATTTCACCGGGAACTGTCATCTTCAAGACGTATCGAGTTCTCTCGAAGAACAAAATCCGCCGTTTGTTGCATGATCGCTATAGAAGATGGTATTTCGGTACGCCGGCCGCAATAGGCGGCTGCAAAAGAAAGTTTCGTGCCGTCGGAGCGCGGAGGGCGCAACGCGGGTCCCGCTCCTGACGTGGAAGCGCACGTTGCTCGACGCGGTGCGCGACCCTTGCGTATCAGCTGGAAGGGGAACCGGCACCTGTCATCGGCAGAGGCGTTACCGGAGCGAACGAACCGGTTCCGACGCTTTCCGTTCCGTTACCGCTGATGAATAGGACCGAGAGCCCGATGGTGCGGGCGAAGGTGAGACCGCGTTCCTGGCCAAGAACCATCATCGCCGTTGCCCAGGCGTCGGCCGTCATGCAGTTGCCGGCAAGGACAGTCACCGAGGCCGGCGACGCGGCAAGCGGCATACCGCGGCGCGGGTCCATTGTATGGCCGAGGCGGCGGGTGCCGACCTGGACCCAGTGGCGGTAGTCTCCCGACGTCGCGACCGCGGTGTCGCTGAGTTCCAGGATGGAGTGCGGTGCCCGGCGGTCGGGGTCCGGCGCTTCCACCGCGACCGTCCAGGCGGTGCCGTCCGGCTGGCTGCCGAGCGCGCGCAATTCCCCGTCGATCGCCAGGAGGGCATCGTTGATGCCGAAGGACCTGGCGACGCGGGCAAGACGATCGACGCCATATCCCTTGGCAATGCCGCTCAGGTCGAAAACCATCGGTTCGCTCTTGCGGGCGCGGCCGCCTGCGCGGTCGAGTTCGAGGCACTCGTGGGCCGGCAGCCGCGGCTTTTCACGCGCGGCACGGATGCGATCTTCGTCGGCCGGATCCGCGCCGAAGCCCCAGGCGGTGACGGCATCGCCCATGCCGATGTCGAAGGCGCCGCCGGTTGCCCGCCCGACGTCTAGGCCGGCGGACAGCACCTCCATCAGCGGTGCCGGCAGTAAAACCCATTCGCCGGGGTCGGCCGCGCTCAGGCGGTTGAGGTCACTGTCCGGCTTCCACGTCGACATCTGGGCGTCGACTTCGGCGACGGCCGCCGCCATGGCGGCCCTTGCCGGTTCGGGATCGAACGCGGGCGGTGCATGGAAGAGGGCGGACCAGCGGGTGCCCATGGTCGGGCCGCTCAAAGTGTGACGGACGAGGTCAGTAAACGTCTTCGGCATAGCGTCCCTCCGCCTTCAGGGTGGCAAGGTTGGGGCCTTGTCCTGCCAGGATGTCGGTTAGTGCCGAGGCGACACCTGCGGCCATGTCGCGCCCGCCGCAGACCATGATCTGTGCGCCTTCCGAGACAAGGCGCGCGACGCGGGCGGCATCCCGGCGCAACACATCCTGCACATAGATCGGCGTTGCGCCACGGGAATAGGCCATGGTGACGGAGGCCAGCCGACCTTCGCTCTGCCAATTGGCCAGTTCTTCGGCATAGAGCGCGTCGCTCGACGGGTGGCGGGCGCCGAAGAAGAGGTGCATCGGCCGAGCAGCCCGGTTGTTTCGCGCAAAGCCGGCCAGCGGCCCGATCCCCGTCCCGGCACCGATCAGCAGAACGGGGCTCTTGCCCCGCACCGGCCGGAAACCCGGATTCGGACGCAGGAAGGCGTGAACGCTGTCACCGGGCTCCAGCATGGCGAGCCGTGTCGAGCATAATCCGCCCGGCTGCTTGCGGACGCAGATCTCGATGAAGCCGTCACTACTGCCGGAGGCGAGCGAGTAGAAGCGCGGCACGGTGGAGCCTTCGGGCACGATGCCGAGCAGGTCGCCCGCCTCGAAGGCCGGGAACGCCCGACGCGTCAGGCGCTGCCAGAACGAGGCCGCGGGCAGGGCGAAGCGCAAGATGGCCGTCGGTGCCTGGACTTCCGCGCCGTAGTCGCGGCGGGAGATGAGACGCAGTTCACGAGTCGAGGGTGCCTTGGGCTGATGGTTGAGCTCGAAGTCTGCCCCGAGAGCCTGGGAAAGCGTCCGGCCCCAGCGGGCGAAATCCTGCGGCGACTGGCGGTCGACAGTGTCCATCGCCAGGAACTGCTTCCAGCCCTTGGCCTCCGCTGCCCGTGCGACCTCGGCGGCAAAGCCGCAGAAGGCGGGGAAGTTGCGATCGCCGAAGCCGAGGATCGCCAATGAGGCGGCGGGCGCCTCGGGAAGAGCGGTGAGGCGATCGACAAAGCCCCTTGCGGAAGCCGGTGCCTCTCCCTCTCCATAGGTCGCGGCCAGCACGAGGATGCGGCGGGCCTTCGGCCACTGGTCGGGGGCAAAGGCGGCCATGGCGGCGCTGTGGACCCTGGCACCGTTCGCGGTCAGGGTTGCCTGAAGCGTATCTGCGAAACCCCACGTGCTGCCGCCCTCGCTGCCGACGAGGATGATTGTGTCGGCCTGATCGGCGGGAACGCGGCCGCTCGCCTGCTTGCGCCGGCCGGTGAGCCACAGGCGTATCCCGGTCCAGCCCATGACCGGAACGCCGAGGGCCGACAGTCCGAGAACAAGCCCGAGGATCGAGGCGCCCTGACCGGTGTGAAGGAGAGTGATTACGTCGCTCGCCCGCTGCCATGCGTCCGCATCGTTCCAGGCAATCAGCGCGCCGGTTCCCTGATCGATATAGCCCTCACCCCCGGTTGTCTTCAGCGTGAAGGCGTCGGTCTTGTCGCCGGCGACGGGGAAGGTCAGCGAGCGCAACGCGTTGACGGGGGTCTCCTGCAGGACTTCGATGTTCGCCGGCGGCTGACCGGTCCGGCCGCTCACATTGGTAGGGAAGGCGGGGGCGCCGGAACCCTCCGGCAGGAGGCCGAAGGTGCCGGCCGTCATCCAGAGCGCGGTGATCGAGGAGAGGGCAAGGCCCCACACCGAGAACCGCGCGAGGGCGGCGTGACGGCGCCCTTCGCCCTGGCCGCGAAGTGGAGAGAACAGCCGCTTCCAGCCTCCGGCGCGGCGCGCCAGAAGCGAGAGGCCGGAAAGACAGAGCACCAGCATCGCGGCGGCGCCCGCGGCAGTCACCATGCGCCCGCTGTCGCCGAGGAAGAGCGAACGGTGCAGGTTGGTCAGCCAGCGTTGCAGGGCCGGCGTGTCGGCGCTGCCGATCATGACGCCGGTCGCGGGGTCGATCGCGGCCGCGGTGGGCTGGTCACCCTCGTAGAAATAGGCCGTGATCTTGCCGGAGGGCGCCCGCCGGATCTGCTCCACCGTTGGCTGCTGCGCCTGCACGCGTGTGGCAAGCTCTGCCACGTTCATGCCGGCCGAACTCGGCGCGTTGATGGCCTCGTAGGCGGGATAGACCGACAGGACCGTTCCGCTCAGGGCGACGGCGCAAAGAAGGATTGCGCCGATCAGCCCCGGCCAACGATGAAGCGACCGGATCATGGTTGGTACCCTTCTCTGCTCAGAGGCCGTAGGTGAAGTCGGCGATGTAACGACTGCCCGAAACGGGCTTGCCCGCGCCGTCGGACGTCAAAGGAACGACGATTTCCGAGGGGCTGTCGCGCATGTCCTCGACGGCGGCGTCGATATGAAGTTCATAGCCGGCATCGAACAGCGCGTCGGCCAGGTCAAGCGTGATGGCGAGGCTGCGCCCGGCGCCGACGCTTGCACCGGTGATCCCGCTGATGTCCGACGTATTACCGCCAGAAGCCCGATACCAGCCGCTCAGGTGCTCGTAGTATTTGGCCTTGCCGCCGGCCATCCAGAGGCTGCCGGCATAGGCGCCGTTGGCATCGGTGACATAGTAGGCGAGATAGGCGCCGTCGCCCCCGTAGTTCTTGAGATTGGTCGTGAGCGTGACCTGCCGGGCAAACGCCATGCCCGGGAGGGTGAGCGCGGTCGTGACGGCGAGGGCTGCGAGAAGGGATTTCATTGTCTGGTTCCTTTTGTCGGATGAGTAGGATCAGTTGACCACGACCTTGGGCGTCGACCCTTTCAGGATCAGGCCGTTGTCCGGCGGCGTCACGGTGCCGGCGGGCGCCGGCGAATGCTGCTTGCCGCCACCCATCCCGAAATCGTCGTCGTCATCCTCGTCTTCATCTTCATCTTCATCTTCATGATCGTCGTCGTCATCGTGGTGGTCTCTCCGGTAGTTCGCACCTTCGAACTCGTCATCCTCGTCGGCGTCCACCGGGTGGACGAGAGTTCCGTTCGCCTGGATATCCAGTGCCGGAGAAACCAGCGATGAAAGGGGGGCGGCCCACGTTCCGAAGGCCGTGAGCATGGTGCCGGCGGTGAGGGTCGCCAGCAGAAGTCTGCGATGCTTTGTCATGATCTGGTTCCTTGTATTGGTGGTAGTCAAATGCCGGCCCTGGTTGATCGCTTGCTGACGGCCGGCGCCGATCTGCTTCAGCTTCCCGTCAGCCCGGACGAGGACGACAGGTTCAGCGATGGCCGTGTTCCGGTTCGTGCTCGATCTCGATGATCTGAAGCGTGGCGGGATCGATCTTTGCCTCGAAGCGCTGGCCGTTCGCGTCGAGGGCGTGAATCTCGTAACAGCCGTCGTCGATCTTGATGCGCTGCAGCCGCCAGCCGCGGGCTTCCGCCATGGCACGGACGGCCTCGCGCGGCTGCCAGGTCGCCATCGGAATGTTGCAGTCGTCCTCGGCCAGTGCCGTGCCTGTCAGAAGCGCGATCATCGTCGCCGTGAGAACCGTTCGCATCGCCATTGTCATTCCTCCATTCCGGATGACGTGAAGATAGAAACCCGAGGCTGACCGTTTCCTGACAATCGGTGCGACGTGGCTTCAGCTTCCCGTAAGGTGGCGGATCGACTAATGCTGACCAAGGAACACCGGGAGAAGCCGATGAGGGTATTGTTGGTCGAAGACGACAACGTGCTGGGCGCAGCCGTCCGCGACCAGATCGCCGGTGACGGACATTCGGTCGATTGGGTGACGCGGCTCGACCGCGCCGGCGATGCGCTGGCGGCTGCAGTCTATGACCTTGTGCTTCTTGACCTGATGCTGCCCGACGGGCGCGGCATTCCTTTTCTCAAGGCATTGCGTGGCCGGGGTGACGTCACCCCCGTCATCATTCTGACGGCGCTCGACCAGGTGTCGGATCGGATCGATGGGCTAAACGCCGGCGCCGACGATTATCTGGTGAAGCCGTTCGACCTCGACGAACTCTCGGCACGCATCGGCTCGGTCGCCCGGCGTTATGTCGGCAATCCCAACCCCTTGGTCACGCTCGGACCGCTGGAGGTCGATCTCGCGGCGCGCAGCATCCTCAACAATGGCAGGCCCGTTGTCCTGACCGCCAGGGAATGGGTGTTGTTCGAGGCATTCCTTCAGCGCCCGGGCCAGTTGCTGTCCAAGGCGCAACTCGAGGAGAGGCTCTATTCCTTCGGCACGGAAATCGACAGCAATGCGATAGAGGTGCATGTCAGCCGCCTGCGCAAGAAACTCGGCGCGCATGTGATCGAGACGGAGCGGGGTCTTGGCTACCGCCTGGGGCGACCATGAACTGGCCGCGCTCGCTCCAGGCGCGACTGGCGCTGGTGGTCGGTCTTTCGGTCACCGTCCTCTGGCTCGCCGCCGCCAGTATCACGGCAAACCGTCTAGGGCGGGAGATGGAGGAGGTCTTCGACAAGGAACTGGCCGCGACCGCGCAGCGCATCCTGCCGCTGGCGCTCCGCGACCTTCGTTTCCGCCGCGGTGATCACGGCGATGACGACGACGAGCGGGAAGAGCATGTCGGCCGGCTTCGCCCGTATGACGAGGCGGTGACCTATGTCGTGCGAGACGGAAGCGACCATGTCCTTCTTCAGTCGCAGGGCGCGGAAGACGTGAGCTTCCCGGCCTATGAAGCGCCGGGCTTTCGGCAGACGGCGACACATCGTCTCTATTTCGATGCCGCGCATGACGGTGACGTCACGATTGCCGTGGCGGAGCCGCTTGACCATCGCGCCGAGGTGTCGCGCAATATGATGCTCGGCCTTTCCCTACCGCTGGCCCTGGTCATTCCGATCAGCCTTGCCGCCATCGGATTCGCGACAAGGAGCGGGTTTCGGCCGGTGCGTCGGCTGAAGCAGGCGCTGGAAGCTCGGGGGCGGCAGGACCTTTCGCCCTTGCCTGATACCGGGTTGCCGCGCGAGCTCGAACCCATCACGGGTGCGATCAACCAACTGCTCGATCGGCTGAGGGCGGCCTTCGAGGCGGAGCGTAGCTTCGCAGCCAACGCTGCTCACGAACTGCGCACTCCGGTGGCCGGCGCGATCGCTCAGGCACAGCGCCTGCGGGCGGAGACGCAGGATACCGCCGCCGCTCGACGCGCCACCGAGATCGAGACGACGCTGAAGCGCCTGATGCGGATGTCGGAAAAGCTGATGCAGCTTGCCCGGGCCGAGGGCAGCCGCCTGCGGCTCGAGGCACCGTCCGACTTGCGGCCCGTCCTCGAATTGATCGTCGCGGATTTCTGCCGTTATGAGGCCGGAGCCGGAGCACGGCGAATCGATCTCTCGATGCCTCCAGAACCGGTTCTTTCTGATCTGGATCCGGATGCTTTCGGTATCCTGTGCCGGAACCTGATCGAAAACGCCTTGCGTCACGGCAGTTCGGGCTGCCCGGTCGAGGTGAGCCTCGATCGCGATGCCACCCTGGCCGTGAGCAATGACGGCGCCGCACTGCCGCCGGGGACCATCGAGAAGCTGACGCAGCGCTTCGAACGTGGAACGCAAAGCACGGAAGGCAGCGGGCTTGGCCTTGCCATCGTTAAGGCAATTACCGAGCGGGCCGGAGGACATCTCGCGATCACGTCGCCGGTGCCTGGAAACGAGGGCGGCGTTCGGGTGACTGTGCTCCTGCCCCGGGCTTCCTCGGGGCAGGCCTGACGTCTGCCGATATCGGTTTCGGCAAAGCGGTGAAAAGGCGGGTGCGTTATCGCGCGTGGGAATCGAAGATGGGCGGGACCTCGATCAAGGGCAGCGCCGTGCCGCCATCGTCGATGATCCTGAAGACGGACTGGAGCATTCCGCTGACGTCCTGGCGCACCATCTCGATGTTGTCGGCGAGCAGCGCGACGAATGGGTCCCAGTCGAAGCAGCCGATGACCGGTGGGTCGTCGCTGAAGTGATGCGAGCCCTTGATCCAGCGCATCACGCCTTCCAGCGAGATTGTCGAGTTGACAAACATGCCGCGGGGCAGGGCGCCTTCCCTGTCTGCAAGGGCCTGAAGCGCATTGACCGCCTTTTCCGGCGCATAACCGCAGGCGAGGATATGGCTCTCATCGACGGCGACGCCGAGCTCCTCGTGAGCCGTTCTGAACAGGCCCTAGAATTGTAGACGCCTTCTTCCCTAAATTTGAGGCAGGAAGAGCATCATGGGCAAAGCCAATTTCACCGAAGATTTCAAGCGAGACGCGGTGCGCCAGATCACGGAGCGAGGCTATTCGGTTGCTGAGGTTTCGCAGCGTCTCGGCGTCAGCCAGCATTCGCTCTACGAATGGAAGAAGAAGTTTGCCGCGCCGAACGCCAAGGGGATTGAAGAGGCCGAGGAGATCAGGCGGCTGAAGAAGGAGCCGGCTCGCGTGACCGAGGAGCGTGACATCCTAAATTGAAGCCGGACAAGCAATCGATCCAGTGAATCGATTGCCCGGCGGAACGCGTCCGCGTATTTCGCCAGGGATGCAAAGTGAAGTACGCGTTCATTGTTCTGCATCGGCAGCAGTTTTCGGTGCGGACGATGTGTGGCCTTTTGCGGGTTCATCCCAGTGGGTCTTATGCCTGGCTGAAGAACCCGTTGAGCAAACGGGCCAACGAGGACAAGCGATAGACTAATCTTCTTCTGAAGGCGTGGGAAGAGAGCGACAAGGTCTACGGTTATCGCAAGCTGCACGACGACCTTCTCGATCAGGGCGAGATGTGCTGCCCGAACCGGATCGCGCGTCTGACACGTCTCGCCGGGATCAAGGCTGAGATCGGCTATAAACGCCGTCCCGGCATCTATGGCGGCAGGCCTGCCGTCGCTATCGACAACACGCTCGACCGGCAATTTGAGGTCGCGGCTCCGGGCAGGGCCTGGGTCACGGACATCATCGACATCCGAACCTGCGAGGGCTTCGCTTACCTTGCGGTCGTCATCGACCTCTATTCCCACCGGGTCATCGGCTGGGCGATGCAGAGCCGACAAACCACCGACGTCGCGTTGCAGGCTCTGCTCATGGCGGTGTGGAGGCGAAAGCCGAAGGACAAGGTGCTGATTCCTTCGGCCCAGGGCTCGCAATTCACCAGCATCGACTGGGCCTCGTTCCTCAAGCACCACAATCTGGTTCACTCGATGAGCCGACGCGGCAACTGCCGTGACAATGCGGTGGCCGCGAACTTCTTCGATCTTCTGAAGCGAGAGCGAATACGCCGCAGGGTCTACCGCTCACGCGATGAAGTTCGCAAGGACGTGCTCGATTACATCGAAATGTTCTAAAACCCGAAACGTAAGAACGCCAGGAACGGGATGCTGTCGCCCTTAGACTTCGAGAAGCAGCAGAAAACCTAACCCGAGGCTGTCTGCGAAACTCGGGGCTATTCATGTGCTGAGTATTTGGCCAATCGCCAGATTGTTTGCTTCTGCACCCGATAGCGTTTGGCGACATCGCGATCCGTGAGGAACTGATCGGAGGATGTCAGGTCGCTATCTGGAGATGGCACGGATCGAACGCGGGAAGCCTGCTCGGTTACTGCAAGGGCAGCCCCCTCGGCGAAGGCAAACAAGTCTCCTTCGGCTTCAGTGCACCCCGACCTGGCGCGGGCATATGACCATTGCTATTGAGGCTTTTGAGGTATGTGGGGCCGCAGTTCTCTCATGCCGAGACATAGCTACACTCTTTCTCCGTCTCGCGGATTCAAAGTAGGTAGCATGTCTTGCGCTTCGCTCAGCTATTGCCGAGCCCTAACGTCCAATTGATGTTCGCATCAAACGCGAACAAATCAGAAACAGCAACATGCGGGAGCGAACGATTTCTCACCATCGCAAAATAATGACACGATGGGCCAGGTGATGGTCTGACCGCAGAATTAGGAGGAAATTTATCTAATTTCAGGGTGTTGTGAACGGATATGGCGGAAGAGGTGGGATTCGAACCCACGGTACGGTTTCCCGCACGCCGGTTTTCAAGACCGGTTCCTTAAACCGCTCGGACACTCTTCCGGTGTCCGCCTTATGCGCAATGCGCCGGCGCTTTGCAAGACGCATTTCGTTTGTGCGAGCAATGGGCAGGTGGCCGGATCGGACTGGCGAGTGCGTGGTGGTTACCTTGTTTCGCGCCTCAAGTTGAAGGCCCGGGCGCTCTTCGGTCTTTAGTTGTTTGTTAACCATGCCGCAAAGTAACCCAGATAGTTTGAGGCAAATGTTCGCAATTCTGCCATGTTGTGACCGCGTTGTTGCTTCGTAACAGGACGGTTGGTTGGTTGGGTCATGGGCTCGGTCGACGACGGCAGGGGAGCCGTGACCGACAGCATCGGCAGTGGGACTTATGAATTTCAAGGCAGGCGGCAGCACTCTGATCAACGGAGCCAAGTGGGTCGCATTGACGTTTTTGTGCGCGAGCCTGGCATCCTGCGCGACGACCGGCGGCAAGCCGGAAAAGAAGAAGCGTTCCAAGGAGTATTTTGCCGAATCCGAATACGGCGTGAAGGCGAGCCCGCGGCTGGTGGCGAGCGGTCCCGTGCCGAAGGGCGGCGGCCGCTACATGGTCGGCAAGCCCTATACCGTGAAAGGTAAGGTCTACGTCCCGAAGGACAATCCGGACTATGACAAGGTCGGCGTCGCCTCCTGGTATGGTTCGGCCTTCCATGGCCGGCAGACCGCCAATGGCGAACTCTACGACCAGCATTACCTCTCCGCCGCCCACCCGACCCTGCCGCTGCCGAGCTATGCGCGTGTGACCAACCTGACCAATGGCAGCTCGGTCATCGTTCGCGTCAACGACCGCGGACCGTTCCATTCCGATCGCATCATCGACCTTTCCAACAAGACCGCCGACATGCTCGACATGGCCCACAGCGGCACCGGGAAGGTCCGTGTGCAATATGTCGGTCCCGCCCGGATGGACGGCCACGACATGCCGTATCTGATGGCGTCTTACATCCGCAAGGGCGACCGTTCGCCGGTTGTTGATCCCGGCGGCCAGATTGCATCCGGCGTGATGGTGGCTTCCGCCGACAACAAGAGCCTGCCGGCTTCGCCAGACTACGCCCCGGCGACGATGACGAGCCTTGCCGGTCCGACGCCTTCCGCGGCCTATCCCTCGGCCGACAACGGTGTTGCCGCGACGGCTGCCGCCGCCTTCGACGGCATGGTGATCCTGCCGGAATTCGGCCCCTGGCCGACCGAGCGCCCGCTCGACGGCCACTATCTGCGCGTTCCGGCTGGCAGCGCCGTCTCTGCTTTTTCGGCAGAGCCGGTCGAGGCTCCCGCCACGCTTGCCTTTGACGCGATTATGGTGCGCAATGACGGCCTGACGGAGGCGTCGATTCTGTCCTCGGTCGCGCGCGGTGCCACCAAGCTGTCCGCGCGCCGATAGTATTCCGGACGATCGATCCGCCCGCGGCGGCAGCCGGTCACGCGGCGAGGAACCGAAATAGACCATGCGACATAGCCTTGCCCTTGCCGTCCTGTTCCTTTCCGTCATCTTTTCCCTTCCTGCCTTCGCCCAGAAGGCGCCTTCCGGTCTTTTCGAGACGAAGGCGCCACAGGTCCTGCTGATCGAAGCCTCGACCGGCACGGTCCTGCTCGCCAAGGGCGAAGAAAGGCCCTTTCCCCCGGCCTCTCTCGCCAAGCTGATGACGCTGGAAATCGTCTTCGACGCCTTGAAACGGCAGGAAATCAGCCTGGACACCGTCTATCGCGTCAGCGAGCACGCCTGGCGGACCGGTGGCGCCCCTTCGCGCACGGCGACCATGTTCGCTGCCCTGAATTCCGAGATCCGTGTCGAGGATCTGGTCAAGGGGATCGCTGTGCAGATGGCCAATGACAGCTGCATCATCCTCGCCGAGGGCATGGATGGCACTGAGGCGAAGTTTGCTGCCCGCATGAACGACCGTGCTAGGGCGCTCGGACTTGGCGGAAGTGCCTTTGCCAATCCGACGGGTCTTCCCGATCCCGGCAACAAGACGACACTCGCCGACATGATTGCACTCGCCCGGCATATTCAGTCGACCTATCCGGACTTCTACCGGCTCTTCGCCATTCCCGAGTTCGAATGGAACAAGATTGCCCAGCGCAACCGCAATCCGATGCTCGGCCGCAGCGCCGGTGTCGATGGCCTTGGGTCCGGCTTTGCAGAGGAGAGCGGCTTTTCCCTCGTCACCTCGGCGGAGCGCGACGGTCGTCGGCTGTTTCTCGCGATCAGCGGTTTGCCGTCGGACAAGGAGCGGACCGAGGAGGCGGTGCGGCTTCTCGACTGGGGTTTCAGCGCCTTCGAGATGCGGCACCTCTATGATGCGGGCCAGGCGATCGGGGCAGCCAGCGTCTACGGCGGTGACGCCGCGAAGGTCGATCTCGTCGCGGCTGGGCCCGTCGACATCTTCGTTCCGATCGATAATCCCGACAGGATCCAGGCGCGCATCGTCTATCGCTGGCCGCTGCGGGCACCGGTCGCCGCCGACGCCGAAATCGGCGTCCTCCAGGTCTCTTCGGGGGAAAGGCTGCTGCGCGAGGTCAAGCTGAAGAGTGCCGCGCCGGTCGGCGAGGGCACGCTGAGCCAGAAAGCGGGCGACGCGCTGTTCGAACTGCTGTTCTTCTGGCTGTGAACACCCCGATAGCGGTTTCGCGGGCGCGGTGAATAGGTTAAACAGGTCGAAAGACGTGGGTACAGTCGAAAAGGCGGGAAGACCAGGGTGTCGACGGGTGCGGGAATGTTCGTGACTTTCGAGGGAGGCGAGGGGGCAGGCAAGTCCACCCAGATTCGCCGTCTCGCCGACAGCCTGCGTCGCCAGGGCCTCGACGTGATCACCACCCGAGAACCGGGCGGTTCGGCGGGTGCAGAGGCGCTGCGCCATGTCCTGCTTTCCGGTGCGGCCGAGGACTACGGTATCCGCATGGAGGCCATCCTGTTTGCCGCCGCCCGTAACGACCATGTTGAGAGCGTGATTCGCCCGGCGCTTGCCAAGGGTTTCGTCGTACTCTGCGACCGATTCATGGATTCCTCGCGCGTCTATCAGGGCGCAACCGGCAATCTCGAACCGGAATTCATCGATGCGCTGGAGCGCGTGGCGGTCAACGGGGTCGTGCCGGACCTGACCCTGATCCTCGATCTTCCCGCGACGCTCGGGCTAGAGCGCGCCCGTGGTCGGTTGAGCGCGGAAGCGAACGGGCAGGGCGCTCCGGATCGCTTTGAGAAGGAAGAGCTCGATACACACGAGAAGCGCCGGCAGGCCTTTCTCGATATCGCATCTGCCGACCCGAAGCGTTGCCGCGTGATCGATGCACGCCGATCGGTCGGCGAGATCGCCGACGACATCCTCGACGCGGTTCTGCCGGTCCTGGCCGGCCGGAAAACGGCGGGCATTCCCAAAGCGGTCGGCGTGGAATGAGCGACGAACGACACGGAGTGCTGGACGGCGCGATCGCGCCTGCCTTGAACACACGCCTTTTCGGACACGAGGCGGCCGAGGATTTTCTCGCCCGCACCTATCGGTCAGGCAAGGGGCATCACGCGGTCCTGATTGAAGGACCCGAAGGGATCGGCAAGGCGACGCTTGCCTTCCGCTTTGCCAACCACGTCCTTTCGCACCCGGACCCGGCGAGCGCTCCCGACGTCATCGCCGACCCCGACCCGGCGTCGGCCGTCAGCCGTCAGATCGCCTCCGGGGCCAGTCACAACCTGCTCTACCTGTCCCGTCCGGTCGACGAGAAGACCGGAAAGGTGCGGACCGCGATAACCATCGACGAAGTCCGCCGCGCCGGCCACTTCTTCTCGCAGACCTCGGGCACCGGCAACTGGCGCATCGTCATCATCGACCCGGCCGACGACCTCAACCGCAACGCGGCGAATGCCATCCTCAAGATCCTCGAGGAACCGCCGAAGCGCGCCATGTTCCTGGTTCTCTCGCATGCACCCGGCAAGCTGCTGCCGACCATTCGCTCGCGCTGCCTGCCGCTGAAGCTTTCGGCGCTGTCCGACGACGCAATGCGCCAGGCACTGGCGCAGCTTGGCCTCTCGATTGCCGAGGCCCAGGCCGAAACGATCCTGTCTCTCTCGAAGGGCAGCGTCGCGCAGGCGCTGAAACTTGCGAACTACGGCGGCGCCGACATCATCGAGGCCTTCGGCAAGCTGCTCGGCGAGAGCGGGCCGTCGGCGCGCAAGACGATGTACAAGCTCGCCGATGCCTTGAGTGCCAAGGATAGCGACGTCGCCTTCGGCTTTTTCACCGAGCATCTGGCCGAGTTCCTGATGGAGCAGGCCCGGACGGCAGCACTTTCGGGTAATCTCCGCGCTGCCGATCACTATGCTCGGCTCTCTTCATCGATCACCGAGCAGCTCTCGGTGGCTGCCGCCTACAATCTCGACCGCAAGCAGACGATCCTCGACATCCTGACCGCTGTCACGGCATAGCATGTGGGCTTTCGAGGCGATGTTCGCCATCCGCGGGGCGCAAGGCAGGCTTCGAGAAAACGGCTGTTTCTAAAGACGCAAGAATGCTCTAAGAGCGGCATGACTTCATAAATGCGCAATCGACGCGGATCATAAGACCGACCATGAACGATACCTACTACATCACCACAGCCATCGCCTATCCGAACGGCAAGCCGCATATCGGCCACGCCTACGAACTGCTCGCGACCGATGCCATGGCGCGTTTCCAGCGGCTCGACGGCAAGGACGTCTTTTTCCTCACCGGAACGGACGAGCATGGCCAGAAGATGCAGCAGACCGCGCGCGCCGAAGGCATTGCCGTCGAGGATCTTGCCAAGCGCAATTCCGACGAGTTCCGCGAGATGGGCCGGCTGCTCAATTCGTCGAACGACGATTTCATCCGCACGACCGAGCCGCGCCACCACCAGACGGTGCAGGAAGTCTGGCGTCGCATGGCGGCGAATGGCGACATCTACAAGGACAGCTATGCCGGCTGGTATTCGGTCCGAGACGAAGCCTATTACCAGGAAGAGGAAACGGAGCTGCGCGCCGACGGCGTTCGCTACGGGCCGCAAGGCACGCCGGTCGAATGGGTCGAGGAGGAAAGCTACTTCTTCAGGCTCTCGGCCTATGAGGACAAGCTTCTGAAGCTCTACGAGGACCAGCCCGACTTCATTGGTCCGAACGAGCGCCGCAACGAGGTCATCTCCTTCGTCAAGTCGGGGCTCAAGGACCTGTCGATCTCGCGCACCACGTTCGACTGGGGCATCAAGGTGCCGGATGATCCGAAGCACGTGATGTATGTCTGGGTCGACGCGCTGACCAACTACATTACCGCGACCGGCTATGTTGAAGACGAGAACGGCCCGCGTGCCAAATACTGGCCGGCCGACGTCCACATCATCGGCAAGGACATCATCCGCTTCCACGCCGTCTATTGGCCGGCCTTCCTGATGTCCGCGGGCCTGCCGCTTCCCAAGCGCGTCTTCGCCCACGGCTTCCTGCTCAACAAGGGCGAGAAGATGTCGAAGTCGCTCGGCAACGTCGTCGACCCGGTCAATCTGGTCAACCATTTCGGCCTCGACCAAGTGCGCTATTTTTTCCTCCGCGAAGTCTCCTTCGGCCACGACGGCAGCTATTCGGAAGAGGGCATCGCGACCCGCATCAATGCCGATCTTGCCAACGGCATCGGCAACCTGGCGAGCCGCTCGCTGTCGATGATCAACAAGAACTGCGAGGGCAGGGTACCGACACCCGGTCCGCTGACAGCGGAAGACGAAGCGATCCTGAAGATCGCCGACGAGGCGATCGACATCTGCCGCGAGGAGATGGGCAAGCAGCAGATCCACAAGGCAGTTGCCGCGATCATCAACATCGTCAACGAGGCGGACCGCTATTTCGCCGCGCAGGCGCCGTGGGTGCTGAAGAAGACCGATGAGGCGCGCATGGGTACGGTGCTCTACGTGACGGCGGAAGTCGTGCGCCAGATCGCCACCCTCTTCCTGCCGATCATGCCCGCATCGTCGGCCAAGATCCTCGATCTCGTCGCCGTGGCCGAGGAAGACCGCGTGTTCGCCAAGCTCGGTGCCGCCGGGCGTCTGAAGGCCGGAACGGAGCTGCCTGCGCCGTCGCCGGTCTATCCACGCTACGTCGCTCCGGACGCGGCCAAGGCGTGACCGGCATGCTGATCGACACCCATTGCCATCTCGACTTCGCCGACTTCGACGCGGAGCGCGACGATCTGGTCGCCCGTGCCCACGGAGCCGGCGTTTCTCAGATGGTGACGATCTCGACGCGGGTGCGAAAGCTCGACACGCTGCTCGCGCTGACGGAGCGTTATCCCTCGGTCTTCTGCTCGGTCGGTACCCATCCGAACAATGCCAACGAGGAGCTGGACGTTACCGCAGACGACCTCGTTCGGCTGGCCGAGACCCACGACAAGGTGGTGGCGATCGGCGAGGCCGGCCTCGACTATTTCTACGACACGCAGACGCCCGAGGACCAGAAGACGGGCTTCCTGCGCCACATCGAAGCGTCACGGCGCACCCAGTTGCCGCTGGTCATCCACAGCCGCAGCGCCGACGAGGACATGGCGGCAATCCTGACGGAAGAAACGGGGAAGGGGCCCTTCCCCTTCATCCTGCATTGTTTCTCTTCCGGAGAGGCACTGGCAAAGACCGGCGTCGAACTCGGCGGTTATGTCTCCTTCTCGGGCATCCTGACCTTCCCGAAGTCCAGCGAACTGCGCGATATCGCCAAGGGGTTGCCGCTCGACCGGCTTCTCGTCGAGACCGACGCGCCTTACCTGGCGCCGAAGCGCTGGCGCGGGAAGCGCAACGAGCCGTCCTATGTGGTGAACACGGCCGAGATCCTGGCCGAGACCATGGGTGTCAGTTTCGACGAGATGGCGCGCATCACGACCGAAAATGCATTCAGGCTCTTTTCCAAGATGCCGAGGCTTTCTGCATGAGTTACCGGCAGCGCTTCACCATCCTCGGCTGCGCATCGTCTCCGGGCGTACCGCGCATCAATGGGGACTGGGGCGACTGCGATCCGAACAATCCCCGCAACCGCCGCACCCGGGCATCCTTCCTCGTGCAGCAGATCGCGCCTGACGGCGGTGTGACCACCGTCGTTGTCGATACCGGACCGGATTTTCGCGAGCAGATGATTGCGGCGCGTGTCGATCATGTCGATGCCGTCGTCTATACCCATGCCCATGCCGATCACCTGCACGGGATCGATGACCTGCGCGGCTATTTCGTCATGCAGAAGCACCGGATCCCGATCCATGCGGAACCGGCGACCATGGCCCGCATCCGGCAGGGTTTTGCCTATTGCCTCGAGACGCCGCCGGGCAGCAACTATCCGCCGATCGTCCAGCCCGTAGTGATCGAGGACCTGACGCGTCCGGTCGAGGTGACAGGGAAGGGCGGTATGATCCGCCTGCAGCCCCTGCTCCAGCAGCACGGCGACATCATCTCTTTGGGGCTCCGGATCGGCGATGTCGCCTATTGCTGCGACGTCAGCAATTTTCCCGAGGAGACCGTTGCGCGGCTTGGTGGACTCGACACGCTGGTGATTGACGCCTTGCAATACCGGCATCATCCGAGCCATCTTTCGCTCGAGCAGGCGCTCGGCTGGATAGACCGGCTGAAGCCACGCCATGCGATCCTGACGCATATGCATATTCCGCTCGACTACGAGACCGTGATGGCCGAGACGCCGCCGCATGTCGAGCCGGCTTACGACCAGCTGTCGTTCGAAGTTGTCGTTGGCGAAAATTAGTTCGAAGAAAACATCAAGAAACAATGGCAAGCCATTGTTTTATATAAAATTCGAGGAGAGGTGCCATGAACTGCATTTTCATCCAGGTACGCTGCCGTCCGGGCCGGACCTATGAGGTCGCGGACCGCATCTATGAAAAGGAAGTGGTTTCGGAACTCTATTCCACGAGCGGCGAATACGATCTGCTGGCCAAGATCTACGTTCCGGAAGACCAGGACGTCGGCAAGTACGTCAACGCGATCTTCTCCGACATTCCGGACGTCGACCGGACGCTGACAACGCTGACGTTCCACGCATTCTGATCCGGACCGTTGCGACGCCCAAGCCGGCATTCCTTCGAATGCCAGTGAATATCGAGCATGAAACGCCATCCGTCCGAAGCTTGATCGGAAACTCGAAATACAAAGTATCAGGGAGCATCCGCGAGTCCGTAGGTCTCCCCGTATATGTTCAAGTTCCATAATCTATATTATGCGATAATTGGATAAGCGTCCGGGCTTGGGGTCGCGGCAGCGCCCGGCCTCCGCACAGCGCTCCCCCACGACATCAGACGAGCCTCTGATCGTTGAGCAGATCCTCGGCCGTCTCCCGGTCCATCTCCATCACCTTGCGGCCGATCTCGAAGCTGAACCCGTTTCGCGCGAAGGCGGAAAACTCCTTGGCGTGGCGTTTCTCGTCGAATGCGACGTCAAGGCGTCGGAACGGTCCGAAAGCCCGCTTGCGGGAAAAGATCAGCGCCGCGATGAAATCGTCCGCCTCGGCCAGCGCACCGTCGATGATCTCGCGATCGATGCCCTTGTCCTTCAGCTTCCGGGCGATCACCCGCTTCGACTTTCCGCTGCGGGCCGACGACCGTGTGCGTATCTCCGCATAAGCCACGTCGTCGAGCGCTCGCATCTGTCTGCCGAACTCGACGGCTGCAGCGGAAAGCGCGACAATCTGTGCCTCGCTGATGTCCTCGAATTTCTCGCGCGCCTTTTTCGCGATGGCCTCGCCGAGCTCGCGCTCGCTCATCAACTTGCGCGCCAGACGGTATGCGGCGGAATTCCTGACCCAGCTTAGCATGCGCGGCGTCGGCTGGTCGGTGGCCGGCAGCAGGTCCTGTTCGTCTTCGGTCAAAGCGTCGTGGCCCTCGGTTCGACGGCGAGTCATCGGTCTTCACCTACCATGAAAGAAGGCGGGCTTTCCAATGGCATGCAAGGGCGTTCGGGCTGGCAAGTCTCTCCGCGGGAAATTATAATCGCAGTTGTAACCTGTGCTGCATAGCGACAGCTATACATTCTGATATTCTATATAAGCGAATCGACGACGCGAATGAAACGCGTAAAGGCGGAACCGAGTTCATGTATGAGCGAGAACAACTTGAAGTATGGGCCTTGCGTCGAGCTGAAGAGATAGTATTACGGGAAGGCGTCGGCCTGATGCAGGCGGCCCAATGGCTCGACAAGAAGATGACGGTCAGAACGTCGAAGCAACTCCGCAATGCGATCTGCAATTCACTACTCGAGGCCATGGCCCTGCCAAAGTTGCCCTCGCCTCCCGAGCAGAATTTTTCGCAACCCCGGATCGATATCGGCGCATAGAACCAGGCAGTCCTGCTAATCTTGCTTGGTGCCGATCAGGCCGCTGCCCTCAGACACCGGCGCCATGGCGAAAGCCAGCGCGGTGAACGGCAGGATGACCGCAAAGCTTGCGGCAATCCCGTGGAATTCCGCGATGGTGCCGAGCAGCGGAGGAATGCCGATCGTTGCGACAAGCATCACCAGGGACAGTGCGGCCAGGTTCTCGGCCGGCGTATTGGTGCTGCGCATGGACACGACCGTCGACACGGCCAGCGGATAGTTGAAGGCGACCCCGCTGCCGATCAGCGCGAGCGCGATCGCTGCGACCCATTGCTGCTCGAAATTGAGGATCAGCGCGAGGCCGGCTGCCACGGCGAGAGCCGAGGCCCGCAACAGCAATGACGGTCGAAAGAGCTCGCGCAGCCAGTCGCCGATCAGCCGGGTGATGCCCATTCCGATGGTGAAGAATGCAAACAGCAGCCCTGCCCGCGCCGGATCGGTTGTGATCCTGTCGCGGATCAAAAACATCCCCCAGTCGTAGATCGCGCCCTCGATGATGGCGAGGCCGAAGAGCATCAGTGCGACGAGCAGGATGGCGCGCGTCGGCCGCACGACGATGCGCGCGCGGGCCGCCGACAGGCCCAGACTGTCGTTTGGGACGTCGGGCGTGATCCGCAGCACGATTAGAGCAGACACGATGACGAAGATTGCGACGCCGCACAGGTGCTGGAAGGGCGTTGCCCCCTGCCCGGCCGCCCAGCCGGACGCCATCGTCCCGAACAACAAGCCGACCGACCAGAATCCGTGGCTGCGCGACAGCACCTTGACGCCCGTCGATTGCTCGATCCCGGTCGAGATCATGTTCTGCGCGACCTCGAGCATGGTGCGGATGAAGGCGAAGAAGATGAAGCCGCCGACGAAGCCGATATAGGGTATTACTGAGAGCAGCGGCGTGACGACCGCCAGGATTATCAGGCTGAAGGCAGCCGTCCGCCGCGGCGACAGCCAGTTGTTGACCTTGCCGGCGATCGGGAGTGCCAGCACCGTTCCGAGCGCACCGCCGAGCAAGGCGAGACCGAGCGTCGCCTTGTTGACCTGCATCGCGGTCTGGATGGCCGGAAGCCGCGTGAAGAGCGAGATGAACAGGATCGAATTGCAGAAGAATATCAACGCCGGAGGCGCGAGGATGGGCATATCGGGGGAACCGTTGAAAACTGGGAGACGGCAATCGGTGAATGTCTATTGCGTCGCACAAAGCTGATTGTCAGACAAGTCGACCTGCACGCTGCCCGGGTAGAAATCGAACACGTTTTGAGCGCTGGCTCGTTGACGATCTAGTCGTGATTGTTCGCAAAATGATGACGATTTGTAAGCATCCTGCGGGATTTCACAAACCGTGGCACTGAACTATGTGTTGGCCATCAGATTTGGAAAGGCCAGGACATGCTCGTCAATGGAAAATGGACTGCCGACTGGCAGCCGGTGCAGGCGACCGACGCCAAGGGCGGTTTCGTCCGTCAGACCTCGGGCTTCCGCAACTGGGTGACCGCCGACGGAGAGGCTGGCCCGACAGGAGCGGCAGGTTACAAGGCCGAACCCGGCCGCTATCATCTCTACGTGGCGCTGATCTGTCCTTGGGCTTCCCGCACCCTGATCGGCCGAAAGCTGAAGGGGCTGGAGGACGTGATCTCGGTCTCAGTGGTCCAGCCCGCGCTGACCGATTTCGGCTGGAGCTTTGGCGATTTTCCCGGCGCCGATCGCGATACCGTCAACGGCGCGACCTACCTGCACGAGATCTACACGAAGGCCGATCCGACCTACACCGGCCGCGCCACGGTCCCTGTGCTGTGGGACAAAAAGACCGGCACCATGGTCAACAACGAGTCCGCCGACATTCTGCGCATGATGAACTCGGGCTTCGGCAGCCTCGCCAGGAACGACATCGACCTCTATCCGGAGGCGCTGCGCGACGAGATCGAGGCGCTGAATGCCGAGATCTATCCGGCGCTCAACAACGGTGTCTACCGGGCCGGTTTTGCCACGACACAGGTTGCCTACGAGGAAGCGTTTGGCGACGTGTTCCGGATGCTCGACACGCTCGAGGCGCGGCTTTCCGACGGCCGGGACTATCTGAGTGGCGATCGCCTGACCGAGGCGGACATCCGTCTCTTCGTCACGCTGGTGCGGTTCGATGCGGCCTATCACGGGCTGTTCAAGTGCAACCTGCGCCGCCTCGCCGATTATGCGGCGCTTTCCCGCTACATGCTGCGCATCCTTGACCTGCCGGGCGTTCGCGAGACAGTCAGCATCCCGCACATCAAGCATGGCTATTACTCGATCAAGGCGTTGAACCCGACGCGCATCGTCCCCGTGGGCCCGGATCTGCCGGGCCTCTTCCCCGTCGAACTGAAGAGGGCATGACAATGGCCAATGCCACACGTCTCGTCATCTTTCTACATGGCGTGGGGAGCAGCGGAGCGGACCTGCTGCCGCTCTCCAACCTCTGGCGCGATGCCCTGCCCGGCACGGTCTTCGCGGCTCCCGATGCGCCGTTCCCCTTCCCGTATGGCATGGGTCATCAATGGTTCAGCATTGCCGGCGTGACGGAGGAAAACCGGCCTGAACGGATCGTGGCGGCCCGTCCCGAATTCGACCGCGTCATCAATGACATCGTCGCCGCGCATGGCTTTGCCGATCGGCTCGACCGGGTTGTTTTCGTCGGTTTTTCGCAAGGGACTATCATGGCGCTCGACGCACTGGTCTCCGGCCGCTGGCCCGTCGGCGCGATCGTCGGCTTTTCGGGCCGCCTCGCCTCGCCACCGCCCTATGCACCCCATGCTTCGACCGCATTGCTCTTGGTGCATGGCGAGGCAGATACGGTCATTGACGCTGGAGAGACGGCAAAGGCCGCAACCGCGCTGGAGGATACCGGTTTGGTCGTGGAACAGCACATGCTGCCCGGCCTCGGTCACACGATATCCGCCGAGGGCGCGCAGATCGCCGCAGAATTTCTGGCGCGCCAAGTCGGCTGACGCGCCACCCGGGCGCGTGGCCGGATCCTCAGATGGGATCGATGTCGCCGCGCGCCCACATTTCCATGGTTTCCGCCTTGAAGTCCTCGAAGCGACCTTCCTCGATTGACTTGCGGATACCCTGCATCAGCTCCTGATAGTAGGAGAGGTTGTTCCACGACAAGAGCATGCCGCCGAGTGCCTCGTTGGAGCGGACGAGGTGGTGCAGGTAGGCGCGCGAATAGTCGCGACTTGCCGGGCAGTTCGACTGCTCGTCGAGCGGCCGCATGTCTTCGGCATGGCGGGCGTTGCGGATATTGACCTTGCCGCGGCGGGTGAAGGCCAGCCCGTGCCGGCCGGAACGGGTCGGCATCACGCAGTCGAACATGTCGATGCCCTCTGCGACGGACTTCAGGATGTCGTCGGGCGTGCCCACACCCATCAGGTAGCGAGGCTTTGCGGTCGGAAGCACCGGCAGCGTGACGCCCAGCATCTTCAGCATGACCTCTTGCGGTTCGCCGACGGCGAGCCCGCCGACGGCATAGCCCTTGAGGTCCAGCTGCTTTAGCCCTTCGGCGGAACGGATGCGCAGGTCGGGAATGTCCCCCCCCTGGACGATGCCGAACATCGCCTTGCCGGGTTGCTCGCCGAAGGCGACGCGGCAGCGCTCGGCCCAGCGCAGCGACATTTCCATGGCGCGCTCAATCTCCTTGGGTTCGGCCGGAAGCGCGACGCATTCATCGAGCTGCATCTGGATGTCAGAGTCGAGCAGCCCCTGGATCTCGATCGAGCGTTCCGGCGACATGTGGTGCAGCGAGCCGTCCACATGGCTCTTGAACGTGACCCCCTGCTCGTCGAGCTTGCGAAGGCCGGAAAGCGACATGACCTGGAAACCGCCGCTGTCGGTCAGGATCGGATGCGGCCAGCGGATGAGTTCGTGCAGGCCGCCGAGGCGTGCAACGCGCTCGGGACCGGGGCGCAGCATCAGATGGTAGGTGTTGCCGAGGATGATGTCGGCGCCGCCTTCCCGCACCTGGTCGAGATACATCGCCTTGACCGTGCCGACCGTGCCGACCGGCATGAAGGCCGGGGTTCGGATCACGCCCCGCGGCATCGAGATTTCGCCGAGGCGGGCCTTGCCGGAAGTGGCTTTCAGGGTGAACTGGAACGTGTCATGCATCGGTTCAGATGTCTTTCCGGAACAACAGGCTGGAATCGCCATAGGAATAGAAACGATAGCCGTCGGCGATCGCGTGCTGATAGGCCGCGCGCATGGTGTCGAGGCCGGCAAAAGCCGACACCAGCATGAAGAGCGTCGATTTCGGCAGGTGGAAATTGGTCATCAACACGTCGACCGCCTTGAAGCGGTAACCGGGTGTGATGAAGATGTCGGTAGCGCCCGACCAGGCGAGGATTTCCCCCGTCTCTGAGGCAGCGCTTTCGAGCAGGCGCAGCGATGTCGTGCCGACCGAGACGATGCGCCCGCCCCGCGCCCTGACCGCGTTGAGTGCAGCCGCCGTTGCGGCCGAGACATGACCGATCTCGTGATGCATCTTGTGGTCGGCAGTGTCTTCTGCCTTGACCGGCAGGAAGGTGCCGGCGCCTACATGTAGGGTGACGAAATGGCGTTCGATGCCGGCCGCATCGAGCCGACCGAAGAGCTCGGGCGTGAAATGCAACCCGGCGGTCGGGGCGGCAACCGCTCCCTCCTCTCGTGCATACATGGTCTGGTAGTCGGATCGGTCCTTCTCGTCCTCGTCGCGCTTGGAGGCGATATAGGGCGGCAGCGGGATATGGCCGACCGTGGCGATCGCCTCGTCGAGGGCCGCGCCGGAAAAGTCGAAGCGCAGCGTTACTTCGCCGGCATCGCCCTTGTCCTCGACCACTGCCCCGAGCGTCCCGAGCAGGCAGGCATTGCCCGAATGCCCGAACTCGATGCGGTCGCCGACCTTGATGCGCTTGCCCGGTCGGGCAAACGCCTTCCAGCGGCTTGCGTCGGCCCGCATGTGCAATGTCGCGGAAACCGGCGTCCGTTCGGCGCCGTCGCGCAAGCGCACGCCCTCGAGCTGGGCGGGAATGACCTTGGTGTCGTTGAACACCAGGGCGTCACCCGCCCTGAGGAAAGAAGCGAGATCGTAGACGTGGCGGTCCTCGAACCGCGGGTCCGCGTCCGGCCGTACGACGAGCAGGCGCGAATGATCGCGCGGGCTCACCGGCCGCAGCGCGATGTTCTCGTCGGGAAGGTCGAAATCGAACTGGTCGACACGCATGGCTTCAGAGAACCCGGATCATGACGGCGCCGCTAATGAGGAGAACCGCGCCCGCGATCCGCCCGAGGCTCAGTTCGCGCACGGCGACGCCGAGAAAGCCGACGCGGTCGATCAGGAGCCCCGCCATCAACTGGCCGGTCACGGCAAACGCCATGACGGCCGCCGCACCGATGCGCGGGGTCAGCAGGATGGCGGTGGTGACATAAAGCGTGCCGAGCGCGCCACCGGCGACGTAGAGCCAGGGCGCCGGCGTCGCGAAACTCGGCATCCGGCCTTCGGCGCGTGCCATGACGACCGAAACGATCGCCAGGATGATCGCGCCGGCGAGGAAGGAAATGCAGGCGGCGGCGACCGGCAGGCCGAGGCCCCGGGCGAGTAGCGTGTTGATCGGTGCCTGGATGGCGATCGCCGCACCCGCCGCGATTCCGAGCAGTGCCCACAAGAAGGATGCCATGGTCATGTCCCTGCCAGATGGCCAAAAACGGAAAAGCCGCCAGCCCCTTTGCCGGGGCCGGCGGCATGGTGACGTAACCGTCGATCAGGCGTCGGCTGCGACCTTCATCGAGACGATCGAATCGGGATCGCGAACCGGCTCGCCCTTCTTGATCTGGTCGATGACGTCCATGCCTTCGATGACCTGGCCCCATACCGAGTACTGCTTGTTGAGCCACGGTGCATCGGTGAAGCAGATGAAGAACTGCGAGTTGGCGGAGTTCGGGTTCTGCGAACGGGCCATGGAGCAGGTGCCGCGCACGTGGGGCGTGGCCGAGAATTCAGCCTTCAGGTCCGGCTTCTGCGAACCGCCCATGCCGGCACGACCCGGGTTGAAGCTGTCCGAACCCTGCTTGCCGAACTGCACGTCGCCGGTCTGCGCCATGAAGTCCTCGATGACGCGGTGGAACACGACGCCGTCATAAGCACCTTCGCGCGACAGTTCCTTGATGCGGGCGACATGGCCGGGGGCCAGATCCGGGAAGAGCGCGATGACGACCTTGCCCTTGGTGGTTTCCATGATGACGGTGTTTTCCGGATCCTTGATCTCGGCCATGTTCTTGTCTCCTCTTTGGGGCAAAGGCCCGTTTCTTACTTCTTGCCGACGCTGACCTTGATCATGCGGTCCGGGTCGGAAACTTCGCCGTTGCCGCCTTCGCCACGCTTGATCTTGTCGACATATTCCATGCCTGCGACGACCTTGCCGACGACCGTGTATTGGCCGTTCAGGAAACCGCCATCGGCGAACATGATGAAAAACTGCGAATTGGCGGAGTTCGGGTCCTGCGAACGTGCCATGCCGATCGTGCCGCGTTCGAACGGCACGTTGGAAAACTCGGCCGGAAGATCCGGCAGGCTGGAACCACCGGTTCCGGCCGCGCTCGCATCAAAGCCGTTCTCCATGTCGCCATACTGAACGTCGCCGGTCTGGGCCATGAAGCCCTCGATGACGCGATGGAAGGCGACGTTGTCGTATTCGCCCTTGGTGGCCAGTTCCTTGATCTGGGCGACGTGCTTCGGCGCAACATCCGGCAGAAGCTCGATGACGACCGGACCGTCCTTCAGCTGGATGGTCAGATAGTTGTCGTCTGAAGCGGCGTTGGCCGCACCTGCGGTCGCGACGGCAAGGAAAAAGGCAGCGGCAATTTGAAAGAGTTTCATGATCGCTCCAAAGGCATCGGTGATGGTCAGCGTGAAAGCTTGGATTTCAGCGCCTGAAAGACGACGGGCGGCACGAAGGCACTGACGTCGCCGCCCATGGAGGCGATCTGGCGCACCAATGTGGCGGTAATGGGCCGCGAGGCCGTACCGGCCGGCAGGAAGATGGTCTGCAGGTCCGGTGCCATCTGGTAGTTCATGCCGGCCATCTGCATTTCGTAGTCAAGATCGGTGCCGTCGCGCAGACCTCGCACAAGGAGCGTTGCGCCGTTCCGCCGGGCCGCGTCGACTGCGAGGCCGTCAAAGGAGACAACCGAAACGTCGCCGGCGCGGTCAGGCAGGGTTTCGGCGATCGCCTTCTGGATCAACTCGGACCGTTCATCATAGCTGAACATCGGCGTCTTGCCCGGATGAATGCCGATCGCCACGATCACCTTGGAGACGACGTTCAGCGATTGAACGAGAACGTCGAGATGACCGTTGGTCATCGGATCGAATGAGCCGGGATAGAATGCGATCGTCATGGCAGCCCGATGGTTGTTTCGACGCCTTTTGTCATGGAAGAGCCGCTACCGCAAGTGATTTGGGCAGCTGCCGCCCCCCTCCCCGAAGATGAACGATGAATGAATGCGCCATTCAAGGCGGCTTCAGCGGCGTTGTTCCATAAGGGTGTCATCGGGGCAGGCAAAGATGCCGCCCCGTGGATGCAAGGGGATGATAATGCTCGCACTTCTCGCCATTTTCGCCGTCGGCGCCGCGCTCTTCACCGAGTTCGCGCTGCTTCTCGTTCGCGCCTACATCGAAACTGGCGAGCCGAACCGGCGCGAAGATGAACGCCAGATGAACGGAACGTTAAGGCGCGTTTCAGCTCGCCCCTATTAAAAACGATTTAATGACGCTGGAACGAATTCTCGTTCCGCGCATTCTGACGGCAGTGCCTGCCGTATTCCGAAAGGACGACTTCCATGCACGACAAGGTTACGATGATCAATCTGGTTTGGGTGGCGATGATGACGGCAATGCTTGCCACATCTGCGACCTTCTACATGAACGACAAGGCTGCAGCGAACTCTTACGGTCCTCCGCTGACTGCCCACTATCACACCTTCGGGCATTAATCGGACTTAAAAACTCTGACGCTATAAGACGTTCAACCGCTGGAGAAAGGAAGGAAGATCATGTTCATCACTTTGACGGTTCTCGCCGCCCTGATCAGCGGCATGTTTGTCGCTTCGGTTGCCTCGACGATCAGCGCGCTGCGGCGCGAGAGCGAGGATTTCAAGGCCCTGATGGAACGCCACAAGGTCTTCTGATGTGCGGCGGGTCGTATGGCCCGCTGAGATGGCTGCCTTCCGGCTCCTGATCGGGCCACCTGCCGCTCGTCTCGCCGATCAACGCCTGCATGCGACCGAAGATCGACAGGATCGTCCATTAAGAAACCCGCCGTTTCCGGCGGGCTTTTTTTATTCCAGTCTTCAGTCTTGCGAGGGGGCAGCGCTTTCGCCGCCATTGGTCGGGACGTCCTCGTCCGCCGGAGCCTCGGCATCGTCCTCGCCGTCCGGCTCGCTGATGCGTTCGACCGACACGACCTTCTCGTCCTTGGCGGTTGAAAAGATCGTGACACCCTTGGTGGCGCGGCTGGCGATGCGGATGCCGTCGACCGGAACGCGGATCAGCTGGCCACCGTCGGAGACAAGCATGATTTGGTCCTTCTCCTCGACCGGGAAGGCGGCGACCAGTTCGCCAATCTCCGCCGTCTTGGAGGTGTCGGTGGC
Organism: Rhizobium sp. CAU 1783; assembly: GCF_054551725.1. Lineage (NCBI taxonomy): Bacteria > Pseudomonadati > Pseudomonadota > Alphaproteobacteria > Hyphomicrobiales > Rhizobiaceae > Rhizobium > Rhizobium sp. CAU 1783. Next base: position 1,358,756 of record NZ_JBTOLM010000001.1, on the reverse strand, counting down.
GCGGATACCCTTGCCGCCGCGACCCGAGATGCGGAAGTCGTAGGACGACGAACGCTTGCCGTAGCCCCGCTCGGAAACCGTGAGCACGAACTGCTCGCGTGCCTTGAGCTCTTCGTAGAACTGGTCGTCGAGCTGACCTTCCTCGGTCACTTCCTCGCCGACAAGCGCGATGTCCTCCTCGTCGACGCCGCTGGCGCGGCGTTCGGCGGCCGAACGCTTGAGATAGGCGGCGCGCTGCCACGGCTCGGCATCGACATGGCCAAGGATGGTCATGGAGATGATCCGGTCGCCATCGGCGAGCGAGATGCCGCGAACGCCGATCGAGTTGCGGCCGGCGAAGACGCGGACGTCATCGACCGAGAAGCGGATCGCCTGGCCGAGCGCCGTCGTCATCAGCACGTCATCGCGTTCGGTGCAGGTCTCGACCGAGAGGATCTCGTCGCCCTCGTCCTCAAGCTTCATCGCGATCTTGCCGTTGCGGTTCACCTGGACGAAATCGGAGAGCTTGTTGCGTCGAACCGTGCCGCGGGTCGTCGCGAACATCACGTCGAGATTGTCCCAGCTCTTTTCGTCCTCCGGCAGCGGCATGATCGTCGTGATGCGTTCGCCGGGCTCCAGCGGCAGCATGTTGATCAGCGCCTTGCCGCGCGAGGTCGGCGTGCCGATCGGCAGGCGCCAGACCTTTTCCTTGTACACGATGCCGCGCGAGGAGAAGAACAGCACCGGCGTGTGCGTGTTGGCGACGAACAGGCGGGTCGCGAAATCCTCGTCCTTCATCGCCATGCCGGACCGGCCCTTGCCGCCGCGGCGCTGGGCCCGGTAGGTGGCGAGCGGTACGCGCTTGATGTAGCCCGCATGCGAGACGGTGACGACCATGTCCTCGCGGGCGATCAGATCCTCGTCGTCCATGTCCGGACCGCCTTCGACGATCTGGGTGCGGCGCGGGGTGCCGAATTCGTCGCGAATGGCGGTGAGTTCGTCCTTGACGATGGTCTGGATGCGCAGCCGCGACGACAGGATGTCGAGATAGTCGCTGATCTCGGCACCGATCTTGTTCAGTTCCTCGTCGATTTCATCGCGGCCAAGCGCGGTCAGGCGCGCGAGACGCAGTTCGAGGATGGCGCGTGCCTGCTCTTCCGAGAGGTTGTACGTCATGTCCTCGTTGATGCGATGGCGCGGATCGTCGATCAGGCGGATCAGCGCCTCGACGTCGTGCGCCGGCCAGCGGCGCTCCATCAGCTGCTCGCGTGCGGTCGCCGGATCGGGCGCACGGCGGATCAGGTTGATGACCTCGTCGATATTGGCGACTGCAATTGCAAGGCCAACCAACACGTGGGCACGGTCGCGCGCCTTGCGCAGCAGGTACTTGGTACGGCGGCTGACCACTTCCTCGCGGAAGGTGACGAAGGCGCGCAGCATGTCGAGCAGGCTGAGCTGTTCGGGCTTGCCCCCATTCAGCGCCACCATGTTGCAGCCGAACGAGGTCTGAAGCGGTGTGTAGCGATAGAGCTGGTTCAGGATGACGTCGGCATTGGCGTCGCGCTTCAGCTCGATCACCACGCGATAGCCTTCGCGGTCGGACTCGTCGCGCAGGTCGGAAATGCCCTCGATGCGCTTCTCGCGCACGAGTTCCGCCATCTTCTCGATCATCGTCGCCTTGTTCACCTGATAGGGGATCTCGGAGATGATGATCTGTTCGCGGTCGCCGCGCATCGGCTCGATACGGGCAACGCCGCGCATGATCACAGAGCCGCGGCCGGTCTCGTAGGCGGACCTGATACCGGAGCGGCCGAGGATCATGGCGCCGGTCGGGAAGTCCGGCCCCGGAATGATCTCCATCAGTTCCGGAAGCTCGATTGCCGGATTGTCGATCAGCGCGATGCAGCCGTCGATCACCTCGGTCAGGTTGTGCGGCGGGATGTTGGTCGCCATGCCGACCGCGATGCCGCCCGCTCCGTTGACGAGAAGGTTCGGGAACTTGGCGGGAACAACGACCGGCTCCTGCATGGTGCCGTCATAGTTCTCGCGGAAATCGATGGTTTCCTTGTCGAGGTCGTCGAGTAGCGAATGTGCGGCCTTCTGCAGGCGGCACTCCGTGTAACGCTGGGCGGCGGGCGGGTCGCCGTCGACCGAGCCGAAATTGCCCTGGCCGTCGATCAGCGGCAGGCGCAGCGACCAGTCCTGGGCCATGCGGGCGAGCGCGTCGTAAATCGCGGCGTCACCGTGCGGGTGATACTTACCCATCACGTCGCCGGTCACGCGGGCCGACTTCACATATTTCTTGTTCCAGTCGATCCCCATCTCACTCATCGAGAAGAGAATGCGTCGGTGAACAGGCTTCAGACCGTCGCGGACGTCGGGAAGCGCGCGGCTCACGATGACGCTCATCGCGTAATCGAGATACGACCGCTGCATTTCCTCCATGATGGAAATCGGCTCGATGCCTTGGGGGAACTTGCCGCCGGGAGTGTTTTGCTCAGTCAAATCAGGTCACGATCTTGGTTCGGAATCACTCGTCAGTTTATAGCCGAAAGGGGGAGAATGCGCCAATTTCGCGCCCCCTCGCGCAACGGTTATAAACAGCTCTTTTGCGGCGCTGGAAAGGCAAGCAGATCAAGAACTTGCAAAGGCGAAGCCGCTGGCATTTAAATATCGGCTGAATTGGGGGGAAGCCATGGCCGGCACCGATGTGATGATCAATGCCTTCACGACGCTACTCGTGACCGTCGACCCGCCGGGTCTCGCCCCGCTCTTCCTCGGACTGACCCAGGGAATGACCCGTGGCGAGCGCAAGCAGGTCGCCGTCCGTGGTTCTCTGATCGCCTTCGCCATCCTCGCCGTCTTCGCCCTGTTCGGCGCCGCGATCCTCGGCGCGCTCGGCATTTCGATGGGCGCCTTCCGCATTGCCGGCGGCCTGATGCTGTTTGCCATCTCGTTCGAGATGATTTTCGAGAAGCGCAACGAGCGTAAGGAAAAGACCACCGACGCGGCGATCACCAAGGACCACATCCACAATCTCGCGGTCTTCCCGCTGGCGATCCCGCTGATCGCCGGACCCGGTGCGATCTCGGCGACCGTGCTCATCGCCGGCACGATGGATGACGTGGTCGGCAAGGTGCAGTTGATCCTCGTCATCGGCGCCTGCGTCGCACTGGTTTTCTTGGCATTGACGCTCGCCGAACGGCTCAACCGGTTCCTCGGCGTAACCGGCCGGGCGCTGCTCACCCGGCTGCTCGGCGTGCTTCTGTCGGCGCTGTCGGTGCAGTTCGTGGTCGATGGGGTGAAGTCCGCCTTCGGCGGATGAGACCCGGCCGAATCTGGTTCGGCCGGATCGGTGGTTGTCAGTCTTCGAGGAAGGAAAGGAGCGTCGCATCGAAGCGATCGCTTTCTTCGAATTGCGGCGTGTGGGCGCTTCGGTCAAACATCCGCACGGTGAGCGCCGCAAAATCGTGCTTGAACGGTCGCCAGGCCTCTGGCGGCGCGATCAGATAGTCATGACTACCTAGGGCGAGAAGGACCGGCGCCTTCACGGCCCTGGCCAGCGCGTGCATGTCGAGATCGCGAAACACTTCGCCCCAGAGGTGATCGAAGCCGATGTCGTTGACGACGACATCCTGCCAAAGAGGGCTTGCGTCGAAGGCTGCATCGAACCAGCTGCGGGCACCCAGCCGGATCAGCAGATGCTTGAAGCGTTCGTTCGGCCGGGCCGCCATGTCAGTGCCGAGGCGTCCCATGTCGCGGGTGAAGACCGCCTTCCGCTCCGGTGGAGCCCGTTCTTCGAAGCGACGGTCGGCTAAGGCGGCCATTGCCGCGCTCTGGTTGGGCCCGGTTGCGACCATGACGACATGCGTGACACGTTCGGGATGGCGGCGGGCATATTCGAGCGCCATATAGCCGTGACCGGAATGGCCGAGGATGGCAAAGCGCTCAAGGCCAAAGGCGATGCGCGCCCGCTCGATGTCAGCGATGATCGTGTCGAACGCAAAGTCGCCTGGTTCGACCGCTCCATCGGCCGTGGCAAAGCAGCGGTGATCGACGAAATATAGGCGCAACGAACGCCGCAACGCCGGCGAGAAAGTGCGGGCATAATAGAGGCTGCTGCCGATCACCAGCAGGGACGGCCCCTCGCCTTCGATCTGGTAAGAAAGCGAAAACGCGCCCGAACGGATGGTGCCGCGTTCCACGCGGTCCGAGAAATGGTGTTCCATGATTGTCTTCCGTATGCGCCGGCCGGCGGACGCCTTCTGCGATCCGCATAATCCGGTCGTTGATCCTGGACATGCACCCGCCGTCGCAGCCGGAGAAGGCAGCGTCGTCTGCGGGCGGTTTCAAGGTCAACGTCGCTAACGGATCAGGCGCATGGCGGTCCCGGAAGTTGCTGTGAACGGCCCCGGCCCCAATGGCCGAGCGGACGGCAAGCCGACATGGATCAATATTAGCGTCGGAAGCAGACGCCGACAAGGTGGTCGCACGACTACACCACCGTGCAAGAGATCCAGCAAGGATGGTCATAGGAACACAGCCGCGCCCGGCTAGATCCGGTCGGGGCGAGCATCGCCCCTCGCCCTGGCTTCAACGCTGCGCCTTCAGGATGCGCTTCCAGATCGTGCCGCCGAGGAAGCGGTTGAAGACGATGAAATAGGCGATGATCAGGCCGAAGAGGACCACGGCGGGGAGCCCGTTCAGCTGGAAGCCGCCTTCGGTACGATCGCCCGTCACCGAGGCCACGGCAAAGCCCAGCACCAGAAAGGCGGTGACGAGATCGAGCAGGAAGGCCAGGATGATCCGCCAGCTAGCAGGGCCCGCCGTTTGCGTGGTGTCATTCATGGTTCATCTCCCCCTTTGTTCCCTTGCCCCCACCGACTGCCCGAACCGGCCTTGCCGCCCCGGAAACGCAAAAGCGGCGCCGCAGCGCCGCTGTCGATCAAAACGGGATGTCGTCATCCAGATCGCGCGAGAATCCGCCCGAAGGAGGGGCACTTGCGCCACCGCGCTGCGAACCGCCGCGCGAGGGAGTCGGCGCGCCATAGTCGTCACCGCCGCCAAAACCGCCGCCGAAGTCGTTGCCGCGCGATGCGCCGCCGCCCTCGCCGCGACCGCCCAGCATGGTCAGGTTGCCATTGAAACCCTGCAGGACCACTTCGGTCGAATACCGGTCCTGGCCGCTCTGGTCCTGCCACTTGCGGGTCTGCAGCTGGCCCTCGACATAGACCGTCGAGCCCTTCTTCAGATACTGCTCGGCCACCTTGCACAGACCTTCGTTGAAGATCACCACGGTGTGCCACTCGGTCTTTTCCTTGCGCTCGCCGGTGTTGCGGTCGCGCCAGCTTTCCGAGGTGGCAATACGCAGGTTGGCGATCGGTCGACCATCCTGGGTTCGGCGGATTTCCGGGTCGGCGCCCAGATTGCCGATCAAAATTACCTTGTTGACGCTGCCAGCCATAACTCTCACCCTGCCGTCGCCGGTCCGGCGACTTCCAAAATCACGATCGCGACACTTTAAACCAAGACTTCACCATGGTGCGCGGTTTATCCACGCCATCCACAGCGAAAAATGTTCTTTATTTGTTCTAGTGTTTCGCTAGGATGCTGTCAATAGAATCGAATTCATCCCCGAGAAACGGCTGAGGCGGCTCGACAGGGCGGTCGCCGTGACTAAATAAGGAGAGCTCTCCTCCCGAGCGCCCTTCCCTGAGAGCTTTGTCCAGTCGAGACCTGTCCATGAGTGAACTGAAGACCATTTCCATCCGCGGTGCGCGCGAGCACAATCTGAAGGGCATCGACCTCGATCTGCCGCGCAACGCGCTCATCGTCATGACCGGGCTTTCGGGTTCGGGAAAATCGTCGCTCGCCTTCGACACGATCTATGCGGAAGGTCAGCGGCGCTACGTCGAGAGCCTTTCGGCCTATGCGCGTCAGTTCCTCGAGATGATGCAGAAGCCGGATGTCGACCAGATCGAAGGCCTTTCGCCGGCGATCTCGATCGAGCAGAAGACGACCTCGCGCAACCCACGCTCGACGGTCGGTACGGTCACCGAGATCTACGACTACATGCGCCTGCTCTTTGCCCGCGTCGGCGTGCCCTATTCGCCGGCGACCGGCCTGCCGATCGAGAGCCAGACGGTCTCCCAGATCGTCGACCGCATCATCGCCTACGAGGAGGGAACGCGCCTCTACATCCTGGCGCCGATGATCCGCGGACGAAAGGGCGAGTACAAGAAGGAACTTGCCGAGCTGATGAAGAAAGGCTTCCAGCGCGTCAAGATCGACGGGCAGTTCTACGAGATCGCCGAGGCGCCGACGCTCGACAAGAAGTACAAGCACGACATCGACGTGGTGGTCGACCGCGTCGTGGTGCGTCCGGACATCGCCTCGCGCCTCGCCGACAGCCTCGAGACCTGCCTGCGGCTCGCCGATGGTCTGGCCGTCGCGGAATTCGCCGACAAGCCGCTGCCGATCGAGGAGACCGCCGCCGGTGGCTCGGCCAACAAGTCGTTGAACGAAACCCACGAGCGGGTGCTGTTTTCCGAAAAATTCGCCTGCCCGGTTTCCGGTTTCACCATTCCGGAGATCGAGCCGCGTCTCTTCTCCTTCAACAACCCTTTCGGCGCCTGCCCGACCTGTGACGGCCTCGGCTCGCAGCAGAAGATCGACGAGGCGCTGATCGTGCCTGAGATGCATCGGCGCCTGAATGACGGGGCGATCGCGCCCTGGGCGAAGTCGGCTTCGCCCTATTACAACCAGACGCTCGAGGCGCTCGGCAAGGCCTATGGCTTCAAGCTCTCGAACAAGTGGTCAGAACTGAACGAGGCCGCCCAGAAGGCGATCCTCCACGGAACCGACGAGAAGATCGACTTCCATTACGCCGACGGTGCGCGATCCTACACCACGACCAAGACCTTCGAGGGCATCGTCCCGAACCTCGAACGCCGCTGGAAGGAAACCGACAGCGCTTGGGCGCGCGAGGAAATCGAGCGCTACATGTCGGCGGCCCCCTGCCCGTCCTGCGCCGGCTTCCGTTTGAAGCCCGAGGCGCTGGCCGTGAAGGTGAACGGCCTTCATATCGGCGAAGTCACCGAGATGTCGATCCGCGTTGCTGGCGCCTGGTTCAAGGACCTGCCGGCAAAGCTGACCTCCAAGCAGAATGAGATCGCCGTCCGTATCCTGAAGGAGATCCGTGAGCGCCTGCAGTTCCTTAACGACGTCGGTCTCGACTATCTGTCAATGTCGCGCAATTCCGGCACCCTATCGGGCGGCGAGAGCCAGCGCATCCGGCTTGCGTCCCAGATCGGCTCGGGCCTCACGGGCGTGCTTTATGTTCTCGACGAGCCGTCGATCGGCCTGCACCAGCGCGACAATGCCCGCCTGCTCGACACACTGAAACACCTGCGTGACATCGGCAACACGGTGATCGTCGTCGAACACGACGAGGATGCGATCCTGACTGCCGACTATGTAGTCGATATCGGGCCGGCGGCCGGCATTCACGGCGGCCAGGTCATCGCGCAGGGCACGCCGCAGGACATCATGGCGAACCCGAATTCGCTGACCGGCAAATATCTGACCGGCGAACTCGGCGTCGGCGTGCCCGACAAACGCCGCAAGCCCAAGAAGGGCCAGCAGATCAAGGTGGTCGGCGCCAGGGGCAACAACCTGAAAAACGTGACGGCGGCGATCCCGCTGGGCGTGTTCACCGCCGTGACCGGTGTGTCGGGCGGCGGCAAGTCGACCTTCCTGATCGAGACGCTCTACAAGGCGGCCGCCCGCCGCGTCATGGGCGCGCGCGAAAACCCTGCAGAGCACGAGCGGATCGACGGCTTCGAATTCATCGACAAGGTGATCGACATCGACCAGTCGCCCATCGGCCGGACACCGCGCTCCAACCCGGCGACCTATACCGGTGCCTTCACGCCGATCCGCGATTGGTATGCCGGCCTGCCGGAGGCCAAGGCCCGCGGCTATCAGCCGGGGCGCTTCTCCTTCAACGTCAAGGGTGGGCGCTGCGAGGCCTGCCAGGGCGACGGCGTCATCAAGATCGAGATGCACTTCCTGCCGGACGTCTACGTCACCTGTGACGTCTGTCACGGCCAACGCTACAATCGCGAAACCCTCGACGTGACCTTCAAGGGCAAGTCGATCGCCGATGTCCTCGACATGACCGTCGAGGAAGGCGTCGACTTCTTCTCGGCGGTGCCGGCCGTGCGCGACAAGCTGCAATCGCTCTTCGATGTAGGCCTCGGTTACATCAAGGTCGGCCAGCAGGCCAACACGCTTTCCGGCGGCGAGGCACAGCGCGTCAAGCTCGCCAAGGAACTGTCGAAGAAGTCGACCGGTCGCACCCTCTACATCCTCGACGAGCCGACCACCGGCCTGCATTTCCACGATGTGGCGAAACTTCTGGAAATGCTCCAGGAACTCGTCAACCAGGGCAACTCCGTGGTCGTCATCGAGCACAATCTCGAGGTCATCAAGACCGCCGACTGGATCCTCGACTTTGGTCCCGAAGGCGGCGACGGCGGCGGCGAGATCGTCGCCTCCGGTACACCCGAGGACATCGTCAAGGAAGAACGCTCCTATACCGGCCAGTTCCTGAAGGAACTGCTGGAACGCCGGCCGGTGAAGAAGACCCAGGCCGCGGAGTAAGCGGCAACTATTTGGAGGGGAGTATGGCTGCAGGCACAATCCGCACCGGTATTGGCGGCTGGACCTTTGATCCCTGGGAGGGGACCTTCTATCCGGAGAAGCTGGCGAAGAAGCGGCAGCTCGAATTCGCCAGCCGCGAGCTGACGGCGATCGAGGTCAACGGCACCTATTATTCGAGCCAGAAGCCGGAGACCTTTGCCAAATGGGCGGCGGACGTACCGGAGGGCTTCGTCTTCTCGCTCAAGGCCAGCCGTTTTTGCACCAATCGCAAGGTGCTCGCGGAGGCCGGGCCGTCGATCGACAAGTTCCTCGGCCAGGGCATCGCAGAGCTCAAAGACCATCTCGGGCCGATTCTCTGGCAGTTCATGGCGACCAAGAAATTCGACCCTGCGGATTTCGAGGCCTTCTTGGCCCTGCTGCCCCGTGAACTCGACGGTCGCCCGCTGCGCCACGTGGTCGAGCCACGGCACGAGTCTTTCCAGGTCCCCGAATTCATCGACATGCTTTCCAGATACGGCGTGGCTGCGGTATGCGCCGATCATCACGACTATCCGATGTTCGCCGAGCCGACGGCCGATTTCGTCTATGCGCGGCTGCAGAAGGGGTCGGATGACGTGGCGACCTGCTATCCCGAACCTGCGATCGCGGAATGGGCGGGACGCCTCAAGACCTATGCCGAAGGCGCGCTGCCGCCGGACCTGCCCCGGATCGCGGGGGAGCGGTCCATCGAGGCCAAGCCGCGCGACGTGTTCGCCTTCTTCATCACCGGGGGCAAGGTCAATGCGCCAAACGGCGCACGGTTGCTGCAATCGAAGGTCGCCTGACGGGCTGGTCACAGCCAATCGGCGGTAAATTGTGACAATGGCGAATCTGGACTAGGTTTAGTCGCAGAGTCGACCACGTCCGCTGCCAAAGGATTGAAACTCGACCTCTTTTACCGGACCGGCGCAACTGCGCCGGTCGCATCGTCCGTCGTCGAGGTGTCATGTCAGGAATCGCTGTCTTCATCAATCTGGCCGGGGCGGTCGCGCTGCTCTTGTGGGCGACGCGCATGGTGCGGACAGGGATCGAGCGCGCCTATGGCAATGTCCTGAAAGAGCGCCTCCGCTCGGCGGTCAGCAATCGCTTCACGGCGGCGATAGCCGGGTTCTTCTTCGCCATCGCTTTGCAGAGTGCGACGGCGGTTGCGCTGATTGTCGCGTCCTTCGTCGCCGGCGGCTATGTATCGGCGGCAATCGGCGTTGCTACGCTGCTCGGAGCCGATGTCGGCTCAGCCTTCGTGGTCCGCATCCTGCGCTACGATCTGTCGATCCTCATTCCGGTCTTCATGCTGATGGGCACGATTGCCTTTCGCGCCTCGGAATCCCGCAACTGGCGCCAAGCCGGCCGCATTTTCTTCGGCCTCGGTCTCCTGCTTTTGTCGCTCAGGATGATCGGCCAGGCGTCCGACCCGCTCCGATCGAGCGAGATCCTGCCGCTCGTCTTCAACTATCTCTCGCGCGACTGGATTTCGGCCTTTCTGCTGTCCGCCCTGCTCGCCTGGGCCTTCCATTCGAGCGTCGCGACGATCCTGCTTTTTGCCTCGCTGGCCGACCGTCACCTCCTGCCGCCGAGCCTCATCATACCGCTCGTGCTTGGCGCCAATTTCGGGGCGGCCGTGATCGGCGCGATCCTCACCAAGAATGCCGAGGCCGGCGCCCGCATCGTGCCGCTCGGCAATGTCGTGATCCGTGGACTGGGCACGCTGGTCGCGCTCGCCCTGCAGTTCGTGTTTGCCGTCGATCCGCACCTCTTCGCCGCGGGGCCTGGCGATTCCGTGGTGATGATCCACTTGGCGATCAATGCCGCGGTCTTGGTCTTCGGCCTCCCCTTCAGCGGTGTCGTCTCCTCGATCCTCGAGAAGATCCTCGCGGACCCGCCCGTGGAACAGGAGAGCAGGAACAGGCTCTCCGCGCTCAACCCCGCCGACCTCGCCAATCCGCGCCAGGCAATCAGCAATGCGACGCGTGAGGTGCTGACCGTCTGCGAGAAGACGGAGGTCATGTTGAGTTGGATCTTCGAACTCTACGAAAAATGGGATCCGAAGAAGATGCAGCGGATCGCGGCGCTCGACGACGAGATCGACGAAATCCACCGCGACATCAAGTTCTATCTGGCGCGCATTTCCGGCAGCGAACTTGATCCCGCCTCTGCGGCCCAGTGTCAGAACCTCCTCGGAACGACGATCAAGATCGAACAGGCGGCCGACATCATCTCGCAGAACATGCTGACGCGCGCCCGTAAGAAACATGACCGCAATACCGCGTTCTCGCCCGAGGGCTGGGCGGAACTGACCGCCATGCACCACGAGGTGGTCAAGAATGCGAGGCTTGCCTTCAATCTGCTGGTCAACCGCGATGTCGAGCATGCCCGCCAACTGGTGGCCTGCAAGGAAGAGGTACGCAATCTCGTGCGGGTGAGCGAGGAACAGCATTTGCAGCGGCTGCGTAACGGCAATGCAGCGAGTTTCGAGTCGAGCTCGCTGCACATCGACACGATTCGGGATCTGAAAGAGATCAACTCGCTCTTCGCCTCAATCGGCTATCCGCTGCTGGAGAACGAGGGCATGCTGCGCGGCAGCCGTCTCCTCTGACGGTCCGTCAGGCTGTAGCTGCCTTTCGGCTCAGCCATTGCGGGTTGAAGACGTTCATCACCAGACCGGCGACGATCAGGGCGGCGGCCACCATGCGCAGCGGCCCGAACGCCTCACCGAGGAAGAGCGCCGAGGACGACATTCCGAAGACCGGGACCAGAAGCGAGAAGGGCGCAACGGTCGAGACCCCGTAGCGGCTGATCATCGCGCCCCAGATGGCGAATCCGAAGATCGTCGCGACATAGGCGACGAACAGCACGGCGGCTGCCCCCGTCAGACTGATATGGGCGATCGCCGCAAGGTCGCGATCCAGGCCTTCGAACAGAACTGATATGACGAGAAGCGGGATCGGCGGCACGAGGCTGACCCAGACCATCAGGTTGAGCATCGGCACGTTGCCGGCCTTCTTCATCAGCATGTTGGAAAAGGCCCAGGCGATTGCCGCGGCAATGGCGAGCGCAAGGCCCGTCAGCGTGAAGCTGCCGTCGATCGACGAGCCGATCAGTGCGATCCCGGAAAAGGCGATGGCCATTCCCCCGATCTGAAGCGGGCGCGGCCGGGCGCCGAAGACCAGAAAGGCGAGTAGCACGGTGAAGAAGGCCTGGGACTGCAGAAGCAGCGAAGCGAGTCCCGGCGGCACGCCGACCTTGATGCCGATGAACAGGAACGAGAATTTCACCACGCCAAGCACCAGCCCGATGCCGATGATGATGCGCCAGGAGACATCGGGTTTCGGGATGAAGAAGACTAGTGGTACGGCCGCAAACAGAAACCGCAGGGCCGAAAAGAGCAAAGGCGGGAAGTTGTCAAGGCCGAGCTTTATGACCACGAAGTTGAAGCCCCAGAGGGCCGCCACCAGAACAAGAAGTAGAATATGGACAGGCTTCACGACTCTCTCTCCAGCGTTGTGCTGCCTTGCGATACACCACCCCGGCCCGTTACGGGGAACGCATAGTTATGCACTAACGTTCAATACTTGTGATGAGATGCTCGGCCGTCAGTCCTCTGCCTGCGGCAAGGCCTGCCTTGCCGTGCAGGAAGACCCCGGCCGCGGCGGCCTCGAAGGCCGGCATGCCCTGGGCGAGCAATCCGCCGATCATGCCTGCGAGCACGTCGCCTGATCCTGCGGTGGCCAGCCAGGCGGGTGCGTTGTCATTGACGAGCGCCCGGCCGTCCGGCGCGGCGATGACGGTGTCAGCCCCCTTGTAGACGATGACGGCATGGGCGCGCACCGCAGCGGCCAGTGCCCGCTCGATCTTGCTTTGACGCTCATCCTCGGCAAGATCGGGGAAGAGCCGGGCGAACTCGCCCTCGTGGGGCGTCAGCACCAGCCGGACATCGCCGCCCGAGAAGGCGTCGAACAAGGCGTTCGGTTCATCACGAAAAGAGGTGATGGCATCGGCGTCCAGCACGGCCAGCCGGTCCTTCAATGCAAGCGCGAAGGCGCGCGCCGTTTCGCCGATGCCGAAACCCGGACCGAGCACGAAGGCGTTGTGCCGGCGGTCGTCGAGATAGACGGCAAGGTCGGAGGGATTGTCGATCGCCTTCAGCATCACGGCGGTCAATTGGGCCGCGTTTGTCTCAAGCGCTGCGGTCGGCGACGCGAGCGTGACGAGGCCGGCGCCGATGCGCAGTCCGGCAGCCGCCGAGAGCCGCGCCGCGCCGGTCGCGGTCGCCGGGCCGGAAAACACGGTCAGATGACCCCGGCGGAACTTGTGGCTCTCCAGCCCCTCGGACGGAAGTCCGCGCTGCCATTCGGACGGCGAGTTGGCCCGGACACATCCGGCCTCGCCGGCGACGATGCGCATGGGGATGCCGATGTCGTATACCTCGACGGAACCGCAGAGTTTCCGGCCCGGCAGCAGCACATGGGCCGGCTTGCGGGTCATGAAGGTGACAGTGTGGACGGCCGTGAAGGCGGCCCCGAGCACCCTGCCCGTTCGCCCGTCGAGGCCGGAAGGCAGGTCGACGGCGACCACTGGGATGCAGGCCCCGTTCACCCGCTCGATCACGTGACGGACGGCATCCGGAACTGGGCGGTCGAGGCCCGCGCCGAAGATGGCATCGACAACCACGTCGCCCGGCTGTGGCTGATAGGTGTCAAGATCAGCACCCTTAAGAGGACAATGCGCGAAGGCGGTTGCCGCATCGCCCTTCAGTCGCGACGGATCGCCGAGGCGGAAGACCGAAACAGCGGCGCCCGCCTCGCTGAGCGCCCGGGCCGCCACGTAACCGTCGCCGCCATTGTTGCCCGGCCCGCTGAGGACGACGAAGCGGCGGGCACCGGGAAAGAGACGCAATGCGGAGGCGCTGACGGCCCGGCCGGCCTTCTCCATCAGGCCATAGGAATTGATGCCCGACTGGGCCGCCGCATCATCGACCCGCCCCATCGCGGCGGGTGTGAGCAACCAGTTTTCGCAATCTTTGTTCATGGCCGCATCAAAGCAGATTCCGCCCTGTTGGGAAACGGAGGAGCATGCCTAAACGGCATGTGCACAAATGGTGTGCATTTGCACAAATTGGGCCCATCTATCGCCGACTAAATAATCGGCACAGATAAATCCGGCCGATTGCCTGCGACGAAAGAACCGAGCAAAAAAATCACAAAATCGATGAAATGGGCTGGAGTTTTGCCCGGTATTGCGCGAGATTTGCCTCGGCGGCTCGATTTTTTCCGATTTTCTTCCAAGTTCGGCGAGAAATTGGCACGTTACGTGCATCGGGGGAGCGAGCGGAATAACCGCCACAATGAGGGAAGCGGAGAGAAATTTTCTCATGAAAAAGATCGAAGCGATCATAAAGCCTTTCAAGCTCGACGAAGTGAAGGAGGCTCTTCAGGAAGTCGGCCTGCAGGGTATCACGGTCACGGAAGCCAAGGGTTTTGGTCGGCAGAAGGGGCACACGGAACTGTATCGCGGCGCAGAATACGTCGTGGACTTCCTCCCCAAGGTCAAGGTCGAGGTCGTCCTGGCGGATGAAAACGTCGAGGCCGTCATCGACGCCATCCGCAATGCCGCCCAAACGGGCCGCATCGGCGACGGCAAGATTTTCGTGTCTAACGTGGAAGAAGTCGTCCGCATCCGTGCCGGCGAAACCGGCGTCGACGCCATCTAATCGGCCCGCCCCCGTCGAGGGCCGGGACCTATAATCATCATCTCACTCAAGGAATTCGACAATGCCGACCGCAAACGACATTCTCAAGCAAATCAAGGATAACGACGTCAAGTTCGTCGACCTGCGCTTCACCGACCCCAAGGGCAAGCTGCAGCACGTCACCATGGACATCGCCTGCGTCGACGAAGACATGTTCGCCGACGGCGTGATGTTCGACGGCTCCTCGATTGGTGGCTGGAAGGCGATCAATGAGTCCGACATGGTTCTCATGCCGGATACCGACACGGTCCACATGGACCCGTTCTTCGCCCAGTCGACGATGGTCATCATCTGCGACATTCTCGACCCGGTCTCGGGGGAAGCCTACAACCGTGACCCGCGCGGCACTGCCAAGAAGGCCGAAGCCTACCTCAAGGCCTCCGGCATCGGCGACACCGTCTTCGTCGGTCCCGAAGCCGAATTCTTCGTCTTCGACGACGTGAAGTACAAGGCTGACCCCTACAACACCGGCTTCAAGCTCGACTCTTCCGAACTGCCGTCCAACGACGACACCGACTACGAGACCGGCAACCTTGGCCACCGTCCGCGCGTCAAGGGCGGCTACTTCCCGGTCCCGCCGATCGACAGCCTGCAGGACATGCGCTCCGAAATGCTGACCGTACTCGCCGAGATGGGCGTCGTGGTCGAAAAGCATCACCACGAAGTGGCGGCAGCCCAGCACGAACTTGGCATCAAGTTCGACGCGCTCGTCCGCAACGCCGACAAGATGCAGATCTACAAGTACGTCGTGCACCAGGTCGCCAATGCCTACGGCAAGACGGCAACCTTCATGCCGAAGCCGATCTTCGGCGACAACGGCTCGGGCATGCACGTTCACATGTCGATCTGGAAGGACGGTAAGCCGACCTTCGCTGGAGACGAATATGCCGGCCTTTCGGAAAACTGCCTCTACTTCATCGGCGGCATCATCAAGCATGCCAAGGCCCTGAACGCCTTCACCAACCCGTCGACCAACTCCTACAAGCGTCTGGTCCCGGGCTATGAAGCTCCGGTTCTGCTCGCCTACTCGGCCCGCAACCGCTCGGCATCGTGCCGCATTCCGTTCGGCTCCAACCCGAAGGCCAAGCGTGTCGAAGTCCGCTTCCCCGACCCGACCGCCAACCCCTACCTCGCCTTCGCTGCCATGCTGATGGCCGGCCTCGATGGCATCAAGAACAAGATCCATCCGGGCAAGGCCATGGACAAGGATCTCTATGACCTGCCGCCGAAGGAGCTTAAGAAGATCCCGACGGTCTGCGGTTCGCTGCGCGAAGCGCTGGAAAGCGTCGACAAGGATCGCAAGTTCCTCACCGCCGGCGGCGTCTTCGACGACGACCAGATCGACTCGTTCATCGAACTCAAGATGGCCGAAGTGATGCGTTTCGAAATGACCCCGCATCCGGTCGAATTCGACATGTACTACTCCGTCTAAGGGATTGGTTCGGTTCGCATATCGCGGATCGGCGATCTGAATGAAAGCCGGCGGTATCCCTTCGGGTGCCGCCGGCTTTCTCTTTCTGCCTATAATGAACTAGAAATAGCTATTTGTGAGTAATCAAAATTAGTTATGGCTGCTTCTTGAGGCGTTGCTTGAGCAGATTGAGGTATTCCTCGTTCGCATCCGCTTCTGCGGGCGGCTTGGCGGCGGTGCAGGACGGCTTGTAGTCGAGCGCCATGCCCGCCTTGACGCAGGTGCCGACCTGCCAGCCGGGCGGCAGGGCCGTCAGGTCGACCGACTTCCACTTCGGATGGCCCTTTTCCTCAAGTGTCGGCATGCCGTTGAGGATCAGACTGGAAAAGTCGGAGACCGAGCGGCAACTGTCGCGATGATAGGCATTCTTCTTCGGATCGTAGTCGTAGGTCATCAGCACGGCCTTCACGGCGACCAGGTCGACCGGTTCCTGCTGGAAGCTATAAGTCGTTCCGGCAACTGTTGCGGGCGTATAGGTCGCGAGCAGCGGTGCATCCTTGATCGGCAGCAGATGGAACTTCGAACCGTCGATCTTTGCATTGGCAAAGAGCGCCGCGGGCGCGCCGGCGACATAGAAGAACGCGTCGATCTCGCCTGCCATGAGCTTCGGCAGCGCCTCGTCCGGATTGATCGTCAGCCGCTCGGCGGCCTTGATCTGCAGGATGTCGAGCATCAGGGTGGCGGTGAGATAGGTCCCACTGTCGGCCTTGCCGATGGCGATCTTCTTGCCCGCCAGATCCTTGAGTTCGCTGATGTCCTTGCCGGCAAGAACGTGGACTTCCTCGTTGTAGAGCGGGAACATTATCCGGACCCCGCGCACCGCCTGCTGCACCTCGGGATCGTTCGCCTCAAAGGTCTTCAGATATTCGAGCACGTCGCTCTGCACGATGCCGAACTGGGTGTTGCGGCGGTTGCGCACGCCGACGAAATTCTCGAGAGAGCCCGCGCTTTCGACGACATTGAGGCCGAGGCCGCATTCCGCGCCAAGTGCTGCGATGTCCCGGCCGATGCGGATATAGGTACCGCTTGGGCCGCCGGTCATGATGTTCCGCTCGAAGCTGTCGGCGACTGCGGTGCCGGCAACGAGCAGCGTGCCGAGGACGCCGGCGAGGAGTTTCAGTCTGGTGGACATGGCGAGTTTCCTTTCGCTCAACAGCCGCTTTTCAAGTCGCGCATCAGGTTCCGCAGCGTCACGACCGGAACCGAACGGAACACCGCCTTGAGGCTCGTGGTCACGCATTGGCCGGAGACCAGCATCTCCTGCAGGCGGTCGCGGTCGGTCGCCGACAACCGGTCGATGCCGGGTGTCCGGTCAAGCGCACCGGCGACAAGATCGGCCTCACGGCTGGCGGTGTTCGCAGCCGGTGGGGTATCGGCACCCGTCGGGTTTTCATCGCTGCCGGCCTTTGGGCTCTGGCTCTCTCTGCTCTCCTTCTGCATCCGGTTCAGCTGGGTCTGAAGGTCAACAACCCGGGAGCGTTCGAGCGCAAGCGCCTTCTCCGCTTCCGTTTGAGCGTCCCTTGCAGCATCGCGTTGCCTGGAGAGTTCTTCGACGGAAGCCTTTTCCGACCTTAGCTGTCTCTGGGACTCCGCCAGGCGTTGCATCAATGACCCGATCTGGGCCTCTAGCCGTGGGATCTTCACCTGCCTCAGTTCAGCCAGTTCGGCCAACTCGTCTCTCGCAGCCATCTTTCGAAACGCGTCGCTCGCCGCGCGTCCCCGCTCGTCAGCCGCCCAACGAACCGCCTCGATCTCGGCTTCGAGTTCCCCAACCCGCTGCTTCTCGTTCGCGAGCTCAGCACTTGCCTGGGCCAGCTTCTCGGTCATTGCATCGAGTTCAGCGCTGCCGGCATCGTATGCGCCCTCAACAGGTGCCTGCTGCCGTGCCGTTTCGAGCGCTTGCTGCAACTGCCGCTCGCTTTCGGCAAGGCGGGCGTTGAGCTCGGTCACGCGCTGTTCGGCCGCGTCGAGCTGTCCGGTGTTCGTGCCGCCACCATAGAACAAGGCGCCGTAACCGGCCGCAGCCCCGATTCCGAGGCTCAGCAGCACCGCAATCAGTGTGCCGATCGGCGCTCCCCGGCTCCGCGTTATGCTCTGCGTATCCCTGCCCCACTGATTGCTCACGGCATCTCCCGTCCGGCGTGTGACCTTATGGGTTGGGTAGCGTGAATTCCGGGGGCGTGCAAGTTTACACCCGGCCGTACCGGGGAGAGGTTTTGCGGCTTTTCACGACGGGCTCGGCTTTGTAGTGTCGCGGTTACGGAATTCCCGCGATAGGCTCGCTCCACCCCTTGATCCGGCAGGTCGATATCCCTCCATGAAAGACAGCAATGCCACCGGTGCAGCCCCACGCACACTCGACTGGGTTCTCTTCCTGCTGGCGCCGGTGTTCTTCTCCTCGAACCTGATCTTTGGCCGTGGCATCACCGGCGATATCGCGCCCTTCACGACCGCCTTCATCCGCTGGGCGGGATCGGCGCTGGTGATCTTCCCTTTCGTCTATGCAGAGCGCGCGCTCTGCCTCGCCTTCGTCCGGGCGAACACGATGATCTGGCTGGTGCTCGGTATTCTCGGTATGGGGATCTGCGGTGGATTCGTCTATTGGGCGCTGACCATGACCACCGCTTCGAATGCCACGCTGATCTACACAACGTCCTCGCTGTTCATCATCCTGCTGCAGTGGATGTTTCAGGGACGCCGCATCGGCGCCGGGGAACTGGTCGGCATGCTGATCGCGTTCGCGGGCGTGACGGTGATCGTGCTGAAGGGCGAGCCGCAGGCGCTTCTCCACCTGCGTTTCAATCTCGGCGACTTCGGAATTCTCGCGGCGGCGGTTGCCTTTGCGCTCTATTCGCTGCTGCTGCGGCATCCAGCTGTCAAGGCGATGCCACCCATGCCGCTCTTCGGTCTTCTCTCCCTCTCCGGCGCGCTGGTCCTGCTGCCTCCGGCGCTGTACGAGGTGCTGACCGGCGGGCTCCTGCCCGATACACAAGACGACTGGGTGAAGCTGGCGGGCATCATCGCCTTCGCCTCGCTCGCAGCCTTCTACTGCTTCCAGCACGCCGTCCGTGTCTTCGGTCCGGCGATGGCCGGCGTGACGCTTTATCTGATGCCGCCGATGTCGATTGTCATGGCTGTTCTCTTCCTCGGCGAACGGTTCGAGACCTATCACGCGGTCGGGATCGTGCTCGTCATTGGCGGGCTTGTGCTTGCGACCGGACCCGGCCGAAAGGTCGCCGCTTCCACGGGTTGAGGCCTCTGCCTCTTGATGTTTCACGCCATCCTCCCCAGATTTATAGGGAAAGGAAGTGAAGCCATGAAACAACGCAACGCAAAATTTGGTATCGGGGAAGTCGTCAGACACAAGGTCTTTCCGTTCCGCGGCGTCGTGTTCGACGTGGATCCGGAATTCGCCAACAGCGAGGAATGGTGGAACGCCATTCCGGCCGAAGTGAGACCGGCCAAGGACCAGCCCTTCTATCATCTGCTCGCCGAAAATGCGGAAACCGAATACGTGGCTTACGTATCGGAGCAGAACCTGGAGAAGGACGAAAGTGACGAGCCGCTGCGCAATCCCCAGGTGCAGCAGATCTTCGTGCTAGAGCAGGCCGGCCACTACAAGCCGAAGGTCAACTTCGCGCACTGAAGACCGGCCGCCCGCCCCTGATCAACCGAAACGAAAAAGGCCCGCGTCGAACGCGGGCCTTCTTTCATTCCGAAACCTGCAGGGATCAGTTGCCCTGCTTGGCAGCGTTCTGGGCGTCGTTGATCGCCTTGTTGCGCTCTTCCTGTTTCTTCTGCATGGCTTCCTGCAGCAGGCGCTGGCGCTCTTCGGCCTGCGACTGGGACATCGCCTCGCCGTCATAAGCGCCGGTGAAGCCTTCCAGCGGGATCTTGATCGGGTTCGGAGCGCGGCGGAAGTTGATCGAGGTGAAAACGACCTCGTTGCCCTTCTTCAGGCTGGCGATCATGGCGTCGGTGAGCGGGATTTCAGCCGTGCAACGGTCGGGCAGGCAGACTGCGTAGTCGAGCTTGGTGCCCTTGGCGCCGTCGATCTGCATCATGATGCCCGGCGGGATGAGGCGAGCCGACGGAACGGTAACCTGCAGGATCTTGCGGTTGATCTTGCCTTCGACCGAGATCAGGCCGACGGCGGTGATCAGCTGGCCGTTCTGGGCAAGCTGCTGGTTCTGAACCACGCAGACATCGGCCTCTTCCTGCTTGCTGCAGGTCTTGAACCACTTGGCAGGACCGGGAGCGCCCGCTGCCGGGGCGGCTTCCTGCGCGCTTGCGACCACCGGGGCCGAAGCCGCGCCAAGGGTCAGAACGAGAGCAGACAGTGCAGTCCGCGTAGCTTTGGTTGCTTTGAACATCATAACCTAATCCGTCTCCTGAAAACCGATATCGAGGCAATTCCTGGCCGCGACATTTGCCGGTCGTGCTGGCCGTCAACTGTCGTTCAATTGAGGCAAATACATGACCTTGGTCACCCGGATCCCCTGTTACATCGCGAAGTCTGGAATATCCAGTCTTTCTTTGGGCGCAGCCGGAAGACGGTTACGTTTTTCCGCTCGCGATGTGTTGGTTTTATGGTGTTCATGATAGTTTCCGCCAGATTCTTCGGTAACCCCGGAAAGGAAACACCGTGCGACGTATCGCCCTCAGCCTCTTCTTCCTTGCCCAGTGCGGCCTGGCCTTCGCAGAACCGCTGCATGGCATCGCAATGCATGGAGAGCCGGCGCTTGGCGCGGATTTCAAGCATTTCCCCTATGTGAACCCGGCGGTGAAAAAGGGCGGCAAGATCAACTACGGTGTCGTCGGAACGTTCGACAGCCTGAACTCCTTCGTATTGAAGGGCATGCGCACCACGGCGCGCGGTGTCTGGGACCCGGAATACGGCAATCTGCTCTACGAATCGCTGATGACGCGCTCGAGCGACGAGCCTTTTTCCCTCTACGGTCTTCTCGCCGAGACGGTCGAATGGGATGAGGACCGCACCTTCATCCAGTTCAACCTCAATCCGAAGGCGCATTGGCAGGACGGCAAGCCGGTCACGCCGGAAGACGTGATCTTTTCCTTCAACCTGCTCCAGGAAAAGGGCCGGCCGCCCTACAACCGCCGCCTGACGGTGGTCGACAAGATGGAGAAGGTCGGGGAGCACAGCGTACGCTTCACCTTCAACGACAAGGCAAACCGCGAAACCCCGCTGATCATCGCCATGTCGCCGATCCTGCCTCAGCATGCGACCGACGCATCGACCTTCGAGCAGACCTCGCTCAAGATCCCGGTCGGTTCCGGCCCCTACAAGATCAAGTCGATCAAGGCGGGCGAGAAGATTATCTGGCAGCGTGACCCCAACTATTGGGGCAAGGATATTCCCGCCAAGGTCGGTTTCGACAATTACGACGAGATCTCGGTCACCTATTTCCTCCAGGATTCGACCCTGTTCGAGGCCTTCAAGAAGGGTGACGTCGACGTCTATCCGGAGGGAGATTCCGGACACTGGACGCGCGCCTATGATTTCCCGGCCGCCCAGAACGGCGATGTCGTTAAGGAGGTGTTCCAGCCCGGCCTGCCCTCCGGAATGCTTGGCTTCGTCTTCAATACCCGCCGTCCGCTCTTTGCCAATGACAAAGTCCGCGAGGCGATCTCGCTCGCCTTCGATTTCGAATGGGCCAACAAGAACCTCTATGGTGGTGCCTTCAAGCGCAGCCAGAGCTACTGGCAGAATTCCGCCCTCGGTGCCTTCGGCAATGCCGCGGACGAGCGCGAACTCGCCCTGCTCGGTGCGGCCAGGGACCGGATCGATCCGGCGATCCTTGCCGGGACCTATGCCATGCCGGTTTCGGACGGATCGGGTGCCGACCGCAAGATCCTGCGCGAGGCCGTTACGCTGCTGAAGTCTGCCGGCTACACGATCAACGGCCGCAAGATGGTCGACACGTCGGGCAAGCCGCTTGCCTTCGAGGTCATGACGCAGAACGAGAGCCAGGAGAAGATGGCGATCGCCTATCAGCGCGCGCTTGCCCTGATCGGCATCGACATGTCGATCCGCACCGTGGACGACGCCCAGTACCAGGCCCGCTCCAACAGCTTCGACTACGACATGATCATCAAGGCCTACACCTCCTCGCTTTCGCCCGGCGCCGAGCAGCTCAACCGCTGGGGCTCGTCCTCGCGCGACGCGCAGGGCAGCTTCAACTATGCGGGCGTCGCCGATCCGGACATCGACAGGATGATCGATGCGCTTTCCAATGCCCGTAGCATCGAGGATTTCCGGGCCGCGGTGCGCGCCTATGATCGCTTGCTCGTCGATGGCCACTATGTCGTGCCGCTCTACCATATCGGTGAGCAATGGGTCGCCCGCTGGAAGCACATCGGCCGGCCGGAGAGGTCGCCGCTCTATGGTTACCAGCTTCCGGTCTGGTGGGATGCCCGCACACAGTAAGGGCGGTCGCGGGGCGGTTCAGCAGGTAGTTACCTTAGCGTAACCGGTTGAAATCCGCCGCGATTGGCCCTACCTCGCAGCGCAACGCATCTCGGCGACCGGCCGACCGGAAAGGACAAGCACCATGGAACGCATCACCATCGACATCGTCTCGGACGTCGTCTGTCCCTGGTGCTATCTCGGCAAGGCGCGTCTCGATCTCGCCATCGCCGAAGTGCAGGACGAGGTGGGTGTCGACGTTAACTGGCGCCCATACCAGCTCAATCCCGACTACCCTGCCGAAGGCGTCGACCACCAGAAGGCGCTGGCCGAAAAGCTCGGCGGCAAGGACAACATGGACCGCGCCCATGCGCAGTTGCGCGAGATGGGTGTTGCCGTCGGCATTGCCTTCGACTTCGACGCGATCAAGGTCGGGCCCAACACGCTGGACGCCCACCGGCTGATCCACTGGGCCGGCGTCGAGGATCGAGAAATGCAGAACCGCGTGGTCTCCGCGCTCTTCAAGGCCAATTTCGAGGAAGGTCGCAATGTCGGCGACCGCACCGTCATTCTCGACATCGCCGAGGCAGCCGGTCTGGACCGGGCCCTGACGGATGCCCTTTTGACCGGCGATGCCGACAAGGCCCATGTCACCGCCGAAATCGAGGCGGCGAAGCAGATGGGCGTCAACGGCGTGCCGTTCTTCATCTTCGACCAGCAATATGCGGTAAGCGGCGCCCAGACGCCGGACGTGCTGGCCGGCGCTCTGCGCGACATTGCCCGCATGAAGGCGGAAGCGCGCTCGAAACTCAATTGACGTTGCGGCGCAACGCACCTAAGCACGAAAGATCCTTCCTCCCGGGATTCTCTTCTCATGCGCTCCGACCTCGTTCTTCGAGGCATCCTCATCGCCTTCACGGCCTTCGCCGCCTATGCCGTCTCGGATGCCTGCGTCAAACTCATCGAGGGGCGTGTCAGCCCCTATGAATCTGGCTTCTTCGGCGCCGTCTTCGGCATCGCCGCCCTGCCCTTCCTGATGAAGCGCGGCGATCGCTGGCAGGACATGTTCGCCACGACCAATCGCCCGCTCTGGCTGCTCCGCTTCTTTTCCGCTGGCGCCGGGATCATTGGCAGCGTGACGGCCTTCACCCATCTGTCGATGGCCGAAGCCTTCTGCCTGATCTTCCTGCTGCCCTCCTTCGTCACCATCATGTCGGTGGTTTTCCTCAAGGAACAGGTCGGCATCCGACGCTGGAGCGCCGTGATCGTCGGCTTTCTCGGTGTCCTCGTCGTGCTCCGGCCTGGTTTTCGCGAGCTCTCGATCGGTCATGTCGGCGCGATCTTCGCCGGGGTCAGCGGTGCGGTTTCCATCGTCATCTATCGCGCCATCGGGCCGAAGGAGAAGAACATTTCTCTCTATGGCGCCGGTTTGCTTGGAGGCCTCGTCATCTGCGGCCTCTTCATGCTTGGCGATTTCCGCCTGCCAAGCGGCGAGGAATGGCTGCTGCTCGCCGGTTATGGCCTGCTCGGAGCGCTGGGCAACGTATTACTGATGTATGCAGCCTTCTATGCGCCGGCCGCCGTGGTCGGGCCGATCCAGTACAGCCAGATGCTCTGGGGCATCCTCTTCGGCTACCTGATCTTCGGCGACCGCGTCGATCTGCCGATGGTCGCTGGCATCGTGCTGATCATCGGTTCGGGTCTGCTGACCATCGCCCGCGAGCGGACAAAGGGCGTGGCGCTCCCGCCGCCTGTCGCCGGGAAGGATGAGGCGGCACTGGCGATCAAGCCGGAAGACGAGGACCGGGACGACTGATCCGGGCACGGCTTTCAGGTCTGAGGGGCGCCGACCCCAGGATGACGCGCGATCCTACTTCGCCAGTTCCGCCAGCTGCGTCATCACCACCGCCGCGCCCTGCAGGCGCTTTTCGGCCGTCGGCAGATCGCGGGTCAGGAACACGCTCTGGTCGGGGCGGATCTTGGCCATGGTGCCCTGCTTGGCGATATAGCCGACGAGTGCCGCGGGATTGGGGAATTCCTTGTTGCGGAACTGCACGACGACACCCTTCGGCCCGGCCTCCAGCTTGTCGACATTGGCCTTGCGGCAGAGCGCCTTGATGTAGACCACCTTGAGGAGATGCTGCACCTCGATCGGCAGCGGGCCGAAGCGGTCGATCATCTCCGCGCCAAAGCCGTCGATGTCCTCGACCTCGGTGATTTCGCCGAGGCGACGATAGAGGCCGAGCCTGAGGTGCAGGTCCGGCACGTATTGATCCGGGATCATCACCGACGTACCGACCGAAATCTGCGGCGACCAGCCGGTATCGACGATCTCGTCGACGCCCTTCACCTCCGCCACGGCCTCCTCCAGCATGTGCTGGTAAAGCTCGAAGCCGACTTCCTTGATATGGCCGGACTGCTCCTCGCCGAGCAGGTTGCCGGCGCCGCGGATGTCGAGGTCGTGGCTCGCCAGCTGGAAACCAGCGCCCAGGGTATCCAGCGACTGAAGCACCTTGAGGCGCCGTTCGGCGGTGGTGGTGAGCACCTTGTTGACCGGAAGAGTGAGCAGCGCAAAGGCGCGCACCTTGGACCGGCCAACGCGGCCGCGCAACTGGTAGAGCTGTGCGAGACCAAACATGTCGGCGCGGTGCACGATCAGGGTGTTGGCGGTCGGAACGTCGAGGCCCGATTCGACGATGGTGGTGGAAAGCAGAACGTCATAACGCCCGTCATAGAAGGCGTTCATGATGTCTTCGAGTTCGCCGGCCGGCATCTGGCCGTGGGCGACGGCGACCTTCAGTTCGGGCACGTCCGACTGGAGGAAGGCCTGGATGTCGGCGAGGTCGGCAAGCCGGGGGCAGACATAGAAGCTCTGGCCACCGCGATAGTGTTCGCGCATGAGAGTCTCGCGGATGACCAGCGGATCGAACGGCGAAATGAAGGTGCGGACCGCCATGCGGTCAACCGGCGGCGTGGTGATCAGCGACAGCTCGCGCACGCCCGTCATGGCGAGCTGCAGGGTGCGCGGGATCGGTGTCGCCGAAAGCGTCAGCACATGCACGTCGCTTTTCAGCTCTTTCAGCCGCTCCTTGTGCTTCACCCCGAAATGCTGCTCCTCATCGATGATGAGCAGGCCGAGATTGGCAAAGGTGATGCCGGCGCCGAGAAGGGCATGGGTTCCGACCACGATGTCGGTCTTGCCTTCCGCGACTTCCTTCTTGACGAGGTTCAGCTCCTTGGTGCCGACGAGGCGCGAGGCCTGCTGAACCCGGATCGGCAGGCCCCGGAAGCGCTCGGAGAAGGTCTTGAAATGCTGGCGCGCCAGAAGCGTGGTCGGAACGACCACGGCAACCTGGATGCCGTTCATCGCCGCGACGAAGGCGGCGCGCAGCGCCACCTCGGTCTTGCCGAAACCGACGTCACCGCAGACGAGCCGGTCCATCGGCCGGCCGGCGCCGAGATCGCCGCGCACCGCCTCGATGGCGTTCATCTGGTCTTCGGTCTCGTCATAGGGGAAGCGGGCGGCGAATTCGTCGTAGAGCCCTTCCTGAGTGGTCAACACCGGCGCCGTGCGGGTCATGCGTTCGGCGGCGACCCGGATCAGCGCACCCGCCATGTCGAGCAGGCGCTTCTTGAGCTTTGCCTTGCGCATCTGCCAAGCGCCACCGCCCAGCTTGTCGAGTTGCGCGTCGGACGCCTCCGAGCCGTATCGCGACAGGAGGTCGATGTTTTCGACCGGCAGGAAGAGTTTCGCATCGTCGGCGTAGAGCAGTTCGAGGCAGGCATGCGGCGCGCCGGCGGCCTCGATGGTGCGCAGGCCCACGAAGCGGCCGATGCCGTGTTCGGCATGCACGACGATCGATCCCTCGTCGAGACCAGCGACTTCGGAGATGAAGTCGGCCGCGCGCTTGCGGCGTTTCGAGCGGCGGACCATACGGTCGCCGAGGATGTCCTGTTCGCCGACGATAACGAGGTCACCGGCCTCGAAGCCACCCTCGAGGCTGAGCACGGCAGTGGCCGCCTCGCCCTTCTTCAGGCTGTCGAGATCCTTGAGCGCGGAAACCGCCTTGAGGTTGGCAAGCCCGTGTTCCTCCAGCACCTGCAGCAACCGGTCGAGCGAGCCTTCGGACCAGCCCGTGACGAGCACTTTGGAACCCGATGCCCGCTTGTCGGCGATGTACTTGACGGCCTGGTCGAAAACGTTGACGCGGGTATTTCCCTCGCCCGTCTCCATCGCGGCCTTTGCCCAGCGCGGGCTCGGACGCGCAGAAACGTCGATCACCCTTCTGCTCTCGCCCTCGTGTTCGGCGAACGGGGTCAGCCGGACCGGCGCGCGTTCATCCAGCGCACGGCCGAATTCGCCGGAACCGAGATAGAGGCGTTCCGGCGGAACCGGCTTGTAAGGCGTACCCTGGGCGAGATGGCCCTTGCCGGGCGTTCCACTGTTGAGGCGCGCCTCGTAATAGTCGCGGATGAGCTTGGACCGCTCCTCGGCCGCTTCGCGCACCGTGTGGTCGGTGACGATCCGGAAACCGGCGAGATAATCGAAGGCCGTCGAAAGATGGTCGTGGAACAGCGGCAGCCAGTGCTCCATGCCGGCATAGCGCCGGCCCTCGGACACCGCCGAATAGAGTGCGTCGTCGCGGGTCGCGGCGCCGAACAGCGACAGGTAGTTCTTGCGGAACCGGCTGATCGTCTCGGGCGTCAGCGTCACCTCGCTCATCGGATTGAGATCGAGCGAACGCGCCTGGCCGGTCGTGCGCTGCGAGGCCGGATCGAAGCTGCGGATGCTCTCCAGCGTATCGCCGAAGAAATCGAGGCGGACCGGCTCCTCGGAGCCCGGCACGAAGACGTCGAGGATACCGCCGCGCACCGCGAATTCACCGACTTCGCGCACTGTCGCCACCCGTTCGAAGCCGTTGCGCTCCAGCCGTGCGGCAATGTCGTCCATGCGGACCTGATTGCCGGGTCTCGCGGAAAAGGCGAGGCTTTCGATGACCTCCGCCGGGGCAAGCCGCTGCAGCATCGCGTTGACGGTCACGAGTACGATCGCCGCATGCGGCTTGCGGGCATGGGCGATCAGCCCGGAAAGCGCGGCAAGCCGGCGGGCCGAAACGTCGGCCGACGGTGACACGCGGTCATAGGGAAGGCAGTCCCAGGCCGGCAGGGTGAGAACCGGGATTTCGGGTGCGGCGAAGGACAGGATCTGCTCGATGTCGGTCATGCGTTGACCATCCGACATCACATAGGCAACCGGCTGCCCCTCACGGGCGAGTTCGGCCAGCAGGAAGGCATCCATGCCGTCCGGCACCTGGCTGAGCGTCAGCGGGCTCGCCGATTGGCCGATCTTCCTGGCATCGAATAGCGAGATCATTCCGGACGTCCGAGGCTTTCCACGGTGACGGGCGAGAAGTCAGGGCGACAGGCGGCGATGCGCTCGAAAAGCGGCGTCTTCAGGTGATCCGGAACGGGTGCCGCGTCGGTGATCCACTTGATCAGGTCCTGATCCTCTTCGCTCATGATCCGCTCGAGTTCGTCGAGGGTTTCCGCGTCCATGGTCCCGATTTCAGCCTCGGCAAACTGGCCGAGGATCAGGTCCATCTCGCGAATGCCGCGATGCCAGCAGCGGAACAGGATGCGCCGGCGGCGCGGGTCGAGTTCTGCACTGCTGAGGGTCAAACCGGTCATGACGAAACACCTTCCTGTTGATGCGCCTCTATAGCCCCTCGATCGGGAAATGTCAGCCTTGCCAAGGCGGTAATTCTCGGGGCATTTTGCCAGCCATCATGCGGCCGACCGTTCTCGATCCCCTGTTCGCCTCCGTCGCTTCGCTTTCCGGCGTCGGGCCGAAGCTTGCCCAGTTGCTGGCAAGCCTGCTCGGCCGGGAGGATGTGGAGGATGCCCGCGTCGTCGATCTCCTGTTCCTTGCGCCTTTCCGGCTGATCGATCGCCGCAACCAGCCGGGGATCGCGCTTGCCCAGCAGGGGGCGACAGTAACGATCACCGGCCGCGTCGACCGACACCAGCCGCCGCCGCGCGGCAAGTTCAACCTGCCCTACCGCGTCTTCATCCACGACGAGACCGGCGAGCTGGCGCTGACCTTCTTCCGCGTCAAGGGCAACTGGTTGGAGAAGGCGCTTCCCATCGATGAGGAGGTCATCGTCTCCGGCAAGGTCGACTGGTTCAACGGCCGCGCCTCGATGGTCCATCCCGATCTAATGGTGAGGGCGAGTGAGGCGGAGAACCTGCCGCTGGTCGAGCCGGTCTATCCCCTGACGGCGGGGCTGTCCTCGAAGGTGCTGCGCAAGGCGGTCGAACACGCCGTCGAGCGTGTGCCGGAGCTTCCCGAATGGGCCGATCCCGCGCTTGCCACGCGCCAGGGCTTCCCGAGCATCCGCCAGAGTTTCCTCGACCTCCACCATCCGCGGGACGAAAAGGACATCGATCCGCAAGCGCCGGCCCGTCGCCGCCTAGCCTATGACGAGTTTCTGGCCGGACAGGTGTCGCTGGCGCTCGTCCGGCAGAAACTGCGCAAGGTACCGGGGACCCCGGTCAGGGCGACAGGCGAGGTCTCGGCAAAGATCCTTGCCGCCCTTCCCTTCACGCCGACGGCGAGCCAAACACAGGCGATCGCCGATATTCTGCAGGATATGGGTTCCGACACCCGCATGCTGCGTCTGCTCCAGGGCGACGTCGGCGCCGGCAAGACGCTAGTGGCCCTGCTCGCCATGGCCGCTGTGGTGGAAAGTGGCGGCCAGGCGGTGCTGATGGCGCCAACCGAGATTCTCGCGCGCCAGCATTACGCGACGATTTCGAAATTCGCCGCCTCCGCCGGCCTCCGTGTCGAGGTACTGACCGGCCGTACCAAGGGCAAGGAGCGCGACGCGATCACCGAGCGGATCGCTTCGGGCGAAGCGCAGATCGTGATCGGCACCCATGCCCTGTTCCAGGATACGGTCAACTACCGCAACCTGATGCTGGCCGTCGTCGACGAACAGCATCGCTTCGGCGTGCACCAGCGCCTCAGACTGACAGCCAAGGGGATTTCGCCGCACATGCTGGTGATGACGGCCACCCCGATCCCGCGCACGCTGGTCCTCGCCGCCTTCGGTGACATGGACGTCTCGAAGCTCACCGAGAAACCGGCCGGAAGAAAGCCGATCCAGACGGTGACGGTTCCGAGCGAACGGACTGGCGAAATCGTCGACCGGCTGCGTTCGGCGGTCGCCGAGGGCAAGAAGGCCTACTGGATCTGCCCGCTGGTCGAAGAATCCGATGTGTCAGACTTGATGTCGGCCGAAGAGCGTTTTGCCGTTCTTGAGAAGGCGATTGGTGCACCGATTGGCCTCGTTCATGGCCGCATGAGCGGTCCGGAAAAGGATGCCGCCATGCTCGCCTTCAAGAACGGCGAGACGCGCCTGCTGGTGGCCACCACCGTGGTCGAGGTCGGCGTCGACGTGCCCGACGCGACGATCATGGTGATCGAGCATGCCGAGCGTTTCGGCCTCGCCCAGCTACATCAGTTGCGCGGCCGCGTCGGACGCGGCGACGAGGCGTCGAGTTGCATCCTGCTCTACAGGGGACCGCTCGGCGAAACCGGAAGGGCGCGTCTCTCAATTCTTCGCGACAGCGAGGACGGCTTCCTGATCGCCGAAGAGGATCTGAAACTGCGCGGCGAAGGCGAACTGTTGGGAACTCGCCAGTCGGGCACGCCGGGTTTCAGGATCGCCAGCCTCGAGGCCCATGCGGATCTCCTGGAGATTGCTCGCAAGGATGCCGGCTATCTTCTCGAACGTGATCCGGATCTGACAAGCGAACGCGGCGAGGCCGTGCGCACTCTGCTCTACCTGCACCGCCGAGACGAGGCGATCAGGTTCCTGCGGGCGGGTTGACGGCCGCTTCGGCCTCTTCCGTTGCAGCTGTCTTATACTCCGGCGATACCAGACCCGCGGATATCAAAAGTTTCACGCCCTCTTCCGGCGACATGTCGAGCAGCTTGAGCTTGCTGCGCGGCACGAACATCAGGAAACCGGCCGTCGGGACCGGCGTCGGTGCGAGGAACACGGCGACCATTTCTTCGCCGTCCTCGCCGAGCTTCGCGGCGATTTCGCCCTTGGCATCGGTCGACACGAAGACCAGCGCCCAGGTGCCGGGGGACGGAAACTCGATCAGCCCCACCTTCTTGAAGGAGCTGGACTGCTCCTTGAGCACGGTTTCGAAGATCTGCTTGGTGCTCTTGTAGACCGTGCGCACCAGCGGCATGCGGTGCAGGATGGATTCGCTGTAAGAGACGATCGAGCGGCCGATCAGGTTCTTGCCGAGAAAACCGATCAGCGTAATGACGACGAGCGCGATCAGCAGCCCGAAACCCGGAATGGCGAACTGGAGATAGCTTTCCGGGTTGTAGCGGTTCGGAATGTAGGGTTTCACCCAGCTGTCGGCCCAGTGGATGAAGGTCCAGGTCAGCCAGATCGTGATCGCAATCGGCGCGCAGATGATCAATCCGGTCAGGAAGTTGTTTCGAAGCCGCGTCGCCAGGGAGAGCCGGTCGGGGTTATCGTCGTTCATTGCTCGCCGTCTATGTTGCGTCGCCGTAAAAACCCGGATGGAAGGCGACAATGCCGGACGGGGCCTTGCCGTGCAAGGGTAGAACCAGGAAAAACTCCGGCGGCACATCGGCGACCGAAAGCGAGGGATCGGCCACAAAGCCGAAGCGATTGTAGTAGGCCGGATCACCGACCAGGGCGACCCCGCTCGCGCCTCTGGCGGTGAGAACGGAAAGGCCTTCACGGATCAGCGACGAACCGATGCCGCCCCGCTGGCGCCCGGGCTTCACCGAGACAGGCCCGAGCCCGTACCAGCCCGTTTCGCCACCCGAGAGCGTCAGCGGCGAAAAGGCGACGTGGCCGACGATCTCGTTTTCGTCCTCCGCGACCAGCGAAAGCGTCAGAACACCGGCCTGCCGGAGACGCTCGATGATGCGCGGTTCCGACCCGTCGCTATAGGGATGGCCGGCAAAGGCGGCCGCGGTGATCGCGCCGATTGCGGCTTCGTCTCCGGGCGCTTCCGGCCGGATCCTCATTCCACGGTGACCGATTTCGCCAGATTGCGCGGCTGGTCGACGTCAGTGCCCATGAAGACTGCGGTGTGGTAGGCCAAGAGCTGGATCGGCAGCGAGAAGACCATCGGCGATATGATTTCGGCGACGTTCGGAAGCACAATGGTTGCCATGGTCTCGAGCTTGGAGGCGGCAGCTCCCTTCTCGTCCGTGATGAAGATGATCCTGCCGCCGCGGGCCGCCACTTCCTGCATGTTCGACACGGTCTTGTCGAAGAAGCGGTCATGGGGGGCGATCACGATGACCGGCATGTTTTCGTCGATCAGCGCGATCGGGCCGTGCTTCAGCTCGCCGGCGGCATAGCCTTCGGCATGGATATAGGAGATTTCCTTGAGCTTCAGCGCACCTTCCAGGGCGAGCGGATAGCTGGTGCCGCGGCCAAGATAGAGCACGTCCTTGAACTTCGAGAGGTCGCGCGCCAGCGCTTCCATCTGCGGCTGGATCGCATTGAGCACCTGGCTCATGATGCGCGGCATTTCAGCGAGGTTCTTCACCAGCTGCTTTTCTTCTTCCGCCGAGATCGTGCCGCGCGCCTTGCCGGCAGCGATCGACAGCGATGCCAAGACGGCGAGCTGGCAGGTGAACGCCTTGGTCGATGCGACACCAATCTCCGGACCGGCGAGGATCGGGAAGACGGCATCCGCCTCGCGGGCGATGGTCGACTCCTTGACGTTGACGATCGCGCCGATTTTCAGGCCCGCGTCATGGCAGTAGCGCAGCGAGGCGAGCGTGTCCGCGGTCTCCCCGGACTGCGAGATGAAGAGAGCGGCCTGATCCTTGGAGAGCGGCATTTCCCGGTAGCGGAACTCGGACGCCACGTCGATCTCGACCGGCAGCCGGGCATAGCGCTCGAACCAATACTTGCCGACGAGTCCGGAGAGATAGGCCGTACCGCAGGCGGAAACCGCCAGTCCGCGCAGGGATTTGAAATCGATGGCCGCGTCGACCGGTTTCACCTCATGGCTGTGGAAATCGACATAGTGCGACAGCGCATGGGAGATGACTTCCGGCTGCTCGTAGATTTCCTTTTCCATGAAGTGGCGGTGGTTGCCCTTGTCTACGACGAAGGCGGTCGCCTGCGAGATCTGATGAGGACGCTCCACGGGGTTGCCCGCATAGTCCATGATCTCGGCACCGCCTTTATGGATGATCGCGCAGTCGCCGTCCACGAGATAGGCGATCTCGTTGGTGAACGGAGCAAGCGCGATCGCATCCGAGCCGAGGAACATCTCGCCCTTGCCGAAGCCGACGGCGAGCGGCGGCCCGAAGCGGGCGGCCATGATCGTGTCGGGATCGTCGGCGAACATGACGACGAGCGCATAGGCGCCGGTCACGTCGTTGAGCATGGCGAGCATCGCAGCGCGGTTGTCGAGGCCCTGGCGGCGATACTTGGCGAGTAGCTGTGCGACGATCTCGGTGTCGGTCTGGGTGGTAAAGACCGCGCCTTCGGCCGTCAGCTTGTCGCGCAGTTCGGAAAAGTTCTCGATGATGCCGTTGTGAACGACGGCAACACCCTCGACAAAATGCGGATGGGCATTGGTTTCGTTCGGCACGCCGTGGGTCGCCCAGCGGGTGTGGGCGATGCCGATGGTGCCGGACAGCGGTTCGGAATCGAGCTTCTTCTCGAGATTGAACAGCTTGCCCTCGGCACGCCGGCGATCCATCACGCCGTCGTGGATCGTCGCGACGCCGGCGGAATCATAGCCGCGATACTCGAGCCGCTTCAGGGCTTCGACCAGACGGCCAGCCACCGGTTGATTACCGACAATACCGACAATACCGCACATAGAGTTCTCCGTCTGGCTTGGGTCTTCGGCGCCAGTCCTAATGGTTTTCGTGAGTTACGCAATCCGGGCCGCGGTCACATTCGATTTCTGAACGTTACGCAGTTGCAGCAAGTTTCACTTTGCGCTGCGGGACGCCTTGATTGCCTGGTTGCGGGCGCGAACATCCCTGGCCCGTCCGGCCTTGACCTCCTGGCGTGCGCGACCGAAGGCGAGTGCGTCGTCCGGCACGTCAGCGGTGATCACGCTGCCCGACGCAACGATTGCTCCGTCGCCGACCGCAACCGGCGCAACGAGCGAGGTGTTGGAGCCGATGAAGGCCCCCTCGCCGATTCGCGTCTCGTGCTTGTTCACGCCGTCATAGTTGCAGGTGATCGTGCCCGCGCCGATATTGGCATGGGCGCCGATGAAGGCGTCGCCGATATAGGTCAGGTGGTTGACCTTGGCGCCCTCGCCGATCTCCGCCTTCTTCACCTCGCAGAAATTGCCGACCTTGGCACCCGTCGCCAGGTTGGCGCCGGGGCGCAGCCGCGCGAAGGGACCGACGGTGGCACCGGCGGCGACATGGGCGCCTTCAAGGTGCGAGAAAGCGTGAATGACCGCACCGCCCTCGACGGTGACGCCCGGGCCGAACACGACATTCGGTTCGATCAGGGCATCCTGTCCGATCACCGTGTCGTGGCTGAGGAAGACGGTTTCCGGCGCGATCATCGAGACACCGGACACCATCAGTTCGTGGCGCCGCCGTTCCTGCCAGAGCCGCTCGATGAAGGCGAGTTCGGCGCGGTTGTTGCAGCCGGTCAGTTCTTCTTCCGGTGCGTCGACCGCAACGGTCCGGCCGCCGAGCGAACGCGCGATCTCGACGAGATCGGTCAGATAGTATTCGCCCTTGGCATTGGCATTGCCGATGCGTGACAGAAGATCGAGCGCCTTGCGGCCGTCGATCGCCATCAGGCCGCTGTTGCACCATGTCACCGCGCGTTCGGCGTCGGTCGCATCCTTCTCCTCGCGGATGGCGATAAGCTCGCCGTCCTTGACCAGCAGTCGGCCGTAACCGGTCGGCTTGTCGGTGTGAAAGCCAATGACGACGATGTCGTTGCCCTCGGCAAGCGCTGCGCGGGCAGACAGCAACGGACCCGAGGTGATCAGCGGCACGTCACCATAGGCAACGAGGATGTCGTCGTAGCCACGAGCGATCGCCTCGCGCGCCGCAAGCACGGCATGGCCGGTCCCGAGCCGCTCCGTCTGGACGAAGGGCGAAACGTTGAGGCCCTCGATGCTGCCGGCCTTGGTCACCTTCTCCGCATCACGACCGACGACCAGTGCGACGTCGGTGATGTCGGATGCCGCGATCGACGACATGACATGCGCGATCATCGGGCGCCCGGCGACCGGGTGCAGGACCTTCGACATCGAGGACTTCATACGGGTGCTTTCGCCAGCGGCGAGGATGACGGCGAGGCAGCTGCGGCTCATGGAGTCTCCGGAGATGAAATGGTGGTTCTTGAAATGTCGCTGTCTCTTATCAGCAAGATGAACGACGCCCAACAGCAAAAGACCGCCCGGAACGGTGCTCCATTTCAAAAAACATTGCAGGCGGAATTATTGTGATAACAGGTATTTGCCCGTTCGCGGCCGTAAAGGCCGACGAGACGCCGCGTTCCTACTTGTGCTGGGTGGCAAAGTTGGAGCGCGCCCGTTCACGGCCGACGAGAATGACCTTTTCCATGGCGGCGCGCGCAGCCGGCTGATCGCGTTTCTCGATCGCCTCGACGATCGCCAGATGGGTGGTCTTGACGTCCCGCGAGCGGCCCATGTCGACGGGGGCCGAAGAGAGCTTGAACGCCCCGACGAGCGCCGCCTTGATCAGGCTTCCAAGGGTGCTCATGAAGGGGTTCCCAGACGCATCGGCGAGCGCCATGTGAAAGCGCAGGTCGGCCATGGCCAGGCTCTCGACCGTATGATCCGGATTGCCGAGGTCTTCCGCCAGATGGCGCAGCCGCGCGATCTCCTGGGGCGTGGCTTTTTCCGCCGCGAGTGCCGCAGCGGCCGGTTCGAAAGCCAGACGAACCTCGTAGAGGCTGAGCAGGAAGTCTTCGCTCACACCGCATTCGAAGTGCCAGTTGAGCACATCGCCGTCGAACATGTTCCAGAATTGCCGGCTGGTGACACGGGTGCCTATCCGCGCCTTTGCCACCACCAGCCCCTTGGCCGCCAGGGTCTTCATCGCCTCGCGCAATACCGTTCGCGACACCTGGAACCGCTGGGCGAGTTCTACGTCCCCCGGAAGAACGCTGCCGACCGGGAATTCCCCGCAGACGATCGCCATGCCGATCTCGTCGACAACCTGCCCGTGGCTGGTCCTGGAGCCGGTAATCGTCACGGGTCGGAGCAGTTCGTTGGGCAAGATCGGTTCCCCTTCAATGCGTTATCCTGCGCCCCGGCGAGACAGGGCGAGAATGCCCTTTTGCAACAGGATGAAGGCAAACAACAGTAGCCCGATGAGGATTTTCGTCCACCAACTGGAAAGGGTTCCGTCGAAGGTGATGTAGGTCTGGATCAATCCCTGGATGAGAATGCCGATGAAGGTACCGGCAATGAACCCGGAGCCGCCCGTCAGCAGTGTGCCGCCGATCACCACGGCGGCGATGGCGTCGAGCTCGACGCCGACCGCCGAAAGCGGATAGCCGGCGGAGGTGTAGAGCGAGAACACGATACCGGCGAGGCCAGCAAGAAGGCCGGACAAGGCATAGGTCTGAATGGTTGTGCGCGCGACCGGAACCCCCATCAGCCGGGCCGTCTGTGCGCCCCCGCCGAGCGCATAGACATTCGCGCCGAAGCGGGTCCGATGGGCGATCAGGATGCCGATCAGGAAGATCGCGATCATGATCCCGCCGATCAGCGTAAGCCGCCCGCCGCCCGGCAGCTTGTAGAAGGTCTTGCGCATCGCCGCGTAGAACGGATGGTCGATCGGAATGCTGTCGATCGACAAGACGAAGGCCATGCCGCGTGCAAGGAACATGCCGGCCAAAGTCACGATGAAAGACGGCATTTCGAGATAGTGGATCACCGCTCCCATCAGCGCACCGAAAGCCGTCGTGATCACAAGGAGCAGAACGAAGGCCACCATCGGGTGAACGCCGGTGTTCTGGAGAAGTACGGCAAGGAAGACTCCGGCAAAGGCGATCACCGCCCCGACGGAGAGATCGATCCCACCGGACAGGATCACGAAGGTCATGCCCACAGCGGCGATCCCGAGGAAGGCGTTGTCGGTCAGGAGATTGCTGATGACCCGGGCCGAGAGCATGGCCGGAAACTGAAGCGTGCATATGGCGTAAGCGACGACAAAGATCGCCATCGTCGCCAGAAACGGCAGATAACGTGCGTTGAACCTCATGCCCTATTCTCCCGCACCGGTCGGTGCGCGACGCACGAAGCTCGCCACCTGCTGCAAGGCAGGCGACTGGATGACGAGGATGATCACGATAATGGCTGCCTTGATGATCAGGTTGAATTCCGGAGGGAAACCGGAGAGCAGGATGCCGGTGTTGATCGACTGGATGATAAGAGCCCCGAGCAACGAGCCGGCGATGCTGAAGCGACCGCCGAGCAGCGAATTACCGCCGACGACCACCGCGAGGATGGCGTCGAGCTCGAGCCAGAGGCCGGCATTGTTGGCATCCGCCCCCTTGATGTCGGCTGCGACGATGAGCCCGGCGATGGTCGCCGAGAGGCTGCAGAGCAGGTAGACGACGAGCAGTAGAACCGACGTCCCGACACCCGAAAGAGTCGCCGCCCGGCGATTGACCCCGACCGCCTCGACGAGCAGTCCGAGCGCCGTGCCACGAACCAGGATCGCAACGAGAGCGGCGAAGGCGATGAAGATCAGCGCCGGCATCGGCAAGAGGAACAGCGACCCGCTACCGATGAAGATGAAGCCTGGATCGGTGAAGGTGAGGATGGTCCCCTCAGTAATGAGCTGCGCGATCCCGCGGCCCGCTACCATAAGGACCAGCGTGGCGATGATCGGCTGGATGCCGAGAATGGCGACGAGAATACCGTTCCACAGACCGCATGCAAGGCCGACGCCAAGAACAAGCGCTATCGTGATGGGAAGCGAAAACCCTGCCGCAATCGCGGCCGCTCCCGCCGCTCCGGTGATCGCGATGACTGCACCGACCGAGAGGTCGATGCCCTTTGTCGCAATCACCAGCGTCATGCCGACCGCCAGCAGCGCCACCGGAGCGCCGCGGTTCAACACGTCGATCAGGCTGCCATAGAGACGGCCGTTCTGGATCTCGATATCGAAGAAGCCCGGAAAAGCGAGCACGTTGAGCAGGAGAATGACCGCGAGCGCGATCAGTTGCGGCGTAAGCCGGAGAAGAAGGGATCTGATCTTCTGCATCATGCCGGCTGTCCTTCGCCGCCCTGGCTGGCGATTGCCTCGACGATATGCGCGGTGGTCATGTCCGCGCCGCTCAGTTCCGCCACGTGCCGCCGGTCGCGCAGGACCACGACCCTGGAGCTGTAGGCCAGCAGTTCCTCCAATTCGGACGATATGACGAGGAGCGAGAGCCCCTGCGCGCAAAGTTGTTCGATCAGGCGGATGATCTCGGCATGGGCACCGACATCGATCCCACGCGTCGGTTCGTCGAGGATCAGGAATTGCGGATTGGTGGCGAGCCAGCGGGCGAGGATCACCTTCTGCTGGTTCCCGCCAGAAAGCAGGCGTATCGGCTTTTCACGATCGGTCGTGCGAATGTCGAGAGCGGCGATATAGCGGTCCGCGAGCTCTGCCTGTTCCCGTGCCGATATAGGACGAAGCCAGCCGCGCCGCGCCTGCAGCGCCAGCGCAATGTTTTCCCGGATCGACAGATCGCCCACGATACCGTCGGTCTTGCGGTCCTCAGGACAGAAGCCGAAACCCAGCCGGATCGCTTCGCGTGGACTGCCGATCTTGACGGCCTTCCCGTCGACTTCCGCCGTCCCGCTGTCGGAAGGGTGCACCCCGAACAGCGTCTCGGCGGTCTCCGTGCGGCCGGAACCGAGCAGCCCCGCCATGCCGACCACCTCCCCCGCCCGCACCGAGAGATCGAAGGGTTGCACGCGGCCTCGCCTACCGAATGCATCGAAATGGTAGCGAACCGCACCTTCGGACCGGTCTTTGCCGCTGTGGTTCTTCTCGACGGCCTCGAGCTCCCGCCCAAGCATCATCGAGATCAATGCCTTGCGTTCGAGCGACGCGGTTTCTCGCGTACCGACGAGGCAACCGTTGCGCAGGACGGTGACGCGGTCGGCCACTTCGTAAACCTGGCCAAGGAAATGTGTGATGAAGACGATCCCGAGCCCTTTGGCCTTCAGGTCTCGCATGATGCGGAAGAGCATGGCCACTTCCTGCGCGTCGAGGCTCGCGGTCGGCTCATCGAGAATCAGCACCTTGCCGGACAGATCGACCGCGCGGGCGATCGCCACGACCTGCTGGATCGCGACGGAAAATCCGGCGAGTTCCTGGCGGACATCAATGTCGATGCCATAACCGAGCAGCAGATCCCGGGCGTCCGCATTCATGCGCCGCGTGTCGATCATGCCGAGCCGTCGCGGCTGGCGGCCGAGATAGAGGTTTTCGGCGACGGTCAAGTTCCCGAGCAGGTTCACCTCCTGGTAGACCGTGCCGATCCCGAGCGTTTGCGCGGCACCCGTGTCCTTAGGATCGATCTCCCGTCCGTCCAGAAGGATCCTGCCCCCGTCCCGGCGATAGGCGCCAGTCAGACACTTCACGAGGGTCGATTTTCCGGCACCGTTTTCGCCAAGCAAGGCCAGGATCTCGCCTCGTCTCAGATCGAAATCCACGTGGTCGAGTGCTGTCGCGCCGGGGAAATACTTGCAGATCCCCGAGGCGGCCAGAATGGAATTGGATTGCTCCGTCATGCGCGCTCCCGCCTTCATCGCAACGCTTCTGCCGGGACCGCAGGCGCGGCTCCGGCAGGTCTCTGCAGCCCGGCCGCCCAACCGCCGAGGCGGTCAGGACAGCCGGGTCGAGGTGGTGCAAATCAGTAGCCGAGGCCCTTCTTCTCCTCGTAGACCTTCTGCGGATCGTCGGCCTGGGTATAGAGCTTCGATTCCGTCTGGATCCACTTCGGCGGCATGGTGCCGTCCTTCTTGAAGGCCTCCAGCGCATCGAATGCCGGACCGGCCATGTTCGGGGTCAGTTCAACCGTTGCATTCGCCTCGCCTGCTGCCATGGCGAGGAAGATGTCCGGAACCGCGTCGATCGAGACGATCAGGATGTCGGTGCCCGGCTTCAGGCCGGCTTCCTTGATCGCCTGGATGGCGCCGACGGCCATGTCGTCATTGTGGGCATAGAGCGCGCAGATGTTCTTGCCGCCGTCCTCGGCCTTGAGGAAGCTTTCCATGACTTCCTTGCCCTTCGTACGGGTGAAGTCGCCGGTCTGGCTGCGGACGATCTTGAGATTCGCCTTGCCGGCAATGCCTTCCTCAAAACCCTTCTTGCGGTCGATGGCCGGCGAGGAACCGGTCGTGCCCTGGAGTTCGACGATGTTGCAGGGCTTGTCGCCCACGGTCTTGGCGAGCCATTCGCCGGCAACCTTGCCTTCATGCACGAGGTCCGAGGTGACCGCCGTCATGTAGAGTTCCTTGTCCGAATCGACGGTCCGGTCGAGCAGGATGACGGGGATTTCGGCGTCCTTGGCTTCTTCGAGGACCTCATCCCAACCGGTAGCGACCACCGGGGCAACCAGGATCGCGTCGACGCCTTGCGCGATGAACGAACGCAGTGCCTTGATCTGGTTTTCCTGCTTCTGCTGGGCATCAGCGAACTTCAGATCGATGCCGCGCTTTTCGGCCTGCTGCTTGGTCAGCGTGGTTTCAGCGGCGCGCCACCCGGATTCCGAACCGATCTGTGAAAAACCGACGACGAGGCCCTCTGCATGGGCCGTAGCGAACATGCAGCCAGCAAGAATCGTGGCGCTGGCAAGCGCTTTAAAAGACTTCATGATTTCCTCCCTTGGTGTCACCTCCCGTGACAAAGATCATTAATCATACTATATGACTTTTGTAAACGCGGCTGCCGCGAGTTTCCGCGAAACAAACGGCAAAAAGAAAGGGCGCCCGAGGCGCCCTTTGCAGTACTTGAAGCTTCAGCTCTGATGGAATTATTGCGGCAGCTTGTCGTCGACGCCGGCGACATAGAAGTTCATGCCGAGCAGCGTGCCGTCGTCGGCCTTCTCGCCGTCCTTCAGCCAGTCCGAACCGTCCTGCTTCTTGATCGGGCCGGTGAACGGATGCAGTTCGCCCGACTTGATCTTGGCTTCGGTGTCCTGCGCAAGCGCCTTCACGTCATCCGGCATGTTGGTATAGGGCGCCATGGTCAGGATGCCGTCCTTAAGGCCGTCCCAGATCTGCTCGGACTTCCAGGTGCCGTCGAGCAGAGCCTGGGTACGCTTGATGTAGTAGGCGCCCCAGGTGTCGGTGATGGCGGTCAGCTGGGTTTCGGGGCCGGCCTTGATCATGTCGGAAGCCTGGCCGAAGGCCTTGATGCCGCGTTCCTGTGCAACCTGCATCGGTGCCGTGGTGTCGGTGTGCTGGGTAAGGATGTCGACGCCCTGGTCGATCAGCGCCTTTGCGGCGTCGGCTTCCTTGCCCGGGTCGAACCAGGTGTTGGCCCAGACGACCTTGACCTTGAAGTCCGGATTGACCGACTGGGCGCCGTGCATGAAGGCGTTGATGCCCATGACGACTTCCGGGATCGGGAACGAGGCGATGTAGCCCGCGACGCCCTTCTGGGACATCTTGGCGGCGATCACGCCCTGGATGTAACGGCCTTCATAAAAACGCGAATTGTAGGTCGCGACGTTGTCGGCAGCCTTGAAGCCGGTTGCGTGTTCGAACTTCACATCCGGGAACTTGGCAGCG
Organism: Rhizobium sp. CAU 1783; assembly: GCF_054551725.1. Lineage (NCBI taxonomy): Bacteria > Pseudomonadati > Pseudomonadota > Alphaproteobacteria > Hyphomicrobiales > Rhizobiaceae > Rhizobium > Rhizobium sp. CAU 1783. The sequence goes on along the minus strand of NZ_JBTOLM010000001.1, from coordinate 1,317,596 downwards.
ACCTTGACGGTGGCGTCCATGAAGCCGAACGAAGTGGTGAAGATCAGCTTGCAGTCGGAACGGGCCAGACGCTCGATGGCGCGCTCGGCATCCGGACCTTCCGGAACGCTTTCGAGATACGGGGTTTCGATCTTGTCGCCGAAATGCGCCTGCAACTGCTGGCGGCCGATGTCGTGGGCCTGGGTCCAGCCGCCGTCGGTCGTGGTGCCAACATAGACGAAGCAGACCTTCGTCTTGTCTTCGGCATGCGCCGAGGCCGCGAAGCTGCCGAGGGCAGCGGCGCTTGCAGCAAGTGCAATGAGCATTTTCTTCATGGGAAACCCCTGTCTGGTTGTTGAACTGATTTTTGACTTCACCGGTCAGGCACGAACGGCTTGCCGAGCGAGGCCGGAGTATTGATGAGCGTCGTGCGGCGATTATGGGAAATAATCACGAGAACGACAATGGTTGCCGCATATGGCAAAGCCGAAAGGAACTGCGACGGCAGTCCGATGCCGAAAGCCTGCGCGTGGAGCTGGCCGATGGTCACGGCACCGAACAGGTAGCCGCCCGCCAGCACCCGCCACGGTCGCCAGGAGGCGAAGACGACGAGCGCAAGCGCGATCCAGCCGCGGCCGGCCGACATGTTTTCCACCCATTGCGGCGTGTAGACGAGCGAAAGCTGCGCACCCGCAAGCCCCGCGCAGGCGCCGCCGAACAGCACGGCCAGATAACGCGTCCGCACCACATGGATGCCGAGTGTGTGGGCAGAACCGTGATTGTCGCCGATCGCACGCAGCCTGAGGCCTGACCGGGTGCGGAACAGGTACCAGTTGACGCCGACGACCAGCAGGATCGACAGGTAAAAGACGAGGTCCTGGTGGAACAAGAGCTTGCCGACCACAGGAATGTCGGAGAGCAGCGGCACGTTGATCGGTTGCAGCTTGACGCCGGGAACGCCCACGAAGCTTTCGCCCATCATCCCGGAGACGCCGAGCCCGAGAAGCGTCAGTGCGAGGCCAGTTGCCACCTGGTTGGCGACCAGGGTCAGCGTCAGGAAGGCAAAGAGCAGGGAGAAGGCAGCACCGGCCAGGATCCCGGCCAGAACGCCGATGAACGGCGATCCGGTGATCTGCGACGTGGCGAAGGCACAGACGGCCCCGATGATCATCATGCCCTCGACGCCCAGGTTCAGCACGCCGGAACGTTCCGTGACGAGTTCCCCCATCGCAGCGATGACCAGCGGCGTGGACGCCGTGATGATGGTAAGAAGGATGGCCTCGATAATCATCGCCCGGCTCCTCCGAACAGAATGCGCCCCTTCCCGACCAGCACTCTCACTTTGTAGTGGATGAGCGTGTCGCAGGAGAGCACGAAGAACAGCAGCAGGCCCTGGAAGACGCGCGTCACCTTGTCGGAGACGCCGATCGACAGCTGAGCCCCTTCACCGCCGAGATAGGTCAGCGCCAGCACCAGGCCGGAACCGATGATTCCGAGCGGGTTGAGACGCCCGAGGAACGCCACGATGATCGCGGTGAACCCGTAGCCGGGCGAGATCGACGGTTGCAGGTGGCCGATGGAGCCGGAGACTTCGGAAATGCCGGCGAGACCGGCAAGCGCTCCCGAAAACAGCATGGAGAACCACACCATACCGCGCGAAGAAAAGCCGGCGAAGCGCCCTGCCCGTTCCGACTGGCCGAGCACGACAACCTGGAATCCCTTGAGCGTGTAACGCATCATGAACCAGACGCCAACGGCGGCAAGGATGGCGAAGGCAAAGCCCCAGTGCGCCCGGCCCGACGACAGCATTTCCGGCAGCACGCCCTCGGTGACGAAGGAGCGACTCTGCGGAAAGTTGTAACCTGCCGGGTCACGCCACGCCCCGCGGATCAGCCAGTCGAGGAAGAGCTGGGCGATATAGACGAGCATCAGGCTCGTCAGGATCTCGTTGGTGTTGAAGCGCGTCTTCAAGAGCGCCGGGATGGCCGCATAGAGCGCGCCGCCAACCATGCCCATGACGAGCATCAGCGGCAGCAGCAGCGGCGAATGCCATTCGTAGAACACGACCGGCAGGATCGAGCCTGTGATCGCTCCGACGGTGAACTGCCCTTCCGCGCCGATGTTCCAGTTGTTCGACCGATAGGCGACCGAAAGACCGACGCCGATCAGGATGAGCGGGGCCGCCTTGATCGCCAGCTCGTGCAGCGACCAGACCTCGAGCAGCGGCTCGATGAAGAAGCTGTAGAGGGCCTCGACCGGATCCTTGCCGAGCAGCGCGAACATGATGCCGCCGAAGATCACCGTCAGCGCCAGGGCGAGCAGCGGCGACACGACGGCGAAAAGGCCCGACATGCGCGGACGGCGTTCGAGTTCAATGCGCATCGGCAGTCTCCAGGCCATGCATGCCGCCCATCAGCAGCCCGATCTTTTCCCGTGTCATCGTCGACGCCGGATAGCTCGGCGACAGACGCCCCTCCGAGATCGCCGCGATGCTGGTTGCAACCTCGAAAATCTCGTCGAGATCCTGGCTGATGACCACCACCGCCGATCCCGCCCGTGCGAGGTTCACCAGCGCCTGCCGGATGCGGCTTGCGGCGCCTGCGTCCACGCCCCAGGTCGGTTGGTTGACGACGAGCACCGTCGGCTGCCGGTCGAGCTCGCGACCAACGATAAATTTCTGAAGATTGCCGCCGGAAAGCGAGCCCGCGGCCGGATCGAGACCGCTCTTTCGCACGTCCATCGCCTCGCAGATCCGCTGGGTCGCGGACCGCACGGTGTCGTGCCGGATGAGCTTCAGCCAGCCGCCGGCGAGGAAGGCCCGCTTGTCGGACTGGTTCCGCGCGAGCAGCAGGTTTTCCGAGAGCGGCAAAGCGGCGACCGCGCCATGACCATTGCGCTCCTCAGGCACGAAACCACCACCGAGCAGCCGCCGGGCGGTGATCCCGAGCGATCCGACCGCCTTGCCACGAATCTGCACCGCTTCATTGTCGTCGGCCGGATACTCGCCGGAGAGCGCATCGAAAAGCTCTCCCTGCCCGTTGCCGGCGACACCGGCGATCGCCAGCACCTCCCCGGCCCGCACCGTAAGTGAAAGGTCCTTGAGCGCGATGGCGAAGGGCGTGCGTGCCTTGAGGTCCAGCTTGCGCACCTCAAGCTGGATGTCGCCGAGCCCGGTCTCATCGTCACGCATGACGGATGCGACGTCCGAACCGACCATCATGCGGGCGAGCGATGCCGGCGTCTCGCCGCGCGGATCGCAGGCACCGGTGACCTTGCCATGGCGGAGCACGGTGGCGCGGTCGCAGATCCGCTGCACTTCCTCCAGCCTGTGGCTGATATAGAGGACCGAACGTCCTTCGGCCTTCAATTGGAACAGGGTCTCGAACAGGCGGTCGGCTTCCTGCGGTGTTAGCACCGAGGTCGGCTCGTCGAGGATGATCAGTTTCGGGTTCTGCAACAGCGCCCGCACGATCTCGATGCGCTGGCGCTCGCCGACCGAGAGATCCGCCACGTGCGCCGCCGGATCGAGCGGCAGGCCATAGGCTTTCGAAAGCTCCGCCGCCTTGGTCGCGATCTCGTCGATGGAGATATCTTCATCGAGCGCGAGCGCGATATTCTCCGCGACCGTCAGCGCCTCGAACAGCGAAAAATGCTGGAACACCATGCCGATTCCGAGACGGCGGGCGGCGGCTGGAGATACGATGTCGCGGACGCTGCCTTCCCAGGCGATCTCGCCGGAGGACGGCGCAAGAATCCCGAACAGCATCTTGACCAGGGTCGACTTGCCGGCACCGTTCTCGCCGAGCAGGGCGTGGATCTCGCCATGGCCGATCTCCAGATCGATCCCGTCGCAGGCGGCAAAGCTGCCGAACAGCTTGGTCAGGCCACGCACGGACAGGAGTGGCTTGTCACTCTCTGGTGTCACGTTCGGCACGGGTCCCCCTTTGCATCGCCGTCAAGGCGGCCGGGTCTTGAGCCCGGTCGAAAGCACAATTCATAACCCGTTTGCGGCATCGCACAATATATAGGCAAAGGTTTTTTTTGGTTTTGCGCAGCAAAGCGCAGGCCGTCAATCCCGTCGACCGAGTGCCGGGAGGAACTGCAGGACAGCGCCGATCGCATAGAGGTAGATACCGGTCAGGATAAAACCGATCGTCACCCAGAAAGGTGTCTGGAAATGCAGGAGCAGAGCATAGCCGCCGAAGCCGCACCACAGGAAGAAGACCGCGAGATTGAGGAGGCGCAGCCGCTTGACGCGCACCGGATGAAGAAAATGGATCGGCAGGAAGGTGAGCACGACCGATACCGTCACCACTGTCAACGCGGTCACGGCATCGGCATCGATGACGAACAGCGTGAACACGACCATGTTCCACACGACCGGGAAACCGGAGAAGAAATACTCGTCCGTCTTCATGCCCATGTCGGCATAATAGATGGCGCTCGACACCACGATCATACCCGCCGCGACGAAGGACCAGGGCTCGCCGATCATGCCGCTCTGGTAGAGTGCAAAGGCCGGCAGAAGCACGTACGTGACGTAGTCGATGATGTTGTCGAGCGTATCGCCCGACCAGTTCGGCAACACTTCCTTGACGCGCACCTTGCGGGCGATCGGACCGTCGATCCCATCCACGAGGAGTGCGAGCCCCAACCACCAGAACATGTCGACGAATCGACGCTCGGCGGCGGCGACGACGCCGAGAAAGGCCAGGAAGGACCCCGAGGCCGTCAGGATATGAACGGAAAAGGCGCGCATTTCCGCGTAAGGCACACGCCGATAATTGAAGATCTTCATGTCCCGATCGCGCCCCATTCGCAGCCTCGGCATTCGTATCGACCGAAACGGCGGTTTTTGCAACCGCCTCTTCGGTCGCCGAGCGATTTCGCCGCAACCATCGAGGTCATGGCTCAAGCCACCCCGCGCCAAATCGCCTTATGGATTTCGCCCGCCAACGGAACTAAATAGAGCCCAAACAGCATCGGGTGGTTGGCATGAAACATTTCGACATCGCGGTCATCGGCGGCGGCCTTGCAGGGTCCATTGCGGCGATTGCCCTTGCGCGCGGCGGGCGGCGCGTCGCCTTCGTCGCGCCACCGCTCCCCGGAACGGACCGTCGCACCACGGCCCTCATGGACCAGTCGATCGGAATGATGGAGCGGCTCGGTCTCTGGCAGGCGATCCAGCCTTCGGCGGCCGCTCTGTCGACCATGCAGATCATCGACGGCACGAACCGTCTTGTCCGCGCGCCGGTGGTACCGTTCCGCAGCGCGGAAATCGGGCTTGAGGCCTTCGGATATAACTTCCTCAACAGCGCCTTGAACGAGGCCCTGTCCGTCGCCGTCAAAGCCGAGCCGAACATTACGGCCTTTCCCGCGCTTGCCAGCGCGATCACGATATCGGCGGAGCAGGTCTCGGTCGCGCTCGCGGACGGGCAGACCATCGAGGCTGACTTCGTCGTCGGAGCCGATGGCCGAAAATCATCGGTCAGGGAAAGCGCCGGCGTGGGCGTCAAGACCTGGTCCTATCCGCAGACCGCCGTCGTCCTCAATTTTTCCCACACCATACCGCATCGGAACACCTCCACCGAATTTCACGGGGAAAGCGGTCCCTTCACCCAGGTGCCCCTGCCCGGCCTGCGCTCGAGCCTCGTCTGGGTGGTCGAACCGAAGGAGGCCGAGCGCCTTCTGGCGCTCACCACCGAGGAACTCTCCGCGGCAGTCGAAACCCGCATGCAGTCGATGCTTGGGAAGGTGACGGTCGAGGACGGCGTTCAGGCCTGGCCGCTCTCCGGCATGACCGCCGAACGATACGGCAAGGGTCGCGCCGCCTTCATCGGCGAGGCAGGCCATGCCTTTCCGCCCATCGGCGCCCAGGGCCTCAATCTCAGCCTGCGGGACATTTCCGCACTTGAGGAGATCCTGTGTGATCGCGAAGGCCGAGCGATCCCGGCCGACGCCGGCGATCGCTTCGACCGGATGCGGCGTGCCGACATCATCAGCCGCACCGCAAGCGTCGACCTCCTCAATCGCTCGCTGCTCTCCGGACTTCTGCCCGTGCAGATGCTGCGGGCCGCGGGTCTGCAACTGCTGTCCGCGGTTGCGCCGCTTCGCCATCTCGTCATGCAGGAGGGCGTTGCGCCCGGCCGGGCGCTGAAATCCTTCCCCGGTTTCTTACGGGAAAAGATCCGGCGGTAGGATGCCATTGGTGATCGCGTAGAGCAGGCCGGAAACCGAGAGCACCGAAAGGACCGTGGTGATCAGGATCGTCGCCGAGGCGCGTTCCTGCCAGACGCCGTATTGCTGGCCGATCACGAAGACATTGGTGGCTGTCGGCAGCGAGGCGAGCAGCACCGCGGTATAGATCCATAGCGGATCGAAATTGCCGACGAACCCCAGCACGACATAGACCAGCACCGGATGGGCCACGAGCTTGATCGGCACGATATAGCCGATCTCCACGGGGATGCGCTTCAATGGCCGGAGCGCCAGCGTGACGCCCATGGCGAACAGAGCACAGGGCGCCGCGGCCTGGGCGAGATAGTCGATGAGACGCTGCAGCGCGACAGGCGGCTCGAAATGCAATCCGGCCGCGAGGAAGCCGACGGCGGTCGCGATGATGAACGGGTGGTAGGTGATCTTCTTCAGCACATCGAGCGCGACGCGGCCGCGCGGCCGCTCTTCGCCGCCGGCAAAGGCCATCAGCGCAGGCGCCGCGATGAAGTGGGCGGCATTTTCGAAGCAGAAGATCAGTGCAACCGGAACCGCGGCAGCCTCGCCGAAAGCGAGAAGAGCAAGCCCCGGCCCCATGTAGCCGATATTGCCGTAGGCACCGGCCAGCGCTTGGATCGTGCAGTCCGCGATCGAGTTCTTGCGGATGAGCCGGCCGATCAGGAAGACCAGGAGGAAGATCGCGTAGGTCGCCGCGAGCGCCGCGGCGATGAAATCGATGCGTGTCAGCTCCTCGATCGGTGTGCGGGAGACCAGCTTGAAGAACAGCGACGGCAGCGTGACGTAGATCACGAAGAAGTTCAGCCAACCGAGCGCGCCCGCCGGCTGATGGGTGATGCGCCCGGAAATATAGCCGATCAGGATCAGGCCGAAGAACGGCAGGACCAGCGCGATGATGTCTCCCAAACCGCCTCTCCTCGATCCGCGGGGCGGGTCGTATGCGACCCTTTGCCTCCGGGCTTAGCCGATTTGGGAGAGGATTGGAAAGGTCTGCTGGAACCAAATCGCCATGTCGGCGACGAAACCGAACATGAACGCAAGGCCGGTCAACACAAGGAGGCCGCCCATCACCTTCTCGACCAGTCCCAGATGGCGCCGGAAGCGCGCGAGGAACCGCATGAATGCGCCGGAAAAGGCGGCGGCGATCCAGAAGGGAACCGCAAGACCAAGCGAGTAGACGGCAAGCAACATGGCGCCGTCGCCCACCGTGTCGCGCGAAGCCGCGACGCCCAGGATAGCGCCGAGGACCGGGCCGATGCAGGGCGTCCAGCCGAAGGCGAAGGCGAGCCCCATGACATAGGCGCCCGACAGCGTCGCCGGCTTTCCGCCACCGGAGATGCGCATTTCACGCGAGAGTAAGCCGATCCGGAAGACGCCGAGGAAATTCAGCCCCATCACGATGATGATCAAACCGCCGATCTTCGACAACAGGTCGAGATGCTGCCGCAGCAAAGTGCCGATGGTGGATGCGCCCGCGCCGAGCGCGACGAAGACAGTTGCAAATCCGAGCGTGAAGGCCAGCGCCGAGAGCATCACCGCCCGGCGGGCCCGATCGTCCTGCGTGGCGCCTGCCCCACCACCCCGGAACTGCTCGACCGAAATTCCCGCCATGTAACAGAGATAAGGCGGAACGAGCGGCAGGACGCAAGGCGACAGGAAGGACAGCGCCCCGGCGAGAAGCGCACTGATCAGGGAAATCTCGGCGATCGACACCAGTCTGCTCCTGTAACGGCGAATTGCCGCTTCTCTATCGCCTGCAAGCCATGCTTGCCAATCACCTTTCCGTAGCCTGCGACAAATGCGCAGACGCTGACATGCGGCACTGAATTTTTCGGTTGACCGGCCGAAGGCTCCTGCCTATGTAACGCTCACTTCCGCGGGCACCTCAAGGTTCCGCCTGGGAGAGCGTAGCTCAGCCGGTAGAGCAACTGACTTTTAATCAGTAGGTCCAGGGTTCGAATCCCTGCGCTCTCACCACCGACCCCCAATGTTTTCAGATATTTCCGGCCAATCCCTCACATGATTGTTGTGCGACTTGCGACTAGAAAAAGTCGCACGTGCGACTTTCGTTCGCTGCTTGTTCAAGAGCAGGTTTCCGAATACGCCTAGTCTGCTTGAGGAGGGAATCATGCTCGAAGCCATAATCGACTGGCCAGCCAGGCAGATAGGAAGCTTGATTCCGCTGGCGTACATCGTCGCGTCCATGACGGCATCAATCGGGACTGGGGCAATGATCGCGCGTAGGGTACCTCCCAAGGAGCTCCCGCAGTTCGGCGCTGCAATTGGCATTGCCGTCGGGGTCTATATCGCGGCCGTCCTGTGGCGTTCCCAGCACTGGGCCGCCATCGCCCTTCTAAGCAGCATGAAAGATTGACACTGCTATTGCCGTAAAGAGGTCAACGCCTCTGAACGGTTTACGCGGTCTTGCCATTGCCCATGTCATGATCAAAGCCATTGCCGTGGCCGTGAACCGACGATTTCTGCACTGCAAGCGCGACCGCTGCCTTAGCGGGAAGCAAAAGCAGTTCCGAGACAAAAATCGCAAAAAAGAACACAATCAGCGCCATTGGGCTGTTCGAGAGAACAACCATGACCGTGACGCGTGTGTATTCCAGAATCTCTCGACGATGAGGACCTGACACAGCTTTCGGCTCTTTCGATCCAGAAAGCAGGCTTCTTGCGCGCATCAAGATGGCCAGCGGCAAAATGAGCAAGGCGAGCGTCCATGCGGCCTTGGCGCTGAAGACCAGATCCAAAGAGTATTCGATCCAACGACGATCGCCGGCCGGCAGGTCTTTGTGCTGAAGAAGTCTCTCCGCGCGATCAATCAACTCCATCCGTGCCGGTTGAACAAACGCCGACAATCGGACACGCGCATATGCGTAGAGAGCAACGAAGGCTATCGTGACAAGGATGATGGAACTCGCACTCATTTCCTCTTCCCTTTCCCCAGCTTCTTTTGGCGGCGGCTTTCAAACTCGTGTTTCTGCTGTCCTATCGACTTGTCCTGCAGAAATCCAATCACAATCACTGCGACGACCCCGAATAAGAGCACACCGTCCGGATGATTAACCAGAACGTGCAAAAGAAACCTTAACAATCTGGATGCAAACAACAGAAGCACCCCGACGGCAGGCTCCTCTGCCAGCTCCGGAATGTCGGCGGCAAGCCCTCCCAGCAACCCCAGAAGGGTGAGAAAGCCCAGACACCAACCGAGCAATTTAAAGAGCACTCTAATATATGGCACTATTTCACCGAGAATCCATGGTTGCGGCCACAGATTCTACAATTGCGACAGTTGTGCAAGATGAACCTAGCGCGAAACTTGCAGTCGCGCCGTTTGTTCCACAAGCCTAAACCGCCAGCTCGGCATTGCCGCCGGCTTCGTACCACTCGACGAGTTTGCCGATCGCCGTCGTCGCCATTTCGGGATGGAGCGCCAGGTAGTGGCGCAGGATCAGTGTCGCACCCTGCAGGGAGTGACCGGAGACGGCGCAGATCTCGGGGAGCGTCAGGCCCGACATTGCCATCCAGGTGACGCCGGTCGAGCGGAAATCCTTCTCCTGGACGGTCGCGACCGTCGGAACCTGCTTGGCAGCTTCCGTGCGGATCTCGGCGAAGAGGTTGCGATAGGTGTAGTGGTTCCAGGGCGCCCACATCGCTTCGTTGAGATGGACAAACACCGACTTCAGATCCTTCGAGCGCCGACGCTCGGCCGCCTGGTCCCAGCGCTTTTTCAGCTCGGGCGCCACCGGCGCATTGACGATTGCGCCGGTCTTCTGCTGGCGGACCACGAAGCGGCCGTTGCGGATGGCGGACAGCTTCAGGGCCAGCCGGTCGGCCTGACGCTGGGCAGTCCAGACTCCGGTGTAGAAGACATCGGCCATGTCGGGCCGGCCGAGGCGCTCGGCGGCGTCGACCAAAGCGAGGAATTCGGATTTGGTCAGGAAGCGGGCCCGGGGCGGCGGTTGCTGCATGTCGAGATCGCGGGCGGGATTGAAGACCAGGCCGCGGATCTTGCCGGAGTTCAGACCCCACTTGATGGCAATGCCCATGACCGTCAGCACGCCGCGGGCCGTGGCAAGCCCCCTCTCCTTCCAGAGCTCCTCATAGAGCCCATAGCAGATCGGCCGATCGAGGGCGGCCACCTCGCAGGCCCAGAGATCCGGATCGTGCGTTTCGATGACGCGGCTCTTCTGGCGATAGTCCTTGATGGTCGCCGGCGCCTTGGCCTGCACGCGCGGGCTCTGCAGCCAGTCCTCGAAAAGGCGCGACAGCGGATAGACCGCACGGCGCACGGCCGCCGCAGCCTGGATCGGCGCATTGCTCGCCGATCCTTCCGGCTTCCTCGCCACGGATTTGACCGCCGGGCCGCGTTTGACCTCGTCCTGGGCAAGCGACAGGCAAAAGGCGTTGGACCAGTCCAGCGCCTCGCCCTGACTGAACCAGCGGCCATCGTCGTGGCGCAGGTCCTTGCCCTTGAACCCCTGTTCCCGCAATCCCGAACCGGGCTGGAAACGCGGACGGCCTTCACGCCATGCGACGTGCCGTATTTTCGGGGTGTTGGCCTTTGACATGGTTTCAACCTCAACAATCCATGAACCAATGCCGTCGCTTCTCATCGCGCTCGCAGACGCAGCCGTTCGGCTCTCCAGTCTTGAAACCGTCCGGCGAGATCCGCCAGCCGTGCTCGGTGCCGCAGAGGGCAGCCATATTGACTGCCTCCTCCACTTCTTCGCAAGCGAATGATGCTGGGACACATACCGACATGCTCAGCGCGCCCCGTTTCAGGAATACGACCTGGTCAGTTTTGCTCATGCCGTTCCCCACACCACCTCGCCGACACCCTGCTCTTTTCGTGGCGTGTCGATCTCAGTCCCTCCGCCAGATGTCAGCGCCTCGACCAGGCCGAGAATGTGGCGGCGCTGGATGGGATCTTCGATCCTGTCGAAGGCCTCGACCAGGCGTCGGGCCTGGGAAGAGAGCACCGGCAGCTGCGGCATGGGCAGGCCGTCGGTAAGCGCGCTGCCGGTACCGACGAACAGTGCCTCGAGCGGCACGGCAAGCGCCTTGGAGACGGCGACCAGCTTCGACCCGGAAACGCGGTTGGTGCCCTTCTCGTATTTCTGCACCTGCTGAAACGTTATCCCGAGAGCTTCGCCCAGCTTCTCCTGGCTCAGGCCGCGACGCTGGCGGAGGTTGCGGATGTTGGTGCCGATCGCCACGTCGTCGGGGTTCGGCTTCTTCGGGTTCTTGGCAAACTGCATGGGGTTTCTCCTCTTGGCGTGGTTGACATGAAGACAAAAAGGCCCGGCGGCGCGAACGCAATACATGCGCCGCCGGGCAGGTCGCGGGCCGACAGGGAGGTCATGGGCCCGGGGGATGGGGTTGCTGTCTCTCCAGCTGTCACGCCAGTTTCAGAACCGAGTTACCTGCGGTCGACGTCCACCGAACTGAGGCGGGCCGGAGATCCGCCGCGGCGTCTAACCGCCGTCCGGCCCGCCCTTCTGGCGCCGTGAAGACGTGCGCCGAAGCAGAAGGGGTTCACCCGCGAAAGCGAGCAGGAAGACCAGCGTCTGCGCCGCGATCAGCGGGACGACGATCACGACGAACTGGGACATGGTGACCGGCGGGACGGCGTCGATCCAGTCGAGGAGCGGTTTCAATTGAGCAGCTCCTTTTCGCGGGCAGGCCGCAGCGGAAAGCCGCGGAGCGTGTGCTCGGTGTCGCGTTCGCGGCAGAACATCGCGGCCTCGACGATCAAGCCGCAGCGCTCGGCCCGGAGATCGGCCGCACGGCTCAGCAGGTTTTCGAAATCGGCGGCGACATCTTCCGAGGCGGCGGCATAGGATTTCAGCGCGGCGAGAAGGCGGGCCGTCAGCTGGTCCTGGACCTCGCCGTCGGCCTCGATCTGCCGGATCAGTTCGCGGGGTGTCATCGAATGCGCTCCTTGAGCTTGTCCAGCGCCAGCTTGCCGGCCTGGGTGAGATTGAGCTTGCGGCCGTTTTCGGCAATGAGGCCCTTGGCACGCAGTCCCTGGATGGTTTCGAACTTGAACTGCTCGCTGCCGACCGCCCAGCCGCCGCGCCGCAGGGGCTTCTGGAAACGGAAATGGTCGATCGCGAGCACGGCTTCGCGCTGGCGAGGGGTCAGCGCCTTGAAGGGATCGGCGAGAGCGGGATTGTCAGAGAGGCTGGTCATCCCTCTGCCCTCGCATAGCGGGCGCGCAGGCGCTGGTTCTGGTTGGCGATCATGGTCGGAACGCGGGCGGCGGGCGCGGCGTCCTCGTCGAGGGCGCGGCCGTAGGTTCCGTCGATCCACTCTTCCATGCGCTTGCGCGGCCAGACCCAGCCGAGTGAAGACTTTTCCGGCATGCCTTCATCGCGTGAGAGCCGACGATGATGGCGCATGAACCAGGACGGGGTGCGGCCGGTCGCGGTGCTAAGCTCCTCGAGCGTTACGAATTTTTCAGATATGGACACGGATGCGTCTCCTGCGTGCAAATCAGATGCAGGATCACCATTGCCTTTTTTCATGTGATTTGCAAATGAAAATGTGCATACATGAAATTCGCTGTGACCAAATGCATTCGCTAAGTCGCTAAACGACTGTGGATAATGCGCAAATGGACATGGTGGCGATGCGGCCGTCCGGCCATCGGTCAAGGCAAGAAGTGGTTATGTGCCAAAAAAGGTCGTTTCAGTGACGAAGGTGGCAGCCGCCAACCACGACGCCCTTGATCACCACACTCTCGTCGTCGACGATTTCGGGCATGCCTGGCTCTCCGGAAAGCGCGGCGGTCAACAGGTAGGGCGTGCGATAGACGCGGAAGATCGTCTCGGCCGTGCCGCGCCGCCAGTCGTACTTCTGGGCACATACGGCGTCGCCGGATCGCGGCACCGCTTCCCGATCGACGACGACGATATCGCCCGGGTCATATCCGACGCCGGCAAGCGATCCGGTCTTCAAAACCCATAGATCTACGGCGTTCGAGCGGGCCACGACGGCGCGCAGCGCCTCAACCAGAAGGTCTTGAGTTGCTTCGGCGAATTCGAAAGGGGTGGCTTCACCTTCGCTGAAGATCGGAGCTTCCCTGGGGCGGGTGCGAACCTCGTAGGCCGGAACGCCGGTGGCGTCCTCGATCTTTTTCACGGTCCGGGAGGTCAGCGTGTGTCCGCCATCATCACGCGCACGGAAGCGGGTCAGAGTCGACGGGTTGAGCCGCGCCCTGCGAGCGATGTCCGTCAATGTGAGGCCGCTGGAAGACAGGATGTTCTCCAGCCAGGCCAACTGCTGTTCGCGCAGATCCGTCATGGGCGCGAATATCGCAGTCGCCGCCAAGATGTTCAAAACGCAATACTCCACTTGACTATGTGCAGCAAATCACATCTGCATGTGAAAACACAAGTGCCATGTGAAAATATGGATAGGAAAGATGCAGGTATCCCTCGAAAAAATCGACACCATGCGGGAGCGCCTCGGCGTTGCGCAGGTCGATCTTTGCCGCCGGGCTGACGTCTCGGAGAGCACTCTATCGCGTGCACGAAAGACCGGCCGGCCGCCGACCGGGCGCATTCTCCGCAAGCTTTCATCTGCGCTCGAGGCGATCCAGCGCGAGCGCGGCATCGCCATCGTCGACGAGGCCGGCCAATGAGACGCCCTGCCCTCGCGACCGCCGACGAAGCGGAAAAGATCATGGAGCTCTGGCGATCGCACGCCTTCGATACGCATGACATCGGCCGGATCCTCGACCTGCATGAAAGCGTGGTCGCCCGGACGATCCAGGCGGTGCGCGACATGGCCCGGATGATGGCGGGAGGGCGGACATGACCGCCATTGTTTCCATCGTCCTCTACGGCGTGGCATCGCTTTTCGCGTTCCTCCTTGGCTGGATGCTCCACGAAGCCGGTAAGCGTCATCTGGACAGAGCGGAGGCAATGATCATCGGCGCGACCTTCGCGATGTCCGTTCTGCTGTTCCTCCTCGCTCAGTTGCTGCAGGTGCGGCCATGAGCGAGGCCTATCTGATCGCGATCGGCGGCAGGGTTCCCGCCGACAAGGACGCCGCCCAGGCGCTTTATGCGGAGCTCATTGCCGACATCAACAGCGCCGCCACACGGTACGGCTGGGAGGGCGCGGACTTCGCCGCCTACCGGCTCGCAGACGGCCGCGTCTATCTCGAGGCCGTGCCCGGCCCGGCGCCGCTGACGCTGGAGCGGCTGAAGATCTTTCGTGACGAACAGCGGCAGCGCCGCGACGAGGAAGAAAGGCAGGTGGCGTGATGAATGCAGCAGCAAGACCTCCGATCAAGCTTGGCATCGGCGAGCCGCCGGAGCTCGCCATGATCGCGCTCGACGAGATCCGCGTCGATCAGAGTTACCAGCGGCCTTTGAAGCCGAAGCGCGTTGCGCAGATACTGCGCGACTTCACCTGGGCGCAGTTCGGCGCGTTGATGCTCGTGCGCCAGGCCGACGGCACCTATACCGTCTATGACGGGCAGCACCGCTTCGAGGCGGCGAGCAAGCACCCGCAGATCAAGGCCGTTCCGGCCGTCGTCGTCGAGATCGAACAAGGTTTCGAGGAAGCCGAGCACTTCCTCGGCGTCAACATCAACCGCAGCGCCATCTCCACCGTCGAGAAATACTGGGCGGGGATCGAGGCCGGCGACGGCGCGATGATGCGGATCTGCGCCGTTCTCGAGGAGGCCGGCTGCGAGGTGGTGCCGGCGGGCACCAAGTCGCCGGCGCCGAACCGGACGAGCTCGATCGGCGCGATCGGGCGGGCGCTGGACAGCTACGGCGACGAGGCAGTGACGGCGGCATGCCGCACGCTGACGACGGCCTGGTCGAAGGACAACGGCGCGCTCAACGGCACGATGATCCAGGCGCTGGCCCGGCTCTACCGCAACAACAAGGCGATCATTTCCGAGGAGCGGATGACGCAAAAGCTGACGTCGAAGGATCGCAAGATCCTGACGGCCGACGCCGAGGCGCTGCGCAAGATGGGCGGCGGCGATGCGCCCCTCGCTTTAGCGAAGGCCCTGGTCGAGATCTACAACAAGGGCCTGCAGACCAACCAGATCACGATCGGGGTGAAGGCATGAGCCCGGACCTCGACCGCATCGCCGACCTCGAGCGGCTGATCAGTGTCATCGACGAAGAGCTGGCGCATGCGCCGGCTTTCCCCGACTGGCACAACGGAGACACCTTCGACCAGCGCGACGCCGATCGCCGGGCCTATCACCAGGCCATGGACGCGATCGTCGAGCGGATCGTGAAGGGACACGGCGCCCGCTTCAATCCATCGGCGCATGGCGCCTCGACGCTCCGGATCGCCGGCATTCAATCGAGCTGCACGTCGGGGACTTCTGGCCTTCTGCGCAACTGGCAGGGCGCCGCACGCCGGCGGATCGAGAAACTGAAAGGCGGTGGGAAATGATGGAAACCCGCACCGCAGTGGCGAGGTTCTTTGTGCTGCTCGCCATCATCACGATCCCGGCCGGCATGATGCACCGCTACAGCGAGCTCTTCCGCGTGGAAGAGAAGCTAAAGGCTGATCGCGATCGGCAGAAAAACAGGAGCGCGACATGAGCAATGGCGTAGAAACCCGCTGGTGCCCCGAGCATTGGCTCGACGAAATCGTGCCGGCCCTTGTCGACGATCCGGCCGAGCTCGTCCATCTCATGCCGGACGGTCGATGGATCATGGTCGACGATGCGCTGTCCCTCGACGACACCGGGCACTTCTGCCGGGAGGAACTGACGCCCGGCCAGATCGTCACCTTCTGCGCTCACAGGAACTATGGCGACGCCACATTGACCATCGGGGCGGACCGCAGCCTTTCCGTCTCGCCAGCTGCTCCGGAAGACGCAACGCATTTTGCGCTCGCCGAGGGCCGCTGGGACGGCGGCATGTTCGACAGCGCGGCCGAGCTTGCCGAACGCGGCGGCGACGACTCGATCGACGGCATACCGCTTCCGGCGGGCGCTCATGAAATCACGATCTGGCACTGGTCGAACGGAACGCCTTTCCGCTTCGATCCGGTGGAAGGCAAGCCCGTCTTCCATGTCTCGGCGGGTGCATCATGACCGCCGCCGAGCGCGAAGAGCTGCGCCGGAAGGTGGCGGAGAGCCCGCGGCCCTTCGTGGCGGCTGGTGAAGTGATTGGCGCCATGGTCGCGGTCATGGAGGCGATCGGCGGGCCGATCGTGACGGCCGAGTTTCTGGCGCGCATGCACGACCATGTTCTCGCCCCCCAGGGGCCGGATCACAGCCTGACAGAAATCTGAGCATTCGGCCGGCCCTTGTCCGTTGTACCGGCCCCCTTCGACCACAGAGATGAGCATGCCGAAACGGACCTATCGCAAGGACGCCTGCGCCGAGCTCGCCCGCATCGAAACGAGGCGGGTCGAGCTGAAGATCTCCCATGAGGAGCTCTATCTCGCCGCCGGCATCGCGCGGGCGACCTATTATGCGATGCGGGCCGAGCGGCTCGCCTTTCCCCGCAAGCTTGCGGCTCTCCGCTACGGACTGAGGACGATCGAGCAGCGCCAGCGCAATGCCGAGCGGATCCTCGAGGCGGGTGAAGCATGAGCCGGGACAAGACACGGGCGGCCGCCCGCATCGCGCTTGCCGGGATCCGCGCGGCCGTTTCCGCCTCGATGATCCGGCCCGCCGATCGGCGCGCGGCCGAGCTCTACCTGCTGGTCACCACCTGCAACGTCAACCAGGTGCTCGCGGCCTCCGTCGCGGCCTGCACAAAACAGAACGTGTCGAAGCTTCTCGCCGCGGCCGAGGAACGCCGCGACGTCAAGGAATTCGACGATGCCATCAGCGCGATCGAGCGCGCGATCCTGGGAGAGTGAGATGGGCCAGAACAGATCTCCGGCCGTGATGGCCCAGCGCAGCGAGGCCCATGACAGCCTCGACGATTTTCCGACGCCGCCCTGGGCGACGCGGGCGCTGATCGAACATGTGCTGATCCCGGCCGGCCCGCGCACGATGCTGGCGCGATCGGTCGCCTGGGACCCGGCCTGCAATCGCGGCTTCATGGCGCGGCCGCTGGCTGAGTATTTCCGGGACGTCCGGGCGTCCGATATCGAGGACTACGGCTTTTCCGGCCACCAGGCGACGGTCGACTTCCTGTGGCCCGGCTCGTCGAATGATGTCGGCGGCGATATCGACTGGGTGATCACCAATCCGCCCTTCCGTCTTGCAGAACAGTTCATCGAGCGCGCTTTCGACCTCAACCTCGAGGGCTTTGCCTTCCTGATGCGGACGTCGTTTCTCGAAAGCGAGGGCCGTCATGCCAAGCTGTTTTGCCGCTTTGCGCCGACGATCGTCGCGCAGTTCTCCGAGCGGGTGGTGATGCACAAGGGCAAGGTCGTCGATCCGAACTTTGCCGTTCAGGTCCTGGACAAGAAGACAGGCAAGATGGTGTGGCGCAAGCCAAGCACCGCGACTTCCTACATGTGGTTCGCCTGGTTGAACGGTCGCACGCGGAACACGGAATCGAAGCTCGTCTGGATACCGCCCTGCCGCGAGCAGCTCGAGCGCGGCCGCGACTACCGTCCGGGAGCGATCGAATGAGAAAAACGACGCTCCGAAAATGTATTCTATGGCTGCTGCCTAATCTCGTGGGCGCTATCGCACCAGATCTGGCAGCGCGCGCGGAGAGCGCAGCCGGGGCGGCACTTGCAGCCTTTGGTCTTCCCTTCGTCGGAACGTTGATCTTCTTAGCCCTCCTGGACCTCTGGAGGCCGGAGAAATGAGCCGATTTTCCGTCGCAAAGGATCGCGTCGTCAGCGACCTCGAGGCGATCGTCGAGGACCTGCTGCAGGCCAGCCGAAAGTACCTGAAGGGCGGCACGTGGAACGTGCGCAATCCCTATCGGGCGAAATCCAAGGAAAGCCAGATGGTCGTCTGGACGCGCGGCGCGCGGCGCGGCGCCTGGAAGGATTTCGTGTCCGGTGAACAGGGCGACGCGATCGACCTCGTCGCCTTCGCGCTCACCGGTTTTGTCTCCGCCGACAGCCGCATGACGGCCGTCGCCTGGGTCGAGGACCGCTATGGCCTGAAGAGCATGGACCCGAAGCTGCGGGAAAAGGCGGCGGCCGAGGCGAAGAGCCGGAAACTCGCCTCCGAGGCCCGAGACGAGAAGCGCCGGACGGCGGCGCGCGACCGGTCGCGGAAATTCTTCTTTTCCTGCCGCGAGACGATCCTCGGCACTCCGGTCGACACCTATCTCGCCGGCCGCGGGATCGCCCTTGCCAGGGTGCCGGCGCTCGGCCGGTCGATCCGATTTCATCCGGCGGCCGAATATTGGCGCGACGAGGCGCGGCCGACCTTTCCGGCGATGATCTCCGCCATGGTCGACGAACACGGGAAGCCGGGCGCCAACCACTACACGTTTCTCAGCCATGACGGCCGAGCCAAGGCGCCGGTCGAAAAAGCGAAGATGATGTTTCCGGAAACGTCCGGCCTAGTCATCCGCCTCACCAACGGACCGAGCGGACTTTCGCCCGAAAAGGCGGCCGAGGCGGGGATCCGCGGGCCGGTCGGCATCACGGAAGGCATCGAGGACGGCCTGACCGGCGCGATCGCCGAGCCGGCGCTCAGGATGTGGGCCGCCGGATCGCTTTCCGGGCTGCTGACGGTGCCCGACCATGCGGCGATCTCCGCCTTCATCGTCTTCAAGGACAACGACTGGGGCAAGCCCCAGGCGACCGCGCTCTTTGACCGCGCGATCGCCAGACTGAAGAGCTTCGGGAAGCCGGTGGAAGTGATCGCGGTGCCGGCCGCCTGGGGAAAGGACCTCAACGACGCGATCAATTCAGGAGAATGGTGATGAATTCCGAACATGCCGCGCTGCTGCAGGACTACCTGCGTATGATGGAGCGCACACGCAGCGAGATAAAGGAGCTCCGCGCGACCATCGATCGCCTGGCTCCGAAAGCGGGCGCCTACGACCTCATCGCCCAGATCTTGGGACTTCTGCCTCGTCAGTCGCAGGGCTACGGCGAAGATTTGGTGTGGAAGCTCGATCAGAAGATCAAAGACGTCGAGGTTCTGATCAACCAGACCAAGGACGGTACGCTCGCCGGCGACGGCGCGCTCGGCGTCAAGACCACCGAAGGAGCTGCAGCATGAATATCGAGGACATCAACGCCGTGGAATTCGCGGCAGCCGTCGGTCACGTCACCGCCGGCCAGGCCTTCGGCATCCTTCAGCAGGGCGGCTGCTGGATCGGTCCGGACGTTGACGACGACGACCAGGAGGCGATCATCAAGGCCGCCATGGTGCTCGGCGAATATGTCTGCACGCGGACGCTCGTGCCCGGCCAGCTGATGACCTATGCCGCGATCGAGCGGTTGCGGACCGACGACGACGACGTCGACGTCCATCGCAACCGAGCGGGGGCCTATGAGCTCTTCACCGTGACGGCTGCCCATGCCTTCACGCTGATCACGAGAGAACAGCAGCGGCTCGCCGAGGAGAAGGCGCGGCAAGCGAACCTCGAGGCGGTGAAACCGATCCCGATCAAGGACACGATCTTCGCTCCTTACGGCACGCTCGACGAGATGGAGGACTACCAGAAGCAGTTCCTCGCCGACACCGAACGGGAACAGCAGCGTCTCCTCGAGGAGCAGCAGCGCGTCACGTCGATGGAAACGGACGACGGCAGGATCCTGATATCCGGCGGCCCGGTACCTGAACCGACCATGCCGGCAATGACGCTCGGCCAGGCCATCCCGACCACCAACGAGAGCGAGGACCAGCATGAAGAAGAAACTGCAGATCCGGGACAGGAAACTGGCAGCACGGGCACGACAGCTGAGGAGACACCGGAGGCTGTTCGCCCTGCAGGTGACGCGGGATCTGAACGAGCTGATCCGGAAGGGCTTCCGGCAGCAGACGTTTCGCCGGCTGGCGAAGCAGGGTCGCCGGCGGCGCTGCCGGGCGATGACGGCGCTGGCGAAGAAGGCGAGCGCAAGCCCGTGGAACAGGCACCGGTGACGGCCGAGGGCGGCGAAAAGCCGGCCAAGGGCAAATCAGCGAACTGAAATCGGTATCCGAAATGTCAACCGGAAGGCGGGTTTTGACCCGCTTTCCGGCAGGGGATGAAAAAAAATATGGTCAGCGAACAACAGCAGGACGGAGCGCGCAAGGTCGGCGGCCTGATCACCGGCGCCGTGAACCGCGTCCGTCTCGCCGAAAAGCGCCGTGCGGCGCCCTACCCATCCCCCGGCCAGGCGCTCGAGGGAATTCCGCCCGGAGAATGGCGCGAGGCCGGCCGTGTCGATTCGACGGGCTATCTGCCGGAAAACTGCCCGGTGCGCCCGCTCGGCTATGACGGGGAAAACTTCTTCTTCGAAGACACGATGGGCCAGGTGTTCAATACCGGCGACGGCGCGCTCGGCGTCGAGCGGATCCAGAAGCTCTTCGCCGGCCACGAGGATTTTCTGTATTGGGCCTGGCCGGCGAAGGAGCCGAAGAAGATGCGGGTCGATCCGAGCTTCAAGGCCGAGCGCGTGCGGCGCGATCTGTTTTCGGCCTGCCGGGAGCGCGGCGCCTGGACAATGACCGACATGGTGCGCGGCCGCGGCGCCTGGCGCAACGTCCAGGGCAAGCTGATCCTGCATTGCGGCGATCACCTGTGGGTCGACGGCGACATCGACGACACCGGCGAGCGCGACGGCTATTTCTACGCAAGGCGCCCGCCGAGCCTTGCGCCCTGGGCGCATCCGGTCGAGGACCAGGACAACCCCGTCCCGGAGATCTTCAGAATCCTGCGCACCTGGAATTTCGAGCGTGGGGATCTCGACGCGATGATCCTGCTCGGCTGGATCGGCATCGCCATGCTGGGCGGGGCGCTCGACTGGCGGCCGTCGATCTTCATCACCGGCGACGCCGGCACGGGAAAATCGGAGCTCATCGGCCGCCATGGCCTGTTCCGCGCCATCCTTGGACGCATGATGATCTCGACCACCAATGCCAGCGAGGCCGGCCTCTATCAGCTGGTCGGTCATGACAGCCTGCCGATCGCCATCGACGAGATGGAGGGCGACGAGGCTCCCGAGCAAACGCAGAAGATCATCAAGATGGCCCGCGACGCGGCGAGCGGCTCGGTCAGGATCCGCGGCGGCCAGAACCACAAGGGCGTCGAGTTCGAGGCACAGTCGAGCTTCCTGTTTTCAGGGATCAATCCGCCGCCCCTGCCCCCGGCCTCGCTGACGCGCATGGCGATCATCCAGCTCAGGCCGCTGAAGGTGACCAGCAACAAGGCGCCGACGATGAAAGCGGCCGAGACGGTCGGGCCCCGGATCCTGCGCATCCTCGCTGATCGCTGGGAGGATCTCGACTACCGGCTGGACGACTACTACGCGATCTTGCGGGAGGCGGGCCACAACAGCCGCGGCCAGAAGACGTTCGGTGCCTTCCTGGCGATGGCCGACGTGATGATCGGCGATCGCGGGCTCAAGGAACTGGGATTGCCGTGCGAGGAACGCGCCCAGTGGGGCGCATTGCTGAAGCCGCAGGACCTGCAGGAGCTCGAGGGCGCAGAGCCCGCCTGGAAACAGGCGCTGGATGCCATCATGACCAGCCAGATCGAGGCCTTCAGCGGCGGACAGCGGCGCACGGTCGCCCAGGAACTCGCCCGCATCAAGTCGAGCATGCCCGACGAGGAAATCAAGGAAGCGCGCAGCAAGCTCGCTGCGGCGGATCTCGGCATCATGGGCACGGATGATGATCCGATCCTCTGCATACCCAATGCCAGCCGTGTCATCGGCAAGGCGCTGCTAGACACGCCCTTCGGTGCCCGCAATGGCAATGGGCCGTGGAAGTTTGCCCTTCGACGAGGGCCGCCCGAGATCATCCTGCAGCCGGAGCAGGTCAAGCAGGGCATGACCGACAACAGGGTCAGCGTCGCCGGCCGGCAGACGCGCTGCATCTTCGTGAACCTCAAGGCCTATCGCGACTGGACCGCCTGACATGAGCGCAACTCACACGAGCCGAGGACCGCCATTTTGCGCGCTTTTGCGGCCGAGAACCCACACCCTGACCCTTCGCGCTGCGCGGAACCGCGTGGTTGACGTTTTGCGGCCTGGTGTAGGGTTTACCCATGGTCGCAAAGCCTGTGTCGCGTCTGTCTATTTGTCTAGGGAAGTGTCTAGGGCGAGTGGCAAGGCAAGTGACTGTAAACCTTCAGCAAATCAGCCTCCCTAGACGGATAGACAGTTAGACAGGCGAAAGCCTCACATATGCAGAGGCGTGCGCACGTATACGAGGGATGTAATTGTCTAATTGTCTAATCGTCTAAATGAATATGTAAGTCACTGAAATATAACAGTCTTTCACTTAGACGGTCGCTAGACAGCACCTAGACAGGTTCAAGCCGGAGCAAGGAATTAAATATTGGCGAACGGGTCGGAAAAGGATTTCCAGGAGCGCGCCGGCGGCGGATCCGGCGAGGCCTCAAGCGGCGGGTTCGACTGGCGATCGGACGCAGAGGCAAGCCTCGAGCGGCACGATCCGGGCAAGGCCGAGCGGCGGCGGGGACGGCCGAAGGGCGCGGGCAACCGCAAGACGGCCGCCTTCGCGGACTGGTACCAGGAGAAGGGCTTCAAGGATCCGCTCGAGGCGCAGGCCGAGTTCCTCTCCGCCGATCCCGTGGCGCTGCAGGCATGGTTCGCCGAGCACGAGCGGACGCTCAAGGCGATCGGCAAGGCGACCGGCCTCGCCGTCCCTGCCCTGGTCGACATCGTGAAAGAGCAGATGGCCTGCGCCCGCGATCTCGCGCCCTACCTGCACGGCAAGGCCAAGGTGCGCGAGGATGATCCGGACCAGCGCCTGCCGGTGCTGATCGTCAACCTGGGCACCAACCAGCTGGACCAGGCGCAGCAGGTCGCCCAGGCACGCGGCCTTTCGCTGGGACAGCCGCTCACGATCGATGCAAGCAATATCAATGGGTTAGCGATCATGCCGGGCGAAAGTCGCACGGCAGGAAGTCGCACGGAAGACAAAGGCGAGTGATTACAATGTCTTATGGATCGTTCCCGCTGATTGGATATCAGTCACTTAAACCCCCGGCTTGCGAGGGGGACCGGCCATTTTCGAGCGATCGACCTGGGCACTCCCAGCCCCAGGCGGCAGCCATGCCCCCCCGGCATAGCTCGCCCCCTGCCCCCCGGGCGGCCGGCCTTCCCCCGAAGGGGGGTGCCCCCCTCCCGGAGGGGCGGGCGCACGCGCACCGATCCGATTTCCGGCAAGGGGCCTATGCCCCGGATGGGATGCCCGTTTTGGGGCAGGATGCGCCGGACTTGCTCCACCTCCCAGGGGTCGGGGTTTGGGTGAATGAGCTCGCCGCGGTCCTCCCCGCCGGTTCCGGGTCGGGGTCCGGGACTTGTCAAATCGTGCGGCGTGTGATTCTGTCGGACGACTGCGGAGGCGAAAGCCCAGCCGGGGAACCCGGCCATACCGATGCTGCCCCACAAGCGTTGCGATGCGATACGAGGCGGTCCGCAGCTCTTCTCAGCCTTTCGAACGCACAACAGAAGCGGACACCTTCCGCCCTGCGGGCTCCAGGTGACATCAGCGGAGCCGGCGCGCCTGCGCTGATGCGCGCGCCGGCACTTCCGCGCGGCAAGAGGGCCGCGCGATGACCCAGCACCTGGTCGATATCGTCAACCGCGACGACATCAAGACGTACAACGACGCGGAGATGCGGGATCTCGTCGCCAAGCTCGAGCGATTCGAGGATTTCAACCCGTTCAACTACACGCCACCCGGGCCGGTCGCCCAGGAGTTTATCCTGTCGCCGCTCACCACGGCCTTCCTGATGGGCCCGCTGGGTGGTGGGAAAACCACGGCATGCGCTTTCAAGCGCATCTATGCCGCCACGCTCGCGCCGATCGCCTGGCACCCGGAAACCGGCAAGCCGACCCGCATGTGCCGCTGGATCGTTCTGCGTGACACCTTCCGATCGGCGGAAAAGACCGTTCTCGAGAGCTGGAAACAGTGGTTCCCCAAGACCTATCCGGGCTCGTCCTGGTCGGGCGGCAATGATCGGCCGGCGATCCACACGCTGCGCTTCATGGGCGAGGACGGGATCACGATCGAGGTCGTGACGGAGTTCGCCGGCCTCGGCGAGAATTCAATCGAAACCCTGATGAAAGGCCGCGAATATTCCGGCGCCTGGCTCAACGAAGCCGACACCCACGCCGCCGGCGCCCTCGACGATGCCGAGCAGCGCGTCGGGCGCTATCCCTCGGCCAAAATCCTGCTTTCCGAAGACGAGCTCCTCGAGCTCGAGCGCGTCATGGGCCGCAAGCTGGTCAACGGCCGCCGGCGTGCCCAGGTCATCGGCGACCTGAACGCCCCGACGCTGGACAATCACGTCTATGAAAAGTTCATCAAGAAGCCCACGCCCGATCGCCATCTCTTCCGGCAGCCTTCGGGCCGCTCGGCGGAGGCCGAGAACCGTTTCAACCTCGAGCCTGACTATTACGACAAGATCATTCGGAACCAGGAGGAGCACTTCATCAAGCGAATGGTCGACAACGAGTTCGGCTATTCCCGCCACGGAAAACCGGTCTTTGAGAGCTACCGGCGCGATCGCCATGTCGCCCGCTCGAGGCTGATCGTCAATGCCCGCCAGCAGCTGGGCATCGGCGTCGATACGTCCATGCATAGCCTTTCGCCCGCAGCCGTCTTCGGCCAGGTGCACAACCCCGGGCGCATCGCAGTGCTTCGCGAACTCTACATGGGGCACGGGGTCGGAACAGCGCGATTCGGCGAAGGCATCAAGGGCGTACTGTCGGAACATTTCTCGAATGTCGGTGCGATCCGTATCTGGATCGACCCGGCCGCCGAGTATGGCGCCGACAAGGAGGGCGGCCAGCTGACGGCGATCGAGATGCTCTCCGTGATCCTAGGCCTGCCGATCCTGATCCCGTTCAACGGATCAAACGAGCTCGGCATGCGCCTGGATGGCGTGAAGACCGAGCTTCGCGGCTACCTCGAGGCCGATACGCACCTGACCATTTGCCCGGAAGGCTGCCCGCTGCTGATCGAAGGTTTCGATGGAAAATACCGCTACAAGAAGCGGCCGGAGCATGCGTCGAACGAATATGACGAGACGCCGGAAAAGAAGCACCCCTGGTCTGACGTACACGACGGCCTGCAGTATCTGGTCGGCGGGATCCGCGGGCGTACCGCGATCATCCGCGCAGCCGGCGACGTCGATCGCCGGGAGGAGCGCGAGCCAAGATCGCGCCGCGACCGAAGCTCTCCGTGGGGTTCGGGGTCCTTCGATCCTCACAAGGCCGGCTGGTGATGGCCGCTATCACCGTCGGCAGCCCCGCGACAATCCTCGACATGGCTGAAATCCATGGGCCAATGTCGCCGCTGATGTGGGATGTCTGCCGAGAGATGCACCGCAACGGCCGAACCTGGTCGCTGACGATCGACGGCGCTCTTGCTGGTGTTTTCGGCACATACGAGGCCGATGGCGTTGCCGAGGCCTGGTTCAACATCCGGCCGGTCGCACGCGGCCATATGCTTTTCGTCTGCCGGCAGATCCGGTTGACCCTAGACGCCCTTGATTACCCTGAAATCGTGGTGTTCTGCGAGACGGAAGCCGGCCGGCGTATCGCCGCGCTCACGGGTTTCCACTTCGCCACCCATTTCGAGCAAAGGGAAATCTGGCGATATGGGAAATCTATTCGGCGGCGGCCAGCAGAAGAAGGCCCTGGCACTGCAAAAGCAGACGGCGGAACAGCAGCAGCGCCGGCAACTCGCGGATCTCGCGCGGCAGCAGGCCGAGACTGACCAGGCCGCGGCCGGAAAGACCGGCCGGCGCGCAATCGGCGGCCAGATGCTGACGTTCCTTTCCGGCGAAGGCGTCGACAAGCTCGGCGGCGCCTGATGTCATCCATCCCCGCCCTTACTGCACGTCGCAACGTCGCCAGACGCGAACGCGACAGCTTCAAGCCGCTGCTCGACGACGTCTATCGCTACGCAATCCCCTTCCGGAAATCGACGAGGGAAACAGGTCCGGCTGAAAAACGCGTCGACCAGGTCTTTGACCACACCGCAATCGACAGTGCCTTTCGCTTCGCCGGAAAGATGCAGCAGGACTTCTGGCCAGCGGGACAGGACAACTTCTCGATCGAGCCCGGTCCGATCGTGCCGCTCGAGCAACGCGACAATCTCAAGATACAGCTCGAACCGATCTCGAAGGTCTGCTCGGCCTTCTTCGAGGATGGTGACTGGGATCTCGCATTCCATGAGATGGCACTCGATCTTTGTGCGGGCACGGGCGCCATCCTGATGAACCCGTCGATCGAGCCGGAAGTCCTATGGGAACCGATCTCGGTTCCGACCGAGGAACTGCTCCTCGAGAGCGGCCCGAACAACAAGATCAGCGGCATCTTCTGGGATCGCAAGATGTCCGTTCAGGTGATGATGGACACCTGGCCGGAGGGAAAATACGCCCAGACACTCAAGGATCTCCAGAAGCAGAAGCCCGATACCGAGGTCGAGGTCCATGTCGACACCATCTGGGTCAGCAAGGAACGCCGCTGGCATATGATCGTCTGGTGCGACAAGCAGGACAAGATCGTCTTCCAGACGAAGAGCCGGACATGTCCCTGGCTTACTCCGCGCTATTTCCGCGTGCCAGGCGAAACCTATGGCCGCGGGCCTGCCATGCTGGCAATGCCGACCACGAAGACACTCAACACGGCAGCCCGGCTGCAGCTGCAGGCCGCGGCGATCGCCATGCTCGGGATCTACACTGCGGTAGACGATGGCGTCTTCAATCCGGATCTCGCCGAGGTGAGGCCCGGAAAGTTCTGGAAAGTCGCGCGGAACGGCGGTGCGATGGGGCCTTCCATCACGCGCTTTCCGGATCCCCGCCTGGACCTCTCCAACATGGTCCTCAACGAACTGCGCATGGGCGTCAAGGCGACGATGATGGACCAGAGCCTGCCCCCGGACGGCGCCGCCGTCCGATCGGCGACGGAAATCCTCGAGCGCGTCAAGCGCCTGGCATCCGATCACCTGGGAGCCTACGGCCGCCTGGTCAAAGAGGTAACGATCCCGGCCGTCAAACGTGTTCTCGAGATCGCCTACAACAAGGGCCTGATCAAGGACGACATACCGATCGACCAGCTGCTGGTGAAAATCCAGATCAAAAGCCCGCTTGCGATCGCACGAGAGGCTCAGCGCATCGAGAAGATCGTCCAGTGGCTGCAGATGGTCATCATGATCATGGCCGAACGATCGAACCGCGTCGCCCATATCGAGACAGCGCTCGCCGATATCGGCAGCCAGCTCGGCGTTCCGCGCAATTACATCGTCACGGCCGAAGAGCGCAAGACGATGGACCAGCGGGAACAGGACATGATGACCGCCCAGGCCTTGGCAACTGCCGCCGGCGCAACTCCAGGAGCCATCTGATGCAAGCCCAAAGCCTCGAGAGCATCATTTCCGGAGCCGCCGGCGGCGGTCATGAATGGTTCGACCAGGTCGATGCACGGCTCGGCTCGAAACTGGACCTGCAGCAGGCGAAAGAAAGCGAAGATGCCCGCGTCATTTCTGCCGCCTGGGCCCGTTTCGCCGACAGCGCCGACGGTCGCAAGGCACTGGAGCGCCTCTTCGACACAACGCTGCGCAGGACCGTCTTCTTCGTGCAGCTCGGGCTCGACGCCCAGTCGATGGCGGTGTTCGGCGCCTTTCGTGAAGGACAGAACGCGGTCGCATACGAGATTGCCCGGCAGATCGGCCTCGGCAATGCGGAGGCCGTGACGCCCCGCGAAACCTGAAGAAAGGCGTGAACGATGCATGAATTCCTGATGCGCCGCTTTGAGCGGCTTCTCGACGAGGGCGGCCTTGGTGGCGGCGGTGACGCCGGTACGCCCGATCCGAACGGCGGTACCGGTGGCGCCCAGGGGGGCGATGGCCCGAGCTGGAAAGCCCCCGACGGGATCCCGCCGGAACTGATCGGCGGAACGGCCGACGAAACGCTCACCAAGCTGGTCGGAGCCTATAGCGACCTGGACAAGAGGGCCAGCGGCCTGCGCGAGAAACTCTCAAAGCTCCCCTCCGCTCCGGCAAAACCCGACGAATATGCGTTCGCTCCGGGCGACGACCTCAAGGACTATTTCGGCGATCTGACAAAAGATCCCGTCTTCAACCAGGCAAAGCAGGCGGCCCACAAATACGGCATGAGCCAGGAGCAGTTTGCCGGCTTCATCAACGAAACCTTCGGTCCGCTGGCCAAGGAAGGCCTGCTGATCAAGCCCTATGACCCCCAGACGGAGGTCAAGGGCTACATGACCGCGACCGGCCTGGACGCAAAGGCCGCGACCGCCGCGCTCGATGCCAATCTCGTCTTCGCCAAAGGAATTTCCGAGCAGCTGCAGCTGCCCGAAACCCTCAAGGCGGACGCGCAAGCACAGCTGATTGCGATGACCGATACCGCCGTCGGCAATGCGCTCCTTTCGGCAATCTCGGCGCGCTTCAACGACATCGGGATCCGGGTCGGTGGAGAAGGCGGAGCCGCCGGGGAACTCACCGAAGCGGATCTGCGAAAGCTCGACGTCGACCCGCGCATCGATCCGCGCAACCGCGGGCACAAGGATCCCAATCAGCGCTATGACGAGGCACTGCGCACCCGATACGACGCTGCCTATCAGAAACTCGCCGCGCGCAAGTAGTTCTTTCGTGGTGATCAGAAGGGCCGGACCAGGTGTCCGGCCCTTCGCCCGTTTGGTTGACCCGATCCGCACGCGATTATCGTCGAGGCTAGCAACGGGTGGACCTGCAAACGCCCCGGCCTCTCCGGCCCGACCGGACCCGGGTGCTCCGAGCGGCCTCTCCTCCCCGGTGTCTTTCCCCAAATTCATCGGAGCTCACCATGACGCTTGAAGCAAACAACTGGTTTACCACCCAGTACGCCAACCGTGCGATGCACATCTACCAGGCCGAGGGCAATCGCCTCCGTCCGACCGTCACTCCGGCCGTCAAGTTCATCGGTTCGGAAAAGGCGGTGTTCTGGCTTGCCGGCAAGTCCAAGGCTGTCAGGAAGGACCGCCGCCAGCGCAACACCCCGTCCAATTCGCAGCGGAAGAAGTTCGAAGTAAACCTCGAGACCTGGACGGCGTTCGACGAAATCGAGGAATTCGACCTCGACCGCATGACCGTCGACGAAAAGGAAGTCGTTTATCAGTCCGGCGCCATGGCGCTGGGTCGCGCGACCGACATCGAAATCTATCAGAAGATGGCGGCCGCAAAGACCGTCGCCGATGTCGACTTCTCGGCCGCCGCCTTCAGCGCCGCCAATGCGCTGACGCTGTGCTCCATGCTGCAGAACGACAAGGTACCGTGGGACGGAAACGTCTATTGCGGGCTGCCGTCCCTGCAGTGGAACCAGTTCATTGCCAACAAGGTCGTGAACGATTCCGATCACGTCGGACCGGACATTCCCTTCGTCAAGGCGACCTCGACCCGCTTCTGGAACGGGGTCAACTGGTTCCTCTTCGTCGAGGAGGATGCCCAGGATCTCTACCCGGTCCCGGCAGCCAACAAGCAGGACCTCTTCATCTGGCACAAGTCTGCCATGGGCTGGGGTGCGCACACCGATCTGCAGGTCCGTGTCGACTGGGACAACCGCGAGGACGTCTGGACCGTCAACATGAAGGCCAAGGGCGCTTCCACCGCCCTCCAGGAAGGCAAGGGCGTCAAGCGATTCACGACGTCCAGCAACTCGGCGATCGCGATCGTCTGATCGATCAGGCCGGCGGACGGAAACGCCCGCCTCTCTCTTTCCGCTCAACAGGAGAATGAGCCAATGGCTTTTGACATCAAAGGCTTCCGCACCACGGATTGGATGCCGAACCCGTCCGGCGAGGCCGGCGCAAATCTCAATGTTCACCAGTATGTGACCAACGACGACACCGCGGCGGTCATCACGGCCGGATACTTCAACTCGATCTGGCGCCGCCTCAAGAAGGGCGATCATATCAACATGACGCTCGACCTCGACGGAACCGTCATGCGCCGCGATTACATCGTCACCGCATCTGCTTCCACCGGCGTCACGATCGCGGCGCAGAACGTCGCCTGACGTCCCTGCCCCGCGCAGCCGCCGCCGGATCACGCCCCGGCGGCGGCATGTCTTCTGGAGATCCCCGACATGGCGCTCATGACTATGGCCGATATCATCAATGCCGCCTGTGCCCGCATCGGTGAGGAGCCCGTGCAGGACTTCGCCGACGATCTCGGCGGCGGACAAAGCTCCCTGCTGATCTACGAGGAAACCGTCGATTTCAATCTCGGCCTGCAACCGTCCGGCTTCTTTTTTGCCCGCGAGGTGCGCCAGCTCTCCAAGATCGATGGCGCCACGCCGTTCACGGGCTACGAACATGTCTTCGACATCCCGCAGCCGGCTATCGGACCACCGGTTTTCCTGACAGACGATCCGAGCGACCCAGATCGCCGCTACGTCGACTTCATCCTTACCAACAACCAGGTGCATGCGGCCGACAACCCGCTTTACGCCATGGTCAAGTTCCGACCCGACCCGCATCGTTGGTCGCCAACCTTCCGCAGCGCAACCATTACCGCCATCGCCGGCCATCTCGCATTCGCCATCACATCCGACCGCAACCAGCGCTCGGATCTCTTGACCCTTGCCTATGGCACCTCCCAGGAGAACTATCGCGGCGGGATGATGCGCGCGGCCCTGAGCGAGGACGGCTTTGCCAATCCGAGCCGTTCGATCAAGGTCGACAATAATCCGCTCACCGGCGCCTGGAGAAGCTGATGTCCGCCCGTCCCGGTCGCACACAAGCTGCTTTCACCGCCGGCGAGCTGGACCCGCTCCTGCATGACCGCACCCAGCTCAAGTATTTCTCCACCGGCCTGAAGCACGCCGAAAACGTGGTCATCACGCCGCAAGGCGGCATGCGCCTGTCCGACGGGCTGCGGCATGTCGGCGACCTTGCGCCAGATGCCGACCGGATCTTTCCCTTCGACGCTTCCAACGGGGCGAGCTTCGACATGGTTTTCGGCGGTACCAATTGCCAAGCCTGGGATGCAACCGGCCTCTCCGCGAGCTTCACGGTCGCCGGCATCGCCAGCCTCCTTCCGGAGATGACCTATGCGCAGCGTTTTGACACGATGCTGTTGTTCCATCGGGACCTCGAGTCGAAACGGATCCGCCTGACGACGGGCGGATGGGTGGTCGACAACCTGCCCTATGCGAACCTGCCGCGCTACGACTACGGTGCGACCTACACTAATGGCGTGCCGGCGATCTGGCGGCTGGAATTCGTCGGTCTCGATACCGGATCTTCGATCTTCCAGCTCAAGGTTTCTCAGCAGGAGACCTTTTCCATCACGTACAACAGCACCATGTCGACGCTGGTCTCGTCGATCACGGCCGCACTCACTGACCTGCCGAACGTGGAGCCGGGCTTTTCCGTGGCCTCACCGTCTGGCAACGTCATCACCATCACGTTTAGCGGAACCGGAAACGAAGGCGACGGCTGGGCCGTGTCAGGCGAGGTTGTCAACAAGGCAGATGCGGCAATCGTGGCGTCGAAGACGCAAGTCGGGGTGCCGCCGGGTGAGGCCGTCATCTCGGCAACCCGCGGCTGGCCCCAATGCGGCGCGTTCTGGCAGCAGCGTTTGCTGGTCGGCGGCATGAAGGGGCTTCCCAATGCCTGGCTGATGTCGAAGACCGGCGACTACTTCGAGTTCAACGAGCGCTTTACCGAGGCGAACGGCCCCGCCCTGGTGCCAATGGACAGCGCCGGCGGCGAGACGATCGAGGCGATCGTGCCCTCCCTCAACCTTCTGATCTTCACCTCCCAGGCAGAATACTGGATCGCCGAGCGCGCGCTTTCGCGAACAGAGGCGCCGAACCACGTCCAGGCTAGCCGGCATGGAAGCAATCGTGGTCTGCCGGTCACAGAAAACGAGGGGGCCGCGATCTGGTGCCACAAGAACCGGTCGACGATCGGGGAATTGCGCTACACCGACGTCGAGGGAAACTTCGTCGCAACCGATATCTCGCTTCTGGCACCGCACCTGCTGCGCAACGTCCGCGACATGGCGGTCCGCCGCACCACGGAGAACATCAGCTGCAACCTGCAGGCCATCATTCTCGAAAGCGGCGAGGCACGCCTGGTCTCACTCCTGCGTGAGCAGGAGGTTACCGCCTATGCGCGCAGGACGAGCCACGGCCATTTCAAGCGCGTTTCGCGGAACGGCCGCAACGAACTCTCCTTCATCATGGACCGCGACGGCACGCGAACGCTCGAGCGCATGGAAACCGGCCTGCTGCTGGACGAGGCGATCGACATCACGATTCCGTCGCCCTCCAAAGAGGTCACCGGCCTTTCAAGGTTCAACGGCCGCGAGATCTGGCTGATCGGTGACGGCGACGTCTTCGGGCCCTACACCGTTTCCGGCGGAACCGTCACGCTGCCGAAGAGTGTTTCCGCGGTGACGGCCGGCACATGGAAGCCCCCGATCGTCGAGACCCTGCCGCCGCCACGGGACATCGGTCCCAACACCGTCCTCAAGCGGAAGGCGAGAATCCACACGGTGCATCTCGCCCTCGACGACACGACCAGTCTTGCGATCTCGACCAACGGCGGCGCACTGAAAGAGGTTGACCTCTTCCGCTACGGCGTTCTCGCGGATGTTCCGGAGTTGTCGCAGGGATACACCGGCGTCATCAAGATCAGCGGCCTGCGCGGCTATAGCGACGAACCTTTCGTCCGGATCTCCCAGCTGCGGCCCGGTAGACTGAACATCCGATCGATTACCGTCGAGACTGCACTCTAGGGAGATCCGAACATGGAACTGGCCGTCGCCGCGATCGGCAAGGTACTCGGAGGCCTTGGCCTCAGCGCCGGCGCCGCAGCCGGTGCAGGCGCCCCCCCCGCCGCCGCGGCGGCGACCGGAGCAGCGACCGGCGTGGCGAGCGTCGCGTCTTCCGGCGCACTCACCGCATTGCAGGGGCTTGGTGGTATCCTGAAAGTCCTGGGAACACTCGGCGCCGGCGCTGCCGCCGCCGCCGAAAGCCGCCAGCTGGCGGTCGAGGCGGACCTACAGGCCGGCCAGGAGGAAATCGAAGGCAAGCAACGGCAGAACCGGATTGGCCGCGAACTGGCACGCGTGCTCGGCCAGAACGATGTCACCTATGCCGCCGCCGGCATCGATCTTTCCGGCGGCATCGCCCAGAGCCAGGCGCAGACCGCCAAGGAGCGCGCGGCCTCGGAAATCACGATCGACCAGCGGGACACCGACTTCCGGCGAGCGCAGTATCGCCAGCGCGCCAGCGGCTATCGCCAGCGAGCGAAATCGCAAACGGGCGGCGCCCTGATCAGCGCGCTCGGCACGGCGGCAGAATTCGGCATGGGCTTGGCGGAGCGAGGCTGATGGTCAACAAGCAAGTGAGAAGCCCCGGCGCGATCCTGCGTTTCGAGCCGGAAGCACGCATTTCCCGCGATGTTCCCTCCTCGGCGGTCTACACCGGCCAGGCCTGGGAGGCCCTTGCCAGCGTGGCCGGCGGCCTCTCCCAGAAGCTCGGCCAGATGGCGGATCGGGCAGCCCAGCGCGAAGGACAAATGGCGGGCCTCACCGCCGGCCAGGAGGCGGGCGCGGCCTACCTGCAAGCGACGGCCGACACAGCGGCTGCAGCCGGTACCGCCGGGAAAGGCCCCTGGATAGAACAGGCGAAGGCGCTGCTTCGAAAAGAGGAAAGCTTTCGCGATTCGCCATACTGGGATGTGAACGCCCACCGTGTCGGCTATGGATCAGACACGACAGTCACTGCCGACGGCAAGGTCGTTCGCGTCACCCCGGGATTGAAAATCACCCGCGAAGATGCCGAGCGAGATCTCGAGTATCGACTGATGAAGCGCGAGGGCGCACAGGTGCAAAAGCAGCTGGGCGAGACCTGGAACAAGCTTAGTGACAGCGCTCGGGCAGGCCTTGCGAGTGTCGGTTACAATTATGGGTCGCTCCCAGATACAGTCGTTTCCGCCGCCAAGACTGGCGATCCTATGGCGATCGCGGATGCGGTTGCAGCGCTTCCTGCCAACAGGAAGCGCCGGCAGCGCGAGGCCGCACTCATCCGAGGCGGTGGCATGCCGTCCGGCGTCTCGGCAGAGATGACGGCTTCCATCACTCCCAACCAGCCGGCAACCGCGCCGGTTCAGGTCGCCGAGGTGCTGCCGACGGCGCCGCTGGCGCTTCGTCGCGATGGCACGATCCGCGGTGAGGCTTACGACGACGCCTACGCCAGCTCGTATTCCTGGCGCATGCAGCAGGGGATCTCGACCGAGCTCTTCAACGCTCACCAGCAGTTTTCCGAGGATCCGGATCAGTTCGCCGCGGCCGTCTCTGATATTCGCGCGAAATACGCCGCCGATCCAAATCTCTCCGACCCGCAGCTGCGCGAGGTGTTCGACAAGAGCTTCACCGAACGCTCGGAAGCCTATGCCCGCGACGTAGCGGCCAAGCGCGATCGACGGCTGCGGGAAGAGCAGCTCGTCACATTTGCCGAAGGCTATGACGCTCAGCGCATCGACATCGAGCGACAGGCGCAGGTGCTCGGCGCCAATCAGCAGGGCGACCATATCATCACCAGGCAGGTTGCACAGGCTGCAGCCCAGATCGACCGAGCAGCCGAACTCGGCACGATCACGCCGGCGCAGGCGGCCAAATACAAGGCCGAGATTGCCGAGACCGCTGCACGTGGTCGCGTCCAGGGTGTCTTCGAGGCCCTGCCGACGCCGGAGCAGAAAGAGCAGTTTGCGTTGACGCTCCTCGAGGAGTGGCGCGATGGCGAAGGCCCGCTCGCTGCCCTGCCCTTCGACACAGTTCGCGCCATGTCGGACACCTTCCGCCGCGATGCTCGCGAGCAGATCAACCAGCAGCGAGCGGCCAACAAAGCCGAAGTCTCGCGCCTGGCTGCACTCGTGGACGACGACGTCGCCTCCATCCAGGAGACAGGCAAGGGCCTTGACCCCTCCGCTGGCCTGACGCCCGAGCGTGTGCTCGAGCTTTCCGGGGAAGAAGGCCTGTCCAGCTGGCAGGCCGCGCGCGAAAAGGCCGGCCGGATCTTCGACGCTACCAACGGCATGGAGAAGCAATCAGCCGAGGATATCCTCGAGCGGCTGAACATCATCAAGCCGAAGCCCGGCACAGCGGGATATGCCGAGGCCGTCGAGGTCTATCAGCTTGCCCAGAAGAAGGCTCAAGATGTCCTCAAAGAGCGCCAGACGGACCCCCTTGGCCAGGCCGCGCGCGCCGGCGTGGTCGAGATCACCGCCATTGATCCGACGAGTGCGGACAGCCTCACCGCGACGCTGACGGAACGGCGCCAGGCGCAGACGGCGGTGGCCGGGCTCTATGGCCAGTCCGTTCCGGTCTTTCGTCCCGGCGAAAAGGAGATGCTCACCTCGGCGCTGGCCACCAATCCCGAAGCCCTGCCCGCCTTCGCCTTCACCGTCCGAAAGGTCTATGGCAAGGATGCGCCGCGCGTCATTGCCGAGATTTCAGAGGACGCGCCCGTCATCGCCCACGCCGCGGGCCTGTCGCTCGCTACCGGCGACAACAGCGTGGCGGCGGACGTCGCCAACGCGCTCGGCATGAAACGGGAGAAGCTCTTTACCGCCAAGATGCCGAGCCAGGGCGAGATCACCGCGTTTGCCTCGAGCCGTATCGGCGGCGCCTTCATGGCCGATCCACGCACCCAGAATGCCGTCATCCAGACGGCAGCGATCCTCTTCGAGCATGCCGCCAATTCGCAAGGGTTCGATCCCTCCGAACTCAAGACGGAAGGCAGCGTTGCACAGGCCGCGTTTTCGCGTGCGCTTGATCGCGCCGCCGGCGCCCGCTCGATCGGTGGCGTTACCTATGGCGGGATCGCCGAGGTCAATGGCGGATCGGTCATCGTGCCCGCCGACATGCCGAAGGACCGGCCGCAGGAACTCATGCGCAATCTGACCGACGAGCAGCTCGCAAAATTGCCGCCGATCGACAGCGGAGACTTCGACATCGATATCGCCGATATCCGCGGCGCTCACCTCGTTTCCGACGGCGACGGCATCTATCGCGTGGCGCTCGGGGATCCGCTTTCGGAGGATCCCCGCTACCTGGCGACGGCCGACGGCAACTACTGGCGGCTCGATATCCGGCAGCTCGAAATGATCTCGGCGCAGACCCCGGGCAATCCGCTCGGCTTCAGCGGATCGAATTTCAACCCGTTTGGATGGCAGCCCGGCCGATGAGCTTCTGGTACAGCGACACCAGCAACCAACGGCCAACGTCGATCGCACGCGGAAAGGCGACGCTCGAGGACATCTATGACGCCGCATCCGAACAGATGCGGCTGGTCGATAACCAGAACTCCGCCATCGAAGCCCTGACGCGCGCCTATGACGAGAGGATCAAGGCGATCCAGGCGGCCACCGGCGAAAGCCTCACCAACCCGATGCGCGAGGCGACCTCGAGCGCTGATCGCCAATACACCGAGCTTACCGCCGGCAGCACCGTCTTCATGCGTGACGCAGCGCCCGAGCTCGCCCAGCAGAAGGCCGCGCAGTTCAACACCCGCCTTGCGGAAATCGCCAGACGGTTTCCGGAAAAGGCCGCGATCATCGGCGCCGATCGACCGGTCGAACGGGACGCCGAGGCCCTTTCCCGGCATGCCGACGAGCGCCTCGGCAAAGCACTCGCCAGCCGCGACGGCATTGCGAAATGGATCCCGATGCTTGCCGGCGGCATGGTCGGTTCGGGCTATGATCCGATGCAGGTCGGCACCTGGTTCGTCGGCGGCGGCGCCGGTGGTGCGCGGACCGCAGCCGGCCGGATCCTGCAGGCGACGCTCTCCGAAGCGGTCGTCAACGGCCTCACGGAGGCGGTGCAGCAGCCACAGATCCAGGCCTGGCGACAGCAGGCAGGCCTGCCAAACGGGCCGGCCGAAGCCATAAAGAATGTGGCGATCGCCAGCCTGCTCGGCGGAACGCTTGGCGGCGGCTTCCAGACAGCCGGCGAAGGGCTCGCCAAGGTCATGCGCGCGATCGACCCGCCAACCGCAGTGCGCGCGATCGCTGACGCACCCGCGACGCGTCCCGAACTGCGTAGCGCGCTCAGCGGTGATGGTCGCGCCGCCGCCGAGCTTCTCGCCCCCGTCCGCGCGGACCTGCCGCCGGAGGCCCGCGGTGCGCTCACGGCGATCGAGCTCGACCGCATCACGGCGGACGCCCGGCCGGCATCCGCCTCGCCTTCCCTGCATGACAGCGCGAGCGCCCGTGCGATTGCCGCCGCCCAGGCGAACGCGCCCTTCTTCCATGACCCGGCGCCCGAGCAGATCGCCAGAATCGTCGACCAGCTCGTGCCCGAAACAACAAGGCCCTCCCGTTCCGCGCCAACCCAGGACACGCTCGAGCGCTTCCTGATGCGTGCCGGCGGCGTCAAGGACTTCAAGGGAGAGCTTGAGGCGATCGGCATGTCCAACCGTTCCGAGCGTTTTGTCGGAAAACTGGTGCGTGAGGACGGCATGCCTCTCGACCAGGCCCGCTTGCGCGCGGCCGAGGCCGGATATTTCGACAATCTCTACGGCACCCCTGAAGCCGCAATGGAAAAGTCGACGATCGCGGACCTCCTCGACGCGCTCGACAGCGGCGCTCGCGAGACGGCGCCCGTTCGCGACCCCGGCGACGGGCGCGCCTATGCCGAGAGCCTGGTGCACGAAATCGCCGCACGTGCGGGCCCGGCCGTTGACGATCACCTCATCCTTCAGGCAGCCGAACTCGCAAACGCGGAAGGTATCGCGCCGGCCGAGGCGCTGGACCGTGTTCTCATCGCCGACGACGCCAGGCGTTTCGCCGCGGAGAACGGCGGTGGATCCCAGAGCTGGTCGCCGTCGGATCGTACCGGCGGGCTCGACGATCCGCTCGGCTTTCCCGACGAGATGAGTTTCAGCCGCCAGGATCTCGCCGACCTCGAGGACGATATCGACATCCCCTTCTTCGATGACGAGCGCGCAGTCACCGGCGCGGAGCTCATCGAAGAAATCGAGCGACTGGACCATCTTTCGACCGTTGTGGAGGCCTGCCGCCTATGAGTTTCGCCGATTGCCTGCGCACTGCCGTCGAGGGCGGTGAACTGAAAGCCGAAGACGCAAAACGCCTCGAGCGCGACTTCAGACGTTTTCGCGACCGCTTCGCCAACAACAGCGAGACGATGGCCGATGCGGAGGCGAAAAAGGCGCTTGCCGAACTGCTGAAGGCGGAGAGTGCCCACCAGAAGCGCAAGGCGAAACTGTCGCTCCAGTCGATCAAACGGATCTCGGCCGACCTGTCGTCATACAAGAACCCCAAGGGTGAAGCCGACATCGCGGCCGCGGCGGTCGACCTGCTCGAGCATTTCGGGACCGCCCCCTTTGCTTCGGTCGAAGGGCGCCGCAAGGCGATTGTGGGGATGGCGCATGCCCGCATGGAAGATGCGCTCTATCACTTCCGGCGATCGGCGCTCGCCGGCGACCTGGCACGCCACAACAAGGCGGATCTCGACAACGTCTTGCGCGAAGCCTTCGGCGAATCGACGGGCGACACCAGCGCCAGACACTTCGCAAAGGTATGGGAGGACACCCACGAATGGCTTCGCCAGCGCTTCAACGCCGCCGGCGGCGCGATCGGCAAGCTCGAGCGTTGGGGACTGCCGCAGCACCATGACGCCCGCGCGTTGCGCAAGGCAGGGCTCCAGACCTGGAAAGACGCGATCAGGCCCCTGCTCGACGTTTCCCGGATGAAGCACCCGCTGACCGGCAGGGCGGTCGATCCCGGCGAGCTCGACGACATCCTCACCGAAATCTGGACCAATGTCGCAACGGAAGGCTGGGCCAAGAAGCAGCCCGCCCGACAGGCCTTCGGCCGTGGCTCGCTTGCCAATCAGCGCGCCGATCACCGATTCCTGATCTTCCGCGATGCCGACAGCTGGCTCGCCTATCAGCGCGACTTCGGCGGCGGCGGCGACGTCTTCGCCTCGATGATGGGGCACATCAACGCCATGTCCAAGGACATCGCCGCCATGGAGGTGCTCGGCCCCAATCCATCCGGAACGATCGAATGGATGAAACAGGCAGTCCGCAAACAAGCCATGCAGAAGGCAGCAGGCCAGAAGAGCTTGCTCGCCGGCAGTCCCGAAAGGGCCAACGACCTGGCGAACGCTGCGGAACGCAAACTCGACAGCCTCTGGGGCAGCATTCGCGGCACGCTCGAAACACCCGTCAACAGCAGTTGGGCTTCCGGCTTTGCTGCCGTCCGCTCGCTCATCACGGCGTCGGTTCTCGGCTCGGCCGCACTCTCGTCGCTTTCCGACATCGGCACGACGATGGTGGCCCGCTCCTTTGCCGGCATCGATGCAAAGGGCGCCGTCAAGGATATCGTCCAGGCGATGGGTTCCGTGACACGGAGAGAGGCTGTTGCCGCTGGCCTCATCCTCGACAATGCCATGCATGTGTTCCATGCCCAGGCCCGCTATGTCGGCACGCTTGACGGCCCCGGTTGGTCGAGCTTCATCGCCGATCGCGTACTCACTCTTTCGGGGCTCACGCCCTGGACGCAAAGCGCTCGCCACGCCTTCGGGCTGGCCTTCATGCGCACCGCAGCCGAGAACATCGACAAAAGCTTCGATCAGCTTCCCGCAGCCTTCCGCTCGACCTTCTCCCGATATGGTATCCGCGCGGGCGACTGGGACAGGATGCGCCGCATGCCGATGCACGACATGGGCAACGGCGTCAGAATCCTGCGCCCCCAGGAAATCGGAGAACGGCTCGACGAACGCCTCGCCGAGCGGTTCCTCGAGATGATCCAGTCGGAAACCGAATATGCAATCCCGAACGGCTCGCAGCGATCCAAGATCGCACTCGTCGACCAGAACCGCCCGGGCACGTTTCTCGGCGAGGTCGTCCGCAGCTTCGCCCAGTTCAAGAGCTTCGGCGCGGTCTTTCTCATCCTGCACGGCAGGCGCATTCATGGTCTCCTGCAGGGCAGCAATCCTGCCAAGGGTGCAGCCTATGCCGGATCGCTGTTGATCTCGACGACGCTGTTCGGCGCGATGTCGCTGCAGCTGAAGGGCCTGGCCCAAGGGCGCGATCCACAGAAGATGGATGCGACCTTCGGCGCGGCTGCCATCCTGCAGGGCGGCGGGCTCGGCATCTATGGCGACTTCCTGTTTTCGAACATCAACCGCCAGGGCGGCGGCTTTGCAACGACCTTCGGTGGCCCGGTTGTACAGCGCGCCAACGATCTGTGGAATCTGACGGCCGGCAATGTCGCCCAGCTGGCAAGCGGTGAGAAAACCCATTTCGGCCGCGAACTGGTGAAGTTCATGAAGGGCAACACGCCCGGCGGGACGATCTGGTACACACGCCTTGCCTGGGAACGGATCCTGATGGATCAGCTGCAGTTCCTCGTCGACCCGGAGGCCGACAAGGCGTTCAAGCAACGCCAGCGCTTTTTCCAGAAGGAATTCGGCCAGCACTTCTGGTGGCAACCCGGCCGCGTGACACCGCAGCGGGCGCCAAATCTCGGCGCCGCCATTGGCATCGGCGGCGGTTGACCCTACCAACCCCATGAAAAACTGACCCCGGATCAAATCATCATCCGGGGTTTTTCATGAGCGTCGTGCTCCCGATCGAAGACGACCCGCGCTTTCGGATCTACACCGCTTCCGAGGGCCAGAAGACATTCGCGATCCCGTTCCCCTTCCAGGACGATATCGATGTCGGGGTCTATGCCGACGTCGGTGGCGCCTGGGCGCCAATGCCACTATCAGATTATTCGATGACGGGCGCCGGCCAGCCCACGGGTGGAACGGTCACCCTGAACACTGGTCGTGCCAACGGCGACAAGATCCTCGTGCTGGGTGAGGCCGCCCTGGAAAGGCTGACCAGCATCGTCATTAACGGCCGGTTTTCCAGCAAGGCCAACGACGACGAGCTCGACCGCAATCGCATCATCCAGCAGGAAATCCGCCGCGATGTCGATCGTGCTCTCCGCGTCAAAATCGGCGGCGCACCTCTCGAACTCGTTGATGATTTCGAAGATGGTGACAGCCTCGCCTATTCGAACGGCCGCATTGGCAAGGGTCCCAACGTCCTTGCCGTCATCGGTGTAGAGCAAGCCGCCGCAGCATCGGCTTCGGCGGCGGCGGAATCCGCAGCGGCTGCGCTCACTAGCCAGAATACCGCTGCCATCTCCGCAGCTTCTGCGCAGGCATCCGTCAACAGCGCCGATGCAACTCTCATGTCTGCACAAGCACTCGTGGCCGCTGCGAGTGCCGGTTTCACTGGCTTCGATGACGGTATCGCCTATGACTTCGGCTCGATCGCAACTCCTATTACCTATTTTGACCAAGACTGGGGAAATCTCTGATGTCAACGCAGATCCAGCATCGTCGCGGCACCACCGTACAACATGCCTCTTTTACAGGTGCTGTTGGTGAAGTGACCGTAGACACGACGAAGAAGACCGTCGTCGTGCATGACGGCGCCACCCTGGGAGGAACACCACTCGCAAAGGAAGCAGATGTTGCGGCAAAGGCAGACG
This sequence comes from Rhizobium sp. CAU 1783, assembly GCF_054551725.1. Classification (NCBI taxonomy): domain Bacteria; kingdom Pseudomonadati; phylum Pseudomonadota; class Alphaproteobacteria; order Hyphomicrobiales; family Rhizobiaceae; genus Rhizobium; species Rhizobium sp. CAU 1783. Next base: position 1,275,750 of record NZ_JBTOLM010000001.1, on the reverse strand, counting down.
CCACGGCGACCGCTACGGCACTGGCGTCGAAAGCAGACGCGGCGGCAGTCGCCACGGCTCTCACGGGAAAAGCCGATGCCACTCCCACCGCGTCCGCACTGGCAGCTCGCGTCCGCACCGATACCAGTCAAGGCCTCACGGCTGCGGAGCAGGGGCAGGCCAGAGCCAACATCGGCGCGGACTTCATGGGAGGACTTCGCGACAAGCTGATCAATGGTAATGGGGCAATCAGCCAGCGTTCCTACGGCACGGTTGCCGACGACACCTACTGGTGCGATAGACACTACGTCCTTACCCAGACGGCGCCCATTACTCCTACACTAGTCGTCGACGTCGCAAACGGGCTTCCGAGCATGATGCGGCTCACGCAGTCGCAGGCGGCGGCCCAGCGCATGGGAAACGCCCAAATCGTCGAGGCATCGGTTTCAAAACCCATGCGCGGACAAACTGTCACCCTTGGAGGCAAGCTTCGTTGCTCGGCCGGGCAAGCCATCCGCTTCGCTGTTCTCGAATGGACTGGCGCTGCTGACGCGGTGACTTCGGACGTCATCAATAGCTGGACCAGCGGAACCTATACGGCCGGCAACTTCTTTCTTGCCAGCAACCTGGTCGTGGCCGCGGTTGGCGCCATTACGCCGACTGCCAATGCCATCGCCAAATTCGCTTTGACGGCTGCCATCAGTGCGGCATGCAACAACATCATCGTGCTCTACTGGACCGAAGGGACAGCCGCGCAGAATGTCACACTTGACATGGCCTGGGGGCTCGTCGAAGGCGACGCCAGCGTAGAGGACAACCCCTTCCGTCCGCGCCATCCGCAGCAGGAGCTGGCCTTGTGTCAGCGCTACTTCGAAAAATCTTACGATCCGCCGGTAGGTCCCGGAACGGCGACAACCACCGGGCAGAAGGTCGCAGTTCCTCCCGCCGGCGGCGTGTCGGCGCTGCGGATCCCGATAGAGTTCAAGGTGACGAAGAGAACATCGTCTCCAACGATTGTTGCCTATTCACCGTTCAATGGGGCCTCTGGCTTTGTCTACGACGTGGCAGGAGCGGCCAATCGCACCGCGGCGATCGACAGCATCGGTGCATCGTCTGCCAGCATCATGAACAATGTCACTACCACTTCCCAGGGCACACACAGCGTGCACTGGACAGCAGATTCGGAGCTTTGACCATGATCGTCCATGGATACACCGCAACCGGCGCAGTCGACGCGACAATTGATGGGCTGCGCATGGCTATACCCGACGACCCGTCAAACCGGCATCGCCGCATGATTGCGTCATGGGAAGCCGATGGAAATATCATCCCGCCCTACGTGCTACCGGCCGCCGTCTCCACCGATGTCAACGCCGAACGCGACCGCCGCATCCAGGCGGGCACGACGATCACCGTGACCGGCTACGGGCCGATCCCCCTCACCGGCCGCGAGCGCGACCAGATCAACCTGATCACGCTTGCGAGCCGTGCCCAGGCGATGAAAGCTGCTGGCCTGACCGCTGCTGGCATCGTGATCCGAGATCGCGACAACATCAACCATACCCTCACTCCGGATCAGATGATCGAGCTCGTTTCCGCCGGCACGGGTTGGATCGAGGCGACGATGAAAGTCTCGTGGGACATGAAGGACAGCGCCGGTGCCTTCCCTGACGGCATCCCGCCTAACTACACCGACGATTTGTATTGGCCGTAACGCCTCGCATTTGACGGCATCGGCAACCCTTTAGACTCGGCTCCAGTTCAACCACGGCTGGAGCCTTTTTCATGGCACGACTTCCGACGACAATTCCCGCGGCCGCCAAACACCTGCTGGCCTTCATCGGTGGAATCGAGGCGCCGCAGGGCCATGACACCATCTATGGCAACAACCAGCACAAGCTTCCCCGGCCGCTCACGACGATGACGATCGGCGAGATCGTCGACGCCCAGAAGTCCTGGACGCGGCGCTTCAAGAGCTCGGCCGCCGGACATTACCAGTTCATGCGCGCCACACTGCAGGGCCTCGCGAAGGAATATTCAGCGGACATCGACGGCAGCACGGTCTTCACCGCCGACATTCAGGACCGGCTCGGCTATGCGCTCCTTCTGCGTCGCGGCTTCGACGAGTTCATCTCCCGTCGCATTGGTCGCGTGGAATTCGCCAAGCGCCTTGCCCAGGAATGGGCAAGCCTGCCGGTGCTCGCCGACTGTCAGGGATCCGAGCGCCAGGTCACGCGCGGGCAGAGCTACTATGCCGGAGACGGCCTCAACAAGTCGCTCGTCAAGCCGGCTGCTGTCGAGGCCGCGCTCGAGCGCGCGCTCTTTCTCGCCTCACAGGACGACGTCCAGGCGGCCCCGACGCCGGCCAAGGTAGAGCCTGCAGCGCCAGCGCCGTCCTCTGCTCCGGTCACGCTGGAGCGCAAGCCCGTGACGGGTAACTGGCGCGATGTCCTTGTGACCGTTCTTTCGAAACTGTTCGGAGGAAAATCATGAGGATCCTGAAAGGCTTTCGGACCTACCTGTTCAACGCCATCGCCGCGATCCCGCCGCTCATCGTCGAATTCGCGCCCCTCCTCAACGCACCGGAGCTCCGCGCCGTGCTGCCTCCCCACTGGCTGCCCTGGTATTCGCTCGCCATCGTCGCGGTCAACATCGTGCTGCGCAGCGTCACGACCACGCCGCCGGGGAAGCGGCTGTGATCCGGGTCTACGCAGCGATCGGGATCCTGATCGGCGCCGGGCTCCTGCTCGGCGCCATCTATCAAATGGGCCGCGCCGATGAGAAGGCCAAAGTTGCGGCCCGCGACAACCGCGAGCTCGTCGAGCAGATCAAGGACAGGAGCCTCATCGATGACCAGGTCAACCGCATGTCTCCTGCTGATCTTTGCCGCGGCCTTGGCGGGTTGTACGTCGACGGGCAGTGTCAATGACGGCGCGGGCTATGCCCGCCTAACACCCAGCACGCAGACCCGCACCTTCATCGTCGCAAACGACCAGTCCTTTGCGCGTCAGGTCCTCGCTCACAATCTGCAATGCGATCGCGACGAAGCGTGCCGGAAGGGTCGATGATGGACGGAACCGCGATCATCCTCGAGCAGCTCAGGAACGTGCACGAACGCCTCGAGAAGATCGACCAGGCTGGATCGGAGCGGGGCCGCAGATTGTGGGAGAAGCTCAACGAACAGGACCGCGAACTGGTGCTGCTGGGGCATCGCTTCAGCAAACTCGAGGAGAGCGTCAACGGACAAGCTTCGACACTCGAGCAGTACCAGGACCTCAAGAAGCGAGCGGAAGGTGCCGGATGGCTGGGCCAGAAGCTGATTTGGATTGGCGCTTTCGTGCTCAGTGCGGCCGGCTGGATATACAGCAGCTGGAACACGATCGCGAGCGCTCTCAAATGGCTTGCAGGAAAGTGAGAGTATCTGTAAGAAACGGCGACTAAGTGGAAAAGTCGCACAAAGCTTTCCACTTAAGATCATGCAATGATTAGATGTTGAAATAACTTTTAATCAGTAGGTCCAGGGTTCGAATCCCTGCGCTCTCACCATTCTTGCCTCACAACTGGGATTCGAGCGGCAGCAAGCCGGTGACGGCGGCGACGAACCGACGCCACAGACTGGCATCGGGATCATGATCGCCAACCTGTCTGCCATGCTCTTCCGTCCAGACGATCCGGCCCGATTCGAGGGCGAGCCGATAGCTGTGCTTCGGGTCCGTATGGGTCGCGAACTCCCGTTCGAGCGCCGACGCAAGCGGTAGGTCGCGAAAGATCAGTCCCATCTCGGTATTGAGCGAAATCGATCGAGGATCGAAATTGAATGACCCGACAAACCCGGCGATGCCGTCGACCGTAAACGCCTTTGTATGCAGACTGGCACTACTGGACCCGAATAAAGAGAACCGGCGTGGCCCGCCATAGGGCCTGAGCTCGAACAGGTAGACACCGGCCGCGAGAAGATCCGGTCGATAAGGGGCGTAAGCGCCATGCACTGCCGCAACGTCGGTGGCCGCGAGGGAGTTTGTGAGGACCGAGACGGAAACGTGCCGCTCGGTCAGGCCCTTCAGCATAGCCATCCCTTCGTCTCCGGGGATGAAATACGGCGAGATCAACTCCACCGTCTGCGTCGCCGATGCAATCGTCGGCAGTATGGCTGTGTCGAGCCACCCCTGCTGGCCGACGCCCAGGACCTTTTCCGGCGGATCCGATACGATCTCAGCCTCGGCCGTCCAGTGAAAAGCAAATCGATCCGCCGAGGCGCGGGCCGCAGCCTCGTCATCTTCGAGTTGGGAAAGATAGGCATCCGCTTGCCGGCTGTGCGCAAGAAGATCGAGCCGGGCGCGCAGTCGCAACAGCCCCTCGCCGCGGCCGTCTGAAAGGCGCGCCACCGGAAGGACCACCGGGCTGTTCCAGAACCTGTCGAAGATCGACGCAGTCGACGTGACAACCGTGCCCACCATCAGGACGTCGAGATCACGAAAATTGGCGTCACGCGCGGCTCCGAAATAGGCATCGCCGATATTGCGTCCTCCGACGATGGCCAACCGGCCGTCTGCGATCCACGCCTTGTTGTGCATTCGGCGCGTGACGGTGACGAAACGCAACAGCATCTCTGCGCCTCGTCCAAGGGCTCCCTCCCGGTTGATGGCCGGATTGAACAATCGAACCTCGATGCGGGGATGGCTGTCGAGTGCGGCGAGCAGCGAATCGTCGCCACGAGTATTGATATCATCGAGCAATATGCGGACCCGGACGCCACGATCGGCGGCCGCCAATACCTCCCGCGTCAGGAGGCCGCCAGTCAGGTCGTCACGCCAGTAATAGTACTGTAGGTCGAGGCTGCGACCCGCCGCGCGGGCGGCATGCGCCCTGGCCGCGAAGGCTCCGACATCTTCGGCGATCAGCGCAAGTCCGTTCTGATCGGGGCGATCGTCTGCCATCCGACCGAAGACCCGATCGAGCGCCGTAACATCCGCGACCGGTGGAATTGACTCTGAGGGGCGCCCCCGGGCGTGCGCTGCAAATCGACCATAGGCATAGACGGATAGCCACGAAACGACTGCAATTAGGACGATGACGACAAGAAGGTATTTCGCGATCCGCAAGCGTGCATCTCCCCGTGATGTGGAACAACATCCCATGAACGCTGCTGGATGCCGACGGGTTCAGTGCGCACTTGAAAGAGGCCGGACAATCGCCCCGGATCAGCGGATTCCTCGGAGCGCGGCCGACGGTGTCGCACGCGTGACCCGCCATGCCGGATAGAGCGCGGCAAGCGGCCCGATCAACAGCACCCAGAAGAGGGCCTCCCCCACGATCCCGACGCTGAGGAAGGGTTCAAGCAGGCCGGCCGAAATGCGCAGCCACGAAACGAGATGCATGCCGGCGATCCCGAGACCCACGCCAATGAGGCTGCCGATAATGCACATCATCAGTCCCTCTACCACGACCAGCATGCGAATGCGCGCCGGGGTCCAGCCGATCGCAGCGAGAATACCGAACTCCTGCACGCGTTCCGAAACCGACATCAGAAGCGTATTGGCGACCAGGATGGACGAGGCGAGGATCATGATGAGCGAGACGGCGGAGGTGATCGCGTCCACGGTCTTCACGAAGTCCATATTCTCCGCGAACTCGGCGCTGTCGCTCACTTCGATCGTCGGCGAGATCGCCGAAAGCGCTGCCTTGATCGCCGCCGCCTTCTGCGGGTCGACGGGGCGTTCGAGCCGGATCTGCACCAACGACACGCTGGCGGGACGGCCCAGCAACGTCTGCAATCCCTTGAGTTTCGTAACCGCCACGTTCTGGTTGAACACGGAATCAGGTACGGAAATCCCGGTGATACGGTAAGGCTCGTACTGGATCTCGATCTCGTCGCCGACGGTCTTCCCCAGCGCCTCGGCGACGGTCTTGCCGAGCACTACGTCCCGATCGCCGAGCGGCGGCGTTCCCTGGTCGAGCCTGAGCGACTTCCAAAGGAAGCTTCCTTCCGGCCAGCCCGTCACGAAGATGTTTGCCTCGTCGCCGACCTCGGTGATCGACAGCACGATGCCGGCGGCCTCCTCGACGCCCGGAACGGCATCCAGTCTGGTCACCAGGTCTTCGGAGATCGAGCTGCTGACAAGGCTGTAGGTGCCGCGTTGGCTGGCCACATAGTCACCGCCGACGTCACCCACGCCCTGGGCGTAGCTGTCTTGCAGTCCGCGGGTCAGCCCGGTGAGCGCGATGAAGCTACCGACGGCAACCGCAATGCCGATGATCGTCAGGGTAGAGCGCAGTTTCTGCGAAACGAGGTTGCGGGCCGGAAGGGTAAGGATGTTCATGCGCTGATCTCCACAGCCTGCAGGCGGCGTGTATCCGAGACGATCTTGCCATCGACCAGTTCGACGCGCCGATCGCATCGCTCTGCTATGTCGCGGTCATGTGTGACGATCACCACCGTGATGCCGCCGTCGCGATGGAGCTCTTCCAGCAGCTTGACGATCTCGCCGCTTGAACGGCTGTCAAGGCTGCCGGTCGGCTCGTCGGCGACGATGAGTTCGGGCCGGTTGGCAAGGGCTCTGGCGATCGCCACCCTCTGCCGCTCGCCGCCGGAAAGCTGCAGCGGATGCTGGGTGCTGCGGCCGGAAAGCCCCAGCCGGTCGAGCAGCTCCTCGACGCGATCGCGGCGTGCCTTCGCCGAAACGCCCTGCCACAGCATCGCGAGCTCGATGTTCTCCGCAACCGTCAGGGAAGGGATCAGGTAGAAAGACTGGAAGACGAAACCGACACGCTCCGACCGCAGCCTGGCCCAGGCCGCCCTGCCCCTGACGGTCTCGCCGTCGAACAGCACGTCGCCGGTGCTCGGTTCTTCGAGCCCGCAGAGCACGTCGAGCAGCGTCGACTTGCCGCTGCCGCTCGGCCCTGTGATCCCGATATAGTCGCCTCGGTCGACCGAGAAGGATACATCATCGAGCGCTATGATGCGGCCGTTGTCATAGGTGCGCCGGCAGTTGCGAATTTCGATCAGTCGGGACATTCGGGAGATCTCAGTTCTGGCGATCAAGCTCGGTGCGCAGGCTCGCAGTCAGCGCGGCCAGCGATCCTCCGAGCGCCTTGAGGCGGGGAGCATAGTCGTCACGGCGGGCGACGGTCAGCGACGCGCCGTTTCCGGCGATGTCGAAGAGACAGAAGGAACCGCCGCAGGGCCGCATCTTCCAGTCGAGACGACGGGCGCTGCCGTCGCGCCGGATTTGCGAGGAAAGCACCACCACGTCCTTTGATCCGATCGGCTTGGCGCCTGAAATGCGCAGACGATCGTCCGGGCGGATGCGCCGGCCGAGCTCGACGGCCATCACGTCACGCAGCACGAGACGAAAATCGCGCCGTTCCGCCTCGCTGGCACTTTCCCATGCCTTTCCGGCGACCTTGCGGGCAATATCGCCGAGGTCGAGATAGCGCTCCAGCAAACCGGCGAGCCTTGATCGTGGGGCGCCCGCAGATGCGACCGTAGCCGCGTGGATCTTCTCTACGGCGGCAATTGCACCGTCCACGTTGGCGGCAATGGCGGGCTGGAAACCGAGAGAAAGCGAACTGCAAAGGACGGCAAGAACGAAGAAACGACCACAGGAGGAAACGATGCCCTTTGGTCCGGAGAAAAATGGCCTGAAATACATGGATGCCCCAGAAGACCTTCCGCCGGATGGATACGGAAACGCCTTCTCCCTACAAGTCCGAAAAACGCCCGGCACCCCACCCGCCGATGCGCTTGACATAATATGTGCGGGGCCCCTAATTCGCAAAGGAAAAGGAATGCCGTTGTTATTTTGCCTTAGGTCAAGACGTCTCGGCGCCATCTAATACTTTGGTTTGAAACTGGCCGAGGCCGACCCGGATCAGGCATGACTGACAACTGGAATGCTCCGATCACGGGTGCCTATTGCGAGCGGACGGGTCCGGAGTTCTGGGGCGAGCCGCTGAATTCTGCATCCAGCCTGCTTGTTGTCATCGTCAGCATCACAGCCCTCGTCTATGTCCTGCGCAAGCGCCGCGTGGCACCGGGTATCCTGGCCCTCATGGCCATGGCGGTCGCGATCGGCATCGGCTCCTTCCTCTGGCACACGTTCGCGACTCGTTGGGCAGAACTTGCCGACGTCCTGCCGATATGGGGTTTCGTCGCGGTCTACGGTAGCGCAATGATCTTCAGTTCCGTCCGCGCGCCCGTCGGCCCCATCGTCGCATTGGCCTTCGGCACCGTCGTCTTCCTGACCGGCGTCGCCTTGTCTATGAGCGAGACGCACATGCTGGGGGATACGGTCAGCGGCTCGACGCAATATTTGCCCGCACTGTTTGTTGTGATCGCCACAGGCCGCCTGCTCTGGCGCGAACGCCATCCGTCGATCCGCCTGATCGGACTCTCGGTCGCCATCTTCTGTCTTTCCTTCGTTTTCCGCAGTCTCGACATGCCGCTCTGCGACGTCGTCCCCATGGGCACGCACTTCCTTTGGCACGTCACCAATTGCCTGGCCTTCGCGGCGCTCCTGACGGCACTCGTGCGGTACCCTGGATCGACGGCCATGGACCACGACACAGGTCTCAAGGCGCCAAGCGAAGGCCGATGAGCCTACGTCCAAGCATTACCAAGATTTAACTTCGCTCAAAGCGCTTGCTGTGGGAAACAGGTCCAAGCGCAATCCTGCTGGTGGAGAAGGGTCCGCGCCAAAGAGCCCGATGGTCAGGATTTGACACGGGTCAATAACAACGCCTCGGTTTCGGTCGATACAAGACGAAACCGATGATCGAAGATGGACACGACATGACCAGCGACGCCGACAAGTCAACGCCAACTGAAACGAATGAACTCTCGAAGCTTCTTGCGTCCTCCCGCAAGAGCGACGGACGTTCCCGCTGGATATGGCGCCTCGGTGCCGCGGGCCTGGTTCTCGTCGCCGGCTATGCCTATTGGCTCTACGCGAGCCAGACGACGGCCTACACCTATTCCACTTCGGCGGCCAAGAAGGGTGCGCTCACGGTCATCGTTACCGCCACCGGCTCGGTCGAACCGACCGTTCAGGTAGACGTGTCCAGCGAACAGTCAGGCACTATCCGTGAAGTGCTGGTCGACTACAACAGTTCGGTGAAGAAGGGCGAGGTTGTCGCCCGGCTCGACACGGCGAAACTGGAAGCCACGGTCAAGAGCGCTGAGGCGAGCCTGCTCTCCGCCAAGGCGAGTGTCGCAAAGGCGGAAGCCGACATGCAGTCGGCCAAGGCCAGTTACGACCGTCTGAAGTCGCTGGTCAGCAGCCGGGTTTCGACCCAGCAGGAAATGGAGGCTGCCGGCTACACCTACGAGGCCTCCGCCGCAACCAAGCAGAGCGCCGAGGCCAATGTGCTTTCCGCCGAGGCCGAGTTGGAACAGGCCCGGCTGAACCTCACCAAGGCGACGATCCAGTCGCCGATCGACGGTATCGTGCTCTCGCGCGACGTCGATCCGGGCGCGACGGTCGCGGCTTCGCTCGAAGCGCCGACGCTCTTCAAGATTGCCGGTGACCTTCGGCAAATGGAGCTTCAGGTCGACATTGATGAAGCCGATGTCGGTCAGGTCGCCGTCGGCCAGAAGGCGACCTTCACCGTCGATGCCTTTGCCGACAAGCGGTTTCCAGCGGAAATCACTGCCGTTCGCTATGCCTCCGAGACAGTCAACGACGTCGTGACCTATATGGGCATCCTGACGGTGCAGAATGACCAGCTTCTGCTGCGTCCCGGCATGACCGCCACCGCCGACATCGTCGTCCAGTCGATCGACGGCGCCCTTCTCATCCCGAACACCGCATTGCGCTACACGCCGCCGGAAAGCCTGACCCAGAAGAGCTCCGGTAGCGGCATGTTCAGCCTCTTCCGTCCGCCCCGCCTGGGCTCCATCAGCGCGCCCGAGCCGGTGGGCAGCGAGCGCACGGTCTGGCTGATGCGCAACAACTTGCCGACGGCGGTCAACATCGAGATCGGCGCCAGCGACGGCCAGAACACGGTCGTCACCAAGGGGGACATTGCCGAGGGCGATCTGCTGATCACCGACGCCACCGAAAAGAAGGGCTGACCCTGATGGCCGGTCCTCCACTCATCGAGTTCCAGCAAGTCTCCAAGGTCTATGGTCGTGGCGAGGCCACGATCCGCGCCCTCGACCGCGTCGATCTCACCATCGAGAAGAATGAATTCGTCGCCATCATGGGACCGTCCGGTTCCGGCAAGTCGACGGCGATGAACATTCTCGGCTGCCTCGACGTGCCGAGTTCCGGCGAATACCTGTTCCAGGGTATCCGCACCTCCGAACTCGATCGCAGCCAGCATACCATGCTGCGGCGTCACATGCTCGGTTTCGTCTTCCAGGGGTTCAACCTGCTCGCGCGCACCTCGGCGATCGAAAACGTCGAACTGCCGCTCGTCTATCGCGGTATGGAAGCGCGGGAACGACGGCGGCTTGCGGCCATCGCGCTCGAACAGGTCGGCCTGAAGGGACGCGAGCATCATACGACCCAGGAACTTTCCGGTGGCCAGCAGCAGCGCGTTGCGATCGCCCGCGCCATCGTTACCAGCCCGGCCGTCCTGCTCGCCGACGAACCCACCGGCAACCTCGACACCAAGACCAGCAAGGAGATCATGGACCTCATCACGGGCCTCAACCGGGATCACGGCATCACCGTGATCATGGTCACCCATGAAGACGATATCGCTGCCTATGCCAAGCGTAACCTGCGTTTCGTCGACGGCCATCTGAGTTCCGACAGCCTGAACGGAAAGGCACCAGCCGATGTTCTTTGAAACCGTGAAGCTCGCGCTGCGGGCCATCAGTCGAAACATGCTGCGCTCCTTCCTTACCGTGCTCGGGGTCGTCATCGGCGTTGCGGCCGTCATCGCCATGGTGACGATCGGCAATGGCACCACCGCCCAGGTGACCGCCGAGATCTCCAAACTCGGCACCAACCTCCTCTTCGTCCGTCCCGGTCAGTTCGGCCCCGGTCGCGCCAGCGCCGATGCCAAGAAATTCTCGGAACGCGACGTCCAGGCCATCCACGACCAGATCTCCGGGCTGAGGGCAGTGGCTGGGCTCAACCAGTCGAGCCAGGTTGTCATCTATGGTGGAGAGAACCACCAGACGACCGTGATGGGGACGACCGGCGACTACTTCATCGCCCAGGATTGGACGATTGCCAGCGGCCGGTCCTTCCTGGTCTCGGAGGAACGCGGCGGCCAGGCCGTCTGCGTCATCGGCGAAACCGTGCGCAAGGAACTCTTCGGCTCGACCCCGGCACTTGAACAGAACATCCGCGTCGGCAGCGTCTCCTGCGAGGTGATCGGCACGCTCGGCAAGAAGGGTCAGAGCGGTATGGGCAACGACCAGGATGACATGGTGGTCATGCCGCTCAAGGTCTTCCAGCGCCGCATCGGTGGCTCCTCCGACGTGTCCAGCATGATCCTGTCAGCCGAGGACGGCGTATCGACGAGCAAGATCCAGGCAAATGTGGAACGGCTGCTGCGCGAACGCCGCAAGATCATCGCGGGACGCGAGGACGATTTCACGGTCAACGACATGACCCAGATGGCCTCCACGCTGACCGGCACCACCACGCTGATGACCGGCCTTCTCGGCGCCGTCGCCGCCGTCAGCCTGCTCGTCGGCGGCATCGGAATCATGAACATCATGCTCGTGTCGGTCACCGAGCGCACCCGCGAAATCGGCATCCGCCTGGCAATCGGCGCGCTGGAAAAACAGGTTCTCACCCAGTTTCTCGTCGAGGCGGTGACGCTCTCGCTGGCCGGCGGCATCATCGGCATCATGCTCGGCCTCGGCCTCGCCTATTCCGCCGTGAGCTACATGAGTGTGCCATTCGTCACCAGTCCGTCAGTTATCGTATTGGCCTTCGCCTTCTCTGCGGCGATCGGCATGGTCTTCGGCTATTTCCCGGCCCGCCGTGCAGCCCAGCTCAATCCCATCGAAGCACTGCGTCACGAGTGACAAGACTGCGGCGGCCATCGGCCGCCGCTTTGTCTTCAAAGGACCAGCCCTCGAAATTCACCACTACAAATTGCATTGATATATCACGCCGCCTTGCCATCGCGGATGCGACATGCCAAAGTCAGATATATCAGCGGAGGGCAGAATGAGCAGGATCACCGACTCGCAAAGTCACCTCGCCTATCTCGCGCTCGAAAGCCTGATCGTCACATTGAAATTGAAACCGGGCGCACTGGTGAACGAGAGGCAATTGATCGAACTCTCGGGTTTTGGTCGCACGCCCGTTCGCGAAGCAATCCAGAAGCTGGCCTGGCAGGGTCTCGTGGTCGTCCGCCCGCGCGTCGGCCTTCAGATTGCCGAGATCGAGGATGCCGACCACCGGTCGATCATGGCGGTACGGCTGAAACTCGAACCGCTTCTCGCACGCCTTGCGGCCGAAAACGCCGATCACGGCCAACGCGCCGCCCTGCTTGACTGTGCCACGGCCATGACGACGGCGGCGACGGCCGGTGATTTCGCGGCCTTCCTGGCCGCCGACAAGCGGTTCGACGAAACCATCGAGGATGCCTGCAGCAACCGCTTCCTGATCGCGGCGGTGGCACCGCTTCAGTCCCATTCCCGTCGCATGTGGTATGCGCGCGCAACGGCCGGAAAGATGGATCGCTCGGTCGCCTTGCATGTCGCTGTTATCCGCGCCATCCAGCAGGGCAAGGGCGACGAAGCGGAAACCGCCATGACGGCTTTGATCGGCTATCTCAGCGAGGCGTGAAGCCCCGACCGCAGACGCCCGTGAAAACAAAAAACGCCCGATCAAGGATCGGGCGTTCGTGTTTCCGCAAATCTCTGACCGTCAGCCGACGAAGGCCCGTTCGATGACAAATTCCGCCGGCTTGTTGTTGGCGCCTTCGGTGAGGCCCGCCTTTTCCAGCAGAGCCTTGGTGTCCTTGAGCATGGCCGAAGAACCGCAGATCATGCCGCGATCGACCGCCGGATCGAGCGCCGGAACGCCGAGATCGCTGTAGAGCTTGCCGTTCTCCATGAGGTCGGTGATCCGGCCCTTGAAAGGATAGTCTTCGCGGGTCACCGTCGCATAGTGCTTCAGCTTGTCACCGACGATCTCGGCGAGGAACTCATGGTTCTTGATCTCTTCGACGAGATCGAAACCGTACTGCAGTTCCGCAACCTCACGGCAGGTATGGGTCAGGATGACCTCTTCGAACTTCTCATAGGTTTCCGGATCGCGGATGAGGCTGGCGAACGGCGCGATACCGGTACCGGTCGAGAACATGTAGAGGCGTTTGCCGGGCGTCAGCGCATCGAGCACGAGCGTGCCGGTCGGCTTCTTGCGCATCAGGACCTTGTCACCGGGCTTGATCTTCTGAAGGTGCTGCGTCAGCGGACCGTCCGGCACCTTGATCGAGAAGAACTCGAGTTCCTCGTCCCAGGCCGGGCTCGCGATCGAATAGGCACGGTAGACCGGCTTGCCCTCGACCATGAGGCCGATCATCGCGAACTCGCCGGAGCGGAAACGGAATCCGGCCGGGCGGGTCATGCGGAAGCGGAACAGGCGATCGGTGTAGTGAGTGACGTCGAGCACCGTTTCGGCATAGACGCCTTCCGGCACGATCAGTTCCGCATTATCGGTTTTGACAGGAGCATTCATGCGTCTTGTGTTCCTATGGTCGCCAGAGAGGTTTGGCTCGCAGGCCTATACCGCAACTTTGAGGCCGGAAAAAGCGGACAATTCGCCACCTTCGGCGTTTCGCCCCACCCATCGGATGCCTGAAATGGCATCCGCCTTCCTTGACCTCCATCAAGTCGACGGAGATTACATATTATTTTTGCGATGTATTATGCGCCCTGACCACCGATGCGCCGCCAACTGAAACCGCCTGCCGCGGCGGATGCCTTGGCGCTCGGCTGGTAGCGCTGGGCAATTCCGGGCAGACGTCCGTCGGCGAGCCGCGCAAGCGCGACCGGATTCGTCACCGCAAAGCTCGTAAATCCTGTCCTTAGCATCAGCGGCACCTGGTCGATCAGCACGTCGCCGACGGCACGGACCTCTCCCTGATAACCGAGACGATCGCGGACAAGCGACGCATGGCTAAAGCCGCGCCCGTCGTTGAAGGCGGGAAAGCTGACGGCGATCAGCGCGATGCGATCGATATGGGGCGCAAGCTTCGTCACGTCGTCGGCCGGCTGGACGATTACGCCGAAGCCGCTCTCGTTGCTCTGCTCGGCGGCCGCAAGAAAGGTTTCGAGGCCAACGATGGCCCGTTCGTCCTCGCCTGCCTTGCGCTCTTCGGTCTCGATAACCCAGGCGTCGTTGTCGACGAAGCCGGACTGGTTCCAGATCTTGGTCATTTCATCTCTTCCTTAGGCCGCTTCCGCCGCCTGGCCGTAAAGGGCATCCTTGAAGGGCTTCGGTCCGACCCGGCGATAGGCGTCGAGAAAGGTCTCCTTCGGGTCCAAGCGCAGGCCGAGATAGGTATCGACGATCGTCTCGATCGCATCGGTGACCCGATCCGGCTCGAAGCCGCGGCCGATGATCTCGCCGATCGAGGTGTTCTCGTCGCCGGAACCGCCGAGCGTGATCTGGTAGAGTTCGGCGCCCTTCTTCTCGACACCCAGAAGACCGATATGGCCGACATGGTGATGGCCGCAGGCATTGATGCAGCCGGAGATCTTGATTTTCAGCTCGCCGATCTCAGCCTGGCGTTCCGGCGAACCGAAACGGGTCGAAATCTCCTGGGCGACCGGGATGGAACGCGCATTTGCAAGCGCGCAATAGTCGAGCCCCGGGCAGGCGATGATGTCGGTGATCAGCCCGGCATTGGCGGTAGCAAGTCCCGAAGCCTCGAGCGCCTGGTAGACGGCGTAGAGATCGCCGAGCGCCACGTGCGGCAGAATCAGGTTCTGTTCGTGGCTGACGCGGATCTCGTCGAAGGCCAGCCGTTCGGCAACGTCGGCGACGACGTCCATCTGCGCGTCACTGGCATCGCCCGGCGTGCCGCCGATCGGCTTTAGCGAGATGGTGACCATGCCGTAGTCAGGATGGGTGTGCGGCTGGACGTTCTGCGAGGCCCATGCGGCAAAGGCCGCGTCCGCCTTCTTGGCGCGGGCGAGCGCTTCCCAGCCCTCCGGCCGTTCCGGCAGCACGGGCGGGGCGAAGTAGGCCTCGATCGCGCGGATGTCGGCCTCGGGCAGCTTCAGCTCGCCGTCGCGGATATGGTCGAATTCGGCTTCGATCTGACGCGTCAGTTCCTCGACGCCCGTCTCGTGCACGAGGATCTTGATGCGGGCCTTGTACTTGTTGTCGCGGCGGCCATGCAGGTTGTAGACGCGAACGATCGCCGTCACATAGGTCAGGAGGTCGGCTTCCGGCAGGAAGTCGCGGATCAGCTTGGCAACCAGCGGAGTCCGCCCCTGCCCGCCCCCGACATAGACCGCAAAGCCGAGTTCGCCGGCGTCGTTCTTCTTCAGCTGCAGGCCGATGTCATGAACCTGGATCGCGGCACGATCCCGCGGCGCGCCGGTGACCGCGATCTTGAACTTGCGCGGCAGGAAGGAGAATTCCGGATGGACCGACGACCACTGGCGCAGGATTTCGGCATAGGGTCGCGGGTCGGCGACCTCGTCGGCGGCGGCACCGGCGAAATGATCGGCCGTGACATTGCGGATGCAGTTGCCCGACGTCTGGATCGCATGCATCTCGACGCTGGCCAGATCCGCAAGGATATCCGGTGTGTCGGAAAGCTTCGGCCAGTTGTATTGGATGTTCTGGCGCGTGGTGAAATGGCCATAGCCACGGTCGTAGCGGCGCGCGACATGGGCGAGCATGCGCATCTGCTTCGAGTTCAGCGTGCCATAGGGAATCGCGACGCGCAGCATGTAGGCATGCAGCTGCAGATAGACACCGTTCATAAGGCGCAGCGGACGGAACGCGTCCTCGGCGATCTCTCCGGCAAGACGGCGGTTGACCTGGTCCCGAAATTGCTCGACGCGAGCGGAGACGAAGGCGTGGTCGAATTCATCGTAGCGGTACATGGAATTCCTCAGGCGGCAATGAAGTCAGGATCGGCGAAACCATGGCCGTCCGCATAGGCGATGGTTGGGCCCTCGGCGCGGATGCGTTCGCGAAGGCGAAGTGGACGCAGCTTGCCGTCCTTTTCCTCGACCTCGATGACGTTGACATCGAGAACGACGTTGCTGGCAAAGGCCTTGCGGCCTGCTTCTTCGAGCGCGGCGACCGCTTCCGCATGACGGGCGACGAACGCCTCCTGCAGCCTTTCGGTCCACTGGCCGTTGGCGTCGAGCCAGACGGCAATGCCGTCACCCAGGCGATTGGCGGTCAATACTTTCTCTGCCATGTCATGTCCTCTCGAAAGGGGAAAGGCTGGCGATCTTGCCGCGCAGCGGTTCGGAACGGGCGAAGTTGCCGCCGGCGACGGCATCGCCGATGATCACCATCACCGGGCCCTTGAGTTCATTGCGGGTCTCGAGCGCCGGCAGCTCCTCGAGCGTGCCGTGCAGCAGTCGGCTGTCGCTGCGGCCGGCATTCTCGACCACGGCGACCGTGGTGTCCTCGGCCAGACCGGCATCCATCAGCCGAGTTGCGACAGAGGCCGCCACGCTGCGGCCCATGTAGACGGCAACCGTCGCGCCGGAAAGGGCAAGCCGCGCCCAATCCGGCAGCGTTTCGCCGTGCAGGTCGTGGCCGGTGGTGAAAACCAGAGACGAGGCAACGCCGCGCAGCGTGAGCGGCAACTCGAAATCGGCGGCAGCCGCCAGTGCGGAGGTGATGCCGGGCACAACCTCGTAAGCGATGCCCGCCTCGCGCAGCGCTGCCATTTCCTCGGCGGCACGGCCGAACACCAGCGGATCGCCGGACTTGAGGCGAACGACGCGTTTGCCCTCGCGTCCGAGTTCGACGAGCAGGTGGTTGATCTCGTCCTGCGACTTCGAATGGCAGCCCTTGCGCTTGCCGACCGGGATACGGGTCGCATCACGGCGCCCCATGTCTATCACGGCCTGCGGTACGAGCGCGTCATGGACGATCACATCGGCCTCCATCAGCAGGCGATGGGCGCGGAGCGTCAGGAGATCCTCGGCACCTGGCCCGGCGCCGACCAGGAAGACCCGACCGACGGAGCCGCTGGTGCGAGTGACCTTGAGGAGCCGGGTCGCGTGGCGACGCGCCGTGCTATCATCGCCGGCCTCGACGGCATCAGCCACATCCCCCTTGAAAAAGGCCCGCCAGAACAGGCGGCGGACCACACCGCGTGGCAGCAGGCTGTCAACCGCGGCACGATAGGCATTGGCAAGCCGTGCAAGGCGGCCGAGCGACTTCGGAAGCAGGCGGTCAATATCGGCACGGATCATCTGCGCGAGCACCGGACCGGCGCCCTCCGTGCCGATTGCAACGGCGATGGGGGCACGATTGACCAGCGCCGGCGTGTAGAAATCGCAAAAGTCCGGCTGATCGACCGCATTGGCCGGGACGCGGTGTGCCCGGGCGGCGAGAACGATGGTCCGATCCAGTTCCGCGTCACCGGTCGCAGCAAAGACGAGGACGGCGTCCTCGACCTGATGCGCGGCAAAGCTGCGGGCAATCGTCTCGACACCGTGCTCGGCCAGATAGGCGGCGTAGTCGGCATCCGGCGCATCCGCATAAGCAACGACGCGAGCTTCGGTGTTGCGCAGCAGGCGCACCTTGGCGAACGCCTCCGGTCCGTTGCCGAAAACGGCGGCAACGGCATTCGCGACCTTGAAGAAGGCCGGAAAGACCGAAAGTTGCTGTTCGCTCGCGCCCATGCGTGATTCCACTATTCCGAGGAGTGCCGCACTATCCTCTTTTGTCGCAAACGTTTGAAGAAACAGAAATCCGTGGCGGCCTTACCATGGATATTTCTTTGCTAGCCACAAGGCCAATTCGAGCAAATATCACCGTCCGGTACCAACCACCCGTTTCGCACTGCAAAAGCGCCGGGATAACCGCATCATCGGCATGTTTTGCCTTTCCGCTCGCAACGGCCAGACGCTAGGATTGCGGACCACCTCTGAAGGAGACCAACCTTGAACAGCCCCCTGCTGACGCGACGCCTGCTTGACGTCATCGAACACGACATCCTGCCGCTCACCGAGACGGGGGTCGCCGCGGGCAACAAGGTTTTCGGGGCGGCGATCCTAAGGAAGTCCGATCTGTCGCTGGTGCTTGCCGAAACCAACAACGAACTGGAGAACCCCTTGTGGCACGGCGAGGTTCACACGCTGAAGCGCTTCTACGAGCTTGGGGAACGCCCTTCCACGAAGGACCTGATCTTCCTCTCGACCCACGAGCCCTGTACCATGTGCATGTCCGCGATCACTTGGGCCGGATTCGACAACTTCTACTATTTCTTCAGTCACCAAGACAGCCGCGACGCCTTCGCCATCCCGCATGACCTGAAGATCCTCAAGGAGGTCTTCGGGCTGGAACCCGGCGGCTATCGCAAGTCGAATGCCTTCTGGAATGCGTTTGCCATTGCCGATCTTGTCGCGGTCAGCGACGAGCAGGAAACGCTCGATGCGCAGTCGCGCCGCATCCGCGCAGTCTATGACAGGCTCTCGGGGCAATATCAGTCCGGCAAGTCCGACAACGACATTCCCCTCAACTGAAGGGCCAAGACAGGAACTCCGCATGCAGCCCTCAAAGGACATTTCGCGCCTTCTCGAAATCATGGCGTCCCTGCGCAATCCGGAAACCGGTTGCCCCTGGGACATCGTCCAAACCTTCGAGACCATCAAGCCCTATACCATCGAGGAGGCCTATGAGGTCGCCGACGCGATCGAACGCAACGATCCCGATGACCTCTGCGACGAACTCGGCGATCTTCTCCTCCAGGTGGTCTTCCATGCCCGCATCGCCGAGGAAGCCGGGCTCTTCGCTTTCGGCGACGTGGTCGAGGCGATCACCGCCAAGATGATCCGTCGCCATCCGCATGTCTTTGCGGTGTCGGACGCCTCAACGCCTGAGGCAGTCAAGCTCCAGTGGGACGAAATCAAGCGGCTGGAAAAGCGGGAGCGGACAGAGCGCCGTACGGCCCGCGCTGCCGCTCTGGATCAATCCACGCCCGACGATCCGAAGGCCGGCCTCCTGGGCGGCGTCCAGCGCTCGTTTCCGGCGCTGACCGAAGCGCTGAAACTCCAGGAACAGGCGGCCAAGGTCGGCTTCGACTGGGCGGAAGCGGCTCCAATCCTCGACAAGATCGAGGAGGAGATCGCCGAACTGCGCGAGGCACTCGCCACCCGGCAACCGGAAAAGGTCAAGGACGAACTCGGCGACCTGATCTTCGCCCTCGTCAACATCGGACGTCATGTAGGCGCCGAACCCGAACAGGCATTGCGCGGCACGAACAGCAAATTCCGACGCCGTTTCAGATACATAGAGACATCTTTGGAAAGGAACGGAGAAGCGCTCCAGACAGCCGGGCTGGAGCGAATGGAGGCTCTTTGGCAGGAGGCCAAGAAGGACGAAGGATAAGGGCTCAGACCCCGCCCGTCGCTCGCCCCAGCTCGGGGGCAGGCAACGGTTTGGCGAGCAGGTAGCCCTGCCCGTATTCCACCCCGAGAGCCCGCAGCGCCTTGAGTTGCGCCTCCGTCTCGATCCCCTCGGCGACAATCTTGCAGGATACGTGACGCCCGAAGGCGACGATTGCCGCGGCGAGCGCCTGCCGCACCGGATCGGCCTCGATGGCACGCGTCAGGCTGATGTCGAGCTTGATGATATCCGGCCGAATGCTGAGAACATGCCGGAGGCTTGCATATCCGGAGCCGGCATCGTCCACGGCAATCCGTACGCCCCGCGCCCGGACCCTCGCAAGAGCCCGGAACAGGCCCTCATAGTCCTCGACATGTTCGTGCTCCGTGAGTTCCAGCACGATCCGCTCGAGCGGATACCCCTCCAGAACGGCCACAAGGTCGCTGCCGACAACGATCTTGGGGGAAATGTTGAGCGCGAGATACCGTCCCTCCTGCGCAACCGCAAAGAAATCGCGGAGGGCATTTCGCATCGCCGCGAACTCCAGCTCACCGCGCATGCCGGCCGCATCCGCATCGGCAAACCAGCGGTCCGGAGACTGTTGCGGCGGGCCGGCGAAACGCGCCAGCGCCTCCGCACCGACCACCGCCATGTCCTCAAGCCTGATGATCGGCTGGTAGATTATGTGCGGCCCGCCTGCCGTCAGCACGGCGGCGATCCGCGATCTGAGGCTCTCCTGGACCTTCTGCGAGGTGACCTTCGCCTCGACCTGCGCCGCCACTATGTCGGCCACGGCGCGCATCGTCTGCAGGTCCCTGACGCTCAGCGAGGTATCCGGCCACGAACTGAAGCAACAGAACGTGCCGTAGACGGTACCGTCGCTGAGACGAATCGGTACGCTCATATGCGAGCCGATCGGCAGCAGCGCGGTCTCCGGTATGTCGAGTGCCGCAGGAACGAGTGAGGTGTCGGGAATGAGTTCGGGAAGTTCGCCGGCTACCACCTTGCGGCAATAGCCCTCTTCCATCGATAGCCTGTGCCCGGCGCGGAACGGCGGCTCGGCGAGACTGGTGTCGACGTGACGGAAGACTCGTTCTTCACCCAGGAACTCCGAGACGAAGCCTATCTCCATGCCCAGATGCTGTCGCACAGCCTTGAGCGCGCTTTCGACCTCCTCGTCGTAGCGCAGCCTCTCAGGCTCCCCACCGCGCCAGCCCAGCGCGCCCACCAGAACGGATTCCTGTTGCATCAACCTCTCCGTGCAGTTGGAGAAATATAGATGCACAAATCAATTTTTTGGCAAAGGCGTTGCTTGGGGAAATTCGCGCCACAAACAAAAATTGCAAAAATATACCTGAGCAACTGCAATTGAACGCTGTACTGCGCCGTTGACGGCCGGGTTTTGGTACGGAAATGCCGAACGTCAATCGCTGATCACCACCAGATTGCGATGCACATACCGAATCACATCAACGGGAGCCCCCGGCAAAGTCGCGGAACGATTCTCGAAGCAGATGCATGGCCGGAGGGGGCGGCGGTCACGAACCGGGGACTTTGCACTCCGATCACGCCAACCTGACAGGCCTACCGCTCCCAGTCTTCCTTGTCCCGCGGCTTGCCGCCGCCGAGCTTGCGTTCGAGCTCGGTCGCCTGGCGATCGGTCAGGCGCAGGTCGAGACTGACGGAACCGTCCTCGTGATCCTCGCGCCCGTCGACGACGGCATTCTGATAGGCCCAGGACACAATCGCCTGCTTGTCGGCCGGGATCGTGATCGTCGCTTCGGTCAGGACACCGGAAAGTCGCTCCGAAATCACGTCGAGCAGCCTGTCGACGCCTTCGCCCGTGATCGCCGAAACGGTCAGGACGTTTTCGCGCGTCGCTGCCTTCTGCAGGAGCGCATCATGCGTCTCGCTCTCCAGCCGGTCGATCTTGTTCCATACCTCGATGATCCGCTCGGACTTTTCCTTGTCGTCGATGCCGAGGTCGGACAGGATGCGCAGCACATCGGCGGACTGGGCGGCGTTGTCCGGATCAGACATGTCCCGTACGTGCAGGATCAGATCGGCCTCGAGAACCTCTTCAAGCGTCGCGCGGAACGCCGCGACCAGATGCGTCGGCAGATCGGAAATGAAACCGACCGTGTCGGACAGGATCACGGTCCGGCCATGCGGAAGCTTCATCCGCCGCAGCGTCGGATCGAGCGTGGCGAACAGCATGTCTTCGGCCAAAACGCCGGCGCCGGTGATCCGGTTGAACAACGTCGACTTGCCGGCATTGGTATAGCCGACCAGCGCCACGATCGGATGCGGCACCTTGCGGCGCTTGGCACGATGCAGCTGGCGGGTCCGCACCACCTGCTCCAGCTCGCGCTCGAGCTTGACAATACGATCCTGCAGCAGCCGACGGTCGGCTTCGATCTGGGTTTCACCCGGTCCCCCCATGAAGCCGCCGCCACCGCGCTGGCGCTCCAGGTGGGTCCAGCTACGGACGAGCCGGCCCTTCTGGTAGTTCAGATGGGCGAGATCGACCTGCAGCGTGCCTTCCTTGGTGGAGGCGCGTCGGCCGAAGATCTCCAGAATCAGGCCGGTGCGATCGATGACCTTCGCGTTCCATGCCTTCTCGAGATTGCGCTGCTGGACAGGCGTCAGCGGATGATCGACGATAACGAGGCCGGCATCGTGCTCCTCCAGCTTTTCCGTGATCTCGGCGATCTTGCCGGTCCCCAGCAAGGTCGCCGGACGCGGCTGGTTCACCGGCACGATCAGCCCCTCGCCGACAGTCAGGTCGATAGCCCGGGCAAGGCCGATGGCTTCTTCGAGCCGGCTTTCGTTGGAACGGGTAACCGCGGCGACCACATTGTCGGTCGTGGCGGACGGTGCGTTGCGCGGCTGCTTCAGGACCGGAACGATGACCAATGCACGCATGTCATCCCGGGGCTTTTCGTCCTCCGGGATGATCGAATCGTTTTTCGTGTCTCGCGTGGTTATGGCTTCAATCCTGCGACGAAGAGGCTTCTTCGCTTTCGAACATCTGCATCGGCTGACCCGGCATTATGGTCGAGATGGCATGTTTGTAGACGAGCTGCGAATGCCCGTCGCGGCGCAACAGAACGCAGAAATTGTCGAAGGACGTAACAACGCCCGTCAGCTTGACACCGTTGATCAGAAAGATCGTCAGCGAAATCTTCTGCTTGCGAACGGTGTTGAGAAAAAGATCCTGCAGGTTCTGAGAACGTTCCGCCATGGCGCCGCTTCTTTCTTTTTTGCCGACAAATTGGTCGGTGTAATTATTGTTCAAGCTTATCAAACAGCTAAGGCTTTGTCCCTTGCAAGCCTTTCACCGTGAAGTTGGTATCAAATCGCCGTCTTTTCCGCAATGTCGAAAAAGGCGCTGCGAATTTTCTCGGAGAACGTGCCCGGATGGCCGTTTCCGATCGTCTTTCCATCAATTTCCACGATCGGGAAGCAGATGCTTGTCGCGGCGGTGATGAACACCTCACGCGCCCCCAGCATTTCCTCCCGCGAAAACTCCCGCTCGACGACCGGTATCGAAAGCGCCCTCGCCACGTCCATCAGCCCGGTTCGAGTAATGCCGCGCAAGATACCGTGTTCTGCCGGTCGTGTCACCAACTGTCCGTCTGCATCCACCATCCAGACATTGGTCGCGGCCCCTTCGGTCACCATGCCCCGTGCGTCGACATAGATCGCCTCCTGGGCACCGGCGTCCTTGGCCGCCTGGCGTGCCATGACATTCGGCAACAAACCTACGGTCTTGATGTCGACGCGGTCCCAGCGGTTGTCGGGGAGCGTGATGGCCTTGAGGCCGTTGGCATTCTTGGCCGCGATCACCTTGGGATCCGTACTCTTGGCGGTGATCACCAGCGACGGCGTGGTCTCGGCGTTCGGAAAGACATGATCGCGCCGCGCCACACCGCGCGTCACCTGCATGTAGAATAGGCCGTTGCGCACATGATTGCGCCGCGCCACCTCGCGGATCACCTGCACGAGGGCTGCCCTCGACATCGGCGGCGAGATGCGGATCTCCGTGAGCGAACGGTCCAGCCTGTCGAGATGCCGGGTCAGGTCGACGATCACGCCATGGCGGATCTCGCAGACTTCATAGACGCCGTCGGCAAACTGGTAACCGCGATCCTCGATATGGACACCGGCCGCATCGTGCGGCAGGTAGCGACCGTTGACATAGGCAATTCTCGGCATCGGAAACCCTTGCTGGCGAATTCTAGAAATATTGGATCGAGACCCGGAACATCTGCTCAACGTCGCGCACCGCTTCGGCGGTGGCGAAGAGGACAACGCGGTCCTTCGCCTTGATCTTCAGATCCCCGTCGGGCCGCAGCACATGCTTGTCGCGATAGATCGCACCGATGCGGATACCCGGCGGCAGCTTGAGTTCGCGGAACGGCACGCCGACCAGCGGCGAAGTCTCGAGCGCCTCGGCCTCGATCACTTCCGCCACGCCCTTCTGTACCGCATAGACCGAGCGGATGCGGCCCTTGCGGACGTGCTGGAGCACCCGGGAAATGGTGACCGCGCGAGGATTGATGTGGTGGTCGATCCCGACCCCATGGGTGAGATCCTGAAAGCTCGGATTGTTGATCAGCGCCATCCCCGACCTGCAGCCCATGCGCTTCGCCATCGCCGCGCTCAGGATATTGGTCTGGTCGCTGTTGGTCAGCGTGATCATCAGATCGGCATCCTGCACGTCCGCCTGCTGCAGGATATTCTGGTCGAGGGCGGAACCGTGCAGCACGATCGACTGCTTCAGCTTGTCGGAAACGACGACGGCACGATCCCGATCGCTCTCGATGATCTTCACCTTGGTC
The DNA here is from genome assembly GCF_054551725.1 of Rhizobium sp. CAU 1783. Taxonomy (NCBI): domain Bacteria; kingdom Pseudomonadati; phylum Pseudomonadota; class Alphaproteobacteria; order Hyphomicrobiales; family Rhizobiaceae; genus Rhizobium; species Rhizobium sp. CAU 1783. The sequence goes on along the minus strand of NZ_JBTOLM010000001.1, from coordinate 1,251,419 downwards.
TTCGGCTGCATCTTTTCGATCTGGCGCGCCACGTAGTAGCCGATATTGCCGCCGCCCGCGATGATCAGCCGGCCGGCCTCCTGCTCCTCATGTCCGAAGAGGCCGAGGGTACGACGGATATGCTCGCGCTGGCAGATGACATAGGCAAGGTCACCGACAAGCAGTTGGTCCGTCGAGCGGGCGACCATGAGGCGACCGTTGCGATAGATCGCGGTAACTGTCGCCATCAGGTCCGGAAAGAGCTGGCTGAGCTGGTGCAACGGCGTGTTGACGACCGGGCAATCCTCCATGCACTCGATGGCGACCATCGCGATATGGTCGTCGGCGAAGCGGACGATATCGGTCGCGCCAGGGAAGGAAATGCGCCGTAGCACCATCTTGCCGACCTCGATTTCCGGGGAAATCGTCACGTCGATCGACATGTTCTGCTGGCTGAAGAGGTCGGAATATTCCGGCCTGAGATAGTTCTGTGCACGGATGCGGGCGATCTTGGTCGGGACCGAGAACAAGGCATGCGCGACTTCGCAGGCCACGATGTTGACCTCGTCGTAGAGCGTCACCGCGATGATCATGTCGGCCTGGTCCGCGCCCGCTCTCGCGAGCATGTCCGGATGGGCGCCATGCCCCACATAGCCGCGGACGTCGAGCGTTTCGGTGATGTGGTTGACCAGCGAAGCCGACGTGTCGATCACCGAGACGTCGTTGTCCTCCTGGGACAGGCGCTCGGCGATGCCGTATCCGACCTGTCCCGCCCCGCAGATGATGACTTTCATGATGGCTCTTTCAGCGAGTTGATGACAGGCGAGGAAGGTGTGTCCCCGCCCGCATGTCCTTATACGCCAAGCGACTTCAGTTTGCGATGGAGCGCGGAGCGTTCCATGCCGACAAACTCCGCGGTGCGCGAGATGTTGCCGCCGAACCGGTTGATCTGCGCGATCAGATAGTCCCGCTCGAACATTTCGCGCGCCTCCCGCAAGGGAAGCGTCATGATGTGGGTGTCGTTGCGGGCCGAAACCTTCGGCAGCATGTCGGAGAGATCCTGCGGCAGCATTTCCGCGGTGATCAGGGAATCGGCACTGTCGCTCTGTGCGAGGATCATCAGCCGTTCCATGTTGTTGCGAAGCTGCCGGATGTTGCCCGGCCAGTCATTCGCCTGCAGCACCGCCATGGCATCCTCGCCGATCCGGCGCGGACGAATGCCGGCCTGCTCCGAAATCTGCCGCATGAACATGTCGACCAGGAAGGGAATGTCCTCACGCCGTTCGGCAAGCGCCGGCACCTTGACCGGCACGACCGCAAGGCGATGGAACAGATCCTCGCGGAAACGGCCTTCCGCAATCAGGCTTTCGAGATTGTAGGCCGACGACGAGATGATGCGAACATCGACCTTGACCCGCTTCGAGCCCCCGACCCGCTCGAACTGCTGTTCCACGAGAACGCGCAGGATCTTGTTCTGCGTCTCACGCGGCATCTCGCCGATCTCGTCGAGATAGAGGATGCCGCGATGGGCCTCCTCGAGCGCACCGATGCGCCGCGGCTGCCCCGGCGTTCCTTCGGTCCCGAAGAGGGCGACTTCCATCCGATCCGGCGTGATTGCGGCCGCATTCAGCGCGACGAACGGACCGGAGGAGCGCGCCGAGCGCTTGTGGATCATCCGGGCGACGAGCTCCTTGCCCGACCCGGACGGACCGAAGATCATAATGCGGCTATTGGTCGGCGCCACCTTGTCGATCGTCTGACGAAGCTGCGACACGGCGACAGAGGTGCCGATCAGCTCCACGGCATCCCCGGTGCGTTTCTTGAGTTCCGTCACCTCACGCTTGAGCTTGGAGTTCTCCAGGGCCCGTTCGGCAATGAGGATCAGACGGTCGGCCTTGAACGGCTTCTCGATGAAGTCGAAGGCGCCGCGTTTGATGGCGGAGACGGCGGTTTCGACATTGCCGTGTCCCGAAATCATCACGACCGGAAGATCGGGATGGCGGGTCTTGATCTCGTCCAGCAGGGACAGTCCGTCGAGGCGGCTGCCCTGCATCCAGATGTCGAGGAAGACCAGCCGCGGCACGCGGTCCGAGATCGCCGCGAGCGCGCTGTCCGCGTCATGCGCAGTGCGTGTCTCGTGTCCTTCGTCACTGAGGATGCCGGAGACGATTTCGCGAATGTCTTCTTCGTCGTCAACGACCAGAATGTCAGAGGCCATGGACCTTTTCCTTGTTGCTTTCGTCCTCCATGGCGGCCGGCGTCTCGAGACGCGGAAGCACGATGCGGATCATCGCGCCCCTACCCCGGTCGAACTCCGCCGGTGCATCGTGCAATTCCAGCTGCCCGCCATGTTCTTCGATAATCTTCTTTACGATCGCGAGACCGAGGCCCGTGCCCTTGTCTCGCATGGTCATGTAGGGTTCGAGGATGCGGTGGCGGTTCTCCACCGGCAGTCCCCGACCATTGTCGATCACATCCACGACGAACCGGTCATGGTCCCGGTCGTAGCTGGACCGCACCAGTACTTTCCCGCCGTCCCCGAGCTCTTCGCGCGGCACGCCCTCGATCGCCTCGACGGCGTTCTTGATGAGGTTACCGACGGCCTGGCCGAGCATGCGCGCATCAAAGCTTCCCTCCAGCGGTTCGTCGCCGAACTCGCGCAGGAACGTCACGTCGTGATGCCCCATCTCGCGCAGGAAGACCGAATCGCGCAGGATGTCCCGCAGGTCGGACCGCTGCTTGGCCGGCTTCGGCATGCGCGCAAAGGCTGAGAACTCGTCCACCATGCGGCCGATGTCGCCCACCTGCCGGACGATCGTGTCTGTGCACTGGTCGAACACTGCCCGATCATCTTCAGCAATGTGCTTGCCGTAACGTCGCTTCAGCCGCTCTGCCGAAAGCTGGATCGGTGTGAGCGGGTTCTTGATCTCGTGCGCGATGCGCCGTGCCACGTCTGCCCAAGCCGTCGAGCGCTGCGCGATCACCAGATCCGTGATGTCGTCGAGGGTGATCACATAGCTGTCGGCCGAACCTCGGGTTTCCTCCCGTGTGACCTGCACGTTGAGCGTCCGCTCCTTGCCGTTGCGGATCAGGTTGATCTGCTCGCGGTACTCGCCGCGGTGACGCACGGCCGCCTCGGCAAGAACGCGATCGACCTCCGGCGCTACGGAAGCGAGCTTCTGCCCCATCAATTCTTCGGCCGGCACGGCCAGGAAGTATTCTGCAGACGGATTGACGATGGTGATGACACCGTCATCCTCGACGCCGATGACGGCGGCGGTCACGCCGGACAGCACGGCCTCGATGAAACGGCGCCGGTCGTCGACTTCGTCCTTCGCTTCGAGAATCTCATCGCGCTGGGTGCGGATCTGCGAGATCATCTTGTTGAAGGTCCGCGACAAGCTGCCGACGTCACCATCGGCAGCCCGCACCGGAACGATGACGTTCAGATTGCCGGAGGCGATACTGTCCGCCGCTCCGATCAGCAGGCGGATCGGCCGGACGATCCGGTCGGCGACGGCGATCGCCGTCCAGATCGCCGCGAGCAGCACGATCAGGGCAAAACCGAGATAGAGAACAGCAAACGCGATCTGCAGCGTGGTCCGTCCCGCCTCCATCGCCTTGTACTCGGCGGTGTTCTCCTCCATCAGCCGCATCGCGGCCATCACCTTCGGATCGACCGCGCGGATGGTGTAGAGGAACGTTCCGGAAATCGAATCGAGCTTGATGATCGCACCGACCAGGTTGGTGACGCCCGGCGGGATCAGGGTCGGTTGACCGGCCGCCGCGCTGTCGAGCGCATCCCGCGGAATGGCCGGCAAAGGCTTGTCTGTCGGGATGTCGGCCTGCGTGATCGCCGAACCGTCCTGACGGACCAGAAAGGCCCCGAGCAGCCCGCGTCCCTTGGCCTGACGGGTCATCAGCTGGACGAAGCCGGTTCGATCAAGGAAGTAGAGCGCCCGGTTGCGCTCGAGGTCGTTCGCCATGGAGACCGTCTGCCCCTGCAGATAGCTCGCATTCTCCATCATGTAGGCCTGAGCGATATTGCTCGATGACGAGACGATCGACTGGGTGCGCAGAGAAAACCAGCGATCGAGACCGACGTTCAGCGTGATGCTTGCGAAGATGGCGACGAGGATCGCCGGCGTGATGGCGACGATCGAGAACAGCACGACGATGCGCACATGGAGCCGCGCAGCAGCCCGTCCGCGGGTCCGAGCCTTGACGAGGCGCGTCACCTCGCGACCAATCAGGAACATCAGGCCGACGATGAACAGCGAATTGACGATCGCCGAGGCGACCAGGACGTTGGATGTCGGCTCGATTGGCGTCAGCCCGAGCAGAACCGGCAAGGTAAACACGGCGCAGGCCAGTGCGCCTGTCGCGAGCGCCAGCCCCGGAAGCGCGAAGGATGCCCGCCGGTCGTGCGCCGGCGCAGGATCGCTATCCGTAACGGATGCCGCCGCTCGCCTGATCATCAAAAAGAACTCCCGCGCTCCGCGCATGCCATGCAATTCCCGAATCAAGACGACGACGACGTCCGCGGGTCACGGCCTCGTGTCTTTTGAGCAACGCAATGTGGCGAAATTGCAACGGCGCAGAGGTGGTGTCAAGCCGAGCGCGAACTGCGATAAACCGAAACGCCGAGCTCCCGGATCTTCTTTCGAAGCGTATTGCGGTTCAGTCCGAGCAGGTCGGCCGCCTTGATCTGGTTCCCGCGCGTTGCGGTGAGCGCCGCCAGGATCAACGGATATTCCATTTCGGTCAGGACGCGCTCATAGAGCCCGGACGGCGGCAGACTGTCGCCGAAACTGGCGAAATAGGTCCGCATATTCTCCTCGACCGCCTGCGAAATGGTCATCGATCCGGCAGGAACGCCGGCCTTGGCGATCGGGCTGTCGGCGATGTCGGAACGCAGTTCCTGCTCGACGATCTCGCGCGAGATCACATCCTGCGGATAGAGTGCCATCAGGCGGCGGACCACGTTCTCGAGTTCGCGCACGTTTCCGGGCCATGAATAGGCCTTCAGCACCTCGAGCGCCTCATTGTCGAACCGCTTGAGGTCGAGCCCCTCCTTTTCACCCTGCTGAATGAAATGCCGCACCAGGTCCGGGATGTCCTCGGCGCGGTCGCGCAGCGGCGGAAGCCGCAGCGGCACGACGTTGAGGCGATAGTAGAGGTCCTCGCGGAAGAGGCCCTGGTTGATCGAGTGCTTGAGGTCCTTGTTGGTCGCAGCGACGATGCGCACGTCGGTGCGGATAGGCGTGCGTCCGCCAACCGTGGTATATTCCCCCTGCTGCAGCACGCGCAGAAGGCGTGTCTGGGCGTCCATCGGCATGTCACCGATCTCGTCGAGGAAAAGCGTGCCGCCTTCCGCCTGTTCGAAACGGCCGGTCGAGCGTGTCTGGGCACCGGTGAACGCACCCTTTTCATGGCCAAAAAGTTCGGACTCGATCAGGTCGCGCGGGATCGCCGCCATGTTGATCGCCACGAAGGGGCCGTTGCGGCGCTTGCCGTAGTCGTGCAGCGCGCGCGCCACCAGTTCCTTGCCGGTGCCGGACTCACCCGTGATCATCAGCGTCAGGTCCGTCTGCATCAGGCGGGCCAGCACGCGGTAAATCTCCTGCATGGCAGCCGATCGGCCGACCAGCGGCATGCCATCCTGCATGTCGTCATCGAGACGCGCTGGCTTCTTCTTTGGCTCGGCGAGCGCCCGGCCAATGATGGCGATGAGCTCGGTCAGGTCGAAGGGCTTCGGCAGGTAGTCGTAGGCGCCCTTCTCCGAAGCCTTGATGGCAGTCATGAAGGTGTTCTGTGCGCTCATGACCAGAACCGGCAGGTCAGGACGGGCCTTCTTGATGCGCGGCAGGAGGTCGAAGGCGTTCTCGTCCGGCATCACCACATCGGTGACCACAAGGTCTCCCTCGCCCGCGGAAACCCAGCGCCAGAGGGTTGCCGCATTGGACGTGATGCGCACGTCATAGCCGGCGCGCGTCAGCGCCTGGTTGAGCACGGTGCGGATGGCGGCGTCGTCGTCAGCGACGAGGATGGTGGCAGTCATCGGATGCTTCCTGTGGAGTTCGCCGGAATGGAATCGTCGAGCGCGATGTCTTTCGACACCGGCATCAGGACGCGGAAGGTGGTTCGGTTCGCCTGGCTGTCGCATTCCACGATGCCGCCATGGCCGTCGATGATCTTGGCGACCAGCGCCAGGCCGAGGCCGGATCCGTTGGTCTTGGTGGTGATGAACGGATCGAAGAGGTGCGGCAGCAGGTCTGCCGGCACGCCCGGACCGTTGTCATGCACGCAGAATTCGAGCGGCAAAGAGATCTTCTCTCTGGAACCGGCCACAGAAAGACGGATACCCGGCCGATAGGCCGTCGTCAGCTGGATCTCGCCGTCCGGGCGATCGCCGATCGCTTCGGCGGCGTTCTTAACGAGGTTGAGGAAGACCTGCACCAGTTGATCACGATTGGCATAGACCGGCGGCAGCGACGGGTCGTAGTTCTCGACGATGCGCAGGTGGCGCGCAAACCCCGCCTTGGCGATAGCCTTCACATGGTCGAGCACCGAGTGGATGTTGATCGCGACACGATCGACCGGACGCTCGTCGGAAAAGACCTCCATGCGGTCGACCAGCGACACGATGCGATCCGTCTCGTCGCAGATCAGGCGGGTGAGTGCCCGATCCTCGTCAGGAACGGAGGTTTCGAGCAACTGGGCTGCACCACGAATGCCTGAAAGCGGGTTCTTGATCTCGTGGGCAAGCATCGAGGCAAGTCCGGTGACCGATCGGGCCGCCGTGCGATGGGTGAGCTGTCGGTCGATCTTATCCGCCATCGAGCGCTCCTGCAGCACCACGACGACGTTGCCCGGCTGGCTCAGCACCGGCGCCACATAGAGGTCGACGAGCTTGTCCTGCCCAAGCCGTGGCGAGGAAAGATCGACCCGGTATTCGTTCACCGGTGCCCGGCGTTCACGCACCTGCTCGATCAGCGCCAGGAGCGGGCTGCCGAACGGAATGAAGGTCGAGATTCGGTGCCGGGCCAGATGGCTGGCGCTTGCGCCGAAAAAAGCCTCGGCCTCCCAGTTTGCGAAGGCCACGTGTCCGTCCGAATCGATCATGATAACCGGATGCTGGATGGCGTTGAGCACCGCCATCGCCAGTCCGCCGCCGCCTGCCTGCACCATCATGCTGCCTCCCGCCGGCCTTCGCCGTCCCGCATCGCATCCGCGATGCAGCGCGAAAACGTCCGCGACACGAAATCCGCGTCCTTCGATGTCATGATTTCCACTTTCCGAGCTGGCGGAACCGCCGGCGCAAAACGATCGAGATACCATCCGACATGCTTGCGCGCATGGCGCACGCCGACGTCACGGCCGTAATGCGCCATCATCATGTCGTAGTGCTCAGCGGCCAGATCGGCGATTTTGTCACCTTTCGGCCCGGCATCGCCTGCGATCCAACCCGCATGCCATGGGCGTCCCTGGCAGGCGCGCCCCACCATCACGGCATCGGCGCCCGAGCGCCGCCGGATTTCGTCGGCATCTTCCCGGCTTTCGACATCGCCGTTCGCCGCAAGCGGAACCGAAATCATAGAGCGGACGGCCGCGATCGCATCCCAGTCGGCACGCCCTTCGTAAAACTGCATCCGGGTGCGCCCGTGAATGGTGATCATCTTCACGCCGGCAGCCTCCGCCCGGGCCGCTATCTCCGGGGCGTTCAGCATGGTCTCGTCCCAGCCGAGCCGCATCTTCAGCGTCACCGGAACCTTGACCGCGTTGACCGTCGCCTCGACCAGCGAAAGCGCATGATCGGGATCGCGCATCAATGCAGAACCGGAATACCCGCCCGTCACTTTTTTCGCAGGACATCCCATGTTGATGTCAATAATGTCGGCGCCGTTGGCCTCTGCGATGCGCGCGGCTTCCGCCATCCAGTGCGCCTCGCGACCGGCGAGTTGGACCATGTGCGGAGTGAGCCCGGCCCCTTGCAGACGCGACCACGACTCGGCGGCGTTATGGACGAGTTCGCGGCTAGCCACCATCTCGGTCACGACGAGGCCGGCCCCGAAGCGCCACGCCATTTGCCGGAACGGCAGATCGCTGACGCCCGACATCGGCGCGAGGATCACGCGATTGCGGATCGCGACCGTTCCGATCTCGAAGGGCGAATTCAGCGCGTTTGAATACAATTGACTATCTTTCGGGCACTCTGAGTAACTGCACGATTTTTAGACACTAATTCCAGTCTTGCCAAGGGGGTATCCTGAGCCTCGCGACAAATTTCAAGCAACTGCTGGAAAATCGACGTTCGAGCCGATAGACCTCGCTTGCGAAATTCATGTGTCACGGACCGGAAGGCAAAATGCAGCAGGATGGCAGGACCTCGATCGGCATCATTGTTGTGGCCGCCGGCCGCGGCGAACGGGCCGGTACATCGGTAGAAGGTCCCAAACAATACCGGCGAATCGGCGGAAAGCCTGTGATCGCCCGCACACTCGAAGCCTTCCTCGCCTGGCAGAGAACGGCAACAATCGTCTCCGTCATTCATCCGGACGACGTCGCGCTCTTCGAGACGGCGCGCGGACAGGTAGAAGGCTCCGAAGGCGTGAAAACAGCCCTAGGCGGCAGCACCCGCCAGGCGTCGGTGCTCGCCGGCCTGCGCGCAATCGCGGGTTCGGGCGTCACGCATGTCATGATCCACGACGCGGTGCGGCCCTTCATTGATGAAAGCCTGCTGGACCGCATCGCCGCCGCGCTCGATGACGGCGAGACCTGCGTCCTGCCGGCCATGCCGGTCACCGACACGCTGAAACGTGGAACAGAGAACGGCCACGTAGCGGAGACGGTTTCCCGCGCCGGCCTGTTCGCGGCCCAGACGCCGCAGGCCTTCTCCCTGCCCGTGATCCTTGCCGCCCATGAGAGCGCAGCCGGAAGCGGCCGCTCCGACTTCACCGACGACGCATCGATCGCCGAATGGGCCGGGCTCAAGGTCCGCCTCGTCGAGGGCCTGCCGGAAAATGTGAAACTGACCCTGCAGAAGGACATCGCCATGGCCGACGCCAAGCTCTCCGCTCCCACTTTGCCGGACGTGCGGACGGGCAACGGCTATGACGTTCACCAGTTGGAACCCGGAGATGGCGTCACGCTCTGCGGGATCTTCATACCCCACGATCAGAGGCTGAAGGGCCATTCCGATGCCGACGTGGCACTCCACGCCCTGACGGACGCCTTGCTCGCCACCTGCGGCGCCGGCGATATCGGTGACCATTTCCCGCCCTCCGACATGCAGTGGAAGGGGGCACCGTCCCGCATCTTCCTCGAACATGCCGCAAGAATCGTCCGTGAAGCCGGTGGCACCATCATGAACGCCGACATCTCGCTGATCGCGGAAGCGCCGAAGATCGGCCCGCATCGCCAGGCTATGCGCGAGAAGCTCTCCGAGATCCTCGGCATTTCGCTGGACCGCTGCTCGGTCAAGGCGACGACCAACGAAAAGATCGGTTTCGTCGGGCGGCGGGAAGGAATTGCCGCAATCGCCACGGCGACAGTCGTCTATGGTGGCTCGGCATGAGCCTCTTCCCGCCCGACATCGAAGCTCTGGCGGCACGGATCATCACGAGCTTTGCCGAACGCGGTCTGACCGTCGCGACGGCCGAATCCTGCACCGGCGGGTTGATCGTCGGCGCCCTGACGGAGATCGCCGGCTCGTCTGCCGTCGTCGACCGCAGTTTCATCACCTATTCGAACCGGGCGAAGATGGACCTGTTGGGCGTGACCTCGGCCACTCTCGCCGGCTTCGGCGCCGTCTCGCGCGAAACGGCGCTCCAGATGGTCGCCGGCGCGCTGACACGGTCCGGGGCCGCCTTGGCTGTTGCCGTGACCGGCATTGCCGGCCCGGGCGGAGGCTCGGACGAGAAGCCGGTCGGCCTCGTGCATATCGCCGCGCGCTCGCGCCGCGGCATGCTCCTGCACAAGGAGATGCGCTACGGCGACCTAGGCCGCGAGGGGATCAGACTGGCGACCGTCAGGACAGCCCTGGAAATGCTGAGAGAGGCGGCCGGCTGACGCCTCAGGCCGCGGTGTAGATCTTGTCCGCGCGGGCCTCGAAGGCCTCGGCGAACATGCGGAAGGCACGGTCGAACATCGAGCCCATCAAGGCGCCGAGGATGCGGCTCTTGAATTCGTAGTCGATGAAGAAATGCACGAGGCAACCGCCATCCGCGGTTTCTTCGAAGCGCCAGCGATTGTCGAGATAGCGGAACGGCCCCTCGATATACTTAACGTCAATCACCCGTTCAGTCGGAACCAGGAGGACCTGGGTGGTGAAGGTCTCGCGGATCGCCTTGTATCCCACCGTCATGTCGGCAACCAGCAGCTCCTTGCCGTCGCGCTCGCGCCGCGAGCGGATGGTCAGAGCTTCGCAGAGCGGCAGGAATTCCGGATAACGGCCAATGTCGGCGACGAGCGCGAACATCTGTTCCGGGGAGTGTCTGACAGGGCGGCGGGTTTCGAACTGCGGCATAAGCCGGGATTAAGCCCGGACACCGGCGAGATCAAGCATGCAACGCATTTCCGCACGTGAATTCAGCACGACAACCGGGACATCGGGGCCATTGAGATCGATGTTTCGCACGAAAACCGGCCCGTGAACGCTCTCGAAGTTCCAGATATAGCGAAGAAACGCCCGGTCTGGCAGTTGTTCCGGACAGCCCGAGGCCATATCCGGACGGGTACGACCATAGGTCTTTGCGACCCGTGTCAACACGCCCCAAAGCGACAGCAGCCTTGGCATGCGCACCCAAATGACGAGGTCGCTGCGAGGCACGCGCAGATCAAAGCTTGTCGGATTGCTGCCATCCATGATCCAGCGTTCGCCGGCCACAGCCTCCGTAATCAACGCCCGCTGTTCGCCGCGCGGACGCGCCACCCAGCCCGGCAGCCAGAAGAACTCCTTGTCCATGGAGATGTAGCGCAAGCCGAAATGCGCAGAGAGTGCCTGCGACAACGTGCTCTTGCCGCCACCCGAACAGCCGACGACCATGACCCGTTGCGCCGCGTTCAGCACCTCGGCGGCAACCTCTATTCCCACGAAGTTCGGCATTTGGTGATCTCCTTGCAGGAGAAGAGGCCTAGCGCCGAAACATGACGGGAGTGCTATGCGCGGTCGCCGCGCAGTTTTTCCCGGTTCGCCTTCAACCTGGCGAAGTCGTCGCCTGCATGATGCGAAGAGCGCGTCAGCGGGCTCGACGACACCATCAGGAAGCCCTTGGCATAGGCGACAGTCTCGTAGGACTTGAACTCGTCCGGCGTGACGAAGCTCATCACCTGGTGATGCTTGCGGGTCGGCTGCAGATACTGCCCGATCGTCAGGAAGTCGACGTCGGCGGTCCTGAGATCGTCCATGAGCTGGAGCACTTCGTTGCGCTCCTCGCCGAGGCCGACCATGATGCCGGACTTGGTGAACATCGTCGGGTCGAGTTCCTTGACCCGCTGCAACAGCCGCACGGAATGGAAATAGCGCGCGCCGGGACGAACGGTCAGGTAGTTGCCGGGCACCGTTTCCATGTTGTGGTTGAACACGTCCGGCTTTGCCGCAACGACTCGTTCGAGCGCGCCCGGCTTCTTCAGGAAGTCCGGCGTCAGGATCTCGATGGTGGTTGCCGGCGAAGCCGCCCGGATCGCCCAGATTACCTTTTCGAAATGCTCGGCGCCGCCATCTTCTAAGTCATCGCGATCCACCGAAGTGATGACGACGTGGGAAAGGCCCATCTGCTTAACGGCCTTGGCGACATTTTCCGGTTCATCCTGATCAAGCGCGTTCGGCTTGCCGGTCGCCACGTTGCAGAAGGCACAGGCCCGCGTACAGATCTCGCCCATGATCATGAACGTCGCGTGCTTCTTGTCCCAGCACTCGCCGATGTTCGGGCAGCCGGCTTCCTCGCAGACCGTGACGAGCTTGTTGTCCTTCACGATCGAGCGGGTTTCGGCATAACCCTTGGAGGTCGGCGCCTTGACGCGGATCCACTCCGGCTTGCGCATCACCTCCGTGTCCGGCCGATGGGCCTTTTCCGGATGGCGGACGCGCTTGTCCTCGGGATTGGTCCTGTCGAGGATGGTGACCATGGTTCTACCTGCCTTTGCCGCCGTTCGGCGGCCTCACGAAAACTTAGCGCCGGATGAGCTTGACGGCGTACAACAAGAGGCACGAGCCGACGAAGCTGGTTAGCAGATAACCGAGCCAGTCGCCTTCGACGACGATGCCGAAGCGGCGGAACACGGCTGCGGCAAGCACCGCGCCGACAATGCCGATCACGATGTTCATGAATATGCCGAAGCGCATGTCGAGGAACTTGCCGGCGAGCCATCCCGCCAGGCCGCCAATGACGAGCGCCAGAAACCAACCAATCTCGAAAGCCATCTTGCGCGAACTCCCTCGCTGAAATCCGTCACCTATATAGGCGACGGATCCCGGTGTCACAACTCGACCTTAGGCGTTGAGCGCCCGGCCATAGGCATCCAGTACGCTTTCCTTCAGCGTCTCGGAAATGGTCGGATGCGGGAAGATCGTGTGCATCAGCTCTTCCTCTGTCGTCTCGAGGTTCATCGCCACGACGAAACCCTGGATCAGCTCGGTCACTTCCGCGCCGACCAAATGGGCCCCCAGCAGCTCACCTGTCTTCTTGTCGAAGATGGTCTTGACCATGCCCTGATCTTCGCCGAGCGCGATGGCCTTGCCATTGGCGACGAACGGGAAACGACCGACGCGGATGTCGCGGCCTTCCGCCTTGGCCTTGGCCTCGGTCAGGCCGACGGAAGCCACCTGAGGGTTGCAGTAGGTGCAGCCCGGGATCTTGGCCTTGTCCATCGGGTGAACGTTCGGCAGGCCGGCGATCTTCTCGATGCAGATGACGGCTTCGTGCTCGGCCTTGTGGGCAAGCATCGGTGGGCCGGCGACGTCGCCGATCGCATAGATACCCGGCACGTTCGTCTTGCCGTAGCCGTCGATCGCGATAAAGCCGCGATCGGTCTTCACGCCGACCGCCTCCAGCCCGATACCCTCGATATTGGCCTGCACGCCGACGGCCGAAATCATCCGGTCGGCGGTGATTTTCTCGATCGAGCCGTCCTTCTTCTCGACATGGGCGGTGATGGAATTGGCGCCCTTCTCGACCTTGGCGACCTTGGCCTCCAACAGGATCTTCATGCCCTGCTTGTCGAACTGCTTCTTGGCGAAGGCCGAGATCTCGGCATCCTCGACCGGCATGACCTGGCTCATTACCTCGACCACAGTCACGTCGACGCCCATTGTGCGGTAGAAGGAGGCGAACTCGATGCCGATGGCGCCCGAGCCCATGACCAGCAACGACTTCGGCATGGAATCGGGGTTCATCGCCTCGAAATAGGTCCAGATCAACTTGCCGTCCGGCTCGATGCCGGGAAGCGCGCGCGGACGTGCACCGGTGGCGATGATGATGTGCTTGGCGGTATAGGTGCCCTCGCCCAGCGTGTTCTTCGGCAAGGGCGCCTGCGGCTGGACGATCTTCTTGGTGGTCTTCGAAACCAAGACCTCGCCCGGCTTCGTCAGCTTGGCCTCACCCCAGATGATGTCGACCTTGTTCTTCTTCATCAGGAAGCCGACGCCGCCGTTCATGCGTTCGGCAATGCCGCGTGAGCGGGCGATGATCGCCTTGAGGTCGGGGGTCACCTTGCCTTCGAGCGTCAGGCCATAGTTCTTGGCGTGTTCGGCGAGGTGCAGGACCTCCGCCGACCTGAGCAGTGCCTTCGTGGGAATGCAGCCCCAGTTGGAGCAGATGCCGGCGAGGTGTTCGCGCTCGACGATCGCTGTCTTGAAGCCCAGTTGGGCCGCACGGATCGCGGCAATATAGCCGCCGGGGCCGGAGCCGATAATGAGAACGTCATAGGCATTCGACACTGGTCTTCATCTCCCTGTTTGACCGGTCCGGGCTCCGCCACGCGGCAGAGCCCTTCCCGAGAGATGAAGACGAAGGCGATCACGCCTTGGTCAGCATCCCGTAGATTTCGTCCTTCAGAACCATGCGCTGCTTGCGCATGGTCTCCATCTGCGTGTCGCCAACCGGTTCAACTTCGGTTTCAGCACGGTGAATGGCGCGGTTCACGTCGTGATAGTTGTCCATCAGCTTGGCGAAATGCGCGTTGCTCAGCTTGAGCTCGTGCATCTTGCCGACGTATTCCGGAAACTCCTGCGCCAGTTCGTGCGGGGTGTTCGACATTCGATATCTCCTCTGTTGTCGGTCGATACCTGCAGACTATTCACCCGAAAGCGACACTCCCTTGATCTTGATCAACTTTCTGCCGTCGCGATGTCAAATCCCGAGCATCATTCTGACGATCGGCTCAAGGCCGCGCCCGATCGCCCGTGTGTTCTCCGCATCGAGGTGGATCCCGTCGAGCGGGGAGGTTTCCGCAACCGAACCCGCATCGAAAAAACCACAGCCCGCTTCGTCCGCGAGGTCACCGTAGAAGCTCGCGAGCATCGCCGATTCATCGAGGGCACCCCGGAACATGGCCGCAAAATGGGCATTTGCCGTCTCAGAGATCGCCGGCGGCGAAACAACCAAGATTTCCGGGGGCTCGAAACCGAAACCCCAGTCGTGATGCCGGACAAGCTTGATCAGCCGATCCATGCCCTTGGTCGCCGCGATCGCCGTACCCGCGACACCGCGCTTCATGTCGTTGGTGCCGAGCATGATGATCACGAGATCCAGCGGCTTGTGGGTCTCGAGCACGCTCGGCAACAGCTTCACGCCGTTGCGCTCGCAATCGGCGAGATGGTCGTCATAGGCGGTCGTGCGACCGTTCAACCCCTCGGCGATCACCCTGACCCCGTGGCCCAATGCCTTCTGCAGGACACTGGTCCAGCGATCTTCATAGGCATGCCGACCCAGTTGCTCAGGGTCGTAACCCCAGGTCAGGCTGTCGCCGAAGGCAAGAACGGTCTTCATCGCGCCCGCCTTCCGCTCACACCAGCATGCCCATCGGGTTTTCGATGTAGCGCTTGAACGCGCCGAGCAGTTCGGCCCCGAGCGCGCCATCGACGCAGCGATGGTCGGTCGACAGCGTCACGGTCATGACATTGGCGATCTTCATCTCGCCGTTCTTGACCACGACACGCTCCTCGCCGGCACCAACCGCCAGGATGGTGGCATGCGGCGGATTGACGACCGCGGAGAAGCTCTTCACACCCATCATGCCCATGTTGGACACGGCAGTTGTGCCGCCCTGATACTCTTCCGGCTTCAGCTTCCGGTCCTTGGCGCGCTTGCCGAGGTCCTTCATCTCGTTGGAAATCGCCGAAAGCGTCTTGGTCTCTGCCTGGCGGATGATCGGGGTGATCAGGCCGCCCGGGATCGACACCGCCACGCCGACATCGGCGTGCTTGTGCTTCACCATTGCGCTGTCGGTCCAGGAGACGTTGGCGTCCGGAACGTCGCGCAGTGCCAGCGCCAGAGCCTTGATCACCATGTCGTTGACCGAAAGCTTATAGGCCGGCTTGCCGTCCTTTTCAGGCGCGGCGCCGTTGATCTGGCCGCGCAGAGCCAGCAGTGCATCGAGCTCGCAATCCACCGAAACGTAGAAGTGCGGGATGGTCTGCTTGGATTCCTGCAGGCGCTTGGCGATCGTCTTGCGCATGCCGTCGTGCGGCACGAGCTCGTATGAGCCTTCGGCGAAGTTCTTGAGAACAGCCTCGTCGGATGCGCCCTTTGCCAGAACCGGCGCGGGTGCGGCGGCCGGTGCGGCAGCAGCTGGAGCAGCCTTCGCGCCACCGGTTGCGACAGCCTTCTCGACGTCGCTCTTGACGACCCGGCCCTTCGGGCCGGAGCCGGAAACGGCAGAGAGATCGAGGCCGCTTTCCTTCGCCAGACGACGGGCCAGCGGCGACGCGAACACGCGGCTGCCATCCGACTTGGAAGGTGCCGGCGCGGCCGCGGCAGGAGCCGGTGCGGCTACAGGCGCGGGAGTGGCGGCGGGTGCCGGTGCTGCCACCGGTGCCGCTTCAGCCTTCGCCGGAGCGGCAGCACCGCCACCGGCGGCTGCGGCGGCCAGATCTTCACCGTCGGCGGCAAGAATCGCGATCACCGCGTTGACCTTGACCGCGTCGGTACCGGCCGGAACGACGAGTTTGGCGACCGTGCCTTCATCGACGGCCTCGACTTCCATCGTCGCCTTGTCGGTTTCGATCTCGGCGATCACGTCGCCGGACTTGACCTTGTCGCCTTCCTTGACGAGCCACTTCGACAGATTGCCCTCTTCCATGGTCGGGGAGAGTGCCGGCATCGTAATGTTGATCGGCATGTGCTGACCCTCCCGTTACTTGTAGCAGACGGTTTTGACCGCCTCGACCACTTCGCCGACATTCGGCAGAGCAAGCTTCTCAAGGTTGGCCGCGTAAGGCATCGGAACGTCCTTGCCGGCGATCGTCAGGATCGGCGCATCAAGGTAGTCGAAGGCCTGCTGCATGACGCGCGTGGCGATCTCGGTACCGACCGAAGACTGCGGATAGCCTTCCTCGACGGTGACCAGACGGCCGGTCTTCTTGACGGATTCGATGACGGTCGGCAGGTCCATCGGCCGGATGGTGCGCAGGTCGATGATCTCGACGTCGATACCTTCCTTGGCGAGCTCGTCAGCCGCTTTGACCGCGTAGGTCATGCCGATACCGAACGAAACGATCGTCGCGTCCTTGCCGACCTTGTGGATGCGCGCCTTGCCGATCGGCAGGACAAAATCATCGAGCTTCGGAACCTCGAAGGAGTGACCGTAGAGGATTTCGTTCTCGAGGAAGATGATCGGGTTCGGATCGCGGATGGCCGCCTTCAGCAGGCCTTTCGCGTCGGCGGCCGTGTACGGCTGGATCACCTTGAGGCCCGGGATATGGCTGTACCAGGCGGCGTAGTCCTGACTGTGCTGGGCGGCGACGCGCGCCGCTGCACCGTTCGGGCCGCGGAACACGATCGGAGCACCCATCTGGCCGCCCGACATGTAGAGCGTCTTGGCCGCCGAGTTGATGATCTGGTCGATCGCCTGCATGGCGAAGTTGAAGGTCATGAACTCGACGATCGGACGCAGGCCGGCCATCGCTGCGCCAACGCCGACGCCGGCAAAGCCGTGTTCGGTGATCGGGGTGTCCACGACGCGCCGGGCGCCGAATTCCTGCAGCAAGCCCTGCGTGATCTTGTAGGCGCCCTGGTACTCGGCGACTTCCTCACCCATGATGAAGACGTCCGGATTGGCGCGCATCTCTTCGGCCATCGCTTCGCGAAGCGCCTCGCGCACCGTCATCGTCACCATTTCAGTGCCGGCCGGCACATCGGGATCGGCAGCGACGGCTGCAGCCGGAGCCGCAGGCACCGGAGCGGAAGCAGTAGACGCGACCGGAGCCGGCGCAGCTTCGGTTGCCTGAGCGGGCACAGCCTTCGGAGCCACCGCGTCGGCGGCGCTCTCGCCGTCCTGAAGGAGCACGGCGATCGGCGTGTTGACCTTGACGTTCTCGGTGCCGGCAGCAACCAGCAGCTTGCCGAGCACGCCTTCATCGACGGCCTCGACTTCCATGGTCGCCTTGTCGGTCTCGATCTCGGCGATAACGTCACCGGACTTGACGGTGTCGCCTTCCTTCTTGATCCACTTGGAAAGCGTGCCTTCTTCCATCGTCGGAGAGAGGGCGGGCATCAAAATTTCGATCGGCATGGGTTCCCTCCCCGATTACAGCAGAATGTCGGTGTAGAGCTCGGAAACATCCGGCTCCGGATCGGCCTGGGCGAAATCGGCACTGTCGGCGACGATGTCGCGGACATCCTTGTCGATCGCCTTCAGCTCCTCCTCGCTCGCCCAGCCCTTTTCCAGGAGGCGGGCGCGCACCTGCTCGATCGGGTCATGCTCGGAGCGCATCTTCTGCACTTCGTCCTTGGAACGGTATTTCGCCGGGTCGGACATGGAGTGACCGCGATAGCGATAGGTCATCATCTCGAGGATGACCGGCCCCTTGCCGGAGCGGCAATATTCGGCCGCCTGTTCGGCTGCGGCGCGAACAGCGCGCACGTCCATGCCGTCGACCTGCAGGCCGGGAATGTTGAAGGCCACGCCGCGCTGGGCGAAATTGGTCTGCGCCGAGGCGCGCGAAACGGCAGTACCCATGGCGTAGCGGTTGTTTTCGATCACGTAGATGACCGGCAGCTTCCACAGCTCGGCCATGTTGAAGCTCTCGTAGACCTGCCCCTGGTTGGCGGCACCATCGCCGAAATAGGCGACCGAGATCTGGCCGTTGTCGCGGTAGCGGTTGGCGAAGGCGAGACCCGTGCCGAGCGAAACCTGAGCGCCGACGATGCCATGGCCGCCGTAGAAGTTCTTCTCCTTGGAGAACATGTGCATCGAGCCGCCCTTGCCCTTGGACAGGCCGCCACGACGCCCGGTCAACTCGGCCATGACGCCCCGCGCACTCATGCCGCAGGCCAGCATGTGGCCGTGATCACGATAACCGGTGATGACCTGGTCGCCATCCTTGAGCGCCATCTGCATGCCGACGACGACAGCTTCCTGACCGATATAAAGGTGACAGAAACCGCCGATGAAGCCCATGCCATAGAGCTGGCCGGCCTTTTCCTCAAACCGCCGGATCAACAGCATCTCACGATAGGACTTGAGCTCGGCGTCGCGATCGAACTCGACGATCGCTCCTTCAGTGAAATCCTTCTTGGCAGGCTTGGCCGTGGTCTTACGGCCGGAAGCAGTCGCGGATTTTCGCGGCGCCATTCATCCCTCCCTAGGGTTATGTCGGATCTTGATTGCGCAACAGAATAGGCAAGAAAAGGCGCGCGGGCAATGCTATAAATGCATGGCTCGCATTCAGGACAACCGTATGATTTTAAAAGGATCTTTTGAATTAACCTGATTTCGGTTAATCAGAAATAGCTATTAAAGATGACGATTTCATCCGGGCGCGACATATTGAGCTGATACCGCGCCTTCTCGTCGATCATGTCGCGCTCGAGCGAGCCGTCGCTCATCAACTCGACCTGTCTTTCAAGCTGCTTTCTATGCTTCACAAGCTCGGCAAGCTCTCCGCTTCGCGCAATGCGCTGCCGCTCGAATTCCTGCGCGGCCCTGAGGCCGTAGTCGCCGTGGACGGAATGATAGCCGAAATAGGAGAGAAAGGCGATGGTGACGGACGGAAGAATGAGGCGGCCGAATTTTCTCTTCTTATGATGCCTAGTCCACATACGCTGAACGCCTTGAAACGCAAAACTATGATTTCAAATTATCGGCGATTGCTTAACCGATCGTTGACCCTGATCGCATGCCAAAGAAAAAAGCCGCGCCCTCCGGGGCGCGGCTTCAAGATACGAAGAATTGCGTCGACGATCAGCCGCGCAGGATCGAGGTGCCGGCGTAGCGCGCCTGCGGTCCAAGGCCTTCCTCAATGCGGATTAGCTGGTTGTACTTGGCGGTACGGTCGGAACGGGCCAGCGAGCCGGTCTTGATCTGGCCGCAGTTGGTGGCAACGGCGAGATCGGCGATCGTCGAGTCTTCGGTTTCGCCCGAACGGTGCGACATGACAGCGGTATAGGCAGCGCGGTTGGCGGTCGAAACCGCGTCGAGCGTTTCGGACAGCGAACCGATCTGATTGACCTTGACCAGGATCGAGTTGGCGACGCCCATCTTGATGCCGTCGCGCAGACGCGAGGAGTTGGTAACGAACAGGTCGTCACCGACGAGCTGGACCTTGGAGCCGATCTTGTCGGTCAGGATCTTCCAGCCGGCCCAGTCGTCTTCCGCCATGCCGTCCTCGATCGAGAAGATCGGGTACTTGGCGCAGAGCTCGGCGAGATATTCCGCCATCGCGCCCGGCTCGAGCGTGCGACCTTCACCTTCGAGGACATACTTGCCGTCCTTGAAGAATTCGGTCGAGGCGCAGTCGAGCGCAATATGGACGTCTTCGCCCGGACGGTAGCCGGCCTTTTCGATCGACTTCATGATGAAGTCGAGGGCAGCCGGAGCCGATGCCAGACCCGGTGCGAAACCACCTTCGTCGCCGACATTGGTGTTATGGCCGTCGGCAGCGAGCTGCTTCTTCAGCGTATGGAACACTTCCGAGCCCATGCGAACCGCGTCGCGAATGGTTTCGGCGCCGACCGGCACGATCATGAATTCCTGGAAGTCGATCGGGTTGTCGGCATGGGCGCCGCCGTTGATGATGTTCATCATCGGAACCGGCAGAACATGGGCATTCGGGCCACCGACATAGCGGTAGAGCGGCAGGCCGGATGCTTCCGCGGCAGCCTTGGCGACGGCGAGCGACACGCCGAGAATGGCGTTGGCTCCGAGACGCGACTTGTTGGCCGTGCCGTCCAGCTCGATCATGATGTTGTCGATCTGGATCTGGTTCTCGGCATCGAGGCCGCCGATCGCGTCGAAGATCTCGGTGTTGACCGCTTCAACCGCCTTTTCGACGCCCTTGCCGAGATAGCGGCTGCCGCCGTCGCGCAGTTCGACCGCTTCGTGAGCACCGGTCGAGGCGCCCGACGGCACGGCCGCGCGGCCCATGCTGCCGTCTTCCAGATAGACATCGACCTCGACGGTCGGATTGCCGCGGCTGTCCAGAATTTCACGGCCGATGATGTCGGTGATTGCAGTCATGAGGGCCTCCCTGCTGCTGGGTGGGGATTGAGGATGGCCTGTCTTAATCGAAGACGCGGAAAATACAATGGCAGCGAGATGACAGAAGCCGAAAGGTCATCGCCGCCGTCGTCACCAACGCAAAACGCCGGCGCAAGCGCCGGCGTTCGTCCATGATGAAGTCAGCCTGTCCAGTTAAGCTCAGGCAGCCTTGGCGACAGCGTCGAAGGCCAGAAGCTTCTCCAGTAGGCGCTTCATCTGGCTGATCGGCACCATGTTCGGGCCGTCGGACGGCGCATTGTCGGGATCCTGATGCGTCTCGATGAACAGGCCGGCAACACCGACGGCAACAGCCGCGCGTGCCAGCGTCTCGACGAACTCTCGCTGGCCACCCGAGGAGCCGCCCTGGCCGCCCGGCTGCTGTACCGAGTGCGTTGCATCGAACACCACCGGCGCGCCGGTCGCAGCCATGATCGGCAGGGAGCGCATGTCGGACACCAGCGTGTTGTAGCCGAAGGACGCTCCGCGTTCGCACAGCAGCACATTCGGGTTGCCGCTGGCGTTGAGCTTGTTGAGCACGTTCTTCATGTCCCAGGGGGCGAGGAACTGGCCCTTCTTCACATTGATCACGCGGCCCGTCTGGGCGGCGGCGACCAGCAGATCGGTCTGCCGGCACAGGAAGGCCGGGATCTGCAGCACGTCGACCGTCGGCGCCACCAGCCGGCAGTGCTCTTCCGTGTGCACGTCGGTCAGTACCGGAAAGCCGTATTCCTTCTTGAGGTCGGCAAAGACCTCCATGGCCTTGTCCAGGCCGATGCCGCGTTCGGCCGAAAGGGACGTGCGGTTGGCCTTGTCGAAGGACGACTTGTAGACGAGCCCGAGCCCAAGTTCCCGGCAGATTTCGGAGAGTTGCCCGGCGATCATGAAGGCATGGTCGCGGCTCTCCATCTGGCAGGGGCCGGCGATCAGCGCAAAACGCTTCGAATTGGAGAAAACCGCCTTGGCGGCACCATCGCCGACGACGACTTCGGAATTGGTCTGAATGCTCATGAAACCTCCTCGAATGCGAAGGCCACGCCCTGCCCCGCCTCGTGCGGAACGATCAGGCGCGCGCCGCGGCGGCTGAATGCGACGCCATTATCAGCGAGCAGGCGCTCTGTCACGCCGATATCGCCGACGCGCACCATGACCAGCCGGCCCTTGAGTCCACGCCCGGCTCCTCGGGCGTCGATACCGAAATAGCCATCGAGCCCCTCAGGGGTGAGCGCCTCGACCTTCACATTCCTTGTCTGAAGCGCGATCCCGAAGGAGTGCGCCTCCACCGCGCGCTGTTCGAACACCTCTTCGAGCAGATACTGGAAATCGCTTGGGTTTTCCTCGACGAGCACGACCGCCGAGAGGCCGAGTGCGCCATTGGCATGCCGGGCCAGCGCGCCGCGGTCCGCGGGCAGCGGGTTCACCCGTTCGCAGGCGAACAGGAAAAAATCGGGAGCCCTGAGATCGGCGGCAAAGGCGAGCTTGAAACCGCCGAGAACCTCGGAGCCGTCGGCCATCTTGAACATGCGCTCGAAATGCAGCATCGGTCCGCCGGAAAAGCCTGCGCCGGCAAACCGCGCGTGATCGGCATCCGCGTCAACCGTCTTCACCACGATCGCGGAAAAGCCCTCCTGCCCGTTGCGGAAGCGGAACGCCTGATCCCGCGCGACGAACATGTTGCCGGCCCTGGCTGCAGCCTCGCATTCTTCGCGGCTACCGACGGCCAGCGGTTCGAGATAGGTGTCGTCCCCGAAGAAGACGCAGGCATTCTCCGTCCCGAACGGATGACGCGCATCCGGCGCGACCGTGAAGCCGAGCTGAGCAAACCGGGCGCGTGTCGCCTCGAGCGACGTAACCGGTAGGACGAGGTGGTCGACCGCTCCCACCGCATGCTGTTTGGATGTCATCGGGAATGCACTCCTTGCGCCTGACAGACCGTTCTTGCGACTACCTAATCACTCCCGCGCGTCGATGAAAGGGCAAGCACCGCTTCCTTCAGTGCGGCAATCTCGCTCCGGGCCGCCTGGAGCTCGATCAGCACCTGCTCATCGATCTTGTGGTGCAGCGCCAGCACCTCGATCTCCGCCTTCAGGTTTATCTCGTAGTCCTTGGCCGCCATGAAACGGTCCCGCGCCGCCTGCCGGTTCTGGCTCATCATGATGACCGGCGCCTGGATCGCCGCAAGCATCGAGAGCAACAGGTTGAGGAAGATGAACGGATAGGGATCGAGCGCATGCGTCGCCAGCACGACGGTATTGAGGATCACCCAGGCGACCAGGAAGGCACCGAACCCGACGATGAAACCCCAGGACCCGCCGACCCGGGCGATCGAATCCGCAAGTCGTTGCCCGGGCGTTGCGGCGGCGAGAAAATCCTCGCTTGCGTTCGTCGAAAGCACCCGCCGCTCGCGGGCCTTCTTGAGGACCCGGCGTTCCGCTTCGCTGAGCTCATGCGCAGCCTTGCCGAACACCTTCTTCTCGATATCGCCAAACATGTCTCACCGTCTCCGCTCTGCCGCACATGCGGACACCAGACCCCGGCCCCGTCATTCGATATGGGGACTGCCCTGTCAACGGTCGCATGCGTTGAGGCGGCCATTCCGCGGACCGGGCCTCCCGATAAAACACAAGATCTGACGGCTTCTTCACGTTTTTTTATCCCCTTGCGGAACACAAATGGAACAGATAGTGTATGTTCTGTATTTGTTTCACGAATGGGGCACCGCAACATGCTGACGCGAAAGCAACAGGAACTGCTTCTGTTCATCCACGAGCGGATGAAGGAGTCGGGCGTTCCCCCATCCTTCGACGAGATGAAGGATGCGCTCGACCTGGCCTCGAAGTCCGGCATTCACCGCCTTATCACGGCGCTTGAGGAACGCGGTTTCATTCGCCGTCTCCCTAACCGGGCCCGGGCGTTGGAGGTCATCAAGCTGCCCGAGGCCTATACACCGAGCCTCCAGCCGCGCCGCGGCTTCTCGCCGAGCGTCATCGAGGGCAGCCTGGGCAAGCCCGCCCCGGTCGCACCGCCGAAGGTCGCCGTAGAGGACGCCGCGAACTCCGTCAGCGTTCCGGTCATGGGCCGCATTGCCGCCGGCGTGCCGATCTCGGCCATTCAGAACAACACCCACGACATCACGGTTCCGGCCGAGATGATCGGTTCCGGTGACCACTACGCCCTGGAGGTGAAGGGTGATTCGATGATCGAAGCCGGCATTCTCGACGGCGACACGGTCATCATCCGCAATGCCTCGAATGCCAATCCGGGCGACATCATCGTTGCGCTGGTCGACGACGAGGAGGCGACGTTGAAACGCTTCCGCCGCCGGGGAGCGTCGATTGCGCTGGAGGCCGCGAATCCCGCCTATGAAACGCGCATTTTCCCGCCGGACCGGGTGAAAATCCAAGGCAAGCTCGTCGGCCTTATCCGGCGTTACCACTGAAGCGAGGGCGGGTCATCGAACCCGCCTTTTTCGTGGGAACGGGGAGCCGACTCGTCCTGCGTTGGCGGGAAGACAAAACGTTCCGTCCGCCAGTCATAGAGGCGATGCACGGTCCATGGCCGATTGTCTCCTCGTTCGATGGCGGAGGTGACCGACAATGTGCGGCTCCGCCGATTACCGAGCGTGATTTCGAGCGCGCCGGTCTGCCTGAGGGTTTCGGCTGTGAAAAGGTGAGCGCCGGATTGGCAGCGTTGAAATCCAGTCCGCCTCGCCGCGATCACGATATCCGCACTGTCACAGGCGCCCCCGACAAAGACGGGCTCCTCGACTGTCGCGATGGTCCAGCCGTTCTCGAGGACAGCGACGCACCATGACTTTCCCTCACAGGCGAACCGCGGGCCGGAGGCTTTTGCGAGTGCAGCCTTCATCCGCCTTTCGCCGTCTTCCAGATCCGCCTCCGAAAGTTGCGGTCTGGCCTTTGCCGGCGCTAACGCATCCTGCGCGGCCTTCGACCCGTCCTGCTTTTGGGTGGCTTGTCCAGAGGGTTGTTTGTCGCCGGCTTTGTCGAGGAATACCGGCGGCTCATGGCCCGAAAAGCCAAGTGCGGATTGCCACTGGTCGAAGATAAACGACGGAGGGCGGACGCGGTTGGTGGCAAGCCGACCTGGCTCCATCCACATCCCGACCAGGCGACCGTCCTCCGCCACATAAAGGTCGGCGACCGGTGGAAGCGGCGCGATGAGTACCGCGAGTAGGCTCGCCCCGAGCAAAAGGCTTCCGGCCTGCCGGAGGTGCGATCGGAGCAGCGTCAACATCAGCAGACCGAGGGAGGTCAGAGGCAGGAACCAGCCCGGCAGTCGCGAAAAGCGGATTGCGTCGTCCCACCCGGCAATCCACTCAGCGATGGCGATCACCCATTCGAGCCCCCACCCCATCACCCAGAGAAACGGCCCGTCGAGACCGAGAGGCATCAGCAGCATCGCCACGAGCCCTGCCGGCATGACGAGGATCGAGATGATCGGCATGGCCACGAGATTGGCTTCCAGGCTGTGCGGCGCCAGCCGATGAAAATGGGAAACGGCGAAGGCCGCGGTCGACAACCCGCCGATCAGGGAGGTTGCGAAAGCCCCCCCAAGAATCTTCCCGCCTGCTGCAAGCAAGGAAAGACCCGGTATCGCGAATGGCAGGGAGGGCTTGCGCGGCCGGCTGCGCCACGCGGCATAGCCGGCAATCAGACCGGCCGTCGCTGCAAACGACATCTGGAAACTTGGCCCCATCACCGCCGATGGGCTGACCACCAGGATCACGATCGCAGCAAGGGCCAGGTTGCGCAGGCTGATCGCCGGGCGATCGAAGAGCACCGCGACCAGCATGATTGCCGTCATCAGGAAAGCACGCACCGCCGAGACCTGGCAGCCTGATATCAGCAGGTAGGCGAAGGCGGCGGCAAGCGCGCCGAAGGCCGCGAACTTCTTGATCGGCATCGTTTGGGCAAGCCCTGGCAGGAGGCTGAGGATCTTGCGCAGGCCGACGAAGAAGATCCCCGCGGCCAGCGCCATGTTCAGCCCCGAGATCGCGGTGATGTGCGCGAGGCCCGAGAGCCGCAAGGCCTCTGTCGCGCCCTTCGACATCGAGCGGCGCTCGCCGGTGATGATCGAGGCGGCAAAGGCGCCGGGATCACCCGCAAGTTCCGTGCGGATGCGTGTCGAGATCCGATCCCGCAAGGAAAAGAGCACGCGGTCGGCCATTATCCAGAACCCCTCGTTGCTCGCCATCCCGGCCGCGCCGGCCTGAGCCGGGCCGAGAAAGAAGCCCACCGCTCCGATTTCGTTGAAATAGCTGGCGAAGGCGAAATCATTGAGGCCCGGAAGCGCCGGCCCGGAAGGCGGTGAAAGTCGCGCCCGCCCCCGGATCGCCTCGCCCAGAAGAGCCGGCCGGTTCGCGCCGCGTGCCAGGATAGAGATCCGCTCGGGCGGCCGCTTCAACCGTGGCTCGGCCGTTGCCGTCAGGCGGATCTCGTAGCGCCATTCGCCATTGGCCCCCGCCTCGCGCCTCTCGACGATACCCGTGACGATGGTCGTCACGCCGCTGTCGAGGATCGTCGTCCCCAGCCTGCCGGTCTCCATGGCGGCCAGCACCATGCCGGCAACCGGCAGGACCACGCACGCCAACATTCCGCGCAGTCGCGGCCGACCGGTCGCCGCGGCGAGAAGAAGGAACAAGAGTGCGGCCAGCAGTCCCGTCAGGACGCTGGTCGGAGGCGGCCGAGCGAGCGAAAACCAGGTAACCGCGCCGGCTCCGAGAAAGACCGGGACGAAATGAAAAAGATGGCCATGCTCCGCCTCACGCGCCAAGTCCGCCAGGAGGCCATACCAAAGCTGCGTCAGGCGTTCGGAGAGACGAGCACGGGGACCAGCGGTTCGCACGAGCGTGTTAGGCGAACCAGCACTCCGGCCAAAATATGCCGTCGGCTGCAGCGGCATCGCGCCCACCGCGTCGAGGTCATCCCGTCTTTCGGCAATCTCCACCAATTGCCTGCCCCCTGCCCCGCGCCGGCTGGCCGATTGGCGCCCCACGGTCCGCGCGTTCGCAACAGGAAATCTAGCAATTTTCACGAGCGCGACAAGAAGTTTTCCCGCATAAATTACTCAATCGATTAAATCTGAGACACCCTGCGCGACAGCCTTTTTCGCGACGCACAATTTGCCCTTTGGATAGCTTGGCATTAACTTCCGTATCATATAGCTACATGCCTACGCTTAAACCCAAGGGCGCCCTTTCGGACGCTCTCCCGCCAATTCCGGAGGATTAGCATGACGGACAAAAGCGCTTCTTTGAAACTCGGGGATAAGTCGGTCGATCTGGCCGTCAAGGCCGGCACCATCGGTCCTGACGTCGTCGACATCGGCGCCCTCTACAAGCACACCGGCGCCTTTACGTACGATCCGGGCTTCACGTCCACCGCGTCATGCGAATCCAAGATCACCTATATCGACGGCGACGAAGGCGTGCTTCTGCACCGCGGCTATCCGATCGAGCAGTTGGCCGAAAAGGGCGACTTCCTCGAAGTCTGCTACCTGCTGCTTTACGGTGAACTGCCGACGGCTGCCCAGAAGAAGGACTTCGACTATCGCGTCACGCACCACACCATGGTGCATGAGCAAATGAGCAAGTTCTTCACCGGCTTCCGCCGCGACGCCCATCCGATGGCCGTCATGGTCGGCACCGTCGGCGCGCTCTCGGCCTTCTACCACGACTCGACCGACATCACCGATCCGCACCAGCGCATGGTCGCTTCGCTGCGCATGATCGCCAAGATGCCGACGATCGCCGCCATGGCCTACAAGTATCACATCGGCCAGCCCTTCGTTTACCCGAAGAACAATCTCGACTACGCGGCGAACTTCCTGCACATGTGCTTCGCCGTTCCCTGCGACGAGTACAAGGTGAACCCGGTTCTGGCCCGCGCCATGGACCGCATCTTCATCCTGCACGCAGACCACGAGCAGAACGCATCGACCTCGACCGTGCGTCTCGCCGGCTCGTCGGGTGCCAACCCGTTCGCCTGCATCGCGGCCGGCATCGCCTGCCTCTGGGGCCCGGCCCACGGCGGCGCCAACGAAGCGGCCCTCAACATGCTGCAGGAAATCGGCACGGTTGACCGTATTCCGGAATACATCGCCCGCGCCAAGGACAAGAACGACCCGTTCCGCCTGATGGGCTTTGGCCACCGCGTCTACAAGAACTACGACCCGCGCGCCAAGATCATGCAGAAGACCATGTACGAGGTCCTGGAAGCGACCGGCCATTCGGACGATCCGCTGATGCAGGTCGCGCTCGAGCTCGAAAAGATCGCGCTCAGCGACGACTACTTCAAGGAAAAGAAGCTCTACCCGAACGTCGACTTCTATTCCGGCATCACCCTGCGTGCGCTTGGCTTCCCCACGACCATGTTCACCGTTCTCTTCGCGCTCGCCCGCACCGTCGGCTGGATCGCCCAGTGGAACGAGATGATCGAGGATCCGCAGCAGCGCATCGGTCGTCCACGCCAGCTCTACACCGGCGCACCGAAGCGCGACTACGTGCCGGTCGGCCAGCGCTGATCGTCTGACAGTCACGTCTTGATACTGAAAAAGGCCGACGGAATTCCGTCGGCCTTTTTCATGACTACGGACGGCACTTGACTACGTTCAGGGCATGTTTGCCAATTGCCGTCGGTAGATGACCTTCTCGATCTCGCTGACGAAGAGAAGACTGGAGCCCGCGAGCAGCAGCAACAGCCATTCGCTGAGCGTGATCGGGCTGATGCCAAGCAGGCTGTTGAGGCCAGACACATACATGGCCCCGAGGTGCAGCGCCTGTGACCCGAGCACTCCGATGAGGAGGAACGGGTTCGAAGCGAGCGACTGGCGGAACACCGAACGCCGTTCCGACCGGCTGTTGATGCACTGGAAGTTCTCGAACAGCACGAAGAGCACCAGCAGCAGGTTGCTCGCAGCCACATGGCTCATTCCGTTTTCGATCAGCCAGTAGAACAGCGCGAATCCACCGCCCCCCATGAGCAGCGTCGCCACGAGAATGCGCCGGACCATCAACCGGTCGAACAGCGATTCGTCGGGCTGGCGCACAGGGCGGCTGAGCTCGTCGCCCTCTGCTGCCTCGGTCACCAGCGCAATATCCTGCACGCCGTTGGTCACCAGATTGAGCCATAGAAGCTGCACGGCCGAAAGCGGCATCGGCGTGCCCAGAACCATCGCCAGCAGGAAGAGGAACACCTCCGCCGCGCCCGTGGAAACCAGCATGAAGACAACCTTGCGAATGTTGCTGTAGGCAACGCGCCCTTCGCGGATCCCCGCGACGATCGAGGCGAAATTGTCGTCGGTCAGGATGATGTCGGCGCTCTCCTTGGCGACGTCCGTTCCGGCCCGGCCCATCGCCACCCCTACATGGGCGTGCTTGAGTGCCGGTGCGTCGTTCACTCCATCGCCCGTGACCGCCACATAGTGACCGTTGCGAGCCAGGGACCGCACGATCGCAAGCTTTTGGTCGGGCTTCACCCGGGCAAAAACCCGGACATGGCGGGTGAGTTCATCGAGTGCGGTTTCGCCCGCATCGGCCGCTTCCGCCACAAGCTCTCCGGTCGCGACGTCCTCCGGCCGAAAATGCAGCCCCGCCTCGCGGGCGATCGCCGTTGCTGTCCGGGGGTCGTCGCCGGTGATAACCGCCACATCGATGCCGGCGGTCCTGCAGGCCGCCAAAGCAGCCGGCACCTCGGGGCGGATCGGGTCCTGCATCCCGGCAAGGCCGAGGAAAGTCAGGTCGAACAGCAGGTGGTCGCCATAGTCGCCCCTGCCGGAACGGGCCAGCCGTCCTTCGGCGAAAGCAAGAACACGCAAGCCGCTTCCGGTCATCGCATCCATCTGGCCACGCAGCAGATCGTGGTCGATCGGCACCGTGTGCTCGCCCACGCGCATTGTTCCGCACATCGTCCCCAGCATCTCCGGGGCGCCCTTGACGAAGATGTGCAGATGCTCTTCGTCAAGATGGAACGAGGCCGCATATTTCAGTTCCGGCTCGTACGGAATCCGCTTCTCAAGCCGATATTTCTCCAGCAGGTCCGCCTTTCTGACCCCGCCCTTGTGGGCGGCAGCCAGCAACGCGACGTCGACCGTATCGCCCATCGGGTCGAAGGCGCCACCATTGCCCCTGGACAGTTCCCCTTCGTTCGGCAGGCTCGCGGCCCGCAGCAGCAGTTGCACGGCCTCTGTCGGAAGATCGTGCACGCCGTCGCGGCTTCTGATACCCCCGGCGACAGGGTCGATGCCGGTGTCGAAAAGCCAATGGGAATCGTCCGGCAAACGAATGTCGGTGACCGTAAGTTCATTGAGCGTCAGCGTTCCGGTCTTGTCGGTGGCAATCATCGTGCAGGACCCGAGCGCCTCGACCGCGGGAAGGTGACGCACGACCACATTGACCTTCGCCATGCGCCGCATGCTGATGGCGAGCGCCACCGTGATGGCGATCGGCAACCCCTCTGGAATGGCGCTCACCGCCAAGCCGATCGACATCGTCAGCAATTCGCCAAACGCCATCTGTCGCCAGAGGCCCAGCGCCACGAGGAAGACGATCGCCACGCCGACCGCCACTGCAATCAGCCGGGTAAAATCCTCCATACGGATCATCAGCGGCGGCTTGGCGGTCGAGCGCTCCTGGATCGCCCCGGCAATGCGGCCGAGTTCGGTCCGGCTGCCGGTCGCCACCACTTCTCCCCGGGCCCGGCCGCGCGTGATCACGGTCCCGGCAAAGACCGCGTCGCCTGCAAGTTTCGCCACTGCCCGCGACTCCCCGGTATGGGCCGCCTCGTCGCATTGCAGCCCCTCTGCCGTCGTCACCCGGATGTCGGCCGGGACCCGCTCACCGGATTCGAGCATCACGAGATCGCCGGGTACCAACCCGGCCGCGTCGATGACCTGGCGCTCGCCGTGCCGGATCACGGTTGCATGCGGCTGCTCCAGCGCCCTCAGCGCCTCCGCCGACTTGCCGGCCGAAAACTCCTGGATCGCCCCGACGATGCCGTTGACGATCAGCACGACCGCGATGAACAGCGCATCGGTGATTTCACTGATCACGGTCGAGAGTGCGGCAGACGCCACGAGAATGTAAATCAGCGGGCTGAGGAACTGCAGGGCAAGAACCTTGAGGAAAGAGGGCGTTCCGACCACGGGCAGTCGGTTCTCTCCATATTTTTCCAGCGCCTGCCGCGCCTGCGCCTGCGTCAGCCCAGTCTCTGCCGTCCCGGCCGTCCCCAACTCTTCGACTGCGTCCGCCATTCCGCCCCACTCAATTCCGAACAATCGGTACACCTACCGCCATGGGGTTATAGGGCACGGCGCACGGACCGGACATTGCGAAATGTCAGGTCGGCGCCACAGGCGCTGCGCCCGGTGATCACCTTTTGGAGAGGCCGGAACTGGCTGTTCCGGCTTTTCGCCGAACATCCCTTCATTTCCGCAGCGGTTTGTTTTAAGGAACGTCAACCGCTTCGCTGGCCTGCGAAGAGCCGTAATGAGGTAATTGAGTTTCGATGTTGGAAGTTCTGAGAAAAGCCGCCCGCACCGTGGTCGCAAAAGTGCTGATGCTCCTGCTGGTCGTATCCTTCGGCGTTTGGGGCATTTCCGCATCCCTGTTCCAGTCGAACTCGGACGCGGTCATCACCGTCGGGGACCAGAAGATCTCGGTCAGCGAATTCAGCCTCGCCTATCAGCGCCAGCTCGCCGATCTCGGCCGCCGTTTCGGCACGCAGTTGACGAGCGAGCAGGCCAAGGCGCTGGGCGTTCAAAGCCAGGTCTATGCACAGCTTGCCGCCGGCGCAGCTCTCGACCAGCTGTCGCAGGACATGAACCTCGGTCTCTCCAAGGACCGCCTCGCCCAGCTGATCGCCGACGATCCGGCCTTCAAGTCGGACAACGGCCAGTTCGATCGCCAGCTCTTTACCGCCCGCCTGCGCAATGCCGGCCTGCGCGAAGACGACTATATCGAGGAACGTTCGAAGGTTGCGATCCGCAGCCAGATCGTCGAGGCAACCTCCGACGGCTTCATCGCTCCCAAGGTCCTGATCGATGCGCTGAAGGCCTACCGCAACGAAAGCCGCGACATCAACTACCTGCTGCTGACCAACGCGAACATTGATCCGATCAAGGCACCCGACGAAGCCGCGCTGAAGGCTTGGTTCGAAACGGTGAAGGCGCGCTACCGCGCTCCCGAATTCCGCAGCTTCTCCTATGTGAAGCTCGAGCCCAAGGATATCGCCGACAAGGCCGCGGTCACCGACGAGGCGATCCGTGCGGACTACGAGAAGCACAAGAAGACCTACGAGATCGCTGGCACCCGCACGATCGAGCAGCTGACGTTTGAAACCCGCGAAATGGCCGACGCCGCCGCGGCGGAACTGAAGTCTGGAACAAGCTTCGATCAACTGGTCTCCGACCAGGGCAAGACCGCCGGCGACGTGCTGCTCGGCGATTTCACCCAGGACAAGCTGCCGGATCCGGCCCTCGCCACGGCCGCCTTTGCCGTCGCCAAGGACGGTGAGACGACAGGCGTTATCGACGGCGCCCTCGGACCGGTGATCCTGCGCGTCACCAACATCAAGCCGGGGCACACCCGCAGCCTCGAAGAGGTCAAGGAAGAGATCCGTGAGGCGCTTGCCGAGAACGCCGCGATCGAGGACATCGCTGCCGTTCACGACCAGTTCGAGGACCTGCGGGCCGGTGGCTCCACTCTGGAGGACGCAGCAACCCAGCTCAAGCTGAAGCCCGTGACCGTCAAGGCGGCCGATCGGGACGGGAACGACGAGAACGGCGTTGCGGTCAAGGACTTGCCTGAACGTGCCGCCCTCATCGCGGAAGTCTTCGAAACCGATGTCGGTGTCGAAGCATTGCCCGTCAATATCGGCTCGGACGGCTATATCTGGCTTGAGGTGAAGGACATCGTTCCCGAACACGACCGCACCCTCGACGAGGTGCGTGAAAAGGCGACCGACGACTGGATCGCCGAGCAGCAGAAGACGGCGCTCGGTGTGAAGGCGGAAAGCCTGAAGAAGCGCCTCACGGATGGAGAGTCTCTGGAGACCATCGCGGGAGAACTCGGGATCGCCGTCGAGAGCAAGACCGGCCTTCGCCGCCAGTCCGACGATGCCGTGCTCGGTCCGGCTGCCATCGTCGCCGCCTTTAGTGGTCCGG
The DNA here is from genome assembly GCF_054551725.1 of Rhizobium sp. CAU 1783. Lineage (NCBI taxonomy): Bacteria > Pseudomonadati > Pseudomonadota > Alphaproteobacteria > Hyphomicrobiales > Rhizobiaceae > Rhizobium > Rhizobium sp. CAU 1783. The sequence goes on along the minus strand of NZ_JBTOLM010000001.1, from coordinate 1,218,563 downwards.
TCGGCACGGTCGGTTCCGCACCCGGCGCCGATCCGGCAAGCCAGATCCTGCTCAAGGTTGTCGACGTCAAGGACCAGCCGCCGGCTGACGCCCTGGCCAACGACGACGCACAGGTCGCCGAGATCGCCAAGGCAGCCGGCGACGACATCCTCGACCAGATGGTCAGCCGCCTCCAGAACGAATACGGTGTGTCGATCAACCAGACGCTCGCCGAGCAGGCCATGGTCCGTTAACGCCGGGGGAAACGATGTCGGGGCTCAAGCCATATATCGCCAAGATTGCCGCGCGGCAGGCGCTGACGCGCCAGGAGGCCAGCGAAGCCTTTGATGTGCTCATGTCCGGCGAAGCCAGCATGGCCCAGATCGGCGGCTTCCTGATGGGCCTCAGGGTCCGCGGCGAAACCGTCGACGAGATCGCCGGCGCGGTCTCGACCATGCGCTCCAAGATGGTGGCCGTCGAAGCGCCGGAGGACGCGATCGACATCGTCGGCACGGGTGGCGACGGAACCAATACCTACAACATCTCCACCCTTGCCGCACTGATCGTCGCGGGCGCGGGCGTGCCCGTCGCCAAGCACGGCAACCGTGCCCTGAGCTCGAAGTCGGGTGCTGCCGACAGTCTTTCGGCCCTCGGCGTGCGGCTCGACATCGATCCGGAAACGATCGCCCGCTGTATTCGCGAGGCGGGGATCGGCTTCATGTTCGCCCAACTGCACCATCCGGCGATGCGCCATGTAGGCCCTGCCCGCGTCGAACTCGGAACCCGCACGATCTTCAACATCGTCGGCCCCCTTTCGAGCCCCGCCAACGTCAAGCGTCAGCTGTTCGGCGTCTATTCGCCCGAATGGCTCGTGCCGGGTGCGGAAGCCTTGCGCGATCTCGGACTGGTCAGCGCCTGGGTTGTCCATGGCAGCGGTCTCGATGAAATCACCACGACCGGCCCGACCCAGGTTGCTGCGCTGAAGGACGGCAAGATCACCACCTTCGAACTGACGCCGGACGATTTCGGCGTGCCGACTGTGGCGCTCGAATCCATCCGCGGCGGAGACGGCGCCGTCAATGCTGCGGCCCTGAAGGACGTACTGGGCGGAGCGAAGAACGCCTATCGCGACATCGCACTCTGCAACGCGGCCGCCTCCCTTGTTGTCGCCGGCAAGGCGGAAAACGTGCGCGACGGCATGGTTCTGGCGGCAAGGTCCCTCGACGAGGGCGGAGCGGCCCGAGCACTCGAAAAACTGGTCGCCGTCTCGAACCAGGATGCAGTGGAGAAAGCTTGAGACATGGCCGACATCCTCAAACGCATCGAAGAATACAAGCGCGAGGAAATCGCTGCGGCAAAGTCCGCGCGTCCTCTTGCAGAACTCAAGGCCGCGGCTGCCGACCAGCCAGCGCCACGCGGCTTCCATCGCGCCCTCGCCGATCGACGCGCCGCCGGCACCTTCGGCCTGATCGCCGAAATCAAGAAGGCAAGCCCGTCCAAGGGCCTGATCCGTCCCGACTTCGACCCGCCGGCGCTGGCTGCCGACTATGAGACCGGCGGTGCTGCCTGCCTTTCGGTGCTGACCGACACGCCGAGCTTTCAGGGCAAACTCGACTATCTCGTCCAGGCGCGTCAGGCCTGCAGCCTGCCGGCCTTGCGCAAGGACTTCATGTTCGAGACCTATCAGGTCTACGAGGCCCGCGCCTACGGTGCCGATTGCATCCTGCTGATCATGGCGTCGCTCAGCGACGACGAGGCAAAAATGCTCGAGGACGACGCATTTTCTCTCGGCATGGACGTGCTGATCGAGGTGCATGACGAAGCGGAGATGGAGCGCGCGCTGAAACTATCCTCGCCGATGATCGGCATCAACAATCGCAATCTTCGGACTTTCGAGGTCAGCCTTTCCGTCAGCGAGCGCCTTGCTCCGATGGTACCATCGGAGCGTCTGCTGGTCGGAGAAAGCGGCATCTTCACCTATGCGGACTGCAAGCGGTTGGAGGCCTGCGCCATCTCGACCTTCCTCGTCGGCGAGAGCCTGATGCGGCAGGCCGACGTCGCCGCCGCGACGCGCCTGCTGCTGACCGGTGAAACGCCCGCACAGGTTGCCTGATGAGCGGCCTGACCCACATCAGCGCTTCGGGCGAAGCCCACATGGTGGATGTAGGAGAAAAGGCCGAGACGGAGCGCAGCGCGACGGCCGAAGGTTTCGTCCGCATGGCACCGGCAACGCTGGATCTGATCCGCACCGGTAATGCGAAGAAGGGCGATGTAATCGCCACAGCCAGAATTGCCGGGATCATGGCGGCTAAACAGACCGCTAGCCTCATTCCGCTCTGCCATCCCCTGATGCTGACCAAGGTGACGGTGGATATCGCCGAAGATGAAGCCCTGCCCGGCCTGCGTGTCACGGCGACCGCAAAGCTCACCGGCAAGACCGGTGTCGAGATGGAGGCCCTGACCGCCGTTTCGGTGACCTGCCTGACAATCTACGACATGGCCAAGGCCGCCGATAAGACGATGGAAATCGGTGGGATCCGCCTTCTCGAAAAGACCGGCGGAAAGTCGGGCACCTTTCGTCACCCGGAGGCCGGCTGATGTCGCTCCTCTCGGTCGAAGACGCCCAGGCCCGGCTGCTCGGGGCCACCCGGCCGATCGAACGCCGTGAAACGATTGCGCTCGATCTTGCCGACGGCCGTGTTCTCGCAACCGACATTCGCTCACGGCTGACCCAGCCGCCCTTCGATGCTTCCGCCATGGACGGTTATGCGCTTCGCGCCGAGGACGCACCTCAGCCCGGAGCGGAACTCAAGGTCATCGGCGTGTCCGCGGCCGGCCACGCCTTCGACGGCACCGTCGGACCGGGCGAAACGGTCCGTATCTTTACAGGTGCTCCAGTGCCCGCTGGCGCCGACGCCGTCCTCATCCAGGAAGATGCCGAAAAACGCGATGACGGCGTGATCCGCACGACGTTCGCTGTGACCAAGGGACGACATATCCGCCCGCGCGGGCAGGATTTCGCAGAGGACGAAGTCGTTCTCCAAGCCGGCGACCGCCTCGATTTCAGCCGACTGATGCTGATTGCGGCGACGAACCATGCCACCGTCGACGTCTTCGAAAGGCCTAAGGTCGCCATCCTCGCGACCGGCGACGAACTCGTCCCGCCGGGCACCGATCCCGGTCCCTCGCAGATCATCGGCTCGAACACCTTCGCGATCGCCGCACTGGCGCGGCAGAATGGCGCCGAAGTGGTCGATCTCGGCATCGTCCGTGACGACCGCGCGGCCATCACCGCTGCGATCAGCAGGGCCCGCAATGCGGGCGTCGACGTGCTGGTAACCCTCGGCGGCGCCTCCGTCGGGGATCACGACCTCGTGCAGTCGACGCTTGTGGCCTCAGGGATGCGGCTCGACTTCTGGAAGATCGCCATGCGTCCGGGCAAGCCGCTGATGGTCGGTGAACTCGACGGCATGCATGTCCTCGGCCTTCCCGGCAATCCGGTCTCATCCATGGTCTGCGGCCTGCTCTTCCTGGAACCCCTGCTCGCCGTCCTCACGCGGCGCCCGCCATTGTCACGCCAGGCGACCGCCCGGACGGCGACCGTGCTGTCTGCCAACGACAAGCGGCAAGACTATCTGCGCGCCCGCCTCCGCCGCGCCGCCGACGGTACGCTGGTCGCCGAGAGTTATGGCAAGCAGGATTCTTCGATGATGAAGATCTTCGCCCGGTCGGACTGCCTCATCATTCGGCCGCCTCAGGCACCGGAAATGGCTGCCGGCAGTCTGACCCCGATCCTGCTGCTTCGCCCCGACATTTACTGAGAGCCAGCCGTTTTCCGCGGCCTCTTCACCTGCAGCCCACGCTCGCCGGTTTCCATGTCGCCCATCGCCAGAACCATCGCCCGGTGCCGGTTGGCGGAAGGCATTCGGCAAGTATCAGCAGACGGTGCGGCGATCCGAAGTGGGAAACATACTCCAAACGGCCAGATGGATCGAATCGACATTCGACCGTAATGTTAGCTGCGCGATCATTTAAAAATCGAAGCACATCAAGAACTCCATATTAAATCATCGGGACTATTCAATTACGAAACAGAATATATCTCGCACCAGCCGGTTTTGATATGCGTCATATTAGGAATATATTGAATTCAGACTTTCTAAAACGCTATCTGCGCGAACGTGGTGGCAACTTCGGCATGATCACCGCCCTTCTCCTTCCCGTTCTTCTGCTGGCTGCCGGCGGAGCGATCGATGCGGCCCGCGCCTTTGCGGAGAAGGAACGCCTGCAGGCACTGCTCGACAGCGCGGCGCTCGCAGCCGTCCGGGAGACTTCCGAGGAAGCCCAGATAGAGAAGATCAAGCAATTCCTGGCCAATGCCAGCGAAGAAGAGATCGACTTCGAGAAGCTGCTGAAGATCGCCCAGAATTCGGACGGAAGCCTGACGCTGGATTTTGACGGCGAAATCAAGACTCCGTTCCTGAGCCTTGTCGGCAAGAACAATCTCCAGATCGCCGTGCGTTCGACGGCGATCGCTACGAAAAAGACCGCCACGAACACCGGCTGCATCTATGTGCTCGGAAGCACGGGTCAGGACGTATTGATCAATTCCGGCGCAAACGTCTATTCCAAGGCCTGCACCGTGAACGTCCATTCCAAGGCCTCGCCGGCCTTCATCATGAATTCCGGATCGAAGATCGACACCGCCAAGTTTTGCGTAAAGGGCACCAACTACATCAAGAACGGCGGCACCCTGACGAACATGCAGGTCGGCTGTACGCCCGATGCCGATCCGCATGCCGGAAAGCTGCCGGAACCGACCGTCTCTTCGACCTGCACGACCAGCGGCACGAAGGACGGAGCCACCCAGTCGCTGAAACCGGGCGTCCACTGTGATGTCAACTTCAATGGTTCGCCGACCGTCACCTTCCAGCCTGGCCTTCACATCATCAAGGGTCGGATGATTATCAACAGCAATTCGACGGTGATCGCCGAGGGGGTGACCTTCTATTTCCCCGATGTCTACAGCGAGATCCGAATCAATGGCGGCGTGAAGTTCACCGGGACGGCCCCGACGAGCGGCACCTACAAGGGCATCCTGATGTACGAGAAGACCAGCGACGCCGCGAACAACGCCAACAAGCAGCAGTATATCTTCAACGGTTCGAAGGGCGAGATTCTCGAAGGAATCGTCTACCTGCCCAACCGGAACGTCACCTATAACTCGACGACCAACCAGGTGAACAAGATCTCGCTCGTGGTCAACCAGATGATCGTCAACTCGGCCAACTGGCTGCTCGAACCCTATGACGGCGGAGCCTCGGGCGCTGCGGGCACCGAAGGTGTGCGCCTCGTCAACTGACGGCGCAAGTCCGCGTCAACATCAGAAAGGGGACGGTCGATTTGACCGTCCCCTTTTTCATTGGCGACAAAGCGAGCGGTTGGCGCGGTCCGCCCGTTCTTCCGTCAGCCTTCCGGGCTGAGCGTCATCGACGTCCCGGTCGCTGCGAGGTTAAGACCGAGTTGGCCGGTCACGCTGACGGTCTGCAAGTGGATAGACCCGGCAGTTCCACCGACCAGCAGATTGGCGCCGATCCCGGCGCCGACGGTCGCCTCCGCACTCGCCCCCTGGTAGAGGCCGCCCAGCGATCCATGATGATAGCCCGCTGTCGGCGCAAACACCGCCCAAACGAGCTTCGAGCGGGTGGTGAAGCCGACATCGACGCCCATCTTGCGGACCACGCCGCTATAGCGGTCCAACGCCTCCCCACCCATGGCCGACGAGAAGACGCAGTCGGCCTGCTTGGCCGACCCCAGTACATAGCCGACGCCTCCCGCGATGTCGCAGGTCAGGTAGCCGATCTTCACACCGCCCACCCGGTCGCTTTCCTGATAAGTAGGAACCGGTTCGCGCGCCGTCACCGCATCCGCGGACACGGCCATGCCCGCCGATGTCAGCACCGGAAGAGCAGCGATTGCCATCGTAATTGTCTTCTTCATCCCTGTATTCCTTCTTGTCGTCTCGTTATCCGTCCGGGCCGGTTGGCCGACGCATAGGCGGACCTTGGTGAACGCACGTGGCGAAAGAATGATCCAATCGCGGCGGCACCGAGACCTTGACCGTTGCAGGCGTTCTCGCATCCTCGGAAGGGGGAAACGTTACAGACGAACGGTGGGCCAACGGACACAGGGACGACGCGGCGGCGTTCAGTCTTCACCGCCGGACCGTGATGCATTCAACACGCCAGCGGCGCTCCGATGATGTCGATATGGTTTCGGGCGCAGGCGGCGACCAGCAGGTTGATCATGGCGGGCGTCGGCGCAACGGACGGCGGCAGTTCCGGGCCGGGTGCAGATCGGCTGACCTCGCGCACCATGGTTTCGAAATCCGTCCCCCGCATCAGGGTCAGGCAACGGGCGCCGGCCAGACTTTCTACCCTGAAGGCATGCGGAACGCCTTTCGGCGCGAGGACGGTATCGCCAGCGTGGCCGACGACCTGCCGCCCGCCGACCTCAAACCGCATGACGCCGGCAAGAATGTGGAAGACCTCATCCTCGTTGTGATGCACGTGGAGCGGCGGGGCCTCGCCATACGGCATCCAGTGCTCGATGACCGAAAGGCCGTCCACGCCGCTCGCGGAGGCGAGCCGGATGGCGATCAGGGTATTGCCGAACCAGTAGAGCTTGTCTTCGGCCTTGATGTTTGTCTGTATGTTCATGTCGAAATCCTCCGTATCCTCAAGTTTGGAACGAGGTTCGACTAACGTTTCGCGTGCATTCACTCCAATCCAATGATCGTATAGACGGAATTCACGGGATGAATTTCAATGCACTCGACCTCAATCTGATCCGGGTCTTCGACGCACTGATGCACGAGCGCAGCGTGACCCGGGCCGGCGAACGCATCGGCCTGTCGCAGCCGGCGGTGAGCGCCGCACTGAACCGCCTGAGGCAGATCTTCAACGACGCCCTGTTCGTCCGCCAGGGAAACGAGATGCTGCCGACGCCGCTGGCAAGCCAGATGGGCGAGCGGGCGAGCGCGGCGCTGGCCGAAATCGAGGACATGATCCGCGGTGTCCGCGGTCTGGAGCTCGCGACGCTCGAACGGACCTTCTCGCTGTCGGGCGCGGACTTCTTTTCGATGCTGCTGATGCCGCCGCTCTCGCGCGCCGTGCGGCAGGAGGCACCTTGCGTCCGCATGCGCCTCCTGGACAGCGCGCGCGGCGACGTGGGGCGCCTGCTCGCCGAAAGCACCGTGGATCTCGCACTCGAAAGGCCGATCGACGTACCCGACTACGTATCGTCCACCAAGTTGTTCCACTCGCCATTCGTGATTGTCGGGGCAAAGGACAATCCGTCGCTAGCCTCCGTCGAACCCTGGCATCCGATGCCGATCCAGGTGTTCTCCGCCCTCCCTCACGTGTTGCGGTCCATCGACGGCAGCATGTCGGGGATGATCGACGAGGCCCTGGCCGCGTCTGGCCAACGTCGCAACGTCGTGCTTGCATTGCCTCATTTCCAGGCGGTGGCTCTTGCCGCAGCCGGCGGCGACATGATTGCGGCCTTGCCGGTGCAGTTTGCGCTGACCGTATGCGACGACTTGCAGCTCTCGCTTTACCTTCCGCCGATCCCGGTCCCAGCCGGAGCCGTCAACCTCTATTGGCACGCCCGGTACGACAAGGACCCCGCGCACAAATGGCTGCGCGAGGTTGTGACGAGGATCTCGAACGATCTGGGCTTCGCCAACTATGCGGCGCACGTGCCGGAGCACGCACGGGAGCTGCTTGGATAGCGGAAGGTCTGGCCGCCCGCAGGCAAGATCGGCTCAAACCAGCCGGCTCTGCTCCATTGCCGCGCCGATGAAGCTGGCGAACAGCGGATGCGGTTCAAGCGGGCGGGACTTGAGCTCGGGGTGATACTGGACACCGATGAACCACGGATGGTCAGGATACTCGACCGTCTCCGGCAGCAGGCCGTCCGGCGACATGCCCGAGAAGACCAGGCCACAGGTTTCCAGCCGGTCCTTGTAGTCGACATTGACCTCGTAGCGATGGCGATGCCGTTCGGAAATGTCCGTAGAGCCGTAGATCTCGGCGATCTTGGTACCCTTCTTCAGGGTCGCCTTGTAGGCACCAAGACGCATGGTACCACCGAGATCACCGGAAGCTGCACGCTTCTCCAGCTGGTTGCCCTTCATCCACTCGGTCATCAGGCCGACGACCGGTTCGCCGGTCTTGCCGAATTCCGTCGACGACGCTTTCTCGATGCCGGCCAGATGCCGGGCAGCCTCGACGACCGCCATCTGCATGCCGAAGCAGATGCCGAAATAGGGCACCTTGCGCTCGCGAGCGAACTGGGCTGCCAGGATTTTGCCCTCGGAACCGCGCTCGCCAAAGCCGCCTGGCACCAGGATGCCGTTGACCTTCTCGAGATACGGCGCCGGATCTTCCTTTTCGAAGACCTCCGACTCGATCCATTCGAGCTTGACCTTGACCCGATTGGCGATACCGCCGTGGTACAGAGCCTCGATCAGCGACTTGTAGGCGTCCTTGAGGCCCGTGTACTTGCCAACGATGGCAATGGTCACTTCGCCTTCCGGTGTACGGATGCGGTTGCAGACCTCTTCCCACTGGTCGAGGCGCGGCTTGGGCGCCGGCTCGATGCCGAAGGCGGCCAGAACCTCGTTGTCTAGGCCTTCCTTGTGGTAGGCCATCGGCACGTCATAGATGTTGGCCACGTCGAGCGCCTGGATGACCGCGGTCGGGCGCACGTTGCAGAACAGCGACAGCTTGCGCCGCTCGGCCTCCGGGATCTCCCGGTCGGCACGGACCAGCAGGATGTCGGGATGAATGCCGAGCGCCTGCAACTCCTTGACCGAGTGCTGCGTCGGCTTGGTCTTCAGCTCGCCGGCGGCCGGGATATAGGGCATCAGCGTCAAGTGGACATAGACGGCCGTGCCACGCGGCAGATCGTTGCCGAGCTGGCGGATCGCCTCCATGAACGGCATCGCCTCGATGTCGCCGACCGTGCCGCCGATCTCGCAGATCACGAAGTCATAGTCTTCGTTGCCTTCGACGACGAAGTCCTTGATCTCGTTCGTGACATGCGGAATGACCTGGACGGTCGCGCCGAGATAGTCGCCGCGGCGTTCCTTGTCGATGATGTTCTTGTAGATCCGACCGGTGGTGATGTTGTCGGTTTTGGTGGCCGAACGCCCCGTAAAGCGTTCGTAGTGACCGAGGTCGAGGTCCGTCTCGGCGCCATCGTCGGTCACGAAGACTTCCCCGTGTTGGGTCGGGCTCATCGTGCCGGGATCGACATTGAGATAGGGGTCCAGCTTGCGCAGACGAACGCGGTAACCCCGCGCCTGCAGCAATGCTCCGAGTGCCGCGGCCGCAATTCCTTTGCCAAGAGAGGAAACCACGCCGCCAGTGATGAATACATATCGCGCCATGGGAGTCACCGGATACCTTTTCGAAATCGATTCCGCCAGCCCCAAAGAAGCTCATCCCACTTTTTTTGTTAAGTGGGGCGGAATATGCACAAAAGAAAACCGGCGGACCCGAGAGCCCGCCGGAGCGAAGAGAGAAGAACCGATCAGTTGCCGGTCGGAACGGCGTTCGGATCGGCCTTGGGGGCGGCCGGCGCCGGTGCGGCAGCACCGTTGGCGGCGGGTGCCGTCGTCGTGGCCGGAGCAGCGCCCGGAAGCTGGTCGAGGACATTGCCCGAAGGTGCGGCGTTACCGGCCGGGATCCGGTCCAGGATGTCCGTGGGCTTCGCCTCATAGCGAGCCAGCAGGCCGAGGCCGAGCGATGTGATGAAAAACAGCGTCGCCAGGATCGCCGTGGTGCGGGTCAGCGCATTGGCCGTACCGCGCGCCGACATGAAGCCGGAACCGCCGCCGATGCCAAGGCCACCGCCTTCGGAACGCTGGATCAGCACCACGCCGACAAGCGCCAGCACGATCATGAGATGAATGACAATCAATACGGTCTGCATGGAACTTCCACCTGCCCGCTGAGGGCAAAATCAATCGGTTGGCCGCTCTTTACATGAGAGGCATCGGCAAAGAAAGACCCCTTCCCGCCTTTTCAGGCGGTGAGTTCTTCGTAAGCGCGGTATATGGCGAGGAAATCCTCGGCTTTCAAGCTGGCGCCACCGATCAGCGCACCGTCGACATTGGCAACGCCCATCAGTTCCTTGGCGTTCGACGGCTTCACCGAACCACCGTAGAGAACGCGCATTTTTGCGCCGGCGTCGCCAAAACGCTTGACGAGTTCGCCGCGCATGAAGGCATGCGCTTCGGCGACATCCGCGGCCGTCGGCGTCAGGCCCGTGCCGATCGCCCAGACCGGCTCATAGGCGATGACCGTGTTCTCCGCGGTCGCGGCATCCGGCACGGAACCGGCAAGCTGGCGCTTCAAGATGTCGAGCGTCTGGCCGCCCTTGCGTTCATCGGCGGTCTCGCCGACGCAGATGATCGCGGTCAGCTCGGCGGCATAGGCGGCCTCCGCCTTGGCCCGAACCAGATGGTCGGTTTCGGCATGGTCGGTGCGACGCTCGGAGTGCCCGACGATCACATGGGTACCGAAGCAATCGGCGATCATCTCCGCCGAAATGTCACCGGTATGGGCGCCCGCAGCCTTCTGGTGGCAATCCTGCGCGCCGATCGCCAGCGGGCTATCGTCGCAAAGGGCCGTCGCGACATAGAGCAGCGTGGCGGGCGGGCAGATCAGCGTTTCGACCTTCTCCGACAGCGGACCCTTGACGCCCTCTGCCATCGCCTTGATCTGGTCAAGCGAGGCGCGCGTGCCGTTCATCTTCCAGTTTCCCGCGACAAGCGGACGGACATTCGGTGTCGTCATGATCAAAACCCACCCCATCTTACGTTCGGCCGGACGTAGCAAATCGGCACGCCGATGGAAAGCGCAGGCGGGGAAATTTGCCGCCAAATCGGGCGATATGGTGAAAATCAGGCTCATATTTGCAGCATTTATTAGCGAATTCTGCTGCACAAGGCGATTCTACCCCCGCGCGAAAAGCCAATTGAGGATCTGCCGCCAGTCGCTCATACGCACCGGCGTGCCATGCGAACCCGTCTCGAACAGAGTGAAACGGGTCGGGTAGCCGGTCTTGTGGAGCCGCTCGTAGAGCGCGACCTGATCGGTCGCCGCATAGACGGTGTCGCGGCTGCCATGGGTGAAGGCAATCGGCAGTCTCGCCTTGAAGGCGGCGCTCTTCGTAAAATCCGGATCCGCGGCGCCGCCAAGGATGGCAAGCCCGGCGAGCTGGCCGACGGCGGCGACGTCTCGGGCAACGCCCCAGCAGATGAAACTGCCCATCGACGCGCAGGACAACACCACCGGCCGGCCCGGCGCCTGGCTGGCGGCATAGACGATCAGCGACGAGATCGCCGCCACACCCGACGCATCAAAAGACGAGACGGAGGGTGCATAGTAGACGCCGCCGCCCTTCACCGTGAGGTTCTTCAGCCGGTTGAAATTGCCGCCGAAGGAGAAGTCGTTGACTCCGAGACGCCGGTCGCCGCCCCGGCCGTGAATGAAGATGACGGTGAAAGCAGCCCCCTGCGCCGGCCCGACACGCGCCACGTCGAGAGGGCCGGAGGCGAGTTGAAGCGTTTCGTTGACCTGCTCACGCTTCACCGAGAGGTCGACATACTTCTGCTTGACCCTGCGCTCCGGGATCTGGTCGCGTCCGTTGATGTCGCGCAGTTCCTGGTAATCGATGATCTCGAAATCGCCCCCGTCGCGGCTTTCAAGGATCGCCGGCGCGGAAAAGAGCTCGTCCTTGAACGGCGCAAGCGCCTGGGCATCGGCCCGACCGGACAACGACGCCACGATCAGGGCGGCAAGGACGGCCGCGGCACGAAAATGAGCTGTGGACATCTGCATCGAAGCGGGGTCTCCTTCCGGTCGCAGCCTTGCCTTCGCCGGAACGGACACGCAAAGCTTTGACGAACCATACGCGGCAGCCTGCCGGCAAAGTCGCGCCTGCCCCGCCTTTCTGGCAATATCCCGGCGATTCGCAAGTGTGAATGGATCGCAAGCGAGATGGGGGCATGAGGCACTTGCCCCCGGCCAGGCGATCATGCCGATACAACGGACAGATTATTGAACGACACCATGGACGACAACGATCTTTTCGCCGGACTGCCGCTCGAACCGAAGGCGGCTGATAGCGACGTGCCCGCCGCGACACCGAAAGCCGAGCCCGCACGCCCGACGGCATCCCCTGCTCCGGCAGCATCGACCGCAGCGGCGGTTCCTGCCGCGCCGACCTCTGGCAGCGACGAATACGGCGCATCCTCCATCCGCGTCCTCGAAGGCCTTGAACCGGTCCGCATGCGCCCCGGCATGTATATCGGTGGCACCGACGAGAAGGCGCTGCATCACCTGTTCGCCGAAGTCATCGACAACTCGATGGACGAAGCCGTCGCGGGACACGCCAATTTCATCGACGTTCACCTGGACACCGCCGGCTTCCTGACGGTGACCGACAACGGGCGCGGTATCCCGGTCGAACTGCACCCGCAGGTTCCCGGCAAGTCGACGCTCGAAGTGATCATGACCAAGCTGCACGCAGGCGGCAAGTTCGACGGCAAGGCCTACGAGACGTCGGGCGGTCTGCACGGTGTCGGCGTCTCGGTCGTCAACGCGCTTTCGGACCTGCTCGAGGTCGAGGTCGCGCGCAATCGCAAGCTCTACCGTCAGACCTTCTCGCGCGGCGTGCCGCAGGGCGGGCTCGAAGAACTGGGCGAAGTCCACAATCGTCGCGGCACCCGCGTGCGTTTCCATCCCGATCCGCAGATCTTCGGCGACCATGCTAAATTCGATCCGGGCCGGATCTTCCGTATGGCGCGGTCCAAGGCCTACCTGTTCGGTGGCGTCGAAATCCGCTGGTCCTGCGATCCGGGAATGGTGCCGGAAGGTGGCGACATCCCGGAAAAGGCCGTCTTCCATTTCCCTGGCGGATTGAAGGATTATCTGGCCGCCACGCTCGGCAAGGAATTCACCGTTACGCGCGAAATCTTCTCCGGCAAGACGGAAAAGACGGGCGGTCACGGCGCACTCGAATGGGCGGTGACCTGGTATGGCGGCGATCCCGCGGTCCATTCCTACTGCAACACCATCCCGACCCCGGAAGGCGGAACGCATGAGGCGGGGCTCCGCATCGCGCTGCTCAAGGGCCTGAAGAACTATGCAGAACTGACGCAGAACAAGCGCGCCAAGGACATCACCACCGACGACGTGATGATTTCCGCCGTTGGCATGCTGTCGGTCTTCATACGCGAACCGGAATTCGTCGGCCAGACCAAGGACAAGCTGGCGACGACGGAGGCCCAGCGAATCGTCGAAAACGCGCTGCGCGATCCCTTCGACCACTATCTTGCCGACAACCCCAACGAAGCGGCCAAGCTGCTCGACTGGGTGATCGAGCGCGCGGAAGAACGCCTGCGTCGCCGCAAGGAAAAGGAAGTCAATCGCAAGACCGCCGTGCGCAAGCTGCGCCTGCCCGGGAAGCTCGCCGATTGCGCCCAGAACACCGCCGAAGGCGCTGAACTTTTCATCGTCGAAGGTGACTCGGCAGGCGGCTCGGCCAAGCAGGCCCGCAACCGCGCCAACCAGGCGATCCTGCCGCTGCGCGGCAAGATCCTCAACGTCGGCTCGGCCAGCCGCGAGAAGCTGATGGCCAACCAGCAGATCGCCGACCTCATCCAGGCGCTCGGCTGCGGGACGCGGTCGAAATACCGCGAGGAAGACCTTCGCTACGAACGCATCATCGTCATGACCGATGCCGACGTCGACGGCGCCCACATCGCCTCGCTGCTGATCACCTTCTTCTACCAGGAAATGCCGGAGCTGATCCGCGGCCAGCACCTCTATCTCGCAGTTCCGCCGCTCTACGTCATCCGCCAGGGCGCCAAGACCGTCTATGCGCGCGACGACGCCCACCGTGCCGAGCTGATGGAAACCGTCTTCAAGGGCAAGAAGGTCGAGATCGGCCGGTTCAAAGGCCTGGGCGAGATGATGCCCGCGCAGTTGAAGGAAACCACCATGGATCCGGCCCTCCGCACACTGTTGAGAGTGGCAATCGACGAGGTCGATTTCGAAGGCACGCGCGACGCGGTGGAGGCCCTGATGGGCACGAAGCCCGAAGCCCGCTTCCGCTTCATCCAGGATCAGGCCGCTTTCGCCGAGAACCTCGACATCTGACGCCGACGTGCGATTCTTAGGGGCCGTCGTCTCACAGAAAGAAGCAGGCGGTCGCAGTGTGCCGAACCGTTCGGTCGCACCGTAATGCCTCATCCGGCGCGCGTTGCGCCCGGAAACCCCACGCCCCATGAAACCAAGATTGGCCGATGATAGTTCGCCTTGCGACCAGTTTTGGCCGAACACCTGCAGCGATCGGGTTGTAAGGACCTCCCCAACGGGGGCAGCAGAACCAGGTCTGACCCGCGTGAACCGGTTCACACGGAGGCAGGCATGGGCACGACTGCAGGCGCGATCAGGTTGTGGATTCGCAGCCTGGGCCTTGCCCTGGGGCTTCTGATCGGCGTGGCCGTCAGCTCGGCAAGCTCTGCGGATAGATACGTAACCACACACGCCAACGAAGCCGTCTCTATCACGTTAGGCATGGAAAGCGACTGGTATCAGATCGACTACATTTACCCGGCCGACTTTCACGGCACCTTGGCGCCAGGCATTGCTATCGATGAAGACATCTACACGCCGAATACCAACTACATCGGCAGCGACAGCTACAGCTACAAGGTCACACGCCAGAACGGATCGACGTTTACCAGTACAGTCTACATCAGCGTGATCCCCAAGGTCACGTTCTCTGCGAGCACATGGGCAAACGCCACGAAGGGTGTCGCCTACAGCCAGACGGTTACCGCGTCGTTCACTGCGAGTTCGAGTGCCGTGACCTATTCTCTTTCCGGCGGCACACTGCCACCCGGGCTCAATCTTGACAGTTCCTCGGGCACCATATCGGGTACACCGACCGCGACGGGGAGCTGGACGTTCACCTATCAAGCCTTGAATGCCGCTGGATACTCGTCTAGCCAGTCGATGACGTTGAGAGTGGCCCCCTCCGCTTCCGATCTCTCTATAACCGTGGCGGCCAACAGCAGCAATAACTCGATCTCCTTCACTGTATCCGGAACCGAACAGGTCTCGACAGTGTCCACGGCAGGCCATGGTACGACCAGCCTCTCCGGCTCCACCGCCAGCTACACCCCAGCCGCCGGCTATTCCGGTGCGGACAGCTTCACCTACACGGTCACGGACAGCGCCTCGGGGCTTTCATCGACAGCAACCGTCTACGTAACGGTGACCGCGCCGACCTTGGTGATCACGCCGTCCGGTTTGCCGGATGGTGTTGTCGGCCAATCCTACTCGGAGCCTCTCGGCTATTCGCTGGGCGGGCCGCTCAATCGCTTCTGGATCGTTAGCGGCAGTCTCCCGGCGGGACTGAACCTGACAGATGGCGGGATACTTTCAGGAACCCCGACGCAACACGGAACGAGCTCCTTCACGGTCATTGTGCAGGACATCTACGGCGCGACAGGAACGCAGGGCTACGATCTTGTCGTTGCAATCGCGCCGCCCGTCGCCGGCAACGTCAATGCAACGGTCGCCGCGAACAGCACCAACAACAGCATCACCCTCTCGCTCTCCGGAGGAACGGCCTCCAGCGTCGCCGTCTCAAGCGCGGCCAGCCACGGAACAGCAACGGCCAGCGGCACGACAATCACCTATACCCCAACGGCCGGCTATTCGGGTTCGGACAGCTTTACCTATACGGCGACGAACGCCAGCGGCACCTCCACCGCCGCCACGGTGACAGTGACGGTCACCGCCCCGACGGTCGCCATCTCACCCTCCACGCTTCCAGCTGGCACCGCCGCCGTCGCCTATAGCCAGACACTCACCGCTGCGAACGGCACGGCTCCCTACACCTTCGCCGTGACATCAGGCTCCCTGCCCGACGGCCTGACGCTTTCCACCGGCGGCACTCTCTCCGGTACCCCCACGGCCGAGCAAAACGCGACGTTCACCGTGACAGCCACCGACCACTATGGTGCAGCCGGAGGCCAGAGCTACACGCTGGCGGTCGCCATCGCAGCGCCCGTCGCCGGCGATGTTACGACGACGGTCTCTGCCAACAGCAGCGGCAACAGCGTCGCCCTCTCGATTACCGGCGGAACGGCCAGCACCGTTGCGATTGCAAGCGCCCCGGGCCACGGTACGGCAACGGCAAGCGGCACCTCGATTACCTACACCCCGACCACCGGCTACTCCGGTTCGGACAGCTTCACCTATACCGCCACCAATGCCAGCGGCACCTCCGCCCCGGCCACGGTGACCATAACCGTCACGCAGCCCACCCTCGCGATGTCTCCGACCGGCACGCTGACGCTCCGCGCGGGCGAAGCGTCTTCCCAGACATTTTCTGCGGCCAACGGTACCGCACCCTACGAGTATTCGATGAGCGGCACCCTGCCCGACGGGTTGCTCTTCGATCCGTCGTCTGGAACGCTTTCCGGCACACCAACGGAAAACGGTAGCTTCGCGCTGACGGTGACGGCGACCGATGCCTACGGCGCATCGACGTCGGCAAGCATCACCCTCTCGGTCGATGAGGCCCTTCCCGTTGCTCCGACCGTGACGACGGCAACGGCGTCGGGCGGCACCGTCACCATCGACCTTACCGACGGCGCGACCGGCGGTCCGTTCACCGGTGCCACGTTGGTCTCGTTGTCGCCGCCATCGGCCGGCACCGCGATCATCACCCTCGGCGACACTGCCGCGTCGAGCGGACCTGCCGCCTTTGCAGCAGCGATGACGTCGGGGCGATATCGCCTCCAGTTCAAGGCAAGCCCGACCTACACCGGCACTGCTGTCGCCACCTACACGTTGACCAGCGCCGCCGGCACCTCCGCGCCCGCCTCGGTCACCCTCCTTGTCAGTGCCCGCCCGGTGCTGAACGACGACGCCGACATGGTCGGCCTCGTCCGGGCCCAGGCAACGGCGGCCAAGCGGCTGGCCGAGAGCCAGATCGACAATGTCGCGGATCACATGAAGTCACTGCGGGGCAAGGCATGCCTTGTGAACAACCTCTCCATCGCTCTCGGCGACGACGGTGACGGTGCCGCGCCAGTCAGCGCCAATGCCGGCTGCTCGCCGATCGCCAATGGTGATCTCGCCTTCTGGACGGCAGGATCGATCAGTCTCGGCGACAGCGAGACCCTGAATGGGGAAAGTGCCTTCGACTACGCCACCGTCGCGCTTACCGGCGGCCTCGACTACCGATTGACCGACACGGTCATCGGCGGCGTCGCCATCGGCTACGCGCGCGACCGGACCGATATCGGCAGCGACGGCACGACCAGCCGCAACAGTGCCATGAGCGCAACCCTATACGCGTTGTATCAACCCGGCGACGGGTTCTTCGTCGACGGCCTGGCCGGTGTCGGCCTCCTCGACTTCGATTCGTTGCGGATCACTGCAGAAAACGGAGCCGAGGCAGAAGCCGAAAGGACCGGCCGTCAGGTGTTTGCGGCCGTGACCGGTGGATACGACCTGAAAAACGGCGACCTGTCTCTCTCAACATACGGGCGGCTGTCCGGCTCGCGTTCGGTGCTAGACAGCGTGACCGAAACGGGTGCCGACTGGGAAAATGCCCTTCTGGGACGCCAGGAGATCGACAGCCTGACCGCGACGCTCGGTTTTTCCGTTGGCTACGACATCGACGTCGACGACTTGACCGTCACCCCCGAACTGACGCTCGATTTCTCGCATGACTTCCTCGACACTAGCGAGACGGTCGTCACCTATGCCGAGGACGGCTGGCCGATCGACTATGTCATCCCTGGGGAAAGCACCAGCCGCAACCGCGTGACCGTCGGCCTTGGCGTGACCGTCGCATCGGGCCGCGCGGCCACGCTCAGGGGCGGCTACAGCGCGACCATCGATCCGGGTGGCCTACAGAACCAGCGCTTTAGCCTCGACCTCTCGCGCCAGTTCTGACGCATGGTCTAAAGGGCGCTCATGCGCTCAGCCGCTTCTCCATGAACAGGCTGAGCGGATCGGGCTGATAGCTGCCGAAGGGGGCGATCTCGACATAGCCGAAGCGTCGGTAGAGGCCGATCGCCTCCGGCTGCAGCGTCCCCGTCTCCAGGCGGATAGCGGAGAAACCCAGTCTTCGCCCCTCCTCTTCGATGGCCTCCATCAGGAGCCGGCCAATCGATAGTCCACGGGCGGCGGGATCGACGAACAATCGCTTGATCTCGGCCGTGCCGTCCCCACTGGCAACGAGAGCGCAGCAACCAACGATTTCGCCGGCATGGCGGGCGACCAGAAAGGAGACCTCGGGTCGCTCGAGCGACGACACGTCGACCAGATGATTGCTCTCGGCCGGATAGAGGCTCGCCATATAGGCATCGGACTGCGTGAGCAGCCGCAACACGGCCGTTTGGCGCGGCGGTTCACGGGTGATGGATACGGACAAGGTGTTCTGCCTCTAGCTGGTGTCGGATCCGGTAACATTGGGGGCCCCGGCTTTGTTGCGTCAAGGACGCGATGCGCGTGTCTCCACCGTCTTGCTTTGGCTGCAATCCTCTGTTTCAAAAGGCTCCCGCCGCCATCCCAAGATCATCCGGACCGCCCCATGCAGACAGCGCTCATCGTAATGACCATCCTCGGTTGCGACGACACCGTCACCAACTGCCACTACGTCGCGACCGCCCAGGAGCACTTTGTCTCGGTCGAACTCTGCGACGCGGCATCCGAACGGGTCCTCGAAGGTTATTCGAGCGTCAGCTATCCGACGGTCGTCGCCGTCTGCCAGCCGCCGGAGGATAAGGCCGCGGAAATCCCCGCACCGCCCGCCGGCGCGCAGCTGCCTGCCGAAACGGTCCCGACGCCGGCGCCGCTCCCCGGCCCCGCCGCGACCCTGCCAGAGGAAGAACGCCAATCGCTGGCCGCGCGCGCCGTCTCGAAGATCCGCAAGGTTCTTCCCGACACGGACGACATCAAGATGGTGTTCGAGACCCCGCTGCATGTCGTCTCCGACAGCTATTCCTGGGTCGCCAAGAAAATCTCGCGCCAATAGGTTCCGTTCGCCTCAGGCGACGAGCGCAAGTCCGGTCGCGTAGTCCCGGGCACGGCGGCGTTCTTCCGCCATCGAGAGCTTCTCGACCATCTCCATGAGTTCTGCGGCAGCAGCCGACGGTGAGCCGAGGCTGCGTTGGCGTTCGATGAGCAGGGCCGCGATGTTGTCCAGCTCAGCACCGACCGAGGCATGCGCAGCATTCCGCCAGAGCATGACGGCCTCGACGAAGACCGCACTGACATCCCGGGCGAGCCCGATCGATTCGAGAAGAGCCCTGACCGCATGGAACCGGGCTGTCGCCAGGATCGAACGCACCCGTCGCTCTTCGAGACCCGACAGCGACACGAGCGCCGTGGCAAAGAAGTCGGTACGCCCGACGCAGAGTGCATGCATCAGGAAAGCCGGCGTCAGCCGACCGTCCGCGCGCAGTTGCTCGACGAGAGCCGGCAATTCGTCGGCGGAAATCGTGCCGAGGATCGCGATGGTCGCCGCGGTCCCTGCTTCGCGGGTAATCCGGTCGATGCGACGCGTGCCGATCGCCGCGCGCACCAGGCCGCAACCCGTCAGGGCTTCGGTGACGAACTGCACGAGAAGCTGACGAACGGGCGCCGGCAGGTCCTCGCGATCAAGCAGCAGCGCACGCACCTGCTCGCTACGACCATGACGCTCGGCAATGCGGCGCAAGGTCAGTCTGGCGATGGAGGCGCTGGCATTTTCAAGGAGTACGGCCACTTCCTCCGCATCCCCGACCTCGGCCAGGGCAGCGGCGACGCCCCGAGAGAGCGAAGGACGGGCGGCGATCAGTGCACGCGTCGCCGCGCTGCCGCGACCGGCAAGATCGACGAGATCCGAATCGGCAAGAACGGGAGAGTGAAGGATCGGCAGCGAGGCGATTTCCGGCTGGTCGTCGGCGAGCGACACCATGAGGGCCCGCGGCGCTTCAGAAGAAGACGCCAGCGCCTCGGCCAGCGCCATGCGCACACGGGGCGATGGATCGTCCAGCAGATAGGTCATCGCCACATGGGCCGCCTGCCGTTCGGCCGGCGCCATTGCGGATCTGAGGTAAGCGCGGGCCAACGCATTGGCTGCTCGCGCACGGTCCCCCGCCTTTGCCGTTTCCACCCACCGAAGAAAAGCCGCAACGATCACTTTGAAAAACCCAACCCGAGCGAGAAGTGCCACGCGTGGTCATGCGACCACGGTTTCACGCTAGCGGCAAAACGTTTAAGAATTGGTTCACCATATTCATTAACCGAGGGATACGCCCTTGCCCCGTCAGCCTGCACCGACCCTTTCCGGACGAGAGATCCGCGCAATCCTGCTGATAGAGGACGCCTCGGCAGCGTTGCCGGCTGCCGAAGGCCTTCAAGCCGTTGCAATTCCCGTGGGAGATGATCTCGATAGCTTCCGGCACGCAGCTGAAAGGCTGGCCGACCTTCGCGGTCAATCACCAGATACTGCGGGACTGATTCTCCTCAGCGCGGCGCTCGATCACGAAACGCTGGACACCTGTCTGCCGGTTGCGTTCGGCAAGCGGCCGGCTGGGGTCATCGTGACGGGTCTTTCGAACGGATCGGAATTGCAGCGCATCGATGTCGCCCTGTCGGTTGCGGAAGCCGTGGCCGGTCTCGAGGCGGGCATGACGGCCATCATCGGAATGTGCGGGGACAATGCCGCCGGCCTGCTCGCATCCTCCAGCTTTGCCGGAAAATCGCGGCGGCTGGCAGCGCTGGGCCGCAATACGGATCGCCTTGCCCAATCGCTTTTCTCCGACCGGCAGCATGAGCCTCTCACGGGAGGATTGACCGTGCTGGCTGCAGCCGCAGCCGGCGTTCCCGCCATCGACTGGCTCGATCCGAGCCTTTCCGGTGACGACCTGCCGGAGGCCTGCAACAAGGCCCGGGCAGACGGTTTTTCCGCCCTGCTGACGAGCAATCCCAGCCACCTCAGGTCAATCGCCGATGCCTATTCCTGATCGCGCACCACAGGCGCCTTGGGACGCAGTAGTTCGAAGACCGGCTGGATTTCCGCATAGTCCATATAGCCCATCCGCGTGACCGGCCGTGCCAGGGCCGCGTCAAAGCGACCTTCCCGGATGGCCCTTTCGTCGATGTGAATGCCGACCACCTGGCCGAACACCACATGACTGTCCGACAGCTCTCCCTCGATGGTCTTCAGCGTGACGATTTCGGTGACCCGGCATTCGAGCACCGCACAGGCCTCCCCGACATAGGGCGCCTCGACCAGCCGTCCGGGCATGCGCGTCAGGCCGGCAATCGCGAATTCGTCGGTTCCGTAAGCCACGGCCACCGAGGACGCGTTCATCTGCAAAAGCAGATCGGCGCTGACGAAGTTCGTCGTGAACGCGCCGGTCTCCTCGGCATTGCGCAGCGTGTCCTTGCGACCGCTCGACGAGAACATCACGATCTTGGGGTGATCGCTGACGGCGTTGAAGAAGGAATAGGGCGACAGGTTGAACGAACCGTTCCTGCCCTTCGTGCCAATCCATCCGATGGGACGCGGCGCGACGATCGCCTTGAACGGATCATGGGCCAACCCATGGCGATTGTCGCGCGTCTCGTAAAACATCAGGCCTCGCCGACCCAGGTCACGACATCGGCAAGCGCCGGACGCGGGCGCTCCGTGGCGGGGAAAGTCGTCGAACCGACATGGATGAAGCCCGCGACCTTCTCGCCCGGCATGACGCCGAGCAGCGGATAGGCACGCTCGTCATAGGCGAACCACTCGGTGAGCCAGTTCGAAACGTAGCCGACGGCATTGGCGGCCATCAACAGGTTGAGGCAGACCGCACCCGCCGACATCAGCTGTTCCCATTCCGGGATCTTCAAATGCGGGCCGGCCTTGCTGATCACGCCGATCACCACCGGCGCCCGGGTGAAGCGCGTGCGCTCCACGCTGATCATCTCTTCGGAGAGCTCCGGGTTCTTCTCCAGCGCCATGGCGAGAAGCGCCTCGCCGATCCTCACCCGCTCCTCGCCGCGATAGACCACGAAGCGCCACGGCGCCAGCTTGCCATGGTCAGGCACGCGCACGGCAAGCGTGAGAATCTCCTCGATCTCGGCGGTCGACGGACCGGGCTCGCACATCTGGAAGGCCGGAATCGAGCGGCGAACGGCGAGATAGTCGACGAGTTTGATATCATTTTTCATTTTCGAATACTTTCACGGCTGGTCTTGCGGTCACGACGTCTTGAAATTGCCATCGCATTCGGATTGAAGTTGCTGCCATTGGTGAGGAAGTCAACCTGTTGTGTCATTCATGAACGGCCATAAAAACACTGTCCGCTTCGTCTTCGTGGTGGTGTCGACGGTGATCGCGTTTGCACCTGCACGCGGCGAAGACGCCTTCAAGGCATTCAAGCAGCTCGACAGCTCCGTCAAGATGCCGAAGCTCAATGCGTTCTCGCCCAATCTCGGCGCTACGTTTGAGCAATCGACGGTGCGCAATGTGAGCCTCGAGGCCAAGCTCACCAATGACGGCGAACCGATGCAGCAGGGCCTGTCCTGGCGCGTCTTCAGCCCAATTCCCGGTGACGACGGCAAGCTTCCCTTGCTTGCAAGCGCAGAGGGCGGTTCCGCTGACTTCCAGCTCGAGCCCGGCGACTATTTTGTCAACGTTTCCTTCGGCCGCGCCGGCGCCACCAAGAAGCTGATGGTGCCGCGCGAAGGCGAAGTCGAAAAACAGGTGCTTGTGCTCGATGCCGGCGGTGTCGTGCTGAATGCCGTCTCCGGCTCCGATACCGGAATTCCGGCCAAGGACCTGAAATTCGACGTCTATTCCTCGGAAGTCCAGGACGACGGCGAACGGGGCCTCGTCATCGCCGACGTTGCACCGAATACCATCGTGAGGCTGAACACCGGCACCTATCACATCGTCTCCGAATACGGTTCGGTGAATGCGGTGGTGCGCGCCAACATCAAGGTCGAGGCAGGCAAGCTGACGGAAGCGACGATCCAGCACCGCGCCTCGCAGATCAACCTCAAGCTCGTCTCCGAGCCCGGCGGTGAGGCGATCGCCGACACCGCTTGGTCCGTCCTGACCTCGTCGGGCGACATCGTGGCCGAAAGCGTCAGCGCCTTCCCGGTCATGGTGCTGGCCGAAGGCGAGTATTCCGCCGTCGCCCGCAACAAGGACAAGATCTACCAGAAGGATTTTGTCGTCACCGCGGGCCGCAACACGGATGTCGAGGTACTGCTCACGCAGTGAGTAGCCGGCTCACAACGCCGGTTCGAGCTTCCTGAGCCGCTTGCGGCGGCGAACGGGCGCCATGGCGAAGACGGCGTCATAAAGTTTGAGCAGCAATTCCTTGCGGTCGCTGATCTGGCGCAGGTCATCCCAGCACATGACGGGACCGAGACGCGCGGTGATCGTCGAGCCCGAGAGACGACGGAACTCGCGAATCAGGAGCGAGATGCGCAGCGTCAGGGACAGCTTGCTGGCAATATGGAACAGCCGGCCGTTCTGCCCCTCGAAAAACACGGGAATGA
Organism: Rhizobium sp. CAU 1783; assembly: GCF_054551725.1. Lineage (NCBI taxonomy): Bacteria > Pseudomonadati > Pseudomonadota > Alphaproteobacteria > Hyphomicrobiales > Rhizobiaceae > Rhizobium > Rhizobium sp. CAU 1783. The sequence goes on along the minus strand of NZ_JBTOLM010000001.1, from coordinate 1,194,936 downwards.
CGTTTGCTCCCGCCGACTGGATGAGTTTTGCCGGAAAGATCTTCCACGGCAGGTCTTCTGCGCGGCCGAAACCCTTCTTGGCGGTGGCGACACCGCCGGCAGGAAACACCACGATCGTCACCCCTTCCTTCAACAGGCGGACCGCTTCATGGCGGGTCTTCATGTTGATGGCCATCGCTTCCTTGGTCTCCTCGAAGGAGACGGCCAGCGAATAAGGCGCCATCTCCGGCACCTTCAGGAGTTCGTTGTTGATCAGCACCCGGAAGGGTCGCCCGAGCTGTTCGGCAAGGGCGAGCACTGCGATGCCATCACCGATGCCGAAAGGATGGTTTGCCACGATGACGATCGGGCCCGCGGGCAGTTCAGAGGGAGGCCAGTTGCCCTGGACGCTGAGCGTCACGTCGATGAGATCCAGCATCTTGCCGAAGACCCGGTCGGTCTTGCCGACGATGTCCTTGCGCCAGATGTCGTAGAGGCGCGCGAAACGGTCCCTGCCCGACAATCCCTCGATCGAACGGATGAACCAGCGCTTGAGGCGCGGGTCCCGCTCGTTGGCATAGGTCAGTTCTTCGAAACGCACTTGATCCCCCGCCGTCGACGCCGTCATCCTTCACGCTGGCGATCGCCGTATAACAACAAGATGACAGTAGTCTGACAGGGCCGGAAAGAACCGGCCCTGTCGTTGATGTGCATCAAGCCTTTGCTGCCCGGGCGGCAAGCCGGCGCTTCTGGTCCGGGGGCGTCGCCTCGAAGCTCAGCGAAGAGATCGCCTCGTCGAGCGTCATGGATACCTGGTCCTGGGAGCCCAGCCGGCGGATGTTGACGGTGCGCTCTTCCGCCTCGCGCTTGCCGCAGACGATGATCACCGGAACCTTGGTCACCGAATGCTCGCGGACCTTGTAGTTGATCTTCTCGTTGCGGAAGTCGGTCTCGACCTGCAAGCCAGCATCGCGCAACGCGTCCGCCACGTCCTGGCCATAGGCATCGGCCTCCGAGGTGATTGTCGCAACAACCACCTGCGTCGGCGCGAACCACAGCGGCATGTGACCGGCGAAGTTCTCGATCAGGATACCGAGGAAACGCTCCATCGAGCCGCAGATCGCCCGATGGATCATCACCGGCTGCTTCTTTTCCGAATTCTGGTCGATGTAGAAGGCACCGAAGCGTTCCGGCAGGTTGAAGTCGACCTGCGTGGTGCCGCACTGCCAGTCACGGCCGATCGCATCCTTCAGGGTATATTCGAACTTCGGACCGTAGAAAGCGCCCTCGCCCGGCAGGATGCCGGTCTTGATGCGTCCGCCGGACTGTTCCTCGATGGTCTTCAGAACCTCCATCATCACGGCCTCGGCGCGATCCCAGAGTTCGTCAGAGCCGACGCGCTTTTCCGGACGGGTCGAGAGCTTCACCACGACTTCCTGGAAGCCGAAGTCCTCGTAGACCGAGAGAATGAGGTCGTTGATGCGCAGGCACTCCGCCGCCATCTGCTCTTCGGTGCAGAAGACGTGCGCATCGTCCTGCGTGAAGCCACGCACGCGCATCAGGCCGTGAAGCGCACCCGACGCCTCGTAGCGATGAACAAGACCAAATTCGGCGAGACGCACAGGCATGTCGCGATAGGACTTCAGGCCATGCTTGAAGATCTGCACGTGACCCGGGCAGTTCATCGGCTTCAACGCGAAGACGCGCTGGTCGGCCTCCTCGTCGTCGGGATGGGTGAAGGCATGGGCGGATTTCACCGCGAACATGTTCTCCTGATACCAGCCCCAGTGACCGGAGGTTTCCCACAGCGACTTGTCGAGCACCTGGGGTGCGTTGACTTCCTGGTACGTCCCGGACAGCCGGCGACGCATGTAGGACGACAGCGTCTGGAACATGCGCCAGCCCTTGCCGTGCCAGAATACCACGCCCGGCCCTTCCTCCTGGAAGTGGTAGAGGTCCATTTCGCGGCCGATCTTGCGATGGTCGCGCTTCTCGGCCTCGGCGAGGACGTGCAGGTAGTTGTCGAGCTGTTCCTGCTCGGCCCAGGCCGTCCCGTAGATGCGGGTCAGCATCGGCCGGGTGGAATCGCCACGCCAGTAGGCGCCCGCAACCTTCATCAGCTTGAAGGCGGTACCGATCTGGCCGGTCGACGCCATGTGCGGGCCGCGGCAGAGGTCGAACCAGTCGCCCTGCTTGTAGATCTTCAGGTCCTGGCCTTCCGGGATCGCATCGACCAGCTCGACCTTGTAGGCCTCGCCCTTGTCGGCGAACACGTCACGCGCCTTGTCACGCGACCACACTTCCTTGGTGAAGGCGGCGTTCTTCTGGATGATCTCCTTCATCTTCTTTTCGATCTTCGGGAGATCTTCGGGCGTGAAGGGCCAGTCCTCGCGGGTGTCCGGATGGACGCGCTTGAAATCGTAATAAAAGCCGTTCTCGATCACCGGGCCGATGGTCACCTGCGTGCCGGGCCAGAGCTCCTGCACGGCCTCTGCCATGACATGCGCTGCGTCGTGGCGGATCAGCTCGAGCGCGCGCGGATCGGTACGGGTGACGATCTCGATGGCGCCGTTCTCGATCGGATCGGCAAGGTCGCGCAATGCGCCGTCGAGCGCGATGGCAACGGCCTTCTTGGCGAGCGACTTGGAGATCGATTCGGCGACGTCACGACCGGTGGTGCCGGCGGGAAACGCACGGACGGAACCATCGGGAAATGTAAGGGAAACGGATTCAGACATGGTTTGCTCCTTATCCAGTCCCGCCAACGAATGCGGGTGGTAAAAAAAGGCCGGCGCAGCCGGCTATCAACGGGCCGCGTGATAATCCGAAACAGCCTGTGAGTAAAGGTTTTGTTGACCCGTCACGCCGTCCAGAACTGCTTCGCCCCCGGCGGCAATTCCGCAAGCACCGCCTCGAACGCGGGGAGGTCGACATGGCGGCGCATCACAGCGGCAACGTCGGTGATCGCGGTATCCGTCGAGAAGTTGTGGTCGGGACGCAGCGCTTTGACCTCGCGGGTCATCTCCGGCAGCGTGCCGAACGGCAGGCGCGGCTCTTCGACGTCCCAGTCGCTGACGAACAACGCCCGAAGAACCGGTGGCAACATGTCGGCGAAGGCGAGAGCCTGCTTCGTCGTCAGCCGACGGCGGAACACCTGAAACACGCCCTGCAGCATCGTGTAGCTCTGATGCGTCGTCTGCAGCATCGAGGTATCGCGCAAGTCTTCCATGAAGGCATCGAAATCGCGTGACGCCTGTCGGTACTCCATCGGCATCGGCATGCTTAACGCTCCTCCGGCTAATGCCTTCGACCGATCCGCCAGAAGGACCACGGCGCCCACCAATGGGTGCCGACGGGCAGCACCTCAGGAACCGGATCGACGCCCCAGGTGCCCCCCGGCCCGCAGCGGCCGACGCGAAACAGCGTGAGCCAGCCGCCTGACCACAAACCGTGCCGCGCGATCGCTTCATAGCCGTATTCCGAACAGGTCGGCATGTGGCGGCAGGAATTGCCGATGAGACTGGACAAGGTCAGCTGATAGAGGCGGATGAAACCCATCCCGACGAGCCGTCCGGGCGTCTTGCGGAACGGCCCCGACCAGTTGCGCGATCGGGAAACGCGACGCGGATCATTCTGATGCCCGCATTCGGGAGCGTCGCACATCTCAACCCGCCACGGCGACGGCCGGGCTTCTTGCCTCGATCTGGTCGAGACAATCGACCACCGCGTCGAAGGTGAGCATGGTGGACGCGTGGCGCGCCTTGTAGTCCTTGACCGGCTTCAGGAACCGCATGTCCTCGAACCGACCCGTCGGCCCCTCGCCTCCCTCCTTCAGCATGGCGAGCATGTCCAGACGCGCCTGCCGGATCTCAGCCCCGGTGGCTCCGACCACATGCCGGGCCATTATGGAGGACGAGGCCTGACCGAGGGCGCAGGCCTTGACCTCATGAGCAAAATCGCTGACGCGCCCATCGGCCATCTTCAGATAGACCTTGACCCGCGACCCGCACAGCTTGGAGTGTTTCTCCGCGCTCGCATCCGCATCGGCAAGCCGGCCGCCGCGCTCGATATTGCCGGCAAATTCGAGAATTCGCGAATTGTAGATGTCGTCCATGATCGCTCTGGCACTCTCCCAAACGGTGCATACGCCGAATCTTGCGGCCGGATTGTCGCCGTAAACGCAACACTGTGTAGCGCCGTCGTTCCTTCACACTCGGTGAAACGCTATTATATGAGAGTTGAGAATTCGGTCCAAACAAAACAAGGGCAATCCCCCTCGTCGGATCGACAATCGCAAGAACGGGCTTGCCAAGATGACCCAAGTTACGCATTTACAGGCGGAAAAAGCCAAACAGTCGGTCCGCGACCCGAAGGACCGGGAGGCCACGAGAATGGATGCCATCGTGAACAAACTCGCCCCAGTCGACCAGCGACCGAGCCGCGAGGAAGCAGAAGACGCAGTCCGCGTGCTTCTGCGCTGGGCCGGCGACGACCCGGATCGCGAGGGCCTGCTCGACACTCCTAAGCGCGTGGCCAAGGCCTATCGAGAACTTTTCTCCGGCTATGACGCCGATATCGAGGATGTGCTGGGTACCACCTTCGAGGAGGTCGCCGGCTATGACGACATCGTCCTCGTGCGCGACATCCCGTTCTTCTCCCATTGCGAACACCACATGCTGCCCGTCATCGGCAAGGCGCACGTCGCCTACCTGCCGGACGGCCGTGTGCTCGGATTATCCAAGATCGCCCGAGTCGTCGAAGTCTTCGGTCGCCGACTCCAGACGCAGGAAGCCATGACCGCGCAGATCGCCGCCGCGATCGATGAGAGCCTGAGCCCGAAGGGCGTCGCGGTCTTCATCGAGGCCGAGCACATGTGCATGGCCATGCGCGGCGTCCAGAAATCGGGCTCCACCACCCTTACCACCACCTTCACTGGCCGGTTCAAGGACAACGCCGCCGAACAGGCACGCTTCATGTCGATGGTCCGCGGCCGCTGACGCTTTACCGAATGGAAACCCGATGGCCGTCGCTTTCGATCCGCCGCCTGCCGACAAGCACGCCCTCGAGGGCGCCGGTCCCTTCACACCGAAATTCGACGCCAACGGTCTCGTCACCGCCGTGGTGACGGACGCCCGTGACGGCGAATTGCTGATGGTCGCCCACATGAATGCCGAGGCTGTCGCGCTCACCCTCGAAACCGGTATCGCCCATTACTACAGCCGCTCGCGTGCGAAAATCTGGAAGAAGGGCGAAAGCTCCGGCAATCTCCAGACCGTGCGCTCGTTCCGCACCGATTGCGACCAGGATGCCGTCTGGCTGAAGGTCGAGGTCGCCGGCCACGATGCAACCTGCCACACCGGCCGCCGCTCCTGCTTCTACAGAACCGTCGAACTAAAGGACGGCCAAGCGGTGCTTGCAATCACCGACGACCACCGGCATTTTGATCCGGATACGGTTTACGGCGACGGCAAATAGGCAGGACGGCCCACTTTCGGACAATCTCCGTCCGGCCACTTAACGAATGGGTAAACATCCAGTGCGCTAAATGAGCTCTGGGAGTTGTTCAGCCATAAGGGTGTTGCGGAGATGCTGAACTGGAGTCTGAAGAATGCTGCGTCGGCCAAATCGTTGCAGCCTGCGGAGAACACGCCGGTGATCGGCCTGCCGCCCGAAAAAGAACCTGAAAAACCGAAGAAGACCAAGATCGCGTTGGCGCTTGGTGGCGGCGCCGCCCGTGGCTGGGCCCATATCGGTGTATTGCGCGCGCTCGACGAGGCCGAGATCGAAGTCGGCATGATCGCCGGAACTTCTATCGGAGCGCTTGTCGGCGGCTGCTACCTGGCCGGAAAGCTCGACGAACTGGAAGTCTTTGCCCGCTCGCTCACGATGCGCCGCATCGCCTCGCTGCTCGATCTGACGATCGGCGGCGGCGGATTACTCGGCGGAATGCGGCTTACCAAGCGCATGCAGGAACACCTGCAGGGCCTGATGATCGAGGATCTGCCCAAGCCCTTCGTGGCAGTGGCATCCGAGTTGAACAGCGGTCATGAAGTCTGGATCGACGGAGGTCACCTGATCACGGCCCTGCGCGCGTCCTACGCCCTTCCCGGCATTTTCGAGCCGGTGAAATGCAACAACCGCTCGCTGATCGACGGCGCGCTCGTCAATCCGGTGCCGGTTTCCGTCTGCCGCGCCTACGAACAGCCACTGGTCATGGCCGTCAACCTGCACTACGACGTCTTCGGGCGCTCTGCAGTGGTCAAGCACCGGGCGGGCGAACTGCGCGACGGGTCAAGCACCGAGGCACCGAAGGACCCCAACAAGATCGGCCTCACCGGCGTCATGGTGCAGGCCTTCAACATCATTCAGGACCGTATTTCGCGCGCCCGCCTCGCCGGCGATCCGCCGGATCTGGCTTTGCATCCCCGAGTCAACGAGATCGGCCTCTCGGAATTCCACAAGGCGGGAGAAGCGATCGAACGTGGCTACGAGGAAGCGAAGGCCCGCATCGGCGAGTTGAAGCGCATGCAGGAAGCTTACGCCCGTTGAACCCTTCAGCGGCGCCCCGTCGAGCGGCGGCGCAACTGACATGAAAACCGCGGGGTACGATCGACCGGACAAGCGTCTCCTGCGCCGCTCCACCCCGCAGGACGCCTCAGCCGGCGATGTAAGCCTTGATTTGCTCCGCCTCGGTCTCGATCTCGTGGATGCGGGATTTCACCACGTCCCCGATCGAGATGATGCCGCAAAGCTTGCCGTTGTCTTCGACCGGCACGTGGCGGAAACGACGGCTCGACATCACTTCCATCAATTCGTTGACCGTCGTTTCCTCGCGGCAGCGAAAGACGTTCGCGGTCATCATGGATGAGACCGGCTGATCGAGAGACGAAGAACCGGCCCGGCCGATCGCGCGCACGACGTCGCGTTCCGTGAAGATCCCGACGATCCGGCCTTCCATGCCCACGACCACGACGGCACCGATCTTGTGTTCTTCGAGCACGCGGGCGGCTTCGGCCAGCGTCACGTTCGGTCCAATCGTGACGACGCTGCGTCCCTTCACTTCGAGTATGCTTCTGACAGTCGCAGACATTTCGCTCCTCCTTCGCATTCATCCCGTTCGCGTCAAAGGCCCCATCCTCCATGTGGCCGCGACGCACGAAAATGGTGCCTGTTATCTCAGGAGATTGCAATATGCCGTTGTAGCGGCCTAACGGAGCCGGATTTCGCTGCGTATCGGATCGAACAGCGCGAAGAACAGGAAGCCGAACAGGAAGCCGCCGATATGGGCATCCCAGGCAACGGTTCCGGCAAAGTCGCCGAACAACGGCAAGCCGAGCGCGATGGCCACATTGCCGGCAAACCAGACGAGAACGAACACCCGGACCGTCTTCAGGGAAAGTGCTGCACCGATGGACAGTCGCGGCGGCTGGTAGCCGGCAAAGGACGGCAAGGCGCGCCCGGACAGGCCGATCGCAAATCGGCAGGCGGCCCCCATCAACCCCGAAACAACACCCGAGGCGCCGATCATGACGGTCGGCTCACCCCAATTGAAGGCGGCATGGAAAATCGCCCCGGCCGCCGAAGAGGTGATCCAGAAAATTGCGAACCGCAGGTTGCCGATGCGGCGCAGGACCGGCGTTCCGAACGCGGCAAGCCAGAGGCCGTTGAAAGCGAGATGTTCGATGCTGCCATGCAGGAACGAATACGTGACCGGGCTCCACAGCCACTCGAAACCCTGCTCGGAAAGTGGATAGACATAACGAACCGGCGAGAACCCGAAGGTGATGGCAAGCCACTGTGCGAGCGGCGCCGACAGCACGAGCGACTGAATGGCATAGATCAATACCAGCCCGCCGAGCACAATCAGGATACCGGAAGGCAGATTGAAGATCGGCTCCGCCTTGCGGGGATGAGGGGCGCCACCTTCGGCAGGGCCGTCGCCATCGGGCGACCGGGGTGGCATTTCATCCATGACTTCGACCTTCCTCGTATCTTCCCCGTGACATAACCCAGGGCCGGAACAAAAAAAAGCCGTCCGGGGCAAACCGGACGGCTATCGGGTCCCCCAGGTTTTAACCCGTACCCGAAAGTCTGCGCCGAAGGACAACCTTCGTGAAGTCATGAGAACGACTTGCCACATCGCGAAAATCCGCGCAACGCTTGGAAAGTATTAACCTTAATTGCGGTTCTTGAAGAACTTCCACCGGCGGCATGCCGCCTCTGATAAAACCATATGTTAACGGCTTGCCGCTAAGCATTTAACGATAGCCAAATATTTCAGAACCTGAATCATGTATTCAACTCAGGCAGCGCAGAACAGCGGTCTCGTATCCCCTGCACAAAGGCGGGCGTTCCAACGCGTCGCCGTCAATCTGCAGGGCCGCCTGATGCTGGCCAACTACGAGGAATATGTCTGCAAGGTCGTAGACATGTCGCCGGGCGACGTGCGCTTCGCCTGCGCCGGCTGCCCGCTGCCCAATGAACGGGTGATCGCCTATATCGACCATCTCGGCCGCGTCGAAGGCACCGTCCTCAAGCTGGTCGATGACGGCTTCGTGATGTCGATCAACGCCACGGGACGCAAGCGCGAGAAACTCGCCGCGCAGCTGACCTGGATTGCCAACAAGCATGAACTCGGCCTCCCCGAGGATCGCCGCCACGATCGTCTGACCCCGCGGAACACGCGGACCGAAATCCTCCTCGAAGACGGGCGCCGCTATCCCTGCCGCCTCATGGACCTGTCGCTTTCGGGTGCGGCCGTCGATATCGACATCCGCCCGCCGATCGGCACGGCCGTACAGCTCGGCAATATGCGCGGCCGTATCGTCCGCCACTTCCTCGAAGGCGTGGCAATCGAGTTCCTGACACTCCAGTCGCGGGAAGCGCTCACCGAGTTCCTGTAAGCCTGACGCCGGTCATCCGGCAGCCAATGCTATCACCGGAATTCGAAGATCTGCCGGAACACGCCCGGCGCGATGATCGACAACGGATTGATGACCAGTTTCGGCTGATCCGCAGCCCCCGTCAGCTTGAAGGTGATACCCAGCAGCCCGCGGTCCCGGCCATTGCCGAGAAGGATGCCGATGACCGGCAACTCGCCGAACAACCGGTTGAGGCCATAGGCCGGCATGAAGGTCCCGGTCATGTCGATCTGGCCACGGCTGTCGCGCACCAGTCCCTGGAACGTCGCCCCGACCTGCTCTCCCCGCACGATGCCATTGTCGACCCGAAGCGCGCCGTCGGAATAGACCAGCCGCGCAAAGGCCCGCTGGAACCGCGCCGAACTGACGTCGATGTCCTTCTTGACCGCGCTGTTCAGGCTCTGTCCGCCCGCGCCGGCCGGCGTGGTAACGATCGATTGCAGACGTTCTTCGTTCTCAACCTGAAAATTGCGGATGTCGAAGGAGCCGTTCCAGATGCCGTTGGCGCCTTCGGAAAGCTTGAGATTGAGCAGGCCGCCATTCATCCGGTTGTAGAGATTGACGAAACGCGCAAGCGCCCCGGCATCGCTGGTGGTCACGGAAACCTCACTCAGCCCCTCGGGGCGACGCAGCTTCGAAACGACCGCCTGGCCACTGTCAGTCACACCGGAAAAGTCGAGCGCCGTCGTCTTGCCGTCGCGCGATCCATAGACAATCGAAACACCCGACAGGCTGCGGTCACCGAAGCCCACCACGCGGTCGAGACGTCCCTGAAGCTTGATGCCAGGAGACTTGCTGCCGCCGTTCTTGGCCGCACCGTCGCCCGGCGATTTCAGCTGAGAAATCAGCGAGCGGACATCAGCCGACTTGCCCGACACCGAGACATCGTAGCCGCCCTTGCTCTGACGTATGACGAGCGCATAGTCGTCCGCCGGAGAGAGCCGCATCCGGGACAGATCGGCTGAAACAAGCCCGGACTTGCCGACAATCAGCTTGCCGACTGCACCGAAACCGTCGCCGGTCAACTCGAATTTGTCGATCGAGGTCTGGTCATCACCTTCAACGACCTCGAAGCTTGCCTTGGCAGGGATGCCCTGCCCCTTTGACCATCCGACCCAAGGAACGGTCAGTGTCGCACCGCGCATGTCGATCATCGCGGACTGGCGCTTGTCGTCGACCCGTGTCAACTCGACGGTGATCGGTCCATTGACTACATCGTCGAGACCGGGAACAAGCCGCCGCCGATCCTCGTTGTCGAGCTTGACCTTGACGACACGCTCCCGCTCCACCGGTTCATCCTTGTCGACGGGTTCGACCAGCCGGATGTCCATGGGCACGCCGTCGATATTCGCCTTGCCTTCCAGCCGTGCCGCTTTCGGATCGACGTCCAGCTTGCCCACGAGGTCGCTCACCTTTCGGTTGGCGAAGGGCTTGGCGACATCGACGTCGGCAAGATCCAGATGGGCGCTCCACACCGGCTCGGGCGGGTTCTGGTCGGAGATCAGGCCGAGCCGCACGGACGCGTCACCCTTGACGGCCCCGGAGAAATCCTCGACCGCAAATCCGATCCGCTCCAGTGCCCTGATGGGCTTGAAGGAAACAAGTTCGGCCACGGCGTCCGCCGCACCTGACACTGACACATCGATATCGGCCATCAGCGGCTTGACGTAGACATTCTCCAGAGCGAGTTGGCCGCGTTCGAGTTTCACCACGCGTCCGGACGGGAAATAGGAGGCAGCCGAATGAATCGTCGTCACCACCTTCTGGCCCGAGAGCTCGAAATGGGCATTGGTGTCGCGCAGCGGCGGGATGTCGCCGGTGATGTTCATCCGCGCATCGGCGATGTCGAAGCTGATCTTCAGTTCGTCCTCGTTGAGGTGCAGCGGACGCGGCTCGACGGTCAGCCGGTCCTGCGGGATGAAGACCGAGATCTGGCCGTTACTGATCGTGCCACCGAAGATGTTGGCAAGCACCCAGCGCCGCGCCTTGGACGCGATCCAGTAGGGCCACAGCTGCTTGACGACCGACGACTTCATGTTGCCGATCAACGCATCGAAGCGCACCTCCGGACCTGTCCCTACAAAACGGACGCCGAGCGAGGCATCCATCCTACCCTGCGGAGTCGACACCGTCAGGGTATCGAGCTGAAGTTCATGTGTGTCATTCATATATTTCCCGAAAGCTTTGAGAGAAAACGGAAAAGTTTCGTCGCCCGAGGCAGGAACAGCGGCCCGGCCCTCGCTGACGACCAGATCGATTCCGAACCCGGAGCTCGAATTCTCATTTCCGGGCAACCGATCGAGGTCGATCAGCCCTCCGGACAACGGCATCACCATAGGGCCGAACTCGGCCTTGGAATTGGCAAGCTCGAGCGTGTGCTTGTCGAAATTGTAGGATAGATTCAGCCGCGCACGGGTCAGGTCCTGGTCGTTGCCGTCGGCATAAATCTTGCCGCCAGCGGTATCGACGATGGCGCTCATGGCTGGCGCCTGGCCGCCGGCACCGCGTTTGGCGGAAATCGTTACCTCCGCGGACCCGTCGAGCCCCTGTCGGGGCGCTCCCGTCTTGTCGCGCTTCAGCAGGAAGGGTGTGAGGCGCACATCGGCGAGCCGCAGCGTAAAGGACTGGGCCTCGCCGCCACTGTTGGCGGTCAGAGCCGAGATTTCCGTCTGCTGGCCGTTCACGGACACCGCCCCGAAGAAGGACAGGGAATCATCCGCTCCCCGTTCCATGGCGAGATCATCGACCGTAATGGTCAGCGGACGTCCACCGACGCCCTTCGCGGCGATCGAGAGCCCGCCAACGCGCATCCGGTCCAGACCACCCTTGGCGATGAAGGCCTGGATCGTATCGAGCTCGAGGAAGGCCCGCTCGAGCGCCGTCGGGATCTTGTCTACCCGCAGCGTCGAGAGATCGATCGGCGGCCCGGACGGCAGGAGGTTGGCGTCGAGCGCGACACCTTCCGTGACGATCTCGCGAACCTGAAACTTGCCGCGAAACAGCGCCATCGGATCGAGTACCAGACCAACCGACTTCGTCAGCGCCAGCGGGCTTGCGCCGCCCTCGGGCACGATCGACACGTCGCGGGCTTCGACAGCCAGCTGGAAATTGTCCGAGAAGCGGATCGCGGTGCTGCCGACTTCTGCGCGAAATTTGGGACCGACGGCTGCGTTGAGAACGCTGCGTGCGCCTTCGGAAAGCGTCGAATCGAGCGCGCCGCTTTCGATGACCGCAAAGACGCCGCCGGAGACGACCACGGCGATCCCGACGAGGCCGACCAGATAGCGCGTGACGCGCCGGCCCCAGGACGACGGCGGAGGGCAATGGACGATCAGGGGATCATCGACGCGAGACGACGGTAGCTCGTGCAAGGGCACGATGTCCTGCCTGCGAAAACGTATCTTTTCGCCCCGGATTTCTCCCATCTGCCGGTGATTGTCTCCGTCGATCGATGCCGATATCACAGCCAGAGTGGACGGCTGCGTTGCGGACTATATATCGAAGGCGCGGATATTCATCCACAAAGCGGGCAAAAGAAAGGTTATCCCATGGCAGATTTGGCAGCGGGCGACATGGCTCCGGACTTCACCTTGCCGACTGGCGGCGGTGGCGAGGTCTCGCTTTCAGCCCTTCGAGGCGCCCCGGTGGTTGTCTATTTCTACCCGAAGGACGATACGAGCGGCTGCACGACCGAGGCACGCGATTTTACCGCGCTCGCCGATGAATTCGAAAAGGCAGGAACGAAAGTCATCGGCGTCTCGCCCGATTCGGTGAAAAGCCACGACAAGTTCGCCGCCAAGCACGGCCTCAACGTGCTGCTGGCCTCCGACGAGGAGAAGTCCATGCTCTCCGCCTATGGCGTCTGGAAGGAAAAGAGCATGTATGGCCGCACCTACATGGGTGTCGAGCGCACCACGTTCCTGATCGATGCGGACGGCCGCATCGCGGCCATCTGGCGCAAGGTCAAGGTGGCCGGCCACGCGGAAACCGTCCTCAACTCGGCACGCGCGCTGCGATGACCGGCAGCATCACGGGCCTGACGATCGGCTCGCTGCGGGGTGGCGCGACACGCGCCATCCGTTCCTCCGATCTCGAGGAAAAGACCGAACTGGCCCAGGAAACCGCGCGCCGATGGCACGAACGGCGCCTTTCGCTCCGTTCGCCCCTCGACCCGGAACTCCCCGAGCGCCCTGGCCGTCCCGCAAGGCCAGAGCTCGTGCCTCCGCGGGCAACCGAGAAGCGCTCTCTGCACACCCTGCCCGGCCGCATCGCCATGCTGCATGCGCTCGCCCATATCGAACTCAACGCCGTCGACCTTGCCCTCGACATCGTCGCCCGCTTTGCCAGCGAACCGGTGCCTCATTCCTTCTTCGACGGCTGGATGCAGGTCGCCTTCGAGGAGGCCAAGCACTTCCGCATGGTGCGCGACCGGCTGAAGGCGCTTGGGGCCGACTACGGCGACATGCCGGCCCATGACGGTCTCTGGCAGGCCGCCCACTCGACCCGCAACGACCTGACAGCCAGGCTCGCGGTCGTGCCCCTCATTCTCGAGGCCCGCGGACTCGACGTGACGCCGTCGCTCCAGGACAAGATGCGCGAGACCGGCGACATCGAAAGCGCCGACGTGCTGAAGGTGATCTACGAGGACGAAAAGGGCCACGTGGCCGTCGGCGCAAAATGGTTCCGTTTCCTCTGCGCCCGCGAGAAGAAGGACCCTGCCGCAACCTTCAGGGCTCTGGTCCGTGCGAACTTCCGCGGAGCCCTCAAGGCGCCGTTCAACGACGTTGCCCGCGCCGAGGCCGGCCTCACGCCGTCCTTCTACCGCTCGCTGACCTCGACAAGCAGCTGAGCACCGTTCCAAGTCCTTCAATTCACTCTAATTCAGCGAATATTAACCTTAACCGCGTGTAATCACGTCAGGTTTCAGTCGGATTCGGCTGAAGGCGTGATGGAGATACCCGTGGCGGGCAAGTCAACAAACCAGGTCTTTGGCAAGCGTCGGCAACAGCATGTTGTCATCCTGGCAAGCGGCGACAAGATTCGCCACATGACGATCCGCCCCTGGATGGCGGGCCTTGCCCTGTGTTTTGCCGGCATGATGGCGATCGGCTATCTCGGTGCGACCACCTATCTCGTCTTTCGCGACAACCTGATCGGCGCCTCCATGGCCCGCCAGGCTCGCATGCAGCACGAATACGAGGACCGCATCGCAGCCCTCCGAGCCCAGGTCGATCGCGTCACCTCCCGTCAGCTGCTTGATCAGCAAGTGGTCGAGGAGAAGGTCGAGAAGCTGCTCGAGCAGCAGATGGCGCTGACGACGCGCCACGGCCGACTGGGCGCGCTGCTCGACCGTGCCGAGGCTGCCGGCGAACTGCCTTCCTCCGGTCCCCTTCCCACAGTCAAGCCGAACACGGACAACCGTCAGGCAAGCCTTTCAAGCGGAGTCCAGGCGATCGAGAAACTGCTCGGCGGCAAGCCCGACACGTCGCAATCGAGCACCACTGCCCTCGGCTACGTGCCGTTGCAGGACACCGTTGCCGATCGCGCCGACCGGGTGTTCTCCCACATGACCCTGTCGCTGAAGGACATCGAACATGATCAACTCGAGCGTATCCAGCGACTCACCACCGGCGCCAGCGCCACCGCCGACGAGATTTCGGGCATTCTCCGCCGCAACGGCGTAGCGGTCAAAGACGAGATATCACTTCAGGACGGCGACGCGATCGGCGGGCCTTACATCGCGCCTCAGCCGTCCGAAGCCTTCAATGCATCGCTGAACGAACTGGACGCGGCGCTGAGCCGCCTTGAAACCGTGCGCGACACGGCCAAGCGCCTGCCCTTTGCAAATCCCGCTCCCGGCAAGGACATCACCAGCCGCTTTGGCAACCGACCCGATCCGTTCTTCGGCGGGCTCGCCATGCATGCCGGCATCGATTTCCGCTCTCCCGTCGGTGGCGAGATCCGCAGCACCGGCGCCGGCAAGGTCATCGCGGCGGGTCCGGCGGGCGGCTATGGCAACATGGTCGAGATCGACCACGGGCTTGGCCTCACCACCCGCTTCGGCCACATGTCGCGTATCCTCGTGAAGCTCGGAGACGAGGTCGCCAGTGGGGACCTGATCGGCCTTTCCGGAAACACCGGCCGCTCCACCGGGCCGCATATCCACTACGAGGTCCGCCGCAACGGTGAAGCGGTCGACCCCATGCACTTCCTCAATGCCGGGATGAAACTCACCAGCCTGATCGATTGACAGCAACCGCTCCGAGCCTAGACTTCCAATCCGGATCGGCGCCGGAGGAATCATGGAACCGCAGGCTCTGCTGGGATTTGCCCTTGCATTCTTTGTCTTCGCGGCCAGCCCCGGCCCCGACAACATGACCATCATCGCAAGAACGGTTTCCCATGGTGCAGCGTCCGGCGTAGCCTATGGCATAGGAACGGTGCTCGGCATCCTGATCTATCTCGCGCTTGCGGCCTTCGGCCTGTCGATCCTCGCCGAGGAGATGGGCTTCCTCATGAGCGTGCTGCGCTACGGCGGCGCGGCCTATCTCATATTCATGGGAATAAAGCTCTGGACTGCCGCGCCGGTCATACCCGAAACGACATCGCGGAAGCGTTCCGGCGACCTCGTGTCCGTCTGCCTGACAGCAGTCGCCCTCAACCTCGGCAATCCCAAGATGCCCCTCTTCTATCTGGCCCTCCTGCCGAACTTCGTCGGAACCGACTTCGGCTACGAAGCCTATCTCGCCCTCGCCGCGGTGATCATCGCCGTCGAGGCAATTGTCATCGGCACCCATGTCTGGCTGGCCGGACGGGCGCGGCAACTGTTGCGCACCCCGCGGGTTGTCAAAACCGTCAACCGTGGTGCCGGAGCGGTGCTTGCGGCAGCCGGACTTGCCGTTATTGCCACCCACCGCGGCAATTGATCCGTCTATTCACCCTTTATTACTGCAAATGCCGGGGTTTCCTTGACTTTCAAGCATTTTGGCACTATCCCGCGCTGACGTTAGCGCCCGCGTTCAGGGCGATTCAACAGTGTTCGCAAGAACCGGAACGGAAACAGATTCCCCTTTGACCACATTTGCTGACCTTGGCCTGAGCCAAAAAGTACTTTCAGCCGTCACCGACGCCGGCTACACCACGCCCACGCCGATCCAGGCCGGCGCCATCCCGCCGGCCCTGCAGCGTCGCGACATTTGCGGCATCGCCCAGACCGGAACGGGCAAGACGGCATCCTTCGTGCTGCCGATGTTGACGCTTCTCGAAAATGGCCGCGCACGCGCACGCATGCCGCGCACGCTGATCCTGGAGCCGACGCGCGAACTCGCAGCCCAGGTTGCCGAGAATTTCGAAAAATACGGCAAGAACCACAAACTGAACGTCGCCCTCCTGATCGGTGGCGTGTCCTTCGAGGAGCAGAACCGCAAGCTCGAGCGCGGCGCCGACGTGCTGATCTGCACGCCCGGCCGCCTGCTCGACCATTGCGAACGCGGCAAGTTGCTGATGACCGGTGTCGAGATCCTGGTCATCGACGAAGCTGACCGCATGCTGGACATGGGCTTCATTCCGGACATCGAGCGCATCGCCAAGATGATCCCGTTCACCCGGCAGACGCTGTTCTTCTCGGCCACGATGCCGCCAGAGATCCAGAAGCTCGCCGATCGCTTCCTGCAGAACCCCGAACGCATCGAAGTCGCGCCGCCGTCCTCGACTGCGAAGACGGTCACGCAGCGCATCGTCGCCGTTCACAACAAGGACTACGAGAAGCGTTCGCGCCTGCGCGACCTGATCCGTGCCCAGGACGACCTGAAGAACGGCATCATCTTCTGCAACCGCAAGAAGGATGTCGCCGACCTGTTCCGCTCGTTGGAGCGTCATGGATTTTCGGTCGGTGCGCTTCACGGTGACATGGACCAACGTTCACGCACCAACATGCTGGCGGGTTTCAAGGACAACCAGATCACGCTGCTCGTTGCCTCGGACGTCGCCGCACGCGGCCTTGACATTCCTGACGTCAGCCATGTTTTCAACTTCGACATTCCGATCCATGCGGAAGACTATGTCCACCGTATCGGTCGTACCGGTCGCGCCGGTCGCTCCGGCGCCGCCTTTACCCTTGTGTCGCGCGCCGATACCAAATATCTCGACGCGATCGAGAAGCTGATCGGTCAGCAGATCGAATGGCTCGACGGCGACCTTTCGACGCTCCCCGCCATGGCCGAAAGCCATGACGAGGGTCGCGGCAAGCGCGGTTCGCGCGACAAGGAGAAGGGACGCGAGCGCCGCGGCGGTCAGAAGTCTGAAACAAAGACCGAGCATAGCAAGGCTCGGGACGTCGAAGAGAGTGTTGTGGAAGTGGCAAGGACCGAAACAGTGACCAGCGAGCGCAAGGCAGACAGGCGGCCCAGCCAGGCCAACCGCAACACCAGGCCGAACCCTGCCAACGACGACCAGCGCGAGCGTCGCCGCAACCACTATCGCGATCACGACGACGGCCCGACCCCGGTCGGCTTCGGCGACGAAATCCCGGCCTTCATGCTGATCGTCGCAGCTGCCGCGAAATCCTGAATGGGTAAGCCCGGCATCAATTTTCCCGGTGTCGGCGTCGGGCTGGCGATTATGCGCGACGGCAAGCTTCTGCTCTGCCGCCGCCTGAAGGCGCCGGAAGCCGGGTTCTGGAACATTGTCGGCGGCAAGGTCGATCATCTCGAACCCGCCGAGACGGCGGCGCGCCGTGAGGCGGAAGAAGAAACCGGCCTCGCGATCGGCAGGCTCTCCTTCGTCATGGCGTCCGAGCAGATCATAGACGCTGACCGCCAGCACTGGATCTCCCTGCTCTACAAGACCGACGACATCAAAGGCGAACCGCAACTGACCGAGCCGGACAAGCTTGCGGAGATCGGCTGGTTCGATCTCGACGCTCTGCCGACACCCCTCTCAGCCTTTACCCACGCCATCCTTCCGTTTCTTCGCTGACGTCGGCGATCGCTGCGGCTTGACCTTGCCGGCCTCGGCCCGCAGGCCCGCCTCGAAGGCAAGCCGCGCCCATTTCACCATCTCGTCGGGATCATCCAGTGCATCTTCGGGCGTCGACCAGTAGGGCATGGCGACGGAGCTCTTGCCCTCACGCTGATAGACCCATTGACGCGCGCCGGCAGCCGAGAAGAGCGGCGCAGTTTCATCGTCGACCTTCAGCATGATTTCGTCGAACAGATAAAGCGCGAAGATGACGCCTTGGCAGTAGATGCCCTTGCCGCCGAACATCCGCTTGACCGTGACCGGGCCGAGCGAGGCAAAAAGATCCTCGATTTCGACGTTGTCCATCCTCTAACCCTTCAAGACGCCACCGGCCGCAACGATCGCCTCCGGCGTATCCACGTCGAGACGCGCAGCGGCGCCGATCTCGACGTCGATGACCGGAAGGCCGGCCGTCTCGATGATCGGCCGCGCACCGATGTCGCCTTCCAGCGCCTTGACCGCCTCGAAAGTCGAACGCGGCAGGATCACGGGATTGCCCCTTTGACCGTCGGCCACGGCACGCACGATGGCGCAGCCGCCGGATGTCCTAAAAGCCGAAACCAGGGCATCGAGATCCTGAACCGAGACCCCCGGCATGTCCGCGAGCATGACGAGCACGCCATCGACTCCGCCGGCATTGGCGGCACTGACGCCGGCCTTCAGAGAGCTTGCCATGCCGCTCGCATAGTCCGGATTGTCGATGCAGGCGACGTCCAGCCCCTCAAGACAGGCAGTGATCTCGGCGGCACGGTGTCCGGTGACCACGAAAACCGGGCCTGCATCGGCCTCCCGCGCGATGCGGGCCGAGCGGCGCACCAGCGGCTCTCCGTCGAATTCGGAGAGCAGCTTGTGGCGCCCGTCGTCGCCCATCCGGCTCGCCCGTCCGGCGGCAAGCAGGACGACGGCGACCCGGGTCGGATGCGGTTCGGACCCGACGAGTTCGCGTGGCAGCGGCCGGCTCGGAATTTCCATCAGCAATCCCCCCACGCCAAGTCCGGTCAATTCATGTCTCGTTGGGAACTCGCCCGCCAGCAATCGGTTCAGCACCCAGTCGAAACCGTTCTCCTTGGGCGAACGCGCGCAACCCGGCGCACCGATGATCGACACGTCTGCGGCATGACCAAGCACCAACAGGTTCCCCGGATCGACCGGGAGCCCCACCTGATCGACCACGCCACCCGCCATCCGGATTGATTCGGGGATGACGTCGGCTGCATCGCACATCGCCGATGCCCCGAACACGATGATCATCGATGGTTCGACGCAACGCCGCCCAAGTGCCGCCTCGATGGCGGATGCAACCGCTTCCGCCCGATGCGCCACCCGCTGCTCGTGAACGAGGCGACTTCCCGAAGCCGCCAACCGGTGTTCCAGCACGCGCGCCGTCTTGTCCATCACCGAAACCTTCAGCGACGGCAGTTCCGTGGCGATCAGGTGGACTGCATGCGTCCGATACGGCTTCAGCGCAAAGGCGTTGCCCTCGCAAAGGATCTGCCGCGCCGTCTCGACACTGTCGCGCCGTGCAGCGAGCGGAATGATCTTCACTGTCGCGACAAGGTCGCCGTCGCGCACGTCGCTGTGGTCGGCAAGCGTGGCCAGCGTGATCGCCGGATCGACGCGATTGAAACGATCGACGAGCAACCGATCCGCGACGAAGAGCCCGTTGCAGGTCGCATAGAAATTCACCCGTCCGGTCGAGGCCGGTGACAGACGCATATGAGCCGGATCGACAGCCGAAGCACAGCGGTCGGCCGCAGCGTCTTCACCGAGATCGTCATCCTCCATCCGGCAGGCAATCACGCTGGCGACACCGGCCGCCGTCAGGAGCGCGAGGTCGGGCTCTTGCAGCACGTGACCCTTCGCCAGCTTGCCCGACGGCAGCTTCACCGCATGGGCAAGAATGAGGCCTTCGGCATCGGCTACGGAAAACTCGCCGAAGATCATGCGGCAGCACTCCCCGCGCCGTCGAGCGAACGCCGGCGGAAAGCCTGGATGACGTCGGCGAGCACCGCGACCGCGATCTCGGCCGGTGTCGCTGCCCCGATGTCGATGCCGACCGGAGCGGAAATCCGCCCGATCTCCGCGTCGGAGAACCCCTTCGCCATCAGCCGCTCGACCCGCTTCGCATGGGTCTTGCGGCTGCCCAACGCCCCGACATAGAAACAGCCGGCCTTGAGAGCCGCTGCAATCGGGAAATCGTCGATCTTGGGATCGTGCGTGACGGCGACCAGCGCCGAGTAGCGGTCGAGCGGACGGTTCGAAAGCACGTCCTCCGGCCAGTCGGCCACGAGATCGACCCCTTCGAAACGCTCGGGCGTGGCAAAGGCCGTGCGCGGATCGATGATGGTCATGTCATATCCGGCGATCGCAGCCATTGGGTAAAGCGCCTGGCTGATATGCACCGCCCCGATCACCACAATCCGCGGCGGCGGCAGGTGCACGTTGAGAAAGACTGACCGCCCTTCGATCTCGACGGAGACGGACTTGCCGGAGCGGAAACGCCCAACAATTTCCTCGCCGAGCGACCCCGGCACAGTCTCTCCCTCGACCACGAGCCGGTCTCCGCCCTCGGCAAGATCCGTGACAAGGACAGCCGCTCTGCGTGCCAGCCGCGCCTCGTTCAGACGCTTGAGATTGTCAAAATCCATCAGCCGAGCCTTTCGACATAGACGCGGATCCTGCCGCCGCATGACAGGCCGACCCGCCATGCGGTCTCGTCGGCAACGCCGAATTCCAGCATCTTCGCCTGACCTGACTCCAGTACGTCGAGTGCCTCGGTGATCACGGCGCCCTCGACGCAACCACCCGACACCGAGCCCTCGAAATTGCCCTCTGCGTCGATCACCAGATGGCTGCCGACCGGGCGGGGCGCCGACCCCCAGGTCTCGACAACCGTCGCAATGGCGACGCCCCGCCCCTGCCCTTTCCAGTCCTCGGCAATGAAAAGTGGATCCCTGACCTGTGTGTCGGTTGTCACTGATACCTCCTGAGATCGTTGATCAGGCGCTGACGATCGCCGCCGTCGTCGGCCGTGCTGGACAATGCGGCGACCAGGTCCGCGAGCGAGTTGAGATTGTGCACCGGTCTCAACTCGTCGACATGCGGCAACATGGCCCGCACGCCCCGGGCCCGCGCCTCGAACCCCTCGAAACGCAGGAGCGGATTGAGCCAAATCAGCCGGCGGCAGGAGCGGTGCAGGCGATCCGTCTCGGCGGCAAGCAGCTCCGTCCCCTCGCGCTCCAGTCCGTCCGTGATCAGCAAGACGATCGCCCCCTGCCCGAGCACGCGCCGAGCCCATTGGTGGTTGAACTCCCGGAACGTCTCGCCGATCCGCGTCCCGCCAGACCAGTCGCGCACGACCCCCGTGCATTGGTCGATCGCCTCGTCCGGATCGCGATTGCGCATCTGCCGCGTCACGTTGGTGAGCCGAGTCCCGAAGAGGAACGTATGCACCTGTCGCCGGCGTTCGGTCAGCACGTGCAGGAAATGCAGGAAGATGCGCGTGTACTGGCTCATCGATCCGGAAATGTCGGCGAGCACGACGACCGGCGGCGGACGGCGGCGACGTTCGCGGTATTTCGGCAGTATCAGGTCACCGCCGGTGCGCATCGCAGCGCGCATCATGGCCCTCGCGTCGACATGGCGCGATCGAGGTGCCGGACGGTGCCGGCGGGTCGGAATGTCGTCGACCGGCATCGCCATGCGTTCGATCTGGCGCCGAGCCTCCGACAACTCGTCGGCCGTCATCTGGGCAAAATCGGTGCGGCGCAGCACCTCGCTGCCGGACACCGTCAGCCGCGCATCGATCTCGATGTCGGGCTCGTCGCGCTCGCGGCTGCTGCGATCACGGGCGGTGAACAGAGCATCGCTGACACGCGACGCGCCGGCCTTTGCCTTCTCGCGTTCGCTGCTGTCGAGCGCGACCGGCGACATCATCGCGATCATCTTCTCGACGAGGTCGCGCGACCGCCAGAACAGCCGGAATGCCTCGTCGAACACCGGCTGGTCCTCGTGCCGTTTGACGAAGATTGCCGAGAGCGCCGCATGGAATTCCTCGCGCGATCCGATCCCGATGACATTGACGGCGGAAATCGCGTCGGCCACAGCCCCCGGCCCCGGCTTCAGTCCCGCCTTGCGGAGCACGCGCCCGAAATAGACGATGTTGTCGGCGAGCCTTCCGTCACCGATCGGCGGCGACACGACGACAATGCCCTCCCCGGTCGCGGGCGTCTGCATGACCTAGCCCGCCGCCAGCAGTTCAGCCTTGACCTCGGCCAGCACCTTGTGGCCCTCGCCGCCCTGGATCCGCGCAATGTCCTCCTGGTACTTGAGGAGCGTGCCGAGCGTGTCGGCGATGGTCTCGGGATCCAGCGCCAGCCGGTCGAGCTCGGTGAGCGCGGTCGCCCAGTCGATCGTCTCTGCGATACCGGGGTTCTTGAAGAGATCGATCGTTCTGATCTTCTGCACATAGGAAACGATCTGGCGCGACAGCTGTTCATTGCAGCCCGGCACCTTCTTCCGGATGATGGCAAGCTCTTCTGCTGCCTTCGGATAGTCGACCCAGTGATAGAGACAGCGTCGCTTCAGCGCGTCATGCACCTCGCGGGTGCGGTTGCTGGTGACGATGACGATCGGCGGCTCGGCGGCCTTCACGGTTCCGAATTCGGGAATGGTCACCTGAAAGTCGGACAGGACCTCGAGCAGGAAGGCTTCGAAGGCCTCGTCGGTGCGGTCGAGTTCGTCGATGAGGAACACCGGTGCACGGCCCGGCGTCGATTGCAGGGCCTGAAGGACGGGCCGTCGGATCAGGTGCTTCTCGGAAAACAGATCGTGCTCCAACCTGTCCCGGTCGGAGATGCCTGTCGCTTCGGCGAGGCGAATTTCCAGCATCTGCGCCGGATAGTTCCACTCGTAGACGGCGGACGCGACATCGAGCCCTTCGTAGCACTGCAGGCGTATCAGCGGCCGGTCGAGCGCCGCTGCCAGCACCTTGGCGACCTCGGTCTTGCCGACGCCCGCCTCCCCCTCGAGGAAGAGTGGGCGCTGCATGCGAAGCGCCAGGAAAAGCACCGTCGCCAGTGGCCGCCCGGCCAGATAGTCGTGCCGAGCGAGAAGCTCGATGACGGCATCGATCGATGCCGGCAAGCCGGTTCTTGACGTTTCCGCCATTGTTCCTCCCCTTTATTGGAGAGGAGCTTACAGGGTGCGGTAGCCGCGGTCCAGATAGATGAGCGAAGCCTCCTGCCGGCCGAAATGCACGGCCTTGACCTCGCCGAAAAGTACAGTGTGCGTTGCTGTCACCTTCCGGTCGGTGACCCGGCAGTCGAACGACACGATCGCGTCGGAGAGCACCGGCGCCCCAGTCGAGAGCGTCTGCCATTTGCCGAGCGCGAAGCGATCCTCGACAGGAAGACCGCCGAAGCCGGCGAAGGCGTTGGCGAGCGCCTGATGATGCGCCCCGAGCGTGTTGAGGGCGAAGAACCCGCTTTCGAAAAAGACCGAATTGTTCTCGTTGTTGTTGTTGAGGCAGACAAGCAGGCTCGGCGGACGGTCGGAGACGGAGCAGGCTGCGGTAATGGTCACCCCCCGTCTGACGCCTTCGTAGTCGGTCGTGACGACCTGTACGTGGCCGGCATAGCGGCTCATCGCTTCCCGGTAGACGACGGGGTCCATCTGCTGCGAATTCAACACTCTCTTCTCCGGGGCGAGACCCGCCCAGTTGGCGCATTGCGCACCAATATGGCCTTCAAGGTTTACGTTTTCCACAACGCGGCTCAAATTTCGCCACGCCCGACGACATCGAATGACGTTGCCGGATCGATCCGCCTGCGGATAGGATGGCCTAACCGATTTGAGGAATGGAAGAAACCGCCGCGATGCGTCGTCCCCTGCTGCTCTCCGCACTGCTTGGCCTGGGCCTCGCGCTTCCTGCCTTGGCCGACATGCCGAAGGTCGCGCTGGTCGCCCCGCAATCGGGGCCGTTCGCCGCCCTTGGCAAGCAGATGCGCGACGGGGCGACGCTTGCAGCCGGCAAATCGGGCGTGGAAGTCGTCTCGATCGACGAGACCTGCGAGCCTGGCAGCGGCCAGGCGATTGCCAATCAGATCCTCGAAAAGGGGGCAAAGGCCGCGATCGGTTTCCTCTGCTCCGAATCGCTTGACGGCGCGCTCGCACCGCTCAAGGAGCCAGGCATCCCCGCCATCACCCTCTCCGTGCGCTGGAAGGGGATCATGGAGGATGCCCTGAAGAACGGCTGGCCACTCTTCCGTATGGCGCCATCCACGGAAGACGAGGCCGAGCGGCTGGCAGAGGTCATCCTTCGCGACTGGCCGGGCGCCGCTCTCGCCCTGATCGACGACGGCACCATCCACGGCCGTGAACTCGCCGAGGCGATCCGTGGCAATATCGAGACCCATGGCCTGAAACCCGCTTTCACCGACACCTTCCGCCCCGGCCAGGAGCAGCAGCTTTCCCTCGTGCGCCGCCTGCAGAAGGCCGGCGCCACCCACGTCTTCGTCGGTGGAGACCGCAACGACGTGGCGGTCATCGCCCGGGACGCCGCCGCCGAAGGGATCCCGTTGACGGTAATCGGTGGCGAGGCCATGAACGCCGCCGACATGCCGGTGCCGCTTGCGGACGGCACGCTCGCCGTCATCCTGCCGGACGGGACGGCCGAACCCGACGCGGCGGCAGCCGTGGCAGAGCTGAAGGCAGGCGGAATACAAGCCGAAGGCTATGTGCTGCCCGGCTATGCGGCGGTCACCGTCTTTGCCGAGGCTCTCGGCGCATCCGGAGCGCTCAAGATCCCGCTGGCCGAGGCTCTGGCCGATGCGCGTTTCTCGACCGTCATCGGACCGGTTTCCTTCAACGAAGGCCACGAACTCTCGGACAATCCGTATCGCCTCGCCGAATGGCGCGACGGACGTTTCGTACCGGTACCGCCTGCAGGTCAGTGATACCGGTCAGGATTGGTATGGCCAGAAGGCCTGTGTGAAGACGCCGCCGTCGACCCAGATGGTCTGGCCCGTGACAAAACCGGCATCCTCGCCTGCAAGGAAAAGCACCGGCCCGGCAATGTCTGCCGGCGTACCCACCCGCCGAAGCGGCGTGACCCGGCCCCAGGTTTCGGCGTAGTCCGGCGCCTCGGCCTTCGTGCGTTCGGTTTCGATCGCGCCCGGTGCGACGCAGTTGACGCGGATCCCGTGCGGCCCAAGTTCCACCGCCGCCACCTTGGTGAACTGCTCGATGCCACCCTTCGAGGCCGTGTAGTCGACCAGTCCCGGAAACGCCAGCTTGTTGCAGCCGGAGCCGATATTGACGATCGCCCCCCTCTTGCCGGCGGAAACCATGCGCTTGGCGGCTTCCCGGGTATTGAGGAAACAGCCGGTCAGATTGGTCCGCAGGACGGCATCCCAGCGCGCTTGCGTCAACTCGAGCAGAGGCGACCAGGTCTGGATGCCGGCATTGTTCACCAGCACGTCGGGCGCATCGCCGAACCATTCGGCAGCCTCGTCCATCAGCCGCCCCACGGCTGCTTCCTCCCCCACGTCGGAATCGAACGCCCGTGCCCGCCCGCCCGCGGCCGCGGCCTCGGCGATCGTCTCGGCTGCACCGGCCTCCTCGCGGAAATGCGTGAAGGCCACGTCATAACCCGCCGCGACGAAGGCCGTGACGAGATGCCGGCCGATGCCGCTGCTGCCGCCGGTGATGATTGCATGCCGTCCCATTGCCGTCCTCCCATGTCATCCGCGTCAAGAAGTGGCCAAGGATAAACCGGCGGTCAAGACGACAACGATCCGTTGCAGACCTTCGCAGTGTTGCCCGGGATCGAGTTGCGGTGCTATGGGCAGGCCAGAACGCGCCACAAACCGCTGGAAATCCGGAGCCTCCGCCATGAACCGTCCCCTTTTCATCGCCCCTTCCATCCTCGCCGCCAATTTCGCCAAACTCGGCCAGGAAGTGGCAGACGTCGTCGAAGCCGGCGCCGACTGGATCCATCTCGATGTCATGGACGGCCATTTCGTCCCGAACATTTCCTACGGACCTGCCGTCATCAAGGCCCTGCGTCCCTACACCAAGGCCGTGTTCGACTGCCATCTGATGATCTCGCCGGCCGATCCCTATCTCGAGGCCTTCGCCCATGCCGGTTGCGACGTCATCACCGTCCATGCCGAGGCCGGTCCCCATCTGCACCGCTCGCTGCAGAAGATCCGCTCACTCGGCAAGAAGGCCGGTGTCTCGCTCAATCCCGCGACCCCGGTTTCGGTTCTCGAACACGTCCTCGACGACCTCGACCTGATCCTCATCATGAGCGTCAACCCCGGCTTCGGCGGTCAGAAATTCATCCCCGCCGCCACCGCCAAGCTCGCCCAGGCCAACATGCTGATCGGCAACCGTCCGATCGATCTGGAAGTGGATGGCGGCGTGACGGCCGACACGGCCCCGCTCGTCACCGCGGCAGGCGCCAACGTCCTGGTTGCCGGCTCCGCCGTCTACAAGGGAGAAGGCGTTGACGACTACCGCAAGACCGTCGAAACTCTGCGCAAAGCCGCAGAAGAGGGACGCCGTTGATTGATTGCCGGACATGGTCGGTGGGACTGGCGACGATGCTCGTCGCCCTGCCGGCCATGGCGGCCGAGTTTTCCGAATTCCGCTCGCTCGGCTTTTCGAAGGACGGAAGCGTCTACGCCTTCGAGGAATTCGGCATCAGCGACAGCTCCGGGCTCGCCTATTCGAACATCTTCGCGATCGACACGGTCAAGGACAAGTTCCTGCCAGGTACCCCGATTCGCGTCGGCGTGGAGCGGGATACGGACAGCCTTGCGAAGGTCCGCAAGCTGGCGCTCGAGAAAGCCGCCCCCCTGATTGAAGAGAACAATCTGCTCGATCACCCCGGCCAGGTCGTCGCCTTCAATCCGATCAGCGAACTCGGGCCGACGAAGGATGAGCTCAAATACTTCGAGCATCCGGCAGATCCCTCCTTCGGCGAACCCTATACCCTGACGATCGAGGAATTCTTCGCGCCGCCGACCCGATACTGCGTGGACATGGTCGACACGCTGAAGGCCTTTCGTCTGCGCTTCAAAGTTAAGGCTGGCAAACCGGCAGACGATCTTGTTTACACCGACGGCCCGGAGATTCCGGAGAGCCGCCAATGCGTCGTGGGTTATCGGCTGGGCGGTGTCATCACCTATGCGGCAGAGGCGGGCCCAACCGTGCACATGGCCCTCGTCAACGTTTTGAGCATCGGCTATGAGGGTAACAACGGGCGCTGGATCGCCGTACCGGTGCATCCTTGACCGACGAGAACAGGCCGACACACTCAATTCGCCCGGGCTTACGTGGCCGGCTGGCGGCATCGCGCCCGCCGGCGCGCGACTGGATGTTCGGCGCGCTCCTTTGGGGCACTGCGATCGCGGTATCGATCCTGCTGCCCCACTACGGTGAGAACCGACTGCCCGAGAGCCACCGCGCCCTGGTCCTGGCCCTATACTTCGCCGGCGCGGTGCTCGGGTGGCTCTCAGCCCTTCCGCTGGTCCGCTTCTTCAGCCACGGGCAGGCCGCGGAAACCCGGTTCGCGGCAGCCTTCCTGCTTCTCGGCATCGGCACGGCCGGCTTTACCGCCCTGCTCTTCGCCCTTCATTATCGCCTTTTCTATTCCCAGTGGCACGAGCCGTTCGGAACGATGATCTGGCTGTTCCAGTTCGTCTTCACATCCGCAGCGGCCGTCTATCAGTTCGCGGTGCTTGGCATCCGACACTACCTGCCCTTCGGCCTGATCGCACTTCTTGCCGTCAGCATCCTCCATGCGCGGCGCAGCCGTTGAGATTAGCCGCCGTCTTTGCTAAAGCGACGCCAACTCCAGCCGCAAGGAAAGAAAGCCGATGATCCCGCGTTATTCCCGGCCCGAAATGGTCGCCATCTGGTCTCCCGAAACCAAGTTCCGCATCTGGTTCGAGATCGAGGCCCATGCCTGCGACGCTCTTGCCGATCTTGGTGTCATCCCGAAGGAATCCGCCCGGACCATCTGGGAAAAAGGCGGCGCGGCTGAATTTGACGTCGCGCGCATCGACGAGATCGAAGCCGTCACCAAGCATGACGTCATCGCCTTCCTCACCCACCTTGCCGAATTCATCGGACCGGACAGCCGTTTCGTCCATCAGGGCATGACGTCTTCCGACGTGCTTGACACCACGCTCAACATCCAACTGGTCCGCGCCGCCGACATTCTGATCGCCGACATGGACCGGGTCCTCGCGGCTCTCAAGACGCGCGCCTTCGAGCACAAGGATACGGTGCGCATCGGCCGCAGCCACGGCATCCACGCCGAGCCGACGACGATGGGCCTGACCTTTGCCCGCTTCTATGCCGAAATGACCCGCAACCGCGCCCGCCTCGTCGCGGCCCGCGCCGAAATCGCCACCGGTGCGATCTCCGGTGCCGTCGGCACTTTTGCCAATATCGACCCGCGCGTCGAGGAACATGTCTGCGAAAAGCTCGGCCTCGTTCCCGAACCGGTTTCGACCCAGGTCATCCCGCGCGACCGCCATGCGATGTTCTTCGCAACCCTCGGCGTCATCGCCTCCTCGATCGAAAACGTGGCGATCGAGATCCGCCACATGCAGCGCACCGAGGTTCTGGAGGCGGAAGAATTCTTCTCGCCGGGCCAGAAGGGCTCGTCCGCCATGCCGCACAAGCGCAACCCGGTCCTCACCGAGAACCTGACGGGCCTCGCCCGGCTCGTGCGCATGTCGGTCGTTCCGGCCATGGAAAACGTGGCACTCTGGCACGAGCGCGACATCAGCCATTCGAGCGTCGAGCGCGCCATCGGCCCGGACACCACGATCACCCTCGATTTCGCGCTGAACCGCCTTGCCGGCGTCATCGAGAAGCTGGTGATCTATCCCGAAAACATGTTGAAGAACATGAACAAGTTCAAGGGCCTCGTCATGAGCCAGCGCGTTCTTCTGGCGCTGACGCAGGCCGGCGTTTCCCGCGAGGACAGCTATCGCCTCGTGCAGCGCAATGCCATGAAGGTCTGGGAAAAGGGCGCCGACTTCCTCGAGGAACTGCTGGCGGACGAGGAAGTGCGCGCGGTCCTCTCCGAGGAAGAGATCCGCGAAAAATTCGACCTTGGCTACCATACCAAGCACGTCGACACGATCTTCAAGCGCGTCTTCGGCTGATCCTAGCCTCAAAACTTGCGACCGGCATGCGCCACGCCTGCCGGTCGCCTGCGGTCGGCGCCAACGGGGGGCGCTCAACCGCTTTCGGCCCGCCGCCCACACGCGGCTTCCCGGTGTTCATTGTCGTCGCCCGTCCGTTCCAATCCGATGCTAGACGTTGCTGACAAGGGTGTTCGAACCGGCAGATTATGCGGCAAGAAGACGTCTGACGCGAGCCCCCTGTTTCATCATGACCGGTGCCTGGTGCAACCCTCGTCAGCTGCCCCTTACATGAAGCGCCACGGAGTTTCGTTGCTGCAAAGCACAACGCGGCTCTTGACGGCAGACGCCCGCGACCGCAATTAAGGCAGCATGAAAGCATCTGACGCCGATATCCTGATCATACCGGGCTACACCAATTCCGGACCCGACCACTGGCAGAGCCGCTGGGAGGCCAGACTCTCGACCGCGCGTCGCGTAGAGCAGGCGGAGTGGTCGAAGCCGGTGCGCGAGGACTGGGTCAAGCGGATCGTCGAGGAAGTCAACGCCTCGACGCGTCCTGTCGTGCTGGTCGCCCATTCTCTCGGCGTTCCGACGGCCATTCACGCCGTGCCCGAGATCAGCAAAAAAGTCGCCGGCGCTTTCCTTGTGGCACCGCCTGATGTCGCCAACCCGGAGATCCGCCCGAAGCATCTGATGACCTTCGGCCCCTATCCGCGCAACCCGCTGCCCTTCCCGTCGATCACGATCGCCAGCCGAAACGACCCGTTCGGCACCTACGAGCACGCCGACGACATTGCCAACGCATGGGGTTCACTCCTGATCGACGCGGGCGAATCCGGTCACATCAATGCGGATTCGGGCCATGGCCCGTGGCCCGAAGGTACCATGGTCTTCGCCCAGTTCCTCGCACGCCTCTGAGCGAGGTAGTACACAACGTCGCAGCATGAACCTCTGCGGCGTAATTAAGCACAATTTAATTCTGCCTCACTACTCTGGCGCGATCTCGAAATTCGTTTTCGAAAGAACAGCCGTTGCACCCGAGTACAACCGAACAAGCCAGCCCAAAAGACCCTGTTCGCGACGATTTCAACGACCTACTGGCGATCCTTCCCCTCGCCAGTGCGGTCGTCGGCGCTGACGGTCGCATCCTCGGCTGCAACGATCCCTTCCTGGAACTCGTGGGAGCAGTCGCCGGTCTGGGCGAAATGACGTTCGCCGGCCTTCTCGACGGGTTGGAGCGCCCGACCTTTCAGGCGATCCATGTCGCGTCTCTTGCTGACGCGGCCTTGCCGCGCTCTCTCGAATTCGCAATCGGGCTCGACGACACCCGGCGCAGACACGTCATCGCCTCCATCAAACCCTTTCGTCCGACGACCACCCAGGCGCTCCCCTACCTTCTGATCCAGTGCACGGACATCCAGCCAATCCGCGACAGCGAGGCTTCCCTCGTCGAACGGGAGCGTCGTTGGAACCACGCGCTCGTGGGCTCGTCATCCGGCGTGTGGGACCAGCGAATGGATACGGGCGAAATGTCCTACTCCGACGTGTGGCGCTCGATCCGTGGCCTCGGCCCCGATGACCCGATCGCCGGCACGACGGAGGAATGGCTCGACATGGTTCATCCCGACGATCGGAGCCGCGTCCTGCATTCGATTGAGAGACAGAACGCCGGTGACCCGGAATACACGACATTCGAATATCGGGAGCGCCACAAGAAGGGACATTGGATTTGGATCGAATGCCGCGGCGCCTGCGTCGAATGGGACGACGAGGGCCAGCCGGTCCGCATCGTCGGCACGGACACCGACATTACCGAGCGCAAGGCAGCGGAGGAAACACTGGCCCGGATGTCGCGCCGCCTGAAACTCGCCCTGGACGCCTCCGGCATCGGCGTCTTCGAAGCCGACTTCAGTACCGGAATGTGCGAGTGGGATTCCGGGATGCGCGCCATTTACGGGCTCGACACCGATCCGCTCATCCGCATCAACGGCGAATGGGAAGACATGCTGCATCCCGATGACGCCGAGCGCGTGCAGACGAAGGTGAGCCGCCACGTCGAACAGTTGATCCCGTTCTCCGACGAGTACCGCGTCGTCCTGAAGGATGGCTCAACCCACTACATTCGCTCACGCACCCTGCCATTCATCGATGGCGATGGTCATCGCAAGATGGTCGGCGCCAACTGGGATATCACGGCAGACCTCGAACTCCGCAAGGAACTCGAGCGCGCCAAAACGCTGGCCGAGGCCCGGAACCGGGATCTCGAACAGGCCAAGGCGCGCATCGAACACATTGCCCTGCACGACCACCTCACCGACCTTCCCAACCGGCGCTATCTCGACGAGATGCTGGAGAGCCTGGATGGTGAGGGACGCGCGGACAAGGGTGGCCTGGCCATCCTTCACATCGACCTCGACCGGTTCAAGCAGATCAACGATACGCTCGGTCACAATGCCGGCGACGCGATGTTGAAGCACGCGGCGCGCATCCTGCGCGACAACGTTCGCGACGGTGATTTCGTCGCCCGCATCGGTGGAGACGAATTCGTCTTTGTCGCCCGCTTCGACGGCAACCAACACACGCTGACCGCCCTCGCCGAGCGCCTCATCAGCGAACTCCGCAAGCCGGTGGCCTACAACGGACAGGATTGCCGGTTCGGAGCCAGCATCGGCATCGCCTGCGACCGGACGGGCACGGTCGAACCGCGCCAGTTGCTGCTCAATGCCGACATCGCGCTATACAACGCAAAAAACAGTGGCCGCAGTCGTTACGCTTTCTTCTCCCGCGACAGCCACAGCCGGATGGTGGACAGCAAGAGGATCGCCGACGACATTCTGCGCGGCCTCGAACAGAACGAGTTCCTGCCCTTCTACCAGTTCCAGTTCGACGCCAAGACGCTGGATGTGAGCGGAGCCGAGACACTTGCCCGCTGGCGCCATCCGGAACACGGCATCCTCACTCCGGACAAGTTCCTCGCCGTCGCCGAAGATATCGGCGTGGTGGGAGAGATCGACGGTCTTATCCTCGAACGGGCGCTTGCCGACATGGCCCGCTGGGAGAAACTCGGGTTGAGCATCCCCAAGATCTCCGTCAACGTCTCCTCGCGGCGCCTTCACGATCCCGCCCTGAAGAAGAAGCTGAGCGCCCTCGACTTCGATCCCGGAACGGTCTCATTCGAACTGCTTGAATCGATCTTCCTCGACGACAACGATGATCAGGCGATCGACAACCTGCGTCACCTCAAGAAGATGGGCATCGATCTCGAAATCGATGATTTCGGAACCGGCCACGCCTCGATCGTCAGCCTGCTGAGACTGAGCCCGAAGACCCTCAAGATCGACCGCGAACTGGTACAGACCGTCCCTGGATCGCGTTCGCGCCGCAATCTCGTCGGCTCGATCATCGACATCGGCCGCTCGCTCGGTATTCGGGTTGTGGCGGAAGGGGTGGAAACGCCGGATCACGTCCGCATATTGCGGGGTCTCGGCTGCGATGTCTTGCAAGGCTTCGGCCTTGCCGTGCCAATGCCCTTCGAGGACACGGCCACCTTCCTGCGCGATGAAAGCTGGCGTAGCTGCGCTCTCTCGGCGTGACGAAAGGTCAGGACGGGCGCCGGACGGCGCCCGATCGCATCAAACCATAGGGAGGATCACTCGCCCTGGATCTGTTCCACGGCCTGGGCGAGGAACTCGATCATCTTGGCGCGGATCTCTTCTTCGGTGACCGAAATGCCGCCGGCAGCGAGGTCGCCGCTCAACTTGCGCAGCACGTCTGCGTCGCCGGCCTCTTCGAAGTCGGAAGCAACCACTTCCTTGGCATAGGCATCAACATCAGCCTTGCCGAGGAGGCTACCGGCCCACAGGCCGAGCAGCTTGTTGCGTCGCGCTTCCGCCTTGAAACGGAGTTCCTGGTCGTGCGCGAACTTGTTTTCAAAAGCCTTTTCGCGATCACTCATGCCGCTCATCTGCGTCTCCCAAAATATGCCGCCACCGTGCGGGTTTCGTTCACCCATTAATCAAAAGGCGGTACAAAGTGCAATGCAAACTTGGTCGATTCTCCAAGCGCGCCTACGGTTTGGACGATTTCGATCCGGGGGACAACTGTTGCATTGTGAAAACCGAGCTTTTCCGCTAAGGGACCGCTTCAATAGTCCACTTGCGTCCCCTCGTGTGACGCCAACAAGCAGAGAAAACCCGCCATGAACCGTCGCCGCCGTGTATACGAAGGCAAGGCCAAGATCCTTTACGAGGGTCCGGAACCAGGCACGCTGATCCAATTCTTCAAGGACGATGCGACCGCATTCAACAAGAAGAAGCATGAAGTCATCGACGGAAAGGGCGTTCTCAACAACCGCATTTCCGAATACATCTTCACGCACCTGAACAAGATCGGCATCCCCACCCATTTCATCCGCCGGATCAACATGCGCGAGCAGTTGATCAAGGAAGTGGAGATGATTCCGCTTGAGATCGTCGTGCGCAACGTTGCCGCCGGCTCGCTCGCGACCCGCCTCGGCATCGAGGAAGGCATCGTCCTGCCGCGCTCGATCATCGAATTCTATTACAAGTCCGACGCGCTCGCCGACCCGATGGTCTCTGAAGAGCACATCACGGCCTTCGGCTGGGCAAACCCCGCCGAACTCGACGACATCATGGCGCTGGCGATCCGCGTCAACGACTTCCTGTCCGGCCTCTTCCTCGGCATCGGCATCCAGCTGGTCGACTTCAAGATCGAGTGCGGTCGTCTCTATGAAGGCGACATGATGCGCATCATCCTGGCCGACGAGATCTCGCCGGACAGCTGCCGCCTCTGGGACATCGAGACCCGCGAGAAGCTCGACAAGGACCGGTTCCGCCAGGATCTCGGCGGCCTGCTCGAGGCCTATCAGGAAGTCGCCAAGCGTCTGGGCATCATCAACGAAAACGAGCCGCTGCGCGGCACCGGCCCGGTGCTGGTGAAGTAAGCGACCGACAAAACAGATCTACGGAGATTGAGAGTGATCAAGGCACGCGTGACCGTAACCCTCAAGAACGGCGTCCTCGACCCGCAGGGCAAGGCGATCGAAGGCGCGCTCGGCGCGCTCGGCTTCGACGGCGTCGGCCATGTCCGCCAGGGCAAGGTCTTCGACCTCGAGCTCGAAGGCACCGACAAGGCCAAGGCCGAAGCCGACCTCAAGGGCATGTGCGAAAAGCTCCTCGCCAACACGGTCATCGAGAACTATACTATCGCCATCGCCTGAAGCCAGGGGAGCGATGGTATGGCGGACGGCACCAGCGAATTGATGTATGAGCTTCTCAAGAAGCTCAATCAGCGCTTCGACAAGGTTGACCTCGCCATTGGTGACCTACGTTCCGACAACTTGACGCTTCGCGGCCAGATCCATCTCCTTCAAGGAGACGTGAACAATCTCCGGTCAACGATCGGAAGCATTGAGAGTCGCCTCGACCGCATCGAAAATCGCCTGGAGCTGCGGGAGCTCCAGGAAGCACAAGCAAGGTTTGAGCCCCACCCATGAAATCCGCCGTTCTGCAACTCCCTGGCCTCAACCGCGACCGCGACATGATCGCCGCGCTCACCAAGATCTCGGGCACGGCCCCGGTCACGATCTGGCAGACCGAGACGACGCTTCCGGATGTCGATCTGATCGTCATCCCCGGCGGCTTCTCCTATGGTGACTATCTCCGTTGTGGCGCGATCGCCGCGCGCATGCCGGTCATGCAGGCCGTCAAGGCGGCAGCCGAACGCGGAACGAAGGTTCTCGGCGTCTGCAACGGCTTCCAGATCCTGCTGGAAGCGGGGCTGCTTCCCGGCGCGCTGATGCGCAATTCCTCGCTGAAGTTCGTCTGCAAGGAAATCAAGCTTGAAGTCGCCAATGCCGACACCGACTTCACCCGCGCCTATGCCAAGGGCCAGATCATCCGCTGCCCTGTCGCCCATCACGACGGCAACTATTTTGCGGACACGGAAACCCTGAAGGCGATCGAGGGCAATGGCCAGGTCGTCTTCCGCTATGCCGAAGGAACCAATCCGAACGGCTCGATCAATGACATCGCCGGCGTGATGAACGAGAAGGGCAACGTTCTCGGCATGATGCCGCACCCCGAAAACCTGATCGAGGCTGCTCACGGCGGCAATGACGGACGTGGCATCTTCGCCTCGGCCCTCGACGTAATCGCTGCTTAACGGTTCGGATGATAGAGGACGGGCGCCCGATGAACGAAAAGCGATTCTGCATGCGCCCCTCCATTGTTCTTGCCGCCGCCGCCCTGACTGCACTTGCAGCCTGCCAGCCCAAACCCAAGCCGCAGCCGGCGCATGGCCAGTCTGCCCTTGACGTGATGGAGCGCGTTGCTGTCGGCGCCAACAACTGTTGGATGAAGTCAGGAGACCCGGCTTTCAAGGCCTATGCCATGGCGCCGGAGCTGAACTCCTTCTCCGGCAAGCCGCGCATTCTTCTGGTGCGCAAGGGAAGCCACGACATCCGGCCGCTGCTGGTCGTGCAGGCGGAAGGCCGCCCGGCCCGCCTCGACGCCTTCGGTCCGATGATGAGCGAACCGGTTGCGGGCCGCATCGCCGCCGATGTCAGCCGCTGGGCAAAGGGCGCGAAGGACTGCTGATCGCAGCTTGAAATTTGCGACCTTTTCTGGGCAAGACCCGGTCGCCATCGTCAAAATCATGTGATAGCGTCGCAACTCGGCTGAAACGAGTCCGGGTGAGTTTCCATGGATGATCGCATTGCATCCGTCCTGCGCAGCGTGGTTTGCGTACTGGGCGTCTCGGCATCGATGACATTTGCGCAAGGCGCGCTCGCTGCCGACTGGTCCATCAAGGAAGTCAGAGCTGGCGTGACGGGATCCATTCAGGCCCGCAGCACCTTCGAACCCGGTTTCTTTCCGACGGTGGTGCTCTTTTTCGATCCCCTCGAATCGGCAAACGCCTCGACCTGGCAGGACACGCTGATGCGGCCGCGCCTGCATGTCGGCGCCTCGGTAAGTACCGCTGGCGCGGCAAGCCAGGTCTATGCCGGCCTGAACTGGACCGTCCCTGTGACGGACCGCTTTTACCTGGACGTCGGCTTCGGCGGCACCGTGCACAATGGCGACCTCGAAGACGACGGCACCAGCGGCCCGAAGCTCGGCTGCTCGCTGTTGTTCCACGAATATGCCGCAGCCGGCTTCCGTCTCACCGACAAGCTCGACGTCGTCGCGACGATCGACCATTCGTCCAGCGCCAATCTCTGCGCCCCGAATGACGGCATCAGCCACGCTGGCCTTGCCCTCGCCTACAAGTTCTAGGCACTCAGCGCAGCAGCAGCCACGATTTCCGGGCCTCCTGTTCAGCGGCGACCCGGGTAAGGCCGATGTCGCGCAACTGCTCGTCGGTCAGTTCGCTGAGCGCGAGCCGTCCCGCCCGCTTCATCCGCCAATTCGAAAACCCATGGGTCATGCGCGCCCATATACCCTTGGGGCGCACCTCGGGCGACAGCATGTCGCCGGTGCTCCGGAACAGCGTCTCGCGCCGAAATCCATCCGGATAGATTGTATCAATTGCACCAAGATACGCTACTGAGTCGATCATATTGCACCCCTATCGCCAGTCGAATTCGTTGCAATGTCCGTAGCATTGACCAATCAATCCGGACAATGTAGTGAATTGTCATGATGACAAATTGGCTTCCTGACCTTTCCATGGGCAAAGGCCCGATCTATGTCCGCCTGGCCGACCAGATCGAGGCATCGATTGCCACTGGCACGCTCGCGGCCGGCGCCAAGCTGCCGCCGCAGCGCAACCTCGCCTTCGACCTCGGGATCACTATCGGCACCGTCAGCCGCGCCTATGCGCTGGTACATGAGCGCGGGCTTGTGACGGGCGAGGTCGGCCGTGGTACCTTTGTTCGCGACGGTCGGACCGCCACTCCGAACGGAGAGCATGACCCGGTCGCAGCCGCCCTCGTCGGCACGCGTTCGGTTTCGCCGCAACCGGGCAAGATCCGCTTCGACAGCACGGCCGCGCCCGATGTCGGCCAGGGCGAGTGCCTGCAGAGTCACATGGGCGCGATCCTGCGCGAACACCCGGTGGAGATCGCCAGCTACACCCGCAGCTTTCCCGATCATTGGTTCGAGGCCGGCGCACGCTGGCTCGCCAAGGGTGACTGGGCACCCCATCCGCAGGATATCGTTCCGACCCTCGGCGCCCATGCCGGCATCATGGCCGTCATCAGTGCCGTCACCTCTCCCGGCGATCGTGTGGTGTTCGAGCACCTGACCTATTCCCAGGTCAGCCGGGGCGCGGGCCTCGCCGGTCGCCGCACGACGCTCGTCGACAGCGACGAGCAGGGCATGCGGCCGGAGGACTTCGAGCGGGTCTGCGCCCAGCAGCATCCGAAGGTCGCCTTCGTCATGTCTTCCGCGCAGAATCCGACGCTTGCGACCATGCCGCTGGATCGCCGCCATGCACTGGTCGATATTGCCCGGCGCCACAATGTCTGGCTGATCGAGGACGATCTCTACGGCGCCATGTCGACGGAGCCCGCGCCGAGGCTTGCGGCGCTGGCGCCGGATCGCGTCTTCATGGTCGGAGGTCTCTCCAAGTCGGTCGCCGCCGGCATACGCGGCGGCTGGGTCGCCTGCCCGCCGCATTTCGCCCAGCGGGTCCGCATTGCCCACAAGATGATGACTGGCGGTATTCCCTTCATCCTGGCCGAAGTCTGCGCGCGCCTCGTTCTGTCCAGCGACGCCGCGCGCATCCGGGAAGCCTGCGCGGAGGAGATTGCGGCACGCGAAGAGCTGGCGCAGCGCCATCTTGCAGGCTTCGATTTCCGCTCGAACCCGGCCATTCCCTTTCTCTGGCTGGCGCTTCCCGATCCGTGGCTGTCGGTCACCTTCAAGAACGCGGCACTGGCCGAAGGCGTGCTGATCGACGACGAGGACGAGTTCAAGGCCGGCCGGTCGGAAAAGGTGCATCATCGCGCCCGTATCGGCTTCTCCGCACCTGAGCGGCGTGAAGAAGTTGCGAACGGCATGATGATCCTGCGCCGGCTTCTGGAAAACGGTGGCGCCGGCTACGACAGTGTCGCCTGATGGTGCATGTGGCGCTGCCGCAAGCCGATTTTGCCCCGTCTGTGACAAGCCGAATTTTCCTGTCGCGCCATGGCCTCACATGCGCTAAAGAAGCGCCGAAACCCCGATTTCCGGCAGGCTATCCAGGACCAGCGATGACGATCCCCAACACGATCCAGATCACCCCCGAACTCGTTGCCTCGCATGGGCTGAAGCCGGACGAATACGATCGGATCCTGCAACTGATCGGTCGCGAGCCGACCTTCACCGAACTCGGCATCTTCTCGGCGATGTGGAACGAGCACTGCTCCTACAAGTCTTCGAAGAAGTGGCTGAAGACGCTGCCGACCAAGGGGCCGCGCGTCATCCAGGGCCCCGGCGAGAACGCAGGTGTGGTCGACATCGACGACGGCGACTGCGTCGTCTTCAAGATGGAAAGCCACAATCACCCGTCCTACATCGAACCCTATCAGGGTGCCGCGACCGGCGTCGGCGGCATCCTGCGCGACGTCTTCACCATGGGTGCCCGCCCGGTTGCGGCAATGAACGCGCTGCGCTTCGGCGCTCCGGATCACCCGAAGACCCGTCACCTCGTCTCCGGCGTCGTCGCCGGTGTCGGCGGCTACGGAAACTCCTTCGGTGTTCCGACCGTCGGCGGCGAAGTCGAATTCGATGCCCGCTATAACGGCAACATCTTGGTCAATGCCTTTGCCGCCGGTCTCGCCAAGTCCAACGCCATCTTCCTTTCGGAAGCCAAGGGCGTCGGCCTCCCGGTCGTCTACCTCGGCGCCAAGACCGGCCGTGACGGCGTCGGCGGCGCCACGATGGCATCGGCCGAGTTCGACGAATCGATCGAGGAAAAGCGTCCGACCGTCCAGGTCGGCGACCCCTTCACCGAAAAGTGCCTGCTTGAGGCCTGCCTCGAGCTGATGCAGACCGGTGCCGTTATTGCCATCCAGGATATGGGTGCCGCCGGCCTCACCTGCTCGGCTGTCGAAATGGGCGCCAAGGGCGACCTCGGCATCGAGCTGGACCTCGACAAGGTGCCGGTCCGCGAAGAGCGCATGACGGCCTATGAGATGATGCTGTCGGAGAGCCAAGAGCGCATGCTCATGGTGCTCGAGCCCTCGAAGGAAGACGTCGCCAAGGCGATCTTCGTCAAGTGGGGCCTCGACTTCGCCATCGTCGGTTACACCACCGACGACCTGCGCTTCCGCATCATTCACCAGGGCGAGGAAGTCGCCAACCTGCCGATCAAGGAACTGGGCGACCAGGCGCCGGAATACGACCGTCCTTGGGTCGAGCCGAAGACCCCTGCTCCGCTTGCTGCGGACGCTGTCCCGGAAGCCGACGTCGCCGATGCGCTGGTCAAGCTGCTCGGCTCCGCCAACAACTCCTCGCGTCGCTGGGTCTACGAGCAGTATGACACGCTGATCCAGGGCAACTCGCTGCAACTGCCGGGCGGTGACGCCGGCGTAGTGCGCGTCGACACCCACCCGAAGAAGGCGCTCGCCTTCTCCTCCGACGTGACGCCGCGCTACGTAGAAGCCGATCCGTTCGAAGGCGGCAAGCAGGCCGTCGCCGAATGCTGGCGCAACATCACGGCGACCGGCGCCCTGCCGCTCGCCGCCACCGACAACCTCAATTTCGGCAACCCGGAACGCCCGGAAATCATGGGTCAGTTCGTCTTTGCCATCAAGGGCATCGGCGAGGCCTGCAAGGCCCTCGACTTTCCGATCGTTTCGGGCAACGTGTCGCTCTACAACGAGACCAACGGCCAGGCTATCCTGCCGACGCCGACCATCGCAGGCGTCGGCCTGTTGAAGGACTGGTCGAAGATGGCGCGTATCCGCTTCGCCGTCCAGGGCGAGGCGATCCTGCTTTGCGGCGCTCCGGCCAACTGGGGTTCGCATCTCGGCCAGTCGGTCTATCTCCGCGACATTCTCGGCCGCGTCGAAGGTCCCGCTCCGCATGTTGATCTCGCCCACGAGAAGAAGGTCGGCGACTTTGTCCGCGCCCTGATCACCGATGGCGTGGCAACGGCCGTTCACGACTGCTCTTCCGGCGGCCTCGGCCTTGCCATTGCCGAAATGGCGATCACCTCCGGCATCGGCGCCAAGCTGACGCAACTCAACGACGAGAATCCGATTGCCACCTTCTTCGGCGAGGATCAGGGCCGCTACGTGGTCACGATCCGGGAAGAAGACCTGGACATGGTGCTCGATCGTGCCAAGGAAGCCGACATTTTCGCCCCCTTCGTCGGCCGCACCGGCGGTAACGCCGTCGTGCTCGGCGAGGCTCGCCCGGTCGCAATTGAGGAATTGCGTTCGGCATATGAATCGTGGTTCCCTCGCTACATGGAAGGAAGCATCGCCTGAGGCGGTGCTTCACACAGGCAGGAGAACCCGACATGGCGATGAAACCCGGCGATATCGAAGACATGATCAAGGCGGGCATCCCCGGCGCGAAGGTGGTCATTCGTGACCTGGCCGGCGACGGTGACCACTACGCCGCAGAAGTCGTGGCCGAGGCATTTCGCGGCAAGTCTCGCGTGCAGCAGCACCAGATGGTCTACGACGCACTGAAGGGCAATATGGGCGGCGTTCTGCACGCCCTTGCCCTGCAGACCTCGATCCCAGATTGAGACCGTAAGGACGCGAGCATGGCCGACCTCATCAAAGAAGTCGTCGAAAACGTCGTCGAAGGGGTTCTGAAAGAGATCCTCAAGAAGACGACCGGGCGCAGCGCGACCCGCCGGAGCAAGCGCCAGACGCGCTCGGCCACAACCGGACGCTTCGTCAAGAAGACGAGCCGGCTCCGCAAGCCGGCCAAGAAGCAGACCAGCCGCCGGCGCACGGCGGCCAAGCGCAGCCGCCAGCGGAGCCGGTAAGCACAATCCGGTCGTCTCGCGTTTTTTGCGCTATGGCAAAGACGGCGCATGCTTGCTATCTAGAATGCAGGAACGAAACAGCGGCCCTTTAATCCGCATGTGAAAGGATATCCCATGAGCGCCCAAGATTTCATCGCCAATGAAGTGAAGACCAACGATGTGGTTCTCTTCATGAAGGGCACCCCCCAGTTTCCGCAGTGCGGCTTCTCCGGCCAGGTGGTGCAGATCCTCGATTACGTAGGCGTCGACTTCAAGGGCATCAACGTGCTCGCCGACGACGAGATCCGTCAGGGCATCAAGGAATTCTCGAACTGGCCGACCATTCCCCAGCTCTACGTCAAGGGCGAATTCGTCGGCGGCTGCGACATTGTCCGCGAGATGTTCCAGGCCGGAGAACTGCAAAAGCATTTCCAGGATCAGGGTATCGCCGTTCGCGGCGCCGCCTGACCGTCATCATCCGCGGTACCCGCGGGTCTCATCCGTTGAAGTTTTTTGAAAGGCGTTGCGTCGAGCAACGCCTTCTGTCTGTTTTCAGGTATTGAACAATGTCTACAACGTTACAGTCACCACCCGTCGGTTTGCGGGGAATGGGACGGGTCGAGTTCATCGCGATGATGGCTTTCCTGATGTCCCTCAACGCGCTCGCAATCGACATCATGCTGCCGGGCCTCCAGGAGATT
The DNA here is from genome assembly GCF_054551725.1 of Rhizobium sp. CAU 1783. Taxonomy (NCBI): domain Bacteria; kingdom Pseudomonadati; phylum Pseudomonadota; class Alphaproteobacteria; order Hyphomicrobiales; family Rhizobiaceae; genus Rhizobium; species Rhizobium sp. CAU 1783. The sequence continues at coordinate 1,153,221 of NZ_JBTOLM010000001.1, read as the reverse complement.
GGCAGCGCTCTGAACGTGACCAATGAAAACCACCGGCAATACGTGGTTTCGGCCTACCTCATCGGTTTCGGTCTGGCGCAGCTTCTGTACGGGCCGATCGCCGACCGCTTCGGCCGCCGCAAGCCGATGCTGTTCGGTCTCGCAATCTATATCGTGTCTGCACTCGCAATGGTCATGGTGCCGTCGTTTGGCACCCTTCTGGTCCTGCGCTTCATCCAGGGCCTCGGTTCGGCGGCGACGCGTGTCATCACCGTCTCCATCGTCCGCGACGTCTACGGCGGCCGTCAGATGGCCGAAGTCATGTCGCTCATCATGATGGTCTTCATGGTTATCCCGGTCATCGCACCGGGCACCGGTCAGGTCATCATGTTGATGGGTCACTGGAACTGGATCTTCGTCTTCATGGCGGTCGCCGCAACACTGGTGAGCCTCTGGATGTTCGCTCGCTTGCCCGAGACCTTGGCGCCGAAGGACGTGCGGCCGTTCACTGTCTCCTCGATCATCGGCGGCTTCCGCATCGTCCTGACCGATCGCATCGCGCTCTGCTACACGATCGCCAGCACGTTCATCTTCGGAGCACTGTTCGGTTTCATCAACTCGGCACAGCAGATCTATGTCGGCATCTACGGCCTCGGCGTCTGGTTCCCGGTCGCCTTCGCGGCCGTGGCCCTGTTCATGTCGCTGTCTTCCTTCGTGAACGCGCGACTGGTCGGCCGTTTCGGGATGCGGCGCCTCTCCCATGCATCGCTGGTCGGCTTCATCGCCATCACCTTCGTCTGGCTGCTGGCCCAGGTGCTCGGCCCCCAGCCGATGCCGTTCGCGCTATTCATCACCTTCTTCGCCCTGGCCATGTTCCAGTTCGGGTGGATCGGCTCGAACTTCAACTCGCTGGCAATGGAGCCGCTGGGCCATGTCGCGGGTACAGCATCCTCGGTACTCGGCTTCATGGGCACGACCGGCGGATCTCTGATCGGAGCCGCGATCGGCCAGGCCTATAACGGCACGGCCTTGCCGATGGTCGCCGGCTATTTCACCGTTTCGTTGATCGGCCTGGTTTTTGTCCTGATCGGCGAACGCGGCGTCCTCTTCCGCCAGCAGAACCCGCGCGCCTGAAAAGTTATCCGCCGATGAAAAAGCGCGGGAACCACCGGTTCCCGCGCTTTTTTTCGTTGCCGCTTTGTCGGCGACTAGATCGTGAAGACCTTCTCGCGGAGTTCGGTCCAGCTCTCGCGGTCTGGCGCAAGCAACAAGCCGCCGTCGAAATTGTGTGGCAGGTAGGGCGACCCGTCGAGACGAGCCACATAGGCGCCCGCCTCCTGGGAGATCAGGGTGCCGGCCAGGTGATCCCAGGGCATCAGCTTCTTGTACATGAGAAAATGCAGGTGCCCGGCCGCAAAGGTGCGGTATTCGTGGGCCGAGCAACGATAGCTGGTGAACATGCGCACTTCGGCCAGGTTGCCGAGGATCTTGCGTTTGTTCTCGGTGTCCATGTAGGTCATCGCGGCAATGCCGACCATCTGGTTGAGGGGGACCGCCGGCGCGACCGCCATCTGCACTTGCGAACCGTTGGCACCGCAGAGCCAGGCGCCGGAACCCTTCTCCGCGATCAGCCAGTCATTGCCCATCGGATCGTAGATGATCCCGGCCACGGTCTCGCCCTTTGCCACCACGCTCAGCATGACGCCGAACAGCGGTAGGCCCGCGGCATAGTTGAACGTTCCGTCGATCGGATCGACGATCACGGCAAGCTCCGCATCGGCCAGTGTGTCGAGCAGTGCCGGATCGGCGGCGACCGCTTCTTCGCCGATGAAGACGGCATCGGGCATGATCTCGGCAATCCGTGCCCGGACCAGCCGCTCTGCCGCCTCATCGGCCTCCGTCACGAGGTCGATTGCATCCGTCTTCATGCGCACGTCGCCGTCACCGAGATTGCGGAAACGCGGTAGGATCTCCGTTGCGGCTGCTTCCTGCAGCGCATTGGCAAGCGCCGCGATGTCGAGTTCTGCCATTGTCAGCCGTCCTTTGTCGGAAGAAGGGAGGAAAAATCGAAAAGCCGGGGATCGAGCAGATGCGACGGATCGACATGGCCGAGCGCCCGCAGCATCGCGTCCTTGCGCCCGGGCATCCGGGCCTCGATGCCGGCCAGCATCTCCTTCATCGCATTGCGCTGGAGACCGTCCTGTGAACCGCAGAGATCACAAGGGATGATCGGGAACGCCATCGCCGCGGCGAAACGGGCAAGGTCCTCTTCGGCCGCATAGGCGAGCGGCCGGAGCACCATCAGGTCGCCCTCGTCGTTGAGAAGCTTCGCCGGCATGGCAGACAGGCGCCCGCCATGGAAGAAGTTCATGAAGAAGGTCTCCAGAATGTCTTCGCGATGATGGCCGAGCACCAGCGCATCGCATCCCTCCTCCCGCGCCACCCGGTAGAGGTTGCCGCGACGCAGGCGCGAGCACAGCGAACAATAGGTGCCCCCCGTCGGCACCTTTTCCTTCACCACCGAATAGGTGTCGCGATATTCGATCCGGTGCTTCACCCCGATCGAGGCTAGATAGTCCGGCAGCACGTCCTTCGGGAAATTCGGCTGTCCCTGGTCCAGATTGCAGGCGACAAGCTCGACAGGAAGCAGACCCCGCCATTGCAGGTCGAGCAGAAGGGCAAGCAGGCCGTAGGAATCCTTGCCGCCCGAAAGGCCGACCAGCCAGCGCTTCTGGCCCTTCAGCATGTCGAAGTCGGTGATCGCCTGCCGGACCTGACGGATCAGGCGCTTGCGCAGCTTGTTGAAGCCGACGGACCGCGGCGCGGCGGCAAAGACCGGATGGACACCGGCCGCATCGGCGGAAGCGTCATCCTCGTCTGTGGCGAGATCGGCGGCGAATTCGGCGGGCGAAAGGGTCATGGCATCAAGGCTCCACGGGCGCGCGCAGGCGCGCCCTGCCAATGCCCGGTTCATCCGCCAAGATCAAGCCCCGAATACCGACCAGCCGGTGCGGCTCGCCAGCATTTCGAGCGCAACGGAGCCCAGCGCCGAATTGCCGACCTTGTTGAGGCCCGGTGACCACACCGCGATCGACGCCTTGCCCGGTGCAATCGCCAGGATGCCGCCGCCGACACCGCTCTTGCCGGGCAGGCCGACATGGAAGGCGAAGTCGCCCGAACCGTCATAGTGACCGCAGGTCAGCATCAGCGCATTGATGCGCCGCGCCCGCTTGGGCGAGACGACCGAATAGCCACTGATCGGATCGGCACCCTTTGCAGCCAGGAACAGGCCGGCCCGCGACAGCTGGGCACAGGTCATCGACAGCGCGCACTGGTGGAAGTAGACGCCGAGAACATGGTCGACGTCGTGATCCAGGTTGCCGAACGACCGCATGAAATTGGCCAGTGCGTAGTTGCGGTAGCCGGTCTTCGTTTCCGACTTCGCGACGGCACCGTCGATGCTGATCGTCTCGTCGTCCGCGAGATAGCGGACGAAGCGCAGCACCTCGCCGATCGCCTCCTTCGGCTTGTGGCCGGCGAGCACCATGTCGCAGACGACGATCGCGCCGGCATTGATGAAGGGATTGCGCGGAATGCCGTGCTCGTGCTCGAGTTGTACAATCGAATTGAAGGCCGTGCCCGAGGGCTCGCGGCCGACACGCTTCCAGATGGCCTCACCGGCCTTGCCCAGCGCCAGCGTCAGCATGAACACCTTGGAGACGCTCTGTATGGAAAACGGCGTTGCCGCATCGCCCGCCGTAAAGACGTCGCCGTCCACAGTGGTGATGGCGATGCCGAACTGTTTCGGATCCACCTTGGCAAGCTCAGGAATGTAATCGGCGACCTTGCCCTCGCCGAGACGGGGTCCGAGCTCGCGCACGATGTCGTCAACGATCGCCTGAAGGTCCATATCCATCCTCTTGCAGCTCGATGCCGCACGACATAATCGCCGCGAAATGTTGCGGCGCAAATAGAAAAAGCCGCCCCGAGGGGCGGCTTTCCACAATCCGGTCTCGCACTGATTAGCGCGAGTAGAATTCGACGACCAGCTGCGGTTCCATGACGACGGCGTACGGAACGTCCGACAGGCCCGGAACGCGAACGAAGGTGGCAACCATCTTGTTGTGGTCGACTTCGATGTAGTCCGGAACGTCACGCTCAGCGAGCTGAACCGACTCGAGAACGGTGACCAGCTGCTTCGACTTCTGGCGAACTTCGATCACGTCGCCGGCCTTGCAGCGGTACGAGCCGATGTTGACCTTGATGCCGTTGACGGTGACGTGGCCGTGGTTGACGAACTGACGGGCAGCAAAGACGGTCGGTACGAACTTGGCACGGTAGACGATCGCGTCGAGACGCGATTCGAGCAGACCGATCAGGTTCTCCGAGGTGTCACCCTTGCGGCGGTTGGCTTCGTCGTAGGTGGCGCGGAACTGCTTTTCGCGCAGGTCGCCGTAGTAGCCCTTCAGCTTCTGCTTGGCGCGCAGCTGCACGCCGAAGTCCGAAAGCTTGCCCTTGCGGCGCTGGCCGTGCTGGCCCGGGCCGTATTCGCGACGGTTTACCGGGGACTTCGGACGGCCCCAGATGTTTTCGCCCATGCGGCGATCGATTTTGTACTTGGATGCAGCGCGCTTGCTCATCGCATTTCCTTTACAACAGGTTACACCAGTTTGTTGCCAAACTGGATCAAGGAAACACGCCCTCCTCTGAACTCCATTTTGGAAGCTCTGACAGGCCTCTCACATAAAGCGTATGGAAAGAGCCACGGGACATGTCAAAAGAAACACCGGGCGTTACGGCCCGGCGTTAGCGGGGTCATTAGCGGCAGATCACGCGAAAGTCAACGGCGGATCCTTGAACTATTCGAGCCAGCAACCATTTCCGGGAAACGCAGCACCGGGCCCCTCTGACGCGAGTGCCGGATTCCCGTGATGTCGGAGCTGCGATCAACAACCGTTCCGGCAAAGGAAACCCTTGATGGATTTTCTTTGGACAGACTTTCTGGGGACCGCCGTCTGGATGTGGCTCTCCTTCCTGGCCCTTGTCATCGTACTACTCGCTCTCGACCTCGGCGTCCTGCATAAAAAGAGCGCCGAGATCGGCATTCGTGAAAGCTTTCTCCTCTCCGCATTCTACATGTCGCTCGGTCTTGCCTTCGGCGGCTGGGTCTGGTGGCAGTCCGGCCAGCAGGCGGGCCTTGAATACCTGACGGGGTTCGTCGTCGAGAAGAGTCTGGCGATGGACAATATCTTCGTCATCGCCATGATCTTCGGCTATTTCGCCATCCCCCGCGCCTACCAGCACCGCGTTCTCCTGTGGGGCATTCTCGGCGTCATCGTGCTGCGCGGCATCATGATCGCTGCGGGCGCTTCGATCGTCGAGAACTATCACTGGGTTCTCTATATCTTCGCGGCCTTCCTGGTTGTCACTGGCATCAAGATGCTGCTGACGGCAGACAAGGAATATGACGTATCGAACAACCCCATCCTCGGCTTTCTGCGCCGACACCTGCCAGTCACTGAAAAGCTCGATGGGCATCATTTCTTCGTCAGGCGCGAGGATCTGATCACGGGCCGGATGAAGACCTATGTGACGCCGCTCTTCCTGGCGCTGGTCATGGTTGAGCTCGCCGACCTGGTCTTTGCCGTCGATTCGATCCCGGCGGTCTTTGCGATCACCACCGATCCCTTCATCGTCTACACCTCGAACATCTTCGCGATCCTCGGCCTGCGCGCGCTCTATTTTGCGCTCTCGGCGCTCATCCATCGCTTTACCTATCTGAAGTATGCCCTCTCCGTGGTGCTGATCTTCATCGGCTCGAAGATCTTCGTCGCCGACATGCTGGGTCTCGCCAAGATCCCGCCAGTGATCTCGCTCGGCGTCACCCTCGGTATCCTGGGTGCCGGCATCCTGGGCTCGCTCTGGGCAACCCGCGGCGAAGCCAAGGCCGCGGCGAAGGCTCTGCCGCAGGAATAGAGGCCGGCGAGGCGAGAACGGGCAAGAGACGACAAAGGCAGAGCGACTTCCGGGTCGCCCTGCCCTCATTCGAGGCGCGTTTATGGCCCGTTCGCATTCCACGTCGACCGACGATCTGCGACAACCCATTTCCGGAATGCCCCCCGATCGGTATAGCTGATGAGGCGCGCCCTCAGATCGGAGTTATCATGACCGATACCGTCCTCGACCGCCTTCTTCGCTATGTCGTCATCGACACCCAATCGGATCCCTCGTCCGACACCCAGCCATCGACGGAAAAGCAGAAGGATCTCGGCCGACTGCTGGTCGAGGAACTCCTGCAGATCGGCCTCGGCGACGCCCATATGGACGAGCACGGCAACGTCTATGCGACGCTCGCCTCCAACGTGGCGAAAGACGTGCCGGTCATCTGCCTGTGCTCCCACATGGACACGGCGCCCGATTTCACCGGCACCGGCGTGAAGCCACAGATCGTCCGCAACTATGGCGGCGGCGACATCCGGCTGATCGGAGATACAACCCAGGTGATCCGTGTCGCCGACCACCCCGAGCTTGCCGATCAGATCGGTCATGACATCGTCACCACCGACGGCACGACCCTGCTGGGCGCTGACGACAAGGCGGGTATCGCCGAGATCATGACGGCCATTGCCCGTCTCGTGGCCCATCCCGAGATCCCGCACGGGACCGTCAAAGTGCTGTTCACCACCGACGAAGAGATCGGGCGCGGCGCAGACAAGGTGGACCTGAAGAAGCTTGGCGCCGAATTCGGCTACACGCTTGACGGCAGTACAGTGGGCGAGATCGAGGACGAGACCTTCTCGGCCGACGGAGTGGACATCACCATCACCGGCGTCCCCATGCATCCCGGCACCGCCAAGGGCAAGATGGAAAATGCCATCAAGATCGCCGGCGCCATCGTCGCCCGGCTCCCCCGTGAGCTCGCTCCGGAGACGACGGAAGGGCGGCAGGGCTTCATCCACCCGACCGACATCACCGGTTCGATGGAAAGCGCAAGCCTTGGTTTCATCATCCGCGACTTTGACGATCAGGGCCTCGCCGTCAAGGAAGCGCTGCTCGCCGAGATCGCCCGGGACGTCCTGAAGGATTATCCGGGTTCCACTTTCACCTTCGAGGTCAAGGAGCAGTACCGCAACATGAAGGTCGTGCTGGATCGCCATCCCGAGGTGGTCGACAACCTCGTCGAGGCTGTGCGTCGCGTCGGCTTGGAACCGGTGCGCCACAGCATTCGCGGCGGCACCGACGGTTCACGCCTGTCCTTCATGGGCCTGCCCTGCCCCAACATCTATACTGGCGGCCACGCCTATCACTCGCCTCTCGAGTGGGTGAGCGTTCAGGATATGGAAAAATCGGTGCAGACCATCATCGAACTGGTAAAGGTCTGGGAGGAGCGCACGCCGGGCTAAGGCGGGAAATCCTCGAGGCGGACCAGGGCAAGGCGGACGATGACGGACAAGACGCTCGACTTCTATGCACGCAACGCCGAGACCTACGCGGCGCAGAGCCGGCCAAGTCCGCGCCTTGCGGCATTCCTTCGGCTGCTGGCACCCGAAAGCCACATCCTCGAACTCGGCACGGGCAGCGGCAGGGACGCCGACGAAATGCTGCGTGCCGGATTTCGCGTCGATGCGACAGACGGCTCCCCCGAACTCGCTCGTTTTGCCGAGCGTCTGATCGGCCAGCCGGTGCGCATCCTGCTGTTCACAGAACTCGATGCCGAAGGCGTTTATGACGCCGTCTATGCGAATGCCTCCCTGCTGCATGCGCCGCGCCACGAACTGCCTGACATCATCGACCGCATCTACAAGGCATTGAAGCCCGGCGGCCATGTCTGGGCAAGCTTCAAGGCGGGAGAGGCCGAAGGCGAAGACAGGCTCGGGCGCCGCTACAACTATCCGAGCCGGCTGGAACTCGAGGAGCTCTGGAGAACCAACGGACCCTGGGAGCAAATCCGCGTCGAGAGCTGGCAAGGCGGCGCCTATGACGGACAACCGACCGAATGGCTCGCCGTCATAGCCAGACGTCCGGCATAGGCAGGGACCAACCGGCGGCGGGCCTTATTCGGCTGCGTGCTGGCTACCGTCGTCCTCGACCGCATTCGGATCGCCGGGCGCCGTCTCGGCCTGAAGATCAGGGAACGCGACGATGCGCTTACCGGCGAAATCGGTGTGCACGATGATCAGGCTTTGTTCCTCGAAATACCCGAGCAGTCGGCGAGCCCGACGGGCCGAATGCGTGCCATAGGCCTTGGCGATGCGCTGGTCGGACGGACAGGCTTCGCCTCGGAGGGCCGCCTTCGCCATCAGCAGGAAGACGCCCTGAAGGTCATCGGAAACGCGTGCAGACAGCGAAAGCGCGGTCTGCCAACCCTCGCCCGCGGCGGTCTCCTCGTCGACGCCCGAACGGGCGATCGCCACCCGCCGGCGAAACTCGCCCATGGCCATCGGCGGCCCGGTCACACGCCGCATGCGGGCGCGCACCAGGAACTCCTGGTAGAGCACCGAATCGGTCCGGTAGGCAGCCTGAGGATCGCCGAGGATTTCGGCAAGGACCGCGGCGAGCCGCTCCTCGCGCTCCTCTGCCGACATTTCCGGTCCGCTTGTCCGGCTCTCGCCTGCTGCCGGCTGGCTTGCGACTGGCGTCGAGCGCGACAGTTCGGAGAGGATATCCGTCGTCGGGCGCGGTGCAGGCGGTGCACGCCTGACGATCGGCCGTGTGAATTCCTCGGGATCCGGCGTGAAGATCAGATCCTCGACATCCTGCGGGGCGTCCGGCAGCGGCATGAGCATCGGGCTCGATGAACGCGCGGAGGTCTCGACCGCGCCGATGACGATCGGCAACGGTCGGCGCGATAGGGCCGGGCCGAGCGCGACGAAATTGCCGCGCTTGAGGTCGCGGAACATTTCCGCCTGGCGTCGGTCCATGCCGAGCAGGTCGGCGGCACGCGCCATGTCGATGTCGAGGAAAGTACGACCCATCAGGAAGTTCGAGGCCTCGGCCGCGACGTTCTTCGCAAGCTTGGCAAGGCGCTGCGTGGCGATCACGCCGGCAAGTCCGCGTTTGCGGCCGCGGCACATCAGGTTGGTCATGGCGCCGAGCGACATTTTGCGCGCGTCTTCGGAAACGTCACCGCCGACCGACGGCGCAAACATCTGCGCTTCGTCGACCACCACGAGGACGGGGAACCAATATTCGCGCTCGGCGTCGAACATGCCGTTGAGGAACGCTGCCGCCGCCCGCATCTGCTGTTCGATGTCCAGCCCTTCGAGGGTGAGCACGCAGGAAACCCGGTGCTGGCGGATGCGGTTGGCGATGCCCGCCAGCTCGGCTTCCGTGCGCTCGCCATCCACCACGACATGGCCATAGCGGTCGGACAGGGTGACGAAGTCCCCTTCCGGGTCGATGATCACCTGCTGAACCCATTGCGCCGACTGCTCGAGCAGCCGCCGCAGGAGGTGGGACTTGCCGGATCCGGAATTGCCCTGGACGAGAAGACGCGTGGCCAGAAGCTCCTCGATATCGAGCTTGGCCGGCTCACCGCCCGACACCGTTCCCATATCGATTCCGACCTTCAACTGCCAACCTCTCCGATTCTCTGACCCTGGCCGCCCGCACATGCGCGAACCACCTCATTTCCTAGCAAAGACGCGAGGCCTTTGCGCTAGCCGAAATCGTTAACCCACAGGCGATTGGCCGCTCAGCCGACCGATTCGACCACCCGGGAGACCAGCAGCTTGTCGATCCGCCGGCCGTCGAGGTCGATGACCTCGAAGCGCCAGCCGTTGGTCTCGAAGCTTTCGCCGAGATCGGGGATCCGTTTGAGCTCGGCGATGACGAAACCGGCGACCGTGGTAAAATCCGGATCGTTCTCGACCGGAATGCGGATGCGTTCGACGAATTCGTCGATCGGCGTCCAGCCCGCCACCAGGTAGGAGCCATCCGCGCGCTGCACCACGGAGGGCTCCTCGTCCTCATGTTCCTGGAACACGCCGGTGATGGCCTCCAGAATGTCGCCCGAGGTGATGATGCCTTCGAAATGACCGTATTCGTCGTAGACGAGAACCATGTGCAGCGGCGTCTTGCGGATCGCCTGAATGACGTCCACCGCACTCGCCAGATCCGACACGATCGGCACTTCGCTCAGGTGTTCGCGGATGTCGAAGTCGGAACCAAGCGCGATCGCGTCATAGATCCGCTTGGCGAACAGCACGCCGATGATCTCGTCGGAATCGCCCGAACGCACCGGCAGGCGCGAATGGGCAGCGCTGCGCAGCTTGACGCGGATTTCCTCCAGCGTGTCGTCAACGTCCAGAACTTCGACATCGCGGCGCGGCGTCATCAGGCCGCGTGCCGTACGGTCGGCAAGCCGCATGACGCCCGAAATCATCGCCGATTCCTCGTTCTCAATGACGCCCGCACTCTGCGCTTCGGCGAGAACCGTCTTGATCTCCTCGTCTGTAACCGTTCCGGCGGAGGCGCCATGCTGACCGAGCAGCATCAGGAGTGCCCGGCCGGAATTGTCGAGCAGCCAGACGAGCGGTGCCGAGATCTTGGAAAGAACCAGCATGGGCGTGCTGACGCGTGAGGCGACCGCTTCGGGATTGCGAAGGGCGATCTGCTTGGGGACCAGTTCGCCGACGATCAGCGAAAGATAGGTGATGGCGACGACGACGGAACCGACGCCGAGTGCACTCGCCATGCCCTCGGAAAGGCCCTGCAACTGCAGCCAGGACGAAAGACGGGCACCGAGCGTGGCGCCGGAAAAGGCGCCCGAGAGCACGCCGACAAGGGTGATGCCGATCTGGACGGTCGACAGGAAACGGCCCGGCTCTTCGGCGAGCCGCATGGCGATGGTGGCGCCCCGGTTTCCCTGTTCGGCCAGCACCTTGAGGCGCGCCGTGCGCGAGGAAACAACGGCCATCTCCGACATAGCCAGAACACCATTCAATACGGTGAGAAAGGCAACGATCAAAATTTCAGTAAGCAAATGAGATCAGGGCTCCTGTGAACCGGCACCGTTCAGGCGTCGGGTAAAGACCTCTACCATGATTGTGCGTCGCTTTCCAAATACAAGGCACAGATTTAGGGAGCGATAGCCTTGCTCGGCAAGATCGTGGTGCTGAGGCCGAAACCCTGCATCAGGCGGCGGGTCGAGAAATCCGGGTTGCCGGAAGTGAAGACGGCGAAATCAAAACCTTCCGGATGTTCGGCCCCATCGACGAGCGGGACGAGCCGCCGCGCCTGCCGTGCAATCGCTTCCGCCGGGTCGAGCCAGTCGACCGGCCAAGGCGCTAGCTTGCGAAAGACGTTGGCGAGGAAGGGATAGTGCGTACAGGCAAGCACCACGATGTCTGTCCGCGCGCCGTCCTTCTCGACGAAGCAAGGGGCGATCTCGGCCAGCACCGCCTCGTCCGCCACCGACTCACCCCGGATATAGGCCTCCGCCATCCGCGCCAGGTTTTCCGAACCGACGAGCCGAACATGGCATTTCGCGGCAAAGGACTGGATGAGATCGCGGGTATAGGCACGCTTCACCGTTCCCGGCGTCGCAAGCACCGAAACGAGACCCGAACGGGTGCGTTCCGCGGCCGGCTTGATGGCCGGCACCGTGCCGATGAACCGCATGTCCGGAAAGGCATGGCGAAGATCCGTCCCGGCAAGCGTGAAGGCCGTGTTGCAGGCGACGATAACCGCCTCCGGCTGATAGGTGCGAAGCAGATCACCGAAGAGATCGAGGATACGCCGCCGGAGCGGCGCCTCTTCCCAGCCGCCATAGGGAAAGCCGGCATCGTCGGCGACGTAGATGAAGCCGCGCTCCGGCATCAGCACCCGTGCCTCGCGCAACACCGTGAGACCGCCGATGCCGCTGTCGAAAACCAGCACCGGCTTCAGTTCATTCCCCGTCTGCAGCATCATCCGCCCCGTCTGCCCCCTTGCCCGCGCCAGCCCCTGCGCTGCCGCGCGGATTCTTGCGGCTGTAACGGTCGAATGTGGCGAAAACCCCGCGAAGAATGCTGATTTCCTGCTCGGTGAAGGCGCGACGTGTCAGCACGGCGCGCAGATTGTCGATCATCTTCGGCTTCTTGCCTTCCGGACGGAAATAACCGCGCGCATCGAGCGCCTCCTCGACGAAATCGAACAGGCCGAATAGCTGCTCCTTGGTGGCCGGGCTCTGTTCGAGCGGCTGGAAGGCCACGTCGGTCAGGTCCTCGATCCCGGATTTCATCCACTCATATGACATCAGAAGCACGGCCTGGGCGATGTTGAGAGACGCGAAGGCCGGATTGACCGGAAAGGTCACGATCTCGTCGGCGAGTGCAACCTCCTCGTTGGTCAGGCCCCAGCGCTCGCGGCCGAACAGAATACCGGTGCCTTCCCCCGCCGTGAACTTCGCCCGCAACGTCTGGGCGGCAACGACAGGGGCACGGACCGGTTTGTAGCCGTAACGCTCGCGGGCCGTGGTCGCATAGACGAAGTTCAGGTCGGCGATCGCCTCCTCAAGCGTCTCAAAGACGCGCGTTCCGTCGATCACATGGTCAGCCTTGGCGGCAGCGGAACGCGCTTTCTCACTCGGCCAGCCGTCACGCGGATTGACGAGGCGCAGCTCGGAAAGGCCGAAATTGGCCATGGCCCGGGCGACCATGCCGATATTCTCGCCGAGTTGCGGCTCGACGAGGATGATCGCCGGTCCCTCGGCCAGAAGTACGCGTTCGCTGTTGGTGCCTGCCATTGTGTGCCCTCAAACGGAATTGCGGGCTCCCATTCGCACAAAATCGCTTAGACGCAAAGGGCAAGAGGCCTATTCCTCGTTGCCGACGCCCTTCACCATCATGTCGACGTTGTCCTTCACCAGCGAGGCAAAGCGTGCCTTCACGGACGTTTCGGGATCGCCGTTCTGGTAATCGCTGTTCCAGAAGTTGTCGATGACATAGCGCCCGTCTTGCTCGACGACATGGAACCGCAGCGCAGGCTGCGTCATATCGGGCTTGTGGCCCCAGCAGGAAGAAACGTCGAAGAAGACCTCCACCGGCACGACGGCGCCCTTCGCCTTGCCGGCGACGATCTTCAGGTCCTTCATCTCACATGGATCCTGGCTGACGACGACCTCGTCCTGACCGGTCATGACGCCCTGCAGGTCGAGCAGCTGGTCCGACAGCGCCGCCATGCGATAGACCTGCGAAAAACTCTTGCTGTAGATCGAGTTCAGCAGCACCTCGTCGAAATAGTCGGTCACCTCGCTGTTTCCCTCGATGCCGTCGGCGACCTTCATCAATGTCACCACCGGGTCCTGCGGCTGCCCGGCTTCCGCCAGGCCACCGATCAGCGCGAAGCCGAGCACAAGGACAGAAAGCTTCATGGATGGTCTCCGGCAGGTTGGGATCGTCTTCCTTTTGCCAGCGCTTCCAGTTCGGCGCGCAACGGCACGTCGTTGACGAAGTGGATGTCGTCAATCACGAAGCGCTTCTCGCCGACTTCGTCATCTTCCTGGACGAGCCGATAGATCACCTCTGTCACCTCGTCCTTGCCCTCGTATTCACCTTCATAGCACCAGTTACGCTTGAACCCGACGAGCACCTCGGTCGAGGCGCCCTTCACCTCCGGCTTGCCATAGACGACGTCCTTGGGCACGCAGCCGTCCTGGCCGCCGATCACCGGGTCATAATCGAGAAGCATGTTATCATGAGCTCGCTTGCTTGCCAGGAGCGCCGCACCATAGGCCTCGACAAAACCCTGGCTGAAATAGTTGAGCAGCATGCCGGCCGAAAAATAGTCGTCGTAGACGGCCTTCGCATTCGGCTCGACGCCGGCATTGTAGCTCGCCATCTCCATCAGCACCCGGACCGGATCGGCCGGCTCGTTGGCAAGGGCCGCGGCACCGGAGAGAAGGCAAAGCCCGCAGGCAGTCGCCAGGGTCTTGATCACCTTCATGGCGGGTTCCTCTTTCACTCGTTTCCAGCCGATGCCGCTCAATCGGCCGCGATCTTGCGGAGCTCGTCCTTGAAGGACTCGCCGGAATTGCCATCAACCACCACATAGAGATCGTCGATGACCGGACGCCCGCCTTCTTCCTGCACGTGGAAGATCAGCACCCTGTCTTCCTTGTTGGCGGGATCGTCACCCATGCAGGCCATGTTGTTGAAGAGAGCCGTGACCTGGCCGTCACCATCGTCCTCGACTCGGATATTCTCGAACGGGCAACCATCCTGGCCGCCGGCGATCGGATCGTAGTCGAAGGGAGAACCCGTCGTCTCGCCTTCAGGCGGGTCATAGGCGGGATGCTTCGATGCTTCGGCGTAGGCAGCCGCGAAATCCGCACTGAAGAGCCGGGCCAGGCGGTCCTTGCTGAAGACATCCTCGGAGGTCGGGTTCTCCGCTTTCCAGTTGCCGGCCGTCACGTCGATGACCTCCCTGACGGGTGCGGTCGGATCGGCTGCAAGGGCCGTACCCGCAGCAAGCATCAGCACGGCGGCGGCGACGAGAGACTTCATGGTCGTGTTCCTGGAAAAGAAGCGAATTCGTTCGGCGGCAATCTAGCCGAGACGGCCCAAACCACAAGGCGGCCGCAGGTTCCGGATGCGGCCAAAGTTGGTATGATTTTGTGAACGAAAAGGCATTACAGCGGGGGCTCGGTGCTTTGCGTTCCCGAAGCGGGATGCTATAGCCCAGCCATACGCAAATCAGGGACCCTCGTCCCTCCCCCTAGCTGCGAGGATACTCATGAACAAGATCAAGGTTGCCAACCCGGTCGTCGATCTCGACGGCGATGAGATGACGCGCATCATCTGGCAGTTCATCAAGGAAAAGCTGATCCTGCCCTATCTTGATCTGCAGATCGAATACTACGACCTCTCGGTCGAAAACCGCGACGCCACCAACGACCAGGTCACCGTCGACGCCGCCAACGCCATCAAGAAGCACGGCGTCGGCATCAAGTGCGCGACGATCACGCCGGACGAAGCCCGCGTCAAGGAATTCAACCTCAAGGAAATGTGGAAGTCGCCGAACGGCACCATCCGCAACATCCTCGGCGGGGTGATCTTCCGCGAACCGATCATCTGCAAGAACGTTCCGCGCCTCGTTCCCGGCTGGACCAAGCCGATCGTCGTCGGCCGTCACGCCTTCGGTGACCAGTACAAGGCAACCGACTTCAAGTTCCCGGGCAAGGGCACGCTGACCATCAAGTTCGTCGGCGAAGACGGCGAAGTCATCGAGAAGGAAGTCTACAAGGCTCCAGGCGCCGGCGTGGCGCTGGCCATGTACAACCTCGACGAGTCGATCCGCGAATTTGCGCGCGCCTCGATGATGTACGGCCTGATGCGCAAGTGGCCGGTTTACCTGTCGACCAAGAACACCATCCTCAAGGCCTATGACGGCCGCTTCAAGGACATCTTCGAGGAAGTCTACCAGACCGAATTCAAGGCCAGGTTCGACGAAGCCGGCATCATCTACGAACACCGCCTGATCGACGATATGGTCGCCTCGGCGCTGAAGTGGTCCGGCGGCTACGTCTGGGCCTGCAAGAACTACGACGGCGACGTTCAGTCCGACACCGTTGCTCAAGGATTTGGCTCGCTCGGCCTGATGACCTCCGTTCTCCTCACCCCCGATGGCAAGACCGTCGAGGCCGAAGCCGCCCACGGCACGGTCACGCGCCACTACCGCCAGCACCAGAAGGGTCAGGAAACCTCGACCAACTCGATCGCCTCGATCTTCGCCTGGACCCGTGGCCTCGCCCACCGCGCCAAGCTGGACGACAACGCCGAGCTCGCCCGCTTCGCAACGACGCTCGAAAAGGTCTGCGTCGACACCGTCGAGAGTGGCTTCATGACCAAGGACCTGGCGCTGCTCATCGGTCCGGACCAGCCGTGGCTCTCCACCACCGCCTTCCTCGACAAGGTCGACGAAAACCTGAAGAAGGCCATGACTGCCTGATCGCCATTCTCCACAAGCTCGAAAAACCCGGCCACCGCGCCGGGTTTTTTTATGCTGTCAAGAAATGACAACAAGTGACGCTAGACACGGAAGCCATGGGCGGATGCGGTTATGGTCCCGCGAGCGCCGCCAAGTATTGCGCAATTCAAGGAGGTCCCCATGTCCGAACTCGTCTTCTATACCCACCCCATGTCACGCGGCCGCATTGTCCGCTGGATGCTCGAGGAAATCGGCGCTCCCTACCGGACGGAAGTCCTGAGCTTTGGCGGCACCATGAAAGCGCCCGACTATCTTGGGCTCAACCCGCTCGGCAAGGTGCCGTCGATCAGGCACGGAGACACGGTCGTCACCGAGACAGCGGCGATCTGCGCCTATCTGGCGGATGCCTTTCCAACGGCTGGTCTGGCGCCCGCGACCGATGCGCGCGGCGCCTATTATCGCTGGCTGTTCTTCACCGCCGGGCCTCTAGAAACTGTCCTGACCAACCATGTGCTCGGCTTCGTCGTGCCGGACGAGCGCCGTACCATGGTCGGGTATGGGAGCAGGGACGCCATGCTCGACACGCTGGAGCGGGCCGTCTCGGCGACCCCCTACATCGCCGGCGACACGTTCAGCGCCGCCGATGTCTATGTCGGCGCGCAGATCGGCTGGAGCATGCAGTTCGGCTCCATCGAAAAGCGCCCGGCCTTTGTCGACTATTTCGCCAGACTGAGTGCCCGTCCGGCCCATGTCCGCGCCAGCGAGATCGACAATGGCCTGATCGCGCAAATGAAGACCGACGGCTGAAGCACCGGCCTTCTCTCCTCATTCGAGCGGCAGGCAGATCTCGGTCAAAAGCTCGGTCGGCGCCACCTCGCGCGGATTGTTGAGATAAATCTCGAACACCGGCCGGTCCGCGACCTCGCGACCGGAGTTGCGCAACCATTCCCCATAGAGCCAGCGATAGGCAGACCGCATATCGGCATAGGGGCCTTTGTGACGCAGCACCGCACATTGGCCGGGATCAAGAACGACGGTTTCGAGCGGCGGCGCTGTTTCCGTCGAAGCGTGATCGGTGAGACAGGCATAGGCGCGCAGATCCGCCTCCGCCACCCCCTCCGGATCGTCGAGATAGACACCGACCATGCGTCCTTGCGGATTGAACTGCTGGCGGGCGCACAGCGTGCCGATCAATTGCTCGAACGCCTTGCCAATGGCCATGTAGGAGCCTCGATGCGAAAGCGCGACGAGGGTTTGGGTTGGGAAATCTCTGATGGTCACGTCGAACATGCCTTGGTTCCTTTGCGAGTGCAGGGGATCGAAGTTCGCGTGGCTGCCCCTCTTGCGATAGAGCCCCGGCGGCAGGCCGTAGACGGATTTGAAGATCCGGCTGAACGACTGGACATTGGGATAGCCGCAGCGCCTGGCGATCACCGCGACGGCAAGCTCGCTTGAGGAGAGGTCTCCGGCGGCGCGGTGCAGTCTCAGGCGCTTGACCGTCTGGGCCGTGCTTTCCCCGTGCACCGCTTGATAGATGCGGTGCCAATGATAGGGCGACAGGCAGGCGATCTCGGCCAGGCGATCCATGTCCAGATCCTCGTCCAGATGCCCGTAGATATGGGACGACACCCGCCGCAGCCTGGCCTCGTAGGTCGCCCAGATCGCGCCGTTCTGCATGGAACTTCCTTTCCTCGATGTCGCCGTCGATGCAGAGGTACGGGAGCATGGATCGATTTGACAAATCCTGCGCTCTTTGGGCGCTGTCCGTCTCAGGATCCGCCGTTTGGACGCCGCCAAGACTCAGGATAAGACTGGAGGCGAGTTCAGACTGTATCCTCCGCAACCCGCCAGAGCGATCGCCCATGAGCCTCGACTTCACCCCGAAGACAGTCAGCGTCATCACCGAAGGCTACTCCGTTGCCCGTCTGCGGGCGGATGCACTTGCAGGCCTGACCGTCGCGATCGTCGCTTTGCCGCTGTCCATGGCGATCGCGATCGCATCCGGCGTGACGCCCGACCGGGGCCTTTACACCGCAATCATCGGCGGCTTCCTCGTCTCGCTTCTCGGCGGCAGCCGCCACCAGATCGGCGGTCCGGCCGGTGCATTCATTGTTCTCGTCGCGAGCACGGCGGCGCTCCACGGCATCGAGGGGCTGATCCTTGCGACGATGATGGCCGGCGGCTTCCTGATGCTTGCCGGCGCCCTGAAGCTCGGCGACTACGTCAAGTTCATTCCCTATCCGGTGACCGTCGGCTTCACGGCGGGCATCGCCGTCATCATCTTCGCCAGCCAGATCAGCGAACTCTTCGGCCTGAGCCTTGCGGTAAAGGAACCCGGACCGCTCATCGAGAAGCTACCGGTTCTGGCGGCCGCATTGCCGACCCTCAACCCGGCAGCCGCAGCGATCGCCGCCTTGACGGTCGGCCTCATCCTTCTGCTTCGCAAATTGCGACCGACCTGGCCCGGCATGCTGATCGCCGTCACCGTCGCGTCGGCCGCAACCGCGCTCCTCGGCCTCGACATCGCGACGATCGGCACGCGCTTCGGCGGCATCCCGCGCAGCCTGCCATTGCCACAAGTGCCGCATGTCACCCCGGATCTCGCGGTCGCCGTTCTCCCCGATGCGATCGCCTTCGCACTCCTTGGCGCGATCGAATCCCTGCTCTCGGCGGTGGTTGCCGACGGCATGACCGGCCGGCGCCACCGCTCGAACGTCGAACTGATTGCCCAGGGTGTCGCCAACATCGGCTCGGCACTGTTCGGCGGCATCTGCGTGACCGGCACCATCGCCCGGACCGCGACAAATGTCCGCGCCGGCGGCACGAGCCCGGTTTCCGGCATGTTGCACGCCCTGTTCCTCCTGCTGTTCATGGCGATCGCCGCGCCGCTCGCAAGCTACATACCGCTCGCCGCCCTTGCCGGAGTGCTGGCCATCGTTTCCTGGAACATGATCGAGCGCCCGGCCTTCGCCGCGCTCATCCGCTCGTCGCGCGGCGACGCCGTCGTCTTGCTCGTCACCTTCCTGCTCGTAGTGTTCCGCGACCTGACGGAGGGCATCATCGTCGGCTTTGTGCTCGGCGCCCTGCTCTTCATCGATCGCATGGGCAAGAGTGTCACGGTCGCCCAGCATGACGACGAGCCCGAACGCCCGCTCGACAACACCGATGCCGATACGGTGGTCTACCGTCTCGGCGGGGCCTTCTTCTTCGGCGCGGCCGCGACCGTGGGCGCCGTCCTCGATCGCATAGCCGACCGTTACCATCACTTCGTGCTGGACTGTTCCGGCGTGTCCTTCATGGATTCGACGGCCGCTAACGTCATCGCCGGCACGATCCGCAAGGCCCGCCACGCCGGGGTCACGGTCTACATTGCCGGTGCCGGCGTGGAATTGCGACGCATGCTGGAAACCCACGAGGTCAACGCTCCCGATGTGAACTTCGTCTCCACCATCGAAGAGGCACGGCGCCGAATTGCCGCCGCGCGGGGCTGATCGTCAGCCCGACATCCCAAAGCCGTGGATTGCATGTTGGTCATCAGGCAGCGCGCCTTCGCCGGTGCTCGCCTCGAAGGTGGTTGTGCGGTTTCGTCCGGCCCGCTTCGACGCATAAAGGGCACGGTCGGCGACGGCGAGCAGCGCACTCACGTCACGCACACCGCTGGCAAGCGGACAGAGGCCGACGCTGACCGTCAGCGACAATGCCTGGCCCTCCCACGCGATACGCATGGCGCCGACCGAACCGCGGATTTCCTCCGCCAGGGCCTCAGCCTCCCCGCGTGTTACCCGCGGCAGGTAGATCGCGAACTCCTCGCCGCCTATCCGCCCCAAGATGGCCCCAACGGGCAACATTCCGGACACCCTGCGCCCGAGTGCCGCAAGCGCTGCGTCACCGGCTCCATGGCCATGGGTATCGTTGAGGCGCTTGAAATGATCGACGTCGAGGAGCGCGAGCGCCCCTCCCGATCGGCTCGCGGCCGTTTGCTCGATAACCCGCGACAGGAAAGCACCGCGATTGAGCACGCCCGTCAACGAATCGATCTCGGACGCGATCTTGTAGCGGTAAGTTGCCCGTTCGCGGATCAGGGCGAAGACAGCCATGCCGGCAAAGATCGCATGCACGAAGAGTTCGAAGGTCACGATCGCGTTCCACGACGTGCGGCCGGCATCCAAGGCCGAGGTGAGCGGCTGGACGAACACCATGGGGATGCGGGCGAGATAGATGAGGGCGTGGCTGGCGAAGAAGCCCGCCACCAATGCTCGCGACGGAAGCGGCTCGGAGGCCCGGCCTGCCCATGCCGTCCGTGCGATCTCGAGGGAGTAGCCCGCGATGAGGAGCGAAATGGCAATCACGCGGAGATTGATGTCAGCGGAGAAGCGCGGAACGAACAGATAGGTCGCGATCCAGCCGGCCGCTCCCGCCAGCCCAAGCAGCAAGGAATACGGCTGCCGATCGAAGGCGCGGAAGCCGATCCACAGCAGCCCGACACAGGCCAGCACCAGCGCATTGCCGAAGCCATAGGTCAGAACGTCGGGGCCATGGTCGCGCATTGCCAGAAGCAGGACGCCGACCGCCCCGCACCAGAAACCGGCGGACCAGGAAGCCATTTCGTGACGACGGCGCTCGACCAGCCACACCGAAGTGATGAAGACGGCCACCGTCGTCCAGCCTGCGAAGAGGCAGAGCATGAGAGTGGGCAGACTGAGAAAACTTGCCAAGCGCCGGTCGTCCTCGGTGAAAACGCCCAACAAATTAGCAGGCAAGAATGAAGACTTCGAAAAAGCAAAAGCCGCAGGTGCGAGACCCGCGGCTTTCAGTGGACTTTTTCTTGCGTCGCCAGCCCCGACGTTACCGGGACATTTCCGAAGAACGACTTAGCCGGCCAGCGCCGCAGCCACCGCCTCGATCGCCGCATCCGCCTTGTCGCCGTCCGGACCGCCGGCCTGGGCCATGTCAGGCCGTCCGCCGCCACCCTTGCCGCCGAGGGCCGCCGAGGCAATGCGCACGAGATCGACGGCGCTGACCTTGCCGGTCAGATCGGCCGTCACCGCCACGACCGCGCTTGCCTTGCCGTCTTCGGAAACACCGATCAGTGTCACGACACCCGAGCCGAGCGAAGCCTTGCCGTCGTCCGCCAGGCCCTTCAGGTCCTTCGGATCGACGCCATTCAGCACCTTGCCGATGAACCGAACGCCGTTCACATCGCGGACCGCATCGTCGGCCGCTGCCTGCCCACCGCCCATGGCGAGCTTGCGCTTGGCGTCCGCCAGTTCGCGCTCCAGCTTGCGACGCTCGTCGACCAGCGCCTCTACGCGCGAAACGACGTCGGCCGGCTGGACCTTCAGCGCCGAGGCGAGATGCTTCACGCGCTCGTCCTGGTCGGCCAGGTAAGCGCGCGCCGCTTCACCCGTCAGCGCCTCGATGCGCCGGACGCCGGCCCCGACAGCGCTTTCGCCGAGGATGCGCACCAACCCGATGTCACCGGTCGCGTCCACATGCGTACCGCCGCAAAGTTCGACCGAGTATGGCTTTCCGGCCTTCGGCCCGTCGATCGCCGTTCCCATGGACACGACGCGGACCTCGTCGCCGTACTTTTCGCCAAACAGCGCCATCGCGCCCTCTGCGATCGCATCGTCGACGCTCATCAGGCGCGTGGTTACCGGCGAATTCTGCACGATGATGGCGTTCGCCATCTCTTCCACGACCTTGAGTTCGTCGGCGGACATCGGCTTCGGATGCGATACGTCGAAACGCAGGCGTTCCGGCGCGACCAGCGAACCCTTCTGCGCCACATGCGTGCCGAGCACTTCGCGCAGTGCTTCGTGGATCAAGTGGGTCGCGGAGTGGTTGGCGCGCAGCCTTGAACGGCGTTCATGATCGACGGCCAGAATGACCGCATCACCGACCTTGATCGTGCCTTCGGCAACCGTCGCAGCATGGACGAAGAGGCCTTCGCCCTTCTTCTGCGTGTCGGAAACACTCACCGATGCGCCATCGGTGGAGATGAGACCCGCATCGCCCATCTGGCCACCCGACTCGCCATAGAACGGTGTCTGATTGACGATGATCTGAACGGTCTCGCCCTTGGACGCGCTCTCGACGCTTGCACCGTCCCGCACGATCGCCTGGACCTGACCTTCGGCTGTCTCGGAGCTGTAGCCAAGGAACTCGGTCGCACCGTGCTTTTCCTTGAGCTCGAACCAGATGGTCTCGGTCGCCTTGTCGCCCGAGCCGGCCCAGTGCGCGCGCGCTTCGGCCTTCTGGCGCTGCATGGCGTCGTTGAAACCGGTGATGTCCACCCCGATGCCGCGAGCGCGCAGCGCGTCCTGCGTCAGGTCGAGCGGGAAGCCGTAGGTGTCATAGAGCTTGAAGACGGTCTCGCCGTCCAGGCTGTCGCCCTTGTGGAGATTGACGGTTGCGTCCGACAGCAGCGAAAGACCACGCTCGAGAGTCTTGCGGAAGCGCGTTTCCTCGAGCTTCAGCGTCTCGGCGATCAGCGCCTCGGCACGAACGAGTTCCGGATAGGCCCGGCCCATCTGCTGCACGAGCACCGGCAGGAGCTTGTAGATGATCGGCTCGCGCGCGCCGAGCAGCTCGGCATGGCGCATGGCGCGGCGCATGATGCGGCGAAGGACGTAGCCGCGACCTTCGTTCGACGGCAGCACACCGTCGGCGATCAGGAAGGCCGACGACCGCAGGTGGTCGGCGATGACGCGATGGCTGGCACGGCGCTCGCCTTCCGCCGGAACACCGGTCAGGTCGACGGACGCCTCGATCAGGGCACGGAAAAGATCGATGTCGTAGTTGTCGTGACGGCCCTGCAGCACGGCTGCGACGCGCTCGAGGCCCATGCCCGTGTCGATCGACGGACGCGGCAGGTTCACGCGCTCTTCCTTGGTGATCTGCTCGTACTGCATGAAGACGAGGTTCCAGATCTCGATGAAGCGGTCACCGTCCTCTTCCGGAGAACCGGGCGGTCCGCCCCAGATGTGGTCGCCGTGGTCATAGAAGATTTCGGAGCACGGGCCGCAGGGACCGGTATCGCCCATGGCCCAGAAGTTGTCGCTGGTCGGAATGCGTATGATGCGGTCGTCGGTCAGGCCGGCGATCTTCTTCCACAGTCCGAAGGCTTCGTCGTCGGTGTGGTAGACGGTGACCAGCAGGCGCTTGCGGTCGAGGCCGAATTCCTTGGTGATCAGGTTCCAGGCGAGCTCGATGGCGCGTTCCTTGAAATAGTCGCCGAAGGAGAAGTTGCCGAGCATTTCGAAGAAGGTGTGGTGGCGCGCGGTATAGCCGACATTGTCGAGGTCGTTGTGCTTGCCGCCGGCGCGCACGCATTTCTGGGCCGTCGCGGCCGTCGAATAGGGACGCTGCTCGAGCCCGGTGAAGACGTTCTTGAACTGCACCATGCCCGCATTGGTGAACATCAGCGTCGGGTCGTTGCGCGGCACGAGCGGGCTCGATGACACGGTCTCGTGGCCGTTCGCCTTGAAGTAATCGAGAAAAGTCGACCGGATGTCGTTCACGCCGCTCATGTCATGCCCTTCATTCAGGCCGGAATCCGGCCAATCCGCGAAAATCAATGGCTTTTATCGTTCGCCATTCCCCCTGTCCAGCCGCACGACGCAAAACCGGCCATACCTCTTCCGAGATATGGCCGGCAAAACTGACGAACTGCAGGAGCAACCGGAAATTTACATGTCGCCGCCGTCGCCGCCGCCGTCGCTGTCCGGACCGCCATTCTGCAGGAAGCGATCGGCAATCAGCCCGGCATTCTGGCGAAGCGCCATCTCGATCTCCTGCGCCAACGACGGATTGTCCCTGAGGAACAGCTTGGCATTTTCACGGCCCTGACCGAGGCGCTGGCTGTTGTAGGAGAACCAGGCGCCCGACTTCTCGACGATTCCGGCCTTGACGCCAAGGTCGACGAGTTCGCCGGTCTTCGACACGCCTTCGCCATACATGATGTCGAACTCGACCTGCTTGAAGGGCGGCGCCATCTTGTTCTTGACCACCTTGACGCGGGTCTGGTTGCCGACCACTTCCTCGCGCTCCTTGACCGCGCCGATGCGGCGGATATCGAGACGGACCGAGGCGTAAAATTTCAGCGCGTTGCCGCCCGTGGTGGTTTCCGGCGAACCGAACATGACACCGATCTTCATACGGATCTGGTTGATGAAGATGACCATGGTATGCGACTTCGAAATCGAAGCCGTCAGCTTGCGCAGCGCCTGGCTCATCAGACGTGCCTGAAGACCCGGCAGGTTGTCGCCCATCTCGCCTTCGATTTCCGCCCGCGGCGTCAGAGCTGCGACCGAGTCGACGACGAGCACGTCGATCGCACCCGAACGGACCAGCGTATCGGTGATCTCAAGCGCCTGTTCACCAGTATCGGGCTGGGAAATCAGAAGGTTCTGAAGATCGACACCGAGCTTGCGGGCATAGACCGGATCAAGCGCATGTTCAGCGTCGACGAAGGCGCAGATGCCGCCCTTCTTCTGTGCCTCCGCGATGGTCTGCAGCGCAAGCGTCGTCTTGCCCGAGCTTTCCGGTCCGTAGATTTCGATGATACGGCCCTTCGGCAGGCCGCCGATGCCAAGCGCGATGTCGAGGCTCAGCGACCCGGTCGAAACCGTCTCGATTTCGACCACGCTCTCGTTCGCGCCGAGTTTCATGATCGAGCCCTTGCCGAACGACCGTTCGATCTGCGAGAGCGCCGCTTCCAATGCCTTGCTTTTATCCACCGATTTGTCCTCTACGAGCCGCAAAGAATTTTGTGCCATCTGGTCCACCTTTAGGTTATTGAAGCCGCATAGGCAATGAAGCAGCCGATGGCGAATATGTACATGTTTTGTTCTCGTATGGCAAGCCCCGTGCAAACCAATGAAATAGCACGGGAATCCTATGCATGTTCTCGCTATGTCCGCATCGTGACGGCAGTTCCCCGTCCGATCTCGGGAATGGCAGGCTCGGGCGTCTTC
Source organism: Rhizobium sp. CAU 1783 (assembly GCF_054551725.1). NCBI lineage: Bacteria > Pseudomonadati > Pseudomonadota > Alphaproteobacteria > Hyphomicrobiales > Rhizobiaceae > Rhizobium > Rhizobium sp. CAU 1783. The sequence goes on along the minus strand of NZ_JBTOLM010000001.1, from coordinate 1,128,355 downwards.
CCGGCAATCGATTCGCTTCGGAACACCGGCTTGAAAGGGTGAAGATGAGCCTCGATATTCTCGTCCTCGGCGGCGCCCATATCGACCGCCGCGGGCGCATCGCGGGAGACACCCGCATGGGCGCCAGCAATCCCGGCGCCTGGATGGAGGAGCCCGGCGGCGGCGCCTTCAATGCCGCATCGAATCTGTCTCGTCTCGGGCGGAAGGTCCGGCTGGTTTCCCCGCGCGGTGGCGACTCCCAGGGAGAGCGGGTGGCCGCAGCCGCGGAACATGCGGGTATCGATGACTGCCCCCTCGTCTTCCTCGATCGCGCAACGCCGAGCTATACGGCGATCCTGGAGAACGACGGCAATCTCGTCATAGCTCTCGCCGACATGGCGCTCTACGACCTCTTCGTCGCGCGCCGGCTGCGCAGCCGTTCTTTGCGCGAAAGTCTCGATGCGGCGGGTCGCGTGCTTTGTGACGCAAACCTGCCGGCGGAGACCATCGCCACGCTGGCAGCCGGGGCCAACCATGCCTCAAAACCGATTGCCGCGATCGCCATCTCGCCGGCCAAGGCGGTCCGCCTTCGGGCCGCCCTGCCCCGGATCGATCATGTCTTCATGAATGCGGCCGAAGCGGAAGTGCTGGCCGGCGGGCGGGCAGAGGATCCTGCAGACTGGCCCGACCTCCTGCGCCGCGCCGGGCTTCGGGCCGGGACCGTTACCGCCGGAGGCCGCCCCACCATTGCCTTCGACGGGAAGGACATGGCCGTTCTTGCCCCTCCGGCTGTCGAAACGATCGCCGATGTCACCGGCGCCGGCGATGCCTTTGCCGCCGGCTATCTCCATGCCTCGATCGCAGGTGCAAGCCTTGCAGAAGCGCTGCGGATGGGCACCGCCTGCGCCGGCATCACTCTGGGCTCTTTTCTTGCGACGGACGAAAACCTGTCCGAGGAGCTGCTAAACGCGCGCTTGGCTCTTGTCCCGCAGGCAAAAATCCTGTCATGACATCCGCACGAGAATTCTGGACACACCCATGACCAAATCCATTTCGCCCCTGCTCCCGATCGTTTACTCCAGCGAAGTCGTCGCCGCCAAGGCGCGCAACGCCCCGATCGTGGCGCTCGAATCGACGATCATCACCCACGGCATGCCGTATCCCGGCAACCTGGAAATGGCGCGCAGCGTCGAGGCGATTGTTCGCCAGCAAGGCGCCGTGCCCGCGACCATCGCCGTTATCGAAGGCGTGCTGCATATCGGCCTCGAGCCCGACCAGATCGCCGCCCTTGCCCAGATGCGTGACGTCATGAAGCTGTCGCGCGCCGATATCGCCTTCGCCCTTGCCGAGCGCCGTACCGGTGCGACGACGGTTGCCGCGACGATGATCGCGGCCGCCCGCGCAGGCATCTCGGTGTTCGCCACCGGCGGCATCGGCGGCGTGCACCGCGGCGTCGAGGAAACGCTCGACATTTCGGCCGACCTCGAAGAACTCGCCCGCACGGCGGTGATTGTCGTCTCGGCCGGTCCCAAGGCCATTCTCGACATTCCGAAGACGCTGGAGGTGTTGGAGACGCGCGGCGTGCCGGTCGTCACCTATGACAGCGAAGAATTCCCTGCCTTCTGGTCGCGCAGTTCCGGCCTCGCCAGCCCCCTGACCCTGCCCAGCCCCGCCGCGATCGCCAATTTCCAGCGCATGCGCGAACAGCTCGGCCTCGACGGCGGCATGCTGATCGCCAATCCCGTCCCGATGGAAGACGAAATTCCGCGCGAGGAGATGGAAATCTATATCGGCCGGGCCCTTGCCAGTGCGGAGCGCGAAGAAATCAGCGGCAAGGCGGTCACGCCCTTCCTGCTTGACGCCATCTTCCATCTGACGAGCGGCCGAAGCCTCAAGACGAACATCGCGCTCGTCGAAAACAATGCGCGGCTCGCTGCGGAGATCGCCGTCGCGATGAACGGCTGAGCCGTTTCACGCAGGCCCAGACCGATCGCGGACCGGCTCTCCTAGCCGATGTAACCCATCCGCACCGCCTCGATCACGGCATGTTCGAGGCGGTCGGTGCCGAGCTTGCGGCATAGCGAACCGATCAGGTAGTTGATCGTGCGCACGGAGAGCGAAAGCCGTCGCGCGATCGCCGCGGAATCGTGGCCGGAAGCCGCCATCTCGAGACAGGTCATCTCCAGCGTCGAAATGCCGGTTCGCTGCCAACCCCGGCGCTTTTCCAGAACCTCCATCCGGTCCAGCAGATGGATCGCGAGAAAGTTCAACTCCTCCATCTCGGCCTGCGGCAACGGCTCGCGCGTTCCATAGACGCCAAGAATGTGCTTACGCCCATCGAGCGTTGGCAGAGAGAAATAGGCGCCGCGACTCATGTCGTGATCCGACAGCAGATCCATCAAGCGCCGAACCTGAGGAAAACTCTGCGCCTTCTGCTCAAGGTCGGCGACGCCCCACTGATAGGCCTGCCGCTCGCTGGCGGCCATGATGACGACCGGAGCAGGCGGCAGGTCTCCGATCGCATCAAACCCGTCGAGGAACGCCTCCGGAACGCTGTAGAGCAGCAGTTGCTGGCGCAGCGTTCCTGCCTCGACCAGCCGCGACAGGAAGAGCTTGTAGTAGAGAAATCCGAATTGGCCCAGCAGTCGGCTGATGGAGCCGGCGATATCGTTAAGGCAGTCGGCAGACTGGATACCAGCGAGGATCGCCCTGCCGTCTTCCTGCTTCAACCCGTAGTCGCCCATCGCGCCCCCGACCCACGTCGCGAATTGACATTCGTCACCCCACTACGCCCGCAAACGTTGCAAAAGTCAATTTGCGCTGTCGAGCATTTCGCGAACTGCAACAGCCAGTTGCTTCAGTGAGAACGGTTTGGGCAGGAATCCGAATTTCGCATCAGCCGGCAGGTTGCGGGCAAAGGCGTCTTCGGCATAGCCCGAAACGAAGATGAACTTAAGGTCGGGATATTTCTTCCGCAGTTCCGTAAGCAGCGTCGGACCGTCCATTTCCGGCATGACCACGTCCGAGACGACAATGTCCACCGCGCCGTCGAGCTCGTCCATGATGTCGAGCGCTTCGACGCCGGAACCCGCTTCATGAACTGTGTATCCTCGCGTTTCCAGCATGCGCTTTCCGCCACGGCGCACGGCCTCTTCATCCTCCACCAGGAGCACGACGGCCGACTTGCCGGTCAGATCGTCCGGCTCGCCCGACGGGGCATTCTCGGCCACGGCCGGTCCTGCCGCCTGCGGCTGGGCGCCGCCGGATGCCGCAACCGACGAAGCGGTCGCTGCGGTAACCGGTACGACCTCCGGAATGAAGCGCGGCAGGAAGATGCGGAACACGGTGCCCTTGCCGACTTCCGATTCCGGATAGATGTAGCCGCCGGATTGCTTGACGATGCCGTAGACCATCGCGAGCCCGAGGCCGGTACCCTTGCCGACTTCCTTGGTGGTGAAGAACGGCTCGAAGATCTTGTCCATGATGTCCGGCGCGATGCCGGTGCCGGTATCCTCCACCTCGACCAGCACCATCTCCTCGGCCGGAAGGCCGCGATAGTTGAAACGGCCCGCCTCGGCTCCGGAGACGTTGCGCGTGGTGACCGTGATGGTACCGCCGTTCGGCATGGCGTCGCGCGCGTTGACGCAGAGATTGATCAGAACCTGCTCGAACTGCGACAGGTCGGTCTTCACCGGCCAGAGATCACGGCCATACTCGACCTTGAGCTTGACATTGGTGCCGGAGATCAGCCGGTCGACCAGCATCCGGAGATCGCCGATCACGTCCGTCAGGTTCAGCACGCTCGGCCGCATGGTCTGCTTGCGCGAGAAGGCGAGCAACTGCCGGACCAGCACCGCCGCGCGGTTGGCGTTCCGCTTGATCTCCATCAGATCGGCAAAGCTCGCATCCGACGGCCGCGCCTGCAGCAGCAGGTGATCGGAAGAAAGCAGGATCGCGGTCAGCACGTTGTTGAAGTCATGGGCGATGCCGCCGGCAAGGGTGCCGACCGCGTTCATCTTCTGCGTCTGCGCCATCTGCGTTTCGAGCGCCTTCTGCTCGGTCACGTCGACGGCATAGACGATCGCCGCCTCTTCGGGCGCCTCGTCGCTCTGGTCGATGACAGCATTGACGTAGAAGCGGAAATGGCGCGTGTCGTTCTCCGGATGGCGGCTGTCGATCGGCGCGATGTCGACCTGGCGATCCTTGGCGGCCGAAAGCGCATGCTGGAAGCGCTCACGCTCGCTCTCGTGGAAGACAACGTCCAGCTTGCCGCCCCGATCCACGTAGTCGCGTCCGACAATATCGGAAAACAACTTCATGAACGGCGCATTGGTGCGCAGGATGCGTCCCTCGCCGTCGACTGAAGCGATCGCCATCGGCGTATTGTTGAAGAAGCGGGTGAACCGCATGGACGCGATCGAGGCCGACTGGTCGCTTCCACTTTCCTGGCGTGCGAGCACGATCGACCGGCTTTCACCCGGTGCGCCATCGCGTGCGGAGCGAACGCGATGGACGAGCCGGACCGGCAGGCTCTGTCCGTTGACCCGTCGCAGATCGAGATCGAGTGTCTCCGTCTTCGAAAGTCCCGGCTCTGCCTGAACCGAATCGATCAGCGCCATGCCCTCGCCGGCCACGAGATCGGCAATCCGCAACGACCCGGGGGTAAACTGGGTGAGATCGATGCCCAGCCATTCGGCGAGCGTTGCGTTGACATAATAGATCTCGCCCTTGCGACCGGCCGAGAAGAAACCTGCCGGCGCATGGTCCAGATAGTCGATCGCGTGCTGCAGCTCCTTGAAGAACCGCTCCTGATCATCGCGTTCGGAGGTGATGTCGTTGAGCTGCCAGACATGCAGTTTCCGGCCGTCGCTGCGCTCCCCGGGAAGCAGCCGGGCCTTCAGGCGGTACCAATGGGCGCCCGAACCGCTGCTGGTCAGATTGCCGAGCGGTTTCAGAAGCCGGAACTCCTCATAACCCTCGCGTCCGTCCAGAAGACCGTTGGTCAGTCGGTAAAGTGCCTCGCCCGACTCGCGATAACGCGACAGCAGCGCCTCGAGCGTCTGAACCTCGGTCGCCTTCGTGGCGCCCGTCATCCGCCCGTAGGCGGCATTGGCATAGACGACACGGCCTTCCGCGTCGGTGATCAGTATCCCCTCCGGCTGGTTCGCAAGGAAGCTTCGCGCCAGCGTGTCGGAATGCGACTGCGGCATCACTTCGACGAAACCGATCACCGCCGAGACGATGAAGAATATCCCCATCATCGCCAATATGCCGAGCAGGCCAAGCACGATCTCGTTGTCGAGCTGGTTTTTGAAGACGACGAAGGCGGCCGCGGCAGCCAGCAGCACGAGCGCCAGCAGGATGATCCGCAGAGCCGTTCCGGAACGGGTTCCGCGATCCACCAGAGGTCCTTCGCCGTCTGCGCCCATGTGCTGCTTTGTCATCTATGCCTCGTGCTGGAACCCTTTGAGCCCTTCGTCGCCGCCTGCGATCAATGAAGAGAATCGGGTGCTTCAATACTCTTTAGCAATTTGCAACAGCGTCAAAAAGCTCCGAGCCGCGGTATTGCGGGGCCTCGAGCCGGCAATCCCCATAGGTTTGCCGTATTTGACACCGATCATCCGGTCTTTTCGATGACGGATCGGCGTCGGCCGGTCTTGCTGCCCCGTGCCCGATTGCGAAAACCACCGTCTTCTGCCAGAAAGCGGAAAAAGGAGAGCGCGATATGATTGATGAACTGGTGACCGCCTACGGGAACCGTTTTCTGGTTGCAGCACTCGGCGTCAGCCTGGCACTCCTTTGCCTGTTCATCGTCCTGTGGCTCCTGAGAAACCGCGCACCCTCGCCCTTCGTTCGCGGCGGCCGAAACCGTCAGCCGCGCCTGCAGGTGCTCGACGCGGCAGCGGTCGACGCCCGCCGCCGGCTGGTGCTGGTGCGCCGCGACAATGTCGAGCATCTAGTGATGATCGGCGGCCCGACCGACATCGTCATCGAAAGCGGCATCGGCGATGAACGCGCCTATCTCTCCGCAACGACCGTGCAGTCCGCTCCGCTCCAGGTTCCCGCCGAGGTCGCCCCGGTCGCCGTCGCGGCACCGGTCGAAGCGCGCGCCCTGCCGCAACGTGAGGCGGCACCCGCAACGACAGCGCCGATCGAAGCTCCTGTGTCGGTCCGTCCGGCCACTGTTCCTGCCGCCACCCCGGCGCCGGCGCCGGTGCCGCCCCCCCTCCCCCCCCGCCCCCGGTGCAGCCTCCCGTAAGGGCAGAGACGCCTGCCGTATCGGCTACCCCGCAGGCGCAGGCGCGTCCGGTGACGCCTGCTCCGACACCCACCCCCGCATCCAATACTGAACTCCGCCGACCGGAGCCCGCGGCGATCGAACCGGCAATCGCGCAGCCTGCCGTACAGCCCGTCAAGGCCGCCCCCCCGATGAGGGCGCTCCCGACCGAGCCGGTTGCAGTCGCAGCATCGCGGCCTGTTGCAGAGCCGCCGAGGCCCGCAACTGCGACGCCCATTGCTCCGCTGCAACCGGAGAAGGACGTGGTGCCTGCTGCCCAACCCATGCCGATTGCCGCCGCACCGGCCGCTGTACCGACAGCGGTCACGCTGGCGCCTGCGGTCACAGCCCCGAGCCCCGTCACAGCAAGCTTCGCCATGCCGGCGGCGGTAACAGCATCGACAATCGCCGTGGCGCCATCCGAGACTCCGGCCGTTGCCGTCGCACCGGCGACCACCGGCAGCGCCGCCGACATTCTCGAAGCGGCGCGCCAGCGCGTGCTCCAGCCGGCGATGGTCGACGACCTTCTTGACGATGACCTCTTTGACGAGCCGCTGGACGAGGCGCCGCCGGCTCGTCGCTCCGGAGAGCAGAGCGAATTCGAACGCGTGCTGGAAGAAGAGATGGCACTGCATCTGGCGGCGAACGAGGCACCCGCGAAACCCGCCGCACCCGTTGCTCCCGTCCACCACGTTCTGCCGGAAACCCGCGCGGACCGCCCCGTCGTGCCGCCGGTTGCAAGCCCTGCCCACGCTGTCGATCCGACGCGGGCCGCCAAAGCCGAACCGGAAGAGCCGACCCTACAGAACGAGATTGCCCGCATCTTCGGGGAAATGTCGGCCGACCGTCACTGAGCCCGGAAGCGCGCGCCCGGGCCGCTTTGCGTCCCGGGCGGATCCAATAGCCCCACGCCCGGTTCTGAGGGACATCACGCACAAAACGAAAAATGCCGGCGCAAGCCGGCATTTTTCGTTCGACCTTTCGGCCGCCTCACTCTGTCACACGGCCCTCGAACGGGACCTATTCGTCGCGATAGACCTTCTCGCGGCGCTCGTGCCGTTCCTGCGCCTCGATCGACAGCGTAGCGATCGGCCGTGCGTCGAGGCGCTTCAGCCCGATCGGTTCGCCGGTTTCCTCGCAGTAGCCGTAGGTGCCGTCCTCGATCCGCTGCAGCGCCGCGTCGATCTTGGAAATCAACTTACGCTGGCGATCCCGTGCCCTGAGTTCGATGGCACGATCCGTTTCGGAAGACGCCCGGTCGGCGAGATCAGGGTGATTGGCACTCTCTTCGGCAAGGTGGTCGAGGGTCTCGCGTGCCTCGCGGAGGATGTCGTTCTTCCAGGCGATCAGCTTTGCGCGGAAGTAGGCCCTCTGGCTTGCGTTCATGAACTCATCGTCTTCCGAGAGAACATAATTGCTAAGATTGATCTTCTCACTCAACGCGAATCTCCTGAAGAACATCTCAATGGGCGGCTGTATATCCTTTCGAAAGGCGCGGTTCAAGCCTCCTGGCCGGTTTTAAGGCATTTTTAAATCTGTTACATTTTTTGGCTAAAAGCATATTTTTTCATCATTATTTCGAATGAGTGTCAGGCCATCGATCACGCGTCCGGGCGTGCCATCTGCGACTGTGGTCTAATCGGTTTATACGCCAGTTGACGGACATCCCCGACAACAGCTAGTTCAAAGGCTCGAAGCCCTGTCGCGGACATATCACCGGATGACCCTCCTGACCCCGCCTCCAGAACGCATTTACCTCATGAGGCACGCGAAATCCGGCTGGGCGCTTCCCGGCGCCAGCGATTTCGACCGCACCCTGAGCGATGCCGGCTTTGCCGAGGCCGAACTTGTCGCGACGACAGCCGCAGACCGCGGTTATCGCCCGGGGGTTGTGGTGTCCTCGTCGGCGGCGCGCTGCCGCCAGACGACCGAAGCCATGCGCCGGGCCTTCGGCGGCGCAGTGGAACTCCGTTTCGTCGACGACCTCTACAATGCTCCGGCTGATAGCTATGTCGACACGATTGCCGCTCTCTCCGGTTTCCCGTCGGTGATGATCGTCGGCCACAATCCGGCGATCGAGGAGCTCTTTGTGTCTCTGGTCGGCGCCGATGTCGCCAACCGCACCATTCCGGAGGGCTACCCGACATCCGGCCTCGCCGTGCTGGACCATGACGGCCCCGAGACGGAATGGCTGCTTCGCGATTTTCTCATCGGCTGATTCCCAGGCCCCTGCGACGATCGCGCCATCGCCTGTTCCTTTTTCCCGACCCGATCGCTTCCTATATGACGGGACGCTCACCATGCAGGGACGAATGAATTGCCGCCATCCTTGACCAGCTTCACCGACGAAGCCGCCATCGCCTTCGACAACATCGCAGACCGCGCAGCGAACCTCGTCAACCCGACGATCCGTCTCGGGGTCACGGGCCTGTCGCGGTCCGGCAAGACGGTCTTCATCTCGTCCCTCGTCCACAATCTGCTGCACGGTGGCCGGCTGCCGCTGTTCGAGCCTGTCCGCTCCGGCCGCGTGACGGCCACCCGGCTTGAGGAACAGCCGGACGATGCCGTTCCGCGCTTCCAATATGAAGATCACATTCGCGCGCTGGTCCAGGACCGCATCTGGCCGGATTCGACCCGGGCGATCTCCGAGATCCGCCTGACCATCGAATACAAGAGCGCCAGCGGCTGGAACCGGCTCTTTTCGCCGGGCCGCCTGTCGATCGACATCGTCGACTATCCGGGCGAGTGGCTGCTCGACCTTCCGCTGCTCGGCCAGGATTTCCGGCAGTTCAGCGACGCGACTGAACAACTTGCTCGAACCGGCATTCGCGCAGAACTCGCCCGTGACTGGCTGGAGCTCTCTTCCGCCATCGACATGGATGGACCGGCGGACGAGATGGTCGCCCGTCAACTTGCCTCGACGTTCACGGCCTATCTCCGGGCCTGCAAGTCGGACGAGCGTTCGCTGTCCACGCTGCCGCCCGGACGTTTCCTGATGCCTGGAGACCTCGAAGGCTCCCCCGCCCTTACCTTCGCCCCGCTTGTCGGCATGCCCGAAACACGCGCGCCGAAGGGCTCGTTGCGGGCGATGATGGAACGCCGCTACGAGGCCTACAAGACCGTCGTGGTCAAACCCTTCTTCCGCGAGCACTTCGCCCGCCTCGACCGCCAGATCGTGCTCGTCGACGCCCTCCAGGCCATCAATCGGGGCCCCGAGGCGGTTCAGGATCTCGAACGCGCTCTTGCCGACGTGCTGGCCTGCTTCCGCCCCGGCTCGAACAACATCCTGACCTCGCTCGTCCGCCGCCGGATCGACCGCGTGCTCGTTGCAGCCACGAAGGCCGACCATCTGCACCACGAGAGCCACGACCGTCTCCAGGCGATCACCCGGCGCCTCGTCGACCGCGCTGTCCACACCATCGGCATGTCTGGCGCCGGGATCGACGTCATGGCGATCGCTTCCGTGCGGGCGACCCGGGAGGCCAACGTCAAACGGGACGGCCACGACCTGCCGGTCATCGTCGGAACGCCGATGGAGGGAGAAAAGGTCGGCTCCGAGCGCTTCGACGGAAACCGCAAGACCGCCGTCTTCCCGGGCGACCTGCCGGAAAGCCCGGAAGCATTCTTCCGCTCTCTCGATGCGGGAGCAGCGCAACTCGACCTGCCGGATCTCGACATCGTCCGCTTCCGCCCGCCGCTGATCGAGGAGACGGGCGGCGGGATCACCCTGTCGATCCCGCATATCCGCCTCGATCGCGCCATGCAGTTCCTCTTTGGAGATCGCCTCGCATGACCAGGCCACCGAATGTTCCGGACACGACGGGACGCCGTCCCGCGTCCTTCACGGTTGAACCGGAAGAGGCACCCCAGGCCGCCCCGGCGAAGGCCCGCCCGCCGCAGAGCTTCGATGCCGGCATCGAGATCGTCCCCGACGAGGCCGATCCCTTCATCGGCGCGGATATCACGACAATCGAAGAGATGGCCGTCGCACGACCTCGGCGTCGCGGAATGTCCTTTGGCCGGATCGCGCTCGGGGCGTTCGGACTACTGCTCTCGCTCGCCGTCGGGCTGTGGATCGACAGCCTCATCCGCGACCTGTTCTCGCGCTCCGACTGGCTGGGTTATGCCGCGCTCGCCGTCCTCGGCATCGGTCTGGCCTCGCTCGCCGTCGTTCTCCTGCGCGAGGTGATCGGCCTCTACCGGCTGGAAGCAGTCCAGACCCTCAAGGGGGACGCGGAACTCGCCGTCGCAGAAGGCCGCAAGCCTGCCGCGCGCGCCGTCGTGCGGCAGTTGACGAAGCTTGTCTCCTCCAGGCCGGAGACCGCCCGCGGTCGCGCGACGCTGGAAGCAACCGAAGAAGACATCATCGATGCCCCGCAATTGATTGAGCTTGCAGAGCGCGAATTGCTGAGCCCGCTCGACATCCGGGCCCGGTCGCTGATTCTCGGCGCCGCGAAACGCGTGTCCGTGGTCACCGCCGTCAGCCCCCGTGCAGTGGTCGACCTCGCCTACGTGCTTTTCGAGGTTTTTCGTCTCGTCCGCGCCATGGCGGAACTCTATGGCGGCCGGCCCGGAACGGTCGGCATGCTGCGCCTCGTTCGCGACGTGTTCGCCCATCTCGCGGTCACCGGCTCGATTGCCGTCGGCGACGGCCTCGCGCAGCAGATCCTCGGCCACGGCTTGGCCTCCCGGCTTTCCGCTAGGCTCGGTGAAGGCGTCATCAACGGACTGATGACCGCCCGAATCGGCATTGCCGCGATGGATCTCTGCCGACCCCTGCCATTCAGGGCCGTGAAACGCCCCGGGATCGGCGATTTCGTCTCCGACCTTGCGCCGAGTGTGACCGGCAAGTCCGCAAGCCGCTCCGATTAGGGCCAAGTCCGGGCAAATCAGGCTTTTCCCCGTTGCCCGGCGCGGCTTTTGCGGCTACTGCAAGGATGCATTAACCATTCTCGCGTTACTTTGTCTGCGGATTTGTTGGTTGCTCGTACCAGGGTAAGTCGATGTCGTTTCGTTTCATTTCGCCAGTCGGTCGCATGGCCGCCGTGTCCGTAGCCGCACTCGTGGCCGCTGCGCCCGTCGCCGATGCCGCATCGCGCGACAAACGCTTCTTCGAATCGGTTGCCGGCGTGTGGAAGGGTCCGGGCGAGATCGTCGCCGGAAAGTACAAGGGAACGAAGTTTACCTGCAACCTGACCGGCCTGCCGTCTTCCGGCGGAGAAACCGGCCTCACCCTCGACGGCACCTGCCGCGTCGGTGTCTTCTCGCAGCCGATGAAGGCCACGATCGCCCAGGTCGGCGGCAACTATCAGGGCAAGTTCCTCGATGGCGCAGACGGTAAGGGCCTCGATATCGTATCGGGCAACGTCACCGGCGACCGCGCCGTCATGGGCATCAACCGCAACAAGCTGAACGGCGCCATGGTCGCCCGCCTGCAGAACGATAGCGCGATGAACATCACGATCTCGGTCAAGGTCGAGGATCGCATGGTTCCGGTGATCGGCCTTAAGCTCAACCGACAGGCGGATGCCTACGCGGTCGGTGCCGTCAAGAATTGACGTGCCTTCGAGCGGGCGACTTGCCCGCTCATTCTTGCACTGTTACGGAATGCCTCAGCCGCGCCACCAGTCGCGGCTTTCGTTTGCCACCTCGATGCCCGCCCGGTCGCTATCCGCCAGCCATGCGGATACCGTCCTGCCCTTGACCCGCATATCACCCTCGATATCGGCAAGCGGCATCAGCACGAAGGCCCTCTCCGTCATGCGCGGATGCGGTACCTTCAGCAACTCCTCGTCGATTGCCAGTCCGTCATAGGTCAGGATGTCGATGTCGATCGTCCGTGGCCCCCAGCGCTCGATGCGCACGCGCTTCATGTCGCGCTCGATGTCGAGGCAGGTTTCGAGCAGGACGATCGGCGCCAGCCGCGTTTCGATCGCCGCGCAGGCATTGTAGAAGTCGGCCTGGTCGGTCTTGCCCCATGGCGGGGTGCGGTAAAGTCGCGATACGGAAACGATGCGACAATCATCACGCTCGTCGAGGCGCCGCAATGCGCGCGCCATCGCAGCAACCGGATCCCCGATATTGCCGCCAAGCCCGAGGGTAGCCGGGCGCCACGCGCCCTCAACGGAAATGTTCAACACTCACCTGTACGTAGTCGAGAATGCCGGGGACAGGAGCGCTCGGCTTCCGGACGGTAATCTTGGCCCGCGGGATCTGTGGAAAGCGCAGGCAGAGTTCCTTGGCGATCGTCAGGGCGAGCGCCTCGATCAGCTGGTGCCGGCTGGTGGTCACCGTCTCCTCGATCACCTTGAAGGCAATCCCGTAGTCCACCGTTCCCTCGATGTCGTCCCCTTCCATCGCGGCACCGGCAGACACGTCGAATTCGGCATCGACATAGAAGCGCTGCCCGAGGAACTCCTCCTCGGGATAGACGCCGTGGCGGGCGAAGAACGCACAGTTCTTCAGCGTGATCGTGTAGACGTCGGTCATCGGCCCGGTTCCTCACCGCTTTCTTCTTGTGCGGCAATCATAGCATCGGCGATGGCGAGCGCGTCCCGGTTGATCGCGACATTGTGCACCCGGAAAACGGAGGCGCCCTTCATCCGCAGCAGAACGGTCGTCGCCGCCGTCGCGGCGTCCCGGTCTGCAGCCTCGCGCCCGGTCAGCGTCCCCAGGAAACGCTTGCGCGACGTGCCGACGAGCAGCGGATAACCGAGCCCGAACAACTCCTGCGTCCGAGCCATCAGCGCCATATTCTCCTCAACGGTCTCCTTGGCAAAGCCGAAGCCGGGGTCGAGAACGATCGTGTCACGACCGATACCGGCCTGCGCCGCAATCTCCAAAGACTTGCCGAGATAGTCGAACTGGTCCTTGATCACGTCGTCGAGCCGGTCACGGCCACGCCCTGTGTGCATGATGCACAGCCCCGCACCGGCGCTGGCAGAAACGTCGGCTATTTCGGGCTCCTTCTGCAGCCCGTAGACATCGTTGATGATATGGGCGCCCGCAGCGACCGCCAGCCGCGCCGTTTCGGCCCGATAGGTATCGACCGAAATCAGCGCATCGCTTTCACGCGCCAGCCGCTCGATCACCGGAAGCACCCGGTCCAGCTCTTCCGAGGCGCTGACCGGTTCGGCACCCGGACGGGTGGATTCCCCGCCTACGTCGAGAATGTCGGCTCCTTCGGCAACGCAGTACAGAGCGTGCGCGACCGCCTTATCGACACTGAAGTGGCGTCCGCCGTCCGAAAAGGAATCCGGCGTGACGTTGACGATCGCCATCAGCCGCCCCTTGTCTCCCAGAGCAAGGCCGCGACCATGGGCCACGCGCCAGTATCCGTTAATCCCGGTCGCCACGGCTCCGCCCCTTCCGGTCGAAAAAATTGCAGGTGCGATATTGCACTCGCAGTGGCTATGCCCCAAGGTCGCGGCGAATTCAACATTGCGGATACCACGAATGACGACTGCACGCCGCCTGGGCATCCTTTCCGTTGCCGCGGCCCTTCTGCTCACACCGGCAACGGATGGCCGAGCCGAAACCATCGTCCGAAAGTCCATCTCCTATTTCCAGATCAGTGGCACGACCGCGGATGATCTGGATCGCGAACTGTCGCATCGCGGACCGCAGACCCAGTCGAGCGGATCTCGCCATCCGGGCGCAACGCAGATCAAATTCGGCGGTGAACTCACCTATGTGCAATCGGACGGCCGATGCCGCGTCGGCGAAGCGGACGTGACGCTCGACATCCGCATCATCCTGCCGAGCTGGAAAAACCGGAAAAGGGCCAAGGGCGATCTGGCGCTCATCTGGGATGCGCTGTCGAGCGACATCAAGCGCCACGAGGAACGCCATGCCGAGATCGCCCGCCAGCACGCCAAGCAGCTCGAAAAAGCATTGAAGGCTCTGCGGTCTCAAAAGACCTGCGAGGCCATGCAGGAAAAAGTCGCCAGCACGACGTCGCAGATTATCGAGGCCCATGACAGGGCCCAGATGGGCTTCGACCGGGTCGAATCGGTGAATTTCGAGAACCGGATGATTCGCATACTGGAATACCGCGCAAGGCGCAGCACCCCCAAGAATTGAGGTAAAATTGCGCGCGGGAGTGTGGCTGCAAAGCCCCTGCCTTGCGCCAAACTTGCGTCGGATCCTGTGAATAAACGGCTATTTCTCGGCGTAGTACTTGCGCACAAACTGAAATACAAATGTCATCACATTCAGTTCACCGAGCGTTGACGGTTCCCCGAGTTCTCCCTGGCGCATCCAGGTGCCACAGGTGTTTCCTCCCTCGCCTGATATGGCGATGCGCCCTCCTGCCTCGCTCGTCGCTGGTCGAAGAGCGAGGCCTTTTTGCGTAGTGCGCTACGTCAGCCCTGCCGTTCGGGCACGTTGACCACCAGCCCGTCAAGCGCAGCCGTGATCTTGATCTGACAGGAAAGTCGGGAGTTCGGGCGCACGTCGACGGCAAAATCGAGCATGTCCTCTTCCATCGGCGACGGAGCCCCGACCTTTTCGGTCCAGGCCTCGTCCACATAGACATGACAGGTCGCACAGGCACAGGCACCACCGCACTCCGCCTCGATGCCCGGCACCGAATTGCGAACCGCGTTCTCCATGACCGTCGATCCTTCGTCCGCCGCGAGTTCGTAACGCGTGCCGTCGAAAGCGATGATGGTGAGTTGTGCCATGATTGAGGTGTCCAGACTTCGCCAATTGAAAAACCGGCGAAGTCATCACCCAAAACGTAAGGTCAGTCAACATTGACCGCTGCGAATTTACGGCCTTGCTGCTGCGATGCACAAGGCTGCGGCCGCGGCCTCAGCGGCAGAGCTTCAGGATGAAGTTTTCGGCCTCGATGACGCTTGCGGCGACCTGAGCGAGCTGGGCCGCATCCGGGCCGTTCTTCCCGGCAGCTTCGGCGGCGTTCGACACGCCATGGGCGCCGACCGCATCGGCAGCATTCTTCAGCCGTTCCGCGATGACGATCCGAGCGGCACCATCCGTCTGGTTGGCGAGAGCCTGCAGGCAACCGCGTGCCTGACGGGCGAAGATCTGCAGGATCTCGATCTCGACGGCCTTGTCGCCCTTGGTCTGGGTGGCGAGTTGGACGAGGTCGATGGGACGGGATTTCGAAGGGCAACGTCCGCCGTTGTTCTCGGGGGCTTCGAATGCGATGTTGAGCGCTGCCATGGGCCAATTTCCTTCTTATATGTTTTTTGGTGCCGTCATCCTTGACGCGGCGGCGTGGCTATCCGGTTAAATCCGGGCCCATTTGCGGCGAAAACCTTGAGACATGGTTAACGTCGGTTAAAACCATAATCCGTATGGATTTTCGGCGGCTAATTTAGTTTAAATACTGTTAACAACGAATGAGGGTCGTTAGGAATGAAGGACCCTCTTAATTGTGTCGGCATGCCGAATGTGTCACTACGGTACGGATGGTATCGGGCCAGGGTGGCAACCTTTGCCCGAAACCCGGATGATGATAAGGATTTAGCCGGATAGAACACGTCCGGCAGTGATCCAGGTCTGTATTCCAATGGGATGCTTCCTCTGGCGTGGCGGCAGGATGGAGCTCTTGAGTAAGGCGGTTCGTCCGAGCTCCGTTGCCGGCGGCAACGGGTCCGTGACTTGAACCTGCGAGTGAGTGGTAGCGAGGCGTAACCCTATGGCGAACAAGAAGACGGTCGAGTCGGTTGACGACAGCGCGTTTCAGGCTCTCGAAGCCGCGCTGAGGATCGATTTCGACGAACAGGAGACGCCGGCCTCGCAAAGGCAGGCGTCAGACGCATCGGAGGCCAAAGTGTCTGAGTCCAGCAACCAGCGTCCTGCAGCGCCCAAGAAGAACAACGATCGGCGCCCTGCCCGTGGCAGCGAGCTTGCCCCCGAGCCCGCGCCCCGCGCGCCGGCCTTCGAACCCGCCAACGACGCCTCGCGCCGCACCCCGGCCGCGATCATGAAGTCGCTTGAAGGCGCATCCATGCGCGCCGCGATCCGAAACGCATCGATCATCTCCGTACTGTGGGTACTCGGCGCCATCGGCATGACCCAGCTGCTCTATGGCAGCCAGATGTGGCAGTCACCGACCGTCGCCGACGTCGTCGCCACCCCCGGCGTTGTGGCCATCTTCGTCGGCACCGTCATTCCGGTCCTCTTGTTCTTCGCCTTCTCCATCATGATGGCCCGCGCCCACGACCTCCGGAACGCCGCCCGTTCTATGGCCGAAGTGGCGCTCCGCCTTGCCGAGCCCGAAACCATCGCCTCCGAACGAATCATGACGGTCGGCCAGGCCGTGCGTCGCGAAGTCTCGGCGATGAACGAAGGCATCGAGCGGACGATCGCCCGTGCGACCGAACTTGAAACCCTCGTCCACTCCGAAGTGACCGCGCTTGAGCGTAGCTACACCGACAACGAACTGCGCGTCCGCGGCCTTGTCCACGAACTCGGTTCCGAGCGCGATGCGATCGTCAACCATGCCGAGCGCATCCGCACTTCGATCGTCGGCGCCCACGACCAGCTCAAGGAAGAGCTGTCTCTCGCGACCGAAGAAATCGCCGTCCGGCTTGCGACTTCCGGCGAAGCCTTCGCTTCGCTGATCGATACCCGCGCCGCGGCCCTCATGGAAAAGTCGGATGCTGCCGCAACTGCAATCGGTAGCCTGCTCTCCAGCAAGACCGAGAACCTGGTCCAGACGCTCAGCGCCTCCGGTATTTCGCTTGCCAGCGAGTTCGACACCCGCCTGCAGCAGTTGACCGGGACTCTCGCCGAGCGCGGACGCGAACTGCTCGGCGAATTCGAGACCCGCGCCTCGACGCTCGATGCCAACACCGAAAAGCTCAACGCCGCCCTCAGCGAACGCGCCCGCCAGCTCAACGAGACGCTGGTCGAGCGCACCCGCGAGATCGCCGAACGCCTGACGTCCGGCGAACAGGGCATCACCAGTTCGCTTGACGACGTGCTCGCCAAGCTCAATGCGACGCTCGACGAAAAGGGCGCCACCTTCCGCCAGAACCTCCAGTCGAGCGCCGACGACGCGATCGTCGATCTCGACCTCCGGTCCGGCCTGTTCGAGGATCGCCTGCAGGCGACCATCGGCCAGGTGAACACCGCTTTCGACGAACGCGTAGCCGAATTCGCCAGCGCCTTCGACCAGCGCGCCGGCTCGCTCGACAGCAAACTCATGGAGAGCCTCGCCCGGATCAACGAGACCGTCAGCGGCGGCTCGGAAGCGATCGACGGCATCCTCAATTCCAGCATCGAACGCCTTGGCTCGACGCTCACCGATCAGTCCTTCGCCCTCGCGACGGCCGTCGGCACCGGCCAGGAACTGATCGACGACGCCCTGTCGAACCGCGCCCAGGAAATCGCCAATGCCATGGCGGCGCGCGCTCAGTCGCTGACCGAAAGCCTGGAACAGGCGGAGAAGCGTATCGACGCGATCATGGAAGAACGTGGCGGTGCGCTCTACAGCGCCCTGTCCGGCAACCAGAGCCGTTTCGAGGAAACGCTATCGACCCGCGCCGAGACGATCGTCAACGCGCTGTCGGGCAACCAGGAACGGTTCGCCGAAACCCTCGACGTCAAGAGCCGCGAAATTGCCGAGGCCCTCGCCGACGGCCAGCGGCGTCTCGACGAAACCCTGGACGGACGCGCTGCGGCGATCACCGGTGCCTTTGCCGGCAACCATGAACGCCTCGAAACCACCCTGGACAGCAAGAGCCGCGAGATCGCGGACGCCCTCGCCGAGGGGCAGCGCCGCCTCGACGAAACGCTCGATGGTCGTGCAACCGCCATCATCGACGCGCTGTCGGGCACCGAAGGCCGGCTCGCAAATGTCCTCGACCAGCGGACCGCCGCGATCGTCGAAACGGTGGCCGACGCCGACCGCCGCATCGAGTCGACCTTCAGTGAAAAGGCCGAAGCCATCCGCAGCGCCTACAGCGAGAACCAGGACCGGCTGGATCTCGCCCTAGCCGGCCATGCCGCCTACCTGTCGTCCACCCTCGAACAGGCCGGGGAGCAGCTTGAAAAGGCCCTTGGCGACGGAACCGGCCGCATCGGCCAGACCCTCTCTGCGGGTCTCGGCGACATCGACGGCAAGCTGTCCGACACCCATGAGCGCATCCGCGCCACCCTGGAAGAACGCGGCAACGCGATCGACCTCACGTTGCGCGCTGCCCACAGCCAGCTCGACGCCACGCTCGCCGAACAGAGCACCGCCATCGGCGCGTCGATCGCCGCAAGCGCCGGCATGCTCGAAATGTCGCTCGAAGAGCGCGAAGAAGCCCTGCGTCGCGTCATCGACGAGAGCGGCAAGACGCTCGACGAGCGCCTGCGCGGCACGGCCGGCACCCTTGCCGGCCAGTTCAGCGAGGCTGCATCCGAAATCACCCGATCCGCCGAGGACTTCTCCGGCCGCATCGAGCAGTCGGTTGGTGGCATGACCACGCGCCTCGACGAGACCAGCGCACGCATCGAGACCAGCCTCGGTACGCTCGAAGACCGGATCAAGAACGGCCTCGACGGTGTCGATATCCGCGTCGGCGATGCCGGCGAGAAATTTGCAAGCCGCCTGTCCGAAAAGATGTCCGACCTCGAGCGGGTCGGCACGGAAGCCGCCGACCGCGTCTCCCGCGTCCTCGAGGACGGGACCGCCCGCGTGGCGGAAACCTTCGAAGGCCGCACCGCCCAGATCGACGAGCGTCTGTCCACCATGGATCGCGCGCTCAACATTGGCCTCGACAACGTCAACCGCACGATCGAGGGCAAGGCCGCCGGCCTCGCCGCGGCCCTGCGCGGCGCCGTCGCCGACGCCGCCCGCGAGCTCGACGGCGAAGCCCAGCGATCGATCGAACTGCTCAACCAGAGTGGCACGCAATTCGCCGAACGGATCGGCGAGCGCAGCGCCGAGCTCAGCCGTGCGGTCGAGGAGCGGTCGGAGGATCTCGCCAGCCGCATCGCGGAAACCCAGAACCGCCTCGCCGGCCAGGCTGCCGCAGTCGCCCAGACCTTCTCCGAGGCCGGCGACGTGATCGCCAGCAAGGTCGCGGAAGCCGAAGCGATCGTCGGAAGCCAGATTTCGACCCTGACCGAGACCCTGTCGGAAGCCGGTTCGGCCCTTGAGGCCCGCGCATCGGCCATCCGGGAATCGCTTGCCGGCAACACGCAGGAAATCTCGTCCACAATGGACGCGGTGGAGAAGGCGCTCGAAGCCCGCGGCAACACCATCCGCTCGGTTCTCGACGACCGGACCCGCGAACTCAATTCGATGCTTGCCTCCCGGTCAGCGGAACTATCCCGCCTCATCGAGGAAAAGGCCGCCCCGCTGGTCGACACCTATGCAGAAACCGGCCGTGTCGCAGCCGAGCGCATCAGCGAGGCCGCTGCGCTGAGCGCCGAACGCCTGCGCGCCGAAAACAGCGCCATTGTCGATGCAATCGCGAGCCGCGCCGACAAGGCCGCCGAGACCCTCGGCCATGCCGAGGCGAGCCTCACCGAGTCCGCAAGCCGCCTGATCGACCGTCTGAGTGAAAGCAATTCCGGCCTTGCCTCGATGATCGAGCAGGTCGCCGCGAATATCGTGGCCGCCGACGGCCAACTCGGCCAGACGTCCGAGCGCTTCGCGGAGACCACCTCGAAGGCCGCCGATCTGTTGCAGACCTCGGGTCGTCTGCTCGACAGCAAGCTCGAGCGCCTCAACGCCGTCTCCGGCGAAACGCTGTCGCAGGTCACCTCGATCGTCGGGCGCTTCGGCGATCATTCCAAGGTCCTCAGCCAGGCTTCCGAACTCCTGTCGGCTGCCCAGTCGAACCTCGTCGGCACCCTTGAGGAGCGCCAGCAGGCCCTGCGCGATCTCGCCGTCGGCCTGGTCAAGCGTTCCGAAGAGATCGAGACGACGATGAAGGGTCTCGGCCACATGGTCGAAACCGCCTTCGAACGGGCCGAACAACGTTCCGGCCAGGTCGCCGGCAACCTTCGCCAGGGGATCCAGACGTCTTTCGCCGATATCGGCAAGATCCTCTCGGAGACCGAGAAACAGGCCCTTTCGACCGCCGATACCATGCGTGGTGCGCTGATGTCGGCCGGCGAGGATGCCAACCGCTCGATCGAAAAGACCCTTGCCGACGCGGAAAAGCGTTCGGCCGAGCTGGCCGATCGCCTGCGCGGCGGTCTCTCCACCTCGCTCTCCGACGTCGACAAGCTGCTTGGCGAGGCCGGCCGCAAGTCCGACGGCGCCGCCGCCCACCTGCGCGAAGCCATGCGCCAGGCGGTGGAGGAGGCTGTCAACCGCTTTGCCGGCGCGACCGACGAGATCCGCCGCTCCGCGCACGATATCCGCAAGGAACTCGACCTGACCCGCAGCGAACTGAAGCGTGGCGCCTTCGATCTTCCGGAAGAAGCCAAGGAAAGCGCCGCCGCCATGCGCCGGGCCGTGGCCGAGCAGATCAAGGCCCTGCAGGACATTTCCCATCTGGTCGGCCGTTCGACCCAGTCACTGGAGATTTCCGAGCCGGTCGCCCGCAAGCTCGTCGAGGCCAAGCCGGTCGAAGCACCGCGCAAGGCTCCGCCCGCGCCGGCACCGGCCGCACCCGTCGCCGCCGCAGCACCGGCGCCGCAGCCGGCCCCTGCCCGTCCGGCAGAACAACTCGGCCTTCGCGGTAGCCTGAACCCCACGCCCGCTCCTGCCGCCGCCCAGCGCAACGAATCCGGCGGCTGGATCAGCGATCTGCTGCGCGGCGCCTCGCGCGACGAGGAGAACGACGCGCCTGCCGCCGCTCCGGCCCCGCGTGCCCCCGCGCCGCGTCCGGCTGCCGAAGCCGCAGCTGCTCCGCGCCCGGCCGACAATCGTAATCCGCGTCACATGGTGGAATCGCTAAACTCGCTGTCGGTCGATATCGCCCGCGCCATCGACCACGACGCCTCGGTCGACCTGTGGCGCCGTTACCAGCGCGGCGAGCGCGACGTCTTCACCCGTCGCCTCTACACGCTGAAGGGTCAGCAGACCTTCGACGAGATCAAGCGCAAGTATGACCGCGAACCGGAATTCCGCGTCGCCGTCGACCGTTACATCGCCGACTTCGAGAAGCTGCTGGCCGACGTCGCCCGGACCGACCGCGACAAGACGGTCACTCAGTCCTACCTGACGTCCGACACCGGCAAGGTCTACACCATGCTGGCCCACGCCGCCGGACGGTTCAGCTGACAGCAGGCTCGGCGAACGAGCGTCGCCATCCGCAGGACCACGCTCAAGGAAATCAGACAAGAAAAACCCCGGCGCCTCACGGTGCCGGGGTTCTTTTTTGAGTGACGACGAAAACGCGGCCGGGAAACAGCGTTCCCGGAAAGCCAATCAGAGCTGGCTCAGGGTCCAGGTCACGATTTCGGCGCTAACACGTGCGAAGGCGCGATCCATGGCGCGGATGTAAGACTCGTTCGACGTGCCGGAGGCCGGCTCGGAGGCGCTGAACACCTTCTGCGCCTTGACCGTGCCGTTGCGGTCGTTGAGCAGCTTGACCGAGATCTCGACCACGCCACGGTCGGAACCGACGGTATCCACCTCGAAGGCCCGGATGTCGGTGATCAGCTGGAAGTCGATCGCCAGGCCCTGCCCGGGCTTGCCGACGCCGTCCAGCTTGCCCGTGTTCTCGAAGGTCTCGACGAGCTTCGCCTGCACCATGCGGGTCAGCTTGTCGCTCCACTGCGACTTGGACAGATAGCGGATTTCGGACGGAGATACGCGCACCAGCACCTGCTCGCTGTCGAGTGCCTTGAGCGCCGAGGGATCGGCGACCAGCAGTTGCCGATTGCGCGCCGACCCGCTGCTTTCGACCGTCGGCGAAGCCGTGATGTCGAAGGTGTCGTTCGGAGCCTTGGACGCACAGGCCGAAAGTCCCGCGAGCACCAGAGGCACCGCCAGAGCCGTCTTCACTGCTGTCATGCGACGCGCCGTCATAGCGGTTCCGCCCATCTTGCCCTTGCCCTTTCCCGTCATGGTCTTCACCGCCTGGTCCGTCCGTCATACTGCTTGACGGTGTCGCCACCGAACAGCAGCCGCTGCGGATCGCGGTCGAAATTGGTGATCGCATCGTTCAGCCCACGCACCGTCTGGCGGGTATCCGTCACGAGCGACTGGATGTCGCGCAGCCCGGTGTTCGAGAACCGCGCCAGATTGTCGGCGATCGGACCGATCTTGGCATTGAGGTTATCGGCCGCGCCACGGATCGACTGCAGGGTCTTGCGCGCCTCGACGCTGAGCGAGTCAGCCTCACCCGAACCGAGGAAGGAATCGACCTTCTTCAGGATGCCGTCCACCTGATCGGAAGCGTTGTTGAGCTTGTTGGCGAGCTGCGTGAAGTCGGTAATCGCCTGGTCGATGTCCTGCGTCCGCTCGCTGATGTTCTGGCTGAGATCCTTGAAGCTCTTGACCGCCTCACGCGCATCGCCGGACGCGGCCGAGACATCATCCATCACCTTGCCGATCTTCTGCTTGTCCACCGCAGCGAACACCTCGTCGACCTTTGCCAGCGTCTTGTCGGCATTCTCGCCGAAGCGCTGGAATGTCGCCGCGGTCTCCCGGAAATTGTCGATCGCCGGGCCGATCTTGTCGGAAGCGTCGGCAAAATTCCCGGTGAACTCTTCGGTGTTCGAGAGGATCTTGTCGATCTTGTCGGAATTCAGCGCCTTGAACAGGTCCTCCGCCGCCGCGAGCGTTGTGTCGAGACGCCCAGAGAGTCCCGAGACAGACTCGGAAAGCGCGCTGACGCTCTCCAGGAACTTGTCGATCCCTTCGGCATTGTCGGCCAGCGACTTCGAGAAGGTTTCCGCGTTCTTGACGGTATTGGTCAGCGGCTGGCGGGAATCGGCGATGAAGCCCTGCAACTCGCCGATCGCATTGTCGGCGCGCTGAAGGATCTTGTCCGCGGTCGCGAGCAGGTTCGTCACGCTCGACTGGTCGGCCAGGAGCACTGCTGGCTCGCCGCTCGATATCGCCTTGGCGAGAATGTTCTCGTCCGCTGCATTGCCACCCGAAAGCTCGATATAGGCCGCTCCGGTCAAGCCCTGGATTTCCAGCACGGCCTTGGTCGAGGTCGTGACCGGCGCGTCGGCGCGCACTTCGGTGAAGGCCACCGAGAACTGCGGATCCTGCTTGTCGATGTAGAGATTGCGGACGGAGCCGACCGCAATGCCGTTGAACCGCACCGGCGAGCCGATGCTCAGACCGTTGGCCGAGCCCGGAATGCGGATCGCCAGCGGGGCCATCGGTCCGCCCCTCCCGTACTCCGCCATCCAGTAGACGAAGCCGAAGGCGGCCGCGATGACCAGCATCGTGAAAAATCCGACGATCGCGTAGTTGGCTTTGGTTTCCATCAGTCAGTCACTTTGCCGGATGCCGCCGGATGACCCGGACGGGGAATGGAACGGGCGCGCTTGCCCCGGAAATAGGACTTCACCCACGGATCGTCGCAGGCGAGCATATCGTCTAAGCTTCCCTCGACCAAGACGCGCTTCTGCCCGAGAACGGCGATGCGGTCGCAGACCGAGAACAGGCTGTCGAGGTCGTGCGTGACCATGTAGACGGTCAGGCCGAGCGTATCGCGCAATCGCGCGATCAGTTCGTCGAACTCCGCAGCCCCGATCGGATCAAGTCCGGAGGTCGGCTCGTCGAGGAAGACGAGGTCCGGATCGAGCGCCAACGCACGGGCAAGCGCCGCGCGCTTGATCATGCCACCCGAAAGTTCGGACGGGTATTTGTCCGCAGCGTCCGGATCGAGACCGACGAGGTCGAGCTTCAGATAGGCCAGCTCATCCATGAGCCACTTCGGCAGATCGAGATATTCGCGCATTGGCAGCTGGATGTTCTCCTTCACGGTCAGCGCGGAAAAGAGCGCGCCGTGCTGGAAGAGAACGCCGAGACGCGTGTCGAGGTCCATCCGGTCCCGTTCGCCGACGGCATCATAGTCGGCGCCGAGGATCTGGATCGAACCCGAGCGGCGCGGCAGAAGCCTGAGAACGGTGCGCATCAGCACCGATTTACCGGCACCGGAGGCCCCGACGAACCCCAGGATTTCACCGCGATAGATGTCGAGGTCGAGATTGTCGAGCACGACCTTGTTGCCGAAGCCGACGGTAAGCCCGCGCACCGAAAGAACCGCTTCCCGCTCGCTTCCCTGGACATTGGTGGTCGTGCCTTCCAAGCCGTCCTCCTCAGAAATCGATGGCGGCGTAGAACATGGCAAACAGCCCGTCCACGAGGATGACGACGAAGATCGACTTCACCACGGAGGCCGTGACGTGACGTCCGAGCGACTCGGCGCTGCCGCCGACCTTCATGCCCTCGACCGCCGAGACGATGCCGATGATGAGCGCCATGAACGGCGCCTTGATCATGCCCGAGGCAACCGTCGAATAGTCGATCGCATCGTGCAGGCGGGTCGTGAAGACGTCGAAGGTGATGTCCGAATAGGTCCAGGCGACCACCGCCGCACCGTAAAGCGCTGCAAAGTTGGCAACGATGGTCAGAAGCGGCAGCGCAACCGTCAGCGCCACGAGGCGCGGAAAGACCAGGACCCCGATCGGATTGAGCCCGATGACCTTCAGCGCGTCGATCTCCTCGCGCATCTTCATCGAGCCGATCTCGGCCGTGATCGCGCTGCCCGAGCGGCCGGCCACCATGATCGCGGTCAAAAGCACGCCGATCTCGCGAAGCTGCAGGATACCGACCAGGTCGACGACGAAGACCTCGGCTCCGAAATAGCGCAGCTGGAAGGCACCCTGCTGGGCGATGATCGCGCCGATCAGGAAGGACATCAGCACGATGATCGGCACCGCCCTGACACCCATGTGGTCGAGCTGGGTGACGACCGAGGCGGGCGACACGCCACTGCCACGCCCGAGCTTCGTCTGTGCGCCATGCACGGCCGAACCGAGTACGAACATCATCGCAACCATGTCGCGCCAGAGTTCAACCACGGCCTCGCCAACCGGCGAGAAGA
This sequence comes from Rhizobium sp. CAU 1783, assembly GCF_054551725.1. Classification (NCBI taxonomy): domain Bacteria; kingdom Pseudomonadati; phylum Pseudomonadota; class Alphaproteobacteria; order Hyphomicrobiales; family Rhizobiaceae; genus Rhizobium; species Rhizobium sp. CAU 1783. The sequence goes on along the minus strand of NZ_JBTOLM010000001.1, from coordinate 1,103,110 downwards.
TGCGCTGGAACAGGGGAAGCGGAGCACCGGGGCCGGCAGGTGTCTTGACGCTCTCCGGCAGGGCGCCGATCAGTTCGCGCATGTTGCGCGAGGCACCGGTGAGCTTGACGGGACTTCCCTCGGCCTGCCGGGTCGCCATGTAGCGACGCACGAGCCAGGCACCGGCGAGGTCCATATCGGAAACTGCGGAAAGGTCGATTTCGACCGGCGCATCGCCGGATGCGGGAACGAGGCGGCCGTTGCTCTGCAGGAGCGTCCCGAGGCTGTTGTTGCGCCAGGCGCCGGACAGCCGGATGCGATGCCCGTCGCCGGGCAGCTCGTCGATCTCGATCACAGCGCTTTCTGGGTGAATCGACTTCAAGGTCCTGACAACTTCCACGCTTGCGTGCCAGGTCCGGACATTCCGGCGCTGCGGCGCAAATCACTCGATGGCGCAGTATAGCCAGACAGACCGGCAAGGAAATCCTTCGGGCGGCGTTTATCCCGGGCCGTCACCCTCAAGCCACAACGAAAACTGGTCCTATCGGTCTGCGATCCGGTAAAATCCGTCTCACGCGGCCTGGACGTCTTCCTTCTTGGCAGCTTCGATGGCCAGCGGCAGCGAGACCGGCGGCACCAGGGCCGCAACCGGCTTTGCCGGCTTGGCGATCAGATGCCCCCAGGAGATCAGCTCGAAACGGCCGTCATGATGTTCCGCGATCGCCGTGCAGCTCTCAACCCAGTCGCCGGTATTGACGTAGTGGATGCCGTCGATGTCTTCCATCACCGCGTGATGGATATGCCCGCAGATCACGCCATCGACCTCGTTGCGGCGGGCTTCTTCCGCGACGACGCGCTGGAACTCGCCGATGAAGTTGACGGCCTGCTTCACCTGGAGCTTGGCCCAGGCGGAGAAGGACCAGTAGGGCATGCCGAGCCGGCGGCGGATCGCGGCCAGCGCAATGTTGATGTTGATCGCCATGTCATAGGCCCAGTCGCCGAGATAGGCGACGAGACGGGCGTTGCGAACCACGACGTCGAATTCGTCGCCGTGCAGGACCAGATACTTCTTGCCGTCTGCCGTCTCGTGGATCATCCGCTCGGCAACCTCGATGCCGCCGAAATGGGTGCCCGGAAAGCCGCGCAGGAACTCGTCGTGATTGCCCGGAATGTAGACGATCCGAGTGCCCTTGCGGGCCTTGCGGAGAAGCTTCTGGACGACGTCGTTGCAGTCCTGCGGCCAGTACCAGCTGCGCTTGAGGCGCCAGCCGTCGACGATGTCCCCGACCAGGAAGATGGTCTCCGCCTCATGGGTCCGAAGGAAGTCGATGAGAAAATCCGCCTTCGCCGCCTTGGAGCCGAGATGTACGTCGGAGATGAAGAGGGTCCTGAATTGCCGGATGTCCGTTTCACCAGTCACGGTCGTCGTCCTTTGCCGTCGTTTTCCACGTGCCTAAAATCAGACTCGTGTTTCAGCATGATGACAGGCGCGAATCATGGTCCGACACCGGAGGCGTCGCAACGATCTGGAGCGAAAAAGGGGAAGGCCCGGCTGACAGCACCTTTCCTTGTCAAGGCAGTCCGCGTCAACGGGCCAGAGCCGGCAGATCCGCCCCGGCGATCCGCCGGGCCTCTTCGCGCTCGATCCCGAGCGAGGTGAGGATCAGCTCGGCAATCTCGCTGCTCGCCTCGCGCCAGGTCTTGTAGCCTTCCTGGACGAGCATCATGCCCGACAGCGTCGCGCCGCCGATCATCGCCATCAGCGACGTCGCCTGCTCGGGGCGGATCGCGTAGCGGCCGCTCGAAATGCCCTGCATCAGGTCGTCCGCAGATGCGCTGGTGAGCAGCCCGCGCAGCGCCGTGTTGCTGAAACCGAAATGCACGATGAACCGGCCCCATTGCGGCTCCTCGTGGGCACGTCGGATGAAAAGCCGGATACCGCAGGAAAGACGGCAAGGCGGGTCGGTTATGTCGACCATGCTGGCCCGCACCCGATCCTGCATTTCGTTGGCGAGGTCGCCGGCGATCTCCTCGAACAGCGCGCCCGGATCGGGAACGGCACTGTAGACGGTGCCACGCGCCACCCCGGCCTCTTCGGCGAGATCGCTGACCGTCACCCGGTCCGCGCCCTTCCTGGCAAAGAGGCGCATGGCAGCTTCATGAATGCGGCATTTGGCGCCCGACATCGGCGGGGATCCTCTTAAAGCAGTCCCATAAATCGCGGAGGCTCCAAGCAACGTCCTGAAGCGGCGGCATGCACCGCGACACTGCCTATGTGTAGCAATGTCGCAGGCACCACACAAGCGTTGACAATTGAACACACGTGTTCAATATTGATCTGGAAAGCTCAGCACCTCGACATTTGCTATCGCAAACATCCTCCCATCGGCGCTGGGCCGGTTCAGACAGGAATTCAGGAGATCCCCCGTGAAGAAGATCGTTGTCATCGGAATAGTGTGTGCCGCCCTCGCCGGCTGCTCGCAGACCGCCCAGACCACCGCCTCCGCGCCCGCCGCGAAGCAGGCCGACTGCGAGGTCAAGCTGAACAAGGCACCGGCATCGTCGAAGTGCCCCAACTTCAAGTACAGCATGCGTTCGACCTCGCAGCCACCACTTATCTCGCCTGGTATCTGACGTCGGGACGGCACCGCCCCAAGACGACCTGATTCCGCGCCTACCGCCTCCCGAGCGGCGCGGAATTCAGCTCTCGGAAAACCGGCCCTCCAGCCGCTCCCAACGCCCTGCGCCCCACCGCGCCGACATCATTCCGTCAGCCTTGGCGATGACGCATAGCCGCCTTGCACCGGTCAAAATCACTTCCCCCCGACTTCTTTTCGTGTATTCAAGACATTCGATTTGGACGAAGAAGTTCGGTGGACTCGATGAATTCCCAAGACAAGAACAAGCCGCAACCGACGACCGCGATGGCGGACCTCGATGAGCAGGCGCTTTTCTATCACCGCTATCCGCGGCCCGGAAAACTCGAGATCCAGGCGACCAAGCCGCTCGGCAACCAACGCGACCTCGCGCTCGCCTATTCGCCTGGCGTCGCGGCACCTTGCCTTGCGATCCGCGACGAACCGGAAACTGCAGCCGATTACACCGCCCGCGGCAACCTCGTCGCCGTCATCTCCAACGGCACCGCGGTTCTCGGCCTCGGCAATATCGGGCCTCTCGCCTCCAAGCCGGTCATGGAAGGCAAGGCAGTTCTCTTCAAGAAATTCGCAGGCATCGACGTCTTCGACATCGAGATCGACGCCAACACCGTCGATTCCATGGTCTCCACCGTGTCGGCTCTCGAACCGACCTTCGGCGGGATAAATCTGGAGGACATCAAGGCTCCGGAATGTTTTGAGGTCGAGCAGCTGCTGCGCGACAAGATGAACATCCCGGTCTTCCACGACGACCAGCACGGCACCGCGATCATCGTCGCCGCCGCGATCCTCAACGGCCTCGAGCTGGCCGGCAAGAAGATCGAGGACGTCAAGATCGTCGCCTCCGGTGCCGGCGCGGCCGCCCTCGCCTGCCTCAATCTGCTCGTCACGCTTGGCGCGCGCCGCGAGAATATCTGGGTCCACGATATCGAAGGTCTGGTCTATGTCGGCCGCGAGACCCTGATGGACCGCTGGAAGTCGATCTATGCCCAGGACAGCGACAAGCGCGTGCTGGCGGAATCGATCGAGGGGGCAGACGTCTTCCTCGGTCTTTCCGCCGCAGGCGTGCTGAAACCGGAGCTGCTCTTGAAGATGGCGGAGAAGCCGCTGATCATGGCGCTCGCCAATCCGACGCCGGAAATCATGCCGGATCTCGCCCGCGCTGCCCGTCCCGACGCGATGATCTGCACCGGTCGCTCCGATTTCGCCAACCAGGTCAACAACGTCCTCTGCTTCCCCTACATCTTCCGCGGTGCGCTCGATTGCGGCGCGACCACGATCAACGAAGAGATGAAGATGGCGGCGGTGCGTGCGATTGCGGCACTTGCCCGTGAAGAGGTGTCCGAGGTTGCCGCCCGCGCCTATTCCGGCGAATCGCCGACCTTCGGTCCCAATTATCTGATCCCCTCGCCCTTCGACCCGCGCCTGATCCTGCGCATCGCACCGGCGGTCGCCAAGGCCGCCGCCGAGAGCGGCGTCGCACGCAGGCCGATCACCGACTTCGACACCTATCTCGACCAGCTCAACCGCTTCGTCTTCCGCTCCGGCTTCGTCATGAAGCCGATCTTCGCGGCCGCCAAGAAGGCGGTCCAGAAGCGGGTCATTTTCGCCGAAGGCGAAGACGAGCGCGTCCTGCGCGCCGCCCAGGTTCTGTTGGAGGAAAGCATCGGCAAGCCGATCCTGGTCGGCCGCCCGCACATCATCCAGAGCCGCCTCGAACGCTTCGGCCTTCGCATCCGCCCTGGTACGGATTTTGATCTGGTCAACCCGGAAGACGATCCGCGCTACCGCGAATATGTCGACGACTATTTCGCGCTGGTCGGACGCGCCGGCATCAACCCGGAAGCGGCTCGCACGATCGTGCGCACCAACAACACGGTGATCGGCGCGCTCGCCGTGCGCCGCGGCGACGCCGATGCCCTGATCTGCGGCGTCGAGGGTCGTTTCGACCGGCACCTGCGCGACGTGCGCCAGATCATCGGCAAGAAGCCGGGCGTCAGCTCGTTCTCCGGCCTCAGCCTGCTCATCTCGCAGCGTGGCGCGATCTTCTTCACCGACACCTTTGTCACCTACAATCCGTCCGCCGCCGAGATCGCCGAGATGACGGTGCTGGCCGCCGAGGAAATCCGCCGCTTCGGCATCACCCCGCGCGCCGCCCTCGTATCGCATTCGAATTTCGGCTCGCGCGATTCGGACAGCGCCCGCAAGATGCGCGAAGCGCTCCAGCTCCTCCGCGAACGCGCACCCGAACTCGAGGTCGACGGCGAAATGCAGGGTGGTTCGGCGCTCTCGGAATCGCTGCGCAAGCGCGCCATGCCGGACAGCGCCCTGACCGGCGAGGCCAATCTGCTGGTCTTCCCGAACCTCGACGCTGCCAACATTTCACTCGGCATCGTCCGCACGATGATGGACGCGTTGCATGTCGGCCCGATCCTGCTCGGCGCTGCCCTGCCGGCCCACGTGCTCTCGACCTCGGTGACCTCGCGCGGCGTCGTCAACATGGCGGCCCTGGCCGTCGTCGAGGCCCAGAAGTCGGAGTGATCCCTGAGCCTCGCGGGGCCTTGCCCCCCGAGGCTTCCTGCCGACCCGTCCGTTGCCGCGCGACGGACAATTGCTTCAGGCGCTGAAATACCCGCTGGACAGGACGTCGGCCGGCGCCCACTCTTGACCCCATGTTTTGCAGGGTTCCGGGAATGGCGAACCAGGGCGGCTACTTCGACGTGCTGGACTGGATGGGAAGCCAGAAAGCCTTGAAGCCACAGCTTTTCTTCAGAAAGGTGCAGGCGGCTTTCGGTATCGCGCACATCCTCTACATCGACGCGATTTCCTCGCGCGGCGGCATCAAGTCGCATCGGCTGCACCACACCTTCGGCCCCGCCGCAGTCCGCGACGCAAAGGCACTCGGTGCATCCCGCATCGAACCGCCTCTGCGCAAGGCGCTGGCCGCCGTCGCCCCGCTCGACTGGTCGCAGCTGGCGCACGGCTCGCCCGAGCGCGACGGGCTCGATGCGCTGGCGGCGAACCTTGGCATCCCCGCTTGCGGTGTCTCTTACCCCTTGAAATCCCGCGAAGGTCGCCAGGCCCTCTTCGCCATCCAGATCGACACCGACAGCGGCGACTGGAGCCGTTTCCGCAGACACCACGATCGCGACCTCCAGTCCCTCGCCATCGCCTTCCATGCCACACTGCTGCGCGCCGGTGGCGATCGCGTCGAGCATCTCGACACCCCGCGCCTCACGCGACGCGAACGCGAGACGCTCTACTGGTCGGCCGCCGGCAAGAGCTACTGGGAAATCGCCGTCATCCTCGGCATCAGCGAACGCACGGTGCGCTACTTCATGGCGAATGCCCGACAGAAGCTTGACGTCGTTTCCAACACGCAAGCCGTCGCGGAGGCATCGTGGCGCGGCCTGCTTCCCGGCCCGGAAATCCGCTGACCGCAGCACCGGCGTTGCCGCCCGCAGCATAATCAAAAATTGCATGGACGGCACCTGTCTCTACCGACAGTTTTATTTTTGCTGCCCTGCACCATCTTCCGGTCGCCACACGAACAGGGAGACTGGAATGATCAAGATCATCAATGGCGCCGGGCGCCACCGCCAACCACTGGAAATTTCTGCTATGCATCGGCTTCGCAAGCGTGTCTTTCACGACCTGCTCCGCTGGGACGTCAACGTCGTCGACGACTGGGAGATCGACCACTACGACGATGCCAATCCGATATACGTCCTCTCCTATTCCGACAGCGGCGCGCTGCGCGGGACGCTGAGGCTGCTGCCGACGCTCGGTCCCAATATGCTCGACGACACCTTCCCGATCCTGCTGGACGACCAGCCCGCCGTTCGACAGCACGGTATCTGGGAATCGAGCCGCTTCTGCATCGATCCTGACATCTCGCAGGATCGCGCCTCGAACCAGGTGACGATCACCGCCGCCGAACTGATGTGTGGCGTCGGCGAGCTTGGCCTGGCCTCTCGCCTCGACCGGATCGTCACGGTGACCGACGTCTTTCTCGAGCGCATGTTCCGCCGCATGGGTTGCCCCGGCGAACGCATCGGTGCGCCCCACAAGATCGGGTCTGTTCACGCCGTAGCGATTGCCTGGGAGGTTACCCCGCAACTGCTGGAGCGGATGAAGACGGTGGCCGGGATCGAAGGCTCCGTGCTCACCGAACCTCTGTCCGTCGAACAGGCACGCGCCGCCTGATCGCATCGACGGTCGCCGATGCCGAAAGACGACGGCGTCCGCCCGTTAACACAATTTCGTGTTCCCGGTTGGCGCATTGTGCTGTGCAAACTAATATGCGAGCACCTACAGGCACACGGGCGCCGCTTCGGCGCCGCGCAACGCCAATCGGGGATACGAATTGCACGATCTCAGGAGCCGACTGCCGCTGGCGCTTGCCGCTCTGATGTTCTGCCAGCCCGTGGCAGCGCAGACATCCGCCGTGTGCGAGAGCCTCAGGCTGCGCCTCTCTGCCGTCCCGGAGGTGATCGTCGACACCGCGGCCGTGCGGCGCTATTCGAGCGCCATCGCCCGACAGAACCTGGAGATCCGCAAGGTCCGCCAGGACATGCGAAGCCTGCGCTGCGACGGTTCGGTCGTGCAATATCGCGCCGACGGGACAACACAATGCGGCGAGCTCTCAGAGGCTCTGTCCCGCATGGAGACAAACAGGCAGGATCTCGCCGCAAAACGCGATGAGGCCGGCCGCGAGAGCATTGGCGAAAATCCTGCAAGGCTTCGGCTGCTTGCGGCTCTTGAAGACAATGGGTGCAACGCCGAGCCACCGCCGGTCGACGAGGCCGACTTGACGCCCCCCGGCGCCGAGGGACCGCAGCCCCTTGATCCGGAAAACACCGCCCGCTTCATGGCCCTTGCCGGCCAGGGCAACCTTCGCACACTCTGCGTCCGCACCTGCGACGGCGCCTTCTTCCCGATCTCGTCGGGAACCTCGCCGCTCAGCTTCCGCCGTGACGCGCAGGTCTGTGAACAGATGTGCCCGAACACCGAGACCGAACTCTTCTTTCACGCGATCAGTACGGAAGAATCGGCCGACATGGTCTCGGCCGAAACGGGAGAGCCTTATCGCAGCCTCCCGAATGCCTTCGCCTATCTCAACCGACAGAGCGGCGAGCAACCGGCCTGCGGCTGCGATCTCACCGCCTACTATCGGAAGATGCGCGGCACGGGCATAGCCGGCCAGAGCCATCCGGCCGACGGCAAGGCTGTGATCGAAATGGGTGGATCAGAAAGCCAGGCGAAGAAGGGTGTCAAACCGCCTGTGACTGCCGCGGAAAGACCGATCGAGGATCGAGTCTACGATCCGAATGCCGCCCATGTCCGCCAGGTCGGACCGACCTTCCTGCCCAAGGAAACCAGCAGCATCGACCTCAAGAACCCCGCATTGCCCGGCCCACAGCCCGTCCAGCAGTGACGGTCGGCCAACCCGCAGCGTTTGAAACGAGAAAGGCCGGCTTGCGGCCGGCCTCTCCTTGAGACTGCTGCGGTCCGATGGCCTCAGGCCGCGCGGGTCTGGGCCGTGCCGTAAGCGGACGCGCGGATCTCGAATTGCCGGACCTGCGCGAACAGGTCGTCGGCCTCCTGTGCCAGCTTGTGTGCCGAGGCGGTCGATTGCTCGACCATCGCGGCATTCTGCTGCGTGACCTGGTCCATTTGCGTGATGGCGCCGTTGATTTCCGACAGCCCGGTTGCCTGCTCGTGCGCCCCGGTCACGATGGCCCGGATATCGCTGTTGATCTCGGTGACGTTGGCCTGGATCAGGCTCAGGATCTCGCCCGACTGGTTGACCAGGGAGACGCCGGAGCTCACCGCCTCGCCCGACCGCGCGACGAGCCCGGTGATTTCCTTGGCTGCATTGGCCGAGCGCTGGGCAAGCTCGCGCACTTCTTGCGCAACGACGGCAAAGCCCTTGCCCGCCTCGCCCGCCCGGGCCGCCTCGACGCCGGCGTTCAGCGCAAGGAGGTTGGTCTGGAAGGCAATCTCGTCGATCACGCCGATGATCTTGCCGATCTGCGAGGAGCTCTCCTCGATCCGGCCCATGGCGGCAATGGCGTGGCGGACGATCTCGTCCGATTGTTCGGCCCGCCGGTTGGCTTCGCTTACCTTGCGGCTGGCGCTGTCGGCAATCGCGGCCGAGTTGCTGACGGTGGTGGTGATCTCGTTGAGCGCTGCCGCCGTCTGCTCGAGGGCCGCGGCCTGCTGTTCGGTGCGGCGTGCCAGGTCGTCGGAAGCCGCCCGCATTTCCGCCGAGCTGGAGCGGATCTCATGCGAGACGTTGGCGATGCCGGACATCGCTGACTGCAGCTTTTCGGCCGACTGATTGAAATTGAGCCGCAGGCGATCATATTCGCCCTCGAAGACCCTGGTGATGCGTGAGGTCAGGTCGCCATGGGCCAGACGATCGAGAGCCTCGGCCACCGTATCGACGGCGGTTTTCGTCCGGTTGAGCTCGGCTATGCGGTCGGCTTCGTTCATCGACTGGATCTCCGCCAGCCGTTCGCGATTGCGCTTGTCCTCGAGCTCGGCGTCACGGCGAGCGATGAGGTTTTCGCGGAAGTGCGTGAACGCCCGGGCGAGGTCACCGATCTCGTCGGAGCGCTCGGCTCCGGCAAGCTGCGCATCGATGTGGCCGTCCGCCAGACGGTTCATCGCGTCCGTTGCCCGGTCGAGCGGTGCAAGCAGCCTGCGCATCACGAAGAAGGCTAGGCCGGCACCGCTGGCGAGCAGCACGAGGCCGAGCGCGGCCAGAAGCGCGGCCATGGATTCCGCCTCCGCGCGCGCATTGGAGATGTCCGCCTCAGACTTCCTGATTTCCCTGTCGACGATGGCTGTGACCATCGAATGGGTTGCCTCGATCTCCTTCTGCAGGGCATCCGAGAAGCTGTCGAAATTGCCCATCAACTTGTTGCCCTCGGCCGGCCCTCCCTTGATGAAGGCATTGGCCATCTCGATGCCGGCCTTGTGGAAGTCCGCATAGCGATCCGCAAGAAGCTTCATGGCCGGGACGAGGTCAGGCGCTTCCAGGGCGACGGAAAGTGTATTGATGCGATCCATCAGCTTGGCCAGACGTGCGGCCTCTTCCTCGGCCAGTTTGAAGCCGTCGTCCAGGCCATCCTTCGCCTGGGTGGCGGAAATATCGGTCAGCGATTCCTGTGTGCTGACGATGGCAAGCTCGACCTCCTTCTGCGCGGCGATCAGGTCGCGCAGATAGACGTCTGCCTTACGTTCGGTCTCGTAGAGATCGATGACCGTTTCGAGTTGGTGCTGTCCGAAATAGTCGGAAATGGCGAGCACGGTGACGCTGACCAGGACGAGACCGCCGATCGCTGCGGGAACCGCTTTTCCGAGACGAATGTTGAAAAGCTTCATGAAGACCCCAAAGACAACAATGAAAAGGTTTGGCTCGCCGCTTCATCCGGCGCGAAACCTGCGTCATGCAGTCGAGGGAAACCCTGAGCATGGCCAGATTTAGCCATGCCGCCTTAATTTATGTTAAACACAACAGGTCCAGATCAGTATAAAGTAACTATACTTACGTTTCTCGGTCGAAGGCAGGCGAAAGAGGTGCTCCCCAGACCTCTCCGAAGACGAGATCCTCGATCGGCAAACGCTGCCGCCAACCCTTGAGCGCCAGTTCGGGCTGATCGTAGAGGCGATCGACATAGCCGACACAGAACCAGCCGATGACCTCGACATGCCCTGGAATGCCCAACAGCGCGCGAATGTCGTCCTGGTGAAAGATGCTGACCCAGCCGACGCCGACGCCTTCCGCACGCGCGGCAAGCCAGAGATTCTGCACCGCGCAGACGGTCGAATAGCTATCCATTCGCGGATTGTGGGTGCGCCCAAGCACCACAGGCCCGGCCCGCGTCGGATCGCAGGTCACGCATATGCCGAGCGGCGCCTTGCGGATGCCTTCGAGCTTCAGCCGCATGTAGCTGTCGCGCTGTTCACCGGAAAACATCTCGGCCGCCTCGTCATTGGCGCGGCAAAAGGCCCGCCACACCGCCTCGCGCCGCACCTGATCGCGCACCACGAGAAAGTTCCACGGCTGCATGAATCCGACCGACGGCGCATTGTGTGCGGCCTCCAGCAGGCGGGCGATCAGATCCTCGGGTAAGGGATCAGGCAGAAACTGGTCACGGACGTCACGACGGGTCCGGATCGCCTTGTAGACGGCCTCGCGCTCTTCGACGGAAAAGGCGCCGGCCCGGACGAGATGCTCGCTCGGTTCATCTTGCATCGTTTGTTCCCCAACAATGCTGACGACCGCCCGCCGTCCACGCGGGCAAAGCCTATCTTGCCAGGCCGGTCTTCTGACTGGGCTTCGGCTGGATCGCGCCGCCTTCCCGGCCTAAAGACCAGTGGCTCGGGTCGCAACCGACCCGTTCGCGCGCTCCATCCACCTCACAGCGTTGGGCACGTGCCGGATTTCCACCGGCTTCCCGATTCTCCCGCCGTTCGACACGCCGGGCACCTGACGGAATCGTTCTAGCGCAATCGTCGCGCGACACAAGCCGTCGCATGCGACATCGGCAATTCAGGCGACGGGGAAATACCGCACATAGGCAAACGCTTCCCCGTCCGGCGCCCAGTTCGGCACATTGATGGTGCCCTGACCACCGAACAGTTCGAACAGCGTCTCGATGTTCTGCCCGTCCGGGTCCATGAGGCGAAGCCGGACAGGAAGGTCCCGCGGATGGTCGAAAACCTCCGGATCATAGGAGAGCAGCAGCACCTTGTCGCCGTTCGGCGAAGGATGCGGAAACCAGTCGCCGAAACGGCTGTCGGTGATCCGCTCGGCCGCACCGCCGGACGCTGGCACCCTCCAGATCTGCATCCGCCCGGTCCGGCTCGAATTGAAATAGATCCATTTCCCGTCCGGCGAATAGTCGGGCCCGTCGTTGCGGCCCTCGCCGAAGGTGAGCCGCGTCTCCTCCCCGCCGTCGATGGAGATGGTATAGATGTCGAAGACATCGTCCCGAATGCCGCAATAGGCGAGCCGTGCCCCGTCCGGCGACCAGCCGTGCCAGTAGGAAGGCACGTTGCGCGTCACCTGGCGGGGCTCCCCGCCGCCTGCCGGTAGGACATAGATACAGGACTTGCCGTAGGCGACCTTGTCCGAAATCGCGATCTGCTTGCCGTCCGGCGAAAGGCCATGATCGTTGTTGCATCGCGTGGCGAATCCGGTGTCGATCAGCACCGGCTCTGCGCTCCCGTCCACCGGCAGGCGATAGAGTAGGCCGTCGCCGTTGAGGATCAGAAAGGCGCCGTCCGGCGTCCAGTTCGGCGCCTCGACGAGGCGCTCCGTCTGCCAGACGACGCGATGGCTGCGCGTGCGGATATTGTAGATTTCGACGGAGCTGCGCATCTTCCCTCCCGGAAACGCGCCGCCGGCCGCCTCAGCGGTCGCGGAAGCGATTGGTGATCGGATAGCGACGATCCCGGCCGAAATTCTTGCGGGTGATCTTCACCCCCGGCGCTGACTGGCGGCGCTTGTATTCGGCAAGATAAAGCAGATGTTCGACCCGGTGAACGGTGGCGACGTCGTGACCGCGTGCAACGATCTCGTCAACCGACATTTCCCGCTCGACCAGGCATTCGAGAATGTCGTCGAGCACCGGATAAGGCGGCAGCGAATCCTGGTCCGTCTGGTTCGGACGGAGTTCCGCCGACGGCGCCTTAGAAATGATGTTTTGCGGAATGACTTCACCAGAGGGGCCGAGCGCACCCGGCGGCACATGGCCGTTGCGCCAGGCAGCCAACGCATAGACCTGCATCTTGTAGAGGTCCTTGATCGGATTGAAGCCGCCGTTCATGTCGCCGTAGAGCGTCGCATAACCGACCGACATTTCCGACTTGTTGCCGGTCGTCACCACCATCGAGCCGAATTTGTTGGGGATCGCCATCAGAATGGTGCCGCGCGCGCGGCTCTGCAGGTTCTCTTCGGTGATGCCGCTTTCAGTCCCCTCGAACATGTCGGACAGCGCCGAGAGGAAACCTTCGACCGGCTCGGCGATCGGCACTGTGTCGTAGTGGCAGCCGAGCGCCTTGGCGCAGGCCGCAGCATCGGCAAGTGAATCCTGCGAGGTATAGCGATAGGGCAGCATGATCGTGCGCACCCGCTCCTCGCCCAGAGCATCGACTGCGATTGCCGCGCAGATGGCGGAGTCGATGCCGCCGGAAAGGCCCAGCACGACGCTCTTGAAACCGTTTTTGTTGACGTAGTCACGGAATCCGAGGACGCAGGCCCGGTAATCGGCCTCCTCCTTTTCCGGAATGCGCGACATCGGCCCGTCGCCGCACCGCCATCCGTCCTGCGCCCGTTTCCAGGTCGTCACGGACACGGTCGCCTCGAACTGACTCATCTGGAAGGCCAGCGTCTTGTCGGCGTTGAACGCGAAGCTCGCACCGTCGAAGACCAGTTCATCCTGGCCGCCGAGCTGGTTCGCATAGATCATCGGCAGGCCGGTCTCGATGACCTGTTTCAGCACGACCTGATGGCGCACGTCCACCTTGCCGCGATAATAGGGCGAGCCGTTCGGCACGAGCAGCATCTCGGCACCAGACTCGGCGAGCGTCTCGCAAACGCCGAGTTCGCCCCAGATGTCCTCGCAGACCGGGATGCCGAGGCGGACGCCGCGGAAGTTGACAGGCCCCGGCATCTCGCCGGCGACGAAGACACGCTTCTCGTCGAATTCGCCATAGTTCGGCAGATCGATCTTGTCGCGCGTCGCAATGATCTTGCCGTTGTCCAGGACAGCGATCGAATTGTAGCGGCCCTTGTCGTCCTGACGCGGGAAACCGATAATCACGCCAGGCCCGCCGTCGGCGGTATCAGCCGCCAGCTGTTCGACAGCCGAAAGGCATGCCTTGAGGAAGGCCGCCTTGAGAACGAGATCTTCCGGCGGATAGCCCGAGATGAAAAGCTCGGTGAAAAGCACGAGATCCGCGCCGTGGACCGACGCCTCCGCCCGAGCTTCCCTTGCCTTGGCAAGATTGCCGGCAACGTCGCCCACGGTGGAATCAAGCTGCGCGATTGCGATGCGAAGGGTGTCGGGTCGGGTCTGAATCTCGCTCATGTCCATCGTTTAGCGCGTGCGTCCGGCCTTCGCAACGGCGGGTATTCAAATGCCGCGTTCGCGGCGCCACAGCTGTCAAGGAAATGCGGGGAACAAAGACCGGTGCGCCATGGTTCATCTGGCGTTCATAACGGTTATGTGACAGCTATGCGAAACTTTTATGAAACCATCTTTTCTGCTGGAGAGCGAGTTGGCCGAGATTATCTCCGAGCCCCGAATGTCGGTTGAAGACGCCCCGAGCGGTGCCGCGTCCACGGCCAGGGTGACCGCGCTGCGCGGCTCCATGCGCATCGTCAACTCGTTGCTGCTGGCGCTGTTGACGATCATCGTAACCGAATGGCTGGCCCGCGGTACGCTGATCGACGTCTCCGACTATCTCCTGTCCTCTGCCCGCCCCGGAATGGTGGCGGTCGGCGTCCTGTTCCTGCTCTTCATCGCTGTAGACGCCGTCTTCGGCCGTGTCTACCAGTCGGCTCTCGTACTCGTGCCGCTCGCGATCCTTCCTGCCTTTCTGTCCATGCAGAAGCAGCAATATCTGTCCGACCCGCTCTATCCGAGCGACATGCTGTTCGGCCGCCAGATCGGCGAACTGGTGCCCGTCATGTTCGCGGCCCGCCCCTTCGCCTCCATCGGCCTCGTCCTCGGTGTGGTCGGGCTGTTGGCGCTGCTCGCCTATCTGCTCGTGCTCGGCCGCCGCCACTTCCCTTCGCTTTCGGCCCAGTCGAAGCTCGTCCGCCTCGTCGTGGCGCTTCCTCTGATCGGCGGCTTCCTGTCGCTGATGAACCCGAATTCCTTTTCCTACCTGCGCGACCGCCTCAACATCGTCCCCATGATGTGGGATCAGCAGGAAAACTATCGCCACAACGGCTTCCTTCTGGCCTTCGCCTTCAACGTGCCGATGGCCAATGTCCAGGCGCCGCAGGGCTACAATTCCGAGGTTATCGCCGACATCGCACCGGAACGCCTGCCGGCGAGCTTCTTCGGCGGTCGCAATGCCGACGTCATCATGGTGATGAGCGAGTCCCTGTGGGATCCGACCCGCATCACCAATGCGAAACTGTCGCCCGATCCGATGCCGACGATCCGTGCCGCGTCCTCGGGTAACCTGTTCTCGCCCGAATTCGGCGGCATGACGGCCAATGTCGAGTTCGAGGCGCTAACCGGCTTCTCCAACGCCTTCCTGCCCTATGGCAGCATTCCCTACCAGCAATATGTGCGCCGCCCCTTGCCGTCGCTGGCAACCTTCTTCTCGTCCAAGGGCTACACGACCCGCGCGTTCCATCCCTTCCAGAGCTGGTTCTGGAACCGCTCGAATGTCTATCGCTCGCTCGGCTTCGACAGCTTCCGCTCGGAAGAAAACATGCCGGTGTTGGACAAGCGCGGTCTCTTCGCATCCGACGATGCGCTGACGAAGGAAATCATCCGGTCTGCCGACCAGACCAAGGAACCCTTCTTCTTCTTCGCCGTCACCCTGCAGGGCCACGGCCCCTACGAGAAGAACCGCTACGCGAAGAACACGATCGGCATCGAATCGACGGCCCTTGCCCCGGAAAACCGCGACAGCCTCGCGACCTATGCGCAGGGCGTCCGCGAGGCCGACAGCAGCCTGAAGGCGCTGATGGACTGGGCCAAGAAGCGTCGTCGCGAAACGATCATCGTGCTTTTCGGCGACCATCTCCCGCCGCTCGGCAACGTATACACCGACACCGGCTACATGCCCGACGTGGTTGCCACCCGTAAGGCCCCGGTCAGCATCATGAAGCGGGAGCACGAGACCCCGCTTGTCGTCTGGTCATCCAAGCGCGGCGTCCAGAAGGACATCGGTTCTGTCAGCCCGTCGCAGCTGCCCTATTATGTGGTGCGCCTCGCCGGCTACCGTCACCCCTTCTACACCGGCGTTCTCGGCAGGCTGAACGAGCGCTATGCGGTCATCGATCGCCACCAGTTGATCGAGCGCGGCGAGCGCACCCATCCGGACTGGGCGACGAATGGCGAGCCGATCGACCCCATGATCCGCGACTACCGCTTCCTGCAACATGACCAGATGTTCGGCGACGGTTTCGGCACCGAACGCTTCTTCCCCGAGCAGGTCGAACGCACAGGCGCTGAAAGCTGACGGCGCCCCGCCGGCGGACCACAAATCGGTCATGGTTCGCTGGCACTAACCTTTCCATAATGTATGACTTGCGTGTGACGCGGAAACGCGCCATTGACACACTACGGATATGAATACCGTCTAGCGAGGGAAAGCCTCCTCCTTGGCCACCAGCTCCGCCGTTTCGCGGGCCAGGTCCTTCGACGGGCGAATATTGCTATTGAACACTTGAGCAGAGCGTGAACGAGCCATGCGGCCACTGACCCGCACCGAAATTGCTGCGCATCCCCTCTTCCCGACCATCGAGAAGCAGATCGCCGAACATCTGATCGGTATCCACATCCGCACACCGCGTCTGTCGCGGCTGAAGGCATCCCACCGCAAGTGGCTGATGACCCATTCCCTTTTTGCGCTCTCGCTCCAGCGTCGCGACGACGACCCGCTTTCGGGCCTCACCGCGACCCGCTTCGTTGAGATCGTCATGAAGCTCGGCGCCGCCAGCCGTAACACGGCGACCGGATTCCTCGCCGAGCTCGTCGCCTATAAGTTCCTCCGTGACATCCCCGACGTGCCCGACCGTCGCGTGCGCGTGCTGGAAACCACCGAGACCGCCTACGGCGCGATGAACGCCTGGTTCATGGGCCACATGGCCTGCCTCGACCGGCTCGACGGGGGCTCCCGGGAAGCCGCGTGCGCGGCCGACCCGCGTATCTTCCGCATCGCCCAGCCCTATGCCGCCGCCCTCCTCGTCGAAGATCCGACCTGGCGCGATCCCGCCGAGACGATCGGCCATTTTCTCTGGTCGGACCTCGGCGGCATGGTGCTGCACGACATGATTTCGCGCCTTCCGCAAGACAATGCCGGCCTCGAACGGATCGACATTGGTGCACTGTCGCTGACCGAACTCAGCGACAGCTACATGATCTCCGCAACCAATCTGAAGCGCATGTTCAAGAAGGCGGAAGCGGAAAGCCTGCTCGGCTGGCAACAACCGCGGCGACGCGGCACGCTGTGGCTTTCACGCCGTTTCGTGGACGACTATTTTGTCTGGCAGTCCGCCAAGTTCTATGGGCTGGAACAGGCGTTTCACCACGCGATCACCGAACTGGGTATCGGCATCCAGGCGGCAGACGCCGCCCCGAACGCTCAGACGTCGTTCGCCGCAGTGACCGGCGTTCCGGCCTGAAACTGCGGCAGTCCGTCCGCGATCTCGTAGAAATCGCCTTTGTCGGCGCAGTAGATGTGGTAGCCCGATCGGAGGCTGCTCGGCTGATCGAAGGCTCCGGCCATTACCGAGATGTAATCGTCCCCGCCACGACGCCAGAAGAGAGCGGATCCGCATTGCCGACAGAATCCGCGCTCAGCGTCTGGAGTCGCCCGATACCACGACACGGCCTCACTCCCTGAAACGGTGATCCGATCCAGCGGCACATTGGTCGCCGCATAATAGAGCCCAGTCTGACGCCGGCATTGCGAGCAATGGCAGTAGACAATCTCGCGTACGGGACCGACCGTCGAGAACCGGACCATCCCACAGAGGCACTTTCCGGTTCGCACCTGTTCCATTTTGCTGCTCTCCTCGCCCGATCGATGACGAACGGCAGAATGGGAGCGGTGGCACAGCCGGTCAATCTCAAATCATTGATCTGTCGATTGAGTTTTGCTGCAGAACGCAGGAACGGGCGCCCCGAATCAACCCTCAAATATGTTTTTTGGATACACGCGAAAATTGCCCTCAACAAAGTAATTAGACCTTAACAAATTGGTCATTTTATATATCGCTAAATTACATTTTAGGGAAGGGATCTTTGAAATGTTGGCAATGAGGCGCTTTCTGAACGATCATCGCGGCAGTTCCGCGATCGAATTTGCCATTCTTGCCCCCGTCTTCTTCATGGCCGTCTTTTCCATGATCGGCTATGGAATCTACCTGAGCGCGAGTCACGCGGTTCAGCAGATCACATCGGACGCCGCGCGAACGGCGGTCGCCGGTCTGGACGCTCGGGAGCGCCAGCAGCTTGCCGAAGGCTTCGTCCGCACCTCGACATCGGACTATGCCTTCATCGACGGCGAAGCCTTTTCCGTCTCGGTCAGCGACAATCCCAACAACCCGAACCAATTCACCGTCAGCATCACCTACGACACGACCAATTTGCCGGTCTGGCATCTCTACAGCTTCATGATGCCGAGCGACACCATCCAGCGTTACGCAACCATCCGCATCGGGGGTATCTGACATGCATGGTATCCGAACAGTCTTTTCGCGACTGAAGGCCGAGCAATGCGGAAACATCGGCGTGACAGCAGGGCTCGTGTCGCCGCTTCTGATCGTCACCCTTGCCCTTGGGGTCGACTACGGAAACCTTACCCTCCAGCAGAAAGAGCTACAGCAGGCGGCGGATCTCGCGGCAATCGTGGCCGTCTCGAACCTTTCCGATCCCCAGCGGGCCGCTTACGAACACCTCGCCATGAACGGGCTGGAAATGCCGATCGCCGGCAGCAACGGCATCCTGACGGCCGACGGAATGAAACCCCTCGACCTGGCCACCGACTATCCGCTCATTGCAACGGTGACGCCCGGTCGTTACACGGCCGATCCGGAACTTCCCGTCGACGCCCGCTTCGTCAGCACGAACACGGCACCGGATGCCGTCAAGGTACATATTGAGCGCGCCGGTAACCTCTACTTTGCCAGCGCCTTCGCCGATCCTCCCAGGATCTCAGCCGTCGGCACAGCCGCTGCGCACAAGATCGCCGCCTTCTCGATTGGAACACGCCTTGCGAGCCTGCATGACGGCATCCTGAACGCGGTGCTTTCAGGATTGCTGGGGACCAGCGTCGATCTCGACCTGATGGACTACCGCGCGCTCCTCAGTTCCGACATCGAGGTGCTCGGCACGATTGACGCCCTGGCTGCAGACCTCAACATGTCCGCACCCACCTACGATGACGTTGTAAAGACCGACATTACGCTCGGATCCTTCATTCACGCCATCATCGCTGCCAACCGCGTTGGCGCGCAGTCTTTGGCGGCGCTCAAGGAGCTCGAGAAAGCCGCCAACAGGACAAGCGTGAAGCTGAAGCTTTCGCGGATCCTGGATGCCGGGCCCTATTCGCAACGCGTCATCGGCACTGCGGACAATCTCGACGTCACGGTCGGACTGTTCGAAGTGGTGTCGGCCGCCGCCTCGGCCGCCAACGGCAAATCACAACTCGCCCTCGATCTCGGCCTCGCCGTTCCTGGCCTTGCCGCGGCGAAGCTTAACGTAGCCGTCGGCGAACCACCGGTGGAATCGAGCCATGCTGCCGTCGGCGGGGTGGGCACGACGGTTCGGACCGCTCAAACCCGGCTTTCGCTGGAACTGACCGCCGGAGGATCAGGCGCTCTTGCCGGTCTCAAGGTCCGGCTGCCTCTCTACCTCGAGGTTGCCCACGGAGAGGCCCGACTGGCCGAGATCCACTGCCGGGGCCAGAACGGCGATGCTGACGCCCGGGTAGAAGCCGTGCCGGGCGTTGTCGAACTCGCACTGGGAGACGTCGATACCCGCGCCTTCGCCAACTTTGGAACCAAGCCACGCGCTACCAAAGCGAAACTCGTGTCCTCCGCTCTGGTGAACATCGAGGGGATCGCCTACGGCAATGCGACCAATCTCGAAAAGAAGATGCTGACCTTTACGCCGACCGACATTGCGCAAAAGGAAGTCAAGACAGTCGCGACCAGCCAGACGCTGACGACGCTCCAGTTCTCCCTGCTGCGCAGCCTCGACGCAGACATCCACATTGCCGGACTGACGCTGGGCACGCCAAAGGCCGTCGCCGGAGCGCTCTCGGAAACACTCGCCAATCTCACGATCCCGGCAGACCTTATCCTCTACAACACGCTGCTGGCCTTCGGTATCCGGATCGGTGAGGCCGACATCCGCGTGAGCTATGCGAGCTGCCGCCAGCCGGTTCTCGTTCAGTAGGCAGAAATAGAAGAGGCCGGCGCGTGTCCGCACCGGCCTGCTTCAACTGCGCTTTGCTCTAGATCAGCCGTTCGCGACCATCATCCGCTTTTCGTCACGACCGCCCTTCATCCGCTCGGCGAGCAGGAAGGCGAGTTCCAGTGCCTGGTCGGCATTGAGGCGCGGGTCGCAATGGGTGTGGTACCGATCCTGCAGGTCGTCCGCGGTTACCGCGCGGGCGCCGCCGGTGCACTCGGTCACGTCCTTGCCGGTCATCTCGATGTGGATGCCGCCCGGATGCGAGCCTTCGGCGCGGTGGATCTGGAAGAAGCTCTCGACCTCCGACAGGACCCGCTCGAACGGACGGGTCTTGTAGTTGTTGAGTGTGATCGTGTTGCCGTGCATCGGATCGCACGACCATACGACCTTGCGGCCCTCGCGCTCGACGGCGCGGATGAGACGCGGCAGGTGCTCGGCAACCTTGTCGTGGCCGAAACGGCAGATCAGCGTCAGGCGACCGGCTTCGTTCTGCGGGTTCAGGATGTCGATCAGGTTCAGGAGGTCGTCCGCCTGCAGCGACGGACCGCACTTCAGACCGATCGGGTTCTTGATGCCGCGGCAGTATTCGAGATGCGCATGGTCGGCCTGACGAGTGCGGTCGCCGATCCAGATCATGTGGCCGGACGTCGCGTACCAGTCGCCCGAGGTGGAATCAACGCGGGTCAGCGCTTCCTCATAGCCGAGAAGCAGGGCTTCGTGGCTGGTGAAGAAATCAGTCTCGCGCAGGCTCGGATTGTTTTCCGGGGTAATCCCGATGGCCTTCATGAAGTCCATCGTCTCGGAGATCCGGTCGGCCAACTTGCGGTAGCGTTCGGCCTGCGGGCTGTCCTTGATGAAACCGAGCATCCACTGGTGAACGTTGTCGAGGTTGGCATAGCCGCCCATCGCGAAGGCGCGCAGCAGGTTCAGCGTCGCGGCCGACTGGCGGTACGCCATGATCTGGCGTTCCGGGTTCGGAATGCGGGCTTCCGGCGTGAATTCGATGCCGTTGATGATGTCGCCGCGGTAGCTCGGCAGCTCGACGCCGTCGATCTTCTCGAAATCCGACGAACGCGGCTTGGCGAACTGGCCGGCGATACGACCGACCTTGACCACCGGCAGCTGGGCACCGAAGGTCAGCACGACGGCCATCTGCAGGAAGGCGCGGAAGAAGTCGCGGATCGTGTCGGCGCCGTGTTCGGCGAAGCTCTCTGCGCAGTCACCACCCTGCAGCAGGAAGCCATTGCCTTCCGCCACGTTGGCAAGCGCCTTCTTCAGGCGACGGGCCTCGCCCGCAAAGACGAGCGGCGGATAAGACGCGAGCTGCTGCTCCGCGGTCTTCAAAGCCTCCTGATCCGGATAGGCCGGAACCTGCTTGATCGGCTTCTGTCGCCAGCTGCTCGGGGTCCAATTCTGTGCCATGATCGTCACCTGCTTTTCGAAAAAGGCGGCCTCCTCCCGGCCGCTTTGGATGGGGGCTTATAAACCCTAATATTTGCCTTGCAAAGCCGAAGTTGAAGAGCATCCGGCATCGATTCGAGACTTTCTGCCCCGCTGTCTCCCGGCCGCCCCAAAGTCGGCACCGCGGAGGCATCGAGGGGACAGGCAGCGACCACCGCGATGTAACCCGCTCTGCGGCGTGACGAACGCCATCTTGCATTTACATGAACGTAAACGTAAGAATTACGGCCTCGCAGGACTGTTGGACGGAGGAGGTTCGACAATGGAGACGAAGCCGGAGATCGAGCGCAGGGACATCCATTTTGCGGCGGCCGATCGTTTTCCGCTCGCCGGCACGCTGTTCCAGGGCACCGGCGACGGCCCGCTGGCCTTGATCTCCTCGGCCGCCGCGGTGCCGCGGGGGATCTATGCCCGCTTCGCCGAACATCTGGTCGCCCGTCACGGTTTCCGCGCGGTGCTGACCTACGACTACCGCGGCGTGGCGGCCTCGCGGCCACCGGTCGGGTGGAAGACCAAACCGAAGATGCTCGACTGGGCCGAAAAGGACCTGCCGGCCGCGCTTGACCGCCTGCAGGCGGTCGCACCCGGCCACCGCGTGGTCGGGATCGGCCAATCCTTCGGCGGCCAGGCCCTCGGGCTTTGCGGGCGCGCCAACCAGTTCGACCGCTATCTGATGGTCGCGGTGATGTCCGGCCACTGGGCCTATACCGACGAACCTTACAAGGTTTTTGCCTCGATGAACCTGGTCGGCGTGCCACTGGCACTCCTGACCGGCCGCGTCCCAGGCTGGATCGGCCTCGGGCAGACACTGCCAGGCACGGTCTTCCGCCAATGGGCCCGTTGGGGCCGGTCGCCCGACTACTTCTTCGCCGACCGGCGCATGGACGCCGTACGCCGCTTCGCCGAGGTGAAGACGCCGATCCTTTCGATCGGCGTGGCAGACGACCGATGGGGCACGCCCCGGGCCCAGGAGGCCATCCTCAAGGCCTATACAGGCGCCCCCGTGGAGCGACGGCGCGTCTCGCCGGCGGATACCGACGGACAGCCGATCGGCCATCTCGGCTTCTTCCGCCCAACCTTCCGCGACACGCTGTGGGAACCGGCAATCGACTGGCTGGCCGCCGCCTGACCCGCTTTAGCGAAGGCAAACTCCCTCGACCGGCGCCTGTGGATTGTTGTGCACGAAAGTCGCGACACTGGCGCCCTTTCGAAAATTGTCATACTCTAATTTTAGGCGCAGCCGAAAGGTTGCGCTCGCAATGCTTGTTACAAGCTTCGCGCCAGCCCCGGCCGCTACTGCGGACAGGACGAGGGATGTGATCCCCGTCACTCGGGCGCGGCATGAGGCGGCTCCCGCGTATCAGTAACGATCATGAGGATCCGTGTTATGGCGTATGATTGGAGTGGTGTTCGAACGAAGCGCATTCGCCGGCTGAAGATTGCCGTCGCGTCCTGTCTCGGACTTCTGGTGCTCTCCGCACCGGTTCTGGCTTTCACCTGAAATTTGTCGAACGCGTGATGGAACACCGACGGTGCTCCCGCGTTTCGGCCTTGTCGGATGGGCGGCCTTGCGCCGATCCGAGGTTCCTTCCGCATGAATTGCCCCGTCCACCGGACGGGGCATCTTTTGTTGGGCGCCCTGCCCTGCTGATCAG
This sequence comes from Rhizobium sp. CAU 1783, assembly GCF_054551725.1. NCBI lineage: Bacteria > Pseudomonadati > Pseudomonadota > Alphaproteobacteria > Hyphomicrobiales > Rhizobiaceae > Rhizobium > Rhizobium sp. CAU 1783. The sequence continues at coordinate 1,080,178 of NZ_JBTOLM010000001.1, read as the reverse complement.
ACTCGCTCGCCGTTGCGGATCCGATAGCTCGGGCTATACATGGTCACCAACTCTTCCGCAGCCGTCGGATGGACGGCCATGGTCCGGTCGAAATCGTCCTTCGTGCAGCCGGCCTTCAGCGTGATCCCGAGAATTTGCGCCATCTCGCCCGCATCGTGGCCGAGGATATGGGCGCCCACGACCTTGCGGTCGGCGGCGTTGACGATCAGCTTCATGATCGTCTTCTCCGCCCGGCCCGAAAGCGTCGCCTTCATCGGACGGAACTGCGCGCGGTAAATCTCGAGTTCGCCGAAACGCTTGGCCGCTTCCTCTTCCGAAAGGCCGACGGTACCGATCTCCGGCTGCGAGAAGACCGCCGTCGCGATCAGGTCGTGATCCGGTGACGTCGGGTTGCCCTTGTACTCCGTCTCGATGAAGCACATCGCCTCGTGGATCGCCACCGGCGTCAGCTGGACTCGGTCGGTGACGTCGCCGAGGGCAAAGATGCTCGGCACGTTGGTACGCGAATACTGGTCGACGACGATCGCGCCCCGTTCGTTGGTCACCACCCCGGCCGTCTCGAGTCCAAGCCCCTTGGTGAAGGGATCGCGGCCGAGCGCCAGCATCACCTGGTCGGAGACGAGTTCGCCATTGTTCTTCGTCCGGGCCACAAGCCGGCCGTCGTCCCGCTTGCTGACCTCCTCGATCAGTTCATGGCACAGGATTCGGATCCCCTTGGCTTCCATGGCCTCATGCAGCCCGCGGCGCATGTCATGGTCGAAACGGCTGAGGATCTCGGCACCGCGATAGATCAGCGTCGTCTCGACGCCGAGACCATGGAAGATGTTGGCGAACTCGACCGCGATATAGCCGCCGCCGGCGATCACGATCGCGCGCGGCAGTTCCTTGAGATCGAAGGCCTCGTTGGACGAGATGCACAGTTCATGGCCCGGCAGGGCCGCATGCGGGTTCGGTCCGTTGCCGACGGCAATCACGATCCGTTCCGCGGTGACGACCTGACCGCTCTTGACAAGGCGCACGCTGTTCGGTCCAGCGATCTCCGCACGGGTCTCGAAGATCTCGGCGCCGTTGTTCTCGAGCCCCTTGCGGTAGAGCCCTTCGAGACGGGTGATTTCCTTGTCCTTCGCCGCGATCAGCGTCGGCCAGTCGAATTTCGACTCGCCGACGGACCAGCCGTAGCCTGCAGCGTCTTCGAAATGCTCGTGAAACTGCGAGGCATAGACGAAGAGCTTCTTCGGCACGCAGCCGCGAATGACGCAGGTTCCCCCGAACCGGTATTCCTCGGCGATCGCCACCTTCTTGCCGAGCGAGGCCGCGACGCGCGCGCTGCGCACGCCACCCGACCCGCCACCGATCACGAACAGATCATAATCGAAATCGGACATGGAAACTCTCCTTGCAAATCAGCGGTGGGAACAACGGACCTGATATAGGGTGCGTCGCAACAAAAAGAAAAGCCCGGAACGATGTCCGGGCTCTGGGAATTGCAATCGGCCGAAGATTACGGCTTCGGGGCTTCCGCCGCCGGAGCCTCCGCCGCCGGAGCAGCCGGCTGGGCCGCCTGGACTTCCTTCAGCAGTGCGTCATTAGCCTGCTTTTCGAGATCGCGGGCAACGCCGGCGGTCCAGATGTCGGCAGCCTTGACCAGCTCGCGCGTGGCGATCGGGCCGTCTTTCAGAAGCTTCTTGCCGGCATCGCTGGTGTAGAACTCGGTCATCGCCTTGAGTTCGTCGATGGTGAAGGCCTTGGCGTAGACCAGAGCGGCTTCGCGCTCGAGGTCGCCACGGCGCGGCGCGAGTTTCAGTGCTTCTTCATCGACCTTGGACGCAATGGTGTCCTCAAGGTTCGGATAGGCCTGGATCAGCTGTACCTTCAGGCGCTCGGAAACGTTCGGCAGGATGTTGTCGAAACGGTCGGTCACACCGAGGGCCGCAATCGCCGCGCGGGCAGCCTGAACGTGCTCTGGCGGGACGTCCTGCGCCTGTGCGGAAAAGCCCGTGAAGAGGCCACCGGCAATGACGGTGACAGACGCGAGACGCGTCAAACCCGAAAATCCGATCATGAAATCCATTGCTCCTGTTTAGTTCTGTGCATGCATCACACGCGCACCCGCCGGACCGGCGATGATGGCGAGCGAGGCCAAGTTGATGAAAAGCCCGTGCTCGACCACACCGGGGATTGAATTGAGCGCGATCGCCAAGGCCTCTGCATCAGGAATGCGGCCAAAAGATGCGTCGAGAATGAGATGTCCACCGTCTGTCGTGAAGAGGCCGTCGCCCGACTCACGCAGCTTCATCTCGCCGGTCAGGCCAAGCCGTTCGGCGACCTTTTCCACGGCGATCCGCGTGGCCGCCTGGCCGAAGGGATTGATCTCGATCGGCAGGGGAAAACGGCCGAGCAGGTCGACGACCTTGCTCTCGTCGGCGATCACGATCATGCGTTCGGAGGCGGCCGCGACGATCTTCTCGCGCAGCAGTGCTCCACCACCACCCTTGATCAGGCGAAGCTTGGCATCGACTTCGTCGGCGCCGTCGATGGTCAGGTCGAGCTGCGGCAGTTCGTCGAGCGACTTCAGCGGCACCCCGAGTTCGAGGCAGAGGCGCGCAGTACGCTCCGAGGTGGGTACGCCTTCAACTTTGAGGCCTCCTGCCACCTTTTCGGCCAGCAGCCGGACGAACTCCTCCGCGGTAGAACCGGTGCCGATGCCGAGACGCATCCCATCTTCGACATGCTCCAAAGCCGCTGCTGCAGCCTTAATCTTCATTTCGCGGGCGTCCATGCGCCAAAAGCTCCTGTCCGTTTCGTCGTCGCCTGTTTACACGGCTCGCGGATCAAACGAAAGCCCCTTTGCGATACCCCTGTAGCGGTTGCCTTTTGCCGATCTTTCGCCTACCGCCGTTGGACGGCAACAAATTTCCCGACCGACGGAGACCACCCTTGACCGCTCCCACCATCGTCTTCGACCTCGACGGTACGCTCGTTGATACTGCGCCGGATCTCGTCGCCAGCCTCAACCACACGATCGCGGCGGCAGACCTCGCACCCGTCGGCTATGACGATCTGACATTTCTCGTCGGCCAGGGCGCCCGCGCGATGATCGCCCGCGCCTTCGCGCTGCGCGGCGCACCGCTCGCGGAAACCGAGATCCAGCCGCTCCTCGACCGGTTCATCGAGCACTACATGGCCGGCATGCCGGGAGACAGCCGGCCTTATCCAGGCCTCGTCGAAGCCCTCGACCGTTTGAAAGCCGCGGGCTTTCGCCTGGCCGTCTGCACCAACAAGATGGAATCCCTCGCCGTTCCGCTGGTCGAGAAGCTCGGTCTGGCACACCATTTCGCCGCAGTCGCCGGCGGAGACACCTTCGCGGTCAAGAAACCCGACCCGGGCCACCTGACGGCGACGATCGAAAAGGCCGGTGGCGACCCGCGCGTCGCGGTGATGATCGGCGACAGTGTCAACGACATCCTCGCCGCCCGCAATGCCGGCATCCCCTCCGTCGTGGTGCCCTTCGGCTATTCCGACGTGCCGGTCGCCGAGCTCGGCGCGGACCGCCAGATCGCCCACTTCGACGAACTGACCCCGGCATTTCTCAGCGACATGCTGCGGGCATGAAAAAAGGCGGGCCGCCAGGTCCGCCTTCTTCCACATCTATCGTGATCGCCGCGATCAGCTGCGCGGCGCACGCGCGTCGGTGATCGCCTTGAAGGCCTTGCGGGTATAGTCGTCGCGCCCGTAGACGTCGTCGAAATACTCGAGCTTCCCGTCCTTGTTCGGCCACGCCGTGAAGTAGGCGACATAGACCGGAAGCTTCTGCGGCACCTGCACGGCACGGTTCTGGCCGGAAGCAATCTGCTTGGAGATCTCCGCCGTCGTAGTGCCCATCACGGCCGCAGCCATCACGCGCGGCTCCGAAAGGCGCACGCAGCCATGGCTGAGCGCACGCATGTCGCGCTGGAAGAAGCTCTTCGAAGGCGTGTCGTGCATGTAGATCGAGTGGGCGTTCGGGAACAGGATCTTCAGATCGCCAAGCGCATTGTCGCTGCCCGGCGGCTGGCGCACGTCGACGCTGTGGGTCGTGTTCCAGTCGACCTGGCTCGACGAGACCTTGCGACCCTGGTAGCTCACCTCATAACCGAGACGATCGAGATAGGTCGGATCGGCCCTGAGCTTCGGCAGCATCTCGTTGACGATGATCGACTTCGGAACGCCCCAGTAGGGGTTGAACTCGACGGTCTCGATCTGGTCCTGGAAGAAGTAGGTCTGGTTCGACTTCGACCCGACCACGACCCGCATCGACAGCTGCTCGCGGCTTTCGTTGATGTAATAGGCGGTAAAGGCAGGCTGATTGATGAAGACGTAGCGCGAGCCGAGATCGTTCGGCAGCCAGCGCAGTTGTTCCATCGCGACGATCAGCTTCTCGATCTTCTCCGCATTGCTGTGGCCGGTCAGCGCACGGATGGTTGCCCGTCCGACGACACCGTCCGGTTTCAGGCCCTTCTCCTTCTGGAACGCCTCGACGACCGCAACCAGTTCCGGCGTATAGTCCGGCGTGCCGGCGTAGGCGGTCAGTACCGCGGAATGCTCGGTCTTCACCGCGTCGGAGGCCTGCGCCTTGATCGCGTTGATGATATTGGCGAGCTCCGGATTGCTCTGGCCGGGCTTCAGCAACGTGCCGTCCGCAATGCGGATCGCCGTCCCGGCTTCCGCCTCGGCAGCCCTCAGGCTTGCCAGCTCCGCCTTCATCGCCTGGAATTGGGCATTGTCCGGATCACGCGACCGCAGATAGGCGCCGACATCCGGGCTGAGCCGCACCATGTTGAGCACCGGCTTGAAGTTGACCGCCTTGCGTTTGAAGTCGTGATAGCCCGAGATCTTGTTGGGATCGACGCGGCCGCGCTCGGTATCGCCGACATAGGTCAGGACCTTGACCGACATGAGGAGCTCGAAACGGGCCAGTTCGCGCGACAGCTTGTCGGGATCGGCCGGATCGGCGGTCTCGTTCGGCAGGGCAATCGTGTAATCTTCGGGAGAGAGCCCAGAGGCGTCGACCGAACCGAAGGCGGCAAGCATCTGGCGGGCCCGTTCGGTCACGCCGGTTTCGCTGACCCAGATGAGCGGCTTGCCGTCCTTGTAATAGGCTTCGACGGCGCTCGCGATATCGTCGGGAGCACGGACACCGGCAACGGTGAGGAACCGGCGCAGCGGCGAGGCGTCCCCCGTCGGCGCAACCGCCGGATCGGCCGCCGGAACGACGATCGGCCGCGTGGCTTCGACCTTATAAGTGTAATAGCGCGGGCCGGAGACTTTCGGCAGCGGCTCGGGGTCGCCCATTTCCAGACCGCCCTGGGCCTGCGGCTCGATAATCGTGCTGATGCCGGGCTTCTTCTTCTGGGCACCGGGCCCGCCCCTCAAGAGATCGAGCAGCGTGGCGGACTGGGCAGTCTGAGGAAGGGCGCCGAGCGCCGTCACCGCGGCAAGCACTGCCGTCACCGCGATCTTGTTGTAGCTTTTCATTCTTGCTCTCGTTCCCGATGTGTCCTGTCGACGCGGTCGCCGCAAATCGGCGCGGCCTCTGTTGGCGCGGATCACTAGCCGATTGGCATATCATTGAAAAGTTGTCGCCGCTCGCCGGGACGCACAGCCGAATTTCAATTTTGCGTGAATCCGCAGGCGCCCGTCCTCGGACGCCTGCGGTGACTTTAATGAAAATATTCGCTAATTTTTCCTTAACCGCGAACAGCAGGCAGCCAGTCGGGAGGATTGCCCCCAGAGTTGAGCCGACGACTTTGCAGGGCAGCGTGCCAAATTTGACACGCCATTGGACCGGCAGGTCAGGATTTCTCGGACACCGTGTCCAGCAAGACGCGAGCGACGATCCAGGCCAGCATCATGCCCAGAAGCTGCGCCGCGACGAAAGGTGCGACATCGCCCGGGCGAATGCCGGCAAACGTGTTGGAGAAAGAGCGGGCCAGCGTCACCGCGGGATTGGCGAACGAGGTCGACGCCGTGAACCAGTAGGCTGCCGTGATGTAGAGCCCGACCGACACTGGGACGTGGTCGGGACGGAACCGGCGTGTCAGCAGAATGGTCGCGACCAACCCGAAGGTAGCGACAGTCTCAGAAAGCCATTGAGCGCCGCCGCTACGCACCTTTTCGGAGACCTGCCAGATGTCGAGATCGAACATCCCATGCGCCAGCCAGACGCCCGCGACGGCGGCAATCACCTGGACCAGGACGTAGAGGACGGCCTCACGCAGGGAGATCTCGCGCGCCAACAGCATGACGAGCGTCACCGCCGGATTGAAATGCGCCCCCGAGACCGGGCCGAGCATGGTGATCAGCACCACGAGCACGGCCCCGGTCGCCATGGTGTTGCCGAGGAGTGCGATCGCCACGTTGCCGCCCGACAGGGTTTCTCCCATGATGCCGGAACCGATCACCGTCGCAAGGAGTAACAGGGTCCCAAGCCCTTCGCCGAGGAGACGCGCCGTCAATGTCGATCGCATGTTTTCCGCCACCACTTCGCGCTCAGTTCTTCCGGCCGATATCGGATAGGCGCTGCTGCAGCGACAGCTTGTCGAGACTGGCAATCGGCAGATTGACGAAGATGGAGATGCGGTTGTTGAGCATGCGGAAGGCATCCGCGAACGCCAGCGCCTTTTCCGTCGCCGAACCTTCGACGGCTGCTGGGTCGGCCACTCCCCAATGCGCCGTCATCGGTTGACCGGGCCAGACTGGGCAGGACTCCGCCGCGGCGGAATCGCAAACCGTGAAGACGAAATCCATTTTCGGTGCACCCGCGACGGCAAACTCGTCCCAACTCTTGGAGCGCAGGCCGGATGTGTCATAGTTCGCCCGCTTCAGGAGTTCGATCGCCAGGGGATGAACCTCGCCCTTCGGATGCGACCCTGCGGAATAGGCGGTGAAACGCCCCTTGCCTTCGCGGTTGAGACAGGCCTCCGCAAGGATCGACCGGGCGGAATTCCCGGTGCAGAGGAAGAGAACGTTGAAATGATCCTGGGCCATGGTCAGTCCTTCAGCAACGACAGGTGATTTCTTCAAGGATAGGCCGGCAAATGTCGGGCGAACCGCCGCAACAATCTTCCAGCAGGAAAGCCATCAGGCCACGCATCGCCTCGAGGTCTGCGCGATAGCGGATGTGCCGACCTTCCCGCTCGCTGTCGACCAGCCCGGCATTGGCAAGAACCGTCAGGTTGGCCGACAGGGTATTGGCTCTAAAATTGAGGGCGGTCGCGATATCACCGGCGTTCATGCCCTCCGGCGCATTCCGCACCAGGAGCCGGAAGATGGCGAGACGGCCGTCATGGGCAAGCGCAGAAAGCGCATCGAGAGTCTGTTTCGTATCCATATTTCCAGAAATCATGAATAGTAGAAATTTTCAAGAGGTCAATTGGCCGCGAAATAACATGATATACCCAGTAAACTTTACATGGATTGCGGTTGCGCGCGGTCGATCGCGGACTAAATATTCTCTGGGCACGACAACTGAAAAGGCATGAACCATGACCAGCACCCGCACTGAGAGCGACACCTTCGGACCGATCGACGTGGCAGCCGACCGCTACTGGGGCGCGCAGGCGGAGCGTTCGCGCGGCAACTTCAAGATCGGCTGGGAAAAACAGCCGCTCGCGGTCGTGCGCGCCCTCGGCATCGTCAAGCAGGCTGCAGCCCGCGCCAACATGGCGCTCGGAGGCCTCGACCCGGCGCTCGGCGCGGTGATCGTCAAGGCGGCTCAGGAGGTGATCGACGGCAAGCTCGATGACCATTTTCCGCTGGTCGTATGGCAGACCGGTTCCGGCACCCAGTCGAACATGAACGCCAACGAGGTGATTTCCAACCGGGCGATCGAAATGCTCGGCGGCGTGATGGGATCGAAGAAGCCCGTCCACCCGAATGACCACGTCAACATGAGCCAGTCGTCGAACGACACCTATCCGACGGCCATGCACATCGCCTGCGCGGAGGAGATCGTCCGCCACTTGATTCCAAATCTGAAGCATCTGCACCAGACCCTTGACTCGAAAGCGAAAGCCTTCGCTCACATCATCAAGATCGGCCGCACGCACACCCAGGATGCGACACCGCTGACGCTTGGCCAGGAGTTCTCCGGCTATGCCGCGCAGGTCGCGTCCGCCATCCGGCGGATCGAACTGACGCTGCCGGGCCTCTATGAACTCGCCCAGGGCGGCACGGCCGTCGGAACCGGCCTCAATGCGCCGGTTGGCTTTGCTGAGAAGGTGGCCGAAGAGATTGCCGCCATCACCGGCCTGCCCTTCGTCACGGCCCCGAACAAGTTCGAGGCACTGGCCGCTCACGACGCGATGGTCTTCGCCCATGGCGCGATCAATGCCGCCGCGGCCGCTCTCTTCAAGATCGCCAACGACATCCGTTTCCTGGGGTCCGGTCCGCGTGCCGGTCTCGGCGAACTCGCCCTGCCGGAAAACGAACCCGGCTCGTCGATCATGCCCGGCAAGGTCAATCCGACCCAGTCCGAAGCCCTGACCCAGGTCTGCGCCCACATCTTCGGCAACAATGCCGCGATCACCTTTGCCGGCAGCCAGGGCCATTTCGAACTCAACGTCTACAATCCGATGATGGCCTACAATTTCCTGCAGTCGACGCAGTTGCTCGGCGACGCGGCCCGCTCCTTCGCCGACAATTGCGTGGTGGGCATCGAGGCTCGCGAGGACAACATCCGTAAGGGCGTCGAGAACTCGCTGATGCTGGTGACCGCCCTCAACACGCGCCTCGGCTATGACATCTGCGCCAAGATCGCCAAGACCGCCCACAAGAACGGCACGACGCTCCGCGAGGAAGCCGTCGGCGGAGGGTACCTGACCAATGAGGAGTTCGATGAATATGTGCGCCCGGAGCTGATGATTGGCCCGAAATGAGGACGCCCCTTAGCCGTCGTGCCTGTGGATGACCGGCCTGAAGCTGTGGATTAAGGCCGTGAGGCAGATTTATCGCTGTCTTCGCATAAGCTAATGTTCTCGCCATGCTTCAGGTCGCTCAACAACCACTGACGGTCTACCTCGATCCGGACACGGCAAGCCGGATCGAAGCGCTCGTCAGGAGCGGGCGCTACGCCAACGCCAGCCAGATCGTCCAGGAGGCTCTTGCCCAATGGCGATCCAACTGCGACCAGCACGAGTTCGAGCTCAAGCTCAAGAAAACCTACGAGACCGGCATGACGATAAGGGGCCGCGATCACGTCACGGCCGCGAGCTTCATGCGCTCGATGGGCGACATGGCCTGAGCGGACCGGCCCTGATACTGCCCCTGCTCCTTCCCCTTTAGGCTCATTGAAATTTAACTGCCGCCGCCGTAAACCACGGCCATCCGAAAACGTGCCTCCGAAAGGCTTTTGACTGATGGCCGCAGACCTTTTTCCTCTTGGCGAAGACAAGACACCCTACCGCAAGCTCACCTCGGACTACGTGTCGACCACGAACTTCAACGGCCAGGAAGTGCTGACCGTCGCTCCCGAAGGCCTGCGCCTGCTCGCCGAGACGGCATTCGCCGACATCAACCACCTCCTCCGCCCCGGCCATCTCAAGCAGCTCGCCTCGATCCTCGAGGATCCCGAAGCGACCGACAACGACCGTTTCGTCGCCTATGACCTCTTGAAGAACGCCAACATCGCGGCCGGCGGCATCCTGCCCATGTGCCAGGACACCGGCACCGCCATCATCATGGGCAAGAAGGGCCGCCGCGTCTGGACCGAAGGCGGCGACGAGGATTCGCTGGCCAAGGGCGTCATGGATGCCTACGAGCGCAAGAACCTGCGCTATTCCCAGCTCGCGCCGCTGAAGATGTTCGAGGAAAAGAACACCCGCAACAACCTTCCGGCCCAGATCGACCTCTACGAGGAAGGCGAGGACGCCTACAAGTTCCTGTTCATGGCCAAGGGCGGCGGCTCGGCCAACAAGACCTACCTGTTCCAGGGCACGCCTTCGCTGCTGACCCACGACCGCATGATCGACTTCCTCAAGGAGAAGATCCTGACGCTCGGTACCTCGGCCTGTCCCCCCTACCATCTGGCGATCGTCATCGGCGGCCTCTCGGCCGAGATGAACCTGAAGACGGTCAAGCTCGCCTCCGCCCGCTATCTCGACAGCCTGCCGACCGAGGGGTCCGAAAGCGGCCATGCCTTCCGCGACCTGGAGATGGAGAAGGAAATCCACAAGCTCACCCAGTCGCTCGGCGTCGGCGCCCAGTTCGGCGGGAAGTATTTCTGTCATGACGTGCGGGTCATCCGCCTGCCCCGTCACGGCGCATCGCTGCCGATCGGCCTCGGCGTCAGCTGTTCCGCCGACCGCCAGGCGCTCGGCAAGATCACCAAGGACGGCATCTACATCGAGCAGCTCGAAACCGATCCGTCCAAGTACATGCCGGAAATCGACGAGACTGCGCTGTCTTCCTCGGTCGTCAAGATCGACCTCAACCAGCCGATGAGCGCGATCCTCGCCGAACTGACCAAGCACCCGGTCAAGACGCGCCTGTCGCTGACCGGCACCATCATCGTCGCCCGCGACCTTGCGCATTCCAAGATCCGCGAGCGCCTGGAAAAGGGCGAAGGCATGCCCGAATACCTGAAGAACCACCCGGTCTATTATGCAGGTCCGGCCAAGACCCCGGCGGGCTATGCGTCAGGCTCCTTCGGCCCGACCACGGCCGGCCGCATGGACAGTTACGTCGACCAGTTCCAGTCCTTCGGCGGCTCGATGGTGATGCTCGCCAAGGGCAATCGCTCGCGTGCCGTGCGCGAAGCCTGCAAGAAGCATGGCGGCTTCTATCTCGGCTCCATCGGCGGCCCGGCAGCACGCCTGGCCCAGGACTGCATCAAGAAAGTCGAGGTCCTGGAATACCCGGAACTCGGCATGGAAGCCGTCTGGAAGATCGAAGTCGAAGACTTCCCCGCCTTTATCGTCACCGACGACAAGGGCAACGACTTCTTCCAGGAATTCAACCTGAGCTGAGCCGAAAAACGACCCGATCGACGACGGAGAAAGGCGACAATCCAATGCCGCCTTTCTCCGACGAACAGTATTCCATAGATAATTCATGGCGTTACAGGGCAAACGCACAGAAGATGAGAATATTTCCCAACGATTGTTCGGGCACGTGCATTAAACATTCCCAAATAATTTTGCTCTAATTAATCAAGAGGGTCATGGACCCAGACGCCAATTGGAGTTCGCCGATGAATACGGCACCGACACCGAAAGCCCAGGTCCCCGACATCGCGGCGCAGATCACCTACGCCATGCGGACCATGGGCGTTGCTCCGATCCCGCGCAATTACGAACTCTTCTACGAAGCCTATATCGGCTCCAATCCGACCCTGACCAAGGAGCTGGCAGCCCTCGGCAGCAAGGCCACCCAAGACGAACTCGACGAACTCGGCCGCCAGTATTTCGGCAACCACCAGAGCCAGGTCATTGAGAATGCCCACAGCAAGCTGATTGCCGAGCTTGACGGTCTCCTGCGCGTTCTCCAGCAGGAACAGACCTCGCTCGAAAGCTACAACAAGCTGCTCGGCGAAACCTACACCCGCATCAGCTCGAAGAGCCACACCAGCGCCGACATCCTGCGTAGCGCCATCAACATCCTGTCCGAAGCGACCGGCGACACCATGGCGCACGGCGAGAAGACGGTCGAGAAGGTCTCGCAGAAATCCCAGGAAATGGATCAGGTCCGCAAGGAACTGGACGAATACAAGCGCATCGCCAACACCGACTCGCTGACCCGCATCGCCAACCGCCGCGCCTTCGACGAGCGGCTTGCGGCCATCTATGATTCCGGCACCAGCGCCCCGCTCACCGGCCTCGTGCTGGCCGACATCGACAATTTCAAGAAGATCAACGACACCTACGGCCATCCGGTCGGCGACAAGATCCTCGCGACGGTTGCGACCGTCATCCGCGCCAACGTCCGCAAGGACTGCTTCGTCGCCCGCACCGGCGGCGAGGAATTCGCCGTGATCGTCGACGGAAACACGGCCGAGGAAGTCAACCAGATGTGCGAGCGCATTCGTACCGCGCTCGAGACGACGCCTTTCAAGAACTCGAAGACCGGCGTCAATTACGGCCCGATCACGCTTTCGCTCGGCTTCTGTATGGCCGGCGACGCGGAAGATCCGGGCGAACTCTATGCCAAGTCCGATATCGCGCTTTACTGCGCAAAGAATGCCGGCCGCAATCGCACCAAGATATACGAAGACGGCATGAAGAAGGACTTCACCAAGAGCTGGCTGATCTACAAGCGCTAGGGCCAAAGCTCAATCAGGACAGGCGTTCTGTTGGCACTCTAGCTGTTCCAGCAAAAGCCTGAACGGCGTGAAGACAGAGAGATAGAGCATTCAAGGCGACTGCGCTTTCGCCGGAAATGCTCTGGTTCTTCGGAGCACAACCGTTGGTCCGGCAATCTCCACTTTCTCGGATATCTTAGCGGCAGGCGGAAACACCGGCCGCCCTGGCAATCGCGACTAGTTCGGGGCGATACTCGAAATGCATGGTGTCATAGCGATACCAGCGCCCTCCCCAGATGAAGCCGAACCGCTCGAACGCCTCCACGATGGCCATCGGGATGCGGTTCGAGTGGGCAGGAACATGTCCCGGCTTGCCTCCCGACCAGACCCAATAGTCGGCATATTCCGTATTGAGATCGATGGCCGCGCCGAAGCTGTGCACCGACATGTTCGGCGCCTTCGCGACCTTGCGCCAGTTGAACGTACCCGCACTCGGAGAAACGTATTTCCCCACCCCGGGAATCGATTTCAGGGCCTCGCGGACCTGCCCGAGCGCAATATCCGCCCTTTGCCGCCTTGTCATCCGGACCACCGTTCCGAACCAATCGACATTGACGAGGGAACGCTCGACCTCCCTGGCAGACGCGCCGTAGAGACGCATCATCAACGGGTCGCTGCGTATGCGGCCAGGGTCGAAATTGACGGACGGCTTCGTTTCGCAGGCACCGACAGGATAATCCTGGGACAGGCTGTCCTCGACGTCTCCGGCGCCCAACTTGGCGAAATGGTCCTTCACCTGCCCGTCGTCGCTGAGGAGCGGAGCCCCGCCATCCCGGAAGACAAGCCGGCCATCCTCGATGCCGGCAGTTGTCTCCGGATAGGAGGCGACCAGAAGCGCAAGCTTCTGGTCTATCCTGAGTTCTCCCCCACGCGCCACGCCGACGCATGAGCAAAGAACTGTCAGAACCGCGACTGCGATCACGTTGAAATGTGTGTTGCCTGCCGTACCCATGGACCAACGCTGGCACAGCCGTTCAAGGGCGGCAAGGCCTTGGCACTGCTGCGAAACGCTTCGGCCTACCACATGGTCTTTGCGGCGCGTTCCGGCCATTCCCGATCATAGGTGGCCTTGTCGAAATCAGCCTTTGCCGCCTGCAGAAGATCTCCGGGAGTCGGCAGATCCTTCGGATCGACAAAATTGTCCGGGTTCCACAGGTCGGACCGGATGAGTGCGCGGGCGCACTGGAAATACACCTCATCGATCGTCACCAGCACAACGCTGCGCGGATGCTTGCCATCCATCTCGAAGCTCGCGAGCAGTGCCGGATTGACGGACACGACCGCCTTGCCGTTGACCCGCATCGCAGTGTTGGAACCGGGCACGAGGAACATCAGCGCGACACGCGGATCGCGCACGATGTTCATCAGCGAATCGATGCGATTGTTGCCACGCCAGTCGGGAAGCGCGAGCGTGCGCTCGTCCTCGATCTGAACCACGGACCCCCGGTCGCCGCGCGGCGAGCAGTCCAGCCCTTCCGGGCCGACGGTGGCGAGAGCGACGAAAGGAGAGGCCTCGATCATCAGCCGATACTCCGCCGTCAGCGCCGGCGTCACCTTGACCAGCGAGGCTTCGGTCACCCCCTGATAGATTTCCCGGAGCTGCTCGGGGCTGCGGATGATCGACATGCCGGTTCCTTCCTGTTGATGACCTGCGGCGCTCTACCGCAGGACGATATCAGAAGGATGACACGTTGCGCAGGCGGTCCGGGCCGTCAACCCGGGCAGCATTGGGTTCGCGAACCAGAAACGCCGCGACCTCGGCAATCACCTCCGGCGCACTGACGATCCGCCGATGCCCCTGCCCGTTCGCCCAATGGTGGCGGATATGGTCGCCGACGCCCCGGTAGCGCCGTGCATGTTTGGCGCCGACTTCCTTGTCGTCCTCGGCATGAACGACCAGAAGCGGCCGTGCCAGGCGTCTTGCGATCGGCACCCCGTCGAGCGCCTTGATACCGCAGCCGATCACACGCTCCGCATGGGCGGCCATCAAGCGCCGCACCTCGGGCGACAGGCCGACCATTCGCGAAAACCCGTCGAACACGTCCTCGATCTCCGAAGGCGAACCGATGACCGCCATGCGATCCGCCGCGAAGGCTGCGACACCCGGAAAGGCACCTCCCGATGCGGTCATCAGCGCGGCACCGCCGAAGGAGTGCCCGACGGCACCGTCGAACGGGCCGAACCGTTCTTCCACACGCGCGAATGCCCTCGCGGCAAGCAGCATGTCGAGACGGCGTCCGGCGGAGCGACCGTGCCCGGGCAGGTCGACAACCACCACCTCGGCGCCCGCCTCCCGCAGGCCGACCGCGAGTTCGGCCAGATACTCCGCACGCGAACCCCATCCATGAATGACAAGGATGCGCGGCGCCGAGCAATCGGGCGACAGGAGACGCTGCACCCCGACCTTCTCCGCACCCCTGCCGACAGTGAGCTTCTCCGCCTGGGACAGCAGCAGTGCACCCGAGGCGAAGGCGGATTTTGCCTTCCCGCCCTTCGGCCGGCGGGAAGGCGTCCGGCAGAAAAGCGCCCAGGCGGCGCGGCTCGCAACGGATGGCGACAGACTGGTCAGGGCGGAGAAACCGAATCGGGTGACCTTCGCGGCAAAGGATGGCATAGTCGGATTCCTATTTAATGTTCAATGATGAACAATAAAGTACAACGATGAACAAAAATCAAGCCCTGCCCTGGGACCATCCGCGTTTCAAGAGCTGGATCTCCGTCGGACGTGCCTGCCAGTTGATGCAGCAGGCGCTGACACGTGCGCTGACGTCGCTCGACATCAAGCCACCGCATCTCGACATCCTGGTGAACCTCTACCGCTTCGAGGGGATCTCGCAGCAGGAACTCGCCCGCAAGCTGCTCGTCGGCCGCTCGAACATGAGCATGCTGCTTCCGCAGATGGAAAAGCGCGGCCTGATCGAGCGGCGTGCCGATGCACGCGACAAGCGGATCCTTCGCCTGTTCCTGACCGAGAATGGCCGTGAGCTGACCCTCCGGGCCATGGCCATCCAGACCGAGCTGATCGAGCGCACCCTCTCGGCGACCCCGATCGAGGATTGCCTGCTGATGGCGACCAACATGGAAAAGCTGATCGCCCGACTGCAAAGCGAAGAGGCGACGGAGGACTGAAAGTCTAGGGCCGGTCAGCGCCGCCCGTCGCGGCTCAGGCCCTTTTCCGCCAGTTCGCGTTCATAGTCGGCGAATTTTGCCTCGCCGGTCTCCCCGAGTTCCCGAAGATAGTTCCAGGTAAAGATGCCTGTGTCATGACCATCGTCGAAGCCGATGCGGACGGCATAGTTTCCGGTCGGCACCACGGCAGCAATGGCCACATTGCGCTTGCCCGGCACGGTCACCTTCTGGCCCGGCCCGTGGCCCTGCACTTCGGCCGAGGGAGAAAGCACCCGCAGCATCTCCGCCGGAAGAGCTGCAACCACCCCGTCGTTGAAGGTGACCGACAGCGTTCGACGGTCCTTCGATACCTTCAATTCACTCGGCCAGAAATCGCTCATCGTCTTCCCCTGTCGTCTCACGCGCCGAGAGTTAGGCCCGCGCCTTGTGCAGCGCAAGACATTTTGCCGGGCGATCCGGCGCCCGATTGCTTGACGCGTGGGGCCACTGTGACCATTTTAGTGAAAAGTGGGAGGCTCAATTTTGACTTTCAACGCCGGGCCATGGCGAGACGCCGAGAGACTCGCACACAGTGACGCACCGATGGTCGACCCGTTCGGCCGCACGGTCAGCTATCTGCGTGTATCCGTCACCGACCGCTGCGATTTCCGCTGCACCTACTGCATGGCGGAAAACATGACGTTCCTCCCGAAGAAGGACCTGCTTAACCTCGAGGAACTGGATCGCCTGTGTTCCGCCTTCATCGCCAAGGGTGTGAAGAAGCTGCGCCTGACCGGCGGCGAACCGCTGGTGCGCAAGAACATCATGTTTCTCGTCCGCAACCTTTCGCGCCATCTTCAGTCGGGGGCGCTGGAAGAACTGACGCTGACGACCAACGGATCACAGCTCTCGCGTTTTGCCTCAGAGCTCGCCGATTGCGGGGTCCGGCGGATCAACGTGTCCCTCGACACGCTCGACCCCGACAAGTTCCGGACGATCACGCGATGGGGCGAATTCGACAAGGTGATGGAAGGCATCCGCGCGGCCCAGGACGCCGGTATCCGCGTCAAGCTCAATGCCGTGGCGCTCAAGGATTTCAACGAGCACGAGATCCCCGAGCTCCTGCGCTATGCCCATGCCAACGGCATGGACCTCACCCTGATCGAGACCATGCCCATGGGCGAAACTGGCGAGGATCGCACCGATCAGTATCTTCCGCTGTCCACGGTGCGCGAACGCCTCGAACAGACGTTCACCCTTGCCGACATCCCGCTTTCGACCGGCGGCCCCGCCCGTTATGTCGAGGTGAAGGAAACCGGCGGCAGGCTCGGCTTCATCACGCCGATGACACATAACTTCTGTGAAAGCTGCAACCGCGTCCGCCTGACCTGCACCGGCACGCTCTACATGTGCCTCGGCCAGGACGATGCGGCCGACCTCAGGACTGCCTTGCGGGCATCCGATGACGACGCCTATCTCTCGTCGGCGATCGACGAAGCCATCGCGCGCAAGCCCAAGGGCCATGATTTCATCATCGACCGCGCCCACCGCCGTCCGGCGGTGGCACGCCACATGAGCGTGACCGGCGGCTGACGCCGGCCCTCACCATCCTTACGCAGCGCCCCGATGCGGCGGCTGATGGCGCGTGGCGTCGCGGCCGATGCGGAACTGGTCGATCTTCGCCATCAGCAATTCCACCCGCTGGCGAAGGCCATGGATCTCGGCATTGTTCTCCTCGACCATGGCGGCGTTGCGCTGCGTGATGTGCTCGACATCCTTGACCGCGCGTGCGACCTCGTTGAGGCCTGTCGACTGCTGATGCGTGGCGGACGAGATCGTCTCGACCAGCTGCCGGACCTCCTCCACCTGCTCGATGATCGCCGTGAGCGCACCGCCGGTCCGCTCCACGAGCGTCACGCCTGAACGCACCTGGCTGCCGCTCACGGAAATGAGCTCCTTGATTTCCTTTGCCGCACCCGCACAACGCTGGGCAAGATCGCGAACTTCCTGAGCCACAACCGCGAAGCCTCGGCCCGCTTCGCCTGCGCGCGCCGCCTCGACGCCAGCATTGAGTGCCAGAAGATTGGTCTGGAAGGCGATTTCGTCGATCACGCCGATGATGGTCGAGATCCGCTCCGAGGACCGGCTGATCTCGCCCATGGCCTCGACCGCCTGCGTCACGATCACGCCCGACTGGCGCGCCTGTTCCCCGGTCCGCTGCACCGACTGGGCCGTGCGGTTGGCACCTTCTGCCGTGGTCCGAACCACATCGGCGAGCTGGTTCAGTGCACGCGCGCTCTCCTCAATCGCTGCGGCCTGTTGCTCGGTGCGGCGCGCGAGGTCATCGGCCGAGACCGCAAGGTTGCCGGTGCCGGCATTGATGTCGGCGCTTGCGGCACGGACATCGACTAGTGTCGCCCTCAGAGCCTCGGTCGCCCGATTGTAGGTCTCCGCCATAGCGACAAAATCGCCCGGCAGGTCGTTGCGCATCGCGCGCTCCAGATTGCCGGCGGCCAGCGCCTCCAGCACGTCGGAAAGGGCGTCCAGCGCCGCACGCTGTTCACTCTCGATCCTTGCGCGTTCCACCGCCCGCTGTTCGGCATCGCGCGCCGAAGTCTGTCGCGCCACGGTCGCCTCGTCCTCGAGCCGCCGGTTCTCGACCGCAGCGTCGCGGAAGACGGTGACGGACCGCACCATGTCGCCGATCTCGTCACCCCGTTCGCGCCCTTCGATCGGAACCTGAAGGTCGCCGCTGGCCAGACGCCCCATGACGTCGGTGATACGCTTCAACGGCGCGCGCAGCGTCTCGACGAGGAGCAGGCCGCCGACCACGGCGAGCAGCGTGCCGACCACCATCGCCAGAACGGAAATGCTGGCCGAGCGCTCGCTGTCGTCCTTGCCGATTTCCTGGGCATGGCTGACGAATTCGCGCAGCGACGCCATCGCCTTGCCGACATGGTCGCCGGCGACGGTGCGCAGCTGACGCCATTCCTCGGCGGATGTCATGAGGCTGGCGGACTGGCTGTCGATGGCGGTGGCAACGGGCTTCAGCTTGCCGGCAAAATCCCGCATCGTGCTGTTCTTCGCTCCGAGCTTGCCGATACTGTCGGCCCGTTCGGTAATTGCCGCGAGGTCGTCCAGCATCAGCTTGCGGGACGCCTCGTCGACCAAGCCGCGGAACCGTTCCGCGTGAAGGCTGAGGGCATCGATCGCAACGATCGTGGCTTCCACTTCGCTCATCAATTCCTTCTGTTCGGCCACCAGCTTGTCGAGACCGACGAAGCGTTCGGAAGCCGTATTGCTATTCTTGCCGGCCTGCTGGGCAAGCTTCTGCTCCATGGCCGCCAGCTCCGTGACGACCTGCCCGATGGCGATCGCCTTATCGATGTCAGTATGGGTGCCGTCGAGAACGGGACCGAGCTTGTCGGCAACGGCGGAGATCTCGGCGAGCGTCCTCTGCCCCTTGCTCGAAGCGATTTTGGTTGCCTTGCCAATCTCCTTGGTCAGCGCGGCGCCGTATAGGCGGGCCTGCGCGATCTGGTCGGCCGGCACGAACGACTTCTGCATCGCATCGCGCAGCTTGACGATGCGCTCGCCGACCGCCTTGAACGCCGAGGCGTCGAAGAGAAGCTCCTTGGCAAAGGATTCCTTGTCGGAAAAATCCTTGCGAACGAATTCGATCTGCTTGCTCAGCATGCCGCCTTCAGCGCGGACCGCCGCAAGGCTCTCGCCGATCGAGGCGTCGATCGCGTCCCGTTCGTTCTTGTTCGACCACATCCGGTCGAGTTCGCCGCGCATCCGGGCACCGAGCGAACGCAGGTCATCGAGGTCGGCCTTGGCCGCCTGCTTTGCGAGGATGCCGTCGAGGACCTCGAGCCCCTTTTCTTCGGAATCGACCGCTTTCACGAGATGAGAGCGGGTTTCCTCGGAGGGCTCGATGCTGAACTCCTGCAGCGCCACCTGCACCTGTTCCAGATCGCTGATATTGCCGATGGTCGCGCGCGTCACGGTCATGTGCCCGTTCAGCATGTTCGCGGTGTAATAGCCGAGCAAACCGACCCCGGCCATCAGGATGACGAGCGGTACCACGAACAGCAGCACCTTGGTGACGATCCTGCGGCTCTGCAGAAGACGGTCGATGAAACCCATGCGATCCTCGGAAGCAATCCGGCGAAGGCGCCCTGTTCATCAAGGACCGTCGGGAATCCATGCCGCCTCATGCGGTTTGGATAACTTCCAGCCTGGAGCTTGAACAATCGTTAAAAGTGTATCCCGGATCTGATATTATTCAGACAGTACTGATATGCGACACAACAAAGGTCGGCAGCCAGTAGGCGCCGGATCCCACATCGGCTAGAACGAGCCCCGCATTCTGGGAGATTCTTTGCCGATGGCCCTGTCCAACAATACCCGCGGCGCGTTGCTGATGACGCTGTCCATGGCCGGGTTCACCTGCAACGACGCCCTCAGCAAGGCGGTGAGCCCCCTGATGAACGTCGGACAGCTGATGTTGGTGCGCGGCCTCTTCACCAGCATCCTGGTCTTTCTCGTGGCGAGGCACCTCGGTGCGCTCGGTCATGTGCGCATGCTGAAGGACCCGATGATCGGCCTGCGGGTGCTCTTCGAGACGCTTGCCGCCGTCACCTTCCTCAGTGCGCTCGGCTCCATGCCGCTCGCCAATATCTCTTCGATCCTCCAGTCGCTGCCGCTGGCCGTCACTCTCGGCGCGGCGCTCTTCCTCCAGGAACCGGTCGGCTGGCGCCGCTGGCTGGCGATCGGCATCGGCTTCGTCGGCGTGCTGATCATCATCCGCCCCGGCCCCGACGGCTTCACCCTCTCTTCCCTTTATGTGCTGCTGAGCGTCTTCTTCGCCGCCGCGCGCGACCTCGTCACCAAGAAGGTGGACCCGGCCACCTCCTCGCTCGCGATCACGCTCTGCACGGCGACAGGCGTCACCATTGCAGGCGCCACCCTGACACCGGTCCTCGGCGGTTGGACGCCGCTGAGCGGTGGGACCTGGGCCGTCATGGTGCTCACGTCGCTGCTGATCTTTGTCGGATATCAGGGGATCATCATGGCCATGCGCACCGGCGAGATCTCCTTCATCGCCCCATTCCGCTATACCAGCCTGCTCTGGGCGGTCGCGCTCGGCATGCTCTTCTTCGGCGAGGTACCCGATGCCTGGATGGCGACGGGCGCAAGCGTGGTCATCGGCTCGGGCCTCTACGCCTTCTACCGCGAGAAGAAGCGGCGGGAAGAAGCGGCCCGGCTCGAAGGGAAAGGCCCCGTAATCTGATGAGTACGGCGCGTTTTCTCGACCGGCAAAGTCCGCCGCATGTGCTGAGCCTCGTCGCCGTCGCCGGCCTTTCCGCGCTGACGATGAACATCTTCCTGCCATCGCTCCCGGACATGGCGGCTCATTTCGGCGTAGACTACGCGACCATCCAGATCCTGATATCCGGCTATATCGCGGTGACGGCATTCGTGCAGATCGTGATCGGGCCTCTGTCCGACCGCTTCGGGCGTCGGCCGACCGTCCTTGCGGCGCTGGCTCTGCTGCTGGTCGCAACCGCGATGTGCATGCTGGCCGACAGCTTTGCCGTACTCGTGGCCGGCCGCCTCTTGCAGACCGCCGTCGTCACCGGCCTTGTGTTGTCGCGCGCCATCGTGCGCGACATGGTGCCGATGGAGGAAGCGGCCTCGATGATCGGCTATGTCACCATGGGTATGACCCTCGTTCCGATGATCGGCCCGACCCTCGGCGGTGTGCTCAACGATACCTTCGGCTGGCGGGCAAACTTCGCCGCCATCTTCATTCTTGGTGCAATTGTTCTCACGCTGGCCTGGGCCGATCTCGGGGAAACAAACCACAATCGCTCGTCGAGCTTCGCCCAGCAATTTCGGGCCTGGCCTGGCCTCCTCGCCTCGCCCACTTTCTGGGGTTATACCGCAACGGCAACCTTCACCTCCGGCGCCTTCTTCGCCTTCCTTGGCGGCGCCCCCTTCGTCGGGGCCACGCTGATGAAGATGAGCCCGAGCACGCTCGGCATGCAGTTCGTCTTCATCGCCGCCGGCTACATGGTCGGCAACTTCCTCTCCGGCCGCTATGCGAGGCGTGCCGGGATCTCCAACATGATGCTGGCCGGCGCGCTCGTGTCCCTCGCCGGCATAGCCCTTCCGGCGATACTCTTTGCTGTTGGCGCCGGATCGGCGGCAGCCTTCTTCGTGCCGCAGGTCATCGTCGGCTTCGGCAACGGCCTGACCCTGCCGAGCGCCAATGCCGGCATCGTCAGCGTGAAACCGGAACTCGCGGGCTCCGCCTCGGGCCTCGGCGGCGCGATGACCATGGCCGGCGGCGCGGCGCTCTCGCTCTTCGCCTCGTCGATCCTGACCGTCGAAAGTGGCGCGCTTCCCCTGATCGGGGTGATGCTCGTCTGCTGCGTTCTGGCCGTCGCCGCAATCCTCTACCTGCGCTACGCTGACCGCGACGCCAACTGACGAATCGGGCAAATGAGATGAGCACCAGGCCCCTGCATGCCCTGATCCTTGCAGGCGGCCTGTCCCGCCGCATGGGCCGGGACAAGGCGACCGTACTGCTCGGTCAAAAGACGATGATCGCCCGTGTCGCCGAGCGCCTCTCGCCGCAGGTCGCGTCGCTTGCGGTCAATGCGATACAACCACCGGACCCTAACCTCTCCCTTCCCCTCGTTTCGGACACCATTGCCGGACACGCCGGACCGCTCGCAGGCATTCTTGCCGGGCTGAAGCGGACACGGACAGAATATCCCGCCGCCTCCCATCTCCTGACGGTTCCGGCCGACACCCCTTTCCTGCCGGCTGATCTTGCCGACCGGCTCCACGCCGCCCTTGGAGGGCCTGAGGAGATAGCGCTCGCCGCGTCCGCCGGCCGATCCCACCCGGTCGTGGCCCTCTGGCCGCTTTCGATTGCAGCCGATCTCGAAGCCTGGCTCGCCGACCCCGCAAACCGGCGTCTGCAGTCCTTCATTGCCCGCCATGCGGCGACCGTGGTGGATTTCCCGCCGATTGAGACCGCCGCCGGACCGCTCGACCCCTTCTTCAACGTCAACACGCCCGACGATCTCGTCGCCGCCGAGCGTTTCCTCGAGGCCCTTGAAGCATGAACGAACGCCCGCGCATTTTCGGAATATCCGGCTGGAAGAACTCCGGCAAGACCGGCCTCGCCGTCCGCCTCGTCGAGGAGTTCACACGACGCGGCTACCGCATATCGACGATCAAGCACGCCCACCACGACTTCGACATCGACAAGGTCGGCGCCGACAGCTACCGCCACCGGCAGGCCGGCGCGCACGAGGTGGCGATCGTCTCCGGCACCCGCTACGCCATCATGCACGAACTGCGCGGGCGCGAGGAGCCGAGCTTCGAGGAAATCCTCTCGCGCCTCGGGCCCTGCGATCTGGTGCTGATCGAGGGCTACAAGCGCGAACCGGTGCCGAAGATCGAGGCCCGCCGCCTGGAAGCCAACAACCGCGAACCGCTGGCACCGAGCGATCCCCACATCGTCGCGATCGCCGCCGATCATCCCGTCACCGGGACGGAATTGCCCGTCTTCGATCTCGACGACACCGCGACCATCGCCGATTTCATCGCTGAGACCACCGGCCTTCCGGCACCACGCATGGACTGAATTCCGGCAAGGCAGACCGACAAACGAAAAGGCCGCCGGGTTTCCCCGGCGGCCTTCTCTTTGGATAGCAACCCGCTTAGCGGTTCGCGGTGGTGGCCGGACGAACCAGCGAGGTGACGCGACGGATCGCGACGCGGCGGTTCTGCTGCTCGGCTTCGGCCGTGCGAATCTTCAGGTAACGCTCGCCGTAACCCTGAACCGAGAGGTTTTCCGGCGGAATGCCGTAGACTTCGGTCAGGAGGTTCGCGACCGTCTCTGCGCGCTGGTCGGACAGGATCAGGTTCGACCGGTCCGAACCGACGGCATCGGTATGACCCTCGATCAGGAAGGTTTCACCCGGATCCTTGTCGAGTACCTTCTGCATCGCTTCGGCCACCTTGCGTAGCGTCTTGGCCTGCGCCAGCGGCACTTCGGCCGAGCCAGACGGGAAGGTGATCGTATCGAGGTCGATACGACGCACCTTGTCGCGCAGACGCGACGAGGACTTCACTTCGTCCATCGAATAGACGCGCTCGACACGTTCGACCGGCGGCTGGGCAAGGAAGTCGTAGTAGTCACGATCCGGAGCGCGCGAGGTCGTGACGATGTAGTCATCGACCGGCACGGTCAGGCGCATGGGCGGCAGGCTGTAGCCGACGTCCACATAGATGCGGGCCCGTTCGGAATCGGCCTCCGGCGAGTAGAGAAGCACATACTCGTCGCCATCCGAGGTGAAGCGCGAACGCAGGATGATGTCGCCATAGCGGTTGTAGATCGTAACCAGGCGCGAACCGTCGGCACGCTCGATCGTCTCGCGCACGCGGCCGCGGGGCAGTTCCTCGTAATAGGTCTCCGAGGCATCCCAGCGAAGGCGCGGCCGGTCGTCGCCACGAACAACCACCTGGTTGCCGATGTTGATGACCGTACGGTTATCGACCTGCTCGATGACACGAACCTGATTGACCTGGTTGATGTTCGTCACGTTGTTGGTCACGTTCGTGACATTGGTGATGTTCGTAACATTCGTGGCATTGGTCACGTTGTTGACGACCGTCGTCGGCACCTCGAAGGTGGGCGCGGCATCAAGCTGGGTGCCCTGCTCGGCGGCAAACGCCTGGATCACCTGCGGCTCGACCTTGGCTGCATCGGCCTGTGCGGCAGCGTCGCTCTCCGGAGCCGGCGCAACCTCGGTTTCGGCACGCAGTTGCGTGCGAACCTCGCGGGTTTCGGCGGAACCGGTGTTGTCGGCATCCTTGTCACTGTCGAGCACGGCACCGCCATTGTCGACCGGCAGGACGACCGTTTCTGCGGTCGCAGCCGGATCCTCGGCAATCTCCTGCTTCTGTTCTTCGGTCCGCGTATCGACGATTTCTTCGACCGGAACCTCGGCCGGCGGTTCTACGGCAGGAACCACCACTTCCTCGACAGGCTGCTGGTCAGCCGGCTGTTCGGTCGTGGCCTGATCCGGCGTGGCGTCGGGCGTCGTTGCGTCCTGGGTCGTGGCGTCCTGGGCGGGCTGTTCGGCCGGAGCCGCCTCGCCCTGCTGGGTCTGCTCGTCGGTCGGCGCGGTAACCGGCTCCTCCGCAGGCGCAGCCTGATCCTGCTGCTGTTCCTGGGCAGGTGCCTGTTCGGTCTGGTCGGCGGGCGCCGGCTCTTCTGCGGGCTGTTCGGCCGGCGCCTGTTCCTCTGCGGGCTGCTCGGCCGGGACCTGCTCTTCAGCAGGCTGCTCGGCAGGAGCCTCGGGTGCCGGGCAGGCATCGGCAGAAGCCGCCTGCGAACCATCGGCGCAAGTGACCATCTCCGGGGCCGGCTGCTGAGCCTCTTCGGCTGCCTTCTGTGCTTCCTCGGCAGCCTGCTGCTCGGCTGCCTGCTGGGCCTCTTGCGCAGCCTGCTGCTCGGCGGCGCGCTGGGCCTCTTCTGCAGCCTGCTGTTCTGCTGCACGCTGGGCTTCTTCAGCAGCCTGCTGTTCGGCTGCACGCTGAGCTTCTTCAGCGGCCTGCTGCTCCGCCGCACGCTGGGCTTCTTCGGCAGCCTGCTGCTCCGCCGCACGCTGGGCTTCTTCTGCAGCCTGCTGCTCTGCGGCACGCTGGGCTTCTTCTGCAGCCTGCTGCTCTGCGGCACGCTGGGCTTCTTCGGCAGCCTGCTGCTCGGCGGCACGCTGGGCTTCTTCGGCGGCCTGCTGCTCGGCGGCGCGCTGGGCTTCTTCCGCTGCCTGCTGCTCGGCGGCACGCTGGGCTTCTTCGGCAGCCTGCTGTTCGGCCGCACGCTGAGCCTCTTCCGCTGCCTGCTGATCAGCCGCACGCTGGGCGTCGATCGCATCGCAGGTCGCCTGATCGGCAGCCTGGCTGCCATCGCTGCAGGTCACCGTCGCATCCTGCGCGACAAGGATACCCACCGGCTCCGAAGTCCGGCTTTGGCTCACGCTTCTCTCGGTCTGCGTCACGGCGGATGCCGCGACCGGCTCTACCATGACGGCTGCCGACAGGACCGGCAGGGCTACGGTAGCGAACAGTTTCGATCTCAATCTCATATCCAATTCCTTGCGAAGCGTGGCACCATAACGATGTCGTTTTAGGAGCAGGTGATGGAACGGCTTTTTTGTGTCCGCCCCCTGTTCTGCCGCTCCCATTGCACAGAACGTATAAAGCGGCAAATTAACCTTGGCTGAACGAAAAAGTTTCATCGAATTTCTGCAATCCCCATCAGTATTGCATTTTCATGGCTTGCATTCGTAATCGCTAATTGACGCGATTTTTTTGTTCTAACGCGTGTTTGGTGTTGATTTTCCGGAAGAAAGAGTAGGAATATCGCCCCAGGTACGGCACGGAGGTGCCGCGCTTGCCCTGTTCAGCGCGGGGGACAAGACAACCGCGCGAACGACCAACAGAGAGGATCACATGCGTATCTCGACACGTTTCTTCGCCGCCGCTTCGATTGCCGCCCTGTCGCTTTTCGCCGGCAGCGCGATGGCGGAGGACAAGCTGATCATCGGCACGGAAGGCGCCTACCCGCCCTTCAACAACCTCGAATCGGACGGCTCGCTCGTCGGCTTCGACATCGATATCGCCAAGGCCCTTTGCGATGAGATGAAAGTCACCTGCGAATTCGTCACCCAGGATTGGGACGGCATCATTCCGGCTCTCCAGGCTAAGAAGTTCGACGCCATCATCGCGTCGATGTCGATCACGCCGGAGCGCAAGGAAAAGGTCGACTTCACCGACAAGTACTACAACACCGGCCCGGCGCTCGCCGTTGCGAAGGACTCCACGATCACCGGCATTGCCGACCTGAAGGGCAAGGTCCTCGGCGCGCAGTCCTCGACGACCCACGCCAACTATGCTGAAAAGCATGTACCCGACGCCGAACTGAAGCTCTACCCGACCACCGACGAGTACAAGCTCGACCTCGAAGGCGGCCGTGTAGACGCCGTCATCGACGACGTTGTCGTGCTGTCGGAATGGGTGAAGTCGGAAGCTGGCGCCTGCTGCAAGATCGCAACCGCCCTTCCGGCCGACGTTGAAATCAACGGTCCGGGCGCAGGCATCGCGGTCCGCAAGGGCGAAACCGCACTCGCCGAAAAGTTCAACGCCGCCATCAAGGCGATCCGCGCGAACGGCAAGTACAAGGAAATCAACGACAAGCACTTCGATTTCGACGTGTACGGCCAGTGATCCCCTGAAATCTGCAGACAAGCGATGGCGGAAGACTCGTTCTTCCGCCATTGTCATTTATGAGAAGACCGAAAATAAAAGATGCGGCACGAACCGCAGGGGGACATAGAGTATGAGCGGCGCACTTTCCGCCCTCGGCTCATTCTGGGCCTGGTTTCAGTATGCTTTCGATCCGTTGTGCGGACCGGTCGGGTTGTTCAACCTTCTCGGCAGCTCATCATTGGTCGCCTGCGGCGCGGGTTGGGGTGACGAAATCGCCTTCGGCGTAAAGATCACCATCTCGCTGGCCCTAGCGACCTTGCCCATAGGCTTGATGGTCGGTTTCTTCATCGCGCTTGCCATGCAGTCCGAGGAAAAGTCGCTGCGCATGGCCGGCGGCATCTACACGACCATCTTCCGCGGCCTTCCCGAACTCCTGACCCTGTTCATTGTCTATTACGGCGTGCAGATGGGCATTCAGGCGATCCTCGCCTGGTTCGGCAACGAGCAGCGAATCGAGATCAATGCCTTCACAGCCGGCATGATCGCGCTGTCCGTCGTCTTTTCCTCCTATTGCTCGGAGGTGCTGCTTTCGGCCTTCCGCGCCATTCCCAAGGGACAGTATGAAGCCGGCGACGCGCTCGGCCTCCATCGTGGCCGCACCATGCGCCTGATCATCCTGCCGCAGCTGATCCGCATCGCCTTGCCCGGCCTGGGCAATCTCTGGATGAACCTCTTGAAGGACACGGCACTCGTCTCGGTCATCGGGCTGTCGGATATCCTGCGCCAGACGAGTATCGCCACCAGGGTCAGCAAGGAGGCCTTCTTCTTCTACTTTCTCGCCTGCGCGCTCTTCCTCGCGCTCGCCGTCCTTTCCTCGATTGGCATCAGTATGATCGACCGTTGGAGCAACCGCGCCGGAGGTCGTCGATGAGCTACGCGACCAACCTTATCGAGCCTCGTCCGGCACCGCCGAAGGTCGCCTCCCGCATGAGCGGCTCGCGCATCATCGGCTTCATCGGCCTCGGGCTGTGGATCCTGCTCGCGGCTGCCCTCGTCTACATGATGGTCAGCAACTGGGACACCGACAAGTTTGTCAAATACGGTCCGCGTTATCTCTCGGGCCTCTGGGTCACGCTGACCCTCGTCGTCGTATCGATCACGTTCGGCGCCCTGCTCTCCATTCCGATCGCCTTCGCGCGCATGTCGAAGAGCCGCGTGCTGAACGTGATATCCTACGCCTATGTCTACGTGTTCCGCGGAACGCCGCTGCTCGCGCAGATCTACCTGATCTATTACGGCTTCGGCTCGTTCAAGGCGCAGATCGAGTCCGTTCACCTGTGGTGGTTCTTCCGCGAGGCCTGGTATTGCGCGCTGCTCTCGATGACGCTCAACACCGCGGCCTACCAGGCGGAAATTCTCCGTGGGGCAATCCTCAGCGTGCCGCGCGGCCAGTCCGAAGGCGCCATGTCGCTCGGCCTCAGTCCCTTCGTCACTTTCCGCAAGATCATCCTGCCGCAGGCACTGATCGTGGCGCTCCGCCCCTACGGCAACGAGATCATCCTGATGGTCAAGGGATCAGCCGTCGTCGCGGTTGTCACCGTGCTCGATCTGATGGGGCAGACCCGCTACACCTTCTCGCGCACCTTCGACTATCAGGCCTATCTCTGGGCTGCCGTCTTTTACCTCACCATGGTCGAAACCATGCGGCACATCTGGGCCTGGCTCGAGGCACGCCTCACCCGCCACCTGAAACGCTGAACCGGCACGGCGAGCACCCGGTCCGCCCGTGGCAGCACTCCGGTCAATCGACTGCCAAGCCATTGCAGGAAAAGAGCAATCCGCGCCCTCAAGGCGCAGATTAAATCTTCGTTAACCTTGCGATGTTTCCATTTCAGACAGGCCGCTCCCGTGGCGCGGCCGATCGGTCCGCCGAAGCGGAACACCGCCGGCTCCGGTCCTCTGGATAAGGGAACGAAGACGAGGTTGTCATGAACCACGAAATGGAACTGATGCTGAAAGGTTACGGCCTGACGACGGCGCAAATCCTCTACCGCTTGCCCGACCATCCCCAGTTGCTGCAGACCTATGTCTGGCAGCACTACGATCTGGCACCGGAATTCCCCGAGATGCGGAGCTTCCTGAAGTTCTGGCAGGACAAGCTCGACGGACCGCTGCACTCGGTCTGCTACGTCCACCGGAAGATGATCGGAGCCAATGAGTGGCGCTCGCTCAAAGGCGAATTCATCCTCCACTGAAGCGGAGCGGCCTCCCGGTCGGACAGCCGCATTGCCAAAAGCAACGCGACGCATTAGAGCCTGCGAAACGGCCACCGACAGGCGGCGGCCCGGTTATCGGAGTGCTCCACATGGCCAAGATCGACGAAGACGCGCTGGCGGAAGCGTATAACCGGGCACTCGCGCTCGAAAAGGCAGGCGACATCGACGCCGCCGTCAAGGCCTATGAAGAAGTGCTGGCAATCGATCCGGAGGACCACGGCGGCGCCTCGGTTCGCATCGCCTCGCTCGGCCGCGGCGATGCCCCGCCGAAGGCGCCCGACGCCTATGTCGAAACCCTGTTCGACCAGCACGCCGAAGCCTTCGAGGACATTCTCGTCGAACAACTGGGTTATGCGGTGCCGGTCATGGTCCGCCAGCGCATGCAGGCACTCGGCCTCGGCCCCTTCAAGCGCATGCTCGATCTCGGCTGCGGCACGGGCCTTACCGGCGGCACGCTGCGCGACATGGTCGACGACATCACCGGCATCGACATCTCGGAGAACATGGTCGAGATCGCCCACGAAAAGGATCTCTACGAGACCCTCTATGTCGCTGAGGTCGAAGACTTTCTCGAAGACAACGACGACGAACCCTTCGACCTCGTCACCGCGACCGATGTGCTCCCCTATCTCGGCGCGCTCGAACCGCTGTTCTTCGGTGCAGCCGAAAACATGGTCCAGGGCGGCATCTTCGCCTTCTCGTCAGAAACCCTGCCGGACGACATCCTCGCCGGACGTCCCTACATGGTCGGCCCGCACCAGCGCTTCGCCCATTCCGAGGCCTATGTCCGCGAACGGTTGGCCGCCACGGGCTTCGAGATCGTCGAAATCTCGGAGATCAACGTCCGCATGCAGGACGGAAACCCGACCCCGGGCCACCTGGTGATCGCGAGATTGAAGGGCTGAAGGCAGCGCCGTTCCGCTGGCACCCACACATCGGAACACTTCAATCCGCAACCATGACGCGATTGCGGTTCGTAGACGGACTGTCGTCCGCAACCTAAAATGTCCTCTTGAGTGTGGGAGGGCCGCGGAATGGACGTGTCTTCGTGGTCTGCATTGATTGCGAACGCATTCTGCACCCCGGCGGCGACGGTCAGCGTGCTGAGCAGGATCAACTGGCTCGCGCTCGTCATGGCGCTGATTGCGCCCATGCTGATCATCCTGGCCCGCCACGAGATACGCCTCGCCCGGCTGCGGCAAATTCAGGATTTCTTCCAGATCTTCGAAGTCAAACCCAAGCGGCAGGCCAGGAAAATGCCGAGCGGGGCGAATGTCGTGCAGCAGATCGGCGCCGGCGACGCGGACGCCGTCCCGCGCGAACTGGTCGCCAGAGACGCCGAGGGACCCGTACAAGAGCCGCTTCGCGATGGCCCCGATAACAAGAATCCGCCTCAGACCGAGCCCCACGGAAGATACAACGGCCTGGCCACCAACCCTTCCTTCGAGTTCGTGCGCTCCAAATACACTGCCGATATCGATATCCTCAAGGACGACAGAGAAGAGTTTCGGCACGCCTCCGAACAACGACGCCTCGAGCTCTACATCAAGGCGGCTCAGGCCCACCGGATCGCCTTCAGCTGGAGACTTCTCTTCTCCTCGATCGGTTTTATCCTCATCAGCTATTTCGGCTTTCACTTCCTCGGCCAGGCGATCGTCGGCGGGTTCCAAGCAGTGAATTCCTGCAAATTTCTCGCAGTCATGGGGTCAACTTCCATGCCGCAACGGCTGTATGTTATCGCTGCCCTGACCTTCCTTGGTGCCTACATAGCATCTGTCCGCTACCTCCTGAGCCGCTTGACGGTATTCGACCTGACTTCGAGCAGCATCTTGAGGGTAACCACGGAAACCGTGGCGTCTATCCTGCTCGCGATGGTTCTCTACGCTGCGTTCCCCAATCCGCTCCATGCCATCGGCACGGTGCTTACCGGCGATGCCACCAAATCGAACAACGGAATTTCCTTCCTGTGGCTCGGCCTCGCACCTTTACTGGGCCTGATGCCGCAGACGTCGACGAAATTCCTCCTCGTCAAGCTCCAATCGCTGGTGAAATGGATCAAGATGACGGATGACCGCTTCGTCGAGGTCACCAAGATCACCTCCCTTGATGTTCTTGACGGCATAGACTTCGAAACACGATTCCGCCTCGAAGAATGCGGGATATTCGACGTCCAGAACCTAGCCACTTACAACCCTATCCTCCTGCATGTCGAAACACCTTACGGCATCTATCAATGCATCGACTGGATTGGGCAGGCGCAACTGTGCCATATCGTCGGGCTGGAGCGCTTCATGCTGCTGCGCGAGATCAACATCCGCACGATCTTCGATCTCGAGCGCGCGATAGACAGCATCTACTCACCACCGCAATTCGATGACATCTACATGAGCATCCTGATGGCGCCGACGGATAACCTTCGCCGGATCGCCGATGCCGGAAAGGCACAGTTTCTAATCCGGGACAAGCAAGGCAGCCGGCAGGTATCGGTGGACGAGTACTGCAAGTGGGCAAGGGAACTTATAAGCACCAATCCGGAGCTCCTCTCGAACGCTGCCGAGCACCTGATGTGCTGGATCACGGACGATCTCCACGTCAGGCGGTTGCGGAGGCTATGGACCGACATTTCCGACAGCCTTGAACCGGGTTCTAACTACTTCGACGATTCCAGGCGCCACCCGCGCAATGCAGCGCTTTACGGGAACATACGGCAGAACGCACCCGCCACCGGGCTTGTTGCGGGGGACGGTATCTAGCCCCACGAACCAACCGAACTCCCGGCATCTTCGACCACAGGTTTCGCGTACCAGCCTTTTCCTCACCTCCACAATGTTCTAATCCTGCCAGCTCGAACGCACATGGCAGGAGACATAAGGCATGGCAAAGGTCGCATTCATCGGTTTGGGGGTCATGGGTTACCCGATGGCCGGGCATCTGAAGACGAAGGGCGGGCACGACGTCACCGTCTATAACCGCACCGCCACCAAGGCCGAGAAATGGGTTGTCCAGTTCGGGGGCAAGGCCGCTCCGACGCCGGCCGAAGCGGCCGCCGATGCGGATTTCGTCTTCACCTGCGTCGGTAACGACGACGACCTGCGCTCCGTCACGATCGGCGAAAACGGCGTGCTTTCGGGCATGAAACCGGGCGCGATCCTGATCGACAACACCACCGCCTCGGCCGAAGTCGCCCGCGAACTTGCCGAAGCCGCGGCTGCAAAGGGCCTCGCCTTCGTCGACGCGCCGGTTTCCGGCGGCCAGGCCGGCGCGGAAAACGGCGTGCTCACCGTGATGTGCGGTGGCGACCCGGCGACCTTCGACCGGGCGAAACCGGTGATCGACGCCTTTGCCCGCATGGTCGGCCTGATGGGTCCGGTCGGTGCCGGCCAGCTGACCAAGATGATCAACCAGATCTGCATCGCCGGCCTGGTGCAGGGCCTCGCCGAGGGGATTCATTTTGGCAAGAAAGCCGGCTTGGACATTGAAAAGGTTGTCGAAGTCATCTCCAAGGGGGCGGCCGGCTCCTGGCAGATGGAAAACCGATACAAGACGATGAACGAAAGCCGCTACGAGTTCGGCTTTGCCGTCGACTGGATGCGCAAGGATCTCGACATCGTGCTGACAGAAGCCCGTCGCAATGGCGCAAACCTGCCCGTGACCGCCCTCGTCGACCAGTTCTACGGTGAGGTCCAGAAGCTCGGCGGCAATCGGTGGGATACGTCCTCGCTGCTGGCACGCCTGGAAAAATGACGTTTACGCCCGCCTCCTCCGTCGAAGAGATCGTTGCCTTCCTGCGCACTCAGCGCAACGAGACCAACATCGCCGGCATGGGCCGATACGGCATCGTCACCGACACGGCGATCGGCATCGGAAACCCGGTCCTGCAGAAGCTGGCGAAGGAAGCGGGCGTCGACCACCGGCGCGCCATGGCGCTCTGGGACACCGGGATCCGCGAGGCCCGGATGCTCGCCATCTGGACCTTCGATCCCAGGGCGCTGTCCAGGGACGAGGTGATGCGCCTCGCCGACGACTTCAATTCCTGGGAGATCGTCGATACCGCAGCCGACCTGCTGACCGAAACGGAATTCTGGCAGTCGCTCATTGCGGAGTTTGCCGCCGATGAACGGGAATTCGTCCGGCGCACCGCCTTCGCAATGATCGCCGGCGCCTCCGTCCATCGCAAGAAGGAACCGGACGCGACCTTTGTCGGCTATCTTCCGCTGATCGAAGCCCACGCGACCGACCCGCGCAATTTCGTCCGCAAGGCCGTCAACTGGGCCCTGCGCAACATCGGCAAACGCAACCGCACCTGCCACGCCCCGGCCCTCGCGCTCGCCGAAAAACTGGCGGGAAGCACCGACAAGACGGCGCGCTGGATCGGCAAGGACGCCGTCCGCGAACTGACCAGCGTAAAGATCCTCAAGCGCCTGAAGCCCTGAGGATCTTGATCCCGCTCAGTCTTCCTGAGACTTCTGGTTGTCGAGGATCATGTAGTCGAGCGGAAGCTCGGTCGTGTACTTGATCTGCTCCATGGCGAAGGCCGAGGAGACGTCGCGGATCTCGATCTTGGCGATCATCCGCTTGTAGAAGGCGTCATAGGCCGCGATATCCGGCACGACGACGCGCAGCAGATAGTCGACATCGCCGCTCATGCGGTAGAACTCGACGACTTCCGGAAACTCCGCCACCACCTCCGAAAACCGCTTCAGCCACTCGATCGAATGGCTCGACGTGCGGATCGACACGAAGACGGTGACCTTGGTGTTCACCTTGGCCGGATCGAGCAGGGCGACCCGGCGGCGGATCACGCCGTCCTCCTCCATCTTCTGGATACGGCGCCAGCACGGCGTGGTCGAAAGCCCGACCTTCTTGGCAAGGTCGGCCACGGCAAGCGTGGAGTCTTCCTGAAGGATGCGGAGTATTTTTCGGTCGAGTCGATCCATGCCACTGCCTTTCGAATATTTTTCCTCATATAAAGCAAAATAACTTAAAGCAAAGAAAATCGTTTCATGCGCAGAGCGTTTTCACCTGCTTTTTCAGGATCGGCAGAACCTCCGCCTCGAACCAGGAATTGCGCTTCAGCCAGCCCGTGTTGCGCCAGCTCGGATGCGGAAGCGGCAGCACCTTGGGGCCATCCACATTGGCTTGCCAGTAGTCACGCCAATGCTCGACCGTCTCGGTCATCGTCCGGCGCCGGCGGCTTCCGAGGTGCCAGGCCTGCGCATACTGGCCGATAGCCAGGACGAGCTCCACCTGCGGCATGGCCGCCATGACCGCAGTCCGCCACTCGGGCGCGCATTCCCGTCGAGGCGGAAGGTCATGGCCGTTTGCGTCATAGCCCGGAAAACAGAATCCCATGGGCACGATGGCAAAGCGGTCTCGATCATAGAAGGTTTCCCGATCAACCCCGAGCCACTGGCGTAGCCTGTCGCCGGATGCATCGTTGAATGGCAGCCCCGTCTGATGAACCTTGAGCCCTGGCGCCTGGCCGGCGATCAGGACGCGGGCGCGGGTGGAAATGATCGCGACCGGACGCGGCTCGTGGGGAAGACGCCTCTCCTCTCCGCCAGCCGGACAGTCCCGGCAGATCCGGCAGGCGCCGATCGCCCGCCTGAGATCGTCCAGCTCATCGTCCGGCCCGTCATGCCTGTCGTTCGCCGGATGCATCACGCTTCCCGTCGACCCGGATCAGAGCGCCGCGCTCGGCCGGGCCTGAACGTCCCTGAACCAGCGCCACACATGGGTAAACTCGTCCGGACAGGTGATCCTCGCCGGCTTCATGAACTCGAAGGCGATCATCGCGGTGATGTCGGCGATCGTGAAGCGCGGCCCGGCGACGAAAGCCCGCCCCGCCAGTTCCTGATCGAGGAATTTCAGGAACTCCAGCGCCTTCGGCTTGTTCGCCTCGCCCCAGGCCGGCACCTGCGGCACCTCCCATTCGGCCATCGCCGGATGAAGGTGGCGGAAGGCCGCTGCGACCGGCGCGAAGAAGTGAAGCTCGGCGCGGCGGTTCCACATCTCGACGATCGCCTTGTCGGTCGCATCGACCCCGAAGAGCGGCGGCTCGGGCTGGATCTCCTCGAAATAGCGACAGATCGCCACCGACTCGCAAATCACCGTGCCATCGTCGAGCTCGAGCACCGGCAACCGCTGCAACGGGTTCTTCGCGGCGATCTCCGCCGACTTGTGCCCGAGCTTGCCCATGTCCACCGGCACGGTTTCGACCGTGATCCCCTTCTCCTTGAGGAACACCGTCACCCGGCGCGGATTGGGCGCGCGTCCACCATCATAGAGCTTCATGAAACCTCCCTCGTTTCCCTCAGTTGATACCAAGCCAACGGCGGAGCAAAGCGAAAATACCTGAGGCATGTTCGGTTTCCTCCATCCCGGCGCGATGGATGCGCCGCCAGTCCGACGGGCGATCGAAGGGTCCGGACCAGATGCCGAGCCCCTCCTCGCGGGCCGCCGCCTCCTCGCCACCATAATCGCCATAAGCGACGGCAAGGCCCTCGCGGACCATTCTGCCGTTGACGTCGAGACCGTCGATGACGCAACGCACCAGTCGCCGTCCATATCTGTCAACGCCACCGCCGCTACAGGAAAACGAAGGCTGCCCGACGAAGGCAGCCAGTCGCGCCCGAGCAGAAGAACCGCAAGGATCAACAGCAGGTTCCACGCCGCAGGTCTGACCGATCTCCGGCGCATCGATCCCCTCGAGACGGAAGCGCTGATCCCCCTGCGCGAGCGTATCGCCGTCCACAGCGACGAACCGTCCCGTCAGGTCAATGCGGTTGTCCCGGTCGAGCTTGGCGGCGATGAGAAGGGCAAGAAGAAGTGCGGACGCAGCAACCACGCCGTCGCGCAGAAGACGGAAGCTACGATTCACAATTTGGCCCATTTCGAAAATGAAAGCTTTGCGATCATGGCAAACAAAACCTTGTTCGGGAGTATCTTCTTAACAAATGGTCGTTAGTCTCGTCTGATCAGCGGCAAGCGATCTTTCGGGACATGAGTAACGGCGTAACCACCTCGACAGACAAGAACATCGTCGACCTTTCCCGCGGCCATCGCAACAAGGCCGTCGCGAAAGCCGTTCGCACGACGCGTGAACGCCTGCAATCAAATCAGTCCGGTTCCCTGCTTTTCGAAAGCGAGATACTCGGCATGCATCTTGGTGCCACGCTGCAGGGTGCCGCGGTGATGCCGATCATCATCCTCATGGTCAGCGGATTCGGCGCTTACATCAATCCCGACCCGACGTTGCTATTGTGGACGCTTGCCACACTCACCATCCACGCGCTGAACATCATCCTCGTCAAACGCGCCTCGCGGGTGGACCTTGTCGCAGCAAACCTCATCAGATGGCGGCGGCTTCTGTTGATCGGACAGGTCAGCATGGGCGCCTGCTGGGCGTTCTTCTCGCTGCAATCCTGCAATCCCTGCGGTGACACCTTCGTGTTCTACAAGGGCGCGGTACTGCTGATCGTGCTTTCGGTCACCGCCATGTCGAACATGCTGCTGCGCCAGGCGGTGCTATTCGGTTTCCTGCCGACGGTCGGCGCACTTCTGTTTACTGCGATCTCCAGCCGCCACATACTCGACATCGGCGTCACCGCCCTCTTCACGACCGCGCTGGTCTTTTTCATCTACATCACGAGCCGGTTGCACCAGGCCAATCTCAAGCTGCTCTCCTTCCAGAGCGAGAAGGACGACCTGATCGCCGAGCTCGAGGTCGCAAAATCCCTGTCGGACGAAGCCCGCCGCCGCGCGGAAGAGGCCAATCTCGCGAAATCCCGCTTCCTTGCCTCGATGTCGCACGAGCTGCGTACGCCATTGAACGCCATTCTCGGCTTCTCCGAGGTGATGGCGACCGAAGTGCTCGGGCCTCTCAACAATCCGCTCTACAAGGAATATTCCGGAGACATCCACCGTTCCGGCCAGCATCTGCTCGACCTCATCAACGAGATCCTCGACCTCTCCCGCATCGAGGCCGGCAAGTATGAGCTGAACGAGGAAGTCGTCTCGCTTCTCGATCTCGCCGAGGATTGCATCGGCATGGTCCAGCTGCGCGCCAAGGCGAAGAACATCTCGATATCCGAACAGTTCGAAGCAAACCTGCCTTCCGTCTGGGCGGACGAAAAGGCCATGCGCCAGGTCATCCTCAACCTGCTTTCCAACGCCGTGAAGTTCACGCCCCAGGGCGGCGAAGTGGCCGTCAAGGTCGGCTGGACGGCGGGTGGCGGCCAGTACGTCTCGATCCGCGACAACGGTCCGGGCATTCCCGAAAACGAAATCCCGGTGGTGCTTTCCGCCTTCGGCCAGGGCTCCATCGCCATCAAGAGCGCCGAACAGGGCACCGGCCTCGGCCTGCCGATCGTCCAGGCGATCCTGGCCAAGCACGGCGGCGAGTTCAAGCTGAAGTCCAAGCTGCGCGAGGGCACCGAAGTAATCGCCATCCTGCCGGCGCGCCGCGTTCTCGAAAGCCTTCCCGCGGTCACGGAAACCCACGCCGTCGAGCCGCGCAAGCGCCAGTTTGCCTGACCTCGGCGCGGCGTCGCCTTTTCTTTCGTGCGTCTGTCATCGATCCCGCATATCGTCGGCGAAAATCGACGGATTCGGGATCATCGTCATGACAAAGCATCTGGGCGCCCTGCTCATCTCCACCTCGCTCATCGCCGCACCGGCGATGGCAGCCGATGCCGCGACCGAGCTCACCGTCATGAGCTACAACATCTGGGGCGGCGGCGCGAACGAGGAGAAGGACGTCTCGGAGACGGCAGAGGTAATCCGCAAGGCCGGCGCCGACATCATCGGCATCCAGGAAACCAAGCCCGAACCCGACGTCTGCGACGCCGATGACTGCGTGCCGACCGGCCCGAGCGTAGCGAAGGATCTCGCCAAGGCGCTCGGCTTCTTCTACTACGAGCAGGAAAAGACCAATCCGGCGCTCTGGGCCAATGCCATCCTCAGCCGTTATCCGATCGGCAAGCCGACGGCCAACGACCTAGGCGTCGAGATCGACGTCAAGGGCCGCAAGGTCTTCGCCTTCAACGTCCACCTGACCGACTTCCCCTACCAGCCCTACCAGCTGCTCGGCATAGACTACGGCCCCGCCCCCTTCCTAAAGACGGCGGACGAGGCCGTCCAGGCTGCGGCAAAGGCCCGCGGTCCGGCGCTCGACCTGCTGATGAAGGATGTGAAGCAGGCCGAAAGCGCCGATGCGGTCTTCCTGTTCGGCGACTTCAACGAGCCGTCCTGGCGCGACTGGACGGAGGCCGCGGTCAAGGCTGGACGTCAGCCGATGGCGGTGAAATACCCTTCCGCCCTGCGGATCGAGCAGGAAGCGGGCATGACCGACGTCCTGCGCGCAGCCTATCCCGACGAGGTCGCAAAGCCGGCCTTCACCTGGACCCCGACATCGGAACCGACGGCCAAGGACGACCATCACGACCGCATCGATTACGTCTTCGGCCGGGCAAAGACGCTTGAGACGCTCAGCGTCTCGATCGTCGGCGAAAAGGCGCCCGAAGCCGATCTCATCGTGACGCCCTGGCCTTCCGACCATCGCGCAGTCGCAGCCCGGGTGCGTTTCTGACGGCTCAGAAGAAGACCACGGAGCCTGCGTAGAGCCCGTTTGCCACCAGCAGGCAGAAGACCGCGAAGGAACCGAGGTCCTTCGCATTACGGCCGACGGTGGAGATCTCCGGCGAGATGCGGTCGACCAGCTCTTCGATTGCGGTGTTGAGCGCCTCGACGCAGAACAGCACCAGCATCAGCACGACAAAACCGAGATATTCGGCGAGGCTCGCCCCGACGAAGGCAAACAGCGCCAGTCCTGCGGCGAGCGCCAGCAATTCGTGACGGAAGGCGGATTCGCCGATCAGCCGCCGGAAGCCTTGGAAGGAATAGCGGCCAGCCGCGAAGAAATGGGCGACACCCGTCTTCTTCTCGATCACGGACGCCGCCTCCTGGACCGTCTTTTCGCGTGGGTGATCAGTCATCGGTCTTGTTGCTAACCCCGGCGCTTTCGAAGGTCGCCATGCCGGAATGGCAGGCGGCCGCGGCCTTGACGATGCCGGCGGCAAGGGCGGCACCCGTGCCTTCGCCGAGCCGCATGCCGAGCGCCAGAAGCGGCGTCTTGCCGAGCCGCTCGATCGCCCTCAGGTGACCGGGCTCACCGGAGACATGGCCGATCAGGCAGTGGTCTAGCGCGGACGAATTGGCCGCCTTCAGGATCGCCGCAGCCGACGTCGCGACATAGCCGTCGATCAGCACCGGAATCTTCTGCATGCGGCAAGCGAGGATGGCGCCGGCCATCGCAGCGATTTCGCGGCCGCCAAGGCGGCGCAGGATTTCCAACGGGTCATCGAGATGGTCCTTGTGGAACTCGACGGCCGTCTTCACGGCATTGATCTTGCGCTGAAGAACATCACCCTCCGAGCCGGTGCCCGGACCGACCCAGTCTTCGGCCGTGCCGCCATAGAGCGCCAGGTTGATGGCCGCCGCGATCGTCGTATTGCCGATGCCCATCTCACCGATGCAGAGGAGGTCCGTGCCGCCGGCGATCGCTTCCATGCCGAACGCCATGGTCGCAGCGCAGTCGCGCTCCGAAAGGGCGGCCTCGCAGGTGATGTCGCCGGTCGGATAGTCGAGCGCCAGGTCGAAGATCTTCAGGCCGAGGTCGTAGGTCGCGCAGATCTGGTTGATCGCAGCACCGCCGGCGGCGAAGTTGTCGACCATCTGCCGCGTCACCGACGACGGAAAGGGCGTGATGCCATGCTTGGTGACGCCGTGATTGCCGGCGAAGATCGCGACCAGCGGGCGTGTCACGGCCGGCGGCCGGCCGGTCCACGCGGCCAGCCACATGGCGATCTCTTCGAGGCGGCCGAGCGCGCCCGGCGGCTTGGTCAGCTGCTGGTCGCGGGCACGCGCCGCCACGAGCGCCGCGGAATCCGGACCGGGCAGGTCGCGCAGCAGGGCGCGGAAATCGTCGAATGGCAGGCCGGTCACGGTCATGAGCAAGGCTTCCTTGTAATCTGCGTCGAAATCGGGCTTTGATGGCTCCTCTAATACTGACCGCGCCCGACCGCAACAACCCAAAAAGCGGTGCGGCCCGTCGTCTTTGAACCGGCCGCCTTTGAACCGGTCGTCTTTGAAATGGAGTGACTGATCCGATGGATTGGCGCGAATACCTGAATGATACCGCGCGCGCCGTATCGTTCCTTAGCCGCATTGCGGTTCCTGCCCGCTTTTTCGAAGGCCATGACGGCAGCCTCTCCCGCGGTGTCCGTGCCTTTCCGCTCGCCGGCGCCCTCGTGGCGCTGCCGCCGGCGGCAACCCTTTGCCTCATGCTCCTCCTCGACGCGAGCCCTCTTCTGGCGGCTTTCGCCGCGCTTGCGGTCCAGGCCGTCGTCACCGGTGCCCTGCATGAGGATGGCCTCTCCGATGCCGCCGACGGTCTCGGTGGTGGTCGCAACCGGGACCATATGCTCGAGATCATGAAGGACAGCCGGATCGGCTCGTTTGGCGCGGCGGCCTTGATCCTCGGTTACGGCCTCAGGGCTGCGGCCATCGCCGAGGTCGCCGGCAATCTGCGCCCGGTCGAGGTGGCACTCTGCCTCCCGGCGATCGCAGCCCTCAGCCGCGCCCTGATGATCTGGCACTGGTCGGCTCTGCCGCCGGCCCGCAGCGGTGGCGTCGCCGCTTCGGCAGGCGTTCCGCTGCGCGCCTCGCTGCATGTGGCGCTGGTTTCGGGCATTGCGATCACGGCGGCCCTCTTAGCCCCCACGGCATCGCTGTTCGCCTTCTTTATCGTTGTGCTCACCGCCGCCCTTTCCTGTGCCGCCTTCACCGCTCACGTCCGGCGCAAGCTGGAGGGCCATACCGGCGACACGATCGGCGCTACCCAGCAGGTGGTGGAGATCGTCGCGCTGGCCGCCCTTGCCATGGCGTCTTGACCAACCGATATAGAAGGCAGTCAACAAGGTTCGCCTGATGGAATCGCCCTGCATCCTCGTCTGCTCGATCGACATGAAGACCGGTTACTGTTTCGGCTGCGGCCGTACGCGCGACGAAATCGGCGCCTGGACGACCTATACCGATCAGGAACGGCGCAGCATCATGCAGAGCCTGCCGGAGCGGCTCGAAACCGTTGAACGCAAGCCCCGCCGGGAAACCCGCCGTACCCGCATGGCGCGGGAGCGCGAGACCGGCTGATGCGCCTCCTCATCGTCATTGCAATTCTGGGATTCGGCCTCGCGGTTCTGGTCGTCAATCACGACACCGGGCGGAGCTTCGGCATGGCGAACGACGAATTCGGCAGCTTGGTGAGCCTCCTGCCCTTTGCCGCCATGCTGGCCGTCGGCCTCATAGCCTCCCGCCGCTCGCTCGGCCAGAGTGCCCGTCAGCTTGCCATCTGGCTGCTCATCATCCTCGCCCTCGTGACCGGCTACCTCTATCGCTTCGAGCTTCAGTCGGTCGGCGATCGACTGCTGGCCGGCCTGGTCCCCGGCCGCGCCGTCGTCGTGACGACATCGGAAGGAACGGCGGAGGTCGTCCTGCACAAGGCGCTCGGCGGCCACTTCGAGACCACCGTCGACATCAATGCGGTGCCGGTTTCCGTGCTGATCGACACCGGCGCGAGTTCGGTTGCACTGAGCTACCGGGACGCGATGCGGATCGGCATCGATCCGGCCGGCCTCGCCTTCACCCGGACCATCATGACGGCGAACGGCCGTGCCATGGCGGCACCCGTCCGATTGAAGCAGATCGCCCTCGGGCCGATCCTGCGCGAAGACGTTGAGGCCGCCGTCATCGAGGACGGCAAGCTCGACCAGAGCCTGCTCGGCATGAGCTTCCTGTCGACCCTCGGTTCGCTGCAGATGCAGAGCGACGAGCTTCGTCTGCGGGACTGACCGCACCCGCTCAAGGGCGCAGCTTGTAGCCCGTCCGGAAGACGTAGGCGAGAAAGCCCAGGCAGATCGCCAGGAACAGTCCAATCATGCCGAGGCTGATCAGCGGATGCACGTCAGACACCTCGAAAAAGCTCCAGCGGAAACCGCTCACCAGATAAAGAACCGGATTGAAATGGCTGACCGTCTGCCAGAACGGCGGCAGCACGCTGACGGAATAGAAGGTCCCGCCGAGAAAGGTGAGCGGCGGGACGACCAGCATCGGCACCATGCTGAGCTGCTCGAAGTTCTTGGCCCAGATACCGATGATGAAACCTGCCATGCTGAAGGTGATCGAGGTCAGCAGCATGAAGAAGAACATCATCAACGGATGATCGATCCGCAGGTCGACGAAGAAGGCAGCCGTCGCCAGGATGATCAGGCCGATCATCATGCCCTTGGTCGCCGCCGCCCCGACATAGCCGATCAGGATTTCCGCCATCGCGACCGGCGCCGACAGGATCTCGTAGATCGTGCCGGTGAATTTTGGGAAATAGATGCCGCTCGATCCGTTCGAGATGCACTGGGTGATGAGCGTCAGCATGATCAGGCCGGGCGTGATGAACCCGCCGTAGCTCACGCCCTCGATCTCCTGCATGCGCGGCCCGACTGCCGCACCGAAGACGATGAAATAGAGCGCGGTCGACATGACCGGCGAGATGACGCTCTGCAGCAGCGTGCGGCGGGTCCGCGCCATCTCGTAGTAGTAGATCGCCTTGATCGCCTCGAAATTCATCTGCCTTCTCCGATCAGTGAAACGAAGATGTCCTCAAGCGAGGTCTGGCGCGTCGAAATGTCGGCAAAGCCGATGCCCGCGCTCTCGATCGCCGCCAGGAGCCGCGGGATGCCGCCGTGGTTGCTCTCCTCATCATAGTCATAGATCAACTGCTCGCCGCTCTCGCTGAGCGTCAGGCCCCATGGCTCGAGCGCCTCGGGCACCGACTGCAACCGCTCCCGCAACTCGATGATCAGCTGCTTGCCGCCCAGCTTGCGCATCAACGCATCCTTCTCCTCGACAAGCATCAGCCTGCCCCGGTCGATGATGCCGATTCGGTCGGCGATCTCCTGTGCTTCCTCGATATAGTGGGTGGTCAGGATGACGGTGACGCCCCCTGCTCTCAGCCGCTCGACGAGCTGCCACATGTCCTTGCGCAGCGCGACGTCGACGCCTGCCGTCGGCTCGTCGAGGAACAGGATGCGCGGTTCGTGCGACAGCGCCTTGGCGATCAGCACCCGCCGCTTCATGCCGCCCGACAGTTCCCGCAGCGCATTGTTGCGCTTGTCGAACAGCGTCAGTTCTCTCAGCACGCTCTCGATGTAGCCGGGCGCCGGCTTCTTGCCGTTCAGGCCACGCGAGAAGCTCACCGTGTTGACGACCGTCTCGAACATGTCGGTCGTCAGTTCCTGGGGGATCGGTCCGATCATCCCGCGGGTCTTGCAAAAGTCGCGGACGACGTCGTGACCGTCGACGGTCACGGTCCCCTCGCTCGGATTGGCGATGCCGCAAATGATCGAGATGAGTGTCGTCTTGCCGGCGCCGTTCGGCCCGAGCAGCGCGATGATCTCACCCTCCTCGATGTCGAGGGAAACGTTGTCGAGCGCCTTGAAGCCGTTTGCATAGGTCTTCGAAAGGCCGCGTACGGAAATGATGGGGGCCATGGCCGGGAAACTCCGGATGGAAGGAGGTTGCCAAGCCAATATAGGAAACGGCCAGCCATTTGCCAGCCGCAAGCCTCACAAGATCAAGGCCGCCCCGACGGGCCCACGTGCGCCGTCAGCTGGCGGCCGCCGCGAGCGTCAGAAGCGTGTTGTCGGAATAGACCCGGTTACGGCCGTAGCGCTTGGCCAGATAGAGGAACTGGTCGGCGGCGTTCAGGTAGTTGCTGAAATTCTCGATCCCGCCGATCTCGGCCACGCCGATCGACGCGGTGACAGTGAGATCGGTATCGTCGAGCGCCACATGCAGCTCGGCAATGCTCTGGCGGACCTGCTCGCAAAACCTGCTCGCCGCCTCGCTGTCCAGCCCGGCGAGCAGGATCCCGAACTCCTCGCCGCCGAGCCGGGCAAGCAGGTGATCGGTGTCCTCGATCATATGCGAGAGCCGGGTCGCCACCGCCTTGAGCACGCGGTCGCCGATCTCGTGGCCATAGGTATCGTTGAGCTTCTTGAAGTGGTCGATGTCGAGCATCGCCATGCTGCAGGCCTCGCCATGCTCGAGGCAGCTCGCCACCCTCGCCGGCCCCTCGTCGAAGAAGTGGCGACGATTGCGCAGGCCCGTCAGGTAGTCGCTGAAGGCCGCAAGGCGCAGCTGCCTGAGCTGCGTCAGCGTCTCGATGTTGTGGCCGATGCGGCATTGCAGTTCCTCGACCACGAAGGGCCTGTAGACGAAGTCGTTGGCCCCCGCCTTGAGGAAGCTCGCCGACAACAGCCGGTCGGCCGAAGACGATATGCCGATGATGCGCAGCTTGTCCGACGTGTGCTCGCGACGTATGCGCCGCGTCAGTTCGTAGCCGTCCATGTCGGGCATGTGGTAGTCGGTGATCACGAGGTCTATCCCCGGGTGTTTCACCAGCATGTCGAGCGCCTCGCTGCCGGTCGTTGCCTCGAAAACCTGGAACTGCTGCACCTGCAGCATGTCAACCAGCATCTTGCGCGCCGAGGTCACGTCGTCGACGAGGAGAACCCGCACATGACGATTGGCGAGGATCCGGTCGACGGTCTGAACCACCATGTCGACGGCACGCTCGTTATTCTTGATCACATAGTCCGCAACGCCGCGTTCGACGACGCGTTCACGCATCCGGCGATTGAAGTCGGCGGT
The DNA here is from genome assembly GCF_054551725.1 of Rhizobium sp. CAU 1783. Classification (NCBI taxonomy): domain Bacteria; kingdom Pseudomonadati; phylum Pseudomonadota; class Alphaproteobacteria; order Hyphomicrobiales; family Rhizobiaceae; genus Rhizobium; species Rhizobium sp. CAU 1783. Next base: position 1,035,397 of record NZ_JBTOLM010000001.1, on the reverse strand, counting down.
AAAGACCACGGCCGGGATTCCCAGAGCAGCCACCTCATCGAGCACCTGGCCATCGGGCGAGTCCGGGAGGTTCAGGTCGACGACCGCGATGTCGAAGGGCTGATCGGCACACGCCACGGCCTCGCGGAACCCCCTGGTCGACCCGCAGTGGGTCGCACGAAGCCCATGTTCCTTTTCGAAGCGGTGGCAGAGCAGCGATGAAAACGTTCGGGAATCTTCGATCACCAGCACATGCGCCCGCTTGCGAGACGACGGGTTTTCCATCGGTTGCGGTTCACTCAGCACTGACATGGCAATTGCCTTCGGATGTTAAGGAAAATTCGAAAAAGTCTGGGCAAAAAAAAGACCGGAAGCAGGCTCCCGGTCGGCATTGCGTGTGTTCGTCGGATGCCGCCGGCTACTTTCGCGGCTTCGCCGCCTTGATCTGCACGAGGGTGTCCAGGTTCTGGTTCACACGGCAGTAGAATTCCTCGTCGATGAACGGCCGCAGCATGAAGTCGTTACCGCCGACCTTGAGGAACCGCGCCGACAGCAGCCGGTTCGTCGACGACGACACCCCGATGATCCGCAACTCATGCGAGCCACGCGCGCCGCGGATGCGTCGCGTCAGTTCGAAGCCGTCGATGTCGGGCATGTTATAGTCCGTGACCACCAGGCCGATGTCTGAATTCGCCTTGAGGATCTCCAGAGCCTTGGCGCCGCTGTCGGCCGTGCTGACCCGGAAATTGTAGCGCTTGAGACGGCTGGACAGCAGAGCGCGCGCGGTCGGACTATCGTCCACAATCAGCACGTGGTGCTGATGATTGGTGAGGAAACGGTAGACCGATTCCGCGAGCATCTCCACGGCGAAGATGTTGTCCTTCAGGATGTAGTCGACGATGTCCTTGGCGAGCAGCTTTTCACGAGTCTCGTCCTGGAAGGTCCCGGTGAAGACGACGGTGGGGATGTTCAGGTCGACCAGGTATTCCAATGCCTCGCCGTTTTCGGCGCCCGGGAGGTTGATGTTGGAGATTGCCAGCGTCACCGGCTCATCGGAAAGTTCGTTAGCCGCCTGCAGGTCTTCGAAGGTCCGGCAGATTTCGACATCGATCTTGAACAGCTCCTTCATGCGGGTACTGATCATCGATGTGAAGACGTTCGAATCCTCTGCAACAATAATACGAACGTCGGGAAATGTTTCCCCGGAATACTGCATCCCGGAAACGCCTAAAAATGCCATGACACGCCCTTAACCTGAGATAACTATTAGCATTTTAATCAAGATGACTTGCAGATCCGTTAATTGGCAGCGGGCGGATCGAAGCATCCAGATGTTAATCGCCACTGAAGGCCGGGCAGTCATTTCTGCCCCTTTTTGACAGATGCTTCTTCTGTCGCGCGATACCTGCGAAAAATCTGTCTACGAAGCAGAACCCGACCTTTGCCGAAGGGCAAAAAAGCAAAAGCGCCCGGCGGAACCGAGCGCTTCACGAAAAGCAGGAAGGGTAGACTGCCGCTTACTTGATCGTCGCGACGCCGTCCTTGATCTCGACGGTTTCACCACCCTCGAGCCCGATGCGGTCGCCGTTGGGGAGCGTCACGAAGCAGCCCGAAGGGCATATCGTCTCCGATGCGCCTGCATCGAGCGCCACTTCCATGCGGTTGCCGTCCTCGACCACCACCAGCACGACCGCCGAGGATCCGCCGTTGGAAACGGATGCTGCCAGGGCGCCGGTCGCGGCACCGAGAACCAGGATTGTCGCTGCCAGAAGCTTCTTCATGTGAATGCGGCGCCGTTGCGCCGTCCTCTTGTTGCGCCCTCGCCGTCGACCTGTCCCGGCCGATCGGCTCAAGCATGCCCCTCTTCTAATATGCCCCTGCTGAACCGGGGCTGAACATGTCGTTCATGGCAGGATCTTGTCATCATCCGGCTCGTCGCGCAAATCCGCCTTGTGCGTTCGGCCGCGCCCTGCGCCCTTCCCCCCAAATATCCGTCGCGCATCTTCATCGAGGTGGAGATGCACCTCCTGGTGCGGATAGGGCATCTGGATGCCTTCCGAGCGGAACCGCTCGAGGATCGTCACGCGAAGGTCGTTCTTGACGGGCAGGCCGCCCAACACGTCGCCGATGAAGCCGCGAAGCTCGAAATCGAGGGAGGACACGCCGAAGCCGTTGAACATCACCACCGGCTCCGGATTGCGCAGCAGGCCTGGATGCGCAAGCGCGATCTCCATAAGGAGCTCCATGACCCGGCGTGGGTCGCTGTCATAGGACACGCTGACCGGAACCTCGATGCGGCCGAGCTTGTTTCGGTGGGTCCAGTTGCCGACCGGCGCATTGATGAGCTCGGAGTTCGGCACGATGATCGACTGACGCTGGAAGGTCTCGATCTCGGTCGCGCGAACCGAGATCCGCCGCACGAAGCCCTCGGTCGTTCCAGTCGCCACCCAGTCGCCGACCTTGAAGGGCCGCTCGGCGAGCAGGATCAGGCCGGAGACGAAGTTCGACACGATGTTCTGCAGGCCGAAACCGATGCCGAGCGAGAGTGCACCGGCCACCAGCGCAAGGCTGGACAGGTCGATCCCCGCCGCAGAGATGCCGATCAGGCCGGCGATGCCCGTTCCGAGATAGCCGATACCGGTCTTGACCGAGTTGCGCACGCCGGCATCCACCTGCGAGCGGGCCATGACATTGCCGTCCAGCCACTTCTGGAACCAGCGCGTCACCACCAGTCCCAGGCTGAACAGCAGGATGCCGCCGAGGATGCCGAAAATCGAGATCCGGATGCTGCCGATATTGATCTCGGTGAAGATGTTGAACAGCCAGAGCTCGAGATCGCGCGGCTGGAACCCCCAGGAAATCAGGATCAGCGGAATGCCGATGACGAGCGCGAAGGCATAGATGAAGAGGCCGGCCGCCATGCCCGACTGATCGAGTGCCACAGGGGTGAGGTTGAAGCGCTTCTCCAGAAGCTTGCCGACCAGTGTCTCGCCGAAACGGTTGGGCGCAGAGATCGCCTTGCCGGACAGGATGCCGATATACATCGTCGCGACCACGGCGCCGGTCAGGATGATCTGCGTCGCCAGGAACCGCGCCAGTCCGACATAGCCGATGGCGCTGAGCAGGATGAGACCTACGCCCGTCAGCCGGAGCAGGATGGCAAAGGCCTTCGGCCAGGCCTTGCCGCGCTCCGTCGGATCGCCGCCAGCACTCAGGACCGGATGAAGGAAGGACACGATGAAGATCGTCAGGCCGACGACCACCGAGGATACGAAGCTCTTCATCACCGTGAGCACGACGGGCGAACTCAGCGTCTCGCTGACCGCCCCGAGCACATAATCGAGCCCGTTCACCACCGCCATGGTCATGACGGCGAAGTTGAGGTCGCGGGCGCCCTTGTTCGACAGCCGCACCAGCCGCCAGCTCGGGGCCTTCGGCGCCAGAACGGCCCGCGCCAGCATCGACACGAAGAAGACGAGACCAGCAAAACCGAACAGCGCGGAGGCGATCGGCGCGATGTCGGGCCTCAATACGTTGAAGGTATCGAGAAAGAAGAAACTCGTGATGAGGAAGGCGCCAAGGGCGAGCGCCGGCAGGATGGTCGACCAGAACGCGACGGAAAACCGGCTCATATAGGCCGGATCGCGATTGGCCGGATCGCGCCGGATCAGCGAACCGAACAGCCGGTATTCGGCATAGAGCAGGACGAGGGCCATACCGAGCGACAACATCACTGCGGTGCCGAGCGGCACGCGCTTGAACTTCCAGATGAAGGAGAACCAGCTGCCGAGCGTGCGCTGGAACTTCTCGACCTCCGCGGAAAGCGAATCGAACGCATCGTCGATGACGTCGCCGGAAATCTCGGTGTGTTCGAACAGTTGTTCAGTGAACAGCTGCCGACGGAGCCCGGTGATGTCGTCTGAAAGGTCCGAGGCACGGATCGAAAGGTCTTCCGCCTGTCCCGTCAGCGTGTTTATCTCGAGCCGCGTCGCATTGAGGCGTGCCCGCTCCTCCACAATTGCCGGCGCCTCCTCAGGCTGTCCTTCCGCGGGCTTCTCGCCGAGCTGCGAAAGCCGGGTCTTCACGTCGTTAAAGCGCGGCCTGAGGTCGACGGAAATCTTCAGGAGATCCCGGATCAACTGGTCGGTCTTGACCTTGATGTCGATCAGCGCCGCATCGTCGGACTTCCGGTCCTCCACCCCCTTCTGGAGCTGCTCGAATCGCTTCTGCGCGTCGGCGATATCCTGGGAGGCCTTTTCGACCACCTCGTCGCGCGGCGGCGCCGCCTCCTGGGTCTGTGCGAAGGCCGTCACGCCCCCGGTCACGGCAGGCGAAAATGCCAGAAGCGAAAGGAGGATAGAGGCGAAGAATCGGCGGGTGCGAAGCAAGATCTGTCCCTGCAATGTTTGAAATCGCGCGGACAATAGTTGCTGTTCTGGTCAAAAGAAAGAACGGCGGAGCGACCCGACCCGTCAAAACACATCGGCCGCATCCCGCGGGACACGGCCGAACCATTCTCAAGGCAAAAGCGAACTCAGGCGTTGGCCAGTTTCGACCGCAGCGCCTCGAAGCGCGCCAACTGGTCGGACAGAAGCGCCCTTTCGGCATCGCGCCGGACGAAGACCTTGAACATCGCCCAGCCGTCGGCGTTCATGAACCAGACAGAACAGGACCGCCGTCCGTGGAAACCCCGGTCGACGAAGGCGATCTGCGTGCAGCGCTCCTTGCGGATATGCCCGCCGATCGGGCTGTCGCCATGGATGTTGAACCATCCGTGACCTTCGCTGCCCTGCGGCAGCGCGCCTTCGACCTCCAGCACGATATCGTCCGTGTGGACGATCATCAGAATGTCGCCCCAGGACGACATGTCGTCCCAGATCTGCAGGAACTGGTCGGCCGGCACGACAACCGCCGCCCCCTCCGGCAGGATCGAGAGGATCTCCGCCGGCGTCACGTCCGCCTTGGCCGCGATCGCCTCGACGACGCCATCCGGCTTTTCGGCCAGCGCCGCCCGCGCCCGCTCGATGCGCTCGCTGCTGTTTGCCACAAGAGTGTCCGTCACCACGCGTTCCTCAGGCTGCTTCGTCGACGCGCTTGCCGTCGCGATCTTCGTGGATGATGACCTCGAAGCCCTCGAAATGCGGTCCCGAGAGATACTTGACCGTCGACTGGCCCGCGCGGGCATGGGCGGCGCGGAACTGTTCGGACTTGGTCCACGCCTCGAAATGCTCCTTGGTCTCCCAGACCGCATGCGATGCGTAAAGCTGGTGATCTTCTGCCTTGGGACCCTTCAGCATGTGGAATTCCACATAGCCCGGCACCTCGGCGAGACGGCCCTGGCGGTTGGCCCACATCGCCTCGAAGGCTTCTTCGTGGCCGGGAAGAACGCGAAAACGGTTCATCGCAATAAACATCGGAAATTCCTCTTCTTTCGATTGGCGGACCGGACCACCGACCTGTCCCGGCACCCTTGCGTCCCATCGACAGCCCCTTGATGGACGGCACGACGTGTTGCCTTCGTAATTAAACTTGTGCATTATAGTCAAGTTAATTGTCTCCCACGCGGGCGGCAGGACATTCGGAATTCTGCCGGCCGCGAATTTCACGCGTGCCGGCGTCTCCAATTTGAACAACAGGATACTCGACGCATGGATCTTCTGAGATCGCTGGGCACAACCGCCCGCCATTTTGCCGCCCCGCTGCTGATTGCCGCCCTGACCGGCGGCGCAGCATTCGCCCAGTCTCCGGCAACGGATGCCAAGCGGATCGTCTCCGTCGGCGGCACGGTCACCGAAGTCCTCTACGCGCTCGGCCAGGACGCCCGCATTGCGGCCGTCGACACCACCTCTGTCTTTCCGGCGGAAACGGCGACCAAGCCGAATATCGGCTATATCCGGCAACTGTCCGCCGAAGGCGTGCTGTCGCAGAAGCCTGACCTCATCATTGCGGAAGCAGGCGCCGGCCCCGCCGATGCGCTCGCCATCCTGAAAGCCAGCGGTATTCCCTTCGTGACGATTCCGACTCCACCCCAGGCCGAAGCCGTGCCTGACAAGATTCGCGCCGTGGGTGCTGCCGTCGGTAGGGCTGCGGAAGCAGAAACCCTCGCCCGCACGGTTGACGGGGAGCTCGCTGCCGTGAAGACCAGGATCGCTGCCCTCACTGTCCCGAAGAAGCGCGTGCTCTTCGCCCTTTCGCTCGTCAATGGCCGCGTCATGGCCGCGGGTGCGGATACCTCCGCCGACGCCATCATCCGCCTGGCCGGCGGCGTCAATGCCGCCGCATCGGTATCCGACTACAAGCCGCTGAGCGACGAAGCCGTCATCGCCGCCGCTCCCGAGGTGGTCCTCGTGATGAACGGCGGTGCCATGCACATGACCGCCGAGCAGGCCTTCGCGCTTCCCGCCCTGCAGGCAAGCCCCGCCGGCAAGGCCAAGGCCTTCATCGCCATGGATGGCCTCTACCTGCTGGGGCTCGGCCCACGCACGGCCAAGGCCGCCCTAGACCTTGCGGCTCAGCTCTATCCGGATGCCGTCAAGCGATGAACACGGTCGCCTTGCTCCTGGGGCGCCGTTCGGTAGCCGGGGATCGTTCGGGCCTCGGCTTCGCCGTCCTCGTGCTGCTGTCTCTCCTGCTGGCCGCGGCCGCCCTTGTTTCACTGATCAGCGGCCCGACCGGCGTCGGCCTCGGTGACTTCGTCGCCTATCTTCGCGGCGACGGCGCGAGCCTTGCGGCCCAGGACCTGGTGATCCTCGAGGCGGTCCGCCTGCCGCGCACCGCGCTTGGCCTTCTGGTCGGCGCCGGGCTCGGCGTCTCCGGCGCCATGATGCAGGGACTGTTCCGCAATCCGCTTGCCGACCCCGGCATCGTCGGCGTTACCTCGGGCGCCGCCTTCGCCGCCGTCTGCGCGATCGTGCTCGGCGGGACGGTCCTTGCCCCCGTCGCGGCGGTCTTCGGCACCCAGTTCCTGCCGGTCATGGCCTTTGCCGGCGGATTGCTGAACACCCTGCTGCTCTACGCCATCGCCACCCGCAACGGCCAGACCTCGACGACCGCGCTGATCCTCTCGGGGATCGCCATCGGGGCGATGAGCGCGGCAGCGACCGGCCTGCTGATCTTCATCGCCGACGACCGCGCCCTGCGCGACATCACCTTCTGGTCGCTCGGCTCGCTCGGCGGTGCGACCTACGAGAAGACCCTGGCAATCCTCCCGTTCATCCTCGCCGTCACGCTCATCATCCCCTTCGTCGCGCGCGGCCTCGATGCCCTCGTCCTCGGCGACGCTGCCGCCTTTCACATGGGCATCCCGGTCCAGCGGCTGAAACGCATGACCATCGTCGCCGTGGCCGCCGCCTGCGGCGCGACGGTCGCGGTCGCCGGCTCGATCTCCTTCGTGGGCATCGTCGTGCCGCATCTGCTTCGGCTTGCGATCGGCCCTTCGCATCGCTTCCTGCTTCCGGCTTCCGCGCTCGGCGGCGCCGCACTGCTGCTCCTTGCCGACAGCATAGCCCGCACGGTTGCCGCCCCCGCCGAACTGCCGATCGGCATCATCACAGCAATCCTCGGCGCGCCCGTCTTCCTGACGCTGCTGGTCGGGCGTAGCGGCCGTGCCGCGATGGAGGGTCTCTGATGATCACCGCAAGCCAGGTCACCGTGATCCGGGGCGGCCGCCCACTGATCTCCGAGATCGACATAAGCCTGCGGCCCGGCCGCTTCACCGTCGTCATCGGCCCGAACGGCGCCGGCAAGTCGACGCTTCTGAAGGTGCTCTCCGGGGAGATCACCCCGGACAACGGAGAGGTGAGCTGCCATGGCAAACCGCTCCGGCAGTTGTCGGCCCTCCAGCTTGCAGCCGATCGCGCGGTGCTTCCGCAGTCGACCGCCCTTTCCTTTCCCTTCACAACCCTCGAGGTCGTGCGCATGGGCGCGATCGCCCATGGCAGCCTCGATCCGTCACGCGCCGCACGCCAGGCCCTTGTCCGTGTCGGCCTCGAAGGCTTCGAGGCCCGGCCCTACCGGGCCCTCTCAGGCGGCGAGCAGCAGCGGGTCCAGTTCGCCCGCGCGCTTGCCCAGGTTCCGGTCGCGGTGGATCAGGGACGTGCCCGCGCGCTGTTCCTCGACGAGCCCACATCGAGCCTCGACATCGGCCACCAGATCGGCGTGCTGGAGATCGCCCGCGACTTCTCGCGACGAGGCGGCGCCGTTCTGGCGATCCTGCACGACCTCAATCTGGCCGCCGAATTCGCCGACCATCTGGTCGTGATGGACCGCGGCCGCATCGTGTCGGCGGGAAGCCCGGCCGCGACGATCAACGACGAGGTGATCGGCGAAGTCTACGGCATTCGCGGCGCTGTCGGCCGCCTGCCGCCCGGACACGTTCCCTACGTCCTGCCGCAGTCGCGGCTGTCGAGTGAGGCGAAAGCCGGCTAACGAGTTTATCCACAGGTTTCCACAGCCTGTGGACGGCTCACGGGGCGAAAAAACAGGAACACTGGGGGAACATTCGTCCAAAGTCGATGGAACAAAAGAAAAACATACGACAGGACTGCACCAAACTGGTGCTCTTGCCTGCAATCCACCGCGCAAATTTTGCTCAATTGTGCGTTTGACAGGCAATTCCGAGAAAAAATGACGGGCCGCCCAGCCGGCTGGCCGGGCGACCCGTGCAGAACGTGACCCGATTGCTCGCGGCCCGCTTGTTCGTGGCCCACTTATTCGTGGATCGTGTAGGAACCCATTTCGCAGAGGTTCTGCGTGTCTTCCGTCGTGTCGAGGTTCGAACCTTCTTCAAACTCGAAGCGCATGTCGTATTCGCACTGGGTGCGGCCGTCGGCGATCGTCAGCTTCACGGATTCGCCCGGCTGCAGGACGTGTTCGCCGAAGACATCGTCTTCCCAGTCATCGACGCCGACCGGCGAGGTGAAGAAACGCGTCAGGACGGAACCCGTGCCGTTGGTGAGCGTGAAGACCAGATCTTCGGCCTGCGCGGCAGTGGTGAAGAACGTGGCGGCCAGGAGACCGGCCGCGGAAAGGATATGTTTCATTGAAAAGCTAAGCTCCCTCACCCGATATTGGGCAGGAATCTTGATATCCGGCACGCCCCGGAAGTGACAATATCGTGATCGCGAAATTTCGCACGAGTGCCACAAAACGTCCGCAACCACAGACTGTCTGCGCAAGAAGACAAGATCGGCGAAGGAGGATGAAAACCCGGACACCGAACGGCGACGCCCGCTCAGGCGCCACATTAATAATCCGGCCTATGATATTGAAATGGTGGGTGATGTAGGGCTCGAACCTACGACCCGCTGATTAAGAGTCAGCTGCTCTACCAACTGAGCTAATCACCCGTTACATCGCCGTCTGGCGGTGTGACCGGGCGTATAAACAGGAACTCGGAGGTTGTCCAGCGCCGCGGCCAAAAAACTTTGATTCATTTTCAGAAAAAATTCGCAGAAGACAAAAAATCGTTTGTTTTCAAAGGTCCAGAATTCCGGAGGCGACGCGCACCGCCTGGCCGCCAATTCTTGCCCGGCTGATCTCTCCATCCTTGGCGTCGACATGCAGATGGATATAGGAAGGACGCCCCATCTCGACGCCCTGCTCCACCATCATCGGATGATGCCCGTCCGGCAGTCCGTCGAAATGATGGATCGCGCCGGACAGCGCCGCGACCGCCGATCCCGTCGCCGGATCCTCGGTAATGCCCATGTCGGGCGAAAACATCCGCGCATGGAACTTCGCGGAATGATGCACGCCGCCGCGGCAATAGACATAGGCCGACGTCAGGCTGCCCTCGCAGAGCGGCGCCGTCCGCTCCCAGAGCTGCGGATCGAAATCGATGCTCTCGACCGCATTCAGATTGTGAAGCGGCACGACGAGAAACGGAACGCCGGCGCCCCAGACGGAGGGCACGTGATTCTCGAAACCGATGTCGGTGACCTTCAGCGAAAGCGCGTCGGCAATCCCCTGCCTGTCGAGAGCGTAATCATAGCGCACCGACTTTTTCGGCAGGTCGAACTCGGCAAAGCCCGCCTCGCCGTCGCGTAGCCGCACGGCACAGCGCACCGGCCCGACATTTTCCTCGAGCACCGAGACGAGATCGAGCCCGCCGCTTTCGGTGCCGTAGGTCCGTTCCGCAAGCGCGACCGCGGTGCCGACCGTCGGATGGCCCGCGAACGGCAGTTCACGCGCCGGGGTGAAGATGCGGATCCTGGCGGAATGGGCGGGATTGGACGCACCTTGCACGAAAACCGTCTCCGACAGATTGATCTCCGCAGCGATCGCCTGCATCGCCTCGTTGGTAAGACCTTCGCCGTCGAAGATCACCGCCAGGGGATTGCCCGCAAGCTTGCGCTCGGTGAACACGTCGTAGATCGAGTAATTTCGCGCCAAAGATCCCTCCGCCGGCATATGGTTTTCGGCCGCAGACTGCCCGACCTTAAGCAATCGCGCAAGCAAGCGATATCAGTCGGCGTCGGCGAAGAACCACTCCAGCAACGGCAGCATGGGGCGACCGTAAGGATGGGCCGACGGATCGGCAGAGCGGATGGCGACCGCCCCGGCGATCTCCTTTTCCTCGTCGACCGCCATATGCGCGCCAATGCGGGCGAGCAGCGCATCCGCATTGAGATCGAAGTGGAAACGTCGCGCGACCGTGAGACGACCGCCGTCATAGCTGGCAAACAGTCGCCCGTCGGCCCGGGCCTCGCGGAGATCGAGGCCGGTTTCCTCGCGCACCTCGCGCATCATGTTGCCGCCGAGATCGCAATAGCCGTCAACGACGTCGTTCTGGTCGAGCGATCCGGCTGCGCAATAGACCTGGCCTGGATTGGCGGTATGGGCACCCATTTTCACGGCGATCAGCGCCCCGTCCGCCGAGACGATGACGGGATAGCCGAACACGTGGAAACCACCGACCTTGCGGTTCTGCTTGCGCCACCACATGAAGGTCGAGAACGGCATCATGAAGCCTTCCCCCTCGACGACACCGTCGCGGATGGCCAGCCTGTGCTGGAACACCATCCGCCCGTCGAAGAGTGCCGGATTGGCGGCGATCTCCGCTTCCCAGTTCACCGCCGCCGCCGCCCGGTGCTCGACATGCAGGGGATGGTCGCCCTCCAGCACCCGCAGCCTCACCGCATCGACAGGAAACATGCGGCGCTCGACGGTCAGGCCTTCGGGTCGGGGATCGGAAAACTCGGACATCAAAGCTCCAGCGTCATGACCACGGGGCAATGGTCGGAGGCTTTCGGCCGGTCCCAGCCGATCCGCGGATAGCGCTCCACCGCCTGCCCCGGCGGAAAGGGTGTGCGGAACGGCTGGCCGTTCCTGACGATTTCCGGTGCCCGACCCGCATTGCGCCGTGCGAGTGCCGGAGAGAGCCACACATAGTCCAGCTGGCAGAGATGCTGCTCTTCCGGGCCGCGTGAGTGATAGAGCGTCCAGCGGTCCAGCGGATCGCGGCGACGCATGACATTCTCCGCAAAGCCGTCGGCCGAAAAGACGTCGAGGGCGCTTGGAAGCCCGTCGCGATGGACGAAGGAATAGCCGTCGCGCCGATCGCCGATCACGTCGACGCGTTCCTGATAGTCGTTCAGGTCTCCACAGATGGCGAAATTCTTGTCCGCCGTCTGCCCCTTGCCGAACCTCGCCTCGATGATGTGGCGCACCGCCTTCGTCTCCGCTTCGCGCACCGGCATCGTGAAGCTGCGGCCATCGATCCCGTCGCGCCCGTTGGTCATCGATTTGAGATGCAGGACATAGAGCGCCAGGGGACGCCCGCCGACCTTCAGGTCCAGTTCGAGACAGTCGCGCTTGAAGATTTTGTCATCCGGCTTGGCGGTTGCCGAAAGCGCCGGCGTGAAGAGGTCAAGGTCGCGATAGGTGAGCGCCGCATGGCTCTTGATGTCGACGATCTCTATCTTCTCGCCGTCCCGGGTTTCGTCGCGCATCATCACGCCGACGTCGATACCGCGGCTGTCATTGCCCTCGACGAGATATTTGTGCCGATAGCCGGCCCCGACCATGCGGAAGAGATAACCGTATTCGAAGGCCTTGAGCGCCTCCATGTTGTCGATTTCCTGCAGGCACAGGATGTCCGCCGCCGCATCGGCGATCGCGAGCGCCGAAAGCTGGCGGGTGTCGTCGGTCGAGGAAACGATCCGGGCGGCTTCGAGCCGCTGGTAGTCCTGCTCGTTGCGCACGTCGAACAGCTGCATCACCCGGTCCTGGCGCAACTGGTTGCGATAACCGGTGAAATCGAACCGGGTCATCAGGTTCTCGATATTGAAGGTTCCAAGCCTTAGCACCATGATTCTCTACCTCGGTCGATCACCCCGAGACTAGCGACGCCACACCGGAGGTCAAAGCCCGGCGAAATACGACGGCCACCCGACACCCAAAAATCGTCCTTCCCTAACGCCCGGACGCCAGCCTATGGTCGCCGGAGAAACAGCATGACGGGGAACAACATATCCATGCGCCGCAGTCCTTCCATTCTTGCCTCCATCGCCATCGTCCTTGCCACGCTTGCCCCGGCCGCCGCCTCGGCCGACAGCTTCGGCGCAATCGCCTATTCCCCGGCCACCGGCGCAACCGGCTGGGCGCACTCCTTCCCCAACCGCAGCGGCGCCGAACGCATGGCGCTCGGCGGCTGCTCGAAAAGCGCCCGCGACTGCCGCGTCGCCATCTGGTTCAAGAATGCCTGCGGCGCCGTTGCGCGTGGTTCGGACGGCTGGGGCTCCGGTTGGGGCAATGACCGCCGCCGCGCGGAGCTCGAGGCGATCGGATCCTGCAACCAGTATACCGGCGGCTGCCGCGTCATTCGCTGGCAGTGCTCCGGCGCCCGATAGGCTGCATCAAAGCCGCCAGCCTGCGGTAATTGCAATCGAAAGGGTGTCGCCGGGCGCACAGGGTGCCCGGCTATAGGCACGCAGTATCTGGCCGTCGGCGAGCGCAAGACGCAGCGCATAGCGTTCTCCCTCGTAAAGCACGCCCTCGACCTTTGCCGCGATCCCCTCGCCGCCGAGCACGACGTCCTGAGGCCTGACCAGCACGTCCATTCTCTGTTCGGCCCCGGATGCGTTCGGAGAGCCGGCGAGCATCGCCCGAAATTCGCCCCACCCGAGCACACGGTCCGGGCTCTCCTTCGTCGGCAGCGACAAGATCGCCCCCTGCCCGATCAGCCCGCCGACCAGCCGCCCCTCGGGTCGCGCATAGATCTCGGCCGGCGGCGCCACCTGCAGCAGCCGCCCCTCCGACATTACCGCGACGTCGGTGGCGAGCGCCATCGCCTCTGCCTGATCATGGGTGACGTAGATCATCGTCGCGCCCGACCGCTGGTGGAATTCGCGGAACGTCTCTTCCATCTCCTGCCGGAGATGTCGGTCGAGATTGGCGAGCGGCTCGTCGAGCAGCACGACGTCGGGCGAGGTCACCAGGCAGCGCGCCAGAGCGACGCGCTGGCGCTGGCCACCGGAAAGGTCCGCGGGGCGCCGCTCCGCATAACTCTCCAGCCGCACTGCCTTGAGCGCCTCGACCACCTTTTCCCGGTAGCGCTCTCCAGTGATCCCCCGAACCTTCAGAGGATAGCCGACATTGTCGGCGACCGACATATGCGGCCACAGCGCATAGGACTGGAACACCATCGCCATGTTGCGGCGCTCGGGCGGCACCACGTTTTCCGCATCGGCCAGCACCCGCTCGCCGAGCAGGATGGAGCCGTCGCTCGGGGTCTCGAAGCCGGCCACCATGCGCAGCACCGTCGTCTTTCCACAGCCGGACGGTCCGAGCAGGGCGAGAAACCCCCCTTCGCGGATTGTCAGCGACACGTCGCTGACCGCCGGCCGCCCGGTCCCGTAATCCTTGGAGAGCTTGTGAAGGATCAGTTTCGCCACGGGACCACCCCTTTCGGCAGGCGCGCCGCCATCAGTTCGAGCAGCAGCATCAGGACCACCACCATCACCACCACCAGCACGGAGAGCGCCGAGGCGAGATCGTAGGAACCGCTGTCGTCGAGATTGTAGATCGCAACGCCGAGCGTCTGCGTGCCCGCCGACCAGAGCAGGGCCGACACCGTCAGTTCGTTGCAGGAGATCAGGAAAACCAGGATCACCGCCGCCCCGGCCGCCGGCGCGATCAGTGGCACGATGATGTCGAAGAGCCGCCTGTAGAAGCCCGCGCCGGAAAGCCGTGCCGCCTCCTCGAGCGCCGGGTCGAGCTGGCGAAGCGCGCTGACGATCGGTTTCAGCCCGACGGCAAAGAAGCTCGACAGATAGGCGACGAGGATGATCCAGATCGTCCCGTAGATCGTCACCCCGAGCAACGGGATGGGCGCGGCAAACACCAGCACGAAGGCAACCGATATGACGATCCCCGGCAGGGCGTAAGGGATCTCGATCATCGCCGAGAGCCAGGCGGCAACGCGGTGCGATCCGCGGGTCAGCGCATAGCCGGTCAACACGCCGATCACCAGCAGGCCGATCGCCGTCGTCCCGGCAAGGAAGATCGAATTGCCGAACGCCGTGCGCGTCGCCGTCTGGCGGAAGAGCACTTCTTCGTATGCCGAAAATGAAGCCGTCTTCAGCGACAGCACCACGCCGTAGGCCGGTACCAGCGAGGCCGACACGAGAGCGACGAAGGGGGCGATCAGCATGACGAAGAGCAGCGCCCACAGAAGAAGTTCGAGCGGCGCCCGCAGCCATCCGAGCCGGAAGGTCGCGGCCGCCCCGGAAAGACCGATGACCCGGTAGTCCCTGCCCTTCAACGCCAGTTCCTGGATCTGCAGCCCGGCGACCGCCATCACGCCGATCATCGCCGACAAGACCGCGATGTCGCCGAAGGTGCCGCCACCGAAGCTCGCCAGCCGCGAATAAATCAGCGTCGGCAGTGTGTAGATCTGCGCCGGCAGGCCGAGGATGGCCGGGATGCCGAAATTGCCGACCCCGGATACGAAGGCGATGGCCGCACCGGCGATGATGCCCGGCAGCGACAGCGGCAGGATGATGTCCTTGAGCACACGCCACGGCGAGGCACCGGCGAGTTTCGCCGCCTCGATGCCGTCACGCGGAAGGGAAAGCAGGCCGGCGCGCAGCGACAGATAGACCAGCGGAGAATGCTGGACGCCATAAAGCAGCGCGATGCCGCCGATCGAATAGAGCGGCTGGGCGCTGCCGATCGGCGGCGCGAGCCCAAGCGCCTTCAGCAAGGGGCTCGACGGTCCGGACATCCCGACCCAGGCGAGCGCCTGGACCTGCGGCGGGATCATCGTCGGCAGCATGAAGAGGAAGCTCAGAACCCATTTGCCCCGGACATCCGCGAGCGTGAGGGCGAGCGCGAACAGGCCGCCGATCGCGACGGCGACGATCATGCCGAGGAATGAGGTGGTGAGCGTGTTATAGGCCGCCGTCCAGACTGCGGGCTCGCCGAGCAGAGCGAGCGCCCTTCCCGACAGCACGGAGGAGAAGCCGGCCGCAAGCAGGCGCAGCAGCGGCAGTACGCAGAGGCAGGCGACAGTGACGACGATAAAGGGAAACAGCCAGCGGGGCTGGCTGTTTCCTTTCGCAGAGTGATAGGCCATGAACCGGTCGATCAGTTCGTGCCGAAAATGCCCGAGAAGGTCTTGAGGTCGTCCTCGGTCGCCTTGAGCGCGGCGGCGGCGTCGATCGGCAGGACCTTGATGGTGTCGCGGGCCGGGAAGCCTTCCGGAACCGGCATACCGTTGCGGGCCGGAATGTAACCGAGCTTGAGGAAGCCTTCCTGACCCTTTTCCGACAGCACGTAGTCGACGAACTTCTTCGCAGCTTCGGCATTCTTCGAGGTCGACAGGATGGCGACCGGCTCGGTGACGGCCGAAACGCCTTCGCTCGGGAAGACGAACTCGACCGGCGCACCCTTGGCCTTCTCGCGGATCGGCATGTAGTCGACGACGACGCCATAGGCCTTTTCGCCCGAAGCGACCGACTTCAACACGGCACCATTGCCGCCGGCGGCAATCGCGCCATTGGCCTGCAGGGCCTTGTAGTAGTCCCAGCCAAGGCTCGGCACGCCGGCAAGCGTCTGCGCGTGGATGAGGGCGGCACCCGAGGTCAGCGGGCTCGGCATGGCGACGAGGCCCTTGGCTTCCGGCTTGGCAAGATCGGCCCAGCTGGTCGGCTTCATCGCCGCCGCCGTGTTATACATGATGCCGGTGGTGATCAGCTTCGTCGAATAATAGGCGCCGTCGGCATCATAGAGGCTGGCATCGTAGTTTGCCGCTTCCGGCGACTTGTAGGCCATCAGCTGGCCGGCTTCCTTCATCCGCTGCAGCGTGACGGTATCGGCGATCAGCAGGAGGTCGGCGGCCGGATTGCCGGCTTCGATCTCGGCCATCAGCTTGGCCATGATCTTCGGCGTGCCGTCGCGCACCCAGTCGACCTTGATGTCGGGGTTGGCGGCCATGAAGCCGTCGACGGTCGCCTGCGCGTCCTCGTTCGGCTGGCTGGTGTAGAGCACCAGGTTTTCAGCATTGGCCGAACCGACCATCAGGCCGACGGTCACGAGTGCGGAAAAGGCGGAAAGCAGCTTTTTCATGAGCAAAGTCCTCGTCTTTCAAATGAGGACCGATCCATAACCATAGGCTGTTGACAGTGATGTGACAGCGCCGCCTGCAACTTCGGGAAGGAGAAATCGCACAAACACTCACGTCTATGTTGCGATGCAGCGACAACTCGGCCGAAAACGCTGACTTTTATGGGATGCCCCCGCATTTGGTTCCGCAAGGTTCATTGAAAATACACGGATTTCCTGCAATTCCGAGTTCACATCATTTTCAATTGACAAAGCGAAGAGCACCAGGATGAAGACAAGCGAAAATTGGCGCGCCCGGCTGCGCTATGAGTTCGACAAGAGCATGGCAGGCGGCGCGATCGCCCTTATCGGTTGGCTGGCGCTGATCTCGCTCGTGGTCATCTCGCTTGCCGGCGCCTTCCTGGCGATCACCGGCATCGCACCGGAGGGCGGCGAACCGGTAAGCTTCATCGAAGGCACATGGGAATCCCTGATGCGCACCTTCGACGCCGGCACCATGGGCGGCGACCAGGGCTGGGGCTTCCGCCTCGTCGCGCTGGTGGTCACGCTCGCCGGCATCTTCGTCTTCTCCGCCTTGATCGGCGTCATCAGTTCGGGCCTGGAAAACAAGCTCGACGAACTGCGCAAGGGTCGCTCGCGTGTCCTCGAATCCGATCACACCATCATCCTCAACTGGTCGGCCTCGATCTTCGATGTGATCTCCGAACTGGTGATCGCCAACCAGAGCCGCAAGCGTCCGCGCATCGTCATCATGGCGAACAAGGACAAGGTGGAGATGGAAGACGAGATCGCCACCAAGGTCGCGGACCTCAAGAACACCAAGATCATCTGCCGCAGCGGCGACCCGACGGACCTCTACGACCTCAACATCGTCAACCCGCACAGCTCGCGTTCGATCATCGTGCTTTCGCCCGAAGACGAGGACCCGGATTCGCAGGTCATCAAGTCCGTTCTGGCGCTCGTCAACGACCCCAGCCGTCGCCCGGAACCCTACATGATCGCCGCCGAGATCCGCGACACGCAGAACACCGAGGTTGCCCGCATCGTCGGCGGCAAGGAAATGCAGCTGATCCTCGCCGATGACCTGATCTCCCGCATCGTCGTCCACACCAGCCGTCAGTCCGGCCTGTCGGCAGTCTATTCCGAACTGCTCGATTTCGACGGCTGCGAGATCTACACGCTGGAACAGCCGGCCCTCGAGGGCAAGCCGTTTGCCGCCGGTGTCATGGCCTACGAGAACTGCACGCTGATCGGCCTTTGCGACCGCGCCGGCAAGGTTCATCTCAACCCGCCGCCGAACCGCGTCATCGAGCCGGGCGAACGCGCCGTCATCATCGCCGAGGACGACGACTCGATCAAACCGTGGGCGGGCGACACGCAGCTTGCCAAGGAAGCCATCCTGCCGCCGACCAAGCGCACGCTCGGTGCGGAGCGCACCCTCATCCTCGGCTGGAACCGCCGCGGAACGATCATTGCTACGGAACTCGCCCGTTATGTTGCACCCGGATCGCTGCTCACCATCGCGGCAAGCACGCCCGAATTCGAGGACGAGATTGCCGGTCTCGTCCTTCCGAACGGCAATATGACCGTCAAGCACCACGTCATCGACACGTCGAGCCGTGCGGCGCTCGATGCACTCAACATCCCCGCCTACGACCACGTGCTGGTGCTCGGCTACAGCGACCACATGACCATGCAGTCGGCCGACACCCGCACGCTGATCACGCTGCTCCACCTCCGGCGGATCGCCGAGGGTGCGGGCCTGCACATCAACGTGGTCAGCGAGATGACAGACGTCCGCAACCGCGAACTGGCCGAAGTGACCCGCGCCGACGACTTCGTGGTCAGCAACAAGCTTGTGAGCTTGATGCTCGCCCAGGCCTCCGAAAACGAGTTCATGGCCCAGATCTTCGATGAACTGCTCGACGAGGAAGGTTCCGAGATCTACATGCGCCCGGTCAGTGACTATGTCTCGATCGACCGCCCGGTGAACTTCTTCACCATCGCGCTTGCTGCCCTCCGTCGCGGAGAGATCGCCATCGGCTATCGCCGCCAGCGCGAGGACGACGCGGACGACCGCAATCTCGGCGGAGTCACCGTCAACCCGTCGCGTTCTGACATGCTGACTTACAGCGAGAAGGACATGGTCATCGTTCTCGCGCAAGACTGAGCGCTGGCTTTGACCGCGCAATTCGCACACCAACGGAAGGGCCCGCCTCGACGCGGGCCCTTCGCGTTTCCCCGGCAGACCTTGTCCTGACGACTTCCGGCGCCTAGATTGGGGACGATATCGTCTCCTACAGGATGTGTGCCGCCATGGATTTCCTCCCGAACGCAAAGCCCGCCCGCATTTGCCTCCGGAGACCCGATATCCATGTCCGCCACCATCACGCTTTCCCATCTCGGCTGGTCGACGCCTGACGGGCGCGCCCTCCTTTCCGACTGCAATCTCAGCTTCACTGCCGAACGCGCCGGCCTCGTCGGCCGCAACGGCGTGGGCAAGACCACGCTCCTGAGGCTGATTGCACAGGACCTCGTCCCTCACACCGGAACCGTTGCCGTCGGCGGTACCGTCGGTTGGCTCAGGCAATCGCTTGCGGCCGGCCCTGAAGAAACCGTGGCCGACCTTTTTCGCGCCCGGGAAGCCCTCGACCTCCTTCGACGCGCCGATGCCGGCGACGCCACCGCCGACGAACTGGCAGGAGCCGACTGGACACTCGAAACCCGTATCGAGACGGCGCTCGGCGGAATTGGGCTCGATGCCGAACCTCGGACACCGCTCGCCGCGCTGTCCGGCGGACAGCAGACCCGCGCCGCTCTCGCCGCCCTCGTCTTCGATGAGCCCGACTTCATCCTCCTCGACGAGCCGACCAACAATCTCGATGGCGAAGGGCGAAAGCGGGTGATCGAACTTCTGGCAAGCTGGCCCAAGGGCGCCATCGTCGTCAGCCACGACCGCGATCTGCTCGACACGATGGACGCTGTCGTCGAACTGACATCGCTCGGCGTGACACGCTACGGGGGCAACTGGAGCCTCTACCGCGAGAGAAAGACCCTTGAACTTGCCGCATCGAGAAAGGACCTCGACGAGGCGGAGCGGCGGCTCGATGACCTCGCCCACAGCGCCCGGCAGACGGCGGAACGCCAGGCCCGCAGGGATCGCCGCGGCAAGAAGAAGGCGCTGAAGGGGGATATGCCCCGCATCCTGGCCGGTGGCCTGAAGATGCGCAGCGAGGCAACGAGCGGCAAAAACGCGCGGCTGGCGGAAGACCGGCAATCCGAGGCCCGTGCTGCGGCAGACGCGGCGCGCGCCCGCATCGAAGTTCTAGCGCCGCTGTCGGTAACACTCGCATCGACCGGCCTCCCGGCCGGCCGCACCGTTCTCGAGGTTTCCGAGATAAGCGCCGGCTACGCGGCCGATGCCCCGATCCTGAAGAACCTTTCCTTCTCCGTCACCGGCCCCGAACGCATCGCGATCTGCGGGCCGAACGGCGCGGGCAAGACAACGCTTCTCGGCCTGATCAGCGGTCGCCTGGCGCCGTTGTCCGGCCATGTGAGCGTCGGGGTCGGCTTCGCCATGCTCGACCAGCAGGTCGGGCTGCTCGATCCCTCGACGTCGATCCTCGCCAACTTCCGACGCCTCAACCCGGGCGCCGACGACAATACCTGCCGGGCGGCTCTTGCCCGCTTCATGTTCCGGGCCGACGCCGCGCTGCAGACGGTCTCGGATCTGTCCGGCGGTCAGCGGCTGCGCGCCGGCGTCGCCTGTGTCGTCGGCGGAACGTCGCCGCCGCCACTGCTGATCCTCGATGAACCGACGAACCACCTCGACATAGACTCGATCGAAGCCGTCGAGGCGGGGCTGCGGGCCTATGACGGCGCGTTGTTGGTGGTGAGCCACGACACGGCCTTCCTGCAGGCGATCGGCATCACGCGGAAACTCGTCTTGCCGATGGAGAGCTCTCAGGTCTCATAGGTAGACGTGAAGAGGCCGTGTCATGCGCGGCCCCTTGCATGTTCAGGCCGCCGCCATCGCACTTGCCCCGCCGACCAGCCGGCCGAGGCGCTTGATGCCTTCGTCGATCATCTGCTCGTTGGCGCAGGAGAACGACAGCCTGAGCGTATTTGCGCCCGAGCGGTCGGCGAAGAAGGCCTGACCCGGCACGAAGGCGACCTTCTCTGTCTCGATGGAACGGGCGAGAAGCTCGGCGCCGTCGATGCCCTCCGGCAGTGTCACCCAGATGAACATGCCGCCCTCCGGCCGCGTCCAGACGGTGCCGGCCGGCATGTAGCGTTCGAGGGCCGCAAGCATGGCGTCCCGCCGCGCACTGTAGGCCTTGCGGATCTTCGCCACCTGCGCATCGAAATGACGTTCGGCGACATGGGCGATCGCGATCTGGTTGATCGACGAGGAATGCAGGTCCGCCGCCTGCTTCATCAGCACCAGCTTGCGGATGACCGGTGTCGCAGCAACGACGAAGCCGACCCTGAGCCCCGGGGCGAGCGTCTTCGAAAAACTCCCGCAATAGATTGTCCGCGTCTCCTCGATCGAGCCCTTCTCGGCGATCTCGAGCGAAAGAATCGGCGGCACCGGCTCGCCGTCGTAACGCAGCGACTGGTAGGCGGCATCCTCGATAACCGCGATGTCGAGTTCCTCGGCCAGCTTGAGCAGCCGCTCGCGCCCTGCCCGGTCGACCGTCTCGCCGGTCGGATTGGCAAAATCGGCGGAGAGATAGGCGAACTTCACCGCCCCGCCGAGGTTTTCGGCCGCCGTCCGGTAGCTCTCCGGCGTCCGGTTGCCGAATGTCAGCTGATCATAATTTGGCTCATAGGCGTTGAACGCCTGCAGCGCGCCGAGATAGGTCGGCCAGCTGACCAACGCCGTGTCACCCGGCGACAGGAACAGCTTGCCCAGATAGTCGAGCGCCTGCTGCGATCCGGAGGTGATGAAGATGTTGTCAGCGCTGCACGGCACGCCGATCTTGGCCATCTCGCCCTGCAGCCACTCGCGCAGCGGCTTGTACCCTTCGCTGACCGAATATTGCAGCGCCGCCTTGCCCTGCTCGCCCCCGAAGATGTCGGCATAGGCCGCCTTGAATTCCTCGTCGGGAAAGAGCGCCGGGTCTGGAATGCCGCCGGCGAACGAAATGATGTCCGGACGGTCGAGCAGCTTCAGCAACTCGCGGATTTCGGAAGCGCGCATCCGGCTCGAACGCGTGGCGAAGATATGGTCCCAATTCAGCATCGGCATTTCCTCGAATGGTCTTTTTGAATGCGTGAAGCTGACCACAGGGCACCCGATATGTCAACATTACTGACCTATCATGGCACGCAACAATTCCGACCTGAAGAACGCGGACGAGCAAGATCCGTTCAAATAGACACACGAAAACGAACACTTCGGTCGCGCGTGCCAAAAATGGTCAGATTTCACCCCTGATTTCCTGCCAAACCCTCTGAAACGGGAGGGTTTTGTTTAGAAATGCGGAATAGACAAAGAGCAAGAAGAGACCAACGACGCGATCTTATGTCAGCACCGCAAAATCCATTTCTGCAGTCCGTGATTGGCCGCGAATACGGCGCCGAACACTATTGCTGGTCTGTGCTCGATGATCTTTTCGCGATTTGGCCGCATGTCATGGCCGCCGTGGCCATCCTGCTGACGATCCTCAACACCTACCTCATGGGTCCGCCGGCCTATCTCACCGGCTCGATCTGCGCCCTCGCACTCCAGCTCCTGTTGCGCTACGTCCTTTATCGTGCCTATGTCCAGCGCGGTCCGAATGCCTCCCTCGACCGCTGGCTGGCGAACTTCTGGCTGGCCGCCGCAAGCTCCGGCTTCCTGTGGGGCCTGTGCCTCAGCCTGCTGCTCGTCGATGCGTCGCCCGAAGCGCGCGTGACGATCCTGACCGTTGGCTGCGTCATGATCCAGTCGGCCAGCTCACGCGCCTACATGGCGCCGCTGCCGGCGCTCTCCCAGTCGGCCCTGATGCTGTCGATGCTGCTCGGCATGACGGTCGCCCAAGGCGACTACCTGATGGTGCCGATCGCCGCCATGTTTGTGCTCTTCCAGCTCGCCTATCTCCGCCGCCTGATCAGCCTGCGTCTCGGCCAGATGGAAGCCGACGTGGAACGCACCCAGCTCCTCGGGCAGCTGGAAAGGACCAATACCGAGCTCCGCAACGCCAATGAGCGTCTCGCCCGCCACGCGCTGACGGACGGCCTGACCGGCCTGCCGAACCGCCGCCATCTCGACCGCAGCTTCGCCGAGCTTCTCGCCAACGCCAACGGGAGCGGCCTGCCCTTCTCGATCGTGCTGATTGACGTAGATCACTTCAAACGCTTCAACGACACTTACGGCCACCTCGCAGGCGACGCCTGTCTGACGGCAGTCGGCAAGGCGATGATCGAAAGCGGTGTGCGCGCGACAGACGTCATCGCCCGCTACGGCGGTGAGGAATTCGCCCTGCTGCTGCCGAACACCGATGCCCGCACGGCGCGGCTGGTCGCCGAGCGCATGCGGATCCTCATCGGCACGATCAATCTTTCTGAACTGCCCGGCAAGCCCGCTGCGATTACCGCGAGCCTCGGCATCGCCAGCAAGAAACACGACGAGGTCGCGACGGAGGAAGGCCTGCTGTCGCTGGCCGATGCTGCCCTCTACGCCGCCAAGGCCGAAGGCCGCGACCGCGTCCGCCATGCGGACGATGTAGTCCTCCAGGATCGCACCGGCCGTCGCCGCGCCTGAACGGACGCGAGGCGCCAGCACCGCATCGGACATCGGACCGGCCGCGCGATAGGTCTGGTGCCGGCAAATGCCATTCTGCTAGTGTCCCGGAGATCTCGTGAACGCCAGGGCCTCGCCATGCACAAGCTGCTTCTCTGCGGCCTCCTCCTTCTCACATCCGGCGGCCCGGCGCTCGCCGAATGCTTCGACGTCAGCAAGGGCGAACCGGAACGCCTGACCGGGCTTCTCACCCACCGCATCTTTGCCGGTGCTCCGAACTTCGAGGACGTCCAGAAAGGCGACACGCCCGAACCGGGTTATGTCTTGACCCTCGACGAAGACATCTGCCTGACCGGAGACGCCGACTTCGCCGATCCCTCCTATCGCTTTGGCGAAGTGCAGCTTGTCGAAACGAAGGAGACCGCCAGGGCCATGCAGGAACTGCGCGATGAGCGCGTGACCGTCAGCCTGCGCGATCCGATGCCCGCCATGACCGGCCACCACCACCGGCCACTTGTCGCCTGGGTGACCGCGATCAAGCCAGACGATGAGACTGCGGATCCGACGGCCGGCTATGGCACCGCTCAAACCGTGGTCGAGGCCTTCTACCGTGCCCTGGAAACCGGTGACGGCAAGCTCGCCGCCGGATTCGTCATCCCGGAGAAGACGCGGACCGGCCCATTCTCTCCAGAAGCGCTCGGCAGGTTCTACGGAAGCCTGTCCGAGCCCCTGAGGCTCCAGTCGGTGAAGGCCCTCGGCCCCGACCGGTTCGCCGTCCGTTACACCTTCACCAGCACCGCAGGACGATGCGACGGCCGCGCGACGGTCACCACGACCAAGCGCGATGGCCGTAACTATGTCCGCTCGATTCGCGCGGAAAACGGCTGCTAGGCCGTAACCCGACGCCCGACTTCACGCCGATCCTTGCCGCCAATCCGTCCGAAACGGAGCACGGTAAGCGTCTGCGCACCTCGTGCAATTGACAAATGCAAGAAATCGATGGCGTGCTAAGGGGCTCGATGCTCGCCGCCCTTTCCCTTGCGGGAGATCACCCGCACACCCTCTCGGGCGCCAGGAAGCCCGGCGACACGGGCTTTGCGTCCATCACGCCTCAGGGGCGACAAGAAGGGGGAAATGAAAATGCGAGGATTGGCTTTCTTCTGCTGTCTTTCGGCCGGGCTCTATGCGCTGGTCGGCATGACGCTCGGCATCTACATGGCCATCAGCCACGATTACGTTCTGGCACCCGCCCATGCCCATATCAATCTGCTGGGCTGGCTGTCGATGTTCGTCTACGGCTTCTTCTACCACGTGGTGCCGGCAGCGGCGGAACAGAGGCTCGCGCGGGTCCATGTCGGGCTGGCGACCCTTGGCGTCTGGTTCATCGGCCCCGGGATCGCGCTTGCCGTGCTCGGCAAGACCGAAGCACTGGCCGCGATCGGCTCGATCCTGACCATCGTCTCCATGCTGCTGTTCGTCGTCATCATCGGCGGCTCCCGTCGCCTCCCGGCCTGACCGAGCACAGCCCAAACGCAAGATCCCCGGCATTGCGCCGGGGATCTCGATAGCAAAGCTCAATTGGCAAGCCGCAACCAGTTGCGGCTCTTCTCGACCAGTCTGTTCTTGCCGATCCCGTGACGCCGAAGGCGCCCATGCCAGGATGACCGGGATCGGCAGGCCGCAATTAGTTGCGAGCCTTGTCGACCAGCTTGTTCTTGCCGATCCAGGGCATCATGGCGCGGAGCTTCGTGCCGACTTCCTCGATCTGGTGGCTGTCGTTCATGCGGCGGATACCCTTGAAGCGGGCAGCACCGGCGCGGTATTCCTGCATCCAGTCCGAGGTGAACTTGCCGGTCTGGATGTCGTGCAGGACGCGCTTCATCTCGGCCTTGGTCTCGGCGGTGATGATGCGTGGGCCGGTGACGTATTCGCCCCATTCTGCAGTGTTCGAGATCGAGTAGTTCATGTTGGCGATACCGCCTTCATAGATCAGGTCGACGATCAGCTTCACTTCGTGCAGGCACTCGAAATAGGCCATTTCCGGAGCGTAGCCGGCTTCGGTCAGGGTTTCGAAACCGGCGCGGATCAGCTCGACCAGACCGCCGCAGAGGACGACCTGCTCGCCGAACAGGTCGGTTTCGCATTCTTCGCGGAAGTTGGTCTCGATGATGCCCGAACGGCCGCCGCCGACGCCGCAGGCGTAGGAGAGCGCGAGTTCCAGCGCGTTGCCCGAAGCGTTCTGGTGAACGGCAACGAGGCAGGGAACGCCGCCGCCCTTCTGGTATTCGCCGCGAACCGTGTGGCCCGGGCCCTTCGGCGCGATCATGACGACGTCGAGGGTCGCCTTCGGCTCGATCAGGCCGAAGTGAACGTTGAGGCCGTGGGCGAACGCAATGGCTGCGCCGTCACGGATGTTGCCGGCGATTTCGCCCTTGTAGATGTCGGCCTGCAGTTCGTCCGGGGTCGCCATCATGATGAGGTCGCCCCACTTGGCGGCGTCGGCGACGGTCATGACCTTGAAGCCGTCGGCTTCGGCCTTCTTGATGGTCGGCGAACCGGCCTTCAGCGCGATCGCGACGTTCTGCGCGCCCGAATCCTTGAGGTTGAGCGCATGGGCGCGGCCCTGGGAGCCGTAGCCGACGATGACGACGTTCTTGGACTTGATGAGATTGAGATCGGCATCACGATCGTAATAGACGCGCATTGTATGTTCCTTCCCTATGCTTGTCGGTTGTGGTGAATGTCGTTTGCCGGCGAGCCGGAACGGGTGGTCCCGTCGCGACCGGCCAGAACCTTTTCCGTGCCGTGGAGGATCAGGAAGGCATTGACCGCCTTCTCCGCCCGGGCAGAGAAACTCTTCGTCTGCGGCTTGTCGCCGAGGAGCATGCGCACATGCATGTCCGAGACAATCAGGCCGTAGAGGGTCCGATAGGCGTCCTCGCCATCGGAAAAACGCAGTAGTCCGTCGCGCTGGCCGGCATCGAGCAGGGCGCGCGCACGACGATCGATCTGCCGGCGGCCGCGCTCCAGAAGCAGAGTGCCGAGCTTCGAACCGTCGCGATTGGTCTGGCCGATCGCCAGCCGGTTGAGCGCCAGCGACACGTCGCCGGCCAAAACCTCGAGCAGGTCATGAGCGAAAACTTCGAGATGTTCGGTGAGGCTCGGCGCGGTGAGCCGCTCCCCCGCCCGTTCGACGGTGCGCACCTTGCTCGCCTGGTAGGAGATCATCGCCGACAACAGGCCGTCGCGATCGCCGAACCACTTGTAGAGGCTTTCCTTGGAGCAATTGGCCGCTCGCGCAAGGCCCGCCGTCGTCAACGCCTTGTCACCGCCCTCGACGAGGAGCCTCAGGGCTTCGGCGAGTACGGCGCTCTGGCGCGGCGTGAATTCGGCGGTGGCGGTTTCGGTCTGCACGATCGACATCTCTCAAGTACCGTACGGTACGGTTCTGTTTAAAGATCGAACTCCGCCGCGTCAAGCGGTTTTCGCCAGTTTCGACGACAGACCGTTCACCCCCTCCCGAACCCCCATCACGTTTTATTGAAAGTAGTGATTCATAACTTTTTTCGCCATCGGAGACACGAAGATGAATATGTCATATCGCATTGATTTAGCTTGATTTTTATAGCCACTAATGGCGCGAGAAAAGATTGCAAGTAGTCGAACCATACAGTTCGATTGCGCGCAATTCGCTCTTGCATTCTCATTCGAAAGGGACCAAATACAGATCATCGAACCGAACAGTTCGATTGCAGACAACTGAAAATGCTGAAGGACTTTAATATGAAGATCGCCGTCATTGCAGCGATGGCAACCCTCGCAGCTGCCCCCGCCGTTTTCGCTCTCCAGCCGATCCCGGGCTCTATTACCTACAACGGCCATCAGGCCAAGCTCGAAAAGGCGCCCGTCGGCTCGAACTTCTTCCACACTTTCTACGGCCCGAACGGCGAGGAAGTGCGTGAAGTCTACCAGGTCAAATCGGACCGAACCGTAGAGCTAGTGTCGCGGGTATCCGTCGACAAGTAGCCGCCGCAAAAGCAGCAGGATGAATTCACCCTGCGACCACAACCCTAAGATGATTTGATGCGCATCCAGCCATCATAGAACGCAAGAAAACCCAGGAGACATACCATGAAGACCATCATCGCAACCACCGCAGTCGTCGCCGCCCTCGCCTCGTCCGCCTTCGCAGGCGAGCCGACCAATGGCCCCGACACCCGCAGCCAGTCGTCCTACGGCTACGTCGACAACACGACCGTCGGCTCGATTTCGGCCAACGGCTCGCACAAGTACGACGGCAAGAACCTCAATGCCATCTACGGCTTCGACAACGACCGTAGCGTCAACGTCGGCACGCGTTCCAGCCAGGAATAACCTGGTCACACCGGCGGGCGGGCACTGCCTGCCCCCGCACCCCAACCTGATTAAAAAGGACACACCATCATGAAGACCATCATCGCAGCAACCGCCGTCGTCGCCGCTCTCGCTTCGTCCGCCTTCGCAGGCGAGCCGACCAACGGCCCCGATCTCCGCGCCCAGTCCTCCTACGGCTACGTCGACAACACCATCGTCGGCTCCATCTCGGCCAACGGTGCACACAGCTACGACGGCAAGAACCTCAACGCCATCTACGGCTTCGACGGCGACCACGGCGTCTCGGTCGGCACGCGTTCCAGCCAGGAATAACCTGATCACACCTGCGGGCAGGCATAACCTGCCCCGCACCCCAACTGGATTAAAAAGGACAACACATCATGAAGACCATCATTGCAGCAACCGCCGTCCTCGCATCGCTCGCCGGCGCCTCGTCCGCCTTCGCGATCCAGCCGATCCCGGGCTCGATCACCTATGGCGGCCATCAGGCCCAGCTCGAAAAGTCCCCCGTCGGCTCCAACTTCTTCCACACCTTCTACGGTCCGAACGGTGAGGAAGTGCGCGAGATCTACAAGGTCAACGCCGATCACACGGTTGAACTTGTCTCGCGTGCCGTCGCGACCGACAAGTAATCGGTTACGATCTCTGCCAAAGGCCCCGAAGCGCAAGCTCCGGGGCTTTAATTTTGCGCAACGGGCCGTTGTGCCACTTTTGGCGTTTGGCCGCCGCGCGGTTCAGCGTTATGCATGGGCGACAACGCCTATGGGGATCAACCACATGCAGCCGCTCCGCCTTGCCATCGCCCTCAGCCTCTCGCTTCTTGCCGCTCCGCAGCTTTCCTTCGCCAAGGAAAACCGCTGCGGCTGGATCCAGAATCCGACCCCCGGCAACTACTGGCTGGACGACAGCGAAGGCATGTGGGTCCTGATGACCCAAGGCTCCGACGAGGAGCCGCTCGGCATGGAGAACTTCCCCGACATCTCGACCGGCGACTATGTCGCCTCGAACGGCAATTACGGCTACACCTGCGGCTGCATCCAGGCCGAAACCGAGCGCAATGCCGACCCGCAGGACAGCGCCGCCGGCCGCATCACCGCCATCTACGGCGTCAAGCTCCTGCCGCTCAAGAAGTGCCTCGCCGACGGGTCCCTTCCCAAACCCGAGTAAACCTCAGACCGCATAGTCGACCGGCACCGCCTCGCCGGACTTCAGCGTCTCCATCGAGATGAAGGCCGAGACGTCGAACAGCTCGATTCGCTTCACCAGGCGGCGGTAGACGACGTCGTAATGCTCGACGCGCGGCAGAACGATCTTCAGCAGGTAGTCGTAGGAACCGGTCAGCCGATGCGCCTCGACAATCTCTGGCAGATCGCTGATCGCGCGACGGAAGCTCTCGATCCATTCGTCGGAGTGATGCGCCGTCTTGACCAGGGCGAAGACCGTGGTGGGCACACCGACCCGCTCCCGGTCCAGCACGACGATCCGCCGTTCGATATATCCGGCCTCTTCCAGCCGCTGGATACGCCGCGAGCAGGCGGAAGCCGACAGCGCCACGTTTTCCGCCAGCACGGCGACAGGCACCGACGCGTCGCGTTGCAGTGCATCCAGAATCTTCCGATCGCGATCATCCAGCATTTCAGTCCCACTAAAAATAACTCTGACGCGCCATGGATGCACAATTTATCATTTTTGCGCAATTCGGCGGCGCGATTGTTGGGGCGAATTCCGAAAAACGCCGACCGATTGTCCGGTGGCTCGGCCATAATCCTCGCATTCGCAAGGGGAACAGAGATGAAGACAATCGGCCTGATCGGCGGCATGAGCTTTGAAAGCACCGCAGTCTATTATCGCATGATCAATGAGATGGTCCGTTCGGAACTCGGCGGCATCGCCTCGGCGGAAGTGCTGCTGCATTCGGTGAATTTCGCCGAGATCGTCGATCTGCAGAAGGCCGGCCGCTGGGATCTGGCGGAAAAGCGCCTCGCCGATTGCGCCCTCGGCCTGCAGAGGTCCGGCGCAGACTGCATCCTGATCTGCACCAACACCATGCATCTCGTCGCCGATGGCGTGGCCGCACCCCTGTCGATCCCGCTTCTCAACATCATCGACGAAACGGCAGCCGCGATCAAAGGTGCCGGTTTCCGCCGCCCCCTGCTGCTCGCCACCCGCTACACGATGGAACACGGCTTCTACACCGACCGCATGCGTGCCCTCGGCCTCGAACCGCTCGTTCCGGATGCCGATGACCGCACGATCGTTCACGACGTCATCTTCGACGAACTCTGCGCCGGCAAGGTCACCGAAACCGCCCGTGCCGCATACCTCGCCATCATCGACAAGGCCAGAGCGGCCGGCGCCGATTGCGTGATCCTCGGCTGCACCGAAATCTGCCTTCTCCTCGACCCCGATGCGCTGGCCCTTCCCGGTTTCGATTCCACCGCGATCCATGCTCGCGCCGCTGTTGATTTCGCGCTGAGGGCAGAACCGATGCGGATCGCAATTTAGTTGACCTAGTCAACCATATAATTGCGCAAAGCCACTTTTCCTGCTAGGAACGGACCAATCATGAGGTCCGTCCATGCTCGAAACCGTCGATCTTTCAACCATCGAATCCATGCGCGCCTTCAACCGGTTCTACACCGACCGGATCGGCGTTCTGGACCGCGCCTATCTGAAGGGTGACTACACGCTGACCGAGGCCCGCGTCGTCTACGAGGTCGGCGCCCGTGGAAAGGTCGCCGCCGTCGACCTCGTCCGCGACCTCCATCTCGATCCGGCCTATCTCAGCCGCATCCTCAGGAAATTCCGGGAACGGGGCCTCGTCGAGGTCGAACCCGATCCGTCCGATCGGCGCAGCCAGCGGCTCGCCCTGACTGCCGCCGGACGGACTGAATTCGAGGCCCTGGGCGAGCTTTCCCGCGACCAGTTGCGTGACATGGTCGCCGCGCTCGGGCCGGCGGAACGCGCAAGCCTGGTCGAGGCGATGGCGACGATCACCCGGCTGATCAGCCCCTCCTCCGCCAGTGCGACGCCGCTCCTCAGGCCACATAGCCCAGGCGATCTCGGCTGGATCATCCAGTCCCAGACGGAATTCTATGCAAATGTGCTCGGCTGGACCGGCAAGTTCGAAGCCCTGGTCAGCGATGTCGCGGCCCGTTTCCTGGAAAACTTCGACGCCCGGCGCGATCACTGCTGGATCGCCGAACGCCACGGCGTCCGCATCGGCTCGGTGCTCGTCATGGATGGCGGCGACGGCGTCGCCAAGCTGCGTCTGCTTTACGTCGATGAAGCCGCCCGGGGCCTGGGCCTCGGCAGGCTCCTGGTCGAGCAGTGCATCCGCTTCGCCCGCAATGCCGGCTATCGCCAGCTGACGCTGTGGACCAACGACGTCCTCGATGCCGCCCGCCACATCTACGTCTCCGCCGGTTTTCGCCTCGTCGCGGAAGAACGGCACAGGATGTTCGGACCGGAGCTGAACGGCCAGACCTGGACGCTGGATCTCTGAGCGTGAAACCTCAGCCGTTGCGTTCGTCGAAGCTCCGGCGGGCCTCCTTCACGGCGATGTAATTCGCCTCGGCCCAGTCGAGCAGTCCGCACAGCGCCTTGAACAGCGACTGGCCGAGATCAGTCAGCCGATATTCCACGCTCGGCGGTTTGGTCGGAAACACCGTCCTGAGCACATAGCCGTCGCGTTCCAGATCGCGCAGCGTCTGCGTCAGCATGCGCTGCGAAATGTCCGGCACGAGGCGGCGCAGCTCCCCGAAACGATAGGGCTTTTCAGAAAGCGCCAGCAGGATCAGCGTGGACCATTTTCCGCCGATATGGTCAATGACCGTGCGCACCGGGCAGTTTTCCAGCGACGGCCCGTCACCCCCATAGGCGGAGATCTTGGCGACAAATCCGGTGATGGCGACGGTCATGGCAGTTCCCGATTGGTAAGGTAGGCACCAAAAACTGCCTTCTTTACAGCGCTGCGTCAATTCCCATTTTAGCGTTACTCTCATTTTGAGAGCACGTATCTATTCGGCGGCACCCCCGCCCCATCGCTGAAGGGAAGTAACATGAGCAAGATCCTCGTCACCGGCGCTTCCGGCCATCTCGGCCGCCTCGTCATCCAGAGCCTTCTGGACGACCAGAAGGTCAGCCCCTCCGACATCGTCGCCGCCAGCCGCGACACCGCCAAGCTTGCCGACCTCGCAGCGAAAGGCGTCGACACCCGGCGCGCTGATTTTGACGATGCCTCGAGCCTTGCCAGCGCCTTTGCCGGCATCGACCGGTTGCTGATCATCTCCACTGACGCCCTCGACCGCCCGGGACGCCGCCTCGAACAGCACAGCGTGGCTGTTGCCGCCGCTAAGGCCGCCGGTGTCGGCCGCATCTTCTACACCTCGCTGCCGAAGGTCGAGACGAGCCTCGTCAGCTTCGCGCCCGATCACGCCGGAACCGAGCAGGCGATCAAGGACAGCGGTATTCCCTACACTTTCTTCCGCAACGGCTGGTACATGGAAAACCTGTTCATGAGCGTGCCGCAGGCGCTTGGCTCCGGCCACTGGTACTCGTCGGCGGCTAACGGTCGCAACGCCTATGTCGCCCGCGCTGACATCGCCGCGGCAATCGCCGGCGGCCTGGTTAAGCAGGAAACCGGAAACGCGGTCTACACGCTGACCGGGACCGTCGCGCTTTCGACCGAGGAAATCGCCGCCCTCGTCAGCCAGGTAACCGGGAAGCCCCTCTCCGTGGTTCATCTCGACGACGAACAGCTCGCCGGCGGCATGAAGGGCGCAGGCGTCCCGGAATTCCTGATCCCGATGCTGATTTCCTTCGAGGCCAATGCGCGCGCCGGCGGCTTTGACATCGTGACCGACGACGTGAAATCCCTTTCGGGCAAGACGCCGCGTGACATGAAAAGCTTCCTCGAAGCCAACAAGGCCGCCCTCGGCTGAGATTGAAGCGAAGATCGTCCGGCGCGGCTCGCGGCGCCGGACGTCCGTCAGACCGCCTGCCCGCAGGCCCGGCGGAAACGGCGCACCGTCTCGGCCATGCCGAATTCCAGCGCGTCGGCCGTCAGGCCGTGCCCGATAGACACTTCCGCAAGGTTCGGGATTCGTTTCATCAATGCCGGCAGATTGGCGACCGTCAGGTCATGGCCCGCATTGACCGCGAGCCCGACCGCAAAGGCAGCATCCGCCGTCCGTCCAAGCCGGTCGATCTCCACCTTGGCCCGTTCCGGATCGTCGAAGCAGCCACCATAGGGACCTGTATAGAGCTCGACCCGGTCGGCGCCCGTCTCGCGCGCCGCGTGCATCGCCTCGGCATTGCCGTCGCCATCGGCAAACAGCGAGACCCGCATGCCCTTGGCCTTCAACCGCGAAACCACGTCGGTGAGAAAAGACCGGTTGCCGGCGAAATCCCAGCCGTGGTCCGACGTCGCCTGGGTCGGATCGTCGGGCACCAGCGTCACCTGTTCAGGTTCGGCCGCCTCGCACAGCTGCAGGAACTCCTCGGTCGGATAGCCCTCGATGTTGAACTCGGCCTGCGGAAACGAATCGTCGATCAACGCTCTCAGCACCGGCAGGTCGGAAAAACGGATATGCCGCTGGTCCGGGCGCGGATGAACCGTAAGGCCGCTGGCACCCGCTTCGAGCGCGATCCGACCGAACTGCGCGACGTCCGGCCAGGGAAGGTCGCGACGATTGCGCAGCATGGCGATGGCATTGAGATTGACGGAAAGCTTGGCGGGCATCGACGGTCTTCCATGGGGTGGGCAACGGGGTCAGACCCTTCATTTAGGCGATCGCCACCGCGAAGGCCAACGAGAATCGCGCATGATCCCATTGACGTCCTTGATGGATCGGCCGCGATGCCGTCCGCTGGCAATCGCCCTCCTGAAATTGAGGGGATTGCTACAGATCTTGTGTGACTTTCACAACTTTTCGTTTGTGAGATCCGTCACGCTCGCTAGAGTACGCCATCCGAACCGATGCGCCGCCAGATCCGCGCTGCCGATGAACGGCCGGGCCGACTGGCCGGCCGGCCTCCCGCACTGGTAGCAGCAGAGCCGAATGGAGTTGCAATGTCCGACGTCAGGCGCATTGAAGGCGACAGGGTCAGGCTGGCGCTCGCGCGCATCCTCGAAAGCCAGACCTTCGCGCGGTCCGAGCGGCTGCGCGCCTTTCTGAAGTTCGTCGTGGAGATGGAACAGCTCGGGCTCGCGAGCCAGCTCAAGGGCTACACGATCGGCGTCGATGTCTTCAGCCGAGACGGCAGCTTCGATCCGGGCGTCGATCCGCTGGTCAGGGTTCAGGCAGGCAAGCTCCGCCGCCTCATCAACATGTACTATGCAGACGAAGGTCGCAACGAGACACTGCGCATCCGCATTCCGCTCGGAAGCTATGTGCCTGTCTATGAGACTGTCTCCGCCGTCCGGCGCCCGACCGATTCGGCCGGTGCGGCGCGGACGTGGACGAAGCCGGCCGCGCTTGCCGAACCGATCCATCTCGAATTCGACACGCAACCGGCTTCCGAACTGGCAACGCCGGGCATCTACGGACCGGACAAGGATTTGAACGGCCTGCCGCGCATCCAGATCGAGCGCGCGGGCGAAGGCGACTGGCGCGCCAGGATCTTCGAAAATGCCATCCGGCTTGCGTTCGAACACCTGCCCGGCTTCACGATCGCCCCCGCTCAATCGAAGTGCCGGGGCTCCAATCCGCACCTTGATTTCCATCTGACCGTCGATGCCGGCAACACCGACCGGCCGCTTGGCGCAACGCTCATGCATGCGGCGACAGGACAGCTCGTCTTTCACCGCACCCGTCCGGCGGGAACCGAGGGAAGCCGCCACATCGCGGGGTTTGCGCATCAGTTCATTGCCGAAACCATGACACTGAATGGAGAGGTCTACGCATTCTGCCGTGGCCGAGGTTTGTCGTCTGTCCTGATGGACTGCCTCGAAGCGACCTACCTGTACAAGCTGGAAAACTCGCATGACGCGTATCTCGAAGCGAGCCGGCATCAGCAGCGGCTTGCCCACCCCCGCAGGCTACCGGTCTTCATCACCGACCTGTCGGACCTGCTCGCCCTGACAACACGGGCTTTCTGATCGAAAACCTTAGACCAACGGCGATTTGCCAAACGCGGATAAGACGACTAATCTGGCTACAAGAATAAGCACAAGCGCAACTTCAAATGGCGCATGCAGCAAGAAGGGACGAGGCAGAAGCCGCAAAGGGGATGGCTTCAGGCTTCGAGGGGACGACAGCACAGGGCCACCAGGAAGGGACCGACAGACTCGCAGACCTGAAGACACGCTGGACAAGGGGAGGTCATGGCGGACGGATCGAAATATCTGCAGAGCGACGGCAATCCGGTCGACGGCATGCATGCCGCGGCCTTGTACCTGCCCGACATTCCCCTGCCCCGCGACCTGCCCGACGAGCCCATCGCGATCGCCGAAATGGCAGATCTCTTCGGCGTCACCCACCGCACCCTGCATTTCTATGAGGAGAAGGGCCTGATCGCGGCGAGACGCATCGGCCTGATGCGCGTCTACACCCATGCCGACATCACCCGAATGGCGCTTGTGAACGCCTGCCGCGAGATCGGCATGCCCGTCGCGGTGATCCAGGAGCTGATGGAAACGCTGAAATCGGCACTCTCGCCCCAGGAGGCCGAAGACATCTTCGAGACGGCCCTGCTGGCGCGGCGGCGTGAGCTGACCGCCGGTCTCTCCACCATTCACCGTCAATTGCAGCAGATCACCACTCTGCTGGCGCATGACACGGAGGACGATGACGCCGACGGCCGTGCAAGCCCGCGCCATCGAACCAATCTGACGAGCGACGAAAAGAGATGCCTGGAACTGATGGCGGAGGGCTACACGCCCCTGCGTCTCGCCCGTGCCCTGTCGATGACCAGCGCGGAAGTCGCCGATCTCGAGGCCGACATCATTGGCAAGCTCGAGGCGCATAACCGCTTCCAGGCGGTGGCCAAGGCGGTGTTGCTCGGGATCGTGGCGTCGTGACGTTCCGGCAACTTGAACTCTGTCAAAGATGACGGAGATTTAACGGGACTTTGCCCGGTTGCAGATCTAGCTGTGGGACGAACGCAACAAGAAAAGATGGTTCTCCCAATGCCTGCCTTCGTCTCCCGTTATGCAACCCCCTTCACCACCGGGCTTTTCCTCGTTTCCCTGATCTCCGGCATCGCCCTCTTCTTCCACTACGGCACAGCCGCGTTCCGCGAGATGCACGAATGGCTGAGCATGGTGCTGATCCTGCCCTTCGTGCTGCATGTCTGGAAGAACTGGCGTCCGTTCCTGATGTATTTCAAGAGACTGCCGATGGCGATCGCCCTTGCGGTGTCTCTGGTCGCCGGCCTCGTCTTCGCCTGGCCCGCCCTGACCGGCGCCGGCGCCGGCGGAAACCCGCAACTGGCAATGATCTCGCTTGTGACGCATGGAACACCCGCAACCGTCGCCCCGCTCGTCGGACAGACGGAAGACATGTTTATCGCCGCGCTGAAGGAAAAAGGCCTGACCGCCGCCGAGCCCGGCAAGTCGCTGGTCGACATTGCGACCGCCTCCGGCAAGGGCGAGCGCGACGTCGTCATGGCACTGATCACCCTGAAGCCGTAAGCCGCCTCGGAGCAACGGACGCTCACCGCACGATGGTGAGCGTCTCCGCCGCGCGGGTCACCGCCGTATAAAGCCACCGTTCGCGGGTGTCGCGAAACGCCCAGCTCTCGTCGAACAGCACGACGTCGTTCCACTGCGAACCCTGGGCCTTGTGCACGGTGAGGGCATAGCCGTAGTCGAATTCGTCGTAACGCTTGCGCGTCGACCACGGAATCTCCGTCTCGACATCCTCGAAGGCAGCCTTCAGCAGCTTGATCTTCGCCGCGCCGCGGTCCATGTCGTCGTCTTCCGGCTTGATCAGCAGGTTGATCCCCGGCTTCACCGTCTCGCGCGACGAGGTCATCACCTGCCAGAGCGAACCGTTGAGCAGCCCCTTCACCTGATCGTTCCTGAGGCACACCAGCTTGTCGCCGGCCTGCGGGTAGTCGACCGTGAAACCCTTGAGTTCTCTCAGCCGCTTGTTGTAGCGCCGCCGTGTCTTGTTGGTCCCGACCAGCACCTGGTCCGCTCCCAGAACCAGATCCTGCGTCACCTCGTTCTTGGAAATCACCTTGGCGGTTCCGTAGTCACCATACATGATCTCCTTGCCCTCACGCACATGCATGGCGAGCTGGATGATCGGGTTGTCGCGCGCCTGCCGGTGAATGTCCGTCAGCAGGTAGTCCGGTTCCTGGTCGGTGAAGAAACCGCCGCCCGACACCGGCGGAAGCTGCCCCGGATCGCCGAGCACGAGAATCGGCGTGCCAAAGCTCATCAGGTCACGGCCGAGCTGTTCGTCGACCATCGAGCATTCGTCGATGACGATCAGCGCCGCCTTGGCGACGGGGCTCTGCCGGTTGATCGCAAACATCGGCGCGATCGACGTCCTGCCGGTCTCCTCGTCCTCGACGGCTTCCTCGCCACGCGGCCGATAGATCAGCGAATGAATGGTCTTGGCGTTCGACGCGCCGCGCGAGCGCAAAACCTGCGCCGCCTTGCCGGTGAAGGCGGCAAACAGCACGTCGCCGTCGACATGCTCGGCAAAATGCTTGGCAAGCGTCGTCTTGCCCGTACCGGCATAACCGAACAGGCGAAAGACCGGCTGCTTGCCCTCCTTCAGCCATGTCGAAACGGCCTTCAGGGCTTCGTCCTGCTGGGGTGCGAATTGCATGCATCGGTGCTTGGCAGGATTCCCGCGCCTTGGCAAGGCGACGGCCGGATCTTGGGCGGGGAGAAATTTTCCGCAATGAAGGGAATAAACCGCCACCCTTCGGTGTCTAAGCTGCAGGTAGGATCGAGACGATGCCTGCCGCAACCCGGAGGAATATTCCCATGAGAACCCGCCTCGTCCTTTCGTCCGCCCTGGTAACGCTCGCCGCTCTTGCCGGCACCGCCTTCGCCGCCCCGGTCAAGACCGTCGACAGCGCCAAGGGCAAGGTCATCGCCGCCGAGAACGGCATGACGCTCTATACCTTCAAGAACGACAAGAAGGGCATGTCGAACTGCTACGACGCCTGCGCCCAGAACTGGCCGCCCTTCATCGCCACTTCCGGCGCCAAGGCGGACGGTGCATATTCGCTGGTGGACCGCAAGGACGGATCCAAGCAATGGGCCCGCAACGGCATGCCGCTCTACTTCTGGATCAACGACAAGAAGATGGGCGACGCGACCGGCGACGGCATGAAAGGTGTCTGGCATGCCGCAAGGCCCTGAGGACAAGGACCGCATGTCGGGCGCATCTGCGCCCGGCAGCGCCCCGTTCGAACGGGACATGCTTTCGCTGCTTCCGGCCCTCAGGCGCTATTCGCTCAGCCTCACCCGCTCGCGGGCCGAAAGCGACGACCTGCTCCAGGATTGCGTGGAGACCGCGCTTGCCCGCCAGGCGAGCTGGCGCGGCGTCAATCTGAAGGCCTGGATCTACACGATCATGACCAATCTTCACCGCAACCGCGCCGGCCGAAAGCGGCGGCATCCGGTCGTCGATCTGGACGAAGCGGCCGAAATCCCGTCATCCGCGCCCCCGGACGACCCGCTCGAACGCGACCGTCTGCGCGCCGCCCTTGATGGCCTTCCCGACGAGCACCGGGCCGTACTGATGCTGGTCGTCGTCGAAGGCTATGCCTATCAGGAGGTCGCCGACATGCTCGGCGTGCCGATCGGCACGGTCATGTCGCGCCTTTCGCGCGCCCGCGGGCGTCTGCGCGACGTGCTTGCGGAAAAGAATATCGTTGCCCTGCGGAGACCGAAATGACCGAGACCATGAAGACCGTCGACGAGAACGACCTGCACGCCTATGCCGACGACCGGCTGGACGCGGCACGCCGCGCCGAGGTCGAGGCCTGGCTCGCCGCGCATCCGGAAGACAGGGCGCGCGTCGCCGACTGGCAGGCCCAGAATGCCGCTATCCGCTCGCTTTTTCCCGGTGACGAGACCGCCAGCGAAGCCGATTTGGCACTCCTTTCCGGCGCCAGCCGTCCGGCAAGACCGCGCCGCCTCTCCGTCGCTACCCTTGCCCGCACCGCCGCCGCCATTCTCCTCTTTATCGGAGGGATCGGCGTCGGCCGGTTCGCCCCTCCGCTTTTCGATGCGGACCGGCCGACGCTCACCACAGCAACACTTTCCGACCAGTCGCATTCGGCCTTCCTCATCTATGCCAGCGACATCCGTCACCCGGTCGAGGTCGGCGCCGACCAGCAGGACCACCTCGCCACCTGGCTCGGCAAGCGCCTCGATCACCCGATGCGCATTCCGGATCTTTCGAACCTCGGCATGAAACTCGTCGGCGGTCGCCTGGTCCCCGTGAGCGGCCGGCCGGGCGCCCTGCTGATGTACGAGGATACCGCCGGAGAACGGATCACCGTGCTGGTCGGCCGCAACGACGAGAACCGCGAAACCAGTTTCCGCTATGCGAGCGATGACGGGCTGGAGACCTTCTACTGGATCGACGGGGCGGTCGGCTATGCCGTCACCGGGGAAATCTCGCGCGAGCGGATGCAGCAGGTCGCGGATGAGTGCTATCGTCAGTTCGACCTGTGACCGGCCGACACCGGCCCCGCGACG
Organism: Rhizobium sp. CAU 1783; assembly: GCF_054551725.1. NCBI lineage: Bacteria > Pseudomonadati > Pseudomonadota > Alphaproteobacteria > Hyphomicrobiales > Rhizobiaceae > Rhizobium > Rhizobium sp. CAU 1783. The sequence goes on along the minus strand of NZ_JBTOLM010000001.1, from coordinate 996,077 downwards.
GAGAACAGACGATGACCTTCAGGCTCTATTACCATCCGCTCGCGTCCTTCTGTTGGAAGGTCCTGATCGCGCTCTACGAAAACGCCATCCCATTCGAGCCGGTGCTCGTCGACCTCGGCGACGAGACGTCCCGGGAAGACTTCCGCAAGGTCTGGCCGCCGATGAAGTTTCCGGTCCTCGTCGACACCGAGCGAAACGCCACCATCGCCGAATCGGCGGCGATCATCGACTATCTGGAAGCCTTTGCGAACCCAACTGCCCCGCTCGTTCCGAAAGACCCGGATCTCGCCTGGCAGGATCGCATGTGGGACCGGCTGTTCGACGACATGCTCCAGCTCCCCATGCAGAAGATCGTGCTCGACGTCTTCCGCCCCGCCGACGGCCATGACGCGATCGGCGTCGTCCAGGCCCGCACCGACATCGCTGCCGCCTATGCCTTCATGGAAACGCGTCTGCCGCCCGACGGCTGGGCCGTGGGCAAGGCCTTCGGGCTCGCAGACTGCGCCGCCGCGCCGGCCCTCTTCTACGCCGACACCGTCTGCCCGCTCGACGACACCACACCGAAGCTCAAGGACTATCTCGGCCGTCTCAAGGAGAGGCCTTCCTTTGCCCGGGTGCTCCGCGAGGCGGAGCCCTATTTCAGGATGTTCCCGCTCGATCCGAAACCGCGGATCTGAGCGTCAGCGCAGCGGGTCGTTGTCCAGCACGATCGGGCTGCCATGCGGCGTCGCCTCGGCCGCCCGCTTCCAGCTTTCCTGCAGGGCCAGCACCGTCTCCGGATCGGCGAGCCCCTTGGCCGCAAGCAGCCCGGTCAGGGCAGCGACCCAGCCGTCGAAATAGTCGGAACCGTCTTCGGCGCGCTCCGGCTTGTGCAGCTCGCTCGAAAGCGTTTCCGCCCATTCGCTCCAGCTGAACAGACCCCGTTCATGCAGGTGCACGGTCATCGCGAAGGCCTGTGCCTGCCAGGGCTCGCCGAACACCGGATCGCCCTCGACCGACTTCGGCAGTCCGGGCGAAGCGGCCAGCGGCGATGCGACCTCACACGCGCTCAAGATAGCTCTCCCAAGCGTCGATCGACACGGTCAGCGTCGGATCGGCGCCCTCGCCCCAGATCTCGCCGGCATCGAAGACCACCGTATAGACCCATTGGGGATTTTCGCCCCGCCCATGGGCGTTGTCGTCGGGAAAGACGAAGCTTCCCTGCACCGCCTCGACCACGCCCCGCTTGGCGCGGGCGTAACGCGGCAGCCGCGTATGGGTCTCGGGGTGGAAGTTCTTCGTTCTCACCACGTCTCCCGCGGCGAACATCGGCTCGGTATGGAGCGGCCGGTCGCAGGGTCCGCCGCGCGCCAGCACGTCCGCCACCATGTCGGCCTTCAGCACCCGCTTCGGCTCCGCGCTCTGGCGCATGGGACGACCGGTCTCCATCTCCTCGCGGGTGGCGAAGCGGTGCCGTTCGAGAAGCGTCTCGAGCGCCCGGATCCAGATCTCGTAGTAGCTGGCCGACAGATACTGGGCCGGTGGAATGTTTTCCCGCGCGTGGCGGCTCTCGTCGATGTTCCAGGCCCCGAAGGCACCGCAGGAGAGCGTCAGCCCGAGCGCCCGCTTTTCCCATTCGGCATGAAACAGCGGCTCGTCGGTTTCGGGCGCCACGGGGCCGAAACCCATCTGCCCGCCGAGGTCGTGCGGACCGTTCACTGGCCGTCCCCCGCCGGAAGCGCCAGCCCCGTGCCGATCATCGAATCACGCGTGACAAGCGCCGCAAGGGCCGCCTCGTCCCAGCCCTCGGTACCGGCGGGCCGTTCCGGAACCACGAGATAACGCAGTTCGGCCGTCGAATCCCACACCCGGATCTGCGTTTCCGGGCTCAGCGTCACGCCGAATTCGGAGAGCACCGCCCGCGGATTGATGACGGCGCGCGAACGATAGGCGGGTGCCTTGTACCAGACGGGCGGCAGTCCGAGCACGGACCAAGGATAGCAGGAGCACAGCGTGCAGACGACCATGTTGTGGGTGTCGGGCGTGTTGAACACCGCTCGCATGTGCTCGCCTTGGCGGCCGGTATAGCCGAGGCTCTCGATCGCCGCAGTCGCATCGACGCGCAGCCATTCGGCGAAGGCGGGATTGGTCCAGGCCTTCGCCACGACATGCGCGCCGTTTCTCGGCCCAACCTTGGTCTCGTAGGTCTCGACGATCGCGTCGATCGCCGCCGGGTCGATCAAGCCCTTTTCCGTCAAAAGGGTCTCGAGCGCGCGGACCCGGGCCTGCATGTCGGAATAGTGGTTGTCGTGATGGTGCTCATGGCCATGGCTGTGGTCATGCTCATGGTCATGACCGCCGTGGTCATGGTGATCGTGGCGATGCTCGGGCAATTCACTCTTCCTCGTCGTTGCCGCATAGTCTTATGCACGCCCCGCCGCTTAGCAATAGTGGAGAATTGACCTATTTGAGCATTGGCCACAGGCTGGCGACGAGCAGCACCGCCATCGTGATGTTGAACCATTTCAGCCGCACCGGCACGGACAGCCAGTCGCGCAGCACGGAGCCGAAGCCGGCCCAGGTCGACACGCTCGGCAGGTTGACCGCGGCAAACACCAGCCCGACGACAACGACGCTCCACAGGTAATGCGTCGGATCGACATAGACCGCCATCGCCGTCACCGCCATCACCCAGGCCTTGGGATTGACCCACTGGAAGGCGGCCGCGCCGAGGAAGGTCATCGGCCGGCCGCTGGTCTTGCCTTCGCCGAGCGTCCGGGATGATCCGATCTTCCAGGCGATGTAGAGAAGATAAAGCCCGCCGGCGATCTTCAGCGTCGTGTAGATGACCGGCACGGTCGCCAGCAACGCGCCGAGCCCGAGCCCGACGCCGATCAGCAGTGACAGGAAGCCGACACCGATGCCGAACATGTGCGGGATGGTCCGGCGGAAGCCGAAATTCACGCCCGACGCGAACAGCATCATGTTGTTGGGTCCAGGCGTGATCGAGGTCGCGAAGGCGAAGGTCACGAGGGCGGAAAGCGTTGCGGTATCCAAAAGTCTCTCTCCAGAAATTCGGCGCCAAGATAGTGACGCCGGCGCGCTTCGGCCACCGGAGTTTTGTCACCATGGCAATCGTCAAAGGATTGAAACCTAAGGCGGCTCGGCTAAGCTTGGGAACCAGCACCGACAAGGAACCATAATGCACGATCCGATACCGACCGTCACCCTGCCGAACGGCATCGCCGTCCCCGCGCTCGGGCTTGGAACATGGCAGATGGGCGAAACCCGGGCCCGCGCCAACGAGGAGATCGACAGCATAAGGCTCGGACTCGATCTCGGCATGACGTTGGTCGACACGGCGGAAATGTATGCGGAAGGTGGAGCGGAACTGATCGTCGGCAAGGCGCTCGAAGACCGCCGCGACGAGGTCTTCCTCGTCAGCAAGGTCTATCCGTGGAATGCCAGCCGCACCGGAACGATCGCCGCCTGCGAGGCCAGCCTGAAACGGCTCGGCACGGATCGTCTCGATCTCTACCTTCTCCACTGGCGCGGAGACCATCCGCTCGCCGACACCATCGCCGCCTTCGAGGAGCTGCGCGCCGCCGGCAGGATCGGTGCCTGGGGCGTCTCCAATTTCGACACGGCCGACATGGAAGAGCTCTTCTCCCTGCCCGGTGGCGAAAACTGCGTGGCCAACCAGGTGCTCTACAACCTCTCGCGCCGGGGCGTCGAATATGACCTCCTCCCCTGGTGCCAGTCGCATGGTGTCGCCCTGATGGCCTATTCCCCGATCGAACAGGGCCGCCTCGCCCACCATCCCGAGCTGATCCACATCGCCAAGGCCTATCAGGCCACCCCGGCCCAGGTCGCACTCGCCTTCCTCCTGGAGCGCGACGGCGTCATCTCCATCCCGAAATCGGCGAACCTCAGGCGCGTCCGCGAGAACCGCGACGCCGTCGACCTCGACATCTCCGAGGAGGACTGGGCCGTCCTCGACGCCGCCTTCCCGCCGCCGGACCGCAAGGTCCCCCTCGAGATGATCTGAGCCGCGGCGACGACAGCTTTGCCACCAAGGACAGGCGTTCCCAGCATAGGAAAAAGACGGCATGACCATTCTGGTTCTCGGTGCCACGGGCTTCATCGGACAGGTCGTCGCCCAGACCTTGAACGACGAGGGCCACGCCGTCACCGGCCTTGGCCGCGATATTGACCGCGCCAAGGCCCGCATGCCCGCCGTGGCCTGGATCAGCCGCGATCTCGCGCGTCTGCGCACCGCCTCCGACTGGCAGCCGCTGCTCGACGGCGTGACCGCCGTCGTCAACTGCGCCGGCGCCTTGCAGGACGGTCTGCGCGACGATCTCGCCGCCGTCCAGCGCGACGCGATGCTGGCGCTGCAAGCCGCGTGCGTGGAGCAGGCCACTCCGCCCATGATCGTCCAGATCTCCGCGCCGGAAGACCTCGCCGTCGCCGGGACCCGCTTCATCGCCACGAAACTCGAAGCCGATGCCGCCCTTTCCCGTTCCGGCCTGCCGCATGTGATCCTGCGCCCGACGGTGGTCGTCGGTCGCAACGCCTATGGCGGCACGGCCCTGTTGCGGGCGATCGCCTCGATGCCCCTCGTCCTGCCGCTCGTCGATGCCGACAGCCCATTGAATGCGGTTCATGTGTCGGACCTTGCCGCCGCGGTTTCGGATGCGATAGCCGGCCGCATCCCGAGCGGCAGCGATCTCGTCGTCGCCGGCCGACCGACGCGCCAGCTGGAGGAAATGGCGCGCTTCTACCGCGAATGGCTCGGGCTTCGACCGGCGCCGGTGCTTCGCCTTCCGGCCGTTGCGGCACGCCCGCTGTCCCTCCTCGCGGACCTTGCCGGCCGTCTCGGCTGGCGCTCGCCGCTGCGGTCGACGGCAACCGTCATCAGCGGCTTCGGTGTGTCCCCGGCGGATGGCAGGCAAACGCTCTGGACACCGGATCCACTACCCCGGCTGCGCCGCGAACCGGCCGCTGCGCAGGATCTCTGGTTCTCCCGTCTCTATCTCCTGAAGCCCCTTGTGATCGTCACTTTGGCCGCCTTCTGGATTCTATCCGGTGCCATCCCGCTCCTGAACCCCATGCCGGCAGCCGAGATGTTCGGCGAAGATGTGCCGCCGGCGCTCGCGCTCGCCGTCACCCTGTTCACCTCGGTGCTGGACATCGCGCTCGGACTGGCCGTCCTCGTCCAGCCGTATGCCCGCCGCGCCATGCTTGCGATGCTCGCGGTCTCGGTCTCCTATCTCGTCGGCGGTACCGTCATCCAGCCCGGACTGTGGCTCGATCCCTTGGGTCCCCTGGTCAAGATCTTCCCCTCGCTCCTGCTGACGCTCTGTGCGCTCGCCATCCTGGAGGACCGCTGACATGCTCGACGACCTGCTGCGGCTCGCCCATGTGATCGGCGCGGCGGTGCTGTTTGGCACCGGCGCCGGCATCGCCTTCTTCATGCTCATGGCCAACCGGACCCGTGACCCGCGGCTGATCGCCCATGTCGCCGGCACCGTGGTCATCGCCGACACGCTCTTCACCGCGACCGCGGCCGTTCTCCAGCCGTTGACCGGCGCCTGGCTGGCCCACCGGATCGGCTGGCCGCTGACGACCGGCTGGATCGCCCTCTCGCTCGTCCTCTATGGCGTGGTCGGCCTTTTCTGGCTGCCGGTCGTCTGGATACAGATCCAGCTGCGCAACCTGGCCCGCAATGCCGCAGAAGCGAACCTTCCGCTGCCGGAGCGTTATTATCGACTCTATCGCATCTGGTTCGCCTTCGGCTTTCCCGCCTTCCTGTCGATGATCGGCATCCTGTATTTGATGTTGATCCGCCCGGATCCCGTGCTCTAGGCCGTTGACAGAAAAGCGCCCTGCAGCCATTTAGGTAAAGCCCTAATTACCTTTTCGAGCCAATAAGGAATTAGGAGAATAGCTAATTAGTGACTTGGCGCACCCATCCGACGCACCAGAAAACCAGGGTATTGAAAACGTGAAGAAAAGTCGCCCGACCAAGGCCCCGCGGATCGACATGACGCGCGCGACACAGCAGGTCTTTCATGCCCTGGCCGCCCCGCCCCGCCGCGAGATCCTCAAGCATCTTGCCGCATCGGGCCTGACCGCCGGCGAGATTTCGTCGCGTTTCGACATGGCCAAACCCTCCATCTCGCAGCATCTGACCATACTCGAAACAGCTGGCCTGATCAGCCGCGAAAAGCGCGGCCAGTTCGTCCATTATGCCCTCGTCCGGCATACGCTCGCGGATGTGCTGACAGGCTTCATGGGTGACGTCGGCGCCCTGCCCCCGACGCCCGAACCGGTTCCCGCCACGGACCAGGAGCCCTCCGAACCCACCAAGCCCCCGCGCAAGACAAAAGCCGCAACGGCTGCCGATCCCGACGAAACATCCGAGGAAAAGCCGCTGCCGACCCAGATGTCGATGTTCTGACAAAACAGGACAGCAAGCCGTGACCGGCCAGACAAACGAATACGGGCGGCCCCATGAGCCGCCCGTTTGTTTTTCACGCCGTCGGTGACGGTGTCACATGCCCTGCGAACCGCGGTTCATCGCGGCGATGCCGGTGCGGCAGATCTCGTTGAGGCCGAGCGGCTTCAGGATCGCCACGAACTGGTCGATCTTCGACGACTTGCCTGTGATCTCGAAGATGAAGTGCTCGACGGTCGCGTCGACGACCTTCGCCTGGAAGGCGTCGGCAAGGCGAAGCGTCTCGGCCCGCATCTCGCCGGACGACACCACCTTGATGAGCGCCACTTCCCGCTCGATCGGACGCTCCTGGCCGAGATCGCGGGCGCGCACCGTCAGGTCGACCACCCGGTGGACCGGAATGATCCGCTCGAGCTGGGCCTTGATCTGCTCGAGCACGCTCGGGGTGCCGCGTGTGACGATCGTAATGCGCGAAAGATGGGCCTCGTGCTCGGTTTCCGAGACGGTGAGGCTTTCGATGTTGTAGCCACGCCCGGAAAACAGGCCGATGACGCGGGCTAGGACACCCGGTTCGTTGTCGACGAGGACCGATAGCGTATGGCTTTCGACGGCAGCGGTTTCCTTTGCGATGAAGTAAGCGGAACCGGTGGGCTGCTGATGTGCGTTCATGTGTCTCTTCCTGTTCCTGTCATCAAACCAGCTGGCGGCCCTTGGCGTCGATGGCGGTCGCGACCGCCTCGTCCGTGGCCTCGTCCGGCAGCAGCATTTCGTTGTGCGCCTTGCCCGACGGGATCATCGGGAAGCAGTTGGCCAGATTGGCGACGCGGCAGTCGAAGATCACCGGCTTCTTGACGTTGATCATCTCCATGATGGCATCGTCGAGATCCTCCGGCTTTTCGCAACGCAGACCGACGGCACCATAGGCATCTGCCAGCTTGACGAAGTCCGGCAGCGCCTCGGTGTAGGAATGCGACAGCCGGTTGCCGTGCAGCAGCTGCTGCCACTGGCGCACCATCCCCATGTACTGGTTGTTGAGGATGAAGATCTTGACCGGCGCATTGTACTGTACCGCGCAGGACATTTCCTGGATGCACATCTGGATCGAGGCGTCGCCGGCAATGTCGATGACGAGGCTTTCCGGATGGGCGATCTGCACGCCGATCGCCGCCGGGAAGCCGTACCCCATGGTGCCGAGGCCGCCCGAGGTCATCCAGCGGTTCGGCTGTTCGAAGCCGAAATACTGTGCCGCCCACATCTGGTGCTGACCGACTTCCGTGGTGATGTAGGTGTCGCGGCCCTGCGTCAGCGCCGACAGGCGCTCGATCGCATATTGCGGCATGATGACGTCCTTCGACGGCGTGTAGCCGAAGGAATTGCGCGCCCGCCACTTGGCGATGCTTTCCTTCCACTCGGCGGTCTGGCCGGCCTCGGGCTTGTTGGGCTGTGCCCGCCACAGGCGGACCATGTCTTCAAGCACGTGACCGACGTCGCCGGTGATCGGAATGTCGACGCGGACGTTCTTGTTGATCGACGACGGATCGATGTCGATATGGATCTTCTTCGAATTCGGCGAGAACGCGTTGAGGCGGCCGGTGATGCGGTCGTCGAAACGCGCGCCGATGCAGACCATGACGTCGCAGTCATGCATCGCCATGTTGGCCTCGTAGGAACCGTGCATGCCCAGCATGCCGAGCCAGTTCTTGCCGGATGCCGGATAGGCGCCGAGGCCCATCAGCGTCGAGGTGATCGGGAAATCGGTGAGGTCGACCAGCTCGCGCAGCAGCTTGGAGGCTTCCGGACCGGAATTGACGACGCCGCCACCCGAATAGATGATCGGACGGCGGGCATTCGCCATCAGCTCGACGGCGGCCCGGATCGCGTTGATGTCGCCCTGGACCTTCGGCTGGTAGCTCTTCTGGATCGCGTGGTTCTCCGGCGGGGTATAGGTGCCGGTGGCGAACTGCACGTCCTTCGGCACGTCGACCAGAACGGGACCCGGGCGACCGGACTGGGCGATGCGGAAGGCTTCATGGATGGTGCGGGCGAGATCGTTGACGTCCTTGACCAGCCAGTTGTGCTTGGTGCAGGGCCGCGTGATGCCGACCGTGTCGCATTCCTGGAAGGCATCCGAACCGATCAGCGGGGTCGGGACCTGGCCGGAAATGCAGACGAGCGGAATGGAGTCCATGAGCGCATCCTGCAGCGGCGTGACCGCATTGGTGGCGCCGGGGCCGGAGGTGACGAGGACGACGCCGACCTTGCCGGTCGAGCGGGCATAACCTTCGGCGGCGTGGCCGGCGCCCTGCTCATGGCGGACGAGGATGTGCTGGATTTCTTCCTGCTGGAAGATTTCGTCATAGATCGGCAGGACCGCACCGCCGGGATAGCCGAAAATGTGCTCGACCCCGTTGTCCTTCAACGCCTTCAGGACGATCTCGGCGCCCGTCATCTGATTGTCTTTGCCCGTCATGCTGTTTTCCATCTGCCTTTTGGATCGTGTTCAGGCTGCTCGCCCGGTTTTGGCCATAAAAAAAGGCCCCTTTGAGGAGCCTGTCATCTAGCGCATGGGTGGCTATCGCCGGATGGTTACACCATCCTGCCCATGCGCTTTCCCACCACAATAAGAACGATCGAATTTTTCATGGGAAGAATTGATAGACACAAATAGGGCAGGCGTCAACGCGCTCCTGTCCAAAAAACGGGCGATCTGCCCCGCCCGGATCAACAAGCGTCACAAAATTCACGTCGCGGCTATACCTCCTGTTAAAACCTGCCCGGTTAAACTGTCGCAGACACAAGGAGTGTGTTTTGGCCGACCATGATCTTCAGCCTGCCGTCAGCGCGGGCGAACAGGAACGCCGCGACCGGATGGCCGCGGGCAATCGCTTCCTCGGACGCGTCGTTGCCTGCAATGGCGCACGCGCCACGATTGCGGCTATCGCCGAAGGCGGAGGCACGGACCTGACCGAACTCTGGTCGGTCGGCCGGCTGATTTCGATCAGCGTCGGCGAAAACCGCGTCGTCGCGCTTGCCTACTCCATGCAGACCGGCACCAAGAACTGGGGTGAACACGACGACAACCGCATCCTGATCGAGGTCGAGCTGCTCGGCGAAGTCCACAAGGACCTCGACGGCTCGGAGCGTTTCTCGACCGGTATCTCGCGCTATCCCTATCTCGGCGCCATCGCCCACCGCATCCGCGCGGCCGACCTCCTGCGCATCTATGACATCCGCAAGGGCGACACCGCGGTCATCGGCAAGCTGACGCAGGACGAGTCGATCGACGCGACAATCCACGTTCCCTCGATGCTGTCCAAGCATTTCGCCGTGGTCGGCTCGACCGGCGTCGGCAAGTCGACCGCCGTCTCGCTGCTGCTGCGTAAGGCGATCGAGAGCGACCCGAACCTCCGCGTCCTGATCCTCGACCCACACAACGAATTCGCTGCCGCCTTCCCCGATCACGCCGTCGTCATCGACACCGATACGCTCGACCTGCCCTTCTGGCTGATGCGGCTGGAGGAGTTCGCCGAAGTGCTGTTCCGCGGACGTCCGCCGATCGCGGACGAACTCGACATCCTGCGCGACCTGATGCCGGAGGCCAAGCGCGCCTTCCGCGGCAACGAAAGCGCGCTGATGCGCCGCTCCGGGGACAAGAGCTCGATCACCGCCGATACCCCGGTGCCCTACCGCATGGCCGACCTTCTGGCGCTCATCGACGAGCGCATCGGCCGGCTTGAAGGGCGCGGCGAAAAGCCGATCCTGCGAGCGCTGAAGATGCGCATCCTGTCGGCGATCAACGATCCGCGCTACCACTTCATGTTCTCCAACAACACGATCAGCGACACGATCATGGAGACCATCGCCCATATCTTCCGCATTCCGGGAGAAGATCGCCCCATCTCGACCTTCCAGCTGGCCGGCATCCCGTCGGAAGTGGTGAACTCGGTCGCCTCGGTTCTCTGCCGGATGGCCTTCGAACTGGCGCTGTGGTCGAACGGCGCGATCCACATGCTGGTCGTCTGCGAAGAAGCGCACCGCTACGTTCCCTCCGACCCCAATCTCGGCTTCTTCCCGACCCGCCAGGCAATCGCCCGCATCGCCAAGGAAGGCCGTAAATACGGGGTCTCGCTCGGCATCATCACCCAGCGTCCGGGCGAACTCGACCAGACCATCCTGTCGCAGTGCTCGACGCTGTTCGCCATGCGGCTCGCCAACGACCGTGACCAGGAGATCATCCGCTCGGCCATCCCGGATTCGTCGATCTCCACCACAAGCTTCATCTCATCGATCGGCAACGGCGAGGCGATCGCCTTCGGCGAGGCAATCGCCGTTCCGATGCGCATGCGCTTCGCTCGCGTCGAGGCCCACCAGCTCCCGAAGGCCAACAGCGCGGCGGTCAAGGCCTCCGAGGAAAGCCCGGACACGGTCGACCTGCGTACCATCGTCAATCGCATGCGCGCCATTGCCGGTCCCGACATCTCGGCCTTCCAGCAAAGCTTCGAGAACGCGCAGCGCATGGAAGGCAACGACCCGCACGACGAGTTTCCCGACGACGGGACCGGCGACGATGATGCCTATTTCGAAACCGACGCGACGCCGCCCGCGGTCCACCACACCATGGAAGCCGATCGACGCCAGCCGGCCGAACCCTGGCGCACGACGCCACCGCCCGCGCGCCAGCCGCTCGACCCGGAACCCTCAGCCCCGACCGCCCGTCAGTCCTTCACCCAGGACCTCACGCCACCGATCGAACCCTATCGCCCGGACATGCTGCCGCGCTCGTCAGGTCTTCCGGAAGACCCCCGCTACGGCCGCCGTTTCGGCGATCGCACCGAAACCCCGCCGACCTCTTACGAACCGCGCCCCCAGCCGCAGCCGAGCTTCGCCGGCCAGGACCAGCCGGGCTCGATCCGTCGCGAACCGGGCTCGTCGCTCCGCGAAAGCATCCTGAGAAAGCCGCTGTCGAGCCTCTACCGCAAGGACTGAGCGCGGCAGCTCAGCCGATCCGCTCCCAGCTTTCGTCCATCTGGTTGCGAAACCATGTCATCTGCCGCTTGGCATATTGCCGGGTCGCTGCCGATGCCTGCGCGATCACCGCCTCGGGCGTCATCTCGCCCCTGAGCATCGCCGCGATCTGCGACACGCCGATCGCCTTCATCGCCGGCATTTCCGGGGCAAGGTCGAGCGCCAGCAAGGCCTCGACCTCCGCCACCGCCCCTTCGTCGAACATCGTCTCGAAACGGCGGTTGATCCGCGCATGAAGAAGCGCCCGGTCGGGCAGCACGACGATCTTGCGCGCCCGTTCCGGATCGACGATCACCGGCCCGCCGCGCCCCTGGAATGCGGAAATCGACCGCCCCGTCGCCTCCAACACCTCCAGCGCACGAACGATGCGTTGCCCGTCCTGCGGACCGAGCCGCTCGGCCACGGCAGGATCGCGCGCTTTCAGATCCTGGTAGAGCCCTTCCGGTCCTTCGGCGGTCAGTCGGTCCCGAAGCCGCTGACGGATTTCGGCCGGCACGGCCGGCATGTCGTCGAGGCCGCCGGTCAGCGCCTTGAAATAGAGACCCGTCCCGCCGACGACGACCGGCATCGCGCCGCGCCTCTTCATATCGGCGATCACCTCGTCGGCCTGCCGCAGCCAGTCACCGGTCGAATAGGCGGCTCCCGCCGGCACATGGCCGTAGAGGTGATGCGGCACGCCCTCCATCTCCTCCACCGACGGGCGTGCGGTCAGGACCCTGAGCGTGTCGTAGACCTGCATGCTGTCGGCATTGACCACCTCGCCGCCGTGACGCCTTGCAAGCTCGAGCGCCAGAGCGGACTTGCCGCTGGCGGTCGGCCCGGTTATCAGGATCGCGTCGATCTCGTTTCCAGGATTTTCCATCATGGCCTTCGTTGCCACGCTTCTCGCCAATCCGTCAAATCCGATCCTTCGCCCGGCGCTCGCCGAGCGCGCTGCCGAGACCCTCCGCGCCTCGGGCCTCTACTGGCTGGCCGACGGGATTGCCTGCGATATCGCCTTGCGGGATGGAACTGACGCTACGGAAGCCGATGCGACGCTGCGCGCCCTCGTCGCCGGGGAAAAGATCGACGTCGCCGTGCAGGACGCCGACAGCCGGCGCAAGAAATTCCTCATCGCCGACATGGATTCGACCATGATCGGCCAGGAATGCATCGACGAACTGGCCGCCGAAGTCGGCCTCAAGGACAAGGTGTCCGAAATCACCGCCCGGGCGATGAACGGCGAGATCGCCTTCGAGCCTGCCTTGAGGGAACGCGTCGCCCTGCTGAAAGGCCTGCCGATCAGCGTGGTCGGCGAGGTGATCGCCAAGCGCATCACGCTGACCGCCGGCGGCCCGGAACTGATCGCCACGATGAAGGCGAAAGGCTACTACACGGCCCTGGTATCCGGCGGCTTCACCGTCTTCACCGGACCGATCGCCGCCCGTCTCGGCTTCCACGAGAACCGCGCCAACATCCTTCTCGAAAAGGACGGTTTCCTCACCGGCGAGGTCGCCGAGCCGATCCTCGGCAAGCAGGCCAAGGTGGATGCGCTGGTCGACATCACCGCCCGGCTCGGCATCGACGCCGATGACGTCATCGCGGTGGGAGACGGCGCCAACGACCTTGGAATGCTGGAACTCGCCGGTTCAGGCGTCGCCCTGCACGCAAAGCCCTCCGTCGCCGCCCAGGCCCGGATCCGCATCAACCATTCGGACCTGACCGCCCTTCTCTACCTCCAGGGCTATCGCAAGACGGATTTCGTCACCCCCTGAAAGGGCACCGGGCGCCATGGCCACGATCCTCGAAACGCCCCGGCTGACCTTGCGCAACTGGTGCGACGACGATCGCGATCTCTTCCGCGAGATCAACCGCGATTCGACGGTGATGGAGTTCTTTCCGTTCCGCCGCTCCCATGAGGAAGCCGATCTGCTGCTCGACAAGGTCCGCCGCATGATCGACGAAACCGGTCTCGGCTTCTATGCGCTGGGATTGAAGGAGACGGCCGAACCCATCGGCTTCTGCGGCCTCTCCCTTGCCGGGCTGGCCCCGCTGTTTGCGCCGGATACGGTGGAGATCGGTTGGCGGCTGGCGACGCGCTTCTGGGGCAAGGGCTACGTGACCGAGGCGGCAACCGCCCTCCTCGCCCATGGATTCACGATCTTCCATCTCGACGAGATCGTCGCCTTTGCGGTTGATCGAAACAGACGATCGATCGCTGTGATGGAGCGGATCGGCATGCACCGCGATCCGGACGGTGATTTCGACCACCCGCGCGTGCCCGACAGCCATCCCCACCTCAAGCGTCATGTGCTCTACCGCATCGCTCCGGAAGTGCGTCAGCGCTGAACGAGCCGCAACAGCACACAGATCGCCGCCCGGTTGCAGTCCACGATAGGTACAGTGCAGATTTTCCTTTGAAATTCCGCATCTTGTTGGTTCATGCAACAAAAGCCGGTCTTCGGATTCATGGGCCTTTAAGTTCCTGCGATTATTCTAATACGCATGAAACCCAGTCTGTCCCGGCCCTTTGACATGCTTCGTTCTGCTGGCGGCGCCTTCCTGCGCCTCGGCGAGGCGGGACAGACGGAGTTCGAGGCGGGACGAATTCGCGCCGTGCGGCTCGCAGCCGTTCTACGCAACACCCCCTGGATGATGGCCGCAAACCTCGCCAATGCGGCGGTTGCCATCGTCGCCCTCGTCGACAATCCGATGCATTTCTGGGTTCTCGTCTGGGCAGCCATGGTGACGGCAATCGCTCTGCTGACCGGCCTCCGCTGGTGGCAGAACAGGAATCGCCCGGAACGCGAAACGGCCTCCCTGCGCGGCACCCGCCGCGCCGTCATCTTTGCCGTCGTCACCAGCGGATTGTGGGCCTGCCTGTCCGCGCTCTTTTACTATTATGCGACCGAACACCAGCGGCTCGTGATCATTGCGATCACCGTCGGCATGACCGGCGGCGGCGGCTTCGCACTCGCCACCATTCCACCCGCCGCGATTGCCTTCAGCGCGATCATGGGCATCGGCTCGGCCTTCGCCATTGCCGAGGTGGGCGAGGTGATCGGCCTCAACCTCTTCGCCCTTTACGTCGTCTATGCCGCCATCATCATCCGCTCGTCCTTCGCGCTCTGCGACAGCCTGACGATCCGTGTCCGCGCCCAGCTCGCCGCCGACGAACAGCGCGACGTGATCGGGCTGCTGCTCAACGACTTCGAGGAAAATGCCGCGGACTGGCTATGGGGTCTCGACAGCGACCTCCTGCTCCGGCGCGCGTCGCCACGGTTCTTCGAAGAGGTCTCAACGGGCGAAGACAAGGTCTATGGCCGTCCCCTCTGGGAAGTCATGCCGTTCATGGACAACGGCCGCCGCTTCCTCACAGATGTCCACGGATCCGACGAACTGCGCCGGATATTGCATGATCACGCACCTTTCCGCGATTTCGAGATCTGCGTGGTGCGCGATGGCGAGCTCGGCGTATGGTCGCTGAGCGCCAAGCCGGTCTTCGACGGCAATGGTGCGTTCGCCGGCTTCCGCGGCGTCGGCCGCGACGTGACCCAGGCGCGCGAGGCGCGCGGTCGCATCGAATACATGGCTCGTCACGACAGCCTGACGGACGTCGGCAACCGGGTCCTGCTCAACGAGGATCTCGGCCGCGCCCTTTCCCGTCTGGAGCGTTTCAACGAGGGCTTTGCCGTCCTCCTGCTCGATCTCGATCGCTTCAAGCAGGTCAACGACACCCATGGTCACGGCGCCGGCGACGAATTGCTGCGCGAGGTGGCCACGACCTTGAAGGCACTCTGCGGTGAAGGCGACACGATCGCCCGCCTCGGCGGCGACGAATTCGCCATCATCCGGGCCGTCAGGGATGATCCTCGCGCGGCAGCCGAACTCGCCGACCGCGTCGTCAACGCACTCTCCCAACCCTTCGTTCTCGCCTCGGGAACCGCACGCATCGGCGTCAGCATCGGCATCGCCTGCGCCCCGATCGACGGCCGGAACGCCGACACGCTCATTCGTCATGCCGACCTTGCGCTTTACCGGGCGAAGGGCGACGGGCGCAACCGTTACCGGTTCTTCGATACCTCTCTGGATGCGGCCGCGCGCCGTCGCAACGAGCTTGAGCAGGCACTGCGCGCCGCCGTTGCCGCCGACGCCCTTTCGCTTCACTTCCAGCCTCTGGTGGACAGCCGCTCCGGCGAGATCGTCTGCGCCGAGGCCTTGCTCCGCTGGAACCATCCCTCTCTGGGGTCCGTCAGCCCGGCCGAGTTCATCCCGATTGCCGAGGATATCGGTCTGATCGGCAGGATCGGCGCCTGGGTCATCCGCAAGGGCTGCGAGACCACCACAACCTGGCCCGACACCGTACGGCTCGCCGTCAACCTGTCGCCACGCCAGTTCGGCACGCCGGGCCTATTCACGATGATCGAATCAACCTTGCGCGAATGCGGATTGCCGCCGCACCGGCTCGAACTCGAAGTCACCGAATCCCTGCTGCTCAACTCGGACATCGCAGTTGAATCCACCCTCGCCGCCATCAAGGCGCTTGGCGTGCGCATCGCACTCGATGATTTCGGTACCGGCTACTCGTCGCTGAGCTACCTGCGACGCTACCGTTTCGACAAGATCAAGATCGACCAGTCCTTCATCTCGGACATCGAGACCAATGCCGACAGCAGGGCAATCGTTGATGCGGTCATCCGGCTCGGCCGGGATCTCGGCGTCTCCCTGGCGGCAGAAGGGGTGGAAACCCGTGGCCAGTACGAACTGCTGCGCCGCCTCGGCTGCGGTGAGATCCAGGGTTTCCTCGTCGGCAAGCCCATGGCCCCCGCCGATCTGGAACGGCTGATGGCTGCCGATCAGGCCTGGGACGAAGAAGACCGCATCACCGCCTGAGAGCCGAGACCGCTATTCGAGGGGGATCGCCACGTGGCGCAGATTGCCCTCGGCATCGGCGATCATCACATGCGCGCTGCGGCGCCCCTGGCTTTTCAGCGACGCGATGGTCTCACCGACATCTTCCGGCGCTTCCATGAACTCCTGCGCTACCTCGACGATCACCTGACCGGGCTTCAGGCCCTTCTCCGCCGCCGCCGACTCCGGCTTTACCGAGGTGATCACCACGCCCTCGACGCTCTCGGCGATCGAATAGGTCTTGCGGGCGGCATCATCGAGCACACCGATGCCCAGACCAACCGCTTCGACGGCCCGGACCCCTTCCTGGGGATCGACGGGCGACTGCTGCTCGCCACCGTCCTCCTCGGGAACCGCTTCCTCGCCGTCCTCGGGCGGCAGCACGTCGCTGCCCTCGCTTGCCGCGACCTCGGCCGCTTTGTCGTCCTCGAGCCGTCCGAGCTTGACCTTGACCGTCTCTTCCTTGCCGTCGCGCAGGATCTTGACCTCGACCTCCGAGCCGACCGCGCTCTCGGCGACTACGCGCATCAGATCGCGTGTCTCGTGGACGTCCTTGCCGTCGAAGGTGACGATGACGTCGCCGACCTTGATCGGCCCGTTCTCCACAGGACCGCCCTTGACGATGCCGCTCACCAGCGCCCCGCGCGCCTTGCCGATCTTGAGCCCGCCGGCCACCTCGTCGGTCACCGGCTGGATGCGCACGCCGAGCCAGCCGCGGCGCGTCTCGCCGAACTCGATCAGCTGCTTGATGACGTTTTCGGCAAGTTCCGTCGGCACGGAGAAGCCGATGCCGATCGAGCCGCCGCTCGGCGAGATGATGGCCGTGTTGATGCCGATCACCTCGCCCTTCATGTTGAACAGCGGACCGCCGGAATTGCCCTTGTTGATCGCCGCATCGGTCTGGATGAAATTGTCGTACGGGCCGGCATTGATGTTGCGGCCGCTCGCCGAGATGATGCCGACG
This sequence comes from Rhizobium sp. CAU 1783, assembly GCF_054551725.1. Taxonomy (NCBI): domain Bacteria; kingdom Pseudomonadati; phylum Pseudomonadota; class Alphaproteobacteria; order Hyphomicrobiales; family Rhizobiaceae; genus Rhizobium; species Rhizobium sp. CAU 1783. The sequence goes on along the minus strand of NZ_JBTOLM010000001.1, from coordinate 978,759 downwards.
GTGACGGAGCCGCCGAGCCCGAACGGGTTGCCGATCGCCATGACCCAGTCGCCGATGCGCATCTTGCGGGAATCGCCGAATTTCACCGCCGTGAGCGGCGCCGGCGGCTCGACCTTGAGCACCGAAAGGTCGGTCTTGGGATCAGTGCCGATCAGCTTCGCCTTCAGCTTCGAACCGTCCGGAAAGATCGCCTCGATGTCGTCGGCATTCTCGATCACGTGGTTGTTGGTGACGATGAAACCCTTCGGGTCGATGACGAAGCCCGAGCCCAGCGAGTTGACCTTGTTGTTGCCGCCGTCGTCGCCGCGGTTCTTGAAGAAGTCCTCGAACAGCTCCTGGAAGGGCGATCCCTCCGGCACCTTCGGTACCGGCCCTTCGCCTTCTTCCTTGACGCTCTGCGAGGTGGAAATGTTGACCACGGCGCCGAGCAGGCCCTGCGCGAGATCGGCGACCGACTCGGGTCCCTGCGCGAGAGCGGGCACCGGCCGGGCCAATGTTCCGAATGCCAGGGCCGTGCCGATCAGAAGCGCTGGAAGGAGCCTGCGGGACTGGGCGGTGGTCGGGGTCATGCGGTCTTCCTCTCGCGAACAGGCATGCTTTTTCGCCGAAGCATAAGGCGGAATGATGAAAGCGGAAATCAATTTCGCAGGAGCAGCAAGCCGGAAATCAGCCGCGCACCAGCCAGAACAGCCCGACGCCGAAGGTAACCGCGACGAGCCCCAGAAGACGCAGCTGTTCCGGCGGAATGCCGGGCAGAAGCCGCGCCATCTGGACAAGAAAACGAGGGGCCAGTGCATAGACCAGCCCCTCGATGATCAGGAAGAAGGCAAAACCTGCGAGCAGATCCGCCATGTCGCGCGTCAGTTCCCGGTTGCCGGAGCGGCCGGCGCGGTGATCGGCGGTACGCCTTCGGCGTTCTTGAAGAAGCGGAAGAACTCCGAGTCCGGCGAGAGAACCATGGTGGTCCCCTTGTCGCTCAGCGCGCCGGTATAGGCCCGCATGGAGCGGTAGAACTCGAAGAACGCTTCGTCCCGGGCAAAGGCCTCGCCGAAGATGCGGTTGCGTTCGGCATCGCCCTGACCGCGCAGGATTTCCGAATCGCGCTGCGCTTCCGCCTGCAGTTCGACGACCTGGCGGTCGGCGATCGCCCGGCGGCGCTGGCCTTCTTCGTTACCGCGTGCGCGGATCAGTTCGGCCTCCGCCAGACGCTCGGCCTTCATGCGGTCGAAGGTCTGCTGGGAGACTTCCTGCGTCAGGTCGGTGCGGCGGATACGGACGTCCGAGATGGTGATGCCGAGCGATTCCGCGTCAGTGCGCAGATCGTCGCGGACCTCCTGCATCATGGAGGCGCGTGCGTCGGAAAGGGCGGCCTCGAAGCCACGCAGACCGTAGACGCGACGCAAGGACGCGTCGAGACGGGTGGTGAGGCGCGCTTCCGCGGAATCCCGGTCACCCGAAACGGTCTCGCGGAACTTGCGGGCGTCGGTGATGCGGTAGACCACGAAGGCGTCGACCTCGTAGAACTTGCCGCCCGAGACCTGGACGCGGATGTTGTCGAGGTCGAAGCGAAGCGCCTGGTCCTCGACATACTGGACGCGGTCGGCATCGGCAAAGGCGAACGGCAGCTTGAAGTAGAGGCCGGGTTCGGTGTGGACCGCCTGGATCTGGCCGAAGCGCACGACGATTGCCTGCTGGCGCTCGTTGACGACGAAGACCGAGGAATAGATCAGCAGCAGCAGCGCGGCAAAGCCGATCAGGAGAGCAGCGAGACGGTTCGACATGGTCAGTTGCCTCCCTGCTGGGTCTGGCCCATGCGGCCGATCTCATTCAGCGGGAGATAGGGCACGACGCCCTGCTTCTCGTCGATGATGACCTTGTTGGAATTCTTCAGGACCTGCTCCATGGTTTCGAGATAGAGGCGCTTGCGGGTCACGTCCGGCGCCTTGCTGTACTGGTCGTAGATATCGACGAAGCGCTGAGCCTCACCTTCGGCCTCCTTGACGACGCGATCCTTGTAGGCGGCTGCCTCTTCGCGGATCTGCGCTGCCTGGCCTCGAGCCTGGCCGAGCTGCTGGTTGGCATATTTGTTGGCTTCCTCGACGAAGCGGTCCTCGTCCTGCTCGGCGCGCTGCACTTCGTCGAAGGCGTCGGCCACTTCGCGTGGCGGTGCCGCATCCTCGATGGCGACCGCGTTGATCGAGATGCCCGCGCCATAGGCGTCCATGGTGCCCTGGATGATGCCCTTCACGTCCGCCGCGATCTGCTGGCGGGCGTCACGGAAGATGTCCTGGGCGGGACGGCGGCCGACCACTTCGCGCATGGCACTTTCGGCGACCTGCTGCAGGGTGAGCTGCGGCGCCTCGATGTTGAACAGGAAGGCCTTCGGATCGCTGACCGTGAAGAGCACCGAAAACTGCACGTTGACGATGTTCTGGTCGCCCGAAAGCATCAGGCCGGCGCTCGACGACGACGATGCCTTGGCGCCGACATTCTGCTGCTGTTCCGTCACCTTGACGATCTCGACGGTTTCGAGCGGCCACAGGTGGAAATGCAGGCCCGGCAGCGAAACCTCGTCCTTCGGCTTGCCGAAGCGCAGCTCGACGCCGCGTTCGTCCGGCTGGACGGTGTAGACGGCCTGGATGGCCCAGAAGCCGATGAGCACGATGGCGAGCAGTGCGACCACGCCGCCGTTGAAGCCGCCGGGAACGATGTTCTTCAGCCGGTCCTGTCCGCGACGGATCAGGTCCTCGAGATCGGGGGGCGTGTTGCCGCCACCGCCGCCGCGCGGCCGGTTCGGCCCCTGCCCCCAGGGGCCCTGATTATTTCCACCGCCGCCGCCGCCCCATGGGCCGCCGCCGTTCTGATTGCTCCAGGGCATTCATACCTCTTTGACTGTTGTCTCTCCCGATCCGTTTGCAATGCCGGCAAGGGCCCTGCCCGGACGTCTGATCCGTTATAGGTATCGGCAGAAGGGCTTTCAACGGAAAGCACTTAACTTCTTCGAGAGTTCTGGGAAATAATACGTTATGTCGCGGCGCGGCGGCGATAGATCGCGTAGCGGGTCGGATAATTGTCCCTCTCGCCGGCGGGGACCGCCGTTTCCTCGACCTTTTCGAACACCGCCGGGTCGATCTCCGGAAAGACCGTGTCGCCCTCGGGCTCGGCCTCGACATGCGTGACGTAGAGCGTGTCGGCGAAGGCCATCGCCTGCCGGTAGATCTCGCCACCCCCGGCGACGCAGACTTCGCCGACATCGAGCTCTCTGGCGATCGCTCTGGCCCGCTCGAGACCCGCCTCGAGGCTGTCGACCACCTCGACACCCTCGGCCTCGATCTTTGCACCGCGGCTGATGATCACATGCGGCCGCCCCGGCAACGGCTTGCCGCCGACCGACTCGAAGGTCTTGCGCCCCATGACGAGCGGCTTGCCGAGCGTCAGCGCCTTGAACCGCTTCAGATCGGTGGAGAGCTTCCACGGCATGTCGCCGTCCCGGCCGATGACCCGATTCGCCGCCATGGCGACGACGATGACGATTTTCGGATCGGCCATGCCTGCTCTTCCCCCTGCCCCTTGGCCTCAGACCGCGATCGGCGCCTTGATGTTCGCATCCGCCTCGTAACCTTCGAGATGGAAGTCCTCGAAGGTGAAGGCGAACAGGTCCTTGACCTCGGGATTGAGCCGCATCACCGGAAGCGTCTTCGGGCTGCGCGACAGCTGCAGCTCGGCCTGTTCGAAGTGGTTGGCATAGAGATGCGCGTCGCCCAGCGTGTGGATGAAGTCGCCGGGCTTCAGCCCCGTCACCTGCGCCACCATCAGCGTCAGCAGTGCGTAGGAGGCGATGTTGAACGGCACGCCGAGAAAGATGTCGGCCGAGCGCTGGTAGAGCTGGCACGACAGCCGGCCATCCGCCACGTAAAACTGAAACAGGCAGTGACAGGGCGGCAACGCCATCTCGTCGACTTCCGCCGGGTTCCACGCGGATACGATGTGGCGCCGCGAATTCGGGTTCTTGGTGATGCTTTCGATGAGCTTGGCGATCTGGTCGATATGCCCGCCCTTGCCGTCCGGCCAGGACCGCCACTGCGCACCGTAGACCGGCCCGAGATCGCCGTTCTCGTCGGCCCATTCGTCCCAGATGGTCACGCCGTTCTGCTTGAGATAGGCGATGTTGGTCTCGCCCTTCAGGAACCACAGGAGCTCATGGATGATCGACCTGAGATGCAACTTCTTGGTCGTGGTGACCGGAAACCCTTGCGAAAGGTCGAAGCGCATCTGGTAGCCGAAGATCGATCGCGTTCCCGTCCCGGTGCGATCGCCCCGGTCCGAGCCTGTCTCCATCACGTGACGCAAGAGGTCGAGATATTGCTTCATGAGGGTGCCGCCGATTCCTGTTCGGCGGCAATGTAGCGCCCCGGGACGACAGAACCAAGCCGCCCGGGCGGTTTTCCAAGGTGGCGTCAGAGGTCGCCGAGCTTGCCGAGCTCCTTGGCCACCAGATAGTAGAAGGTCACCCGCGACTTGCTCTTGTCGGCCTTCATCGCGGCGCAGACCGCATCGACGGCCTTGTCGGCCGCCTCGCCGGTCACGCCGAGTTTCTTGCCGCACCATTTTTCCTTGACGCGGTCGAGTTCCGCCGGATCGGAGGCCGAAACCAGGGAGGAATCCCGGTTGCGAAGGGCGATGCCCAGGTGACGCACGATCTTGTTGACCACCGCCTCGTCGGCGCCGGCATCGTAAAGCTTCACATCTGCGAGATAGTCCGTCATGGCCTGTCCTTTCGCTCGGTTACGGGCGTCTCATGCGCGCCCGCTTGATGAGCAGAATGTGAGAGGCCGCCGGGGCCGTCAAGCGGCAGGGATCACGCAGCGCCGGCTGCGGGCGAGAAAACGCCGTCGCCAATTGCCTTTTCGCAAGGGACCGGTGAAGAAAATGGATGCCGGACCGTCCAGCGTCTGGCCCGAACGCGGAAGACAGTCGAAATGGCATGCAGATGGATGATGTCGGCGTTCGTGATGACGCTGCTGATGACGGCGCTTCCCGAAGCCCGCGCGCAATCGCCCGCCCCGGCCCATCTCCTCGGGGTTTGGCGCCTGGCCGGAGACGGCCTGGAGACCGCCTGCCGCGTGGAACTCGAAAGCGCCTCCCGCGCCGGCCTCTTCGCCGCACGGGCGGCAAGGTGCCACGGCCCGCTGGCGACCGTGGGCAGCTGGGCGCCCGACCGCAATGGCTTCGTGCTGTTCGACCGCGCCGGTCGACCGGTCATCAGCCTCACCCCTGCCCGCGGCCTGATGGCGGGCCGGCTGCCCGACGGCTCTCTCCTCGTCATGCGGCGGTCGAACGCGGGAAAGAACTGAGCTGCCAAATCTCTTCGATGACGCAACGATGACACCCCTTTTCATCGCCGGACGAAACACCTATATGTCTCTTGCCGGTCTTCGGGTCGGCTATGGCAATAAATGGTCGGTGTAATAAACCTATTGGACCCGGGGGCGGTACCCGGCGCCTCCACCAAAAACCGGTCGGCCTCGGAAGGCCGGCTTTTGATGGGGGCGAAATAGGATCGACAAGGGCGTAAAGATCGTACTTTTGCTCGGCATGATACCGCCGTTATCGGGTCACAAGTGTAGTTGCAAACGACAACAACGCTAAGGGTTATGCTCTCGCTGCCTAATGGCGGTGCGGGAAATCCGAACCAAGTCCTCTAGGTTAGCCCCTTGAGGCGGGGTCCGAAGGCACCTGGCAACAGAAGCCTTCACCTTCCCTCCTTTGCCTACCCACCTATCTGAAAATCATGTAATATGCCGGTCATGACTCGTGGCCGGGGGGCTTTCCCCGTGTCGGTCGCCATGGCATATAGCCGCGGCAAGACATGAAGCAAGAGAAAGACAGGATCATATGGGGCAGGACCATATTCGCTACGACATTCTGGCTCAGGACGCGCTGCGCGGTGTCATCCGCAAGGTTTTGACCGAAGTCGCTGCCACCGGTCGTCTTCCGGGTGAACACCACTTCTTCATCACCTTCCTGACCGGCGCGCCGGGCGTGCGCATCTCGCAGCACCTCAAGGCCAAGTATGCCGAGCAGATGACCATCGTCATCCAGCACCAGTTCTGGGACCTCAAGGTCACCGACAGCCAGTTCGAGATCGGCCTTTCCTTCTCCGACACCCCGGAAAAGCTGGTTATCCCGTTCAACGCCATCCGCGGCTTCTACGATCCGTCCGTCAATTTCGAGCTGGAATTCGACGTTCCGCTGGCGGACGAGGACGAGGAAGGCGCAGAGATCACCGCGTATCCGGTTTCGGCCGTCGAGCGCGGCGAGGAACAGACGGAAGCCAAGGCCGGCGACGAGGAAAAGAAGCCGGGCTCCGTGGTTTCGCTCGACGCATTCCGCAAGAAGCACTGATCCCGGACTTTTCGCGCGCCGCCGTCGGCGCGCCTCCGGGGATCGGGGAGACAGGCATCGAGGACAAGGGCCATGAGCGCAGACGTCGTCAATCTCCGCCAGTTCCGCAAGTCGAAGGCCCGCTCGGAAAAGGAAAAGCAGGCCGATCAGAATCGCATCACCTTCGGCCGCACCAAGGCGGAAAAGGAATTGACGCGCGCACTCAACGAGAAGGCCGCGAAATCGCTCGACCAGGGACGCCTCGACAAGCCCGAGGGTGAATGACCGGACGGGCAAAAGCGATTCCCGATCAAGGATCTGCAGGCGTTTTCGGAATCAGTTTGGCAGGAACCCGGTTCGCTTATTAAAGGCGGAGCTTCACGATGATCCGCAAGCATTCGATCACGCTGCACGGCCACCGCACCAGCTTCTCGCTGGAGGAGCCCTTCTGGCAGGAACTGACCATCATCGCAGCGGCCCGCACGATGCCGCTCGCCGCCCTCGTCGCAGAAGTCGACGAAGCACGCGATCCCCGCACCAACCTCTCTTCCGCCATTCGCCTCTACGTCCTGGCGCACCTCAAGGCAGCCGCCAAAAGCTGACCCAAAACATGACGAACGCAATCAATTATTAAAGAATTAGGCAGTACGCTACAGATGCCGGACGATAATTGTTTCGATGTCCATTTTTTATTTGAGGCGATGTAGCGCGTAACTGCCCTTCGAAACGCGCGCCTTGGCACGAAGAGCTCTTTTTAATAGGGATCCTGTTATGGTCAGCGCAGTTTCATCAACCTCTTCCACGACTTCGATCGACACGTCTTCGAGCGGGTCAAGCATTGCCGCTCTCAAGTCTTCCGTCGCCAAGTTGGAAAAGCAGATCTCCACCAAGGAAGAATCGCTCTCCAGCGCCGAAACAGCCGACGAGAAGAGTGAAATCTCCGAGGCGTTGACCTCGCTTCGCGCCGAACTCGCCAAGGCCCAGGCCGCTCTTACCGAGGCCCAGGCCGCAGAAAAGGCATCCGGAAAGTCCGAGACGCCGGAAGAGGGTGCGGCCGCCCTGTTGTCCGGCGAAAGCGAAACCATCGGCACCGGCAAGTTCGACGAGGAAACACCCTTCGGCGAGCGCTACACCTACGTCTGACCGCCGGATCGTCTTCTTGATGCCAGAGGCGGCCGGAAACGGCCGCTTTTTTTATGCGCGTTCGGCAGACCCGTCTCAGTTGACGCCCGGCACGCCTTCGAACGTCAACGGCGGCAGGGCCTCGCCGCGCGTCACGCCTTCGGACGGCGAGACGGGAAGCATCGGCCTCGGCGGGATGCTGTCGGTCGTGGTGGCCCGTTCCTCGGGCGTCTCCGGCGCCGGCTGCCCCGCATCCTCGGCGGCTCTCGCCCGCGCCTCTGCCTCGGCCTTCCGGCGGGCCTCCTCTTCCGCCGCGCGGCGCAAGGCTTCTGCCCTCAGCCGTTCTTCTTCGGCGCGCGCCGCCCTCTCCTGTGCCGCAGCAATGGCCCGCTGCTCCGCATTGAACCGGTAGAGCGCCGCCTCTCGCCTGAGCCGCTGCTTCTCCAGAACGTTGGACTGTAGCGTCTCGACGCGCCGGCGCTCCCGTTCGAAGGCCCGGAGCGAAAGGAAATTGGTGAGATCGCCGACATCGAGCCGACGTTCGGGCGCGCCGACATCCCCGGACAGCAGGATACGCATGGCCGGATCGGCCCCGGCCAGCGCCTCGTCGCCCGCCTTGAAACCGATGCGGATCTCGCCATCGGTCGCGCGCTTGCCCAGATCGACACGCAGCGCACCGTCGAGCTTCGCGGTGTCATTGGCCGCCGAAGCATTGGTTGCGCGGAGCAGTCCGTCGGTGATGTTGAACGGCAGCTCCACATTGGTGAACGTGCTCGGCGCTTCGACCAGCAGGGTTTCGACGAGTTCCTCGACGCGGGCGCCGGTGATCTCGCCCTTGACGTCGTCGGCCTTGGCGATCAGCCGCGGCAGGAGTCCGGTGTCGAACTGGTTGACCGCCAGCGCGCCGATCTTGATCGTGCCCGAGCCGTTCGTGCCCTTGAGCAGCTCGGCAACGCTCGAGCCGCTCGCCTCCGCGACCAGATCCGCGTCGAAGGCGCCTGAGAGCGCCGGCAGCCGCGCCGTGTCGCCGAGTTGCTTGGCCGCCGTCGCAAGGTCCGCCTGACGCAGGGCGAGACGGCTCTGGTAGAAGCCGCTCCCGTCGGTGTTGGCAAGCATCAGGCGACCGCTCATCTGCCCGCCCAGCCACTTGCCAGCCATGTCCTCGAAGGTCAGTTGCCCGCCCGCGCCGTTCAGCCGCGTCGTGAAGTCGGCAATCGAGCCGAGCGCACCCGGCGAGAAGCTCCGCACGGTAAGCGCCACGTCGAGATCGAAGTCGCTGCCGCGTTTCGGCAACGGTGAAGCCGACAATGAACCCGTCGCCGGATCGCTGACAGGCCCAAGAACGTTTTCGGCGAGCCAGGCAAGCTCGGCATGATCCATCGACAGCTGGCCGCCGAACTTCGGCACCGCACCCGTCCAGGTCAGCGAGAGCGCACCCGCCATGTGGTTTCCGGCGGCCTCCGCGTCGATTCCCGAGAGATCCGCCTTGCCGTCGCCGACCGTCAGGTCCCCCGAAAGCTTGGCGGGAAGGCCCGTGCCGCCCTGAGGCAGGACGATCCCGGTCATCACCAGATAAGGCTCGAGATCCGCGCTTTCGAGCTTGATCGCGCCACTGCCCTTGGGGAAGGTCGCAGCCGCAAGGTCGATCTTGCCGCGCGCCGAAAAGGACGTCTGGCCGGCCGCGAAGTTGACGACGGTATCCGCCGGCGCCGCACCGGCCGCGTTCACGCTGAGCTGGATGCGCCCCGGCTCGCCGCTGCCGATCGGCAGCGGATCGAGGCCCGCCTGGCCGAGCAGGATCTGCGAATCCGGATTTTCCAGTGTCGCCGAAAGCGTCATCTTGGCGTCGTCGCGTTTGGCGAGATTGCTGATGCCGTAGTCGAGACTGACCCGGCTGCCGTTCGCCGTGCCGGCGACCTTGGCTGCCATGCCGCCGCCCGCCGCCTCGCCGAAGACAAGGCTGGTGGTGAGGTTGCTGTCGCCATACCAGGAAGCGCTGTTGACGAAACGCGCGATCAGCGGATGCTTCGGCAGACGCTCTGCGAGCATGGCGAGGAACGGTCCTGGATCGGTCGCCGACAGCGCCACCTGCGCCTTGCCGGAGAGCGCCGGCAGCGCTCCCTTGACGGTGCCGCTCGCCTTGAGCGCCGTGCCCGCGAGGTTCGCCACGTTCAACCGATCGACGACGAACCCGCCCTCGTCGAAGGTGAATATGGTCTCGACCCCGCGCGCCTCCATGCCGTAGCCGGTCAGTCGCTCGACCTTGAGCCGCGTCGCGATGCGCTGGGCAAGCATCGCCTGTGCGGTATCCTCGCCGGCCACCAGCCCGGCAATCGCACGTGCCGCGTCGAGGTCGATCTCGTTGCCGGAAAGATCGATCGACAGCGCCGCCGACTTTTCATCGATCTGCTGGCGCTCGAGGCGGCCGTTGAGCTGGGCCGGGCCGATCGCCATTTCCAGCTTCTCGAACCGCTGGATCTGCCGGGTCAGGTTGACGGAAGCGGAAAAGCCCATCGACTTCAGCTGGCGGATCGCCGGATCGACCCCGCCCGAAATCCACGTGGAGAGCCCCGACGGCTGCGTCGAGGCGATCAGCAGGTCGCCGCTGAAGGACGGCGCCTCGGTCAGCACCAGACGTCCCTTCGCCTCGACCTGCGTGCGGCCCGGCAGGACGACAACGGCGCGGTCGACCTTCCAGGCGCCGCCATCGGGGCGGACGTCGAGCGTGATGTCGCGCAGCACGGTATCGCCGGCCACCACCGCGGGCAGCCTCAGCGTCGCGAGCCCCGGCACGTTGGGGATCGGGATCTCGGCCGCCATCGCGATCAGCAGGTCGAGCCGCTGGCGTACCGACCCGGCCGCATTACGCCCGGTCTTGCCCTGCTGGGTGTTGTTGGCGAGCCGGTTGACGTCGACCTGCTGGCCTTCCGCGGTCAGCAGGAATTCCGGATTGGCGCCGGTATCGAGTTTGGCCTCGCCGGTCACCACGTAAGGGTCGGCGACCTCGCCGAGTTCGAACCGGTAGGACTTCACCCCGATCCGCTCGTTGGTCAGCTGGAACTCACCCTTGGCGCGCGGCGGCGGCGTCTTGATGGCCTCGCCCTTGGCCGGCTTGGGGCTCTTCCACAGTGCGCTGAAATGGCCGTCATAACTCGGCCGGCCGTCCTTGAGGGCCAGCGTTCCGTCGAGTTCCACTTCGAACGGGCGCTTTTCCGGCAGCAGCCGCAGCCTCAGCGGAATGCCCTTGCGCCCGTCTTCCGGCTGCAGGCTGTTGAGACCGAAACGTCCGTCCTCCCTTTTGAGCACCGCGCGGCCGTCGACGGCCCAGGGTCCGGCCAGAGACCGCGCCGACATGTCGGCGTCGAGGCCGGTGATCTTGCGCTCCCGGCCGGTCTGCTCGTCGATGAACTCGATCTCGCCGCCGATCACGCTGACCTTTTCCAGCACGACGGTACGCGCCGGGATCTCGGCACTGCTGCCGCGCAGCCAGTCGAGCGTCCCGTCCTTGAGCAGCCGGATCCGCGCCCTCGGCTCCTCCAGCCGCATGTCGAAGATGCGCGCCTCGCCGGAGAGGAAAGGCGCAAGCTCGACATCCATCGAGAAGCGGGCGACCCTGACCAGCGGCTGGCCGTCCTTGTCGGTACCGACGGTGACGTCATGCAGGGTGACGGACGGGAAAGGCAGGAGCCGCGCATTGACCGCGCCCTGCACGGTCACCTTCTTGCCGAGGATACGGCTCGCCTGACTTTCGAAATCCTTTCGGAAGTCGGTCCAGTCGACGAAAAGCGGCGCCAGCAGCGCCCCGAACAGCGCTACGACGATGAGCCCGCCGAGGAAAACCAGTATGCGTCCGAGCACGTCCTGCGACTCCGTTCACTTCCGCCGCAAAGGTAATGCAAATCCCGGCGGGGGCAAGCCGCCGGTTGAGCGGTTCACAGGCGGAAGATCTTGCCGGGGTTAAAGATATTGTCCGGATCGAGGCTTTTTTTGATCGACCGCATCACCGGCAGCGCAGATCCCAGTTCCTGCTCGAGATAGCTCATCTTGCCCTGCCCCACCCCGTGCTCGCCGGTGCAGGTCCCTTCCATCGCCAGCGCCCGGGCATTGAGCCGCGCCATGAAGGCCTCGGTTCGGGCGATCTCTGCCGGCTCCTTGTCGTTGAACAGCAGGAGCACATGGAAATTGCCGTCGCCGGCGTGGCCGACGATCGTCGCCAGGATGCCGCTGTCGCGGATATCGGCCTGTGTTTCCGCCACGCATTCTGCAAGCCGCGAGATCGGCACGCAGACGTCGGTCGACAGGCCGTTCAGCTCGGGTGCCAGCGCCCGGCCGGCCCAATAGGCATTGTGGCGCGCCTTCCACAGCTGCGCCCGCTCCTCGGCATTGGCGGTATATTGGAACTCGTCCGCCCCGAATTCGTCGGCGATCTCCTTGAACTGCTCGGCCTGCAGCGCCACCGTCTCCTCGGTGCCGTGGAACTCGACGAACAGCGTCGGCTTCTCCGCATAGGAGAGCTTCGAATAGGCGTTGACCGCCTTCATCTGCATCTCGTCGAGCAGTTCGATGCGCGCCACCGGAATGCCGAGCTGGATGGTCATGATGACCGCGTCGCAGGCCGCCTTGAGGCTCGGGAAGGCGCAGACGCCGCCGCCGATCTTCGCCGGGATGCCCTGCAGCCGAAGCGTCACCGAGGTGATGATGCCGAGCGTGCCCTCCGCCCCGACGAACAGTCGGGTGAGATCGTAGCCCGCCGACGACTTGCGCGCCCGCTGCGCCGTGCGGATCTCCTCGCCGTCCGCCGTCACCACGGTCAGCGCCAGCACATTGTCCTTCATCGTCCCGTAGCGCACCGCATTGGTGCCGGACGCCCGCGTCGAGGCCATGCCGCCGATCGAGGCATTGGCGCCCGGATCGATCGGGAAGAACAGGCCGGTGTCGCGCAGATAGGTGTTGAGGTCCTCGCGGGTGACGCCCGGCTCCACCGTGCAGTCGAGGTCCTCGGCATTGACCGAGATCACCTTGTTCATCCGGCTGAAATCGAGCGAGATGCCGCCGGACGGCGCGTTGACATGGCCCTCCAGCGACGAGCCGGTGCCGAACGGGATCATCGGCACCCTGTGCGCCGCGCAGACCTTGACCACCGCCTTCACGTCCTCCGCCGTCTCGACGAAGACCACGCCGTCCGGCAGCTGTGCAGGCAGATAGGAGGTGGTGTGGCTGTGTTGCTCGCGGAAGGACTGGCCGGTCTGGAAACGTTCGCCGAAACTCTGCTTGAGGATGCCGACCACGGCCGCGATCCCCTCTTCGTTGCGGGTGCCCGCAACCACATCCTTCAAGGCCATGCGAAACGTCTCCCCGCCCTGCCACCTTGGCAGCATGCTAACCAAAACCGTGTCGAGCTATGGGCCAAGTCCATCCCGCTTGTCCAGTGCGAGACTATTCTTGGTAATGGTAATGCACAAATGCGCCCGTGGAGAGGCATTGCCGCACGAAACGGCCTTGGGCTAGATGGCGTCATGAGAACATTCCTCAAAAGTCTCGCGATCGTCCTCGCCCTCATCGGCGCTGCAAGCGGCTATGTCTGGCGAAACTACGATTCCGTGGCGACGATGATCCTCAGGCCCCAGACGGCGGCGGCCGGCAACATCTCCGAGCAAAGCTTCGGCCTCCTGACCGCCGACGGCAAGCGTTTCGCGCTGGACGATCTGGAAACCGCGCTTTCCACCTTCGAGCCGTCGGCCGATGGCGCGCCGCGCCCGCTGGTGCTGTTCGTCCATGGTTTCGGCCCCGATCCCGACGGCGAATTCGGCCTCTATACGATGGGCGAACTGGCGAAGGGCGCGGGCGCCGACGTCCTCATGTTCAATTGGCCGTCATGGATCTCGATGACCGAGTTCCCGGTGCTTAACGCCAAGGCGGCAAGCGAGCGTCTGATCACGTTGCTCCGAGACGTGGCCGGGCTGCAGGCGCCCGGAAAGACCTTGGCGGACAGGCCGGTGATGATCGTCGGCCATTCGATGGCCGGTGAGGTCTTCCGCTATGTCGGCGAGGCAGCACCGGATCTGCCCATGGGACTGGTTTCACGCATCCTCTTCGCCGTCCCGGAAACGGCGCTGCCCGGTCATCGCCTTTGGATGGAAAAGCTCGGCTTTGCCGACGAGGTCTTCGTCTTCGTCAATGCGGACGACCCCGCCCTTCAGGTGACCACGCGCATGTACAACACCGCGCGGCTCGGCCGGACGCTGACGAACCTCGACGGTTCGCCCGAACCGCTGGCGCAGAACGCCGACTACATCCTGCTCGACCCGGAAAGCTGGCGCCACTACTTCTTCGTCTCCGGCCAGCGCAGTGAGGCAATCGACCGGATCTTCGCCGACATCCTGAAGTTCGGTACGCCAGCCCTCAAGCATGACTACCTGCGACCCGAAGCCGCCGGCAACGTCTTCACGGTGGTCGGTCCCGGGGCCGAAGGCGGCTGACGCCCCTCAGTCGGTCTTCAGCGTCTCGCCGAAGAAATTCGTCAACCGGCGCCAGTGCCGCTCGGCACCGGCATCGTCGTAGACGCTGTGATCCGGCACACACCAGCCATGCGCCATGCCGACATAATTCTCCAGCACGAAGTCGACCTCCGCCTTGCGGAAGGCCTCGACGAAGCGGGCCGACTGCTCGGGCGGGAAGGATCCGTCCTGCCCTGCCGTGCCGACATATACCTTCGCCTTGATCGACTCGGCCTTCAGATGCGGGCTGTCCGGCTGGTCGCTTGCAAGGTTCCCGCCGTGAAAGCTCGCCGCCGCGACAATCCGGTCGCCATAGACCGCCGCCGCATTGAGCGCGCGGGCACCGCCCATGCAGTAGCCGACGACACCGATCGACCGCCTGACGCCGATCTCGTCCAGCGTGGCGATGAACGCCTCCCCATCCTTCGCGGTCATCGCCTGGCTCGTTCCGGTCATCATCGCCCGCAACTGCTTGGCGGAGGCATCGACCTTGAAGGCGGTGCGCGCATCGAAGGGGCCGTAGGGGGCGAAACGATAGAACAGGTCGGGCAGCAACACGGCGTAGCCCTCCGCGGCGAGCCGCGCGGCGATCCCCTCGAGCGCCGGCCGCGGCCCGAAGGCATCCATGTAGAGGATGACGCCGGGAAGCCTATCCTTCGCCCCGGCCCGCGGCGTGAAAAGGCTCGCCTCGGCGGAACCGTCCGGCATCTCGATGGTGATGTCGCGCCTGGTCGTGGTCATCGTCCGCCTCCCTGCCTTGCCCCTTCGGGAACAAGCCATTATTCGCCCGCTTCGATGGCCGCCGCAACCTCCATTTCCTTCTGGAGCCGCGCCTCTTCGTCCGCATGCGGCTTGGCGAAGCGCGCGAGCCCCAGATAGGCGAGCGGCGTCACATAGAGCGTCACCACGGTCGCGAAGCCGAGGCCGCCGACGATCACCCAGCCGAGCGCGATGCGGGCCTCGGCACCGGCCCCATGCGCCAGAACCAGCGGCACGCCGCCGAGGATGGTGGCGATCATCGTCATCATCACCGGCCGCAGGCGCAGGTTCGCGGCATTCTCGATGGCTTCCCGCACGCCCTGCCCGCGGTCGCGCAGCTGGTTGGCGAACTCGACGATCAGGATGCCGTTCTTCGCCATGATCCCGACCAGCATGACCAGCCCGATCTGGCTGTAGACGTTGAGGCTCGTGCCGGTCAGCAACAGCGCGAAGACCGCGCAGGCAAGGCCGAGCGGCACGGTCGCCATGATGATGATCGACGACAGCACGCTTTCGAACTGGGCCGCCAGCACGAGGAAGATGATCACGATGGCAAAGCCGAAGGTCGATCCCATGCCGCTGCTGTTCTCGTTGAGGGTCGCCGCTTCGGCGAGCGGCAGCAGCCGGGCACCGGCCGGCAGATGCGGCTCGGCGATCGCGTTCGCCTTTTCCAGCGCCGAACCGAGCGAAAGCCCCGGCCCGAGCCCGGCCGTGATCTGCACCGCGGCGAGCTGCTGTTCTCGGCCGAGCGACGGCGCGACCGCCTTTTCCTCGAGCTGGGCGATCACCGACATTGGCACGGTCTTGCCATCGGTGGTCTTGAGGAAGATGTTCTCAAGATCGGTCGGGTCGTCGATCGGCCGCGTGGTCGAGGTGAGTTTGACCGGATAGGCCTCGCCGTCGACAAAGACGTCGCCGATCGAGCGCCCGTCGAGCAGCGACTGGAGCGCCTGGGCGAGACCGGTGATGTCGATCCCGAGATCGGCTGCCCGCTCGCGGTCGATCGAAACGCCGAGCTGCGCCTGGCTGATGTCGTTCGACAGCCGCGGATTATCGAAGCTGCCGTCGGCTTCCAGATCGGCCACGACCTTGATCGCCGCCTCCGTCAGCTGCTCGTGGCTTGCCCCGACAAGCGCGAACTGCAGGCCGCTGCCGCCGCCGCGGATGCGCAGGCTGTTCGGCTGCATGGCCGTCGCGTTGACGCCGGGAATGCCCTGCGTGATGCGGCTGACGTCCTGCACGATCTGGTCCTGGCTGCGCTCCCGTTCGCCCCAGGGGGCGAGCGTCAGGACCATGAAGCCGCTGTTCTTGTTGCTGCCGAAGCCGGATATCGAGAACAGGTTTGCCACCTCGCCGCTGTCGCGCAGCGGCTGCATGGCCTCCTCGATCCGGCGCATCTGGTCCTGCATGTAGTCGAGGCTGACCCCCTGCGGCGCCGTCACGCGCACCATGACCGACGAACGGTCCTCGCGCGGCGTCAGCTCGTTGGTGATCAGCGAGAAGGCGGCAAGCGCGATCAGCGAAAACGCGACGGCGATCGACACCACCACCAGCGGTGCATTGAGGCAGGCGCTGAGCGAGCGGCGATAGAATGCGGCAAAGCCATCGCCGAAGCGCGCCAGTGGGCCTGTGTGATGTTCGACCGCATGGGCGGTCAGCATCCGCGAGGCGAGCATCGGGCAGAGGGTCAGCGCAACGATCGACGACAGCGTCACCGAGAAGGCGAGTACGAAGCCGAATTCGCGGAACAGGCCGCCCACCTGCCCGGGCAGGAAGGAAAGCGGGATGAAGACCGCGGCAAGCGTCGCCGTCGTGGCGATGACGGCGAAGAACACCTCGCGCGTGCCGAGCACCGCCGCTGCCCGCGGCCCGAGCCCTTGGCCCCGCCGGCGCACGATGTTTTCGAGAACCACGATCGCATCGTCGACCACGAGGCCGGTCGCCAGAACGATCGCGAGCAGCGTCAGGATGTTGATGGAGAACCCGACCAGGTAGACCGCCGCCAGCGTGCCGATCAGCGACACCGGCATGGTGACCGCTGGAATGATGGTGGCGCGCCAGTCGCGCAGGAACAGATAGATGATCCCGATGACGATCACCGCGGCGAGCGCCAGCGCATTCACCACCTCGTCGATCGAACCGCGGATGAAGACGGCGTCGTCGCTGGTGATGCGGATCTCGGTTCCTTTCGGCAGTTCGGCCTGCAGCCGCTCGACCATCGCCTTGACGCCGTTCGAGATGCTCAGCGTGTTCGATTGCGCCTGCCGGATGATGCCGAGGCCGATGCCGGCCTTGCCGTTCGAGCGGAGTGCGGTGCTGGAAAGGTCCGGCCCGAAGGTCACTGTCGCCACGTCGCCGAGCCGCACGTTCGGCCCGATGATCAGCCGGGTAAAGTCTTCCGGCGTCTTGAGGTCGGCGGTCGCCCGAACCACGATGTCCTGCGTCGAGCTGGTGATCGAACCGGCCGGCACGTCGAAGGCGATGTTGGACAGCGCCGAGTTGAGCGATGCGACGGTCAGACCGCGGCTTGCCAGCGCCGACTGGTCGACGTCGACCCGGAAGATCTTGTCCTGGTCGCCATAGAGTTCGATGTCCGCCACCCCGTCGACGGAGGCGAGGCGGTCGGAGATCTCGTTGTCGACCAGAAGCGTCAGGTCTTCGAGGTTCATCCTGTCGGAGGTGACCGCGAGCCGCATGATCGGATCGCTGTCGGAATCGGCTTTCACGATGCGCGGTTCGTCGGCATCGTCCGGGAGGCTGTTGGAAACACGCGAGATCGCATCGCGCACGTCGCTCGCCGCGACGTTGAGGTCCGTCGCATCGGAGAATTCGAGCGTCACCCGGCTGTTGCCGAAGGAAGAGGTCGAGGATATCGATTTGAGGCCTGCGACGCGCGCCACGGCCCCCTCGATCACGGTCGTCAGCTGCTGGTCGATGGTCTGCGGCGCGGCGCCGTCGAAGCTGGTGCGGACCGTGATCACCGGCCGGTCGACGTCCGGCAGTTCGCGCACTTCGACGCCGTAGAACGCCGCAAGTCCGGCGACCACCATCAGCGCATTGGTCACGGCCGCGAAGATCGGCCGACGGATGAAGAGAGCCGTGAAGCCGGTCTGCCCGTCGGGGGCGGCCTTCGCCACGTCCTTCTCGTCGGCGGGCACCGCGCCCTCTTGCCCTGAAATCCCGCTCATCGGCTCGCTACCGGTTTTTCGCCGTCGGCGGGCTTGGCACCCGCCTCGTCGCCCACCACCTGGACCGGTCGCCCGGCCCTGACACGCTGCACGCCTTCGGTAACCACGCGGTCGCCCTCGGCGAGATCGGCCTCGACCAGCACCGCATCCGGATTGCGCTGGATGATGCGGACGGGAACCTTTTCCGCCTTTCCGGCGGCAACCCGCCACACGAACGAGCCTTTGCTGTCCCACTGCACGGACAGCGGGTCGACCGCCGGATGGCGCTCGCCCTCGAAGGCCATCGTCACGTTGAACGCCATGCCGGCGCGCAGGTCGTCGTTCTCGTTGGCGATCCGCGCACGGATGCGCAGCGTTCGGCTCGCCTCGTCGATACGGTTGTCGACCGCCTCGACACTGCCGGAATAGAGCTTTCCGGGCCGGGCGACGGCGGTCGCCGTCAGCGGCTGGCCAACCTCGATGATCGGCGCGAAGCGCTCGGGCACCCAGAAATCGACGAGCAGTTCGGAGCGGTCGTCGACGGTCGCGATCGCCGTTGCCGTGGTGACGTTGTCGCCCGGATTGACCGTGACGATGCCGGCAACCCCGTCGATCGGCGAGACGATGTCGCGCCGCTTCAGCTCGAGTTCGGTCGAGGAGAGCGCCAGCTTGGCGCCCTCGAGCACGATCGCCGCATCGAAGGCGTCGATCCGCGAGGCGGCCGATTTTAGGTTCTCGTAGAGCTGGTTCTTCTCTTCGGCACTCTTCAGCGCCACCTGCGCCTGGTCGCGGGCAATCCGCTGCTCCTCGTTCTCCAGCCGGGCGATCACCTGACCCTTGGTGATCCGGTCGCCGGAGCGGATGGCGATTTCAGACAGCGTGCCGGAAACCTGCGGCATGATTGTCACCGACTGGATCGCCTCACCGGTGCCGAGCGCTGAAAGCCGGTCGTTGACCGTGCCTGTCGCAACCGGCTGCACCACCACCAGCGCCTGGGCGGCACCGCGACGATTGCCGCCCTGCCCCTGCCCTTGGCCCTTCCCTTGGCTTTGCCCCTGCGCTTGCCCCTGTGGCTGGCTTCCGCCCTGCCCGTTCGTGGCGGTGGCGGCGCCTTCCGGCTTGGCCGGCGAAACGAGCGCCACGATGCCCTCCGGAACGCCGATCCGGCGCAGCACGCCGTCGGCCCCCGGCACCAGCCAGGTCCAGAGAAAGACACCGGCGACGAGGGCCGCCACGCTGAGGGTCAACTGCTTCCAGAATGCCATGGAAAACTCCGGTCCGGCCGCAGGCGTCGCGGCTGGGAGGAAACGCGGCCTGAAACGGCTTCGGACAAAATGCCTGTCGTCGTCGCGGGCAATATTTCGCCGCAGGGCACAAACGGCAAGGCGGAAACAGCAACATTACGAAAATGTCATCCCGCACTGCTTTTCGCCGCCGTTCCTCCCTTTGGCGACCCGCCGCACTTCCGCTGTCCCGTCCCGCGCCACGCGAGCTTCCTGCGGATAGCCGCCTGCTCAGAATGAAAGGGGAACATCTTGACTCGCCTTTCGGGCTCGAATCACTACATTGAGCCGCATGAGTAACGGTTTCGACGACATTCCCTTCTTCGACGACGAAGAGCCCGCCCCCCGCAAGCCGGCCGAGCGCACCGCAAGGGGCAATGCCGCGTCATCCACCCCGGCGCCCGGCGGCCTCGGCATTGCCGCACGCGCGGTGGCCGCCCGCGACCAGGCCCGCGTGCCCGATTATCTCTCCGGCCTCAACCCGGAGCAGCGCGAAGCCGTCGAAACGCTGGATGGCCCGGTCCTGGTGCTCGCCGGCGCCGGCACCGGCAAGACCCGCGTTCTCACCACCCGCATCGCCCATATTCTCGCGACCGGCCGGGCTTTCCCCAGCCAGATCCTCGCCGTCACCTTCACCAACAAGGCCGCCCGTGAGATGAAGGAGCGCATCGGCCTGCTCGTCGGCAGCGCGGTCGAGGGCATGCCCTGGCTCGGCACCTTCCACTCGATCGGCGTGAAGATCCTGCGCCGCCACGCCGAAATGGTGGGCCTGCGCTCCGATTTCACCATTCTCGACACCGACGACGTGATCCGCCTGATCAAGCAGTTGATCCAGGCCGAGGGCATCGACGACAAGCGCTGGCCGGCCAAGCAGTTCGCCGCGATGATCGACGGCTGGAAGAACAAGGGCCTCGATCCCTCGCAGATCCCGGAAGGCGACGCCCGCGCCTTTGCCAACGGCAAGGGCCGCGAACTCTACGCCGCCTACCAGAACCGCCTGAAATCGCTCAACGCCTGCGACTTCGGCGACCTGCTGCTGCACCCGATCCGCATGTTCCGAGCCAATCCGGACATCCTCAAGGACTATCACCAGAGGTTCAAATACATTCTGGTCGACGAGTACCAGGACACCAACACGGCGCAGTACATGTGGCTGCGGCTGCTTGCCCAGCGGCCGCCGGGCGTGCCGCAGAATGTCTGCTGCGTCGGCGACGACGACCAGTCGATCTACGGCTGGCGCGGCGCCGAGGTGGACAACATCCTGCGTTTCGAAAAGGATTTTCCGGGCGCCAAGGTCATCAAGCTCGAACGCAACTACCGCTCGACCGAACACATCCTCGGCGCCGCCGGCCACCTGATCGCCCACAACGAGGGCCGCCTCGGCAAGACGCTCTTCACCGAACGCACCAGCCCGGACGACGAGAAGGTCATGGTCCATGCGGCCTGGGACTCGGAAGAAGAAGCCCGTGCCGTCGGCGAGGAGATCGAGCGGCTGCAGCGCGGCGATGCCGACGGCAAAAAGCATGCGCTGAACGACATGGCGATCCTGGTGCGCGCCTCCTTCCAGATGCGCGAATTCGAAGACCGCTTCGTGACACTTGGCCTCAACTACCGCGTCATCGGTGGCCCGCGCTTCTACGAGCGCCTCGAGATCCGCGATGCGATGGCCTACTTCCGCCTCGTCTGCCAGCCGGCCGACGACCTTGCCTTCGAGCGCATCGTCAACACGCCGAAGCGGGGCCTGGGCGACACCACCATCCGCGCGCTCCACGACTATGCCCGCGCCCGCGACATCCCCATGCTTGCCGCCGCGAGCGACCTGATCGAGACCGACGAGATCAAGCCGAAGGCCCGCAAGGCGCTGTTCGACGTGATTCAATACTTCAGACGTTGGTCGGAACTGCTTGAAACGACTCCGCATATCGAGCTCGCCGAACAGATCCTCGAAGAGTCCGGCTACACCGACATGTGGAAGAACGACAAGTCGGCCGAGGCCCCCGGGCGCCTCGAAAACCTGAAGGAACTCATCCGCTCGATGGAAACCTTCGAATCGATGCGCGGCTTCCTCGAGCACGTTTCCCTGGTCATGGATGCCGAGCAGAATGCCGACATGGACGCCGTGTCGATCATGACGCTGCATTCGGCCAAGGGACTGGAATTCGAGACCGTCTTCCTGCCCGGCTGGGAGGAAGGCCTCTTCCCCCACCAGCGCGCACTGGACGAAGGCGGCCGCTCGGGGCTGGAGGAGGAACGACGCCTCGCCTATGTCGGCATCACCCGGGCCAAGCGCCGCTGCCACATATGGTTCGTCTCCAACCGCCGCATCCATGGGCTCTGGCAGTCGACCATGCCGTCGCGCTTCCTCGACGAACTGCCCGTCACCCATGTCGAGGTCGCCGAAAGCGAACAGTCCTATGGCGGCTACGGGCGCGGCGGCTATGGCCAGTCCCGCTTCGACAAGGCCGACCCCTTCGCCAATTCCTACGAAACCCCCGGCTGGAAACGGGCCCAACAAAACAAGTCGGATGCCACCCGCGACAACTGGGGCACCCGCTCCGGCCACGCGGTCGAACGCATCGGCTACGGCGAAAGCGGCCCGCGCGGAAAAACCATCGACGGAGAACTGGTCGCCAAGTCGACGAGCCAGGAACCCTCGCGCTTCTCGGTCGGCGACCGCGTCTTCCACATCAAGTTCGGCAACGGCAACATTGCCTCGATCGAGGGCAACAAGCTCACCATCGACTTCGACCGCGCCGGCGAAAAGCGCGTGCTGGACGGGTTTGTCGAGAAGGTGTGAGGGGAACGCTCCCCGCTGATTGCCCGGCTACCCCCCTCTGCCCTACCGGGCATCTCCCCCTCGAGGGGGAGATCGATCATAACCAACCTCGCTCGCTCTTCGCGGAACACAACCGGGCTGGATGAAGGCGAATGCAACGTGTTGCCGCCAATCTCCCCCTTGAGGTGGAGATGTCACGAAGTGACAGAGGGGGGTGTCAGGCCGCAGCACCAGAGCGCGTGAAGCGGGGAGCCGATCAAGGTTCAACAGGCAATCGGAACAATCGAACGCGAGATCTTGGGTTACCCGAGGCGTCGCTGCCGAAAGCGGCAAGCGACCAAGCCCCCTCACCCCAGCGCTTCTTCCCCGCGATGCAGCCACATCAGTTCCATCTGCACGGCAGCCTGGAAATCCATGATTTCGGCCCGCATCTCTTCTTCGGGGCAACCGAGCGCCAGGAGTTCGTTGCCGAGCGCACGGCATGTGGTACGCCAGTAATCGACGGCAGCCGGTCCATGGCATTGATCGAGCTCGACGGCGGAGCGGCGAACGAGGTCGCGGCGGCTTGCGAGCGGAAAAAAGGCGATGGAAGGGGTAGCCTGGCCGGTCATGGCGTCATTCTTCATGCGAAACATCCTCACGTTACAAAACGTGTTTAGAATCAACATGGTTAACGTTCCGTTTCGGCACACGCCCAAGGCTCGCCAAAGGTGGCGGCGGACCGGCGGAAACGCCCCTCCGCGAGGATTTTGCGCCCGGTCCGTCAAGGTTTGCGGCAAGGGTTCTGCCACCTCCCCAGGCCCCGCCCAGTCGAACCGGAACCGACGATCGTACCGTTCCGGGCAACGGACGTGAAACATTCTAGTGCACCTCTAAATTAGTTCTTTACGCTTTCGCAATGTTCGGCTCGACGCCATCGGCGCGTCTGTCTAGCCTGCGATCATCTCACCTTGGAGGATTGCATGCGCCTGTCCCGTCTCGTCACCGCCTTTAGCCTTTCACTCGTCCTCGCCGCCTCGCCGCTCGCCTTCGGCGCCGCCGACTTTTCGCCTGAAGCCTTCGCCAAGGGGGGCAATGGTGGTGGTAAGGGCGGCGGAAACGGTGGTGGCAATGGTGGCGGAAACGGCGGAGGAAATGGTGGCGGCGGCGGCAAGAGCAGCAACTCCTCCGGCAACAGCGGCAAATCCAGCCAATCGGGGCGCTCGGCCGGCTCGTCCTCGAAGTCGCAGAAGTCGGCATCGACGACCGGAGAAAAGTCAGGCAAGAGCGGCAAGTCCAAGACCACCAAGACGGCCTCGGCCACCAAGACGACCGGCCAGAAGAACAAGCTCGCCAAGGCACCGGTGCCCACGGCAAAGCCCGCCGCCAAGCCTGCGGCCGAACTCGCCGGCCTGAATTCGCTGAAGCGCAACTACAAGGCACTGATGAACACCGCCGACCCGCGCATGAGCGCCATTTCGGCCTTTGCCAGCGCCTATGCCGCCTACGAGATGGCCAACGGCACGGCGCCCGCCGTCGACGATCCGGCACTCGGCGATGCCGCTCTGGAGGCGGCCCTCGCCGCTGCCACCAAGACCGGCACGATTTCCCCCGAGGCGCTCGCCTGGGCGAAGGAACAGCTCGGCGTCGGCACGGCCGTCGGCAAGATCGACCAGATCCGCGAAGCCCTTGCGGCAGAAGCGCCCGTTGCCGAAGAGCCCCCGGCCACCGACGACACCGCGACAACCGGTGATGGGACGACCGACGGCACCGGAACGGAGACGGCAACCGGATCGGATACCGGCGACACGGCAACGGGGACCGAACCCGTGGCGGAAACGGCCGACACGACGGACCCGACCGCCGATACCGGCACCACGGATACCGCCGCCGCCGATCCCGCCGCCGCGGACGGCACCGTCGACACGACGGAAACGGCTTCGACCACGCCGACCGAAACCACCGAGACGACGCAGACGACGGAGACTCCCGCCGAAACGCCGATCGTCGAAGAAACCTCGACCGAACTCTGAGCCGGCAAGCCTCCGGACGACAACGCCGATCGAGAAACCGGGCCGCAGCGGACAACCGCGCGGCCCGTTCCGTTCAGGCGCCGGGGCAGTCGGCCATCGACATTGCCGCCCGCGCATTCCCTTGTCCCGAACGCCGGCGAACAGGGGGAAGAAAAAACGTGAAATGCCAGCGGATTCAAGGTCACCGGCCGTCATTCGTCCCCGCCCCGCAGGATGCCGCCACACTTGCCTCGTCCCGCCATCGGTTACACCGGTTGCGTTGCCGGCGAGGCGGGACCGGTGCCCCGGTGTCGCGGTCGAAACGCGGACCGTTCCCCGGGGGCCGGGCATGAAGGGTCTCCATCTCGCCTGAAGGGCGGGACGTGCCTGTGGGGCACACATGATTGGACTGGCGACTGGCGGGGATCTCCCCGGCTTTCGTGGCGTCGCGGGATAAGAAGGACAAAAAGCCGCGAACGCAACCCTGGAAAAGGTGCCGTCATCCGCGCAGAGAGACAAAGTTTGCCCGGCAAAAGACACCGAACGGGACACGATCGGGTGTCATGTATTTAGCTTTAGTCGCGGCACGCGATCGTGTCCCGGCCGAACACCTCCCGAAAAGGGAGAGGACAGTAGAATCTGGCACACCACGGGGCGAAACCGCTCGCGTGAAGGCGAAGCCGTATGAAGCCCCTTGATCCGGGTCCCGCGCCTTGTCATCTTGCAGCGCACACCGACCATGAGGACGCGACCATGACCCGAGCCTTGCTGCTGATCGACATTCAGAACGGCTTCTGCCCGGGCGGCAACCTGCCCGTCGCCGACGGCGATGCGGTGGTGCCTGTCGCCAACGCCCTGATCGAAGGCGGCGGTTATGATCTGGTGGTCGCCTCGCAGGACTGGCACCCCGCCGACCACGGCAGCTTCGCATCGCAGCATCCCGGCAAGCAGCCCTTCGAAATGGGCGAACTCTCCGGCAAGCCGCAGGTCATGTGGCCCGATCACTGCGTGCAGGGCACGGTCGACGCGGCTTTCCATCCGGAACTGCTGACCGCCGGCTTCGCCTATGTCCAGCGCAAGGGCGAAAACCCGACCGTCGACAGCTACTCCGCCTTCCGCGACAACGACCGCGCAGCACTCACCGGCCTCGCCGACTACCTGAAGGGCGCCGGCGTCACCGAACTCGACCTGATGGGCCTCGCCACGGACTATTGCGTGAAGTTTTCGGCGCTCGATGCGGCCGAGATGCTGCCGGGCGTGACCGTGCGCTTCATCGAGGACGGCTCGCGCGGCATCGACCCGGACGGTGTCAGGGCGGCAATCGCCGAGATGAAGTCCGCCGGCGTCGCCGTGATCTCCAGCAGGGATGTGCTCGGCGGCTGATCCTCCGTGTGCCGGGGGCATCCTCCCGCACCGCACACACACCTCCTCTGGCCAATTGATTTCCCGTTCCATCCACGCTAGGGGACCGGCGCGCCATAAGGTATTGCGGAGGACCGATATGGAGACCGTCACCACCATCGCCGAGCTGCGGGAGAAGCTCGGCCCCTTGCGCCGGGCCGGTCGATCGATCGGTTTCGTGCCGACCATGGGTTACCTCCACGAGGGACACCTGACGCTGGTCGCCCGCGCCAAGGCCGAAAACGCGGTGAGCGTCGTCTCCATCTTCGTCAATCCGCTGCAGTTCGGCGCCAACGAGGACCTTGCCCGCTACCCCCGCGACCTCGCCCGTGATCAGGTCCTTCTCGAAGCGGCCGGCGTCGATTTCCTCTTCGCCCCCTCGGTCGCCGACATGTATCCGCGCCCCATGGAAACCGTCGTCGACGTTCCGAAGCTTGGTTCCGAGCTCGAGGGTGCCGCCCGTCCGGGCCATTTCGCCGGCGTCGCCACCGTGGTCACCAAGCTCTTCAACATCGTCCAGCCGGACGCCGCCTATTTCGGCGAGAAAGACTACCAGCAGGTGACGATCATCCGCCGTATGGTCGAGGATCTCGCCCAGCCGGTGCGCGTCGTCCCGGTCCCGACGGTGCGCGAGGCCGACGGTCTCGCCTGCTCCTCGCGCAATGTCTACCTGACCCCGGCCGAACGCACCGCCGCCGTGATCGTGCCGAACGCGCTTGAGGAGGCCGCGAGGCTGATCCGCGCCGGCGTCACGTCGACATCGGACCTCGAAGCCCGGATCACGGCCTTCATTCGCAGCGAGCCACTGGCCGAGCCGGAGGTCGTGGCGCTCCGTCATCCCGATACGCTAGAGGCGATCGAAACCGTCTCCGGCCCGGTCCTGCTGCTCCTCTTCGTGCGCCTCGGCCGAACCCGGCTCCTCGACAATCGCGTCATCGACATCTCTTCCGAAACCGGCATGGAGGCCGCCTGACCATGAGCACCCCGCCCCGCCAGAAGCGCCTTACCCCGGCCGACATCACCGCCCTGAAGGGCGAGCGCCCCGTCGTCTCGCTGACGGCCTACACGACGCCGATGGCACGCCTCTTCGACGTCCATTGCGACCTACTGCTCGTCGGCGACAGCCTTGGCATGGTGCTCTACGGCATGGACACCACGGTCGGCGTCACGGTGGAGATGATGATCGCCCACGGCCAGGCCGTCATGCGGGGCGTGGCCCGCGCCTGCGTCATCGTCGACCTGCCCTTCGGCTCCTATCAGGAATCGAAGGAACAGGCCTTCCGCACCGCCGCCCGCATCATGAAGGAAACCGGCTGCGACGGCGTCAAGCTGGAGGGCGGCAAGGAGATGGCCGAGACCATCGCCTTCCTCGTCTCGCGCGGCGTGCCGGTCTTCGGCCATGTCGGCCTGATGCCGCAACAGGTCAACACCTCGGGCGGCTATCGCTCCAAGGGCCACAGTGAAAAGGAAGCCGACAAGATCCGCCGCGACGCCCGGGCCGTCGATGCGGCCGGCGCCTTCGCCATGGTGATCGAGGGGACGGTCGAACCGCTCGCCCGCGAGATCACCGGCACGGTTGCAGCCGCCACCATCGGCATCGGCGCCTCGCCCGCCTGCGACGGCCAGATCCTCGTGTCGGACGACATGCTCGGCCTGTTCAACGACTTCAAGCCGCGCTTCGTCAAGCACTTCGCGGAACTTGCCGAGGTGATCTCCGGGGCCGCAGGAGACTATGCCGCGGAAGTCCGCGCCCGCACCTTCCCCGGTCCGGAACACACCTTCCAGGTCCGCCCCAAACGCTGATTGCTCCGGCCGATTCTGACATTGAACATCCCCGCCGGCTAAACCTGCGGCATAATCCCTGTGCTCGGATGAGGTACGGGATGTAACGGTTGTTTCCCTCTCCTCCCGGGAGAAGATGCCCGAAGGGCAGATAAGGCGGGGCGTTGCACGCCGGGCATCGACCAGGTGTCATGTCTGACCGGCAAACTGTATAGACAACGGCTCAGACAGCAATCGAAGGGACCCGCCATGCCGGAAATCGTCAGGATCGCCAATGACCGCCTCGTGGTCGAGGTCTCCGCCCTCGGCGCGGAAATGCAGTCGCTTGCCTCGTCGGACGGCCGCTCGTGGCTGTGGAACGGCGATGCCGCCTGGTGGTCCGGTCGCTCGCCGATCCTCTTTCCAATCGTCGGCAAGGCGCCCGGCGACAGGCTGACGGTCGACGGCCGGCAGGTCGAGATGGCCCAGCACGGCTTTGCCCGCCGCGCGACGTTTTCAATCGTCGAACAGGGCGCGGCACGCTGCTCCCACCGGCTTTCGGCAACGGACGCGACGCGCGCGGTCTACCCGTTCGAATTTGCCCTGACGCTTACCCATGCGCTCGATGGCGACACGCTCACCGTCGCAGCCGAGGTCGAGAACCGGGACGACAGCCCGATGCCCTTCGGCATCGGCTTCCATCCGGCCTTCCGGTGGCCGCTGCCGGGTGCCGACGGCAAGCCGCATGTCGTCGCGCTCGACAATGACGCCGAGCCCCGGCTTGCCAGGCTTGCAAACGGGCTTCTCGGCCCCGATCGCCTGCCCTCGCCCTTCTCGGGCGGCCGCCTCACGGTCTCGCCCGAACTCTTCGCGCAGGACGCCATGATCTTTCCCGAAGGTGCCGGCACCGGTTTGACCTACGGCGTCGACGGCGGCCCGAAGCTCCGTTTCCGTTTCGACAACCTGCCGAACCTTGCGCTCTGGACCAAGCCCGGCGCGCCCTTCCTCTGCATCGAGCCATGGCATGGCACGGCGGCGGAGATCGGCGCATCGAACGATCTGGCCGCGCGCCCCTTCACCGCGACGCTCGCACCCGGCCAGACGTCCCGTTTCGCGTTTGCGGTCGAGATCCCCGCCTGAGTCCGGCTTCAGCGCCCGACCGGCCGCTCCAGCTGGTAGATCGCGTCGCCGAGGCTGTCGACCTGACGGGCAAAGAGCGCCTGCGCATCGTGCAGGCCGCGATTGTAGAGAAGCGCACCGACCGTGCCGGCCATGAATGCAATCAGGCTCTCGGCCTCGAACCGGCCGAGCTCCAGATCATGTTCCGCCGCGACGTGCTGCTGGACGGATGACACCAGCACCGCCAGCTGTTCGGGAGAAAATTCCGGGCTCGCCATCGCCGCCGCTCCTTTCGTTCAAGAAATCCCCGCCGTCTTCGGCGAGGTTATGATGATGATCAACAGGGTGCGATCAAGCATCACGCTAATTGGTTTGTCTATCAGGGCCGTTTGCGGCAGTGAGGGGCGAACCACAACAGAGACGGACTGATGAACAGCGAATTTACCGATGGTCTGCGCGGCAGCACGCCGATCCTGGTATCGACCATCCCCTTTGCCGCGCTTTTTGGTGCAATTGCCGTCAGCAACGGCCAGACCGTCGCCGAGGCGACGCTGATGAGCGCCACCCTGTTTGCCGGTGCAAGCCAGCTTGTCGGCATCGAGCTCTTCGGCCATTCGGTACCGCTCTGGCTCGTGGTGATGTCGATCTTTGCCGTCAACTTCCGCCACGTCCTCTATTCGGCGGCGATCACCCCCTTCATCCAGCACTTTTCGCCGCTGCAAAAGGCGCTCTCGTTCTTCCTTTTGAGCGATCCGCAATTCGCCCAGACTCTGGTGCGCGGCGAGACGGGACAGAAGGTGAGTTTCGCCTGGTACATGGGATTTGCCACGACGATCTACATCGGATGGGTCGGCATCAGCGCGATCGGCGCCGGCTTCGGCAGCCTGATCGGCGACCCCAAGGCGCTCGGCTTCGACGTGCTTCTGCCGATCTATTTCATGGGCCTCGTCTTCGGCTTCCGCAAGCGCGCAAACTTCCTCGGTGTCGTCTTCGTCAGCGCAGTCGTCTCGGTGATCGCCCAGCAACTGGTCGGCTCGCCCTGGCATGTCAGCATCGGCGCGCTGGCCGGCGTCATCCTCGCCGCCCTGCTTCCGCCGGCCAAACCATCCGGATCCGTCGTCGAGGCCGGGGAGACAAAGGCATGAGCGAGCTCTTCACGCCCCACATGACGCTGCTGATCCTCGCCGGGGCCGCAGCCACCTATCTCACCCGGATCGGCGGCTACCTGCTGATCAGCCGGATGAAGACGGTGTCGCCGCGCCTCGACGCGGCGCTGAATGCCGTTCCCGCCGCCGTTCTCACCACCCTCGTCGCACCCGCCTTTTTCTCCGGCGGGCCAGACGTCAAGGTCGCGATGGCGCTTTCGCTGCTGATCGGCCTGCGTTTCAGCGCGATCCCGATGCTGCTCGGCGGCTGGGTCGCCGTGATGCTCATGCGCCAGCTGGTCGGCTGAACGGCTCGGTCGCCCGCGCAAGCCAGGCCTTCGCCTTCTCGTCATGCATCAGGGGCATCAGCTCGTCGCGGGTGCGGGCGTGATACTCGTCGAGCCAGCGCAGCTCCTCGCGGGTCAGAAGCTCGGTGACCACCAGATACTTGTCGATCGGGACATAGGTCAGCGTCTCGAAGCCCAGCATCGGCATGTCGCCGCCCTCGATCGCTTCGGCCTCGCGGACATAGACGAGGTTCTCGATGCGGATGCCGAAGGCGCCGGGGCGATAATAGCCCGGCTCGTTCGACAGGATCATGCCGGGCAGCAGTTCCTGCGTCGCGAGCCGCGAGATGCGCTGCGGTCCCTCATGCACCGAAAGATAGGAGCCGACACCGTGACCGGTCCCGTGCGCATAATCCGCGCCGGCCTTCCACAGCGCCACGCGCGCCAGCGGATCGAGATCGCAGCCGCGTGTGCCCTTCGGGAAGCGGGCCATGCTGATCGCGATCATGCCCTTCAGGACCAGCGTGAAGAACCGCTTGTGCTCGTCGGAAACCGCCCCGATCGCCACCGAGCGCGTGATGTCGGTGGTGCCGTTGACATATTGCGCCCCGGAATCGATCAGGAAGATCTCGCCGGAATTGAGCGGCCGGTCGGTCGTGGTCGTGGCGCGATAGTGGATGACCGCCCCGTGTTCGCCGGCACCAGCGATGGTGTCGAAGGAAATGTCCTTGAGCGGGTTCTGCATGCGCTCGCCGACCCGCATCCGCGCCGCCTCGAGCGCCTTGGCCGCGGCGATCTCGGTGATCGTCCCCGGATGCTGGTCGTCGAGCCAGGAGAGAAACTCGACGACCGCGACCCCGTCCTGCAGATGCGCCGCAGCCGAGCCGTTGAGCTCGACGTTGTTTTTCACGGCACGGGCGATCTTGGCCGGATCGGCGCCGTTGACCACGGTGCCGCCATGGCCGCGGATGAGTTCGACCAGGGCGAAGGGCGTAAGCTCGGGATCGACGAGCACGCGCTTCTGCTCGACCGCGAGTTTTTCCAGATGCGCGACCAGCAGACGCGGATCGATCTGCTTGCAGAGCTGGCCAAGATAGGCCTCGGCCTCGATGCCGGTCTTGCGCTTGTCGAGGAAGAGTTCGGCCGAGCCGTCGGCCCGGATGATGGCGCGCGCCAGCGGATGTGGCGTGTGCGGCACGTCGGCGCCGCGGATGTTGAAGATCCAGGCGATCGAAGAGGGATCGGTGATCAGCGCGGCGTCAATCTTCGCCTCTGCGAGGTCGACCGCGATTCGGGCGATCTTGTCCTTGGCCAGCACGCCGGAATAGGCGATCGACTGGATCGAAACCGCACCAAGCGGCTCGTCCGGGCGGTCGCTCCAGAGCGCATCGAGCGGGTTCGACGGCAGAACGACCAGGGTGCCGTCGAGATCGGTCAATGCCTTCTCGAGGCGCGTGACTTCCTGGCCGGTGTGCAGCCATGGATCGATGCCGAGGCGGAAACCCCGGTGGACGTTCTTCGCGATCCACTTGTGCGGCGGCTCGTTGACGAGATCGCCCGCGGTGAAGACCGCCGGATCGACCTGCTCGGCGAGCTGCGTCACGTAACGCCCGTCGACGAAGACAACGGCCTTGTCCGCAGTGACCAGCGCCATGCCGGCAGAACCGGTGAAACCGGTCAGCCACGACAACCGCTCGGCGGACGCCGGGACGTACTCGCCCTGGTATTCGTCGGCGCGCGGCACGAGGAAACCGTCGATGCCGAGCGCGGCAAACCGGGCCCTTAGCGCCTCGACCCGCTCGCGGCCGAACTCAGGAGTGGAAGTGACGTCGAAGGACTGGAACATGGGCGCGCTTTCGAAACTGGAATCTCACGGACGCCGTTATAGCAAGTCTGTCGAAGGGCGCATCAAATACAAAAGCCGGCGCCCGTCTTCGCACTGCACCATTTAAGCGGCATGACGCCCAAATTTTGCGCAGACGACCGGAAGAATTCGACAAAAACAGCCGAGCCATGCACAATTAGCATAACACCCATGTAGCACCCCCTCTGCCTCAAAGCGTTTGCGACCCCTATATTCGAACCATCGAACGGCCCATTTCGGACCGGACAAGGAACAAGACGATGGCAAACTCCTTCTTTCGCACCGCTTATCAGAATCTGATCGCCGCCCGCGAACGTCAGGCAAGCCGCTATGTCAACGGCGCGCTTCTGAGCCTTGACGACAAGACCTTGGCAACTCTCGGCACCACGCGTGACGAGCTGCGCAGCAAGGGTGCCCGCACGAGCATTTTCTGATCCGTCAGACGACGGTCGGAAGGGGCCAAGCACCCGATCCGTTACGCCTGCTCGACGCTCTCCTCCCAAAGCTCGCAGGCTCCAGATCAGGCAACTGATCCGAAAAAGGCGGCATCTCGCGATGCCGCCTTTTTCGTTACCTGCATTTCCCAGGCGTTATGCGCTCAACGCAATTGTGCAACGCATCATTGCATCGATCTTTTTTGGCCTGCTTCAGCCGCGCCTGAGGTGGATGGTGACCCAACCGTTCCGCCAGATGGTCTTCACATGGGCAAGCCCGGCACCGTTATAGGCCGCGATGACCTTCCAGCGCTGGCTGGCAAGAATGCCCGATAGAATGACCGAGCCACCCGGCTCCAGATGAGCGACCAGTTGCGGCGCCATCTTCATCAGCGGCCGCGCCAGGATGTTGGCGATAATCAGATCGAAGGGGCCGAATTCGGAAAAGGCGGTCGAATGGAAGCCGGGCGCCGTGCGGAACTCGATCCCGTCGACGATGCCGTTGTCTCGCGCGTTGTTTTCCGCGACTCGGGTCGCGATCGGATCGATGTCGGTGGCGAGGACAGGAATGCGCTTCAGCTTGCGCACCGCGATGGCGAGAACGCCGCTGCCGGTGCCGAGGTCGAGCGCCCTCGTAACCGGGCGGGAGCGGACCACGTCGCCGATCATTTCCAGACATCCGGCCGTCGTGCCGTGATGGCCGGTGCCGAAGGCCTGTCCAGCCTCGATCTCGATGGCGAGGTCGTTGACGCGGACCTTGTCGCGATCGTGCGAACCATGGACGATGAAGCGCCCTGCCCTGACCGGCTTCAGCCCCTCGAGCGACTTGGCGATCCAGTCGACGTCGGGGATCACTTCCCTCTCGATCGGCAGGTCGGGATAAGGCTCGGCCAGAAGCTCTTCGAGACGACCGCGAACCTCGTCCTCCTCGTTCGCCATCAGATAGACCGAAGCCTCCCAGACGTCGTTCTTCTCGTCGATCTCGGTGGTGGCGATCGCAAAGTCCTCTTCGCCGAAGCAGATCGTCATCAGATCGAGAACGTCCGATGCCTTCGCTTCGGTGGTCGTCACATAGAGGCGGATTTCACTCACGGTCGGTCATCCTGTCGAAATGGAAAATCCGGGCAAGGCCTTTTCGGCCGCCCTTTCGCAAGAGCCTGCGGTACAATGGCGCGGCGCGGAAGGCAACAGCCTCCGGCACTGCCGGGGCGTGATCACCCCTTCATCAGGTTCTCGAGCTTCTTGACGGCGACATCCGGGTTCTCGCCATAGGAGATCGTGCCGACGAAACGACCTTCCGCATCGAGCAGGAAGACCGAAGCCGTGTGGTCCATCGTGTAATCGCCGTTCGGATCCTTCTCGTCGAGTGGGATCTTCTTGGCATAGACACGGAAGCCCTTGACCACCTCGCCCACCTTCTGCGGATCGCCGGCGATGCCGATCACGCGGTCGGTGACGTTGGAGATATAGGCGCCGAGCAGCTCGGGCGTGTCACGCTCCGGGTCGACGGTGACGAAATAGGCCTGGAGCTTAGACTTGTCCGGATCGACCTGGGTCAGCCAGCCATTGAGCTCGAACAACGTGGTCGGGCAGACCTCAGGGCAATGCGTGAAGCCGAAGAACAGCGCCGTCGGCTTGCCACGAAAGGCTTTTTCCGTGATCGGCTTTCCGTTCTGGTCGACAAGCTCGAACGGCACGCCGAACGGTGCTTCCGCCATCTTGTCCTTGCTGTCCGTCACGGCGAACGTTAGCCAGCCCAGGACACCGGCAAGCACGATCACCGCCGCCCAAAGAATAATCCGCAAGGTCTTCATCAGTCGTCAAATCCTCATCGCGTGCCGGCGAGACGAAGCCGCCCGGCACTCAGTCGAGAGCCGTTAGGCCGTTCCGCAAGAAAGTGCAAATCAACAGCCCGTCATTCGCCGGGAGCGCGCGGATTTGTCTCATCCGCCCGCCCCTCAGAGACAGGAGGAAAGCCCGTTCTCGGCAAAGGTCAGGACGATGTCCGAGGCAAAGCGCAGCCAACCGGCAAAAACGAGACCGGACAAGAGAACCCCTGCCGCGACGAAGCCCGCGACAAGAAGATGGTTCGATGATTTTCCGGCGATCTGTTCCATGGCCCCTTTATAATAGCGCCCGCGCTTCAGCGGAAGGGAGAAGTTTTTCAGATACCCTCAAGAAATTTGATGAATTTCAATGATTCTTCTGCGAGCTTGGAAGCATTCTGAGTGAGTGACCGGCAGTCTTGGGAGGGACGAATGGGAGAGCAGGCAGTTCAAGGAGCCCCGCAGGCCAAGTTGCGGATCAATCCGCTCGGCATGAGCGACGTCACCGCCGCGCTAAAGGAAGGTTTTGCAGACTTCCGGCGCTTTCCCGCCTTCGGTCTGTTCTTCGGAGGCATCTATGCGCTGGGCGGCCTCTTCATTCTGGTGGTGCTCAGCCTCTACCACCAGCCGTGGATGATCATTCCGGTCGCCATCGGCTTTCCGCTCATCGGCCCCTTCGTCGCGGTCGGCCTCTATGAGGTGAGCCGTCGCCACGAACGCGGCGATCCGATCACCTGGCGCAGCGTGCTGACCGAGGTGTTCCGCCAGCGGGAACGCCAGTTGTCCTGGATGGCCTTCGCCGTCCTCTTCATCTTCTGGATCTGGATCTACCAGGTACGCCTGTTGCTGGCGCTGTTCCTCGGCTTCAAGATCCCGGCGACACTCGGCGCCTTCGTGACCGTCGTCACGACCACTCCGCAGGGCATGCTCTTCCTCGTCGTCGGAACAATCGTCGGCGCAGTCATCGCGACGATCCTCTTTTCGCTGACGGTCATATCGATGCCACTGCTGCTCGACCACGATCTCGATTTCGTCACGGCGATGCTCACCAGCATCCGGACGGTGAGCGAAAACATGCTGCCGATGCTCACCTTCGGGATCATTGTCGCCGTGATCGCCATTCTCGCCCTGATCCCGGGTTTCCTCGGGCTGTTCGTCGCCCTGCCCATTCTCGGCCACGCGACATGGCACCTCTATCGCCGCGCCATTGTCGTGGCCTGATCGCACGGGGGACCGAAGGCCGCTCGACGCTGATCCCGTCGCCCGGCCTTCCCCGTGGAAACCGACTCTGCCAGCCATATTATCCGTTGCTTAACCACTATTTGCGATCATTTACACGCGAGATGACCCTTTCGGTCAGCCGGACATAACGTCCGCCGGGACGCATTAACTCTTTCCTCGGGCCTCTGCATGCACACTGGAAGCGTCGACGCATCGCGTCGGCCGCATTGCTGGGCCATCGGGGAGGCGCATGCTACATTTCATATCGGGCAGTAAACTGTCGGTGCGCCAGCGTCTCATGACACTTGGTGCGGCGACCATGTTCGGCATCGGCTCCATGCTTGCGGTCGGCTGGTACGAGAACGTCCAGGTGGATGCGGCCCTCAAGCGCACCCTGGTCCTGCAGCAGGACGTCGAGCAACTCAATGAAATGCGGCTTGCCAATTCACGGCTGGTACTCGCCGCCATGGACAGCATCATCGACCGGATGGAAGGCAGTATCCAGCCGGAGCGCGTCGAGGTCATCACGGCGGCCGCCAAGATCCTGACCGACGGGGCGAGCGTGCTCAAGGGGATCGCAAGCGATTCCGGCAATGCGGCCCTGGTTGGAAGCTACGACGCCGACCTCGCGGAGACGCTGAAGGCGATCCAAGTCGATCTCAAGGCCCTCATCGAGACGGGCGCCGCAGACGCGGACTATGCGCGGATCGACGACATCATCGACGGTGCCGGCGAACGGCTGTCGGGCATGCTCGACCAATCCTCGACGCTCGCCGGCAACATGCTGGAAGAGCGCGTACAGGAAGCCACGTCGCGTACACGGCAGTCGCTCTACATCCAGCTCGGCCTCGGGATACTCGCCTTTGCGACCGTTCTGCTTCTCCAGTCGATCCATGGCAATGCCATCGTCAATGGCATTCGTGCCGTCCGCACCGCCATGCAACGCATCGTAGACGGCAACTATGACGCCGGAACCGATGCCATCGAACGCAGCGACGAGATCGGCGACATGGCCCGCTCGGTCGAGATCTTCCGCAATGCGGCGATCGACAAGCAGAACCTTGAAGCCTCCACCAGTGCCGCAACGCGCCGCAACGAACAGGAACGCGAAGAGCGCGCCGCTGCTATCGCCGCCGACAGCGCCGCGGTCAAGCGCGCCGTCGACCAGCTTGCCCTCGGCCTCAACCGCCTGTCCGACGGCGATCTATCGGTTTCGATCGCCGAACCCTTCCACGGCGACCTCGACCGCCTGCGCGTCGATTTCAACCAGACGACGGCAAACCTGAACCAGGTGATGCGCGAGATTACCCAGAACAGCAGCTCGATCCGCGCCAACGGCCTGCAGATGCGCTCGGCCGCCGACGACCTCGCCCGCCGCACCGAACAGCAGGCGGCTTCGCTCGAGGAAACCTCCGCCGCACTCGACGAGATCACCGCCACTGTCCGCAACGCCACCGAGCGCGCCGAAGAGGCGAGCCACATGGTCGACAGCGCCAAGGTCTATGCCGAAAAGTCCGGCTCCGTGGTCAGCAACGCGATGGCCGCCATGGAACGCATCGAGGACGCTACCGGCGAGATCGGCAAGATCATCAACGTGGTCGACGAGATCGCCTTCCAGACCAACCTGCTGGCGCTGAACGCCGGCGTCGAGGCCGCCCGCGCCGGTGAAGCCGGCAAGGGTTTTGCCGTCGTCGCGCAGGAAGTGCGTGCACTCGCCGGCCGCGCCGCCGAAGCCGCCCGCGACATCAAGACCCTGGTCGGCCGCTCCAGCGACGAGGTGAAGACCGGCGTCGAGCTGGTCACCGCCGCCGGTGAGGCGCTGCAGCGCATCGGCGACGACGTCCTGCACATCAACGAACACGTCAAGGCGATCTTCACCTCTGCCCGCGAACAGTCGGTCGGTCTCAGCGAGATCAATTCGGCCGTCGGTCAGATGGACCAGGTCACACAGCAGAACGCCGCCATGGTCGAGCAGACCAACGCGGCAAGCCATACCCTGGCCACCGATGCGGAGAACCTTTCCCGCCTCGTCGGCCAGTTCAAGATGTCCGGGGGTGACTTCGCCCCCGGTCAGCCGCAGGTGGCGACCGCCGCCTCGCTGCCAAAACCGTCCCCCGCGAAGACGCTCATCGACAAGGTCGCGGGGACCTTCAACCGCAATGTTGCCGCCCGTGGCGCAAGCCAGGGCGCGGCAGCCGAAAACTGGGAAGAGTTTTAAGACATGTCCAACGCAATCAAGCAGTCCGGCGCCTACCTCGAAATCGTGTCCTTCCACCTGGGCGACCAGGAATTCTGCATCGACATCATGGCGATCCGCGAAATCCGCGGTTGGGCCCCGGTGACTCCGATGCCGCATACCCCGCCCTACGTGCTCGGCCTCATCAACCTGCGCGGCGCGGTGATCCCGGTCATCGACATGGCCTGCCGTCTCGGCATGAAGATGACCGAGCCGTCGGAGCGTGCCGCCATCATCGTCACCGACATCGCCGGCAAGCTGGTCGGCCTGCTGGTCGAACAGGTTTCCGACATGATGACCATCAAGGGCGAAGACCTGCAGCCGGCCCCGGAAATCATCCCGGAAGCCCAGCGCGCCTTCTGCCGCGGTATCGTCGCCCTGGAAAAGTCGATGGTCTGCTTCCTCAACCTCGACACCGTCATCGCCGACGAGCTCGCTCAGGCCGCCTGACGGCAACGTCCAGACGGTACTCTTCCCTGTGACCGAAGCCCCGGACAGACCGGGGTTTCGGATCGCGACGTTGTGCCTAGCTAACATTCGTCGCCTCGCCGTCGCCGCACCACAGACACAGATACGCCTTCATTAAATAATTGTAATAATTATATTTTTTCCGAAAATCAGGAACCAGTTCGACTTCCCTGCGTTTTGCCTGGGCTCGTCAAGAGTGCTCATCAAGAGTGATTGAGCAGCCCCAAAACGAACAGGAGAAGACCATGAACAACGCGATCAGGATTGCCCTCGCCTCCGTCCTTGCGCTCGGCACCGTCTCCGGCGGCGTCGCGATGGCGCAGTCGGCCGTCGTCGCGGAAGACAATGTCACCGTCGTCCGCATCGACAGCCTCGACAACGGCAACGACCGGGATGAGTTCACCCGGCTCTCCAACCTCGCGACCGACCAGGCGGCCATGAGCGAGGCGCAGACGGCAGTGTCGGCCGATCCGATGCTGGTCGCGGCGCTCGAGGCCCAGAACGTCCAGCTGACCAATGTAGTCCACGTCCAGACAGCGGCCAACGGCGGCAAGGTCGTCTATGTGCGCTAAGCTCGCGCACCCCCGAAACGACTTGCTCTCCGGCCTCGAAAGAGACCGGAGCGCAACTGGTATTGGACTGCGGGGCCGAGCCCCTCTTGACAGGACATGGACAGGTTCGGACGAGTTTGGGGTGAAAGCCGTTCGAAGCCTGATGTCCGGGCCAATGTGCCAAATTTGAAAGCGGTGCGAAAGTGACCCCTCGCACATTCCGCGTCACAAAACCGTGCCGAGCCTGACCAAAATTGGGTGTTTCCGTGTTCACCGAAAGCGCGGCGCAATACGCCGCTGAAAAACCCCTTAACTTCCTAGGGGGTCAGGGTTTGCCCTCGGTCCAGGTGACCGGCTGGTTGAACAGCGGAACGGTCGAGATCGCCATCTTCGCCGAACCGTCAACCACCTGCCGCGAATGAATGAGATAGATCAGCGTGTCATTGGCCTTGTCGTAGATGCGGTTGACGACGAGCTGCTTCCAGATCAGCGACATCCCCTCGCGGAACACTTCCTCGCCTTCCTTGGAGAGATCGATGTCGCCGATCTCGATCGGGCCGGTCTGGCGGCAGGCAATCGAGTTGTTGGACGGATCCTCGAACCAGTTGCCCTTCGACAGGCGGTCGATGATCGATCGGTCGAAATAGGTGACGTGGCAGGTGATCCCCTTGATCTTCGGATCGGTGACCGCCTCGACGATGATGTCGTTGCCGACCCAGTCGACCCCCACCTCCCCCACCACCTCGGCACGGGCTGGCAGGACGAGAGCCGAAAGGGCGACGGCGGCAGTGATCAGCGTGGCACGAAACGACATGGCGAAATCTCCAAAGGACGACTGCACTAGAAATAAGCGCGGCCCGCGACCTTACAAGGCCGGGACGTTTCTGCGGATGCGCCGGATCGAACAGGCGTCGTAACCGCCCCGATAGAGACGGCCGGGGGTGAGCCCGATCCGCGCCGGCAGGTCGGTAATGTCATCCACGCCAGCGTCCCGGGCCATGGCGATCGTCGCAAGCGCGCAGACCCGCGCGTCGTCGGCCGCATTGTGGTGCATGAAGGAAATGCCGAGATGGGCGGCCAGGCTGTTCAGCCGATGGGAGCCGAGATCGGGCCACAGGCGCTGCGCCATCTTCACGCTGCACAGATAGGAAAGCTCCGGATAGGGCTGGCGGTAGTTGTCGAGGGCTGAACGCCAGACGGAGAAGTCGAAGGCCGCGTTGTGGGCGATCATCGTCGCACCGGCGAAATCGTCGGCGAATTCGTCCATCACCTCCGGAAACTCCGGCGCGTCCTCGACATCCTCCGGGCGGATGCCGTGAATCTGGATGTTGAACGGCGAAAAGCGCATGGTTTGCGGCCGGATCAGCCGCTCCTCGACACGGACGACCTCGCCGGCCTCGATCCAGGCGAGACCGACCGAGCAGGCGCTGCCGCGCTCTTCGCTGGCGGTTTCGAAATCGATGGCGATGGTGCGTCCGGAACGCTGATATTCGCTAGACATGAACTGCCAATAAGCTTCGAGGCAGATTCGGGCAATGCTGGGACGGAAGAATGCCGAAGATTGCGGGCTTCCATTGCGAGATAGACAATCCGGATGCCCCGGGAACGCCGCTGGTCTTCCTGCACGGCAGCGGGCAGGACGAGACTGCGTTGAAGGCCCTCGGCGGAAACGTATCGACTGGAGCACCGACCCTGCGGCTACGCGGCTCCGTCGCCTGGGAGGGTGGATTTGCCTTCTTCCGCCGGAGCCCGGATCGCAGCCTCGATCTCGCCGACCTGAAACACCAGGTCGACAAACTGGCAGTCTTGCTCGAAAACCTCGGCAGCCTGTTTGCGGGACGGCTTCCGGTGCTGGTGGGCTATTCCAACGGAGCCATCGCCGCAGCCGCGCTCGTGCGCCACAGACCTGAGTTGACGGCGGGCGCTATCCTGCTGCGCTCGCTGTCTCCCGACCCGTCATCGGCTTTTCCTACCTTGCCGAACTATCCGGTCCTGATCCTGACAGGGGCGACCGACAATCGCCGGGCACCCGGCGATGGCGCGATTCTGGCGGCGCAGTTTCATCAGGCGGGTGCAGCCACCGAGCATCACGTGCTGCCGTGCGGCCACGAATGGGAGGCGAGCGGCGCCGATTTCTCGATCATGCGCACGTGGCTCGGCAACGTGCCGGCCACATGGCCGCCCGCACTGTCGTCTGATAGCTGACCGGCGCATCGCCTGGCGCGCAATCCCCTGATCCGCCCCCGCCTTCACCATATCCCGCCTTTTCGGCCGCGCCCCCTGTACTTTCGGAGCTTTCGAGGATAGGAACGGCGCCAACATACCCGCAATCGGCGGGCGCGGCGCCTGAGCCCGCATCACCATCACATTCGAAAGACTGATCCATGACAGAATTTGACGGCATCGCAGCGCCGATCGCCGAGGCATTGTCCAAGCGCGGCTATACCACGCTGACTCCGGTCCAGCAGGCAATGCTCGACCCGGACCTCGCAGGCGCCGACGCCCTGGTGTCCGCCCAGACCGGTTCCGGCAAGACGGTCGCCTTTGGCCTGGCTATTGCGCCGACGCTGCTTTCCGGTGAAGACCGCTTCGGTCCGGCCGAAGCACCGCTTGCCCTCGCCATTGCCCCGACTCGCGAACTCGCCCTGCAGGTCAAGCGCGAACTGGAATGGCTTTATGCTGAAACCGGCGCCACGATCGCCTCCTGCGTCGGCGGCATGGACATGCGCAACGAGCGGCGCGCGCTGGAGCGCGGAGCCCATATCGTCGTCGGCACGCCGGGACGCCTGCGCGACCACATCACCCGCCGTTCGCTCGACCTCTCCAACCTCGCCGCCGTCGTTCTCGACGAGGCCGACGAAATGCTCGACCTCGGTTTCCGCGAGGATCTCGAATTCATTCTCGAGGCTGCCCCCGACGAGCGGCGCACGCTGATGTTTTCGGCCACCGTGCCGAAGTCGATCGCTGAGCTGGCCCGGAACTACCAGCGCAACGCCCGTCGCATCGCGACCGCGTCCGAGCAGAAGCAGCATGTCGACATCGAATACCGCGCGCTGATGGTCGCACCCGCCGACCGCGAGAACGCGATCATCAACGTGCTGCGCTACTACGAGGCGCGTAATACGATTGTCTTCTGTTCGACCCGTGCGGCGGTCAATCACCTCACCGCCCGCTTCAACAATCGCGGCTTCTCCGTCGTCGCCCTGTCGGGCGAACTCAGCCAGAACGAGCGGACCCACGCCCTGCAGGCCATGCGCGACGGTCGTGCCCGCGTCTGCATCGCGACCGACGTTGCGGCCCGCGGTATCGACCTTCCGGGCCTCGAGCTCGTCGTTCATGCCGACCTGCCGACCAATTCGGAAACGCTGCTGCACCGTTCGGGCCGCACCGGCCGCGCCGGGAACAAGGGTGTCTCGGCGCTTATCGTGCCCATGAGCGCGCGGCGCAAGGCCGAACGCCTGCTCGGCGGTGCCAATGTCCAGCCGACCTGGGCGCTGCCGCCCTCGGCCGACGAGGTTCTCGCCCGCGACGACGAGCGCCTGCTCGCCGACCCGGCGCTTTCGGAAGCCATCAACGAGGACGAAGCCCCCTTCATCGCGACCCTTCTCGCCACCCATGGTGCGGAACAGGTCGCGGCCGCCTTCCTGCGTCTGCAGCGCGGCAACCGCTCGGCGCCGGAAGACCTGATGCCGATCCGGCTCGACGCCGCCAGGAAGCAGCGCGAGCCGGCCTATGCCGATCCCTCCTCGCCGGTCACCAAGCCGCGCCAGGATTTCGGCCCAAGCGTGTGGTTCTCGCTTTCTGTCGGACGTCGGCAGAATGCCGAGCCGCGCTGGCTGATCCCGATGCTCTGCCGCAACGGCAACATCACCAAGAACGAAATCGGCGCCATCAAGATGCAGCCGGAAGAAACCTTCGTCGAGATCGCCGCCAGCAATCTCGACCAGTTCCTCGGCGCCCTTGGGCCCAACAGCCAGCTCGAACGCGGCATCACCGTCAGCCGGCTTGACGGCCAGCCGGACTTTTCCGCTCCGCCGAAGGAGCGCGCGCCCCGGCCGCCGCG
Organism: Rhizobium sp. CAU 1783; assembly: GCF_054551725.1. Taxonomy (NCBI): domain Bacteria; kingdom Pseudomonadati; phylum Pseudomonadota; class Alphaproteobacteria; order Hyphomicrobiales; family Rhizobiaceae; genus Rhizobium; species Rhizobium sp. CAU 1783. The sequence continues at coordinate 936,404 of NZ_JBTOLM010000001.1, read as the reverse complement.
CGACGATGCGGAGCGCAAGCCGTTCGGCGAGAGGAAGTCGTTTGGCGACAAGAAATCCTATGGCGACAAGAAGCCTTACGGTGACAAGAAGGCCTACGTCGAAAAGAAGCCGTACGCCGACAAGGCGCCCTATGGCGACAAGAAGCCGTACGCCGAAAAGCGCCCCTATGCCGACGACCTGAAACGGGCCGATGCCGAGGTCTGGGGCGATGCGCCGGCAAAGCCCGCGGGCGGCAATCGCGACTTCGACAAGCCGTTCAAGAAGAAGCCGAAGGCGGCGAACGGCGACAATGCCAGGAGCTGGGACAAGCCAGCGAAGCCGGAATGGACCGCCAAGCCGAAGGGCGAGAAGTCGGGATATGGCGCCAAGGGCGACAGGCCCGGCGAAAAGTCCGGTGACAGGCCCGCCTATGCCGGCAAGCCGAAGGGCAAGTTCGACGATCGCGGTCCGTCGACGGGTCCGAAGAAAAAGAGCTTCAAGCCGAAGGGCTGACGGACACTCCGTTCCCAGAAAAGGCCGGCCTGCGATCTGCGGGCCGGCCTTTTTGCTTTAAGACCCGCAAACGAGCCATCCGGCACCGGCCGATCACCCCGATGGAACAATTGCCCCTGAACCGCGTTGTCGAGCCGCGATTGGGGAGTGCGGTTTCATGACGTGGACGGCAGAGGGCAAGGAGCCCGACTTGCGGCAGACGGAAGCGGCGAGCACTTTCCTCACCGGGATCGGCCGCGGCATTGCAGGCGCGTTGCTGTTTGCCCTGCCCATGCTGATGACCATGGAGATGTGGGAACTCGGCTTCTACATCGCTCGGGAAAAGCTGCTGCTCCTGATGCTCCTGAACCTCCCCTTGCTCGTCATGCTGTCGCATCGCATCGGCTTCGAAGAAACCTTCGGCTGGCGCGAGGACCTTCGCGACGCGATCGTCGCCTACGGCATCGGCATCGCCGCCAGTGCGGCAATCCTGTTTCTCTTCCGGATTCTGATGCCAGACATGCCGGCGAACGAGATGATCGGCAAGATCGCCATCCAGTCCGTGCCGGCCAGCATCGGCGCGATGCTCGGCCGCAGCCAGCTCACTCGCGAGGAAGACGGCGACTGTGAAAGTCCGGATCCGCGGGAACTGAAGACCTCCTATGGCGGCGAACTGTTCCTGATGGCCGTCGGCGCCCTGTTCCTCTCGCTCAACGTCGCCCCGACCGAGGAGATGATCCTGCTCTCGTACAAGATGACCGCCGGCCACGCGCTGGCGACTATCTTCGTGTCGATCCTTGTGATGCACGGCTTCGTCTATGCGGTGTCCTTTGAGGGCGGTCACGAGTTGTCGCCGCAGACGCCGTGGTGGCATGCGCTGATCCGCTTCACCCTGCCCGGCTACCTGATCGCCCTGTTGATCGCGCTTTTCTCGCTGTGGATCTTCGAACGGCTGGGCGGGGCGGCGCTCACCCCGACGCTCTTCGCCGTCATTGTCCTGGCCTTCCCCGCCGCCGTCGGCGCCGCCGCGGCACGGCTGATCCTCTGAGGTGAACGCATGACTCAATCATCGCACGGCAGGCATACTGAAGCGGCGGAGCCGCACTGGTCCGAATGGCTCGTCGGCCTGCTCTCCGCGGGCCTGATCGTATTCCTCATCGGCTGGCTCGGCTGGAAGGCCGCAAGCGAGGTCGCCGAACCGCCGGAACTCTCGATCAAGGCCACCACCATGGAACCGGCCGGCAACGCCTTTCGCGTCACGTTCGACATCGAGAACGGCGCCAACACCACCGCATCGTCGGTGACCGTGCGCGGTGAACTGCTGCGTGACGGAGACGTGGTCGAAACGGGTGACATCACCTTCGACTATGTGCCGGCGGAATCGACCGCAAGCGGGGCGATCCTCTTCGTCAACGATCCGTCCGCCGCCGAGGTCCGGCTGCGCGCCGTCGGCTGGGCCGATCCGTGACTCTCGAGCTGGACCTGGTCTGGATCAGGCCGCCCGGCCGGCGGCGAACCGGAGACGGTCGAGCATCCGGGCAATCCCGTCGGCAAGGCAGATTGACGGCTGCAGACCGTGCGCCGCCTGAAGTGTGGTGTCACCACAACGGAAGAACACCCCTTCCGGCTTGTCGGAAAGGCCGACGATCCTCGGCTCCCAGCCGATCTGGCGGGCGACTTCCTGAGCCAGCGCGATGAAGGAGGTGGCGATCCCGGTCGAAAGGTTGAGGCTCGCACCCGTCGGCAGGCGATCGACCGTGCGCCAGACAAAGTCGACGCAGTCGTCGATATGGATGAAGTCGCGGCACTGGCGGCCAGACCCCCAGACGACGACCTCGTCACGGCCGGCCTCCGCCGTCAGCCGCTTGCAGATCGCCGGAAAGGGATAGGCGAGATCCTGGTCCTCGCCGTAGCCGCTGAACGGCCGATAGGCGACGGCTCGACCGCCATAACGCTCGACATAGAGCTTCATCAGGAACTCGCCGGTGAGCTTCGCCCAGCCGTAGCTGAGATCGGGAACGCCGAGCCCGTCCTCGAAGGAGATCATGTCCTCCGAAAGCATCCGATGGCCGACGGGGCCTTGCAGCGCGATCGGATAGGCGGCGCTCGAACTGAAGAACACCACTGTTCCCGGCCGTGTCTCGGCCGCCCATTTCCACATCAGCGCATCGACGGCCAGATCCTCCGCGACGCAGAGCGCCTGCGTTTCCAGCATGACGCGGCCACCGACCATTGCCGCAAGGTGGTAGACATAGTCGAACCGCTCCGCGGAACGGGCGAAATAGTCACGGCAGTCGGCTGCGACGAAGGTGAAATTCCCCTGGGGCGGCACGGGCCACCGGTCGGGCGGCAGGGCGCCCGTTCCCTCGACGAGGCTGTCGACGCAGACAACGTCGAGCCCCTCGGCCAAAAGCCGGGCGCAGACGTGGCGACCCACGAAGCCGGCACCGCCGGTCACCAATGCCCTCGCCATGCTTCCCCCTCCCCGGTTTGCGTCCTTGCGCCTGTCCGGCAAGGACATGGTCGCATTCGATGCTCTCTCTTCTCACGCAATTCCGGACGCAAAACCGCTTCACACTTTTGCTGGAATGGCTCTAGTGCAGCGACGCGCCGGTATGCCCCCTGTAGATGTCGAGAATGCGCTGCCGCCACTCGTCGGTCGACGGCGCGATCCGCTTGCCGTATTCGTAGGCGCCTTCGCTGAGGTGCCGGACCAGGTCGTCATTGTCCATCAGCGCGATCTTCTCAGCGAGCGAATCCGCATTGCCGCTCTCGAAGACCAGCCCGGCATCGTTGCGCGCCACCTCCTCGGCGATCAGTGCATTGCTGCTAACGATCACAGGAATGCCGCTCATCACCGCCTCGGCGGCGACCAGCCCATAGGGCTCCGGCATGCGCGACGGCATGACGAAGAAACGCGATTCCGCCGCCAGACGGTCCACCTCGCAGTCATCGAGCCAGCCCGGCACATGGCAATGCGGAAGCGCGTTCTGCATCTCCTTGAGCAGCGGTCCCCGCCCGATCAGCGTTGCCGGGCGGCCGGTCTTGTTGAGCGCTTCAGCAAGCGTCCGCACCCCCTTCTCCCAGGTCATCCGGCCGAGGAACAGCATGCGCTCGTTGCGCCATGCCCGCGCCGGCCCGCGCGTCAGCGGCTTGCAGGGCGAACGCAGCGTGCGGAAATGCCGGAGCGCGCCGCCGCTGAGATAGGGCTCCATGTTTTCATGCGCGAGGATGACCTCGACCCGGCCCCAGAATTCGTCGCCCGCCGATTGCTGCGTCAGCATCCGGCTGACGCGCCAGAGCTTGTGCAGGTAGTTGCGCTTGTCGCAGTTGCTGGTGAGGCAGCCGAGCGACATCGGCCGGTGGCCGCACACCTCGCCCGAGCGGAAATTGAGATATCCGCCGTTCGGGCAGGTCAGGAAGAAGTCGTGGGCCGTGACGATGACGCGTGCCCCATGCCGCGAAAGGGCATGAAAGATGGAGGGGGAGAGGATCTGCGACCAGCCGTGCACGTGAACGACCGTTTCCTCATCGCTCGCGGCCAGAAGATTGTCGAGCGCGGTATAGGCCCGGCGGTTGTAGTTGCGCTCCACGACGTCGCCCGGCTGCACCCCGTCGCGCAGCGGCCGCTCGCCGAGCGCCTCGACCTTCGCCCGCGGAAAGTTCTTGCGAACCTCCTCCCCGTCGTCCCCGACGAGCACCGTGCAGTCCATTCCCGCGGCGGTCGCCGCGTCGATGCACTGCATCGCCACCTTGGTTGCCCCACCGAGCACCACCGACACATCGTTGATTACTAAAAGCCGCATGTGCCGTCGTCCGGTGAATGGGAGAACCAACGACGGAGGCGCATCGACCGCTCTCGAGGCCTGCTAGCCCCCCGTTGTCACATCAAATTCACCGTCATTTCGAGGGTTAGATCAACCTGTCCTTTTGCACTATTCGGCACGACTTTCCGGCCAGTTTTCCACCAGACCGGGGGCGAGCGGACGGTGCCTCAACCGCTGATCAGCGCGAGCCATTCGTCCTCGTTCAAGACAGCGACACCGAGCTCCTGGGCCTTGGCAAGCTTGGAGCCGGCATCGGCCCCGGCGACCACGTAGTCGGTCTTCTTCGACACCGAACCCGCAACCTTGGCACCGAGGCTCTCGGCCCGGGCCTTCGCCTCGTCGCGGGTGAACTTTTCGAGCGAACCGGTGAAGACGACCGTCTTGCCGGCGACCGGACTGCCGGTCGCGGTGGGCACCTCTGCATCGAGCGGCGTGACCTCCTCCAGCAGCTTCTCGACGACCGCAAGGTTGCGCGGCTCCTTGAAGAACTCGACGATCGAGGTGGCGACCACCTCGCCGATGCCTTCGACGGCATTGAGGTCGTTCCATGCCTCGCCGTGAAGGGGGCCGGCCGCCTTCATCGCCTCGGCGAAGGCCGCGTACGAACCGTAGGAGCGCGCCAGGAGTTTGGCCGTGGTTTCCCCGACGTGCCTTATGCCGAGCGCGAAGATCAGCCGGTTGAGCGCGATCTCGCGGCGGGCGTCGATCGCGTCGAACAGCTTACGCACGCTGACACGGCCAAAACCCTCGATGTTTTCCAGCTTGGTGAGCGGCGAGGCTTCCTGACGGCGCTTGAGGGTGAAGATGTCGGGCGCCGTGCGGATACGGATCGCCTCGTCCTCGCTGTCGAAGAAGAAGTCGACCTGCTTGGTGCCGAGCCCCTCGATGTCGAAGGCATTGCGCGAGACGAAATGCTTGATGTGCTCCTTGGCCTGCGCCGAGCAGACGAAGCCGCCGGTGCAGCGCGTGACGGAATCGAGCTTGCCGGTCTTCTCGTTCTTCTCCCGCACCGCATGGCTGCCGCAGACCGGGCATTTGGTCGGGAAGATATATTTTTCCGCACCCTCGGGGCGCTTTTCCGGCACCACGTCGAGCACCTGCGGGATCACGTCGCCGGCCCGCTGGACGATCACCGTGTCGCCCACCCGGATGTCGTGGCCCTCCGGGCGGATGCGCTCGCCGGAATTGCCGATGCCCTCGATATAGTCCGCATTGTGGAGGGTGGCATTGGTCACCACGACGCCGCCGACGGTGATCGGCTCCAGCCGCGCGACGGGCGTGAGGGCACCGGTGCGGCCGACCTGGATGTCGATCGCCTCGACGGTGGTGAAGGCCTGTTCGGCCGGGAACTTGTGCGCCGTCGCCCAGCGGGGCGAGCGCGAGCGGAAGCCGAGACGCTCCTGCAGGTCGAGCCGGTCGACCTTGTAGACGACGCCGTCGATGTCGTAGTCGAGGTCGGCCCGCATCAGGCCGATCTCGCGATAGTGGTCGAGCACGTCCGCCGTCGACGTCAGCCGCTTCATCAGCGGATTGACCGGGAAGCCCCAGTCGCGGAAGGTTTCGACCATGCCCATCTGCGTGTCTGCCGGCATTTCCGACATCTCGCCCCAGGCATAGGCGAAGAATTTGAGATTGCGGCTCGCCGTCACCTTGGGATCGAGCTGCCGAAGCGAGCCGGACGCGGTGTTGCGCGGGTTGACATAGGTCGGCTTGCCTTCGGCTTCCATCTGGGCGTTGAGCGCCATGAAGGCGCTCTTCGACATGTAGACTTCGCCGCGGACCTCGACGACGGCCGGCGCACCGGCTGGAAGCGTGCGCGGAATCTCCTTGATGGTGAGGATGTTGGCGGTGACGTTCTCACCGGTGGTGCCGTCGCCGCGCGTCGCGGCGCTGACGAGCCGCCCGTTCTCGTAGCGGATCGACATCGACAGACCGTCGATCTTCGGTTCGGCGGTAAAGGCGATGGAATTGTCCGGCATCAGGCCGAGGAAGCGATAGACCGAGGCGACGAAGTCGGCGACATCTTCGTCGGAAAAGGTGTTGTCGAGCGACAGCATCGGCCGGGCATGGACGACCTGGGCAAACGTGCCGGACGGTGCGGCACCGACCCGCTGCGACGGGCTGTCGGCGCGGATGAGACCGGGAAAACGCGCCTCGATGGCATCGTTGCGCTGCTTCAGCGCATCATAATCGGCATCCGAGATCTCCGGCTGGTCCTTGCCGTGATAGAGCGTGTCGTGGCGGGCGATCTCGCGTGCCAGCCGTTCGAGCTCGGCTCTCGCCTGCTCCGCGGTCAGATCCTCGACTGAAATCATGCTCTCTGCCATCGCCCTACTCCGCATTCGACTCGTCGGTCTTAGCCGAAATTGACGCGGGGCAAAACCCGGACCGGGGACCGGTTCAGTCGAGACTGCGCGCGCCGAGATCGACGCGTGCGATCAGCGGCAGATGGTCGGAGGCCTTGCGCGCCAGCGGCGTGTCATGGACTGCCATTTCGGCAATCAGGTCGGACCGATTCGCCATGATCCGGTCGAGCGAAAGCACCGGCATCCGGGCCGGGAAACTCGGGATCGGCGGTGGTAATGGGCCAAACACCGATTCGAGCCGCGTGAGCGCCGAGCCAGGTCCAAGACGCCATTCGTTGAAATCGCCCATGAGAAGCGTGGGGCGCTCCTCGCGCCTTCCGATGATGTCGAGGATCATGTCCGCCTGCTGGCGCCGCGCCCAGCGCAGGAGGCCGAGATGGGCGGCAATCACCCGAAGCCCCTCGCGCGATTCGAGGTCGATCTCGGCGACCAGCGCACCGCGCGGCTCAAGCCCCGGCAGTGCCACCTGGTGCACGTCGCGCACGATCCCTTCGCGGAATAGGAGCACATTGCCCCGCCACCCATGCGACTTCGGCTTGGAGGCGACCGGCACCGGCATGAGCCCGGTCTCAAGCCTGAGCCGTGGAAGGTCGAGCAGGCCGGACCGTTCGCCGAACCGCTGGTCGGCTTCCTGCAGGGCAATCACGTCGGGGCCGATCTCGCGGATCACCTCGATGATCCGTTCAGGATCGAAACGCCCGTCCGTGCCGACGCATTTGTGGACGTTGTAGGACGCCACCAGCATGGAGCCGTGTCCGTCCAGCCGGATCGGCCTTTTCTCTATGGCACGGTTGGCCCTGTTCTTGAACGAGGCGAGAACCGCCGAGGCGAGATTACCGTTGGTCTTCGTCATTTCACTTCCATGCGGACGTCGCGAATGCCTTGACGATTCGAAGCATACGCCCGTGCCCGCCGTGTTTCATCGACCGAGATCAAGGATCTTCTGCATCGCAACAGATATCTTTCACAAATAAGGCGAACCGAGCCAGAGGACTCGGTCGAACAGACGCAAAACGAAGGGGCGGCGCCGAAGTTCCTCGAGCGTGACCGCCTCGGCACCCTCAAGGGCTGCGTCGATCCGCCTGTCGATGATCGAGACGAAAGCGGGATCGAAAACCTCGATGTCGATCTCGAAATTCAGCCGCAACGACCGCGAATCGAGATTGGACGAGCCGACGAAGGCCCATTGGCCATCGACGGTAATGAGCTTCGAATGGTCGAATACGCCGGGAGCCCGAAAGATCCGGCTGCCGTCCCTGATGATCTGGTCGAACTGCGCCGTCATGGCATGGCTGACGATCGCGAGGTTGTTCTCCGCCGGTGTGACGATGTCGACGGCGACGCCGCGCCGCGCAGCGGTTGCCAGCGCGCCGAGCAGGATGTTGTCGGGCAGGAAGTAGGGTGACATGATGCGGATGGAACTCTCCGCAACCGAAAACGCCCCCATCAGCACCTTGTGGTTCGTCTCGAGATTGGTGTCGGGGCCCGAGACGACAGTGCGCACGAAGCTCGGCGTGCCCGGTTCCGAAGCGATCGGTGCCAGGCTCCAGGCGGCCCCGTTCAACACCTCCCCCGTCTCGAAATGCCAATCCTCGGCCGCCACCGCGAAAATGTCGGCGACCGCCGGGCCGCTCACCCGGAAATGGGTGTCGCGCGCCGCAGCCTCTCCCTCGAAGGCCGAGCGGATGTTCATTCCGCCGACAAAGGCGGTACCGCCGTCGACCACGAGGATCTTGCGGTGGGTACGGAGGTTTGCGTAGGGGAGCCTGAGCCCCATGATGACCTTGCCATTGAAGGCCGCGACCTTCACGCCACCGTCCGCGAGATAGCCCATGATGCTGGGAACGCTGTAGCGCGCGCCGACGGCATCGATAAGCACCCGAACGGCGACCCCTCTCTGGTGGGCCGCGATCAGCCGGTCGGCGACGCGCTGGCCCGCCGGGTCACGGTCGAAGATGTAGGTTTCGAGAATGATGCTGCGCTCGGCGGCATCGATCGCCTCGCAGAAGGCGGCATAGGTCTCGTCGCCGGAGGACAGCATGTCGAGGCGGTTTCCCGAAGAGAGCGCATGCTTCGCCACGCGGTCGCCAAGCGTCTTCAGCCCCGCCATGCGCCGACCGAAGCGCATCTCGATCTCGTCGCGCGACACGCCGAAATGGGAGAGCGTACGCCAGAGCTCGTCGAGCCTGAGCGCGCGCCGCGAGATCATCGAGGCGCGGCGGATGCGGTTAATGCCGACGACCGCATAGATCAACGCACCGACCAGCGGCGACAGCACGATGATGCCGACCCAGCCGACCGCCGAGCGCACCTCGCGCTTCGTCATCGCCGCATGAACGGCGGCAATCGCGCCCAGCGTGACCGAAAGGACAGCAAGGATGACGGGCCAGTAGGCGGTCAGGGTTTCGTACATCGCGCACCGAGGGAAACAGGTTTCGGAAGGGAAAGCAATTGCCGGCCTCGATGAACGCGGTTGCCGGCCAAAAGGTCCCCGGCCTCAGTTTTCTCCGGCGAGAAGCCGGGCTGCGGCGGCGCGCGCCTCGTCGGTGATCGAGGCACCGGCGAGCATGCGGGCGATCTCCTCGCGCCGGTGTTCGGGCTCCATGGTCGCCACCCGGGTGGCGATCTTCTCGCCGCCCTCGCCGCTCGGCCCTTTCGAGATCAGGAGATGGGTTGCAGCGCGCGCGGCGACCTGCGGCGCGTGGGTGACGGACAGCACCTGCACCTTGGCCGAAAGACGCTTCAGCCGCTGGCCGATTGCATCGGCAACCGCACCGCCGACGCCCGTGTCGATCTCGTCGAAGACCAGCGTCGGTGCGGAACCGCGGTCGGCCAGCGCCACCTTGAGCGCCAGCAGGAAGCGCGAGAGTTCGCCGCCGGAGGCGACCTTCATGATCGGCCCCGGACGCGTGCCCGGATTGGTCTGCACGTGGAATTCGACGGTGTCGATGCCTTCGGCCGTTGCAGCCGTGGGATCGGCGGCCACCTCGACCATGAAGCGTGCCCGCTCCAGCTTGAGCGCCGGCAGTTCCGCCATGACCGCCTCGGAAAGCGCGGAGGCCGCATTCTGCCGCTTGGCCGAGAGCGCCAGGGCGAGATGATCGTAATGGGCCTTGGCCTCGACAACCGCGGCCTCCAGCGAACCGAGCTTTTCCTCGCCGGCATCGAGCTCGGCGAGATCGGCGATCATCTTCTCGGCCAGCGCCGGAAGGCCGGTGACCGGAACCGCATATTTGCGGCCGGCGGCACGAAGCGCAAAGAGGCGTTCCTCGACACGCTCGAGCTCGTTCGGATCGAACTCCGTGCGGCGAAGCGCGTTCTCCACTTCCATCTGGGCGTTGGAAAGATTGTCGAGTGCGGTATCGAGCAGCTGCACGGTGTCCTCGAGCAGGCCCGGCGCCTCGTGGCTCTTGCGCTCCAGACGGCGCACCAGCGAGGCGATCAGGGGCACCGGCGAGGCGTTGCCGTTGAGGAACTCGGAGGCCTCGGCGATGTCGCCGGCGATGCGCTCGGACTTCTGCATGACGGCGCGGCGCTCGGCCAGCTCGTCCTCCTCGCCGTCGCGCGGGCTGAGCCGTTCCAGCTCCTCGACCGAGGCCCTCAGATAATCGGCCTCGCGGGCGGCGGCCTCGACGCGGGCACGATGGGCCTTGAGCACGCGATCCGCCTCGCGCCAGCGGCGATAGCGCTCGCCGAGCGTGACGGCCTCGTCGGAAAGACCGGCAAAGGCATCGAGCAGCATGCGATGCGCGTCGGTATCGACGAGCGCCCGGTCATCGTGCTGGCCGTGGATCTCGACCAGCATCTGCCCCGCCTGGCGCATCAGCTGCACGGAGACCGGCTGGTCGTTGATATAGGCGCGGGTTCGTCCGTCGGAAGACTGGATGCGGCGGAAAATCAGGTCGCCGTCGTCATCGACGCCGTTGCCGCGCAACAACGTGCGGGCGGCATGGTCCATGCCGACGTCGAACACCGCCGTCACCTGCCCCTTGTCCTCGCCATGGCGTACCAGCGAACCGTCGCCCCTTCCCCCGAGGGCGAGCGACAGGCTGTCGAGCAGGATGGACTTGCCGGCGCCGGTCTCGCCGGTCAGCACCGAGAGACCCGCCTCGAAGGCAAGATCCAGCCGCTCGATCAAGACGATATCGCGGATCGACAGCTGGACCAGCATGGGACACTCATCTCATGACCAGGAAGGAAGGGTCAGCCACCAAGCAGAAGCGACTTGCCGGCCCTTGCGATCCACGAACCCGGGTTTTCGCGCGGCTGCAGGCCGCCCGTCTGCAGAAGCTTGTAGGAATCCGCATACCACTGGCTGTCGGGATAATTGTGGCCGAGCACGGCGGCAGCCGTCTGCGCTTCCTGCGCGACGCCCATCGCGTAATAGGCCTCGACCAGACGCGCGAGCGCTTCCTCGATCTGGTTGGTGTTCGGATACTTCTCGACCACGACGCGGAAGCGCGACACGGCGGCGAGATATTCCTTGCGTTCCAGATAGTAGCGGCCGACCTGCATTTCCTTGCCGGCGAGCTGGTCGCGGGCGAAGCGGATCTTGGCCTGGGCGTCCTCGACGTATTCGGAGTCCGGATAGTTGTCGACGACCTTCTGCATCGCGTCGATCGTCTGCAGCGAGCTCTTCTGGTCCTGCGTCACGTTGACGATCTGCTTCCAGTGGGAAAGACCGACGAGATACTGCACATAGGCAGAATCATCCGAGCGCGGATAGAGGTTCATGTAGCGGTTGCCGGTGGCGATTGCGTCGGTATAGCGCGCCATGCGGTATTTCACGAAGGTGCTCATCACGAGCGCCTTGCGCGACGATTCGGAGAACGGGTGCTGGCGGTCGACCGCATCGAACTTGCGCGACGCCTCGACCATGTTGCCCGCCTTGATGTTGGCGAGACCCTGGTTGTAGAGGACGTCCGGCGGATCGGTTTCGACGCCGAGCTTGGTAATATCGATATCGGGATCGGACTGGCAGGCCGCAAGCAGCGCACCGGATACCGTCATCATCACACATATACTGGCAATACGCGCGGCTTTATTCACAACGACCGACCCTAGATGACTCATTCAACAGTTCCCGATAGCAGCGCCGCTTGAAAAACAGTCGCTTTCAACACGCGTTTCTAGCCATAAAAGCGGCAGGAGAGCAACGCAATGATCGTGATTTAACGCATTTTTGTGGCGAGCCGGAAGGAAAAGCCTGAAATGGTCGATCGCTTGGCCGACCAGCGCCCGTCACCTCCGAAAGGCCCGGAGATCAAAAAAAGTGCCGGGAATCGCTTCCCGGCACCAGTCTGGAGGTAATTGGACCGATCAGGCAGACCAGGGCGCGAATTCCGGAACGTTGACCGCAACGAACTCACGTGCCCTCGCCTTCAGGCTGCGGGCGGGCGCCTCGACGACTTCATACGCGTCCCGGCTTTCGAGAAGCGCCTTCAAGGCGTTTGCATTGAGCTTGTGCCCGCCGCGATAGGAACGGTAGCAACCGATGAACTGGGCACCGGCAAGCGCCAGGTCGCCGACCGCATCGAGAGTCTTGTGGCGGACGAACTCGTCCTTGTAGCGCAGGCCCTCGACATTGATGACGGTGTGGTCGTCGGAAATGACGACCGAATTCTCGAGCGAGGAGCCGAGCGCGAACCCGGCGGCCCAGAGGCGTTCCACATCGCGCATGAAGCCGAAGGTGCGGGCCCGCGAAAGCTCGGTCTTGAAGCTTTCGGCGGTCAGGTCGCCGGTCCAGGACTGGCGACCGATCAGCGGGGTCTCGAAATCGATCTCCACCTCGAAGCGGGTGCCGTCATAAGGGCGGAACTCGGCCCAGGAGGCACCGGCCTCGATGCGCACCGGCTTGGTGACGCGGATGTAGCGGCGCTTGACGCCGAGACTGGTGATGCCGACCTGTTCGATCGCATCGATGAAGGCTTCCGAACTGCCGTCCATGATCGGCATCTCGGCGCCGTCCACCTCGATCACCAGATTGTCCAGGCCGAGCGCATAGATCGCCGCCATCACATGCTCGATGGTCGCGATCGAATGGGCCGGCGTGAAACCGAGTACCGTGCAGAGGTCGGTATTGCCGACCTGCGAGGAAACCGCCTTGAACTCCGTCGAGCTGCCATCCTCGTGCATGCGGACGAAGACGATGCCCGTGCCCGCTTCCGCCGGCTGCAGGTTGATCGTGACCGGACGGCCGGAATGGACGCCGATGCCCGTGATGCTAAGCGGTGCTGCGATGGTGGTCTGAAAACCCAGCAATGCGATTGCCATGAAATGCGCCTTTTCGGATGCGGTTCTTCCGATACCCTCGGGCATCAAGGCTGGAACCGCCTTTGTCTCTGCTGAAGGGGACCGGACGCGACGCATCCGAACCCAATTCCGATTCCATACATACGGACCGGCCGGGAACATTCCAAATCACTGTTTCTTTCGCATTGTAACGAAACCACCGCGTTGAAAATGCACGCGAAACGAAGCTTGTGCGAGACTTGCCGAAACGCAAAGAGCCCGGGCTTTTGAGGCCCGGGCTCTTGATCACAGAAAGCCTACGATCAGTTGGACTGGCGGCGAAGGAAGGCCGGGATTTCCAGCTGGTCGTCCTCGTGACTCGAACGCGACGGGGGCGTGGCGCGACCCTGGTCGTCAAGCTGGCCGCGACGCGGCGCATAGAGGCTGGCTTCCGGCGAAAGAGCGCGACGCTGCGGGGCGGCCGGAGCCGGTGCAGAGGCGTTCATATCGGCGGCGGGTTCTTCTTCCTGATGGCGGCCAAGCGAGTTGGTGATCCGCTTCAGGAGACCCATCGGACCGCGTTCATCCTGGGCAGCCGGGGCTGCAGCATGAGCGCGGTGGTCCATCTCGGCGCGCAGAACCGGCGGGAAGTCTTCCACCTTCGGCATGCGGACCGGCTCGACGGTCTGGCGAACAGCCGGGGCGACCGGTTCATGACGAACCGGAGCCGGAGCGACCGGTGCCTGCATGGCCGGTGCCGGGCGGCTCATGACCGGCGCCGGAGCGGCGACCGGCTCGACCGGCATGCGGACGGCTGGCTGTGCTTCGGCAACCGCCGGAGTAGCAAACAGCTTGCTCTGCGGGCGGAATTCCGGCTCGGCGACCGGCTGTGCGGTAGCGACAGCCTGACGAGCGATGGCGATTTCGAGTTCACGTTCCATTTCGGCTTCCGCCGAACGGATGGTTTCTGCCACCGGATCGATGGACTTGGGTGCCTGCGCCATTGCAGGCTGCACTGCGGCCGGAGCCGAAGCAACGGCCGCAGAAGGACGGATAAGGGGCTTTGCAGCCGGAGCTGCGTCGAAGCCACGGCCGGCAACCATGCCGGCGGCACGGTCGATGCCGGTCGCGACGACCGACACGCGGATGAGGCCTTCCAGCGCTTCGTCGAAGGTCGCGCCGAGGATGATGTTTGCATCCGGATCGACTTCTTCGCGAATGCGGGTTGCCGCTTCGTCGACTTCGAAGAGCGTCATGTCGCGACCACCGGTGATCGAGATCAGGAGGCCCTGTGCACCCTTCATCGAGGTCTCGTCGAGCAGCGGGTTGGCGATTGCAGCCTCTGCGGCCTGCATTGCGCGGCCCTGGCCCGAAGCCTCGCCGGTACCCATCATCGCACGGCCCATCTCGCGCATGACCGAACGGACGTCGGCGAAGTCGAGGTTGATCAGGCCTTCCTTGACCATCAGGTCGGTGATGCAGGCAACGCCCGAGTAGAGCACCTGGTCGGCCATGGCGAAGGCGTCCGCGAAGGTCGTCTTGTCGTTGGCGATCCGGAAGAGGTTCTGGTTCGGGATGACGATCAGCGTGTCGACCGACTTCTGCAGTTCCTCGATGCCGGCTTCAGCGAGACGCATGCGGCGCTGACCTTCGAAGTGGAACGGCTTGGTGACGACGCCGACGGTCAGGATGCCCTTGTTGCGGGCGGCCTGAGCCACGACCGGAGCAGCACCGGTACCCGTGCCGCCGCCCATGCCGGCGGTGACGAAGCACATGTGCGTGCCGTTCAGGTGATCGATGATCTCGTCGATGCATTCTTCGGCGGCAGCGCGGCCGACTTCCGGCTGGGAACCGGCGCCGAGACCCTCGGTGACGTTGACCCCGAGCTGGATGATTCGCTCTGCCTTGGTCATGGTCAGCGCCTGGGCGTCCGTATTGGCGACGACGAAGTCGACGCCCTGGAGACCTGCGGTGATCATGTTGTTGACGGCGTTACCGCCGCCGCCCCCGACGCCGAACACGGTGATCCGAGGCTTCAGCTCGGTGATATCTGGCTTCTGCAGCTTGATGGTCATTGTCAGTCTTCCTTCTTTTCTCCGGCCGCATCGCCACGCCGGCCATTTTCATTTCAACTCTTCGCTCCCGGCCGCTCTTCATTGAGGGACGGGACTGAACTCAAAAACTTTCCTTCAGCCATTGGCCCATGCGGGCAAAACGGCTGTTTCCGTTGCCGAAGGGGGAGAACAGACCACCCTGGCCGGCATGCGTTTCCTGATCGGCAACCTGCGGATAAATCATCAATCCGACTGCGGTCGAAAATGCGGGACCCTTGGCCGCGGCGGGAAGGCCGGCGACACCCATCGGGCGCCCGATTCGCACGTTACGGGCCAGAACGCGGCGAGCCGCCTCGGGCATACCGGTCAGCTGGCTGGCGCCGCCCGTGAGGACGACTCGCTTGCCGACGACGGGCGAGAAACCCGACTTCTGAATCCGATCGCGCAACAGTTCAAGAGTCTCCTCGATCCGGGCGCGAATAATTCTCGTCAACAGCGCCTTCGGCACCTGGACCGGCTGATCCCGGTCGTCCTCGCCGATCGGCGGAACGGCGACGATGTCACGCTCGTCGGCACCGTTTGCGAGAGCCGATCCGTGAACGACCTTCAGGCGCTCGGCATCCTCGATGCGGGTCGACAGGCCGCGGGCCAGATCGGTCGTCACATGATGGCCGCCGATGCTGATGGCGTCGGTGTGAATGAGCTTGCCCTCGGCGAAAACCGAGATGGTGGTCATGCCGCCGCCCATGTCGATCGCGGCGCAGCCGAGTTCGACCTCGTCGTCGACCAGGGCGGCAAGTCCGCTCGCATAAGGCGTTGCGACGACGCCCTCGACGGTCAGATGCGCCCGGTTGATGCAGAGTTCGAGATTGCGAAGTGCTGCGCGCTCCGCAGTGACCACGTGCATGTCGACGCCGAGAACGTCGCCATACATGCCGAGCGGGTCGCGGATGCCGCGTTCGCCGTCGAGCGAGAAACCGGTCGGCAGCGAGTGCAGTACGGCGCGCTCGTTGCCCTGGGACTGCTGGCCGGCGGCGACGAGGACCTTCTTGAGGTCGCCCGATTCGACTTCCTGACCACCGAGATCAATCGTCGCGGTATAGACGTCGGAACCGATGCGACCTGCCGAAACGTTGACGATCAGGCTCTCGACGGTGAGACCCGCCATGCGCTCGGCTGCATCGACGGCCAGCCGGACAACGCTCTCGACCGCATCGAGATCGGCGATCACGCCGGACTTGATGCCGCGCGAACGCTGATGGCCGATGCCGATCACTTCCACATTGTGGGTGCGGCCCGGAAGCACGGAGCTTTCCTTGCGCGGCGTCAGGCGGCCGATCATGCAGACGACCTTGGTCGAACCGATGTCGAGCACGGAGACGACATGGCTGCGCTTCGAAGACAGCGGCTTCATGCGCGGCAGACCGAAGTGGGAGCTACCAAACAGGCTCATATGTTCTGCCCCACCTTCTTGAGCATCTTGCGGCGCTCCTCGACGGCCGCCATCCGGCGCTCCTGGGCCTCCGGTGTCAGCTGGATCGTGGTGCGGTCGGGAAGACGCAGGTCGACGGCGGCGATGTCGCGCGAAAGAACCTGCTGCTCGGCATCGAGGCGCGATAGCTGCGCCAGCGCCTGGCCGACATTGTCTTCCGGCAGCTTGACGATGACACCGTTGTCGAGATGGATATCCCAGCGACGTCCCGCCACGCGGACAAAGGCCTTCACACGGGAAGCGATTTCCGGAAATTTCTCGAACTCACCCTCGACGGCGGCGGCAGCGGTTTCCGCATCGCGCCCGACGAACAGGGGAAGGCTGGCAAACTTGTTGTCGCGCAGCGGAGCAATCACGCTGCCCGAACGCTCGATGAGCGACAACTCGGTGCCGTGCTGCCAGATGCCGTAGGCCTCACGCTCACGCAGGACCACCTCGACGGTGCGCGGATAGACCTTGCGGACCTCGGCCGATTCGACCCAGGGAAGCTCAGCCAGAGCCTGACGGGCAGCAACGATGTCGAGACCGAGCAGGCTGCTCGATCCATCGAGGCCGAGCAGCTGAAGGATATCGATTTCCGACGTGTGCTGATTACCGGAGACACGGACATCTTCGATCGCGAAACCTGCACCCGTGGTCAGCGACTGCATGACCGCCTGACCATGACCGCCGGCGACGATGCCGTAAAGGACGACGGCGGAGCAGTAACCCGCAAGCGATACCTTACCCGTATGCGCCGGAATGGCGATACGGCCCGAGCAGAGACTGACGACGAACCGCACGACGCGGCGCATCGGACGGGGAAGAACACGTCCCTCCCCGACAGACATGGCGGCAGCGTCGATGCGCCCACCCATATCCGCTGATCTCTCGCCGTTCACCGCAAACAAGACGCGTCCTCCACCATCCACCGGACAAATTCACCAAAACCAAGACCGATGTGAGCGGCCATTTCAGGCACCAGCGAGGTCGGGGTCATGCCGGGCTGGGTATTGATTTCCAGCCAGATGAGCTCGCCATCTTCGGAGAAGCGATCGTCGTACCGGAAGTCCGAACGACTCACTCCGCGACAACCGATCGCTTGATGCGCCTTAAGGGCCAATGATTGTATTTTTTGGTAAATTTTCGGTGAAATTTCCGCAGGAAGTACGTGCCGGGAACCACCGGCGACATATTTGGAATCATAGTCGTAGAAGCTGTGCCCCTGAGGAACGATCTCGGTCACGCCGAGCACCGTGTCACCCATGACGCCGCAGGTCAGCTCGCGACCGGCCACATAGTGCTCGACCATCACGCGATCGCCATAGCGCCATTCGCTGGACGTCAGGGACTGGGGCGGATGCGCCATGTCTTCCCGCACGATGACCACGCCGAAGCTCGACCCTTCGCGAACCGGCTTGACGACGTAAGGGGGCGCGATCGGATGCTCGTTGCCGATGTCGAAACGGGAAAGGACGCGCGCTTCCGCAACCGGAATTCCGGCATTCGCGGCAACGATCTTCGCCTGCCCCTTGTCCATGGCGAGCGCCGAAGCGAGAACGCCGGAATGGGTATAGGGGATCTGCAGATATTCCAGAACGCCCTGAATGGTGCCGTCCTCGCCGAACGGGCCATGCAGCGCATTGAAGGCGACGTCCGGCCGCAGCTCCGACAACACCTGGCCGACATTGCGATCCACGTCGACACGCGTGACCCGGTAGCCCACACCTTCCAGGGCTTCGGCACAAGCATTGCCCGAAGAGAGGCTGACCGGCCGCTCGGACGAAAGACCACCCATCAGTACGGCCACATGCTTGTCACTCATCAACGTCCCCAAAAATCACCAGATCAAACACCGGACGTTTCGGGCAGCGAGTTCATGTTCGGCCGATCCCGTCCTTTCCTTAAGTTAAACGACATTAAGGTTAATGAAGTGTTTACTTTCATTAACCGGACCGCCCCGGCAGACGAAAAACCGCTGCTTTTCGCGCTGCTAAATCAGCTCTAACGAATTGAAAAAGTGAAGACTTCGCGCACAGTTCGCGGAACGGTGCTCAGGCGCGGCGCAGGGACGGGATCGCGTCGTTCAGCGCCTGGGGAAACGAGAGCGCACTCGGAGAAAGCGAGTCGATGTCACGATAGCGCACGATTCGATTGCGCCCGCTCGCCTTGGCGACATAGAGCGCCCGATCAGCTTCGGAGAAGATCTCGCCGAACGCCCGTCCGGCGACCACATCGGCGATGCCACCCGAAATGGTGACCCGTACCTGCCGTTCTCCTGCGGGAACCTTGAGAGCCATGATGCTCTCGCGAACATGCTCGACACGCAGCACGAGATCGCACGGCGGCTCCTCGGAGAGCACCGCGAACTCCTCGCCGCCGATGCGGGCGCAGATCTCGCCGCGTGAGAAGCTGCGGCGCATCACGTCCGCCACGGCGACGATGACGTCATCCCCGGCAGAATGGCCGAAGGTATCGTTCACCGCCTTGAAGCGGTCGATGTCGAAGAGCACGAGCGAGGCCTCCCCTCCGCTCGCCTCGAAGGCGGACTGGAAGGCGCGGCGATTGAGCAGGCCGGACAGCATGTCGGTCCGGCTGATGCGCTCGAACTCGGCCCGCGAGACGCCGAGATCGTAGATCGCAAAACCAACGACGCTGTAGGCGATGACGGCGACGATGAAGGAGACGGGCGGCGTAAGCACCGTGGCGATCACTAGGGCCGGAAAGAGGGCGTAGGGCAACAGGTCGAGAGCGACGAGCGCGAAATGGGCGCAGATGTTCATCGCATAGGCCAGCATGGCGATCTTTGCCGCCATCCAGATCGAACGCGACACCACGGCCCGCCGGCTCGCGAATTCGCCGAGCGAGAGCTGTCCGACGATCCAGTTTCTGGTCGCACTTCCCATGAAGCCACTCCTTGTCCCGGCGCAGGATAGGCATGCCCGCTTAACATTTCGTCGACCGGCCGTTCGAATCTCAAAACGTCCGGCATCTGTCCTTTCGCTGCAATCCTCCCTAGGATCGCGTCATGGATGCGGGAGGCAGGCGTGATCACGAGACGACAGATTTTGGGTGCAGGCGCCTTTGCCGCTCTGGGCATTGCGGGCGCAGCAGGCCGTCCGGCGAGCGCCGCAGGCGAGCGGACCGACGTGACCTTCCTCGTCATAAACGACGTGCATGCCTGCCGGATCGGCGACGCGCTGAGCCCCGGTTGTGCGACCGAGGGAAAGACCGATGCCAGCCTGCTGAAACACGTCGCGGCACTCAACAACGTGCATACGCTCCGCTGGCCGACGGAGATCGACGGCCGGCAGACGGGGCTCACCGGCGGTGGCGAGCCCATCACCAGCCCACGCGGTGTCGTCGCCTGTGGCGACATCACCGACGATGGCGGCGGGCAGACAGCGCTGCTCCGCGAAGGCGCCCAGCTCAGGCAGTTCGCCCAACGCTACGAGGAAGGCCCCGGGCCGGAACGAGTGAAGTATCCCGTCTATGTCGGCCTCGGCAATCATGACCTCGACCAGGACGGCAAGCCGCCGGAGGTGAACTGGTATCGCGACGAGCTGCGCGACTATGTGCGGATGAACCACAAGCCCAGCGTCTTCTTCAGGGCGCCCTACCCCGCCGACAATTATGACGAGGCCTCCGACAGCTACTCCTGGAACTGGGAGAAGCTTCATCTCGTGCAGTTGCAGCGCTTTGCCGGAGACACAGTAAAGGGAGCGGCGAGCGGCCTACCCTGGCTGAAGCACGATCTTGAGACCTATGCCGCCGACGGGCGCCCGGTCGTACTTTTTCAGCATTACGGCTGGGACACGTTTTCGCGCGAACGATGGGATCCGGCAAACCGGCAGTTCGACGAAACGGGCAGTGGCGCACCCCATTGGTGGAGCGACGCGGAGCGGCAGGCCTTCAGGGACGTGATCGCCGGCTACAACGTCGTAGCGCTTTTCCATGGCCACGAGCACGACACGCCGATGATCTACCAGGCGGACGGCCTCGACATCGTCAAGCCGACGGCCGCCTACAAGGGCGGCTTCGGCATCGTCCGGATCACCGACCGGTTCATGGACGTCGTGCTGGCCGAGGCATCGGACGACAAGGGCGGCATCAGGTTTCTCGCCGCCCATGGCAAGCCGCTGGGCTGAACCCTCAGGCGACGATCACTCGACCGTCGCTCCGAGGAAAGGCTTGACCTCGCGGCCGGGCATGAAGATGCCGAGGCGCTTGATCTCCCATTCCAGTTTGATGCCGGAATTCTCGAACACGCGCTGGCGCACCGTCTCGCCGAGATATTCAAGGTCATAGGCCGTCGCATGGCCGATATTGATCATGAAATTGCAGTGCAGCGACGACATCTGCGCACCGCCGATCATCAGGCCGCGGCATCCCGCCTGGTCGATCAGTTCCCAGGCCGAGTGGCCTTCCGGGTTCTTGAAGGTCGAGCCGCCGGTCTTTTCCTTGACCGGCTGTACCGTCTCGCGATGATGGCGCACCGCATCCATGTCGGCGCGGATCTTGGCCTTCTCTTCGGGGTAGCCCTCAAAGAGCGCGCTGGTGAAGATCAGGCCCTCGGGCGCGTTCGAATGGCGGTAGCTGTAGCCCATGTCGGCCTTGGACAGCACATGGCGATTGCCCTTGCGGTCGACCGCCTCGACCTCGACCAGCCGCTCCGACGTGTCGCCGCCATTGGCGCCCGCATTCATGAAGACCGCGCCGCCGATCGAGCCGGGGATGCCGTAGTAGAAGTGGAAGCCGCCGATGTTGTGGTCCATCGCCATCGCGGCAATGTGCTTGTCGGGGCAGATCGTTCCCGCACGGATGCGGTTATCGCCGGCCAGCTCGACCTGACCGAAGCCCTTGGCCGACAGGCGGATCACCACGCCGGGAATGCCTCCGTCGCGCACCAGGAGATTGGAGCCGACGCCGACCACGGTCAGCGGCACGCTTTCCGGCAGGAGCTTGAGGAAGGCGACCAGATCGTCGGTGTCGTGCGGCTGGAACATCAGCTCGGCAAGACCGCCCGCCTGGAACCACGTCACGCGGTCCATCGGCGCGTCCGGCGTGAGCCGCCCCCGCAACTCGTTGACACCCGGCCCCAGAGAGGCCAGCAGCTTTTCCCCATCAACCTGTTTCATCAAGACTTTCCCGAAAAAGCTTCCAGTTCGCGCGGCAGGGCTGCCGCCCACTGGGTAATGTTACCTGCACCCAACAGAATCACGAAATCACCCGGCTGCGCAATGCCCGAGACGATCGAGGCGAGCTGCTCGGGCGATGCCAGATAGCGGGCGTCGCGGTGGCCGCCGGAGCGGATGCGCTCGACCAGTGCTTCCGAATTCGCACCCTCGATCGGATCCTCGCCCGCCGCATAGACCGGCGCCAGCATCAGCGTGTCGGCATCGTTGAAGCAGTTGGCAAAGTCCTCGAAAAGGCTCGCCAGGCGCGAATAGCGGTGCGGCTGGTGCACAGCGATGATGCGGCCCTTGCAGGCCTCGCGGGCCGCCTTCAGCACGGCCTTGATCTCGACCGGATGATGGCCGTAGTCGTCGAACACCTGAACACCGTTCCAGGTTCCGGTCAGGGTGAAGCGGCGCTTGACGCCGCCGAAGGACGACAGGCCCTTGCGGATCGCTTCTTCGGAAATCTCTAGCCGGTTGGCGACCGCGATCGCGGCGCAGGCATTCGCCACATTGTGGCGGCCCGGCATCGGCAGCCGGAGATCCTTGAAGCTGAACACCCGGCCGGTGCGGCGGCGACGGATCTCGACGTCGAAGATCGAATGAGTACCCTCGAGGCGGACGTTCGAATAGCGCACGTCGGCCTGCGGGTTCTCGCCATAGGTGATGACCTTGCGGTCCTCGATCCGGCTGACCAGCGCCTGCACTTCCGGATGATCGAGGCACATCACGCCGAAGCCGTAGAACGGCACGTTCTCGACGAACTGGCGGAAGGCCGCCCGAACGGCGTCGAAATTGCCATAATGGTCGAGATGCTCGGGGTCGATATTGGTGACGATCGCCACTTCGGCCGGGAGCTTCAGGAAGGTGCCGTCCGACTCGTCGGCCTCGACCACCATCCACTCGCCCTCGCCCATGCGGGCATTGGTCCCGTAGGCGTTGATGATGCCGCCATTGATGACCGTCGGGTCGAGATTGCCGGCTTCGAGCAGGGCCGCGACCATCGACGTCGTCGTCGTCTTGCCGTGCGTGCCGCCGATGGCGATCGCATTGCGGAAGCGCATCAGCTCGGCGAGCATTTCTGCGCGGCGCACGATCGGCAGGAGTTTTTCGCGGGCGGCGACGAGCTCGGGATTGTCCTTCTTGATGGCGGTCGAGACGACCACGACTTCCGCGTCACCGAGGTTTTCGGCCTTGTGGCCGACAAACACCTCGATGCCCTTGGCGCGCAGTCGCTGGACGTTGGCACCGTCGGCCTGGTCCGAACCCTGGACCCGATGGCCGAGATTGTGCAGCACCTCGGCGATACCGCTCATCCCGATCCCACCGATCCCGATGAAATGGACCAGCCCGATCGACTTCGGCATTTTCATTGATTGGCTCCCTTCACGTGAGCAATGTCCTTGCCCGCGGCAATAGACTCAACAAGGTCCGCGAGCAAGCGCGTTGCATCCGGCTTGCCGGCCGTACGTGCCGCTTCCGCTTCCTTCGCCAGCCTCTCCGGCTCTTCCATCGCATGACCGAGCAGCTGAGCGAGGCGTTCGGGCGAAAGCTCGGACTGCGCGATCACGCTCGCGCCGCCAGCCGCCGCCAGCGCCGCGGCATTGGCGGCCTGGTCGTGATCGAGCGCATAGGGATAGGGAACGAGGATGGACGGACGGCCGATCACCGAGAGCTCCGACACCGTCGAGGCGCCGGACCGGCAGATGACCAGATGGGCGGCGGCTATGCGGGCCGCCATGTCGGTGAAGAAGGGAGAAACCTCGGCCGGGACGGCAAGCTTCTGATAGCAGGACTTGACCCGCTCCAGGTCTTCGGGACGCGCCTGCTGCGTGACCGTCAGGCGCCGGCGCAGCCCTTCGTCGAGCAGGCTTATCGCATTCGGCAGCGCAGACGAGAAGAACTGCGCGCCCTGGCTGCCGCCGAAGATCACGAGACGGAACGGATGACCGGGCTCGGAGGGCGAATACGGCACCGACGACGCGGCGATCACCGCGGGACGCACCGGATTTCCGGTGACCACGGTCTTGGCCGAAAACGTGCCGCCTTCCGGAAGGAAGCCGCCGGCAATCGCCTTGACGCGCGAGGCGAGCGCCTTGTTGGCACGCCCCATCACCGCATTCTGTTCGTGAAGAAGCGTCGGCACGCCGAGCCCGGCCGCGGCGAGAACGGGCGGCACGGTCGGATAGCCGCCGAAACCGATCACAGCCTTCGGTTTCAGGCTGCGCACGAGTTGTTTGGCCTGGCGAAACCCCTTCCACAACGCCCAAAGCGCCCGGGCGAGGGCCACCGGGTTCTTCGAGCCGATCGTGGCCGAGGCCACCGTGTGGATCGCCTCGGCCGGGAACATGCCGGCATAGCGCTCCGCACGGCTGTCGGTGACGAGATGGACCGAATAGCCGCGTTCGGCCAAGAGGTGGCCGAGCGCTTCCGCCGGAAACAGATGGCCGCCGGTACCGCCGGCGGCAAGCAGGATGATGCCTTTGCTCATGATCGCTTACTCCGCCGGAACGCCGTGGGCGGCGCGAAACAGTCTGCGCTCCTGAGCGCGTTTCTCCGGGCGACGACGCGTCAGCGCCAGAATGAAGCCCGCCGTCACGCAGATCGCGATCATCGACGAACCGCCGTAGGAGATCAGCGGCAGGGTCATGCCCTTCGCCGGCAGCAGTTCGAGATTGACGCCGATGTTGATCATCGACTGCACGCCGATCTGCAGGACGAGGCCGGCGACGGCGAAACGGTTGAAGTCGTTGCGTTCCCGGAAGGCGTGATTGAGACCGCGCAGCACGAGAAACGCGAAAATCGCGACGAGCACCATGCAGAAGATGATGCCGAACTCCTCGGCAGCGACCGAGAAGATGAAGTCGGTGTGGCTGTCGGGAATGATCCGCTTGACGACGCCCTCGCCCGGTCCCTGGCCGAACCAGTCCCCGCGAATGATCGCCTGACGCGCGGTGTCGACCTGGAAGGTGTCGCCTTCGCCGGTCAGGAATCGGTCGATACGGCCCGCCACGTGCGGCAGCGTCACGTAGGCGCCGAACACGCCGGCAATGCCGATACCGCCGAGCACCGTGATCCACAGCCAGGGCATGCCGGCCATGAAGAACATGCCGCCCCAGACGACGGAGGTGAGGATGGTCTGCCCGAGGTCGGGCTGCGCGATCAGCAGCGAGGCGACGATGCCGAACAGGATGATGGCAAAGAGATTGCCCGGGATTTCCGGCTGGCGCGCATGCTCGGCAAACAGCCAGGCGCAGATGACCACAAAGGCGGGCTTCATGAATTCGGACGGCTGGATGGAGATCCCTGCGAGCGTGATCCAGCGCCGCGCGCCCTTCACTTCGATGCCGAAGAACAGCGCGGCCACCATCATCAGCAACGAAACGGCAAGAATGACCATCGCGGTGCGCCGGACCTGACGCGGCGACAGGAAGGACAGGCCGATCATCACGCCGAGCGCCGGCAGCATGAAGGCCGCGTGGCGCTTGACGAAGTGGAAGCTGTCGAGGTTGAGCCGTTCGGCGACCGCGGGCGACGCCGCGAAGGAGAGCATGAAGCCGATCCCCATCAGGAGGATGAAGGTGATCATGAACAGGCGATCGATCGTCCAGAACCAGTCGGCGACCGGGCCTCTCTCCACGCGGCTTACCATGTCATTTGCCTCCTGTTGGCACGTCGACCAGCATCGTCACCCCATCAAGGTCCGCAACGTGGCCGACGAAGGCGTCACCGCGCACCTCGAAGTTCTTGTACTGGTCGAAGCTTGCGCAAGCCGGTGATAGCATCACGGCAACCGGATTATTCTCGATCGCGGCATCCGCCGCCGCATGGATGACCGCCTGGGCGAGCGTACCGGAGATTTCGTAAGGCACCGCATTGCCGAGCGTCGCGGCGAAGGCGGACGCGGCCTCGCCGATCAAGTAGGCCTTTGCGATGCGCGGAAAGAGTGGCCCGAGGCTCGTGATGCCGCCTTCCTTCGGAAGCCCGCCGGCAATCCAGTAGATCCGGTCGTAGCTCGACAGCGCAGGCGCCGCCGCCTCCGCATTGGTCGCCTTGCTGTCGTTGACGAAGACGACATTGCCGCGGCGGCCGACCGGCTGCATGCGATGCTTCAAGCCGGCAAACGAGGCAAGCCCCGCCCTCACCTCGTCGGGGGTCACGCCGACCGCGAGGCATGCC
Source organism: Rhizobium sp. CAU 1783 (assembly GCF_054551725.1). Classification (NCBI taxonomy): domain Bacteria; kingdom Pseudomonadati; phylum Pseudomonadota; class Alphaproteobacteria; order Hyphomicrobiales; family Rhizobiaceae; genus Rhizobium; species Rhizobium sp. CAU 1783. The sequence continues at coordinate 910,627 of NZ_JBTOLM010000001.1, read as the reverse complement.
GCGATGGCCGCGGCTGCATTCTGGGCATTGTGGCTGCCGCGCAGCGTCTGGATGCCGTTGAGGTCGGCCAGAACAGATGTCGCGCCGCCATGGGCCTCGATGATCCGGTGTCCGTCGTTGTAGAACCCGTCGGCCAGCGGCTGGCGCTTGGAAATGCGCACGACCCTGGTCCCGGCCCGCTCGACGCGGTCGGCGATCAATTCACAATAGCTGTCATCCGTGCCGACGACGGCGGTGCCGCTTCCGGCAACCAGCCGTTCCTTGACGTCCGCATAGTGCTGGATGGTCCCGTGCCGGTCGAGGTGATCGGGCGTCACGTTGAGCAGGATGCCGGCCGTCGGATTGAGCGTCGGCGCAAGGTCGATCTGGTAGGACGAGCACTCGACGACGAAGAAGCGGCCGTCCTTCGGCGGATCAAGCGTCAGCACGGCGCGACCGATATTGCCGCCGAGCTGCGTGTCGCGGCCCGAGGATGCAAGGATATGAGCGATCAGCGCCGTCGTCGTCGACTTGCCGTTGGTGCCGGTAATCGCGATGAACGGGCAGTTCGGCGCAACCGCACGGCGTTCGCGCACGAAGATCTCGACGTCGCCGATCACCTCGACGCCTTCAGCCCTCGCAAGATCGACCGACCAATGTGGCTTCGGATGGGTGAGCGGCACGCCCGGCGACAGCACCAGCGTCGAAACGCTCTTCCAGTCGAGCGAACGGAGGTCGGCCGTGGTGATGCCCTCGGCGGCAGCCTTGGCGACGCTGTCGGGATTGTCGTCCCAGGCCAGCACCTCGGCACCGCCCGCAACCAGCGAACGGGCAGTGGCAAGGCCGGAGCCGCCCAGTCCGAAAAGAGCGACCTTCTTTGCCTTGAAGGTGGTGGCCGGGATCATCGCGCCCTCACCGCAGCTTGAGCGTCGAAAGGCCGAGCATGGCGAGACCGACAGCGATGATCCAGAAGCGGATCACCACCTGGCTCTCGGTCCAGCCGAGCTTTTCGAAATGGTGGTGGATTGGCGCCATCAGGAAGACGCGCTTGCCGGTCATCTTAAAGTAGCCGACCTGGATGATGACGGAGAGCGTTTCCATCACGAACAGGCCACCGATGATCGCCATGACGATCTCGTGCTTGGTGGCGACCGCCACCGAACCGATCAGGCCGCCGAGCGCCAGCGAGCCGGTATCGCCCATGAAGATCGCCGCCGGCGGCGCATTGAACCACAGGAAGCCGAGGCCCGCGCCGATCACTGCCCCTAGGACGACGGCGAGTTCGCCGGTTCCGGGCACGAAGTTGATCTGAAGATAGTTCGAGAACACGGCGTTACCGGCCAGGTAGGCGATGATGCCGAACGAGGCGGCCGCGATCATCACCGGCACGATGGCGAGACCGTCGAGACCGTCGGTCAGATTGACCGCATTGCCGGCCGAGACGATGACGAAACCGCCGAACACGACGAAGAAGAGGCCGAGGTCGATGCTGAAGTCCTTGAGGAACGGAAAGGCGATCGACGACCCGAAGGTGGAGCCCTGCGGACCGGACGTCAGCGCCGTGTGCATCATGAAATAGACGGCGATGCCGGCGATCACGAATTCGATGCCGAGGCGCGCCTTGCCCGAAAAGCCCTTCTCCGTCTGCTTCGTCACCTTGAGGTAGTCGTCATAGAAGCCGATCGCACCGAAACCGAGGGTGACGAGCAGCGTCGAGACCACGTAGACGCTGGAAAGGTCGGCCCAGAGCAGCGACGACACGACGATGCCGGCGAGGATCATCAGCCCGCCCATGGTTGGCGTGCCGGCTTTCTTGAAATGCGTCTGCGGACCGTCGGCGCGGATCGGCTGGCCCTTGCCCTGGCGCACGCGCAGCGATGCGATCATCGCCGGTCCGAACAGGAAGACCACCAGTGCAGAGGTCAGCAGCGCGGCCCCCGTGCGGAACGTGATGTAACGGAAGAGGTTGAAGAATTGAAAGTGGTCCGCCAGTTCCACAAGCCAGATCAGCATGGGAGCCCTTTCCAAAAGCCCGATTTAGTTGTGGCGCCCCGTGTCAGGGAATGCCGGATACTTGTCAAGAAGAGCTGACACGATCTTGCCGAAACCGAGCCCGAGAGACGATTTGACCATCACGACATCGCCCGGAGCCACCGATTCTGCCGCAAATCCTGCCAGTTCCGCGGTGGTCGGGCGGTATTCGACCTGCACGCTGTCCGGCAGGGAATCACGCAGCGCCGCCATTTCGGGACCGGCGAGCCAGACATGTTCGATGCCGGCGGCAAGCAGCGGGCCAGCCAGTTCGGCATGGACGCTCGGCGAGAATTCGCCCATTTCCAACATGTCGCCGAGCACCGCGATCCGCCGCCCCGTGCCCTCCGGCTGGGCCGCGGCAAGGACCGCTATCGCGGCACGCATGGAAGCCGGATTGGCGTTGTAGCTTTCGTCGATCAACGTGAAGCTGCCGCCCGAGATCGCCAGACGATGACGCGCGCCGCGACCCTTGACGGCCGAAAGCGTCGCCAGAGCCTCGATCGCCGCGTCGAGGTCGGCGCCGACGAGCGAGACGGCCGCAAGGACGGCCATGGCATTTTCGGCGATGTGCCGGCCGGGCGCCCCGACGACCACTTCGCGGATGTCGTCGTCGCGGCAGAACCAGACGGTCGAAAGCTCCGCGGCACCATCGAACTCGGCCAGCCGGAACTCGGCCTTGGCATGCTGGCCGAAGCTGTGGATGTTCTCGATCCCCGCGGCGAGAGCGGCCTGCTCGAGGAATTCGTACTGGCCGTTGTCACGGTTGAGGATGACGTCGCCGCCCGGCACGATCCCTTCGAAGATTTCAGCCTTGGCCGCGGCGATTTCTTCGAGGTTCTTGAAGTTGCCGAGATGGGCCGGCGCGATCGTGGTGATGATCGCCACGTCCGGACGCACCATGCGCGACAGCGGGCCGATTTCGCCCGGATGGTTCATGCCGATCTCGAAGACGCCATAGCGCGTGTCGACCGGCATGCGGGCAAGCGTCAGAGGTACGCCCCAGTGATTGTTGAACGAGGCGACGGCGGCATGCACCTTGCCGGACGGCGAGAGCGCCAGCCGCAGCATCTCCTTCGTCGTGGTCTTGCCGACCGAGCCTGTGACGGCAACGATGGTGGCCGAACTGCGCTCGCGTGCGGCGATCCCGAGTTTCTCCAGCGCGCCGAGCACATCGTCGACGACGATCATTGGTACGGTCAGGCGGCCGAGGGCGGGCAGCTTGGCTTCGGACACCACCAGCAGCGAAGCGCCGTTGGCGATCGCCAGGCTCGCAAAGTCGTGGCCATCGACCCGATCACCCTTGATCGCGAAGAAGGCCTCGCCCTGCGTAATCGTCCGGCTGTCGATGGATATGCCTGTGATCCCCTCGGGCAGCGACCCGAAGGGGCGGCCCGACATGGCTTCGATCATCTCCCGCGACGTCCAAAGAAAGGTCAATGTGCAAACTCCTCCAATGCCTTGCGCAATTCGGCATGATCCGAGAACGGCAGCGTCACCTCGCCGACCGTCTGGCCCTCCTCGTGCCCCTTGCCTGCAACGATCAGCGTGTCGCCGGCGGCGAGCATCGCCACACCGGCGCGGATCGCCTGCGCCCGGTCGCCGATCTCGATGCCCTTCGGTGCCGCCGCCATGATCTCCGAGCGGATCACCGCCGGCACCTCGGAGCGAGGATTGTCGTCGGTGACAATGACGATGTCGGCAAGCCGGCAGGCGATCTCGCCCATGATCGGGCGCTTGCCCTTGTCGCGGTCGCCGCCGCAACCGAAGACCGTGATGACGCGGCCCGTGGTGAACGGCCGAACCGATGTCAGCACGTTTTCGAGCGCATCCGGCTTATGGGCGTAGTCGACATAGGCAAGCGCGCCGTCCCTGGTCTGGCCGACCAGTTCGAGACGGCCGGACGCGCCGACCAGTTTTTCGAGCGCCTTCATCGCAACGGCGGCCGGAACACCGGTCGCGATCGCAAGGCCGGCAGCGACCAGCGCATTGGCGACCTGGAAATCCCCGGCGAGCGGAATATGCACCTCGTAGATCTCGCCGTCGTGATGCACTTCGGCGACCTGCTTGTGGCGGAAATGCTCGACCCGCTTCAGGGCGAGGAACGTTCCCTGCCGACCTACCGTCAGAACCTCGTGACCGGCCTCGGTGGCGACGCGGATCGCCTCGGCCGACCAGGCGTCGTCGGCGAAGATGACGGCCGGAGACCCCTTGGGCAGGAGCGTATCGAAGAGCCGCATCTTGGCGGCCATGTAGTCCTCGACCGTCGGGTGATAGTCCATGTGATCACGGCCGAGATTGGTGAAGGCGGCGGCCGAAAGCTTCACGCCGTCGAGGCGGCTCTGGTCGAGGCCGTGGCTGGAAGCTTCCATAGCCGCATGGGTCACGCCCTCGTCGGCAAGCTCGGCAAGCAGCGCATGAAGGGCGATCGGATCGGGAGTGGTCAGCGAGCCGTAGTCGTTGCGCGTCGGCGACACGACGCCAGTGGTACCGATCTGCGCGGCCGAAAGGCCGGCATGCGCCCAGATCTGCCGTGTGAAGGAGGCGACCGACGTCTTGCCGGCGGTGCCGGTCACGGCAACCATCGTCGCGGGCTGGCGGCCGTGGAAATTGGCGGCGGCAAGTGCAAGGAAGCGGCGCGGATTGTCGACGACGATCACCGGTACGGACGCCTCGACCGAATGGCTGGCGACGACCACGGCTGCACCGCGACCGACGGCGTCGGCAACGAAGGCGGCACCGTCGGCCTTGGAGCCGGACAGCGCGACGAACATCATGCCGGGCACGATCTTGCGGCTGTCGGCGGAAAGACCGGAGATCTCGATGGCGCCGACCGTCTCCCCGGCCCTGCCCACCTGCTCCTGAAACTCAACGCCCGCCAGATCCCGCACCAACATCGTTCATTCGTCCACTGCTGCGAGGCGACTACGGCGAATCGCCTCCTGAATTGAGGTTTGCTTTAATAAGAGACGAGCAAGGCAGAACCGTCTTCCCCGAATTTCGGTTCTACACCGAGAATTGCGGCGCTTCTGCGGATGACGTCGCCGGCCATCGGAGCGGCCGAGGTACCGGCAAGTGCCGCACCGTTGCCCTTGTCCGTCTTCGGTTCGTCGATGACGGTCAGGACGACATAGCGGGGATTGTCGATCGGGAAGGCAGCAAGGAAGGCGTTGAAGTTCTTGTCGCCGACATAGCGGCCGTTGACCACCTTGTCGGCCGTGCCGGTCTTGCCGCCGACGTTGAAGCCATCGACGCGTGCGTTCTTGCCCGACCCCTTCACCCCGTTCAACAGGAAGAGGTAGCGCATGTCCTTGCTGGTCGACGGCTGGATGACCTGGGTCGCGACCTGGTCCGCCTCTTCCTGCGTCCGCGGCAGGAATGTCGGGGGCACGAGCTTGCCGCCATTGACCAGTGCTACGCCCGCGACCGCGGTCTGCAGCGGCGTGGTGGAGACGCCGTGGCCGAACGAGATGGTGATCGAGCTGATCTTCTTCCATTCGCGCGGCTGGCTGGGCATGGCGACCTCAGGCAGTTCCGTCTTCATGCGCGTCGTCAGGCCGAGCTTCGTCAGGAACGCCTTGTGCGCTTCCGTTCCCACCATGTCAGCGATCTTCGCGGTGCCGATGTTGGAGGAGTACTGGAAGATCTCCGGCACGGTCAGCACCCGGTGCTTGCCGTGGAAGTCCTGGATGGTGAAGCCGCCGATACGGATGGGATAGCGCGCATCGACCGTATCGTTGAGCGTCACCTTGCCCTCGTCGAGCCCCATGGCCAGCGTGAAGGACTTAAAGGTCGAACCCATTTCGAACGTGCCGTTCGACATGCGGTTGAGCCAGCCTTCCTGGGCGCTGGCGGCCGGATTGTTCGGATCGAAATCCGGCATCGAGACCATGGCGAGTACTTCGCCGGTATGCGTGTCGAGGACCACGCCGCCGGCACCCAGCGCCTCGAACTTCGTGATCGCCTCGGAAACCACGTCGTGAAGAATGTTCTGCACGCGAAGATCGATCGACAGCTTGACCGGTTCGAGCGGTCCTTCGCTCGTCATGCCGAGGTCGCGCAGATCGGCCAGCCCCTGGTTGTCGATATACTTCTCCATCCCGCTCATGCCGTGGTTGTCGATATTGACGTAACCGACGATATGCGACGCGGTCGAGCCGCCCGGATAGAAGCGTCGCTTCTCCGGACGGAAGCCGATGCCCGGGATGCCGAGCGCGAGGATCTGGCTCTGCTGCTTCGGCGTCAGCTGGCGGCGCAGCCACTGGAAATGCGACTGAGGATTGGAAAGCTTCTTGTAGGTGCCCTTGATGTCGAGGTCTGTCAGCACGGTCGCGAGCTTCTCGACCGCTTCGTCCGGATCGACGATCTTGTGAGGCTCGGCAAACAGGGACACGGTGCGGATGTCGGTCGCCAGCACCTCGCCGTTGCGGTCGAGGATATCCGGACGCGACGCCATCAGGCGGTCGGCGGGCAGGATGCTCGACGTCACCTCCGGCTGGGCATAGCCGTACTGGACGAGACGACCGCCGATAATGGCATAGACGGCGGTGAAGCCGGCGATCATCAGGCCGACACGCCGGCGCGCCATTTCGGTCTTGCGCTTGCCGGTCCCCTTGAACGCTACGCCGTTCATGGTCGTTCCGCCGCGCTGCACGTCGGTCGAAAAATGCGCCCGGCTCTTCAACAACATGATTCGTGAGAGAAACGTCATCAGGGTTTCACCGATCCGGTTGTGATGAGATCCGAAACCGGATCCTTCGACTTTTCACCTTCGGCCACCTCGGGCTTCGGCACCTGGTCCTTGGGCATGGGCAGTTCGACCGGACGCGCCAGCTGTTCCGGCGCGGTCGGCTCGAGTTTCAGCTCCGCCGCATAGACCTTGGTCAGCCTCTCCAGACGGTTCGGCTGCGTGAGCAGCGCCCAGTCGGCCCTCAGCAGCTCGATCGTGTCCTTCTCAAGCTTGATCTCGGCCTCGATACGACGAACCTCTTCGAGCTTGTTGTCGGTGTGATGCTTGATCTGGTAGGTGACGGCCGCTGCCGCCGCCATGGCACCGATCATGACGATGTCGATGGTTCTCAGCATCGGTCAGGCTCCGATCTTTTCAAGGCTGGCGAGATCCGGAAGGTCGAAGATCGACATGTCGGCCTTTTCCGCCGGCGCATCCGTGCGCAGCCCGGCTCTGAGCTTTGCCGAACGAGCACGCGGATTGACCTCCGCCTCGGCTTCGCTTGCCGCAACCATGCCCCTGCCGATCGGCTCGAAGGTCGCCGGGCGCGTCACCGCCATCGGCAGGTGGCGCGAGCCCGAAGCCTTGCCGGAGCGCTCGGAGAAGAACTTCTTGACGATGCGGTCTTCCAGCGAATGGAAGGTAACGACGACCAACCGCCCGCCAGGTTTCAGCGCACGCTCGGCGGCAAAGAGCGCCTGGGCGAGCTCGCCGAGTTCGTCGTTGACGAAGATGCGAAGCGCCTGGAAGACCCGGGTCGCAGGATGGATCTTGTCCTTGGCCTTGCGCGGCGTGACGATTTCGATGAGGCCGGCAAGATCGCGGGTCGTCCGGAACGGTTCCTTGGCACGCTGCTTCTCAATCGCCCGCGCGATGCGGCCCGCCTGCTTTTCCTCGCCGAGAAAACCAAAGATGCGGATCAGGTCGCCGACCTTGGCGCGATTGACCACATCGGCCGCCGACACGCCTGAAGCAGACATGCGCATGTCGAGCGGGCCGTTCCTCTGAAAGGAAAAGCCGCGATCGGCCTCGTCGATCTGCATCGACGAGACGCCGATATCGAGCACCACACCGTCCAGACCACCTTCGGGGGCAAAATCGGCTAGACGCGAAAACTGCGTGCGATGAAGCTTGAGCCGACCACCGCTCGCTTCGACAAGCGCCTGACCGGCAGCGATCGCCGTCGGATCACGGTCGAGCGCGACCACCTCGGCGCCGGCCGCAAGGATGGCGGACGTATAGCCGCCCGCACCAAAGGTGCCGTCCAGGATAACCTTGCCGGACCGCGGCTCCAAAGCCTCGACCACCTCGGACAGGAGGACCGGAATGTGACGAACCGGTCCGCCATCGGCTTCAGTTGAACCTCCGCCTGGATTCGCCGCCATTCCGTTTCCCCGTCTTATGAAGGTTGCAGCCCTCGCAGTCTGCGCCCTTCCCTCGCCGCCGCCTGCGCCTCGTGAAAGGCCTGCGGCTGCCAAAGCTGAAAATGATCCGAACGCCCGACGAAGCAGACCTCCGTCGAAATCCCGGTGAAGTCCCGGATGAAATCCGTGACCATCAGACGCCCCTCGGCATCGAGTTTCATGAAGACGCCCCCGCCATGAACCAGCAGCGACATCTCGTTCCCGTCGATCGCGAAAGGATCTCCGGCCGAAATCTGCTTCTCGTAGCGCTCCAAGAGATCGGGCCCGCCGATGGTGATCGCCGGAAACACGAAGTCCTGGATGCAATAGAGCTCCTGTATATCCCGCTGCGCAAGCACGGAACGAAAAGCCGCCGGCACGGAAACCCGCCCCTTCGCATCGATCCTGTTTGTCGCATTGGACAGGAAGCGGTTCATGCCAGCCTACCGCGCCCCTTTCTGACGGAGAGCGGAAACCCCACCCCCGGAAACTGGAAATCAACCGAACCGCAGCACCCTCGAAAAGCTCCGGAACCGTCGCATGTTTCGCTGCGACCGATCCGCTTCCGACTGTGATTTCCGGAGCCTCGATCGGCCCCTCAACGGTACGATTATGGGATAACATGGGACTACATGGGCGTCAATGGGACAGAGGCTTCTGCACACCCCTACGGGATTCAAATATTGATAAGCGGTTAAGCTTAACAAATGGTTAGAAACGCCTGTCTCAGCAGCGCTTTTTCACCCTGTAGCTTGACCGAAGCTGGACTCCCGGAAAGAGAAATTCGCGGGGCTTTTCAGCATGTTGGATTCGTCGGCTGAATCGCGCCGATCGACTCTCATCGAAGGTCGGGAAAAATCGCCAGTTGGCCTGTAAGCCGGGTTCTGTATGGCTCCGGTTTCCCGGAACGTGGCAGCCATTCATCTGGGACAGCGTTTGCACGCTGCCTCACGCAACCCACCCGGATGACTGGCCCGGAAACAGGCTGTGGCACCGCTTGCGCGACACCCGCGTCATCCCTATTCGGTCTTGCTCCCGGTGGGGTTTACCGTGCCGTCCCTGTTGCCAGCGACGCGGTGGGCTCTTACCCCACCCTTTCACCCTTACCCTGCATGCAGGGCGGTTTGCTTTCTGTGGCACTTTCCCTGAGGTCGCCCCCGCCGGACGTTATCCGGCACCGTGTCTCCGTGGAGCCCGGACTTTCCTCACCCTACCGCCTTTCGGCATTGGTAGAGCGCGGCTGCCCGGCCAACTGGCACCGCGTCCTTAAACGAGCGGATCGGCGAAAGCCACCAAAAACGACCACCCGACCGGGCGTCGTCCCCGGATGGTGAACGGTCAGCGGAAGGAAGGTGCAAAAACCGCCCCGTAGGTCTCATCCAGGATCCGCCCGTCGATCAGCAATTCTGCCCCGAGCCGGCCGATTTCGTCGGAACTCTTCGCCGCCGCGCCACAGCCGCCGGTCAGCACGGAAATGCGCTCGCTGACCGCGCCGATCGCCGGATAGCTGCTCGGCGTGAACGAGGTGACGCAGGCGGCCATGGTGGGAGCAGTGCCGGCAAGGTCCGGGACCAGCCCTTCGACGATCCGCCAGAGATGGTCGCAGGTGCTCGCCCGGCCGCCGCTACGGAACCAGGCACGGACCTCCGGCTCGCTCGGCAGCAGCAGATCGTCCGGATCGCCGCCGATCTTCAGATAGGTCTTGCCGTCGGGATAGCGGACCGGCGGAAGCAGGTAGATGTGATCCGCAGGATCGTCGGGCTGATGGATGAGCGACGGCATTCCGCCGAAGCGGCCGAGATCGGCGTCGGGGATCTCGAAGAAGGCGACGGTGCGGGCATAAACCTTCAGATCAACCGGCCGCGGCAAGAGATTCTCCGCAATGGAAAAACCGCCCGCGGCAACCAGCACCTTGTCCGCCCTGAACTCGCGACCCTCGGCCGTCGTGACGACGGCACCGCCCGACGCCTCGCGAACGGTGACCACGGTCTCCGGGATGAGCATCGCACCCGCCTTCTTCGCCAGGATCGACTGCGCCTCGACCAGCCGGCGCGGATTGACATAGCCCGCATCGGCTGCCTCGAAGACGCCTTCGCAGGTCGTGCCGAAGCTGAAATACGGGAACCGTGCCGCCAGACCATCCGCGGCGAGGATCTCGGTCCGCGCCCCGACCCGCTCGGCCGCCGCGCAGATGTTCGCCACGTAAGGATCGCGCCCGCCCCGATCGGGCCCGACCATCAGGCAGCCCGCCTCGTGGAAAAACTCGACGCCACTCTCTGCGGCGATCTGCGGATAACGCGCGATCGAGCGCTTCGCCAGCAGCGCCCAGACCGGATCGGGATCTATCGTCCGGGTGATCCGCGCCTCGTCATAATGGCTGGCGAAAACGCCCTCGTGGCCGGCCGGATCCTTCGGCTCGTCCGGGCCGATCAGGGCCACGCCGTCGGTGACCGCGGCCAGATGGCGCGCCGCCGCAGCACCCATCATGCCGCGGCCGATGATGATGTATCTGAAAGTCTCGGCCATGCCGTTTTCCCCGTCGAAGCGCTCGGCAATAGCGATTCCCGATCAAGGCCTTGCCGGCAAGTGCGGAATCAGGACGAGAGGTACTGCGGCGCCAGTTCCGCGGCGAAATCGCCGTCCGACAGGCCGCCATCGACCAGCAGGCGCGCACCCAGTCGCCCGAGTTCGTCCGAGCACTTCGCCGCGACGAAGTTGCCGCCAGTCAGCACCGCGACATTGGGAGAGCGGGTGAAGCCGACATAGGGATAGGTGGTCCGGGTGAAGGAGGCGATGCAGGCGCCGCTGGTGGTCGCAACGCCGTCAAGGTCCGGCATCAGCGACACTGCGATCCGCTGAAGCTTGGCGGCCTCGTCGAGGTCGCCGTCGGAGCGGAACCAGTCGCCGATCGCACCGAGCGCGTCGAAGGCTGCCTTCTCGCTGTCGCCGCCGATCTTGAGATAGGTCTTGCCGTCCGGATAACGCACCGGCGGCAGGATGTAGACGAGATCCTCGTCACGCTCGGCAAAGACCACCGTCGACGGCATCGCCGAAAAGATCGCCTGGCGGGCCGCGTCGAGTTCGAAGAAGACGATCGTGCGCGCCGTCGCCCGCATGTCGACGGGCTCGGGCAGGAGCGAGCAGATATTGGTGAAGCCGCCAGCGGCGACGAGGACCCGCGCCGCCGTGTGGCAACGCCCCTCGGCGGTCCGGACTTCGACCCGCCCGTCAGCCTCCATGACGGAGACGGCCGTCTCGGCAATGATCGCAGCGCCCTGACGCTCGGCCATCAACGCCTGCGCCTTCACCAGCGCACGCGGGTTGACGTGGCCGGCATTGCGCTTTTCGTAGTAGCCGTAGTGGTCCTTGGGGAAACGCATATGCGGAAACCGGGCCGGCAGTGCCTCCGGTGCGATCACTTCGACGTCGAGGCCACGCCTGTCCGAGACCGCGACGGCGCGCGCCATGTAACCTTCGGCGCCCGGGCGCGGTGTGGAAAACAGGCAGCCGGCCTCGGTGAAGAAGGAGATGCCGCTTTCGCCTTCGAGTGCCGCATAGCGTTCGATCGAGCGCGATGCGAGCTGGCTCCAGACCATGTTGTCGTCAAAGGTCCGGGTTATGCGCGCCTCGTCGTAATGGCTTGCGAAGACACCCTGGTGGGCGACCCTGTCTGCCGGCTCGTCGGGTCCGATCAGCCCGACCCGCTTGCCCTCGAGCGTGAGGTGGCGGGCCGCCGCCGCCCCCATCATGCCTCGACCGATGACGATATACTCAAAATCCGCTGCCATGCCTGCCCTCGATTCTCGGGCGTCTGGATATCATGGCAACCGGGCGCTTGCACGCGGCCCGGTGTCGCGCCCCCCCCGCCGGGAGACCCGTCAGGAGGCGATCAGCGCCAGGACCTTGCCGCAATAGCGCTTGGAAACCGGGTTCATGCGCTTGGCACCATGGCCGGCATTGTATTTGAGGATCGTCGAGCAGGTCTGTCCGTCGCCGAGTTCGTGGGCAGCCGCCAGATACTTCATGCCGTAGCGGATGTTCGTTTCGGGATCGTAGAGGCCCTTGGCCGAACCGGAATAGCCCATCATCCGCGCCGTCGCCGGCTTGATCTGCATCAGGCCGATCTCACCGGCGCTGCCGCGGGCCTTCGGGTTGAAGTTGCTCTCAACGCGCACCACCGCATGGGCAAGCGCGACCGGAACACCGTAGGTACTCGCGTATTTGGAGATCAGGCCCGAATAGGGGCTCTTGGAGAAGGACGGAGCCGGGAAACCCGCATCGCGCTTCACGGTCTTCAGGGGCACCTTGAAGCTGGATTCGCCGTCGCCGGCAAAAGCCGAGACCGACGTGGACAAAAGCATAGCGAGGCATGCCGCAGCAGCAACAGTTCTTCTCATCATGTGAAAGGTAAGTCTCCGAACCAGAGGGGCTGGCAGTCGTCCTTCCTGTCGGACGGAAATCTTCCTCGTTCGCCTTGCCGCTAGGGCAAGGCGCCGCACAGGCCCTCATCGTTGATATTCGCGATCGCGTTCCGCAAAAGTGGGGAGCCCGCGTCGCCGTTCAGCCCGTCCTTTAGAACGACGAAATGGGGAATTCGTGTGGCGGTGCAACAAATTGGCCGTTCGCGCGTTCAAGGCGGCGTCAAAAGCGCAGCGCCTGGCGACGACATTTCAGCCGTAGCGCGGCAGCGAAGACAGCAGTCTGTGCAGGGTCTCGATCGTCGACATGTCCGCGATCCCGTCGACCCGTTCGGGCCGGAAATGGCGCTGGAAAGCGGCGACCGCGCCTTCCGTCTTGTCGGAATATTCGCCGGAAATTTCAACATCGTAGCCGTAGAGCGACAACATCGACTGCAGAGCCTCGACCGGCTGGCCGTGATCGCCCTTCTGGAAAAAACGCCCGCCCGAGACCGGCACCGGATCGACCCAGTGCCCGACGCCCGCGGCATGAAGCCGTCCCCAGGGGAAATTTTCACCCGGATCGACCTTGCGAACCGGCGCCACGTCGGAGTGCGCAAGGACCCGTTCGGGGGCGATTTCCAGCCTGCGGCCGCAATCGAGACACAATTCGATGACCGCGGCGATCTGCGCGTCCGGAAAGTCGGGCAAGCCCGCCGGATGCCCGGCATTGGCGATCTCGATGCCGATCGATCGCGAATTGACGTCGGTGTCGCCGGCCCAGAAGCTCCGGCCCGCATGCCAGGCCCGGCGCGTCTCCGGCACCATCTGCACCACGCGCCCGTCCTCGTGAACGAAGTAATGGCTCGATACCTGGCTGTCGGGATTGCACAGCCACGACAGCGCACCGTCATGCTCGGGCATGCCGGTATAATGCAGGATGATCATGTCCGGACGAATGCCGCCCGCACGTTCGCCGTGATTGGGGGAAGGCATCACGATGGCGCCGGGAAAATCGGCGGGAAAGCAAGTCATGCGGCGCGGCGTTCTTTCTCGATCGCCGAATAGGCGGCATTCAGTTTGGCCATGCGGTGATGGGCCACGGCATGGAACTCCGTCGGCACGCCACGGGCATGCAGCCGGTCCGGATGATGCTCGGCCGCGAGCGCGCGATACCGCTTGCGGATCGTCGCGAAGTCGTCAGAACGCTTGACCCCGAGCACGCCGTAAGGGTCGCCATCGAGCTGGACATGCCGCTCGACGATCATCTCGAACCGCTCCTCGCTCATGCCGAAGATCTCGGCGATGCGCGACAGGAAGGCCATTTCCTTCTCGTGGATCAGGCCGTCGGCGGTCGCGATGTGAAACAGCGCATCGACGATGTCCTCGAGGACCGGGCAGAAGTTGTCGCAGGTCCGGCACATGTTGGCGAGCTTCTCGGCATAGGCCTCGTAGCCGGCGACGTCCTGGCGCGCCAGATTGTAGAGCCGCGCAACGTTCTTCGCCTCTTCCTCGGGAAAATCGAAAATGCTGCGGAAGGCGTCGACCTCTGCCGTCGTGACGGTGCCATCGGCCTTGGCCATCTTCGCCGACAGCGCAATGATGGCGACGGAGAAGGAAACGCGCCGACGCGTCTCGGGATCGCCTTCGAAGACGGTTCGCACCGCCTCGACCATGCCCGACAGCACGCTGCCCGCCGCATCGCCGATGGCGCCCAGCAGCCGGTCCCACAACGATGCTATTTGTTCGCAGGCGAAATCGAAGATCATGAGCGAGATTGACCAAAAAACGCCGGGAAAAGCAAGAGAAGCAGGGACTGCGGCACATTAAACTTTATTCATTTTCGATTGTGAAAAGCTGAACGGCAGGCCTGCATCTCAGGGATTGATTGGACTATTCGCAACCGTCATGCGACCACGCCCGCGTCCTTTTGAAGCGGAGCATCGATGAAATCGGCAATCCCCTCGCCTGCGCTCGGCCTCGTCCTCGGCGCGATCGGCGTCACCATCTTCGGGTTGACCCTGCCGATGACGCGGATCGCGTTGCACGGCTTCTCGCCGCTCTTCATTACCTTCGGCCGCGCCGTGATCGCCTCGACCGCCGCCGCGATCGTTCTCTATTCGCTCGGCAAGCGCTGGCCGAGAGGCGCCTTTCCGACGCTCTTCCTCGCCGGAATGTGCCTCGTTTTCGGCTTCCCGATCTTTTCGTCGATCGCCATGCAGAGCCTGCCGGCCGCCCATGGCGGCGTCGTGCTCGGCCTCCTGCCACTCCTGACCTCGATCTTCGCCGTCATCGTCGACGGCGAGCGGCCGAGCCCGCTGTTCTGGCTCTGCGGGATCGCCGGCGCCGCACTCGTGGTCGCCTTCTCGGCCCGCCAGAGCGGCTTTCACCTCGAGGTCGGCGACCTGTGGCTGCTGGCCTCCGCCGTTTCGGCCTCGCTCGGCTACGTGCTATCGGCCCGGCTCGCCCGGCGGCTTTCGGGCTGGGAAGTCATTTCCTGGGCGCTGGTCGTCATGCTGCCGCTGTCGCTCGTCGGGGCGGTCGTCACCTTCTCGACCGGCGTCGACGCACCCGGTCCGGCCGCGATCGGAGCGCTCCTCTATCATGGCCTTCTGTCGATGTTCGGCGGCTTCATCTTCTGGAATGCGGGCCTCGCCATCGGCGGGATTTCGCGTGTCGCCCAGGTCCAGCTGATGCAGACTTTCGTCACCCTGCTGTTTTCCACAATCCTGCTCGGCGAGCACATCGGCATTGAAACGATTATATTCGCGATTGCCGTCGCATTCGTCGTCTGGCTGGGCCGAAAGGCCCGTATTTCCTGAACTTTTCGCTTTACAGGCCCCTTCGACTGTCGCATCCATTCGCGCGGAAAACGTCAAGTCAACGGCACCCCGAGCGGTCGCCGAAGGAGGATCGATGGCCAAACAAAAAGTTGCAATGCTGACCGCCGGCGGGCTCGCGCCCTGCCTCTCCTCCGCCGTCGGCGGATTGATCGAGCGCTACACCGACATCGCGCCCGAGGTCGAGATCATCGCCTACAAGTCCGGCTATCGCGGCCTTCTCATGGACTACAAGATCGAAATCACCAAGGAGATGCGCGAGAAGGCCCATGTCCTGCATCGCTATGGTGGCTCGCCGATCGGCAACAGCCGCGTCAAGCTGACCAATGTCGCCGACTGCGTCAAGCGGGGCCTGGTGAAGGAAGGCGAGACCCCGCTCAGGGTCGCAGCCGAGCGCCTGGCTGCGGACGGCGTCACCATCCTCCACACCATCGGCGGCGACGACACCAACACGACGGCAGCCGATCTCGCGGCCTATCTCGGCGCCAACGGCTACGACCTGACCGTGGTCGGCCTGCCCAAGACGGTCGACAACGACGTCGTGCCGATCCGGCAGTCGCTCGGCGCCTGGACGGCGGCCGAAGTCGGCGCCCGCTTCTTCGACCACGTTTCCAACGAACAGAGCGCGGCACCCCGCAGCCTCGTCATACATGAGGTGATGGGCCGTCACTGCGGCTGGCTGACCGCCGCCACCGCGCACGCCTACATCAATAGTACCCGCAACAACGAGTATATCGAGGGTATGATGATGAACACCGAGCTGAAGAACATCGACGGCCTCTATCTGCCCGAGACCCACTTCAACATGGAAGAGGAAGCCGCGCGCCTGCGCGAGACCATGGACCGCACCGGCTTCGTCACGCTGTTCGTTTCGGAAGGCGCCTGCCTCGACGAGATCGTCGCGGATCGCGAAGCCGCCGGCGAGGAAATCAAGCGCGACGCCTTCGGCCACGTGAAGATCGACACCATCAATGTCGGCAACTGGTTCCAGAAGCATTTCGCCAAGCTGCTCGATGCCGAGCGCTCGATGGTCCAGAAGTCCGGCTACTATGCCCGCTCTGCCCCGGCCAACTACGAGGACCTGCGCCTGATCCAGAGCATGGTGGACCTCGCCGTCGACAGCGCCCTCAACAAGGTGTCGGGCGTGACCGGCCATGACGAGGACCAGGGCGGCAAGCTCCGGACCATCGAATTCCCCCGCATCAAGGGCGGCAAGGCCTTCGACCTCAACACGCCGTGGTTCAAGGACGTGATGGATCACCTGGGCCAGAAATTCCATCCGGCTCATTGACGGATCGGGCGAAAGCTGGCTTGCTCGTCGAATGGAGGAGTGAGACTCATGTCATTCGAACACTGGCTGGCTTTCGCCGCCGCCTCGGCTGTCCTTCTGGCAATACCGGGCCCAACCGTTCTGCTGGTCGTGTCCTATGCTCTCGGTCATGGCCGCCGCACCGCGCTCGCGACGGTCAGCGGCGTGGTCCTCGGCGACGTCGTCGCGATGACCGCCTCGATCCTCGGCCTCGGTGCACTACTCGCGACATCGGCCGGCGCTTTCACCATTCTCAAGATGGTCGGCGCCGCCTATCTGGTTTTCCTCGGCATCCGTCTCTGGCGTGCACCGGTCGGCGACGGACCATTGGCCGATAACGACAACCTGCCGGAGGAAAAGCCGCTGCGAATCATGGGGCATGCCTTCGCGGTTACGGCGCTCAACCCGAAAAGCATCGTCTTCTTCGTCGCATTCCTGCCGCAATTCATGTCGCCCAAGCTGCCATTCCTCGATCAGATCGTGATTTTCGAGGGGACGTTCCTGGCGCTCTCGGCCTGCCTCAGTCTCTGCTATGTTTTCGCCGCCGATCGCGCACGGCGCTTCATTCGCAAGCGTTCCGTACGCCGTGTCGTCAATCGCAGCGGTGGCACGCTATTGATCGCCGCCGGGGCAGTAACGGCCGGTTACCGCAAGATCGCGGCTTGAACCAAGGTAAGCTTGCCGCAATTTAGCCTATCCATTATGACAACAGGACATTAACGGCGACAGGCAACAGCTTCCGCCGACGGGGATACTATTTGGGATGTCGGCATGATCGTCAAAAGAGACCGGAGACTTGAGCTGGGCCTCGCCTCCATTCTGCTCGCCGGCCTGAGTGCCTGCACCAGCGGCATGGAAGATGCGGCCAAGCAGGAGCTCAAGGCCAATCCGGTCGCAGGCACGCCCGCAGCCCAGATGCAGCAGCAACAGCAAGCGGCCGCCGCTGCCGCGAACGCCACGCTTCCCGCACCGGTGGATCCGAATGCCCCGGCGGAACCGGCCCCGATAGTACCGGGCACCGCGACCCCGGCTCCGATCCCGACCTTCAAGATCGTGGCTCTCGGCTCGGCCGCGGCCACTCCGACCGCCATGGCCATGGCTGCCGGCGAGGAAAAGGTGGCGATGCAGACTGCAGCGATGCCCGCCTCTCCCGATGCCGTGACCTCGCTGCCGATGTCGACCGACACCGCCGATCCGGCGATCCTGCCGCCGGAAGTGACGGTCGCCCAGACCATCGTGCCGACCGCCAAGCCTGCGGGTGCCGCCCTTGCCTATGCCGCTCCTTCGGCGACGACCTCTCTTGCGGCCCTCGACAACCAGTTTGACGTGTCGGCGCCTGCTGCCGTGCAGACGCTCGAACTCGAGGCGGACAAGCCGGAAACGACGGGCCCCACCGTCATCAATGCGCTGATCAAGAAATATGCGGCGATCTACCAGATGCCCGAGGCGCTGATCCACCGCGTCGTCAAGCGCGAGAGCACCTATAAGCCGACCGCTTACAACAACGGCCACTACGGCCTCATGCAGATCAAGTATTCGACCGCAAAGTCGATGGGCTACGAAGGCCCGGCCTCCGGTCTCTTCGACGCGGAAACCAACCTGAAATACGCGATCAAGTACCTGAAGGGCGCATGGCTTGTCGCCGACAACAGCCATGACCAAGCTGTCAACCTCTATGCGCGCGGCTACTACTACGACGCCAAGCGCAAGGGCATGCTGCACGTCCTGCAGCCCTGAGCACGCAGAGTCAGTTCTGCAGGGCTTCCGAAACCGCCTTCACCAGCCTTTGCGGGCGATAGTTCAGCTTTGACGGCGTAAGGCCGAGCCGGACGACGACGAGCCGTTCCGAAGGAACGATGGCGATAACCTGGCCGTCATGCCCCTGCAGCCAGAAGGTCTCGGGCTTCAGGCGAAAGCTCTCGTCCGCCTCGTCTCCCGGTCCGACATTCCAGGCCTGGATCTCCGTATAGAGACCGCCCGAGGCGGCGGTAGGTCGGCGCATCGCCGCGACGAAGTCCTCCGGCAGAAGGCGCGTGCCGTTCCATATCCCGTCATCGGCCAGCAGAAGACCGAAGCGCGCCCAGTCCCGCGCCGTCGCGTAGAGATAGGAACTGCCGACGAAGGTCCCGGCCGCGTCGGCTTCCAGGACAGCGCTCGACATGCCGAGCGGTCCGAACAGAGCGGCCCGCGGATAGCCGAGCGCCGTCGCGCGGTCGCCGAGCCGGTCCATCCAGATACGGGCGAGAAGCACGCTTGATCCGGAAGAATAGGAGAACTGTTGTCCGATCTCGTGGATGACAGGCTGGGCAGCGGCGAAGGCTGCCATGTCAGGTTCGAGGTAAAGCATGCGCGTGACGTCGGCGACGTCGCCATAGTCCTCGTTGAACGCGAGCCCGCTTTCCATCGCCATCAGATCACGAAGCCTGATCGCCTTGTGCGCCGGATCGGTCCAGCCCTCGAAAAGCGCCTGGTCATCGAGACCGATGCGGCCCTCCTGCACGAGGCGGCCGATCACAGCCGCGTTGACCGTCTTCGCCATCGACCAACCAAGCAGCGGGGTCGAAATGTCGAAGCCGTCGCCATAGGCCTCGCCGACGATCCGGCCGTCCTTGACGACCACAATCGCGCGCATCCCGGGGCCTCCGAGCGCCGGATCGGAAAGCACGGCGTGAAGCCGGCGATCGCCGACATCAACCCCCTCGCCTTCCGGCCAGGTACGGGTAGCATTGGCCGGCAGCGTTGCGGCCGCAGCCGGCTCCGCGATGGTGAGTGCCTTTTCCACGTCGCCGTCCGGAACGCTCGCGCAACCGAGGCCGTTGCGGTAGACCGCGGTTCCTGCGGCAAAAGCGCCGAGCATGCGGGCCGTAACGAGCCTGCGCTCCGGATCGACGTCCACAGTCACCAGCTTGAGCAGCGGGTGGCCAGGCGCCTGGACGTCCTGCGCCAACACCGCCTCCGCATCGCGCCCGGCGATGAAGACGTTGGAGCAGACGATCTTGGCGGCATAACCCGTGCCGACCCGCAGCAGTTCCGGAGGAGCCGCGGTCAGCCACAGAAACAAGCCGGCGACGACCATCACCAGCAGCATCACGAACCCGCGAACCAGTTTGACGAACAGCCGCATCCAAGCCTCCCCCGGTTGTCCTGCCCGCCCATGCAATCAGGATTTTCGACCGCCCGGAAGCCCATAAACGGGTCAAGTCAGAGCTTGCACACGGATTTCTCAGCCGGCGACAGCGAAACGCAGATTGCCCGGACGCTGCATCTCTCTGACCTTCGCCGGACTGACAGGCCGTGAAATCAGAAAGCCCTGCGCCTCCGATATGCCGAGCTTGCGGACGAAGTCGAGCTGGCTCTCCGTCTCGATACCCTCGATGGTCGTGTCGATCTGGAAGGTTTCCGAAAGCCGGTGGATCAGGTCGATCAGGCGAGCGTCGCGGTTGCTTTCCAGCATCTCCCGCGCGAACGACCGGTCGATCTTGAGCTGGTCCAGCGGAAAGAGCCTGAGATTGTTGATCGACGAGAAACCCGTGCCGAAATCGTCGAGCGCGACGCGGACCCCGAAGGCCCGCAGCTCCTCGAGGCTGCGGCAGACGAGATTGATGTCGACGGAGAACACCGCCTCCGTCACCTCGATCGTCAGCCGGCCGGGCGCCAGCCCCGTGCGTGCAAGGCAGGATTTCACATGGTCGACGAAACGGCGATCCTTGAACTGGTCGCCCGAAACGTTGACACCGACGCCCGTCGGCGACGGCCAGCGCGCCGCTTCCCGGCAAGCATGTTCGACCACCCATTCGCCGATCGCGTGGATCATCCCGGTCTTCTCCGCAATCGGGATGAAGACCTCGGGCGAGATCGTGCCACGCACGGGATGGCGCCAGCGCAGCAGCGCTTCGAAGGAGCGAAGCCGGCCGCTTTCGACCCCGATGATCGGCTGGTATTCGAGGTAGAACTCGTCGTCTTTCAGCGCGCGCGCCAGATCCCGTTCGATCTCGCTTTGGAGCAGCGCGGCCTCGGCCAAACTCTCGTCGTAGAAGCAATGGCTTGCCCCGAAAACTTCCTTGGCCCGATAAAGCGCAAGCCGGGCGCGCAGCAGAACGTCGGAAAGGACCCGGTCCTCCGGCGCGACCAGAGTAACCCCGATGCTCACACCGCTCACCACCCGGCCCCTGCCGAGTTCGTAGGGCGCAGCGGTCGCGGCCTCGAGATCGCGGCAGAGCGCGGCGACACCGGCATGATCCTCACCGGCGCCGACCAGCAGCACGAATTCGTCACCGCCGAGCCTGTAGAGCTTTCCGCGCACCCCTGCCGTCGTCGCGACGCGTTCGGCAAGGCTCTTGAGCAGCTCGTCTCCGGCCGCCTGACCCATGGTGTCGTTGACGAACTTGAAGCGGTCGAGATCGAGGACGAGCAGCGCGCACCGGGCAGAACCCGAGAAATCGTCCTCCAAGGCAACTCGGTTGCCGAGCCCGGTCACTCCGTCGCGCCGCGCGGCCATCTGCAGCGCCAGACGTCCCTCCTCCAGTTCACGGATCTGTTGCTGCAGATGGGCGCGATGGCGCTCTATCCGGATGGCAAACAGGCCCGCGGTCAGCGGCAGCGCCAGCATCGCCAGGCCGAGGGGATCGAACAGGAGGTCGGTGAAGATCGACGCCGGCTCGGGAGAGCGGGCAGCGGATAGAATGTATGTCATCGGCGCCAGCGCACCGAAAGCCGAGCCGGCGAAAACATATCGCCCGATGGAGCCCGACAGCAACGTACTTAACATCATGTTAATCGTCCCCGTAAACTTCTAAGAGAATTAGGGCGAAACCGATTAACGATCGGTTATCGCAAGCGCACAGGCCGCGTCATCAAACTGTAGCAGTGCCCGTCTAAATCCCGGAAACGCTCAACGGATGACGGATAAAGATGACCGACCTTGCACCCGATGCCGGCTTTCGCAGGAACCGCAAACTCAAGGACGCGCTGCTCCAGCACAAGCCGTTGACCCGGGACGGTCTCTCCGAGCGCCTGTTCGAACTTCTCTTCTCCGGCCTCGTCTATGCCCAGATCTGGGAAGACCCGGAAGTCGACATGCAGGCGATGGAACTCGCCGAAGGCCATTCGATCGTCACGATCGGTTCCGGCGGCTGCAACGCGCTGGCCTACCTGTCCCGCCACCCCTCGCGCATCGACGTCGTCGACCTCAATCCGAACCACGTGGCGCTGAACCGGCTGAAGCTCGCTGCCTTCCGCCACCTGCCGGATCACGCGACCGTCGTCCGTCATTTTGCCGCCGACAACAGCCGGACGAACAGCCGCAACTTCGACCGCTACATTGCGCCCTATCTCGATGCGCAGACGCGCGACTACTGGACCCGCCGCGGCCTCACCGGCAAGCGCCGCATCGCCGCCTTCAACCGGAACTTCTGCCGTACCGGCCTGCTCGGCCGTTTCATCGGCGCCGGCCACGCAATTGCCCGTCTTCATGGCGTGCGCCTCGACGAGATTACTCAAGCCCGGACGCTCCGCGAGCAGCGCCAGTTCTTCGACGACCGCATCGCCCCGCTGTTCGAAAAGCCGCTGATCCGCTGGATGACCAGCCGCAAGAGCTCGCTCTTCGGCCTCGGCATTCCGCCGCAGCAGTATGACGAACTGGCCAGCCTCTCCGAAGGCGGCACGATTGCCCCGGTGCTGCGCCACCGGCTGGAAAAGCTCGCCTGCCATTTCCCGCTGAAGGACAACTACTTCGCCTGGCAGGCCTTTGCGCGCCGTTACCCCGAGGCCCATGAAGGAACGCTGCCGACCTATCTCAAGGCCGAGAACTACGCGGCGATCCGCGCCAATGCCGAGCGCGTCACGGTCCACCACGCAAACTTCACCGAGCTCCTTGCCGGCAAGCCGGCGCTCAGCGTCGACCGCTTCGTTCTGCTCGATGCGCAGGACTGGATGAACGACGGCCAGCTCAACGAACTGTGGAGTGAGATCACCCGCACCGCCACGCCCGGTGCCCGCGTGATCTTCCGCACCGCAGCCGAGAAGAGCGTAATCGACGGTCGCCTGCCCGAGACGCTTGAAAGCCAGTGGACCTATCACGCCGAGCGCTCGGCCGAACTGAACAAGCTCGACCGCTCGGCCATCTATGGCGGCTTCCACATCTACGAGAAGACGGCCTGATGGATGCCGAAGCGAGCGGACAGGTGAGCCGACAGGCGATCGACGCCGAACATGCGGAGCGCATGGACAGCATGTACCGCTACCAGCGGCACATTTACGACCTGACCCGCAAATACTACCTGTTCGGGCGCGACCGCATGATCGGCCGGCTCGACGTGCCGCGTGACGGCACGCTCCTGGAAGTCGGCTGCGGCACCGGCCGCAACCTGCTGCTCGCGCATCGCATCTACCCGACCGCCTGCCTCTGCGGCCTCGACATTTCCGCCGAAATGCTGATCTCGGCGCGCGAGAATTTTCGCGGCAAGCCGGTCAAGCCTGAGCTTGCGGTCGCCGATGCCACCGCCTTCACGGCGGATGCCTTCGGTGTACAAGGCTTCGACCGGATCATGATCTCCTACGCCCTGTCGATGATCCCGGAATGGGAAAAAGCGATCGAGGCCGCGGTGGGGGCGCTGAAGCCCGGCGGTTCGCTCCATGTGGTGGATTTCGGGCAGCAGGAAGAGCTCCCCGGTTGGTTCCGGCGCCTGCTGCAATCCTGGCTCGCCCGCTTCCACGTCACGCCGCGCGCGACGCTTCGCGAAGCCCTTGAGGCTCAGGCGGATGCCGTCAATGCACGCCTAGAATTCGAGCCGATCGGGCGCGGCTATGCCTGGCATGCGATAATTCGCACCTGAACCCCACCGGCACAGTTGAAAATAACCGATATTTAAGGATGATGGAGGCAAAAGGAGGTTTGCGCCTCTTTTGTACTTGCGTGTTGCGCACCGTCACAGGGGCATAGTGTCGACTTCGATCTGATGGATTACCCATGCGGTGGCTTTTCCTTGCGCTCCTGCCGATAACGCTGTCCTTCAGCGGCTGCACCTCGGCCAGCTATGACCTGATGGAGACCGCCTCCATTTCGCAGCCGCGCTTCCAGGATACAGATCCGCAGGATTTCGGCGCCAACAACCCGAATCGCCACAAGGTCCACGGGATCGACGTGTCCAAGTGGAACGGTGACGTCGACTGGTACAAGGTGCGGAAATCGGGCGTCTCCTTCGCCTTCATCAAGGCGACCGAGGGCAAGGACATCGTCGACCCGCGCTTCGATGAATACTGGCGCCGCGCGGCCGCAGCCGGCATCCCGCACGCACCCTATCACTTCTACTATTTGTGCTCGACCGCCGACGAACAGGCCGACTGGTTCATCCGCAACGTGCCCAAGGCTTCGATGCATCTTCCGCCGGTGCTCGACGTCGAATGGAACCACACGTCGAAGACCTGCACCTACCGCCCGAGCGCGATGACGGTACAGGCCGAGATGAAGCGCTTCATGGACCGCATCGAGGCCTATTACGGCAAGCGACCGATCATCTACACCTCCGTCGATTTCCACCGCGACAACCTTGCCGGCGCCTTCCAGGACTATCACTTCTGGGTCCGCGCCGTGGCCCAGCATCCGGGCGAGATCTACCCGGATCGCCGCTGGGCCTTCTGGCAATACACCTCGACCGGCGTCATTCCGGGCATCAAGGGCGAAACCGACATCAACGTCTTCGCCGGCACGGAAAAGAACTGGAAGAACTGGGTGGCCGCGGTCTCCAGGAAGTGACGCCAGCGTCCGACGCGGCATGCTCCGCATCTTGCGGACACCGGCGACAAATTTCACGATCCGATCTCGCTTTGGCCAAAAAGACGGCCGATATCACTCCTCTCACGTATCGTCCCCGGCGTCGCCCGCCGGGGACGGTTTTCGTCAAGCCTTTCACGATGCCGACGCATCCGGCGCCTATGCCTGAGACGCCCGGATGCAGCACCAGAACCGCAAGGAAGATCAAATGAAATCCGTCTCGCGCCTCGCCATAGCCTTCACCTGCCTGCTGTCTGCCACCTCACTCGCCTCCGCGGCCGAATGCGGCGGCGATTTCAATGCCTTTCTCGAGGGCGTGAAGGCCGAGGCGGTTGCTGCCGGGGCTCCGGCCGATGCCGCCGATGCGGCGCTGGCCGGCGCCCAGATCGACCAGAAGGTTCTCTCCCGCGACCGTTCGCAGGGCGTCTTCAAGCAGACCTTCCTCGAGTTCTCCCAGCGCACCGTGAGCCAGGCCCGCCTCGACATCGGCCGCCAGAAGATGAAGCAGCTTGCCGACGTCTTTGCCCGTGCCGAACAGGAATTCGGCGTGCCGGCCGGTGTCATCACCGCCTTCTGGGCGATGGAGACCGATTTCGGCGCAGTTCAGGGCGACTTCAACACGCGCAATGCGCTCGTCACGCTGGCCCATGACTGCCGCCGTCCGGAGCTCTTCCGGCCGCAGCTCCTGAACCTGATCACCATGGTCCAGCACGGCGACCTCGATCCGGCGACCAACACCGGCGCCTGGGCCGGCGAGATCGGTCAGGTACAGATGCTGCCGAAGGATATCGTCGCCTTCGGCGTCGACGGTGACGGCGACGGTCATGTCAACGTCAAGAAGAGCTCGCCCGACGCCATCCTGACCGCCGCCAAGTTCATTGCCCATCTCGGTTTCCGCAAGGGCGAACCGTGGATCCAGGAAGTCACCGTTCCCGACAACCTGCCCTGGGAAAAGACCGGCTTCGACAGCGGCATGAAGGCCGGCGACTGGTTCGCGCTCGGCGTCAAACCGCGCGACGGGAATACCGCGAATGCCGGTCTCGAGGGCGAACTGCTGCTGCCGCAGGGCCGCAAGGGCCCTGCCTTCATGGCCTACCCGAACTTCAACATCTATCTCGAATGGAACCAGTCCTTCATCTACACGACGTCGGCCGCCTATTTCGCCACCCGCCTGTCGGGCGCCGAGCCCTACCTGAAGGGCAATCCGGAACCGGGCATCAGCGACGTCGAGATGAAGGCGCTGCAGACCAAGCTCCAGTCCAAGGGCTACGACGTCGGCAAGATCGACGGCATTCTCGGCGGCGGAACCCGCATGGCCATCCAGAAGGAACAGCAGCGTCTCGGCATGCCGGCCGACGGCTGGCCGACCCCGGCCTTCGTCGCCGCGTTCTGATTAGGCCCGGGA
The DNA here is from genome assembly GCF_054551725.1 of Rhizobium sp. CAU 1783. Lineage (NCBI taxonomy): Bacteria > Pseudomonadati > Pseudomonadota > Alphaproteobacteria > Hyphomicrobiales > Rhizobiaceae > Rhizobium > Rhizobium sp. CAU 1783. The sequence goes on along the minus strand of NZ_JBTOLM010000001.1, from coordinate 884,763 downwards.
AGGCGGCACCCGCGTGCCGCCTTTCTCCATCCCGGTGCCCGAAACATCGGACGGCAAGTTTCGGGTGGCGAGGGAGACGGTGAGAACTTAAGCCTCGGGCCGACCAACCACGGAGTCTGCCTATGTCGACAGCCATTTCACCCCGCCTGACCATGAAGACCTGGTCGCTCCTGGCCCTGCTAGGCCTGATCTGGGGCGGCTCCTTCTTCTTCGGCCGCATTGCCGTTCCCCATGTGCCGCCCGTCACGCTCGCCTTCCTCAGGCTGTCGATCGCGGCCCTCGCGCTTCATCTCTACCTGCGTGGCAATCTCGGTCTTTATCCGGCCCTCAAAGCCCGCTGGCCGGCCTTCCTGGTGCTTGGACTGATCAACAACGCCATCCCGCATACGTTGATCTTTCTCGGGCAGACCGAGATCGGCGCAGGCCTCGCCTCGATCCTCAATGCGACCACGCCGATCTGGACGGTGCTGATCGCCAACCGCCTGACGGCGGACGAGAAACTCTCTCCCGCCAAGCTGGCCGGAACGCTTGCCGGCCTCGCCGGCACGGCGGTCATGATCGGTCCGAGCGCGCTGCAGTCGGGCAACGCACCGTTGTGGGCGATGACACTGCCGATTCTGGCGGCGATCTCCTACGGCTTCGCCGCCACCTACGGCAAGCGCTTCCGCGACCTGCCCTCACCGGTTACGGCCACCGGCCAGCTGACCGCCTCGTCGCTCATCATGCTGCCGGCGGCCCTGTTCTTCGATCAAGCCTGGCAGGTTCCCTTCCCGCCCCTGACCGCGGTCGCGGCCATTCTGGGCCTGGCGCTGATCTCCACCGCCTTCGCCTATATTCTGTTCTTCCGCATCATGGCGCTTGCCGGCGCGACCAACACGTCACTCGTCACGCTGCTCGTGCCGCCGAGCGCGATCCTGCTCGGCGTGCTCTTCCTCGGCGAGACCCTGCAGCTCACGGACATCGCCGGAATGGCGCTGATCGGAACCGGTCTCGTGATCCTCGACGGACGGCTTTTCACCCGGCAAAAGGCCGTCTCTTGATGCACCGGACATGACCCAAACCGCTGCAGGGAGCAACGGCGAACGCCCCCTGCAACTCACTTTTGTTAATCAACATTAATATCCGCTGATATTCGGCAAGCGGTTGATTTTTCTACATTCGCATAGCGGTGCGACAACTTATCCACTGCCCGGCGCTGCATTGCAGCACATTAATCGCTTTCCTTGCGACACAAAACCGACATATTATCTAACGGTCAACACAAGGAGGCAGACATGGGACTTACGAACTCTCTCAATGTCCTGATCGTCGGTGCGGCGTTTGTGTTTATTGCAACGATGCTGTTCATCTGAACAAGATGAGTTGAACAAGAGGCCATAAGGAACCGTAAGTGGTCAGGCCCAAGCCAGTTGAGCTTTCCAGTTTCAATGAAAGAGGCGCATGATCCGGTCCGGACATGCGCCTTTTTCGTTGTCCGGGCCGAAGCTCTGCCTCAGGCAGCAGCCCCCTTCGAACTGATCGCGTTCGGCTGGAGGCCGAGATTGGCAAGCGTAGCGATCGTCAGTGCCGAACGGTTCATCGAATAGATGTGGAAGTCCGAGATGCCGCGACGGACAAGATCCTCGATCTGTTCGGCCGCCACCTCCGCCGCCACCGCGGCACGCGCCCGCGGCTGGTAATCGAGACCGGCAAAGCGCTCGTCGAGGAAGGACGGAATGCTCGCCCCGCACATCGAGGCAAAGCGCTTGAGCTGCGTGAGGTTCTGGATCGGCATGATGCCCGGAACGATCGGAATGGAGATCCCGGCCGCCCGCACCCGCTCCAGGTAGCGCTCGTAGACGTCGTTGTCGAAGAAGAACTGGGTGAGAGCCCGGCAGGCGCCGTTGTCCACCTTGCGCTTCAGCATGTCGATGTCGGCGGCATCGTCCGGGCTTTCCGGATGCTTCTCGGGGTAAGCGGATACCGAGATCTCGAAATCGCCCAGTTCGCGCAGCCCTGCAACCAGTTCCGCCGCATTGGCATAACCGCCGGGATGGGGCTCATAGCGATTGCCGATCCCCCCTTGCGGATCGCCCCGTAGGGCGACGAAATGCCGGACGCCGACGGCCCGGAACTCCTCGACCACCCGGTGCACCTCCTCTTTCGTCGCGCCGACGCAGGTCAGGTGCGCGGCCGTGCGCAACGGTGTCTCGGCGATCAGCCGCCGAACCGTCGAAAGGGTCGGTTCGCGCGTCGTGCCACCGGCCCCATAGGTCACCGAGACAAAATCCGGGCTCCAGGGCTGCAGGTCTTCGACGGTCTTCCAGAGCTGGTCCGACATGTCCTCGGACTTCGGCGGGAAGAACTCAAAGGAGTAGCGCAGTCGTTCGCCACGCGCTTCTTTCCGATTGTCGACGGCCATTCAGATGCTCCCAGTCACGAGCGCCGGAGCGCGGTCTTCCGAAGCGGCGGGCGCGGATTGAAGGCGCGCCAGCCAGATGGTCACAGTCAGCCCCCGGCTCGCCGAGCCGCCGGGCGGAAGGTCGACGGTCCGCTCGACCGTCAGGCCATGTTTCGCCAGCCACTCCTCCATCGTCTGGTGCGAGAAGCCGAGGCGAAGGTGGGCGTGCTCGTCCCGGAGGAACTCGAGCGAATGCGGAGCAAGATCGACGATCGCCAGACGCCCGCCGGGCTTCAGCATGCGAGCCGCTTCGGCCAGTGCCAGTTCCGGATGAACGAGGAAGTGCAGCACCTGATGGATGATGACAATGTCATATTCATTGCCGTCGAGCGGCAGGTTCAGGATGTCGCCATGGCGGACGGATGCCTTCAGCACGCCGGCCTTGTCGAGGTTGGCGCGGGCGACGGAGAGCATGTCGCGGCTCGCATCGATGCCGGTTGCGCGGCGATAGCTGTTCTGCAGCAGTTGCAGGATGCGGCCCGTGCCGGTGCCGAGATCGAGAAGCGTCTCGACCTGTTCCGGCCCGATCAGCTCGATGAGCTTGGCCTCGACCGCCGCGTCATCGACATGGAGGCGCCGGAGTTCGTCCCAGCCGGAGGCGTTGCGCTTGAAGTATTCCTGGGCGCGCTCGGCACGGGCGCGCTTGACGGCGGCAAGGCGCTCGCCGTCGCGCAGCAGCACCGCATCGTTGTCGCAGGTGGCCGACAGAAGCGTGCGGGCAAGCCCTGCCGCGTCGCCTTCCTGCTTCAGACGGAAATAGGCCCAGGCGCCTTCCTGGTAGCGGTCGACCATTCCCGCTTCGGTGAGCAGCTTCAGATGGCGCGAGATGCGCGGCTGCGACTGGCCGAGGATGTCGGTCAGGTCGGTGACCGTCAGATCTCCGGCCGAGAGAAGGGCAAGCAGGCGAAGACGCGTCGGCTCGCCCGCGGCCTTCAGCAGCTCAACGAGGGCATCGACGCCGAATTTCATGTTTGTCGTCATTTCGAACCCAATCAAGATATAAAGATATCTTTATGTCGGTTCGAATTCTTGTGCAAGTAGCAATTTGGCCGGCAGTGGCGAAAAGCGTCGACGGCGATCCTGGACGCGCCGTCCCGAGTACCGCATGACGAACGGCAGCCTGGCAAGCCGGGTCACAAAAAACCCCGGCCGAAGCCGGGGTTCTGGAAGACTTGCCTTAGCGCGTCAGGCGCTTGTAGGCTTGGCTGCCCGGGTTCAGCGCATCGGGACCGAGGCGGCGGATCTTGTCCTGCTCATAGTCTTCGAAGTTGCCTTCGAACCATTCGACATGGCCGTCGCCTTCGAAGGCGAGAATATGCGTCGCCAGGCGGTCGAGGAACATGCGATCGTGGCTGATGATGATGGCGCAGCCGGCAAAGGCTTCCAGTGCGCTTTCAAGTGCACCCAGCGTTTCGGTATCAAGGTCGTTGGTCGGTTCGTCGAGCAGCAGAACGTTGCCGCCGGCCTTCAGCATCTTGGCAAGGTGGACGCGGTTGCGCTGACCACCCGAGAGATTCCCGACCTTCTGCTGCTGGTCGCCGCCCTTGAAGTTGAAGGCGCCGCAATAGGCTCTGCTGTTCATGTCGAACTTTCCGAGCTTGATGACTTCGGCACCGCCGGAAATTTCTTCCCAAACGGTCTTGTTGCCGTCGAGCGCATCGCGGCTCTGGTCGACATAGCCGAGATGCACGGTGTCACCGATACGGATCGTGCCCTCGTCCGGGGTCTCCTGACCGGTGATCATCTTGAACAGGGTCGACTTACCGGCGCCGTTCGGGCCGATGATGCCAACGATGCCGCCCGGCGGCAGCTTGATCGACAGGTCCTTGATCAGCGTGCGACCTTCGAAGCCCTTGGTGATGCCTTCCAGCTCGATGACCACGTTGCCGAGGCGCTCGGAGACCGGAATGATGATCTGAGCATCGCCGGGACGGATGTTCTCGGCCGCATCAACCAGCTGTTCATAGGCCTTGATACGGGCCTTCGACTTGGCCTGACGGGCTTTCGGGCTGGAGGCAATCCATTCCTGTTCGCGCGACAGGGCCTTCTGGCGACCGGCTTCTTCACGGGATTCCTGCTGCATGCGCTTGGCCTTGGCCTGCAGGTATGCGGAATAATTGCCTTCATACGGAATGCCACGGCCACGGTCGAGTTCGAGGATCCAGCCGGTGACGTTGTCGAGGAAGTAGCGGTCGTGGGTGATCATCATCACGGCGCCAGGATAGTCGCGCAGGTGCTTTTCCAGCCAGGCGATCGTCTCGGCGTCCAGGTGGTTGGTCGGTTCGTCAAGCAGCAGCAAGTCCGGCTGCGAGAGCAGCAGGCGGCAGAGCGCGATGCGGCGGCGTTCACCACCCGAAAGCACGGTGACGTCTGCATCCTTCGGCGGGCAGCGCAGCGCTTCCATCGCCATCTCGACCTGCTGTTCGAGGTCCCAGAGGTTCTGGCTGTCGATGATGTCCTGGAGCTTGGCGCCTTCATCGGCGGTCTCGTCGGAATAGTTCATCATCAGTTCGTTGTAGCGGTCGAGCACGGCCTGCTTGTCGGCCACACCTTCCATGACGTTTTCGAAAGCGGTCTTGTTCGGATCGAGCTGCGGTTCCTGCTCCAGGTAGCCGACCGTCGCACCTTCGGCGAGCCAGGCCTCGCCGGTGTATTCCTTGTCCCGCCCGGCAATGATGCGCAGAACGGTCGACTTACCCGCGCCGTTCGGACCGAGGATACCGATCTTGGCATCCGGGTAGAAGGACAGGTTGACGTTTTCGAGGATCTTCTTGGCGCCGTAGGACTTGTTCAGTCCCGACATGTGATAGATGAACTGGCGTGCCATCGTTGAATTGCTCCGCGGGCGTAAAGGGAATTTGCCCGCTATGTAGAAGAAAGCGGCGAAAGGGGCAATGCAGCCGACCGGTTTTTGTGAGGTGCCCCCCGACGGGGCGTGACGGCGTTACTCGACGGTCGCGTGATCGATGGCGAACAGGCGGAACGCCGAACGCCCTTCGCCGACCGGTGTCAGGCCAGGCCAGCCGCCGCCACCGGCAAGCGCCCGGAAGAGCGGCGCTCCCTCGCCTCCAGCCGGCAGAACCCGGGCGCAGACGGCGACATGGTCGAAGGGAGAAAGGGCTCTGCGCCGGACGTCCCCGTCCACGCTGGTGAGCGCCTCGTAGGTGCGGCGCAACCCCGGCGATGCCCGGTGGAACAGGATGCCCGAAACCGAAATCCCGGGCTGCATCCGCTCGGCAATCGCGATCCCGAGCCCCGGCGGAGCGAGAATCCGGGCGGAAGCGAGCCCGTCGAGCGCGGAGAGATCCGCCCCCTCGCAACGGTCATTGTTCATGAAGTCGACGACGTCGGGCCCGTCCGCAGGCCGGGACGCACCCTGCATCACGGCAACCGCCGCGGGGGTTATCGCCAGCAAAGCACCAGCCAGCAGGGCAAGTCGCCTCTTCCCGCCGATGCCCCACAGCCTCCCCGTCTCGACGGCGGCGGCCGGCAGGAACAAGGTCCCGAGCGCCACCGCGATCGGCGCATAGCGGAACATCGACAGCGCGAGCGCAAGCGCAGAGAGCGCCTGCCCATAGACGACCCAGACAACCCGCCCGTGACCATTCGCGTGACGCAAGAGGCGAAGCCCGGCAAGCCCGAGCACCGCCGCAAGCGCAGTGAGCCGCAGGACCTCGAGCGGCTGCTCGGCCCTCATCAAGGCAACAATACCGCCCTCCTGCAGAACACGCTCGAACCAAAAATGCGCCGAGACCGGGTCGATCATCTGGTACGGCCCGCCGAGGCACGCCCCGAAGAGATACGGAAGGCTCGCAACGGCCGGCAGTGAGAGGCCCACGATGGCGCCGAGACGCAAGCCGGGGCCGACCCGGGTCGGCAGGAACAGGATCACGGATGCGGCCAGGAGTGGCAGGACCGTCAGGACGAAGGCGAACGGCGCCGAGAAACTGTCGCAGGCGGTATCGAAAAGCCCTTTCACGCCAACGAAGGCGCCACCGAGCAGGACGGTCGCGGCAGCGCAGGCGATAAGGAAGGACAGCGTGAAATCCCTGCCCGGCCGGCCACGGACGCACCAATCGAGCACGACCGCCGCACAGCAGATAGCCACGAGCGGCAGGCTCTCGAGCCCGATCACCACGGAAGCGGAAGCTGCAAGCCCGGCGAGCCCTCCTCCGAGCCGATCGGCCCTGACGAGCCCATAGGAGAAGAGGGTCAAGGCGAGGATCTGCGCATTGTGGTGATCGATCCGTCCAGGCACGAATTCAAGGACCGCCGGTGCGGCAAGGATCAGGATGAGCGGGAGATGCACCACATGCAGGGGACCAAGACCCTCCCGCGCCAGACGATGCAGGATGGCGGCGACCAGTCCGCAGAACACGGCGAAGAGCATGGGCGGCCAGACCGCGAAGGCAAGCTGAACGGCCTCCGCCGGCCCAGTGAACAGCTCGCCGAGCCGCGCGAGGATGACATAGGGAAGATCCACAAGCCGCGACCAGGGCGAAACATAGGGGTCCGGCATCTGGATCCCGGCAAGCGTGCGGTCGAACCAGCGGCCGTCCTGTAACAACTGCCGGACCTCGATACCCCGCAGGGCATCGTCCACGTCGATCTTCTCGAACCGGCCGTCAAAACCGTCGAGCGCCATCTGGAGAAAGCCGACCAAAAGCAGGACGATCAGCGGCAATCCGCGGGAAAGCCCGAGACCTTTGCGATTGCCGACTTGCAAAACCATCAAGGCCCCCGTTCTATGACCCTGAAAGAGGCAGGGTCGCACAGGAAACTAGCCTCGGGCGGCTTAACGCCGCATAAATGGGGAAGACCACGGTCGGCGGTGGGTGTCCGCACGGGCGTGGCAAAGGGGGAAGTCATGTTTGCCGAGACCAGACGATTTTCGAGCCCGAGCGGCGCCTTGATCGCCTATCATCACCAGCGGGCGGAAGGAAATGCCCGCGGCATCCTGCTCGTCTGTCATGGCCTGATCGAACACTCCAAGCGTTACCGCGGCTTTGCCCGGGCGATGGCCGAGCGGGGCTTCCACGTCTTCGCCCACGATCATCGGGGGCACGGCGAGACACTAGCGGCAGACGCACCGATCGGCCGTTTCTCCGAGCGCAGCGGCGCTGTGAAGACGGTCCGTGACGTCAAGGCGATGCGCGACATGACGGTCGAGGAATATCCCGGCCTGCCGGTCCTGCTCTTCGGTCACTCGATGGGCGGGCTCGTCGCCCTCAACACCGCGATCAGCCATCCCGAGGCATTCCAGGCCGTCGCAGTGTGGAACTCCAACTTCAACCCTGGGCTCACCGGCCGCCTCGCCCAGGCGGTCCTTTCGATCGAACGGATGCTGAAGGGCTCCGACGTACCGAGCGCCATTCTGCCCCGCGCCACCTTCGAGGCCTGGGGCCGCAGCATTCCGGGGCACCGGACCCCGTTCGACTGGCTGTCACGCGACCCCGAAGAAGTGGACCGCTACGCCGCCGATCCGCTCTGCCGTTTTCCGGCCAGCGTCTCGATGTGGAGCGATGTGCTGGCGCTCGCCTTCCGCGGCAGCCGGTCCGCGCTGCTCGACTATCTTCCCCGCTCTTTGCCTATACATCTCGTTGGCGGCGGCAAGGATCCGGCCACCCGCGGCGGCCGCGACGTGCTCTGGTTGTCCGACCATCTGAAACGCCTCGCCTTCGGCAATGTCACGACCGTGATCTATGACGACATGCGCCACGAGACGCTGAACGAGATCGACCGCGAAAAGGCGATCGGCGATTTCTCGGGCTGGTGCGAAAAGGTCTTTCCCGCCGCCTGATGCGCGCCTCGCCCACCTGCCGGTTCGGCCCGGCATACGGGCTTGATATTCGCTTGGCGATGCCGAAACGGAATGATCCCATGAGAGAAATTCAAGTGTCTCCGAGGGGATAGCCCGCTATACAAAGACCATGAATCCATCCTCCGCGAGCCCCGCCACGACTGAGCCAAAGACCCGGATCCTGAACGGCCTCGGCCTGATGGTGATCGCGATGCTCGTCGCGCCCTTCATCGACGTCTTTTCCAAGCTCGCCACCTCGTCCGCTTCGCCGACCCTGATCACCACGGGGCGCTTCCTGTTCCAGGCGATCTTCATGCTGCCTTTTGTGATCATGAACGGCACATGGCGGGAATTTTCCTGGAGGCTGAGCGGTTACCACGCCATCCGCGCCGGAATTATCACGGTCTCGACGATCTGCTTCGTCGCAACGCTTGCCGTCATGCAGGTTGCCGATGCGGTCGCCATCTTCTTCGTCGAGCCGATCATCCTGACGGTTCTGGCCAGCGTCTTCCTCAAGGAGACGATCGGCTGGCGTCGCTACACGGCCTGCGCCGTCGGCTTCCTCGGCGCGATGATCGTCATTCGGCCGAGCTTCGAAATGGTCGGCCCCATTGCCGTTCTGCCGGTGGTCACCGCCTTCTGCATCGCCGTCTTCGCGCTGATGACACGCGCGCTCTCGCAGCGGGAAAACCCCTGGGCCATGCAGTTCCAGATGTCGCTCTGGGGATTGCCGATCTGCGGCCTGCTACTCGCCTTCGGCAGTGTCAGCGGCATCGATTTCCTCGAACCGTCCTTGCCGAGCGCAATGACGCTGACCTGGATCGCCTGCGTCGGCCTCGCCGCAGCCCTTTCCGGCATCCTCGCCGTCTACGCCTACCGGGTAGCGCCCGCCTCGGTACTCGCACCGCTGCAATATCTCGAGATCGTCTCCGCCACGCTGTTCGGCTGGCTGGTGTTCGGCGACTTCCCCGATCCGATCAAATGGCTCGGCATCGCCATCATCATCGGCTCGGGCCTCTACATCGTCTGGCGGGAGCGCCGCTTCTCCTCCAAGCCGGTTTCCGACAGCGAGCCCATCGCCCCATGACAGGATCACCCATGACAGAAAAGTCGAAGAAAAAGCCGCCGCTTGCCGGAATTCGCGTGATCGAGCTTGCCCGTGTTCTGGCCGGGCCCTGGGCCGGCCAGATGCTCGCCGACCTCGGTGCCGACGTCATCAAGGTGGAAAATCCGGAAGGCGGCGACGACACCCGCGCCTGGGGCCCCCCCTTCGTCGAAGGCAAAGACGGCGAGAACCTGTCGGCCGCCTATTACCACTCGACCAACCGCAACAAGCGCTCGATCGCCCTCGACTTCCGCTCCGGCGAAGGCCAGGAGATCGTCAGGCGGCTGGTCGCCACCGCCGACGTGGTCATCGAGAACTTCAAGCTCGGCGGCCTGAAGAAATACGGCCTCGACTATGAGAGCCTGAAGGCGATCAATCCGAAACTCGTCTATTGCTCGATCACCGGGTTTGGCCAGAACGGCCCCTATGCCGAGTTCGCCGGATACGACTACATCGTCCAGGGCATGTCGGGCTTCATGTCGATCACCGGCGAGCCGGACGGCCAGCCGATGAAGGCCGGCGTGGCGATCGCCGACATCTTCACCGGCATCTACGCCGTCACCGCCATCCAGGCCGCGCTGATCCATGCGATGAAGACCGGTGAAGGCCAGTTGGTCGACATGGCGCTGCTCGACGTGATGTCCGGCGTGCTCGCCAACCAGAACATGAACTACCTGATCTCCGGCAAGGCGCCGGTCCGCCTCGGCAATGCCCACCCAAACATCAGCCCCTACGAGGTCGTTCCAACGGCGGATGGCCACCTGATCCTCGCGGTCGGCAACGACGGCCAGTTCAAGCGCCTATGCACCATTCTCGGCATCGACGCCGTCGCAGAGGACGAACGGTTCGCCACCAACAAGGCGCGCGTCGCCAACAAGCAGGAAGTCCGCCGGATCGTGATTGCGGAAACACAGAAATGGTCCAAGCGCGACCTCTTGACCGCCTGCGAGACGAATGCCGTACCGGCCGGACCGATCAATTCGATTGCCGAAATGTTCGACGATCCGCAGGTCAAGGCACGCGAACTGCGCATCGAACTCGAAGATGCCGACGGCACCGTCATTCCGGGGGTAAGAACCCCGATCGTGCTGTCGGAGACCCCGCTGCGCTACGAGCGCCCCAGCCCGCGGGTCGGCGAACACCAACAAGAAATTCTCGCCGAACTGGCAGAGATCGAAAGGGAGAGAAACCAATGAAGAAGACTGGCGGGGAACTGATCGTCGAGGCTCTCAAGGCCAATGGCGTGGAACGCGTCTCCTGCGTGCCGGGGGAAAGCTATCTCGCGGTCCTTGATGCGCTGCGCGACAGCGGCATCGAGACGCTGGTCTGCCGGCAGGAAGGCGGCGCCGCGATGATGGCCGACGCCTGGGGCCGCCTGACCGGCAAGCCCGGCATCTGCATGGTGACCCGCGGCCCGGGCGCGACCAACGCCACCGCCGGCCTGCACATTGCCAAGCAGGATTCGATCCCGATGATCCTCTTCATCGGCCAGGTCGGACGCGACATGCGCGAGCGCGAGGCCTTCCAGGAAGTGGAGTATCGCCGCGCCTTCACCGAGTTTGCCAAGTGGGTCGGCGAGATCGACGACGCCCGTCGCATCCCGGAATTCGTCACCCGCGCCTTTGCCGTCGCGACCTCCGGCCGCCCCGGCCCGGTCGTGCTGTCGCTGCCGGAAGACATGCTGGTCGACGAGGTCGAGGCACCTGCCGCCAAGCCCGCACTCGAGGTCGAGGCCCATCCCGGCCCCTCGCAGATCGCCCGCCTCGGTGAAATGCTCGCCGCAGCCAAGCGCCCGATCGCCATCCTCGGCGGCACGCGCTGGACGAAAGAGGCGGTTGCCGATTTCCAGGACTTCGCCAACCGCTGGAAGCTGCCGATCGGTTGCTCCTTCCGCCGCCAGATGCTGTTCGATCACCTGAACCCGTCCTATGCCGGGGATGTCGGCATCGGCATCAACCCGGCTCTCTCGAGAGAGATCAAGGACGCCGACCTCGTGCTGCTGATCGGCGGCCGTTTCTCCGAGATGCCTTCCTCCAGCTATACGCTGCTCGACGTCCCCTACCCGTCCCAGACCCTCGTGCATGTCTTCCCGGACCCGTCCGAACTCGGCCGCGTCTATCGCCCGGATCTCGCCATCTGCGCCGCACCGGTCGAGTTTACCGGCGCGCTGAAGACGCTTGCCGCACCCAGAGATCCGGCCTGGGCGACCCGCACGGAAGCCATGCACGCCGCCTATCTCGCCTGGTCGACGCCGCCGACCCAGGGCCCCGGACCAGTCCGCATGGGTCCGATCATGGACTGGATCGAAGCCAATACCGAAAGGGACACCATCTTCACCAACGGCGCCGGCAATTATGCCACCTGGGTGCACCGGTTCCACCGCTTCCGTGACTTCGCAACCCAGGCCGCTCCGACCTCCGGCTCGATGGGCTACGGCCTGCCGGCCGCAGTGGCCGCCAAGGCGCTGCATCCGGAGCGCGAAGTCATCTGCTTCGCCGGCGACGGCTGCTTCATGATGCACGGCCAGGAATTCGCGACCGCCATCCGCTACGATCTGCCGATCATCGTCTGCCTGGTCAACAACGGCATCTACGGCACGATCCGCATGCACCAGGAGCGCGAATATCCGGGCCGTGTCAGCGCCACCGACCTCACCAACCCCGACTTCGCCGCCTTCGCCCGCGCCTATGGCGGCCATGGCGAAACGGTCGTGACGACGGAAGACTTTGCCGGCGCCTTCGAGCGCGCCCGCGCTTCCGGCAAGCCGTCGATCATCGAGATCAAGCTCGATCCGGAGGCGATCACGCCGATGAAGACCTTGACTCAGATTCGCGAGAAAACCTGACAACCCACTTAAATCAAAAGCAAAAAGGCCGGGATCGCTCCCGGCCTTTTCGTATTTCGAAAGACGACGCGCCGATCAGATGGCGGCGGTGACGATGAACTCGACCTTGTAGTCCGGGGTCGCCAGCGCGGCTTCGCTGGTGGCGCGTGCCGGCGGATTCTTCGGGTCGATCCAGGCTTCCCAGACGGCGTTCATTTCGCCGAAGGTCGACATGTCGGAGAGGTAGATGATCGTCTGCAGGATCTTCGACTTGTCCGAACCGGCGAGAGCCAGCAGGCGCTCGACTTCAGCCAGAGCCGACTTCGACTGTTCGGTGACGGAAACGCCGTCGCCGACCTGGCCGGCGAGATAAACGGTGTTGCCGTGAACGACAGCGCCGCTCATGCGGGCGCCCGGCTCGATACGCTTGATGGTCATGGAAAATACTCCTGTTTCATGGAAAGGCGAAGTGTCGATGGCGGCGAGCGAAGCGCTCAGCCGCGAAGATGCAGGCTCTTCTGGTAGGTCGCGGTCGAACGCGCCCCGGAGCGGCAATAGCCGAGCATCGGCCGCTCGAAATCGTCGAGCGCGTCCACCATGCCGGTCACAGCCTCGGGCGTCACGCCCATCGGGCCGACCGGCACATGGGCGATCTTGAGGCCAAGTTCCTCGGCGCGCGCAGCGATCTCGGCAAAAGTCGGCTGGCCGGCCTCTTCACCGTCGGGGCGGTGGCAGACGATGGACTTGAAGCCGAGCGCCTTGATGGTGTCGAGATCGGCAACCTGGATCTGGCCGGTTACGGAATATTCGTCGTCGATCTGCGAAATGTTCATTGGGCGCTCCCTGCTTTCGAGGGCCAAACATCTACGATGCGTGCAGGCGGGCGTCAATGACCGGAAAGCGCCTTCCCCTTCGGGGAACAGATCAAACGAAGGCGAAGGCCAGCGCGTATTCCCGGCTCTCGCCCGGCGCCAGATCGACGAGTTCGCCCCGCTCGGCAAGCTTGGCGCGCGGCTCCCAGCGATGGGAAACCGGCTCGATGCCGAGCACGTGGGCAGGCGCCGCCTGGTTGCGCCAGATCTGCAGGAAGGGCAGCGTATCGGTGCGGAAACGGACCTTCAGAGTCTTGCCACCGATCGCGGCGATCGGACCGAGCCGCGTCTCGGCCCAGCCGCCCTGGCCGGCCGGAACGCAGAAGACCCCGCCGTCGCCCTCACCGAAGGCCCAGGGCATGCCACCGCCTTCGAACATCGCCCCTTCGAGCCGCATGCCGTCGTCGAAGTGCCGGGCGCCAAGGTTCATATGATACATCAGCATCGCCGGAAATGCGGTAGCGCCCGTATTGGTGACGGTATCGGAGAGAAGCGTCTCGCCCGTCTCCCCGTCGATCCGCCAGCGCCGATCGAGCCGCGCCGCGCCGCCGTCGGCGAGACGGACATCGACGGTCGCCCGGCATTCGATCGCCTCACCGCTGCTGCTGAAGGCGATGTCGCGTGCAGGATGGGACGAAAACGAGCCATGAAGCGGATAGCGGCCAGCCTTGCCGTCGCCAATCGGCTCGGGATGGCGGATGTGATCCGGGCCGCAGGTGAAGAGAAAGCCCTCGAGCGAATGGTCGATTCGTGGATCGCCATCGTCGGGGATGGCCCGTCCGGGCGCGAGGTCGATACCGCCGACAATGCAGGCGCCGATATCCATGACCGAACTCTCGTCGAGCGTGAGCGCCGGCCCCTTCCCCGCGGAAAACTCCATCATCTGCCCGGCTTCCCCTCGCTATCAATCCCGCTCCGGCGGGACACCCGCCGCCATCAGCGTCTCGACGCCGGACAATCCGTCGTCGATTGCCTTGAGGTATGGCAAATCGAGCGTGCCATCAAGCCACGTCTGGTAGTCGCCGGCGCGCGCCTTGAGGATCGCGTAGTGCTCCGCGCCGGACCGGGTCAAGGAGAGCTGTTCGAAGCGCCGGTCATGGCTGTCGCGGCTGCGCTCCAGCCAGCGCCGCTCCTCGAGCGCCTTCACCGCCCGGCTGATCTTCGTCTTCGTCAGGCCGGAATGGCCGGAAATCGCCTTCGCCGTGGAATGGACCTTTTCGCCGAGCGACCACAGGACCTGCCACTCCGCCCAGGAAATATCATCGCCCTCGCCGCTGAAACGCATGAAATGGGCGCTCAGCCTCTCGGCCGCGCGGTTCAGCCGATACGGCAAAAAATCGTCAATCTCAAATCGATGTCCCATCGCCCCCCCTCAGACGATCCGGCGGAAAATCGCCCACCGGTCTGCTCCCCACGAAAATTTTGCCGCGCCTCACTCCTCAGAGGCCGCCTTAAGACAATATTCACCATGAATTCACCTTTTCCACATTAGTGTCAAATTTATCGCGTTTCTCGCGTGGACCAAAAAGGGGATTCGGGCCGTGGTCGATATGTTGAGAGCTGGATTGATTGTCGCGTCGCTTGCTGCATTGCAGGCCGGCGTGTCGACACCTGCCCTTGCCCAGAGTTACGGGAATCGCGGAGGCTCTACGCTTCTCGTCACCCCCGACGGCGACCTTCTCGACTACACGCCCGAGGAAGGCGAAGTCGTCATCAGCCGCGACCAGATGGGCCGGCGCGTGCTCATCGACCGCTACGGCAATGTCGTTGCGATCGAAGTCCCGGCAGAGACCTACTTCCCTCGCCAGCGCGAAGCACGCGCGACGGCCTATGACGACTACGGCGCCCCCGCCCCGGGCTGGGAGGACGACGGCATCGTGACCGGCGCCATCCCTTCGCCCGACGCGATCGATCGCCAGCCGCTCGACGAACCCCTGCCCGACATGCCGACCGGCGGCCCCGACCTCGCTCCGCCGACAGACCAGGCGCCGATGCGCACGGTCACGCCGGACATCCCGGTGAAGAGCAACCTGTCGCAGCTCGAAATCACCGCGCTGCAGGTCTTCCTCGACCGCGAAGGTGTTTCGCCAGGCGTGATCGACGGCAAGATGGGCCAGAACGTCAACAAGGCACTCGTCGCCTGGCAGCAGATGACCGGCGAGACCATCGATCCGAACAATGCGGAGGATATCCTCGAGCGCCTTCGCCTCTCGGGTGGGCTCGCGATCACCTCCTATACCATCACGCCCGGTGATGCCGCCGGTCCCTATGTCGCCGAGATCCCGGAAGACTATAGCCAGAAGGCGTTGCTGCCGTCACTGGCCTACACCTCGACCACCGAGATGCTGGCGGAAAAGTTCCACATGGACGAGGCCTATCTGCGCCAGCTCAATCCAGGCGTCGACTTCACCATCCCGGGCACCATCATCAAGGTGGTTGAACCCGGCCAGACCAAGAGCGGCTCGGTTGCCCGGATCATTGCCAACAAGGGACTGAAGCAGGTCTTCGCCTATGCCGAGGATGGCTCGCTAATCGCCGCCTACCCCGCCAGCATCGGCTCCGCCGACACGCCGTCGCCTTCGGGCACCGTGACCGTCGAGCGCGTCGCCCTCAATCCCGGCTACACCTACAATCCGAAGATCAACTTCCAGCAGGGCGCCAATGACAAGGTGCTCAGCATCCCGCCCGGCCCGAACGGTCCTGTCGGTACCGTCTGGATGGCACTTTCCAAGCCGACCTACGGCATACACGGAACCCCGGAGCCGTCGAAGATCGGCCGCACCCAGAGCCATGGCTGCATCCGTCTGACCAACTGGGACGCCACCGAACTCGCCAAGATGGTCAAGCCGGGCGTCACCGTCGAGTTTATCGACTGACGCTACCGCGTCAGGGCGCCGCGTACCGCACGTTTGTCTCCCCCGAATACGAAAGAGCCGCCGGATCGAGATCCGGCGGCTCTTTCGTTTCGCTGCTTGGGAGGAACGGGAGGATCAGGCAGCGTTACGAACGATGCGCAGGAACCGGCGCGGCTCCTGGCTGCGGATGACCTTGACCGGCAAGAGTCGCATGACTTCACCGGCAAAGGCCTGGGCATTCTCGCGGGCGCGGTCGAGATTGCTGACCTTGGCCGCATCCATGGTGTAGAGAGTGCCGCCACAGTCGAAGATCTCGCGGAAGGCGGTGCGTTCGACGATCGGCGTGTCGATGACATTGACGCCGCGAGCCGCAAGCAGCCCCTTGATCGTCAGGAGCGCGCGGGTCGTGACCATCGAGGTGACGCGCGTCAGCACGACGGAGTGTGCGATCTTCAGCTTGCCGGTATCTTCCATCAGCTTGATGAGGTCGAGGATCTGCGCGCCACCGCGCGCGTCCATCGCACAGCCCTGGACCGGGATCATGACATGATCGGAGAGCCCGATGGCAGTCGTGACGATGGCGTCGCGGGCACCGGCAAGGTCGATGATCGTATAGTCGGCGGAACGGGAGAGTTCGCGGATATGGCCCTGCAGCGAAGCAACGGAGACTTCCGAAATCACTTCGATATTGTGCTGCGGACCGGAAATGTCATGCCACTGGGAAATCCAGCGCTGCGGATCGGCATCGAGGATGGCGACGCGGTAGCCCTGGTGGGCAAGCTCGGTCGCAAGAAGGAGAGCGGCAGTGGTCTTGCCGGCACCGCCTTTGGCATTGGCAAATGAGATGACTGGCATGCAATTTCCTCGAAGGGTAGAACCGAGCCGATCATCGCTCTCGCAGGCACCCCTTGCTCATGGTGTCAGTAAATGCAGTATTACTAATCATGGTTAACAAACCGGAAAGACGGTGAGGCAGCCGCCTCCCCAAAATTTGGTAGGCGAGCCGCGCATCCCGCTGACACCAAAAGAGAAAAGGCCCGCGGCGAAAATCACCGCAGGCCTTGACGTTTGTTAACTCTCGACCCCTTTTCCGATGCCGGAGACTACGTCCGGACCGGGGCGCATGACCCGACATTTGCCGGCTGGACCCGCCCGGCCTTGAGGTCTTCAAGCCGCGGCATGGACGGATCAGGTCCGCCGATCGCAGCTTCGAATACGGCGCGATTGAGCTTCACCATACGGCCCGATGTGGTGAAACTGACCATCCCGTCGCGTCCGACATAGGCCTGAGACACACGCATGCGGCAAAAGAACCGCTTGTCACCTTTTGAGAGCACCCAGCCGAGCCCTCCCGACCGGCCTTGCCCCAGAGGACCGACCGAATAGCCCTGACCGGCGAGCTTGGAAAAACTCTCGGCGTTGGCGGACGCGGGAAGCGCTACGGTTCCAAGAAGCACGGCAGCAATACTGAGGATATGAAATCGCATGTGAAATACCTTTCGGATCGATCATAAATACAATTAATGCGTCCACCAGACAACCAATACACGCAATATACAAAAAGGCCCGGAACATTCCGGGCCTTTCCGATTCGCATTGAAGATTGGACGCCTCAGAAGCAGTCGTGGAACAGCTTCTTGGTGTTTTCCAGGGTGAGCTCGACCGGATTGCCGCCCGCGGTCGGATCAACGATGGCCATGGCGGCCATTTCGTCGATTCGGTCCGACTTGACGCCGAACGCCGTCAGGTTTTCCGGAACGCCGAGTTCGGTGCGCAGTTCGAGCACATAGTTATAGAACCCGTCGAAACCGCCCGAGATGCCGAGATAAGCGGCCGCACGGGCGATCTTGTCCTCGATCGCCGGGCGATTGAAGCGCAGCACCGCCGGCATGACGACGGCATTGGTCATGCCGTGGTGGGTGTTGTAGATCGCGCCGATCGGGTGCGACAGCGAATGGATCGCGCCGAGACCCTTCTGGAAGGCGACGGCGCCCATGGCAGCAGCCGACATCATGTTGGCACGGGCCTCGATGTCGGTTCCATCCTTGTAGGCGCGCGGCAGGAATTCCTTGACGAGACGCATGCCTTCGAGCGCGATGCCCTGGCTCATCGGATGATAGAAGGGCGAGGAATAGGCTTCCAGGCAATGGGCAAACGCGTCCATGCCGGTGCCTGCGGTGATCGACTTCGGCATGCCGACAGTCAGTTCCGGATCGCAGATGACGACGCCCGGCAGGAACTTCGGATGGTAGATGATCTTTT
Source organism: Rhizobium sp. CAU 1783 (assembly GCF_054551725.1). Classification (NCBI taxonomy): domain Bacteria; kingdom Pseudomonadati; phylum Pseudomonadota; class Alphaproteobacteria; order Hyphomicrobiales; family Rhizobiaceae; genus Rhizobium; species Rhizobium sp. CAU 1783. The sequence goes on along the minus strand of NZ_JBTOLM010000001.1, from coordinate 866,605 downwards.
TGACGTGGGTCTTCGAATTGGTGATGACCGATGCGCGTCCCACCTCGGAGCCGGTGCCGGCCGTGGTCGGTACGGCGACGATCGGCGCGATGCCCTCGACGCTGGCACGGGTCCACCAGTCGCCGATGTCTTCGAAATCCCAGACCGGACGGGTCTGGCCGACCATGAAGGCGACGCACTTGGCAAGGTCGAGGCCCGAGCCGCCGCCGAAAGCGACGACGCCGTCATGACCGCCGTCGCGGAACGCCTTGATGCCGGCCTCGAGGTTGACGTCGTTCGGGTTCGGATCGACGTCGGCGAAGAGCGCACGGCCAAGGCCGGCTTCGGCAAGCACGTCGAGCGCCGTCTGGGTGATCTGCATCGGAGCAAGGCCGCGATCGGTGATCAGCAGCGGCTTCTTCATGCCGAGCGACTTGCAGGCGTCGGCCAGTTCCTTGATGCGGCCGCGTCCCATCTTGACGGCGGTGGGATAGCTCCAGTTTGCGACGATATTCATTTCGTGACCTTCTTGAGGTGGTAGGATTTCGGGCGGGTGAGGTTCTGGAAGCCGATGACCGAGAGCGAGCCGCCCTTGCCGGTTTCCTTGACGCCGGTCCAGCAAAGCGCCGGGTCGAGATAGTCCGCGCGGTTCATGAACACCGTGCCGGTCTCGATTTCGCGGCCGATGCGGCCGGCGCGCTCGGGATCCTGCGTCCAGAGCGATGCGGTGAGGCCGTACTGGCTATCGTTCATCAGGGTCAGCGCTTCGTCGTCGGTCTTGACCTTCATGATGCCAACGGCCGGACCGAAGGTTTCATCCTTCATGAAGGACATCGAGTGATCGACGTTGGTCAGGATCTGCGGCATCAGGTAGGCGTGCCCGTCATCCTGCGGGAAGAGCTTCGGATCGACATGCGTCTTGGCGCCCTTGGCGACGGCAGCGGAAATCTGCTCGCGCACATGCGCAGCGAAGCGGCGATGCGCCATCGGGCCAAGCGTCGTTTCCGGATCGAGCGGGTTGCCGAGCTTGTAGTTGGACACCCATGCGACGGACTTCTCGACGAAGCTGTCGTAGAGGCTCTCATGGACATAGATGCGCTCGATGCCGCAGCAGCACTGTCCGGAATTGTAGGTGGCGCCGTCCATCAGCGTATCGACGGCCGCATCCAGATCGGCGTCTTCCATGACATAGGCCGGATCCTTGCCGCCGAGTTCGAGGCCGAGACCGGCAAACGTGCCGGCAGCGGCGCGCTCGATCGAACGGCCGCCCTCGACGGAGCCGGTGAAGTTGATGAAGTTGAACTTGCCGGTGGCGATCAGTGCCGAGGTGGTGGCGTGGTCGAGGAAGACGTTGACGAAGACGTCATCCGGAACGCCGGCTTCGACGAAGGCGCGCACCATGCGCTCGCCGACCAGCAGAGTCTGCGTGGCATGCTTGATGACCACGGTATTGCCGGCCATTAGCGCCGGGGCGACCGTGTTGATCGCCGTCATGTACGGATAGTTCCACGGCGCGATGACGAACACGACGCCCTGGGCCTCGCGCTCGATACGGCGTTCGAAGGCGGCGCTTTCCTCGATGACGAGCGGCTTCAGCGCGTCGGCTGCGATCGAGGCGACATAGTTGGAACGCTCGTTGAAGCCCTTGTATTCACCGCCGTAGCGGACCGGGCGGCCCATCATGTGCGCGAGTTCGGGCACGACCTCGTCGGCCATCTCGTTGAGGCGCGCGACGCCCTTCAGGACGAGCTGGACACGCTCTTCGAGCGGACGGCGGGCCCAGGCCTTCTGGGCCTTGCGGGCGCGCGCGACCGCCTCGCTGGCGGCCTCGAGCGACATCGCGGGACGCTCGGCGTAGACCGATTGGTCGATCGGCGAAATGCATTTGATCATGGTCATTCTCAGTTGCTCCTTGAAAGCCTTGCTTGCCAGTAGCGCGAAGCGGGGCGCCGCACCATCTGCCAAGATGGCGCAACCGCCCCAGCCCGACCGGACGACGCCTCGGCGCGGCCCGGCCCTTGCTGGCACGAACGCCCTCCCCGGTCGAACCGCGAAGGGCCTTGAATCTCTCTTACCGTCAATCGCATGACAGGAATATCACCCGAAAGGGATAGACCGCCGGAAGGCCAGGCGCCGCCGGCGATCATGCCTCAGGCGCGTTCGAAACCGCGGGCCACCTCCCAGTCGGTGATCCTGCGATCATACTCTTCCTGCTCCCACTCGGCCGCACGTACATAGTGGTCGACGACATCGTCGCCGAGGGCGGAGCGCAGCATGGCCGAACCGGTCAACGCCTCGGTGGCGGCCCGGAGCGTGCGCGGGATCTCCCGCACGTCCTGCGCACCATAGGCGTCGCCGGTGAAGGCAGACTCCAGCGCCATCTTCTTCTCGATGCCATCGATGCCGGCCGCGATCAGCGCCGCCATGGCAAGATAGGGATTGAGGTCGGAACCGCCGACGCGGCACTCGACGCGGATGCCCTTGGTGCCCTCGCCGCAGAGGCGGTAACCGGCCGTGCGGTTGTCCTTCGACCAGATCGCCTTGGTCGGCGCAAAGGTGCCAGCCATGAAGCGCTTGTAGGAATTGATGTAGGGGGCGAGGAAATAGGTGATCTCGCTCGCATGGGCGAGCAGGCCCGCCATGTAGTGCTTCATCGTTTCCGACATGCCGTACTTGTCCTTCGGATCGAAGAACAGCGGCGTCTTGCCGTCGGCGGACCACAGCGACTGGTGGATATGCGACGAGGAGCCGGCGGCATTGTAGTGCCACTTGGCGAGGAAGGTGATCGCCTTGCCGCGCGTCCAGGCGATCTCCTTGCAGGCGTTCTTGATGATCACGTGCCGGTCGGCCATGGTCAGCGCATCGGCGTAGCGGACGTTGATTTCCTCCTGGCCGGCCGAAGCCTCGCCCTTGGAGTTCTCGACCGGAATGCCGGCGCCCTGCAGCCCCTTGCGGATCGCCCGCATCACGTCTTCTTCCTTGGTGGTCTGGAAGATGTGATAGTCTTCGTTGTACCCGCTGGCGAGCTGCAGGTCGCGGTATCCCGAGGCGCGCGCGTCGTCATAGGTCTGGTCGAAGAGGAAGAATTCGAGTTCGGTCGCCATGAAGGCCTTGAGACCCATGGCCTCGAGCCGGGCGACCTGCTTCTTCAGGATCGCGCGCGGCGAATGCGGGACGTCCGCGTGGGTATGGTGATCCTGCACGTCGCAGAGAACCAGCGCCGTGCCTTCCAGCCAGGGGACCCGCCTAAGCGTCGAAAGATCGGGCTTCATGGTATAGTCGCCATAGCCCTTTTCCCAGCTCGTCGCCTTGTAGCCGGAGACGGTTTCCATCTCCATGTCGGTCGCCAGCAGGTAGTTGCAGCTGTGCGTTTCCTCATAGGCGCTCTCGACGAAATACTCCGCCTGGAAGCGCTTGCCCATGAGCCGCCCCTGCATGTCGACCTGGCAGGCCAGAACGGTATCGATGCGCCCCTCGGCGACATCCTTTTTCAGTTCGTCGAATGTGTACGTCATTTGAGTAAGCCCGCTGATTATGGTTGTTTCAGGCACGCCGGCCTGTTTTCCCTTTGTTTTTTGATGCCCCGGCCGACTGACGGCCGGGGATAGTCTCACGGCTCTCGAGGCTTACACCTCGCCGACAGCCTTCTCGGCCGCCGCAATCTCGGCCTGACGCTTGGCCACTTCCGCACCGATCGGCGGGCCCTTGAAGCGCTTGTTTTCGAAAACGAGCCAGACGATCGCCGTCAGCACGAAGAAGCCGAGCGTGATGTAAAGCGCCCAGTCGTTCGGCGGCTGGATGCCGATGACGAAAATCACCGCCATGGACACAAGCGACAGTATGGCGACGATCTTGAAGCGTGCTGCCCCCAGATCCCAGGGACCCATGGCATGCCATTTCGGCGTGCCGTGAGCAAAAAGCCCCAGACCGATCGGCAGGGCAAAGGACAGGAACAGGAAGATGACCGTGCACGAGACGACGATCGCATAGGCGGACGCCTCACCGATGGTGACCTCCGACGTGCCCCAGACGAACAGCACCGAGAGCACGGCAGCGGTCCAGATGGCGGCGACCGGTGTACGGAATTTCGGGCTGACCTTGGCCAGCGCGCTGGAGCCCGGCAGGCCTTTGTCGCGCGAAAAGGCAAAAATCATGCGCGATGCCGAGGTGACCGTCGCCAGACCGCACAGGAATTGCGAGATAAAGATCGCGAGATAGAGCACGAACTTTACCGTCGGATTGACCTGGCTGTCCATCGCCCAGAAGAACACGTTCCAGCCCTGCTTGGCGGCGTCGTCCATGTTCGGGATCATCAGAACGAAGGAGCACAGCATAATGTAACCGAAGACCGATGCCCAAAGAACCGAGGACACCATTCCACGCGGCACGGAATGCTGGGCGCGCACGGTCTCTTCAGAGGTATGGGCCGAGGCATCGTAGCCGGTGATCGTATAGACCGGCAGCAGCAGACCGAGTGCGAAGACCCAGCCGCTCGACACCGACGGCCAGACATTGCCGCCGGCTTCACCCGAATAATTGCTGAGCGTGAAAAGCCGTGCGAACTCGTAGGACGGCGCCGATACCAGGCAAACGATTGTCAGACCGATGGCGGCCGCCAAGATGAGATAGCCCGACATGTCCGTGAGCTTTGCCGTCAGACCGATACCGACATGATTGATCAGAGCCATCAGACCGGTGATCGCACCGACGAAAAGAACACGCACCATAAGCGTATCTTCCATGCCGAAATAGGCACCGAATGCGCCGAAGAAGAAGTAGTAGGTGCCGACATTGATGGCGCCCAGAACGGTGATCAGGCCGAGCAGGTTGAGCCAGGCCGACAGCCAGCCGGTGAAGCGGTTGCCGAGGATCGAACCCCAGTGATAGAGCCCACCGGCCGTCGGATAGGCCGACGAGATTTGCGCCAGCGCCAGCGCAAAGAAACCGGACATCAGGCAGCCGAGCGGCCAGCCGATACCGATGGCAATGCCACCGGCGCCCGAAGTGGCCTGGGCCAGCGAATTGATACCGCCGGACATGATGCATATGATTGAAAACGAAATCGCGAAATTCGAGAACGAGCTCATGCTACGTTCGAGTTCCTGGGCATAGCCCATGGAGTGCAAGATATGCACGTCGTGTTTTTTGTCTGCTTCGGTATAATCTGACATGACGTCCCCCAATTAACCGATCGTCCGCGGGATTGCGGACAATTTCGTGTGCAGCGCTGCCGACAGAACCGGCAACCGTTACGCAGATCAACTGATCCCCGGGGTCTTTTTCTTTTCCTAGCGGTGGGCGATCGCCTTCACGATCAACTCCGCCAGATAGTCGGCCATGACCCCTTGGCCGACCTCATCTCTTATCAGGTCGTTTCTGACCTCGATCATTACGTTCAGCAGCCCGTGCGGCAGGGCATGCAGCCGCAGACTATGGGTTACGCCGTCTTCCGGCCCATAGGGCTCGTTGCGCCCGACATTGTACGAGCCTGCCTTGGCCGCATCGAGCATGCCGTCGGCGAGTCGGCTGTCACTGTCGTGCAGGATGCCGATTTCGACCTCCCGCTTCCGGCCCATATAGACCGGCGTGAAGCTGTGGACCGTGACCAGGACGGTTTCCTGCCCCCGCGCCATGCGCACGGCCAGAAGGTCCGAAATGCGGTCGTGAAAGGGAATGTAGAGGGCCGCGGTGCGAGCATAACGCTCCGCCGGCGACAGGCCGCAATTGCCCGGGATCTCGTAGATTTCGCTCTTTTCCGGCATCGCTCCCGGGGCTTCCGGCGGGCGGTTGCAATCGTAGACGAGGCGGGAAAACCGCTGGTGGACGAGTGGGCCGTCGAGTTTGGCGGAAAGCCGCTTGGCAACCGCCAGTGCGCCCGGATCCCATGCGATGTGGCTGACCAGAGCGTCATCGTCGAGGCCGAGATTTCCGGCACGCTCCGGCATGCGGCGGGACGCGTGCTCGCAGACGAAGAGGCAGATCCCTGCCCCGTCGGCATTCTCAACGGCGACGGCTTCGCCGTCTGCCTCTGTCAGGATGTCCGTCCTCAAGAGCATGCGGTATTTTCCCCCGCGCCTTCCGGCTTATCTTCTTGACGAAGAGAATTCTTCACGATTGCGGCAGTGTCAACCATGCCTTGAAAATTTCTCTTCAATTTTCGCGTTGACAGGATTGTGACAGCCACGTTTAACTTTGTGACAGGCCGGCAGAAGATCGGCCCAAGGGGAAAACAGACGTTGAAACAGGCGCCGAAAACAGTGTCGGACGTAATCCGCACCCATTTCGATGGGTTGACGCGCGCTGAGCGTCAGCTCGCGGAAAGCCTGCTCGACAACTATCCGGTATCCGGCCTCGGCTCGATCACCACGGTCGCCGACAATGCCGGCGTCTCGACACCAACCGTCGCCCGCATGGTCCAGAAGCTCGGCTACAAGGGCTATCCGGAATTCCAGGCGCATCTGCATCAGGAGCTCGAGGCGACGCTGTCCGGCCCGATCGCCAAGCACGACCGCTGGGCATCGAACGCGCCGGGTACCCATATCCTCAACCGCTTCGCAGAGGCGGTGATGAACAACATGCGGCAAACCCTGAGCGGGCTCGACACCGTCTCCTTCGACGGTGCCGCCCGCCTGCTCTCCGACCGCCGCCGCAATGTCTATTTCGTCGGTGGACGCATCACCGGGGCGCTTGCCGAATACTTCTTCACCCACATGCAGGTCATCCGCCCCAAGACGGCGTTGATGACGGCGAACACCAGTTCGTGGCCGCAAAACGTGCTCAACATGAGCGAGGGTGACGTTCTGGTGATCTTCGACATCCGCCGCTACGAGGCGGACATGGAGACGCTCGCCGCGGTCGCGAAGGCGAGCGGCGTCGAAATCATCCTGTTCACCGACCCGTGGAGTTCGCCGGTCGCCAAGCATGCAAGACACTGTTTCAAGGTCGATATCGAGGCACCCTCCGCATGGGATTCCTCGGTCGTCACACTGTTCGTCGTCGAAGCCCTGATCGAAGCCGTCCAAAGCTCGGCCTGGGATGAGACCCGCGAGCGCATGAATACGCTCGAAGGTCTGTTCGAACAGGCGCGGCTGTTTCGCAAGCCGCGCTGAATGCCATCGCATCGGGAGGTAAGAAGGAAAAGAGAACAGAAAAAGGGACTTGCTTGACGCCTGAAAGGCACTGAGCAGGAACCGTCACATAACTATCATGCAAGCTGAATATCAGTCCCGCATCGCTGCAAAACCAACAAGGAGAACTTCAGTGATTACGAATTTCCGCCGCATGCTCTCGCTGTCGACCGCAATGGTCGTCGCGTCCACCTCGCTCGCATTCGCTGAGCCGAGCGCCGAACTGGTCGAAGCCGCCAAGAAGGAAGGCATGTTGACCACGATCGCTCTGCCCCACGACTGGTGCGGCTACGGCGCCGTGATCGACGGCTTCAAGAAGAAGTACCCGGAAATCAGCGTCAACGAACTGAACCCGGATGCCGGCTCGGCTGACGAAGTCGAAGCCGTCAAGGCCAACAAGGACAACAAGGGCCCGCAGGCTCCGGACGTTGTCGACGTCGGTCTCGCTTTCGGTCCGCAGATGAAGGCCGAAGGCCTCCTGATGCCGTACAAGGTCTCGACCTGGGACGAAATTCCGGAAAACATCAAGGACGCCGAAGGCTACTGGTACGGCGACTACTACGGCGTCATGTCGATGATCGTGAACAAGGATCTCGTCAAGGAAACCCCGAAGGACTGGGCTGACCTCTTGAAGGCCGACTATGCCGGCCAGGTCGCTCTCGCCGGTGACCCGCGCGCTTCGAACCAGGCCATCCTCGGCGTTCTCGCCGCCGGCCTCGCTTCCGGTGCCAAGGCTGGCAAGGAAGCCGGCGAAGCCGGTCTGAAGTACTTCGCCGAACTCAACAAGGCTGGCAACTTCGTTCCGGTCATCGGCAAGTCCGGCACGCTGGCTCAGGGCTCGACCCCGATCGTCGTCGCCTGGGACTACAACGCCCTGTCCTGGAAGGACACGCTGGCCGGCAACCCGCCGGTTGACGTCATCGTTCCGGAATCGGGCGTTCTCGCCGGCGTCTACGTTCAGGGTATCTCGGCTTACGCGCCGCACCCGAACGCTGCCAAGCTCTGGATGGAATACCTCTATTCCGACGAAGGCCAGACCGCTTGGCTCGCCGGCTACTGCCACCCGGCCCGCTTCAACGCCATGTCCAAGGCCGGCAAGATCCCGCAGGCCCTGCTCGACAAGCTGCCGCCGGCCGCTGCCTATGAAAAGGCCTACTTCCCGACGCTCGAGGAAGTCGATGCCAACAAGGCTGCCGTCACCGGCGGTTGGGACAGCGTCGTCGGCGCCAACGTACAGTAATTAAAATGCTGTGAAATGCCGCCCCGGTCTTGAGGCCGGGGCGGCTTTTCTCTTCAATAGGATCCGCGCGCCAAAGCGTGGACGAGGGGACAAACTGGATGGCGTCTGACAGCACCACCACCGCACAGACCGCAGGCCTCGCGAAACGGCTGCCGCTCCACTGGATCGGCGTGGCCCCCTTCGCGGCCTTCACACTTCTTTTCCTGATCCTGCCGACGATGAAGATCGTGCTCGGCGCGTTCCAGAACGCCGACGGCGCCTTCACGCTCGAAAACATCGGGGGCCTGTTCACGCCTTCGATCCTCGCGGCCTACTGGATCTCGATCAAGATCAGCCTTGCCTCGGCCCTGCTCGGCTGCCTGATCGGCTTCGCCATGGCGACCGCCGTGATTCTCGGCGGACTGCCGCAATGGATCCGCGGGCCGCTTCTGACCTTTTCGGGTGTCGCCTCGAACTTCGCCGGCGTGCCGCTGGCCTTCGCCTTTCTCGCGACACTCGGCCCGATGGGCCTGGTCACCGTTTTTCTGCGCAGCAATTTCGGCTTCGACCTGCGCGCCCATCTCGGCTTCAACCTGCTTTCCTTCTGGGGACTGACGGTGACCTATCTGTTCTTCCAGATCCCGCTGATGATTCTCATCATCACCCCGGCCATCGACGGCCTGAAGCGCGAATGGAAGGAAGCCGCCTCGATCCTCGGGGCAACCAACCTGCAATACTGGCGCATGGTCGCCTTCCCGATCCTGCTGCCTTCGCTGCTTGGCACCATGGCGCTGCTGTTCGCCAATGCCTTCGGCGCCGTCGCCACCGCGATCGCACTGACGGGATCGTCGCTGAACATCGTGCCGATCCTGCTCTTCGCCCAGATCCGCGGCGACGTGCTCGGCAATCCGCATCTCGGCTACGCACTGGCCTTCGGCATGATCGTGGTGACCGGTGTTGCCAATGCCCTTTACATTTGGCTGCGCGCCCGCAGTGAAAGGTGGCTGCGATGAAAAAGATCTGGGCCTGGGGAGCGCTGGCGTTCGGCCTCCTCTACTTCTTCCTGCCGCTGATCGGCATGACCAACTTCTCGCTGAAGATGCGGCGCGGCGAATATTCCTTCGACGCCTATGCCAAGGTTCTCGGCGATCCGCAGTTCCAGCAGACCTTCAGCTATTCGGTCACGATGGCGCTGGTGACGATCGTCTTCGGCATCGTGCTCGTCGTGCCGACCGCCTACTGGGTGCGCCTGCGCATGCCCGGCTTGCGCCCTTATATCGAGTTCGTGACGCTGCTGCCGCTGGTCATCCCGGCGATCGTCATCGTCTTCGGCTATATCCGCCTCTACAACACCTCGAGTTGGCTGCCGCTGACCGGCACGCTGACGGGCACCAACCTGCTCCTGATGTTCGGCTATGCAACGCTTGCCCTGCCTTACATGTATCGTGCCGTCGACACGGGTCTGTCCTCGATCGACGTGCGCACGCTGACGGAAGCCGCCCAAAGCCTCGGCGCCGGCTGGGCGCGTATTCTGTTCCGCATCATCCTGCCCAACGTGCTGATCGCGGTTCTCTCCGGCGCCTTCCTGACCTTCGCCATCGTCATCGGTGAGTTCACCATGGCGGCGCTGCTCAACCGTCCGGCCTTCGGCCCCTACATGCAATTGCTCGGTGCCAACCGTGCCTACGAACCGGCAGCACTCGCCGTCATCGCCTTCGGCATCACCTGGGGATGCCTCGGCCTCATCCAGCTGGTCTCCCGTTTCCAGAAAACCACTCAACGCCCGGCCTGAGGACGACAGCAATGACATTCCTGACCCTGACCAACATCCAGAAGTCCTTCGGGCCGGTCAAAGTCGTCCACGACTTCAACATGGCGATCAACAAGGGCGAGTTCATCTCGTTCCTCGGACCGTCCGGCTGCGGCAAGACCACCATCCTGCGCATGGTCGCCGGCTTCGAGACACCGAGCGGCGGTACCATCGTCATCAATGACCGTGACCAGTCGAGCCTGAAGCCCAACCAGCGTAACATCGGCATGGTGTTCCAGGCCTATGCGCTCTTCCCCAACATGAACGTCTTCGACAATGTCGCCTTCGGCCTGAAGATCGCCGGCATCGGCAGGGCAGAGATCGAGAAGCGGGTGAAGGAGATGCTGGCACTCATCCATCTCGAACACCTGGGCGACCGCTATCCCTACCAGCTGTCGGGTGGCCAGCAGCAGCGCGTGGCGCTCGCCCGAGCATTGGCGCCGAAGCCGCAGGTGCTCCTGCTCGACGAGCCGCTGTCGGCGCTCGACGCCAAGATCCGCGTCTCGCTGCGCGAGGAGATCCGCCAGATCCAGCAACAGCTCGGCATCACCACCGTCTTCGTCACCCATGACCAGGAAGAAGCGCTCTCGATCTCCGACCGGGTCGTCGTCATGAATGCCGGCCGCGCCGACCAGATCGGCACGCCCTTCGAGATCTACAACAAGCCGGCGACGCGCTTCGTCGCCTCCTTCGTCGGCACGCTGAACCTGATCGAGGCCAAGGTCGTCGATCCGACGGAAAATTCGGTAGCGATCGGCGACCTCGTCGTGCGCCTGAAGGACAAGGTCGAGGCCGCCGCCGGCAGCACGGTTCAGCTTGCCATGCGTCCGGAAGCAGGCTCGCTGAACGGCAGCGCGAAGGGCGACACCACGCTGAGCGGTCCGGTCGTCTCCAGCCACTTCCTCGGCTCGGTCATCCGGACGCGCATGAACGTCGCCGGCAATATCGTGTCCTTCGACATGTTCAACGACCCGAGCATCACGCCTCCGGCCGTCGGCGAAACCGTCAATCTTCGGATCGACGCAGACGATCTTCTGGTCCTTCAGGCCTGACGCACGTCCCGGGGCTGCCAGTTGCCAAAGATAGGAAGTGCCGCAGTGCGCGGCACTTCCTCCTGAGTGTTCGCCCGGGATCAAATCGTCCCGAAACGATCCATTTTCTTTACCAAGTCGTGGGAGCATCCGGCCGGAAACAACAGCCGGGAATGACAGAATGGGGACCCGCGACAGAGACGATCTGCCGATGACGCCGCGGCGATTCATCGACGAGTTCATGCGGCTGAAACGGGGCTCGGTCACCCGGCGGCATTTTCTCGGCGTGACGGGCCTCGGTCTTGCTTCCGCCGTGATGGGCGGCACCAGCGGACCGTGGAACCGGCCGGTATTTGCATCGGAGCTCGGCGGCCAGGTCTCCGTGAACAGTTGGCCCAATTACCACGACCCGGCCACCTTCGAGGAATTCACCCGGCTGACCGGTGTCGAGGTACTGCTGACCGTCACCGGCTCGAACGAGGAAGTCCTGACCCGTCTGCAGATGGGCAGCGCCGCATGGGACCTGATCGTCCCGACGAACTACGTCATTTCGACCTATGCGGCCCGCGGCCTGATCGAACCGATCGATCTGTCCCGGTTGCCAAACTATGATCGAAAGACCCAGAACCCGCGCTTCATGTCCGCCGCCGAGATCGATGGCAAGACCTATGCCGTGCCGAAGAACTGGGGCACCACCGGCATGGCGGCCAATACGGACGAGCTGGACTCGATGCCCATCAGATGGCGGGAGTTCTTCCACCTCGCCATGACCGATGCCAGCGGCCGGACCATCGTCCACGACTATCAGCTGACGACGATCGGCAACGCCCTGGTTTCACTCGGCCATTCCTTCAACTCGGTAGACCCGGCCGAGCTCGCCCGGGCCGAAGCGCTCCTTCTTCAGGTCAAGCCGCATCTCTTCGCCATCGACAGCGACTACCAGCCGGCGATGCGTGCGGGCGACGCGTGGCTCACCATGTGCTGGACGGTCGACGGCCTGCAACTGAACCGGGACATTCCCGACATTGAGTTCACCCTCGGCTCCGACGGCGGCGAGATCTGGACCGACTACTATGCGGTCCCCGCCAGCGCGCCCAACAAGCCGGCGGCCTATGCACTCCTCGACTTCCTCATGCAGCCAGAGATCGCGCTCAAGGAACACCTGGCGACCGGCGCCCCGACGACAGACAGCCGCGTCATGACGCAACTGCCGCCCGAGATCGTGTCCAACCGGATCATCTATCCGAACGAGGCATCGCTCAGCCCGCTCGAATTCGGCGCCGCGGTCACCCTGACAGATCCCGGCCGCGCCGAACTGATGGCCCGCTTCAAGGCCGCCTGACCTCGTCGATCCGCCGACTGAACACCGACAAAATCCAGGACCCGAAAGCCATGGCCCCGCGCATCTCCGTCATCGACAGCATATCCGATCCCGGCAAGCCGGGGCGAGCCAACGAGGACCGATTGGGTCACAACGGATCGGCCGCCTTCGTCATCGACGGCGCGACCGGCCTCGGCGACAGGCAGTTCATGGAGGGCTACGGCTCCGACGCGGCCTGGATCGCGGAGTTCGCGGCCATCCACTTTGCCGAAAGGCTGAACCGCAGCGCCGACCCGAAGGCCGTGCTCAGGCAGGTTTCCGAAGAAGCCCGCGACGCCTTCATGGCCGCGGCCGGCGACCAGCCCCGCTACGCCTGGCCGCTCTGCAGCCTGACCGCCCTGCAGGCGACCGACACCGGCTTCCGCTGGTTCGGCCTCGGCGACAGCTGCCTGTATCTGCTTCATGACGACGGGCGCTCCGACTTCGTCATCCCGATCCCCGGCGCCTACGAATGGGAGCAACATCAGGCAGCACAACACATCGCCCGTGTCGGCGGGATCGGTGCCGCAAACATCGCGACGAGCGATCCGACAACCCTTGCAAATCTTCGCGAAGGCCGCGCCCGCCAGAACACGCCGGGCGGCGCGACCTGGACGTTCGGCATCGTTCCGGAGGCCGCGGATCACCTCGCGATGGTTGACGTCCCCGTTAAGGGCGGCGCCACTGCCCTCCTCTGCTCGGATGGTCTCGCCGACCTCGTCGCCCTCTACAAGCTCTACGACCCGGCCACGCTGATCCAGCGTGGAGCGACATCGGGGCTGAAATCCCTGGTCGCCGAACTCCGCCACATGGAGCGTGACGTCGACCCGGACGGCCTGACATACCCGCGCTACAAGCAGAGCGACGACACGACGGCGATCCTGCTCAGGCTGGAGGCGTAAAAGTAATTAGGAATCTGCCTCAATAACTTATCGGCGCAACCGGACTCTGTTTGTGAGCGGGTTCGTGCGGAGGGTGAGGCGTCTGGGTTTCCTCTGCCCCTCATCCGCCCTTCGGGCACCTTCTCCCCGCAAGCAGGGAGAAGGACGAACCCGCCGGCGCCGACCGTCATCTCTCCCCACTCGCGGAGAGAGAGCCAGAGTGAGGGGCAATCAGCCTCAGACGTCAGCCTTCGGCACATAGTTCAACACCGGCCCCAGCCAGCGCTCCACCTCACGCACCGCCATACCCTTGCGTGCCGAATAGTCCTCCACCTGGTCGCGCTCGACCTTGGCCACGCCGAAATAGTAGCTTTCCGGGTGGCCGATGTAGAGGCCGGACACCGACGAGCCCGGCCACATCGCCATTCCTTCGGTCAGCGTCACGCCGGTCGCCCGTTCCGCGTCGAGAAGCCTGAACAGCGTCGTCTTTTCGGTATGGTCGGGCTGGGCGGGATAGCCGGGCGCAGGACGGATGCCGGCATAGGCCTCGCCGACCAGTTCCTCGCTGCTGAAGCTCTCGTCCGGCGCATAGCCCCAGAATTCGCGCCGCACCCGCTCATGCATGCGCTCGGCGAAGGCTTCCGCAAACCGGTCGGCCAGCGCCTTCACCAGGATGGACGAATAGTCGTCGTTCGCCCGCTCGAAGCGCTCGGCGATGGCGACCTCCTCGAAGCCGGCCGTGACGACGAAGCCGCCGACATAGTCCGCGACCCCGCTCTCCTTCGGCGCGACGAAATCGCTGAGGGCGACATTCGGCCGCCCGTCGCGCTTCGACAATTGCTGGCGGAGCGTGAAGAGGGTCGCGAGCTCTTCGCCGCGCGTCTCGTCCGTGAACAACCGGACATCGTCGCCGACGGCGTTGGCCGGCCAGAAACCGATCACCGCCCGTGGCCGGAACCATTTTTCGGAGATGATCTTTTCAAGCATCGCCTGGGCATCGGCAAATAGCTGGCGGGCCGCCTCGCCCTGGGCCTCGTCCTCGAGGATCGCCGGATAGCGCCCCTTCAGCTCCCAGGTCTGGAAGAAGGGCGTCCAATCGATGTAACGGGCAAGCTCGCCAAGGTCGTAGTCTTCAAAGACCCGCGTCCCGGTGAAACTCGGCGCCACTGGCCGGTAGGCCGACCAGTCGAGCCGGACCGCATTCTCCCGGGCGCGCGACAGCGGCAGGCGCTGCTTTTCGGCTTCCGCCCGGGCATGCGCCTCGGCGACTTTCAGATACTCGGCCCGCACACCGTCGGCATAGGCCTGCCGGCCTTCCGGCGACAGCAGCGCGGACACGACACCGACGGCGCGGCTCGCATCGGTCACGTAGACTGCCTGCCCCGCCTTGTACTGCGGAGCGACCTTGACCGCGGTGTGCACGCGGCTCGTCGTCGCCCCGCCGATCAGCAGCGGAACGGAAAAGCCCTGCCGCTCCATTTCCGAGGCGACATGCACCATCTCGTCGAGCGACGGCGTGATGAGGCCGGAAAGGCCGATGACATCGACCTTCTCCTGCCTGGCCACCTCAAGGATCTTCGTCGCCGGGACCATGACGCCGAGATCGATGATCTCGTAGTTGTTGCAGGCGAGCACGACGCCGACGATGTTCTTGCCGATGTCGTGCACGTCGCCCTTGACGGTCGCCATCAGCACCTTGCCGGCCGACTGTCGTTCCGCGCCGTCGCCGTTCGCCCTCTTTTCCTCTTCCATGTACGGCAGGAGCACCGCGACCGCCTGCTTCATCACGCGGGCGGACTTCACCACCTGCGGCAGGAACATCTTACCGGCGCCGAAGAGGTCGCCGACGACGTTCATCCCGGCCATCAGCGGGCCTTCGATGACATGCAGCGGACGATCGGCCTTGAGCCGCGCCTCCTCCGTGTCGGCCTCGATGAACTCGGTGATGCCGTTGACCAGGGCGTGTTCCAGCCGCTTCTCGACGGGAAGCTCGCGCCAGGCGAGATCCTGTCCCTTTGCCTGCTTCTCGCCCGTGCCGCGATAGCGCTCGGCGATCTCCAGGAGACGCTCGGTCGCGTCGGTCCGGCGGTTGAGCACGACATCCTCGCAGGCCTCGCGAAGATCCGGATCGATGCTTTCGTAGACGGCGAGCTGGCCGGCATTGACGATGCCCATGTCCATGCCGGCCTGGATGGCGTGATAGAGGAAGATCGCATGCATCGCCTCGCGCACCGGCTCGTTGCCGCGGAACGAGAAGGAGAGGTTGGAAACGCCCCCAGAAATATGCACCAGCGGCATCTTCTGGCGGATCGTGCGGGCCGCCTCGATGAAGTCGACGCCGTAATTGTTGTGTTCCTCGATCCCGGTCGCAACCGCAAACACGTTCGGGTCGAAGATGATGTCTTCCGGGGCAAAGCCGGCCTGTTCCGTCAGCAGCTTGTAGGCCCGCTCGCAGATCTCGACCTTGCGTTCATAGGTGTCGGCCTGGCCCTGCTCGTCGAACGCCATCACGACGACGGCGGCACCGTAATTGCGGACCAGCTTGGCCTGCGCGATGAAGGCTGCCTCGCCTTCCTTCATGGAGATAGAGTTGACGATCGCCTTGCCCTGCACGCATTTGAGCCCCGCCTCGATGATCGGGAACTTCGAGCTGTCGATCATGACAGGCACGCGGGCGATATCGGGCTCGGCGGCGATCAGGTTCAAGAACTCGACCATCGCCTTTTCCGAATCGATCAGGCCCTCGTCCATGTTGATGTCGATGATCTGCGCGCCGTTCTCCACCTGGTCGCGGGCGACCACGAGTGCGGATGTGTAGTCGCCCGCGGTGATCAGCTTGCGGAACTTGGCCGAACCGGTGACGTTTGTCCGCTCGCCGACGTTGACGAAGGGAATGTCCCCGGTCAGCACGAAGGGTTCGAGGCCGGACAGCGACATGAACGGCCGATGCTCGGCTGGCTTGCGCGGCGACTTGCCGGCGACCGCCTCGGATATCGCCCGGATATGCTCGGGCGTCGAACCGCAGCAGCCGCCGACGACATTGACCAGCCCCTCTTCGACGAAGCCGGAAATCTGCCGGGCCATGTCCGCAGGGCTCTCGTCATACTGGCCGAAAGCGTTCGGCAGGCCGGCATTGGGATAGGCGCAAATGAACGTGTCGGCGACGCCCGACAATTCCTGCAAGTGCGGACGCATCGCATCGGCGCCGAGTGCGCAGTTGAGGCCGATGGTAAAGGGATTGGCATGCCGCACGGAATACCAGAAGGCCGAGGGTGTCTGGCCCGATAGGGTTCGGCCGGAGAGATCGGTGATCGTGCCGGAAATCATCACCGGCAGACGCACGCCCTTCGCAAGGAAGCGTTCCTCGCAGGCGAAGATGGCGGCCTTGGCGTTCAGCGTGTCGAATATCGTTTCGATCAGGATGATGTCGGCGCCGCCATCGATCAGCCCGTCGATCTGTTCGCCATAGGCAATCCTCAAATCGTCGAACGACACGGCCCGGAAGCCGGGATTGTTCACGTCGGGCGAGATCGACGCCGTGCGGTTGGTCGGCCCGATCGCACCGGCCACGAAACGCCGCCGCCCATCCTCACGCTCTGCCCTCGCTGCCGCGCGCCGGGCGACGATCGCCCCCTCGCGGTTGAGGTCATAGACCGCCTCCTCCATCTGGTAGTCGGCCTGGGCGATCCGGGTCGAGGAAAAGGTGTTGGTCTCGATGATGTCGGCGCCAGCCATCGCATAGCGGAAATGGATGTCCTCGATCGCATCGGGCTGGCTGAGGATGAGAAGGTCGTTGTTGCCCTGCTGATGGCAGGCACAACCGAGAAACCGCGAGCCCCTGAACGCGTCTTCGTCGAGGCCAAGGCCCTGGATCTGTGTTCCCATCGCGCCGTCGAGGATCAGGATGCGTTCGCTCGCCGCCTGACGCAGCGCCTCGAGCACCTCCGCCCCATCCCGGTGAGAGCTCCCGAGATCAAACAATCGGTCGAGCATGGCGGATCCTTTCCTGACAAATCACAACAAACTCGAAATCACATAAAGATATCTTTATGTCAACATGCCTTTATGTCGATCAAAACGACGCATTGCGAACAGCGTGCAGCGGTGGAGGAAGCGGCATGCCGCGGTGACAAGCCGCAGCTTTCCCGTTATGTTTTTTTCAAACGATTAGATAAAAACGGGAGGAAGATCATGACGGACGCCACGTCAGCGGCCCTGGCAGCACAATGGGCTGCCCGCCCCTATCACCGCAAATGGCTGCTGGACCAGGCGAACGGCCTGTTCGACTTCTTCCAGTACCGCAGCATCAACCCGAAGGGCGGCTTCTACGACCTCACCCGCGACGGAAAACCGCTGACCACCAACAACCCGGTCCGCGGCATCCATGCCAGCGCCCGGATGGTGCATTGTTTCGCGATCGCCGATCTGCTCGGCCGGCCAGGCGCCGCCGACCTCGTCGATCATGGCATGCAGTTTCTCTGGAACCGGCACCGCGACGAGGCAAATGGCGGCTATTTCTGGCAGGTCGACGACACCGGTGCGGCCGACGACAGCAAGCAGGGTTACGGGCACGCCTTCGTCCTGCTCGCAGCCTCTTCCGCAAAAACCGTAGGCCATCCACTCGCCGACCGGATGCTGGCCGACATCACGGAAGTGCTGGAGACGCGGTTCTGGGAGGAACGCCACGGCGCCATCGCCGAGGAATTTTCCGCCGACTGGCAGCCGGTCCCGGGTTATCGCGGACAGAACTCCAACATGCACCTGACCGAGGCGCTGATGGCCGCCTTCGAGGCGACCGGCGAACGCCATTATCTCGACAAGGCGACGAGCATTGCCGACCTCCTGATCCGCCGCCGCGCCGGCGAACAGGGCTACCGGGTACCCGAACATTTCGACGAGGACTGGACGCTCGACCGCATCTACTACCACCCCAACGAAATGTTCCGCCCGGCCGGCACCACCCCCGGCCACTGGCTGGAATGGGCCCGTCTTGTCCTCCAGCTCTGGGCACTGGGGGGCCGGACGCACGACTGGATGCCCGAGGCCGCACGCGGTCTGTTCTTCCAGTCGATGTCGCTCGGCTGGGACAAGGAAAAGGGTGGCTTCTTCTATACGCTCGACTGGGAAAACGTGCCCGACAAGAAGATGAAGCTGTGGTGGCCGCTCTGCGAAGGGGCTGCCGCCGCCCACTTTCTCAACCAGCACCTTGAGAGCGACTTCCACGAGGAAAGCTATCGCCGGATCTGGAGCTTCATCGCCAATCACAGCCTCGACCACGCCCATGGCGGCTGGCACGAGGAACTGACCGAGGACCTGCGCCCCGCCAACACGCTCTTCCCCGGCAAGGGCGACATCTATCATGCCCTGCAGGCCTGCCTCATCCCGCTCTACCCGGCAACCGGCAGCCTCACCCGGGTCATTCCGGCCGCGGGCGGCGCGGTCTGACCGGCCTCATTGCGAGGCTCTTGCAGAACCATGCCGGTCGGTCAGACAACCCGAGGCTCGGGGGCCGGCCGCAGCACCGCGTGCCGATACATTTCGACATGCGAAAATAACAACATAAAAACATAAGGTTGCCAAACGCCTCGATTCCCTAGCGAAATCTCGTGGTCACCGGATTTGTGACACATTTTATGTTGACTCTTTTAGTCACCTTTATGTAAGTCGCTCCCCGCGGCCGGCATCGGATCAGGGTCCGGCCGCAAGATTTCCTGGGGGCCATACGATCATGACAGCACAGCATGCCAGCCGCCGACGGGTGCCGAACCGCATCGCGCGCCTTCTCGCCGCATCCGCCCTTTCCTCGCTCCTCGCCCTGCCGGCCCTCGCCCAGCAGGCAACGAACACGGACCAGGGCTCGACCGTGCTGGAGGCCATCACGCTCAAGGTGCTCAGGCTCTGGGTGACCCTCGGTGGGGAAGCGGAGGCGGACACGGGCACGACGGTTATGGAAGGCGACGCGGTAAGGGCACTTTCCGTCGGCTCCGACGCCAACTCGGCCCTGAGGAACAACGCCAACGTTCAGTATCAGAACGCCGGTGACAACGATGCCGGTTCCGACAGCCAGGATATCGTCAACACCAAGCCGCAACTGCTGTCGATCTCCGGCGGCAAGGTCTACGAAAACAATTTCATGCTGGACGGCATTGGCATCAACACCGTGACCGGGACGGAGGAGCCTTTCGGCTCCAGCGGATATGGCTCGGATCTCGAAGGCTACGAGCAGACGCCGAACATCAACAAGATCTACGGCCTTCATCCCCAGACGGTCTTCGTGCCGGCTGACTTCGTCGAGGAAGCCACGGTCGTCGACAGCAATGCTTCGGCCCGCTACGGCGAGTTTCTCGGCGGCGTGGTCGATTACAAGCTGACGACACCGTCGACCGAGAAAGCCAGCGGGTCGGTCACTTTCGGCCTGACCGCGGACGAACTGACGACCTACGAACTCGGGACGATGGACGGCACGAACCCGCAGGATCTGCCGAAGCCCGGATACCTCAAATACAAGTCCGCGTTCCAATACAATCTGCCCGTGAACGACAGCTGGAGTCTTGTCGGCCAGTACAGCCGCACGGACGCAAAGAGCAGCAAGACGAAGGATGGGAGATACTATTTCGAAAAGGCGGATGACGTCTCTTACAACGAGTTTTACCGTCTCGCCAGCAAGCTTGAGACGGACTACGGCACGTTCACCCTGGATGGAAACTACAACAACTACAGCCAGAAATGGGACGCCTATTATTACGACGACCTGGTGATCGACCAGAAAACCCAAGGTCTTTCCACCCGCCTGCGTTGGGAAACCGATGTCGCGGGGATCGCTGTCGACAGCATCAACCTCAAGAACGTGAAGCTGGATAGCAGCCTTTTCTACAGCCAGTCGGACACCATCAACGACGGTGGCGAAAATGAAACCTATTACACGGCGATCGTCGCGAGGTCTTCTATATCGGTGACCAACCCGGCAAGCTGGTTCTACAGCACCGACCCGGACGTTCTTTCCTGGTGCCAGGTTCCGACGCTGACCACATGGGGGACGGCAGAGTATTGCCGGTCCGGTGGTTACGGATACAAGGAGACTGGACAGGAGGAGCGCGGCTTCAAGAGTGACATGACCGGTGACCTTCTCGCCGGCACGTTCGGCGCAGGTGTCGAGTACCGGGAGACCGATGCCTATCGTCGCGCCGAGGAATACACGCTGAACTCTGTCACCCGCTACAATACGACGGCTATCCCGTATGTCTGCGCCGACGGTGACGAGTCTTGCTCGGCCCAGCAATATGCTCGCACAAAAACAGTGACCCCCGCCTATGACAACGAGGCAGAGGTCGCCCATCTCGGCGCCTATGGCGAACTGGACCAGACCTGGGATTGGCTCAACATCCGCGCCGGTCTACGGATGGATTACGAAGATTTCTTCGACAATCTGAACCTTGCGCCGCGCACAGTCGCAACCATTTCACCGCTGGACTGGCTGTCGGTCTCGGCCGGCTACAACCGCTACTACTCCGCCGACAGCCTTTCCTATGCGCTGCGGGACGGCCAGCCTTTGGCGCGCGCCTATTCCCGCACGCACAACGCCGCGACCGGCGTGGTTGGCGACTGGACCGCCTTGGGAACTCAGCGCTACTACGCCTTCAGCGGTGCGGACGTGGATACACCCTACAAGGACGAATTCACCGGCTCTCTGAAAGCCCAGGACCCCTGGATCGAGGGTGAGTTCCGACTGCGCTATCTGCAGAGATATGGGCGCGATGAGTTCATTGCCGGGGACGGTGGGACATCGACGAACGTGACGCTCACCAACGGCGGCGAAAGCGAGTATCGCTCCCTGACCGCGGAATATGAAAAGGGCTGGGAGATTGGCCACGACAACCTCGACAGCGTTACCCTATTGGGCAGCCTCACCTGGTCGAAGCAGAAGACCACCACCGTCAGCCCATACTACAGCGATGACGTGAACTGGGTCTGGTACAACGACACATCCTACTCCCCGGCAGAATTCGACCGCGTCCTTGGAAACCTCGACATCCCGCTGCGCAGCAGGATCGATGTTAGCGCCAAATGGTTCGACGAACGTCTGACGACAGCCGTCACGGCAAACATTAACTTCCCCTTTGACGGGCTGCGCTCTACCGACACGGAATGCGTCGGCAGCGCATCGGCCACCGCCACATGCTCGGTACCGACCGGTTCCGAAGCGATCGGCAAGACCCACGACATATACGAGGAGTTCCGCTATGGCACGACGGTGACCGTCGACCTCAAGGCCAGCTACCAGCTCGCCAAGACGGAAAACACCTCATTCGACGTGGAATTGAGCGTCTACAACCTCTTCAACGAAACCGGCAACCGTCGGGCCAGCTACGACAATCCGTGGATCGTCGGCCGCACCGTCTGGCTCGGCGCAAAGGCGACTTTCTGATGCCCCGCATCCCAGAAATCCTCAAAACCCGCCCGGCAAAAATCGGGGGCCTCGCTTTCCTCGGCGCGTTCCTGTTGTGGCAGGCCGAGGCCTTCGTCGACCGGCAGTACAAGTCGGCCATCGTGTCCGCCTTTCCGGCCGATCCCGATGCTTCGGCGCTCGCAGCACTCAAGGAACGTTATGCCGGAAACCGTATCGACTGGCCGCAACCGGTGGTCCATGCGGACGCGGCGGTGAAGGAGATGGAAGCCCTGCCGCTGCCGGCCAAACCCGAAGGCACGCAATTGCTGAAGGTCGAACTGGGCCGGCAGTTGTTCGAGGATCCGGCTCTCTCCGCCTCAGGCCAGATCGCCTGTCAGAGTTGCCACAACCGCGAACTCGGCTGGGGCGACGGCCTGCGCACGGCGTTCGGCCATGGGCGCCAGAAGGGCAAGCGCAACACGCCCGCACTGTTCAACGCGGCCTGGCGGCCCGAACTCTTCTGGGACGGCCGAGCGGAAACGCTCGAGCAGCAGGCCGTGATGCCGATGACCGATCCCAAGGAGATGGCCGTCGAGGACCTAGATCAGGTGGTCGGCCGCATGGCCGGCGACACAGACTACCGGAAACGCTTCCGCGACGCGTTCGGCGACGAAGCGATCAGTCTCGAGCGGATCACCGAGGCGCTTGCCGCCTTCCAGGCGACCCTCGAGGAACGCACCGTCTTCGACCGCTTCCTCGCCGGCAACAGCGCGGCATTGAGCGACGAACAGGTCTGGGGCCTTCACCTCTTCCGCACCAAGGCCGGCTGCATGAACTGTCACAGCGGCCCGCTGCTGACGGACGACAAGTACCACAATCTCGGCCTCTCGCTGCTCGGCCGCCCGCTGGCAGACACCGGCCGCTATGCCATCTCGCAGGATATGGAAGACGTCGGCCGGTTCCGCACCCCGAGCCTGCGCCATGTGCGGGAAACCCGTCCCTACATGCACAACGGGCTCATCCGCGAACTGCCTCTCGTTGTCCGCTTCTATGAGGTCGGCGCCGGCAAGACGCAACCACGCACGGAGGCGGAGGCGGCAGATCCGCTGATGGTCCATGCCGGCAAGACGTCGGAGCTCATCACGCCGTTCACGTTGACGGCACGCGAACGCCAGGCAC
The DNA here is from genome assembly GCF_054551725.1 of Rhizobium sp. CAU 1783. NCBI lineage: Bacteria > Pseudomonadati > Pseudomonadota > Alphaproteobacteria > Hyphomicrobiales > Rhizobiaceae > Rhizobium > Rhizobium sp. CAU 1783. The sequence continues at coordinate 843,633 of NZ_JBTOLM010000001.1, read as the reverse complement.
TCGTATCTTTCCTCGAAGCACTCTGACCCGGTCCAAACACATCGCCGGTCGCCGGGTCATTGCTTCGGCGGCCGGCCGTCCGATCGAAAACTCGCCGAGAAAGAGGTGCCGCCGGCCGTCGTTCCCTTGCAGCGGACAGTGACGGGTCCCCGGCCGGGATCGCCGAAAGCGCATGCCCCGTCGGCCGCCGAAACGGTCGGCTCGGCGTTCGCCACTCCTGTGTTGAAGATCACCCGGTCGAGCACGTAACTGCTGCGATCCCCGCCCTCACCCTTCCCCTTGCCGGAAAAGGTCAGGATCTGGTTGTCTGCAAGCATGAAATAGAAGCCGGTGCGGCCGTCGGAATAGCTGAGGATGCCGAGCTTCGCCCCGCAGCCGCCAGTGAAATCCCGCTCGCCAACGCTGACCCTCAGGCACTTGCCCGACAGTGCCTTGAAGCCGGTGAGCGCCGGTCTCTCGCCGGCCTGCCCCGGTGCCGCCACGCCAAGCAGAAAGGCAAGGCCCGCCACCGCAACCGACATCCGTCTCATAGGCATCTCCGTCGAATCCGGCGACAGACTGTCCGCTTGCAGGCAAGACTTCAAGAACTTGATCCGCGCTCCGATCACTCGGCTCTCGCCTCGACCAGAGTGCCCTCGCTCACCGTATCGCTCGGATGCAGGATCAGTGCATCCCCCTCCGACAGCCCGTTCAGCAGCTCGGCGGCCTCGTCATTCATATGCCCGATCTCGACGCGGACCTGCCGCGCCCGTCCGTCGCGAATGGCAAAAAGCGCCCATTCCCGGCCATTGCGGAAAAGCGCGCTGATCGGCACCTGAAGCACGTCTTCGCCCTGCCACAGCGTCATCCGCGCATAGACCCGGAAGCCGTGCCCCAACCGCGCATCCTTGTCCTCCAGATCCAAGACCAGATTGACGCGCTGCTCCTCGATGCCGAGCGCGGACACCTTGGTGAAGCCGGCCGGATCGATGCGGCGCACCCGCGCGGGCAGCACCCGGTCCCCACCCCAGTCGAAGACCTCCGCCTTCGATCCCGGCGCGATCCGCACGGCATCCGAGGACAGGAGGTCGACGGCCACCTCGATGTCGGCCGGATCGCCGATCTCGGCGATCCTGGTGCCGATAGCGACCGGCTGTTCGCTGCGGGCAAGCACAGACAGCACGACGCCGTCGACCGGCGCGGTCAGGTAGACGCAGCAGTCGCCGCTCGGGCGGGCGGCCTGATCGCTCGGCTGGATCAGCCGCGCATCGGCACTGGCAAGCTCCGCCTTGCGCAGTTCGATCGCCGCCCTGGCGGATGCGAGTTGTGCGTCGAGCACCTCGACATCGGTGCGCGCCTTTTGCAATGCGCTTTCCGCCAGGAACGCGGTGGTCGCCAGACGCTCCGCTCTCTGCAGGTTGTCGCGGGCGAGCGTGATGTCCGACTGCAGCCGCTTCAGGTCGATCTCCGCCATCGCCACGGCAGCGCGGGCAGCATCGCGCGCGGCGACCAGTTCGGCCTGGCTGCGGCTGTCGATCAATGGCGGATCGAGCGGATGAATCGCGGCGACCACCGTTATGTTCGCCTTGACCCGGTCGCCCTCCTCCAGCACGGTGCGGGCAAGATGCCCGGCGATCGGCGAAGAAACAGCATAGACGTCGCGCACCCGGGTCACGCCTTCTTGCGAAACCGTGACCCGCATGGCCCCGCGCGAGACGGATCCCACGTCGACGGGTTGCGGCTTTTCCCTGAGCGCATAGGCAAAGCCGCCGACCAGCACGCCCGCCGCCACCAGCAAAGTTGCCCGTTTCACCCATTTCCCCTGCATGAGATCTACTCCCTTGATTTCAGCACGGCGACGAGGTCCAGCCGGTCGATCCGCCGCCTGACGATCAGCGCGGACATGAGCGAGGCACCGAGGACGACGAGGCTCGAAATGGCCAAAGTCGATGAATTGATGACGAATGGAATGCGGAACAGATCGCTCGATATCCCGTCGATGACGAGCCTCGAAAAACCGATGCCGAGCAGAAGTCCGAGCGGCTGCGCGGCGAAAACTACAACGGCAAGCTCGGTCATCAGGACGTTCGACACCTCGGCCGGCGTGAAGCCCAGTACGCGAAGGCTGGCCAGTTCGCGCGCCCTCTCGGAGAGCTGGATGCGCGCCGAGTTGTAGACGAGCCCGAAGGCGACGATGACCGCAAGCGTCGTATAGACCACCTGGATCATCGCGATGTTCTGCTCGATGGTCGCGCGGAAACGGTCGCGCGACAGCCCGATCAGCATGGCAAAGGCAATCGCCGGGGTCTTCTTGATCTCGGCATAGAGCGCGTCCTTCTGCAGCATGTCGAGCGACACGCGTGCGCCGGAAATGCGCCGGCCATCGCCGACCAGCCGGTTGAGCGCATCGATGTGCATGTAGGCATCGATCCCGACCAGACTCTGGCTGATCCCGGTGACCGGAACGACGATCCGGCGGTGATCCTTTTCGACGAGCTCGACCTCGACCGTGTCGCCCACCCTGGCCCCGAGAGTGTCCGCAACCCGTCCGATCAGCAAGAGACCGTTCGGCGGCGGCGGAATGGGCCGCATGTCGGCATCCATGATTCGCCCGAGATCGGTGTTTTCCCCGACCCCGAAGATCGTCAGGTCCTTGCTGCGATGCCCGGCATGCAGCGTGACGGACAGTGCCCGGAAGGGTTCCGCTCGCATCACGCCCGGAAACTGGCGGACGGAATCGAGCGCCGCCATCGGCCGCTCGCGGTCGAAATAGAGGCTCGCGTCCTGCCGCTCCATGCGGAAGAAGATCTCCTCAACCATGTAGTGCACGGAATCGGCGGAAAACATCGAGACCACCAGCAGCGCCACCGAAAAGGCGATGCCCACAGACGTCAGTAGCGATCGGACCGGCGCACGGATGATCTGCCGGAAGGCCATGATGGTGAGCTGCGACACGAAGACGGAACCGCGCGCCCGGCCGAACAACGCCCGGAAACGCAGCGGCGCCGGCGGCAGCATGGCGACCGCGGCCGGCAGCGCAACCACCGACCAGATCGCCCGGATGGCGCCGACGAAGGCCGCCGCGACGCAGATGCCCGCCGAAATCGCATAGAGGTCGAAGCTCTCGCGAAAGATCAGGAAGGGAAAGGAGAAGAACCGGGCATAGAGTTGTGTCATCTCCCTCCCCGTCCAGTTGCCCGCAACAAAGCCGATTGCCACCCCGATCAGCGCGATCACCACGGTCAGCTTGATATAGTGGAGCGCCACCTCCGTCTCGCTGAAGCCGAGCGCCTTGAGCAGGCCGATCTGTTCGCGCTCGAGCGTGATTAGCCGCGTCAGGATCATGTTGACCAGGAAGGCCGCGACGAACAGGAAGATCGGCGGAATGATCGCCGCCATGGATCTGAGTTCGTCGAGTTCGTTGTCGAGGAAGGTATGCGAGATCTGGTCCTTGCGCAGATAGGCACCCCGCCCGCCATAGGGGTTGAGGAGCCCGTCGAGCGCGGTCTTGACGCTCTCCGGCTCTGTTCCCCGGAGCGTCATCAGCACCGCGTTGTTGAAGGCGTCGCCCATGTCGAAGATGCCTTCCAGCGCGTCGCGCGACATATAGAAGACACCGAAACGGCGCGGATCCGGCACCATGTCGCCCGGACCGATCGTGTATATATATTCCGGCGACAGGACGATGCCGGTGACCGTCAGCACCTGCTTTCGCCCGTTCATGATGGCGGAGAACCGGCTGCCCTCGGTCAGGCGATGCGCCTTGGCGAAGCTTTCGAGCACGGCCGCTTCCTGCGGCCGTCCGGGTTCCGGCAGGCGGCCGCTGCGGATATAGAGCCGGTTGACGGAGGGTTGGCCGCTGTCCGGCAGCGAGACCGCGACACCCGTCGCCGGCTCGGCCATGCCCTGCATGTCGAGCAGCACATATTCGACGATCCTGAGCTCCAGTCCGCCGACCCCTTCGATCGCGGCGATCCTGTCGCGCAGGTGAAGCGGCGCGCGATTGGCCTCGACGAAGAGGTTGGCGAAGCGATAACGGTCGTAGAAGACGCTGCGGGTTTCCTCGAGCGAGCGATAGGAACCGATCGCGATGATGATCGTCATGACGCCGCAGGCCATCACGAGCGCCACCGCCAGCACCTGCGCCCAGAGCCGGATGACGTCGCGGTAGAGTTTGCGGTCGAGCATCGACATGGCTACCAACTCACCGCGGAAGGAGGCAGACGCACGGTGTTCGTCGAGGCCTCCTCGATCCGCCCGTCGCGGAAGGAAAACACGCGGTGGGCGATCTGCCGGATCGCCGCATTGTGGGTGATGACCGCCATCGTCGTGTTGAATTCGGCGTTCACGCGGCAGAGCACCTCGAGTACGAGCACACCCGTCTTCGAATCCAGCGCCCCGGTCGGCTCGTCGCAGAGGAGCACGTCGGGACGCTTGACGATGGCGCGAGCGATCGCCACCCGCTGCTGCTCACCCCCCGACAGCTGCGCCGGAAAATGGTCCATACGCTCCTTGAGCCCCACCATTTCCAAAGCCTCGGCGGGATCCATCGGTTTCCTGGCGATCTCGGTCACCAGCGCCACGTTCTCGTAAGCCGTCAGGCTCGGGATCAGGTTGTAAAACTGGAAGACGAAGCCGACATGGTCGCGGCGAAACTTGGTCAGCTGGCGTTCGCTATACCCCGTCAGTTCATGATCGGCGAAACACACCCTGCCCGACGTCGCCCGGTCGAGCCCGCCCATGATGTTGAGAAGCGTCGACTTGCCGCTGCCCGACGGCCCGAGAAGAACCGCCATTTCGCCTTGCTGCAGGTCGAGATCGACACCACGCAGCGCGCAGACCTCGACGTCACCCGTCTGGTAGGTCTTCGTCACGCCATCGATCTTGAACAACGGTTCGGTCATGGTTCATTCCGTAGGATCGAAGCAACGATAGATTGCCGCACGCATCCAGGCCTTGACCGTTGTCAAACGCCCGACCAGCCGTTCAGGCGACCGGCATCGGTCAACCGTTCAAGTCTGCCGTCGATCCGGAACGACAGCCCCTCCGGCTCGAAGGCCATGCGGGCGACGCCATGGAAGATGTCGGCGACCACCCGTTCCGTCAGCCGCGAACCAAAACCGCGCCGCGTCGGCGCGACGACGGGCGGACCGCCCGCCTCCTCCCAGGCCAGGCTGAAACTGCCATCGAGGTCCAGCGACCAGCCGATCTCGATTCGGCCGTCCGGCGTGGAGAGCGCGCCATACTTGATGGCGTTGGTTCCGAGTTCATGGATGGCGAGAGACAGGCCGAGCGCCTGTTGCGCGGTCAAGAGCGCCGCCGGACCGTCCACGCGAAAACGATCGGTGCGGTCGCTGAGCGGTGCAAGGGCTGCCAGAACCACCTCCTCCAGCCCGGCCGGCCGGCCGCTGACCGAGGTCAGCATGTCCTGCGCCTTGGCAAGCGCACCGATGCGCGCCGACACGGACGCGAGCGCATCCGCCGGCGACGCCACGCCGCGCAGGCTCTGCGAAACGATCGACTGGGTCATCGCCAGGGTGTTCTTCAGCCGGTGCACGAGTTCCCGGTTGAGAAGCCGCAACTGCCCTTCGAGGTTCTCTTTTTCACGCAGGTGCTCCCGAACGGCGCCATAGGCCTCCTCGATCGCCCTGCGATCGGCGACGGCCTGCGTGGTTTCGGTGACGATATTGAGCAGACCGTGAACCCGTCCGTCATCGCCGAAAATCGGACTGTAGGAAAAGGTCCAGTAGGTCTGCTCCGGATAGCCGTTCCTGTGCATGACGAGCGGCAGGTCTTCTGCCCAGGTCGGCTCGCCCGAAAGAGCGCTGCGCACATAGGGCAGAACATCATCCCACACATCCGCCCACACCTCACGGAATGGTCGGCCGAGCGCATTTGCCAGCCTTTGTCCAAGCATCGGAACATAGGCGTCGTTATAGAACTTCACGAGATCGGGGCCCCACCAGAAGCACATGGGCTGGCGGGAGTTCAGCACGAGCCGGACGGTGGTCTTCAGCGATATCGGCCAGTCTTCGATCGGCCCGATCCCCGCCGCTCGCCAGTCGAACGCCCGGATGGCGTCCGCCACATCTCCGCCACCGGCAAGAAAATCCTCGGACGCGGCCTTTTGCCCCGACACAGGCCAGGCTTCATTCGCATCCAGATAAGCCATACCGCCGCGCTCCACATCTTGTCCGCAAAGTATTTCAGATCGCGACAGGGGTGGCAATCGGCGCTACATTGCCCATCGGCGGGAACTTTGCCCCGCCTCCAAGCCTTTGTCGGATCTCAACCTTTTCCCGGAGGGACCATGAAGCCTTACCTCGCAGCCGCCATCCTCTTCGCAGCCCCCGTCCTGACGCCATCCGTCGCCCTTGCCCAATCTCAAGACATCGCCCGAACCTGCGAGGCCGTCGCCCGCAATTTCGAGATGGTGAAAGCGGTGAAGGTCGGCATCGTCCAGTCCTTTCCCGAGCTCAAGCCGCCGGGCGCCCGCCTCACCTACTCGACCCGGCTCGACGCCAAGGACGAGGATATCGGCGACATGATCGAATGCCAGTTCAAGGAAGCGACCGCCCCGTTGACGCTTGTCCGCTTCTGCCTCGGCACCACCTGCTATTCAGCCGACGAAAAGAACCCCGAACACCGCCGCCGCTTCGAGGAGGCGCAGTCGCTTCTCGCCAGGGAACCTTGACGTGGGCTGACGCCTGCGGACTGGCCCGGTCGCCACCGTTCACTCGAGCAGAGACGACTTGCAGAACGCCCATGATCCGACTATGTCGCTATATACAGTCAACCTGTATATATCGACAACACCAAGGTGGAGGATCGATCATGTCGGCCGATAACAAAGAGGTGGTTCGCCGCTTCAACATCGAGGTCATTCAAAATGGGAGCGAAGCGGATTTTCACGCCTTGATGGCTCCGGACTTTGTCAATCATGCCGCACCGCAGGGAATGCCGAACGGTCCGGACAGCATGTGGCATACCTTCCAGAATGTCCTTCGCCCTGCTCTGTCGAACCTGGTGGTCACGATCCACGATCAGATCGCCGAGGGGGACAAGGTCACGACCCGAAAAACGATACGCGGAGTTCACACCGGCACCTTGCTGGGCGTTCCGGCGACGGGACGGGACGTTGCGATCAGCGTGATCGATATCGTACGCGTTCACGATGGCAGATATGTCGAGCATTGGGGCTTGAACACCCTGACGAATGTGCTCGCTTCATTGTCGAAAGCGTGATCCGACGCGCTAACACAGCCGTTCGACAATACGAATTGCCATTGCAAGCGTTCGTCGGTCCTCTTCGGACAACCGTTCCTCGATCAGGTCGGCAATTTGCGATGTTCGGGCTTCGCGGGCCCGGGACAGTTCCGCCCGCCCATTGTCCGTGATGGAAAGAAGCTGGCTGCGCCCGTCTGCCGGATTTGGCATCTTGCTGATCAGGCCTTCCGTTTCCAACTGCCCCGCCACCAGCCGCATGCTCTGATGTCTGACGTTGCGGCGCTCTGCCAGTTCGGCAACGGTCAATGGTCCCGCCCGATCCAGAAGCGACAGCGTCTCCGACTGCGATGTTGTCGGTGTATTTGCCTGCGTTCTCACGCTGCGAACGAATCTGCCCAGCGTGGCGCGGAGATCCTCCGCAAGCGCGAGCGCAGGGACATGTTCTTCGACGCAGGCCTCTTCGCTCGCCATTTTACTTCTCCGCCCTCGAACGAATGCAACGAACCTTCAATAGGCCGAGAAGAACGAAAACAGAAATGGTGGGCCCGGAGGGACTCGAACCCCCAACCAAGCGGTTATGAGCCGCCGGCTCTAACCATTGAGCTACAGGCCCGCCCGGCGCATTGCCGTTCGGGGCGGGCAATGGTCCCCGCACCGGTGCGGACCGCTCTAGCCCAAATTGCCACCAGCGACAAGCCTCTGCCGCAATGGCTTCACAATCACCGGTCATCAAGGCATGTGTAAGGGACGCCAATCTAGGAAAAACACATGCGCCACCTGAAGACCCCGAGGCTCGTCCTCGCCGCCGCCCTCCTTTCCGCCGTCGCCCTGCCGCTGCCGGCCCTCTCCGCCGAGCAGGAAAAGCGCGAGGCGACCATCATCGTTTCGGGCGAAGGCGAGGTCGCGCTCGCCCCCGACATGGCGATCCTGTCCTTGAGCGTCGTGCGCGAGGCGGAAACCGCCGAGGCGGCCCTGAAGGCCAACAGCTCCGCCATGGCCGATGTCATCGCCGACCTTCGGAAGAAGTCGATCGCCGAGCGCGACATCCAGACCTCGAACTTCTCGGTCGATCCGCTCTACCGCCAGGACAAGACCGGCGACGGCAATTACGAGGCGCCGGAAATCGTCGGTTACCGGGTCACCAACGGCCTGACCCTCAAGGTCCGAGACCTCGACCAGCTCGGCACCCTGATCGATGCAGCCGTCAAGCTCGGCGTCAACGAGGGCGGCAACATCGTCTTCACCAACGACAAGCCGGACGCCGCCGTCGCCGAGGCCCGCAAGGCCGCAGTCAAGGAAGCGATCGACAAGGCAAAGCTCTTGACCGAAAGCGCCGGGGTGAAGCTCGGCCGCGTCGTCGAGATCAGCGAGAACTTTGCCCGCCCGATGGCCCAGCCGATGTATCGCACGACCATGGCCAAGGAGATGTCGGACGCGGCGCCGCCGATCGCCGGCGGCGAAAACACCTATACGGTGACAGTCAACATCACCTACGCCATCGATCAGTAAAGGAATATCGCCGGCGGACCGGAAGGGCCGCCGGCGATATTCCCTGCAGGGAGACGCGAAAAAGGGGGCGCCGGATGGCGCCCCCTTCTTTTATCGTCGCGATCGCCCGCCGCCGATCAGTAGCGGATGACCGGGCAGCCGCGCACATTGGCAAATACCATGCGGTCGAAACCACCGTGACGGAAACCACCGACGACCACGCGCCGCGGCGTCACATCCTGCACGTGGGCGCGGCGAAGGCCGTTCCAGCGGGCCTTCTCGACGGCGTGGCCCGGGGCGCAGAATTCCGGACGGTGATGGCGGCGGCCATGGCCCCATTCCCCGCGGCCCCATTCTCCGTGTCCGGGGCGATAGTCCCTGTCATAGCCAGGACCGGCGCCACCGATATAGACGCCCCAGCCGAAATCGGCGCCCGCACTGGCGGTAGACATGGTGCCGACGGCAGCGGCAATGGTGACGAGGGCTGCGAGGCCAAGCTTCTTGAACAATGCGGTCATGGATCTTCTCCTCTTGGATGGTTCGGCGTTCGCCGGGAACACTTCCCGCTGTCCTCAGCGATTGGGAGGAGAATGCATCAGCCGGCCTGAATGGGATCAGAACCGGTCATTCACCGATCATTCATGGAGACTGCCACGTTCCGGCGGCAAAAGGCCTGTCAGCCGGCAAGATGCAGCACGACCTCGCGGCGATGCGGCCGGTCACGGTGCTCGAACAGATAGATCCCTTGCCATGTCCCGAGCATCAGGCGCCCGTCGGCGACCGGAATGCCGATCGAAACCTGCATGAGCGCTGCCTTGATATGGGCCGGCATGTCGTCCGGGCCTTCTTCGCGATGGGTGATCCAGCCCATCTGCGCATCACTCGCCGGCGGCACCAGGCGGCGGAGGAAGGTATCGAGATCGCGCCGAACGGACGGATCGGCATTTCCCTGGACGAGCAACGAACAGGAGGTGTGCCGCACGAAGACGGTGAGCAACCCCTCGCGGCACTGCCCCTCTTCGACAAATGCCGCCGCCTCCCGCGTGAATTCGTAAATACCCTGCCCCCGGGTTTCGATCGTCAATCGTCGCAACACGTGCACCTCCCCCGCAGGATTGGGCCGGCCAGCCGGGGCTGAACGACCTTAAACTTGACAATATTCAAGCAATTCGCCGGCAGGTACAACCATAAAGAATCACTCCGGTAAAACTACGACCATGAGTAAAAGAAAATCTGTAGAAATGTGCGCCCCGTCACGAAACGAGCGGACCGATATTCTATTCACCCAAAGAACTAGTTTAACCCGATAGAAAGAAGAGCATGTTTCCTATGTATATATATTGCAGAACATTGGACAGGCCGTTTCATGAAAACCATTTTGGAAAGACTTCAGGAAACCGACAGGTTGAGCGAACTCGACGCCTACAGTGTTTTCGGAACGCCGAGTGAAGACGACTACGATCACATCGTCCGCCTTACGGCAGAGCTTTTTGAAGCACCGATTGCCCTGATCAATCTCGTTGGCGGCACCGAAGTCTGGGTCAAGGCCCGGGTCGGCATCGATGTCCAGACGGTGCCCTGCGAACTGGCCTTCTGCAGCCACACGGTGCTCGGCCGGGAGCCGCTTGTCGTCAGCGACCTCACCACCGACGAGCGCTTTTCCTCAAACCCGCTGGTAACCGGCGAGGCGGGCTTCCGGTTCTATGCTGGCGCTCCCCTCACCTCGCCCAAGGGCCACGGCATCGGCACGCTCTGCATCCTCGACACCACGAGCCGCCCGGCACTGAGCGAAAAGCAGGAGCGGAGGCTGAAGGATCTCGCCCAGCTCGTCATGGACAAGCTCGACCAGCGTCGTCTTTCGCGGCTCGAGGTGATTGCCTCGAAGCTGATGTCGGCGACCTCGGACGCGGTCATCGTCACCGATCAGTCCGGCAATATCGCAGTGTGGAACCCGGCGGCCCAGTCGGTGTTCGGCTTTACCGACGAGGAGATGATCGGCCGGCCGCTCAACGAGATCATCGGCGGCATCGTCACCGATCCAGAACACTATGCCGCCGGTGGAGACGGCCTGCCCCAGGATCACCGCGTCGAACTGACGGCTAGCCACAAGCGCGGCCACGACATCATCGTCGAAGTGTCGGCAACCGCCTGGAAGGACGAACGCCTGCGGCTGTCCGGCCTCGGCGTCATCGTGCGCGACGTGACCCGCCAGCGCATGGCCGACCGTCGCATCGCCTTCCTTGCGCATCATGACGAGCTGACGGGGCTCGCCAACCGGAACAGCCTGCTCGACCAGATGGAAACGCTGCTGAAGCGCGAGACCGCGGAGAAGGAAGGCCTCGCCGTCATCTGCATCGATCTCGATCGCTTCAAGCTGACCAACGAGACCCTCGGCCACAGGGTGGGCGACGGCCTGCTGCGGCAGACCGGTGAACGGTTGCGCGCGATTGCCGGAGCCGATGATCTCGTCGCACGCCTCGGCGGAGACGAGTTCGCCATCGTCCGCCGTGGCGGGCACAACGAACTCACCCTTGCTCTGTTTGCCGAGACCATCCTCGCGGCCGTTGCGGAAACGTTCGAGGTCGAGGGACATCTGATTTCGACCAGCGCCAGCCTCGGCATCGCCCGGTTTCCCCGGGACGGGCGGGATTGCGACACGCTGCTCAATCACGCCGATCTCGCGACCTACCGCACTAAACTTGAGGGCCGCAGCGGCTACCACTTCTTCGAACCAGACATGGACGGGCAGACGCTCGCCAAGCGCGGCCTCGAGCGCGACCTGCGCGGTGCGCTGAAGCGCGGTGAGCTGGAGATCCATTATCAGCCGCAATACGACATCAAGACAGGTCGGGCAATCGGCGCAGAAGCGCTGCTACGGTGGAACCACCCGGTCCACGGCTATGTGAGCCCGGCCGATTTCATACCGATCGCCGAGACGACGGGGCTGATGATCGCGATCGGCAGCTGGGCCATGCACAAGGCCTGCCGCGATTTCGCCGCCGCGGCACCCGGCCTCCGGCTGGCGGTGAACCTCTCGCCGGCGCAGTTCCGGCGCGCCGACATCGTGACCCTGGTCCGCGACGCGCTCGACCGATCCGGCCTGCCAGGCAACTGCCTGGAGATCGAGATTACCGAATCGCTACTGATGGAGAAGGATGCGGGCACCCTCGATGCGCTGAAAGCGCTGAAGGCGCTCGGCGTCGGCATTGCGCTCGACGACTTCGGCACCGGCTATTCCTCGCTGAGCTATCTGCACAGCTTCCCCTTCGACACGATCAAGATCGACCGCAGCTTTGTCCGGGAAGCCGATACCAACCCCGATTGCGCGGCCATCCTGCAGGCGATCGCAGCGCTTGCCGCCGCACTCCACCTGACGACGATCGCCGAGGGTATCGAGACCGAGGCACAGCTCGCTCATGTGAAGGCACTCGGCTATGACTGCGGCCAGGGTTTCCTCCTGGCACGACCGGCTCCGATCGACCAACTGTCGTTCCGGGATTTCGCCACCCGATCGTCCGGCTGAATCCCGTCTTGTCTGCCCGAACCGAGTGAATAGTGGCCGGACGGTCTTTGCCGGACCGGCCGGAGGCGATAGTCTCCCCGCCGAAGGATGAGGAGACCCCGATGAGCCACGACAGAAACCTTCTCGAAACCCTGGCCGGCCAGGAAGCCGCCCTGACATTCAAGGCGTTTGACGAGACCGTTGCCTTCGTGATCGGCGAGCGGCTGACCCGGCTCGCGCGTGCCGGCGAATGCCCGGTCGTCATCAACATCCGCACGCCCGACCGGGTGCTCTTCCATGCCGCCCTGCCGGGCTCGTCGCCCGACAACGACCACTGGGCACGCCGCAAGAGCAATGTCACGCTGCGCTTCCACAAGTCCTCGATGCGCGTCGGCGAGAACTACCGGCTGAAAGGACGCGAGATCTGCGCCGAACTCGGCATGGATCCGCTCGACTACGCCAGCCACGGCGGCAGCTTTCCCGTGCGGGTTGACGGCACCGGCGTGGTGGCCGCGATCACGGTGTCGGGCCTCGCCTCCGAGGACGATCACGCCATGATCGTCAAGGTGCTGGAGGACTATCTCGGCGGCGACTGAGATCGCCGCCGCGCGTGCGGTCAGAGCGGAGTGGAGAGGTAGAGGCTGAGCCGGGTGAACCGGCCGTTTTCATGTTCGAAGACGAGCACGCAGGGCAGCGAGAAATCCTTTCCCTCGCCGGCGGCTCCCCCGTCCCGCCCTTCGATGGTGGCGTCGACCGCGCCCCGCGACCCCGAAGCCTCGGTCATCACCACACAATTGGCAAACGTGATGCCGTGACGCAGCAGGAAGGCCGACAGGCTGTCCCGCAGCGAGGACACGCCGATCACGCGCTGACCGTCCGGCATATCGAGTGCCGCGTCGTCATCGAAAAGCGCCTCCAGGGCATCGAACTCCCGCTGGTTGAGCACGTCGATCACCCGTGAGATCTGAACCTCTATCGCCATCCGTCTTCTCCCTGTCTCATTACCGTATCTCAAGCACTTAGAGCGGCCCGCTTCATCCGGCAATGGCGGCGCGCGCCCTTCGTCACGCGTCCCCGATCGGCAGCAGGACCTGACATGCAGCCTCCATGACCGCCCGATTGAGCGATCCGAGCGCTGCGGCGACCGAGCGGCTCCAGTGCCAGTGGAGCGGAACGTCGTAAGGGGCATCAGGGAGAAGCGGCACGAGCCTGCCGTCTGCGATCGCACCCGCGACCAGATGTTGCGGATTGAGGCCCCAGCCGATTCCGGCAAGAGCCGCATCGACGAAGGCTTGCGAGGAGGGCAGCCAATGGGTCGGCGGCACGATCCCGTCGCCGACATAGGCAGCACTCCAGCGCGCCTGGAGCGTATCCTTGGCATTGAAGGTGAGCGCCGGGGCAAGCGAGAGTGCCTGCACCGTCACGCCATCGGGGAACCAGCGGCGCATGAAGGCGGGGCTCGCGGTTGCGATGTAGCGCAGGCGGCCGAGCGGCCGTCCGTCGCACCCCTGCACGGGCTGGGCCGACCCGCTCACCGCGGCGCGAACCTCCCCGCGGCGCAGCCATTCCGCGCTGTGTTCCTGGTCGTCGAGCACGAGATCGAAAAGCCGGTCCGGGACCGCCGCCATCGCCGGAACGAACCAGGTCGCAAGGCTGTCCGCATTGACGGCGATGCGGATCGTCGGATTGGCGCCACTTCCCGATGTCGGCGCGAGATCGTCGCCGAGGGATCGTTCGAGGAGGGCCACTTCCTCGGCGTGGCGCGCAAGCCGCTGCCCCGTCTCTGTCGCGGTGCAAGGCTGGCCTCGCACCACGAGAACCGAACCGACCCGTTCTTCCAGAAGCCTGACGCGCTGTGAGATCGCCGATGGCGTCACGCCGATCCTGCGGGCCGCCTGTTCGAAACTGCCCGTGCGCAGAACCGCGACCAGGGCCTCCAGATGCGCATAGTCGAACATGAGTTAGATTTTCTTATGCAGATAAAGAAATTTTAGTTTTTCTAATTCGACCGGGCAGATTAGTCAAACGCGACAGGACCAGGAGACGTCATGCCCATCGCCGCCCCACCATTCACCGCAGCCATTGCCGGCTTTCTGCTCGGCCTCAGCCTGATCGTCGCGATCGGCGCCCAGAACGCCTTCGTCTTGCGCCAGGGGCTGCGCCGGCGGCACGTCTTCGCCATAGCACTCACCTGCGCGGCGTCCGACGCCCTGCTGATTGCGGCTGGCGTCGGCGGCCTCGGCCGGGCGATCGGCAACCTGCCATGGCTGATGCCGCTCCTGCGTTACGGCGGCGCGGCCTTCCTCGTCTATTATGGGTTCAGGGCACTCCGCTCGGCGATCCGCGGCGGCGAGACGCTGACCACCCACGGCGAGGCGGAGGAGAGCCTCGCGACGGCCCTCGTCACCTGCCTGGCGCTGACATGGCTCAATCCGCATGTCTATCTCGATACCGTCGTCCTCCTCGGCTCGATCTCGACCCAGTATCCCGGTCGCGGCCTCGCCTTCGGGCTGGGTGCGGCCACCGCCTCCTTCCTCTTCTTCTTCTCGCTCGCCTATGGCGCCCGTCTGCTGCGCCCGCTCTTTGCCCGCCCTGCATCCTGGCGCGTCCTCGACGCCCTCATCGCCCTCGTGATGACCTCGATTGCCGCCAATCTCGTGTGGATCGGCTGACGAACACCCATATCCGCCATGGCGTCGGGCATCCGTCAGTGCAATTCTGACCACCCCGCGCCTATCTGGATGCCGCCGATGTTTCTCACCAATCACGACATGGTCGACCTGATCGACTTCCGCCACGACCTTCACCGGCACCCGGAGATCTCCGGCGAGGAGGAAGAGACGGCCCGCCGTGTCGTCGCTTTCCTGGCTCCGCTGAAGCCGCAGAAGGTGTTGACAGGGTTGGGCGGCCATGGTGTTGCCGCCATCTTCGAAGGCGCAGAACCCGGACCGACGCTGCTCTTCCGCTCCGAACTGGACGCCCTGCCGATCGAGGAGAAGACGGGCGCGCCTTACACGTCGACGGTCGCCGGCAAGGGCCATCTCTGCGGCCATGACGGACACTCGACCACGCTCCTCGCCCTAGGTCTCGGCCTGTCGCGCCAGCCGCCGAAACGCGGCCGTGTCGTCCTGCTGTTCCAGCCGTCCGAGGAAAACGGCGCAGGCGCCGCCGCCGTCATCGCCGATCCGCGCTTCGGCGAGGTCAGGCCCCACCTCGCCTTCTCGCTCCACAACCTGCCCGGCCTTGCCCTCGGACACGTCGCCCTGAAGGCCGGCCCCGTCAACTGCGCCTCGCGCGGAATGCGCCTGCACTTCACCGGCAAGACCGCCCACGCCTCGCTTCCGGAAACCGGCACCTCGCCGATGGCGGCCATCGCAAGCCTGATGCCGGCGCTGACCGCCCTCTCCCGCAGCGCCCCGCCCGCGCTTGATTTCCGACTGGCGACCGTCACTCACGCCTGGCTCGGCGAGGAAGCCTTCGGCATCGCTCCCGGCGACGGCGAGATCTGGGTGACGCTGCGCACGCTCGTCGACGACCACATGGCCGCCCTCTGCGCCGAAGCCGAGGATCTGGCCCGGACGGCGGCCGCCGAAACCAATCTCGCGCTTGCGATCAGCTATGAGGACATATTCCTGCATTGCGAGAACGCCCCGGAAGCGGTCGATCACCTGGTTCGCGCCCTCGACGCCGAAGGTGTCATCCACGATGCCGGCACGCTCCCGATGCGCGGCTCGGAAGATTTCGGCCGTTTCCGCGCCATCGCCCCATCGGCGATGTTCTTCCTCGGCTCGGGCGAAAGCCACCCGGCCCTGCACAATCCCGACTATGATTTCCCCGACGAGCTGATCGCCATCGGCGCCCGGATTTTCACGCGCGTGACGCGCGACATTCTCGGATAGGCCGTCAGAATCAGAATTCGGGGAAACCGCGACGCTTCCATTCGCTTTTCGGCACCGGCCGGCCGACCTCGAAGGCGAAGTTGACGACGCGCGTGACATCCTGGTCGAGCTCGCAGCGGAACCGCAATTCGAACCATTGGCCGTCGGCGCGGAACGCAGCCCGCTGGACATCGAGCACGGTGCCCTGCTTGAGCTGGAAGGACGGCAGAAGTTCGAGCCCGTAGGGTCGGGCCGAATGGCGCAACTGTTCCCTCAGCTCCGTCACGCAAAGCTGGTCGGCGCGCTCCGGACGCGGGATGTCGGCCATCGCCGTCATCGCCGCCTGGTCGCCGGAGAGGTTTTCCGAATAGAGGGTCTTCACCTCCTTCAGCGGGCTCTGCGCCTTGGCGTCGGTCGGTTTCGCCGCTGAAGCTTGCGCAGCCGCGGCAGCCGGCTTTTCCGCTGGCGTCGCATCCGTGAGCGCGATCGACGTTTCGGCTGGCTTGTCCTTGAGGGCGACGCCGTCTCCGGCCGGACCGTCCGCCCCGGTATCGACTTCAGGCAGCGCGATGTCGTCCGGCAGCGGCTGGCCCTCCGGTGCCTTCGCGTCGGCGGTCTCGGGTGCCTCCGTCTTTGCCGCCTCGGGCGTCACCGGTGCACTTTCGGCCTCCGTTGGCGTCTCGGCCGGCGCTTCCGCCGCTTCGCGCGCAGCGTCGCCGCTTCTGTCCTCGCGCGGGCCGCTGTTCTTGTCGCCGAATTCGAAAACCGGGCTCATGCCGGGCAAGGGCTGCGTCTTGGCCTGCTCCTCGGCGGGCGGCTGCTCCGGTGGACGCTCCTGCGGCGTCGGGACCTTGTCCGGCGGCGGTGGTGGCGGCGGTGGTGGTGGCGGCGGGGGCTCGGCCTTCGCCTCCTCCTCCGCAGGCTTTTCCTCCGGCGGCGGCTCGGGCGTCTTCTCCTCGGGCGGCGGGACGATCTCCACCGCGACGCTCTCTTCCGGTTCCGGCTGTTCGATCGTTTCCGGCAAGTTCACGAAGAAGGCGGCAAAGACGACGAGGTGCAGCAGCAGTGAAACCGCAAACCCCTTGTTCAGCCTCTTCCAGCTTTTCGTGAAAATGTCTCGCATGCGGATGAACGGAACCCCGTGACGTCCCGGCTCATGTGGCGCCAAAAGGAGGCCGCATCAAGGGCGAAACGCAAGAAGGTGGCACGAGCCGGCGCGCGGACAACAAAAAACCCGGCGTCTCCGCCGGGTTTCTTTATCATGGAATGTTCCAAAGCCTCAGCTATCCAGGAACGAGCGCAGCTTGCGGCTGCGGCTCGGGTGCTTAAGCTTACGCAGCGCCTTTGCTTCGATCTGGCGGATACGTTCGCGGGTGACCGAGAACTGCTGACCGACTTCCTCAAGCGTGTGGTCAGTGTTCATGCCGATGCCGAAGCGCATGCGAAGAACACGCTCTTCACGCGGCGTGAGCGAGGCGAGAACGCGGGTCGTCGTCTCGCGCAGGTTCGCCTGGATGGCGGCGTCGATCGGCAGAAGCGCGTTCTTGTCCTCGATGAAGTCACCGAGATGCGAATCTTCTTCGTCGCCCACCGGGGTTTCGAGCGAGATCGGTTCCTTGGCGATCTTGAGGACCTTGCGGACCTTTTCGAGCGGCATGGCGAGCTTTTCGGCCAGTTCTTCCGGCGTCGGCTCGCGGCCGATCTCGTGCAGCATCTGGCGCGAAGTCCGGACGATCTTGTTGATCGTCTCGATCATGTGCACCGGGATGCGGATCGTGCGGGCCTGGTCGGCGATCGAGCGGGTGATCGCCTGCCGGATCCACCAGGTCGCATAGGTCGAGAACTTGTAGCCGCGGCGATACTCGAACTTGTCGACCGCCTTCATCAGGCCGATATTGCCTTCCTGGATGAGGTCGAGGAACTGCAGGCCGCGGTTCGTGTACTTCTTGGCGATCGAGATGACGAGGCGAAGGTTTGCCTCGACCATCTCCTTCTTGGCGATGCGCGCTTCGCGCTCGCCCTTCTGCACCATGTGGACGATGCGGCGGAATTCCGAGATCGAAATGCCGGTCTCGGTCGCCAGATTCTGGATCTCGCCGCGGATGTCGCGGATCGTCTGGTTTTCCTCGCGAGCAAAGTCCTTCCAGCCACGGGCCGAAAGGTTGCCGATCGACTTCATCCAGTTCGGGTCGAGTTCTGCGCCCTGATACTGCTCGAGAAACGAATCACGCTTCACGCCGTAGGATTCGGCAAGGCGCAGCAGGCGGCCTTCGTTCTGAACGAGGCGCTTGTTGATGTCGTAGAGCTGCTCGACGAGGCTGTCGATGCGGTTCTGGTTGAGCGACAACGACTTGACCGCGGTGATCAGCTGGTCCTTGAGCTCCTTGTAGCGGCGCTCCTGGCCCGAAGACAGCGTGCCGGTGCAGGCAAGGCGGGCTTCCACCTGCTGGTCCTGCAGCTTGCGCAGTTTCTTGTAGGTGTCGGCGATTGTGTCGAGGGTTTCCATGACCTGCGGGCGCAGTTCGGCTTCCATGGCCGCAAGCGACAGGTTGGATTCGTCCTCGTCCTCTTCCTCTTCCTCCGGCGGAGCACCGTCGCCGCCGACATCGGTGATGTCGTCGTCGCCGGACGGAGCAGGACGGCGCTTGGCGCGTTCCTTTTCCTTCTCTTCCGCCGCCTTGCGGTCGGCCTCGATCTTTTCCGGGCTCTGGAACTGCGGGGCAGCCTTCGCCTCTGGACCGGAATAGGTGGTTTCGAGATCGATGATCTCGCGCAGCAGCGTGGTGCCTTCGTTGAGTTCGTCGCGCCAGATGATCAGCGCCTGGAAGGTCAGCGGGCTCTCGCACAGGCCGGAGATCATCGTCTCGCGGCCGGCCTCGATACGCTTGGCAATGGCGATTTCGCCTTCGCGCGACAGAAGCTCGACCGAACCCATTTCGCGCAGGTACATGCGCACCGGGTCGTCCGTGCGGTCGGTCGGTTCCTTCTTCTTGGCAGTCGCAAGCTGGGTGCCGGAGGAAGGCGCAAGTTCGCCGCCGTCACTGTCGCCGTCGCTGTCGTCGTCGCTGTCCTCGGCCGGAGCCGCTTCCTCGGCATCCTCGTCCTCGATGACGTTGATGCCCATGTCGGAGAGCATGGCCATGGTGTCTTCGATCTGCTCGGAGGTCACTTCCTCCGACGGCAGAACCGAATTCAGCTCATCCATGGTGACGTAGCCGCGCTTCTTGGCGGCCTTGATCATCTTTTTGACCGCGTCATCCGAAAGGTCGAGAAGCGGACCGTCGGATGCGCCATCGCGTTCGCTGTCTGCTTCTTCGTTTTCTTTGACTTTGGATGCCATTTAATTCGTCGCTTTCCTGACGTCTGATCTTGTCCGCACGATGCGAAGCGGAGAGCGGCCCCAAGGGCCCCTGCCCGCTATGATGTCAATGACCTAACGGAATGGTGCTTAATTCCCGATTAACCAAGGGCCGCATCGCCGCCGCGCAAAACCCTCGTCTTTCAGAATGACCGGTCATGGTATTAGAGTTTCGCCTGAACGCACTTCACCCTTGTGTGTCTGTACTGGTGATTCCCACAATTTTCCCTGACGTCAAGCTCTTCCGGCACGATTGCCCGGGAAAATGGGAAAATTCTTAACGCGATTGGCTGTCTGGCCGCTGTTGGCAAATGTAGGAGCGCAACCGCCGGAAACAAGGGGCAATCGCCCACGAGAGCAACCGCCGACTGAGGCGAAGCTTTCAGCCGGTGACCGCTTCTGCGACAAGGGCAGGCTCGCCCCCCAACTTTCTCCCGGTCAGGAACCAGACCCGCATCGACCCCTTGCCCTTCACCTCGATCTCGCCACGCAGTTCGAAGTCGAAACGGTCCTCCAGGGCATGCTTCAGGCAATCCGCCACCTGGATGCGACCGGCAACGCCGTGTGATTCCATCCGGGCTGCCGTATTCACAGTGTCACCCCACACGTCGTAGAGGATCTTATTGATGCCGATGACGCCCGCCACCACCGGCCCGCTGTCGAGACCGATGCGCACTTCGACGGTCTCCCCGCACTCCTCCGAAATCTTCCGACAGCTGTCGAGGATGTCGAGCGCCATCGCCGCCACAGCCTCCGCATGATCTCTGCGCGGCTCCGGCAGCCCGCCCGCTACCATGTAGGCGTCACCGATGGTCTTGATCTTCTCCAGGCCATGCGCCACCGCCAGCTCGTCGAACCGGTGGAACACGCGACTGAGGAAGGTGACCACTTCGCCGGGCGTCCATTTCGCGGCCCGCGGGGTGAAGTTGACGATATCGGCAAAGAGGATAGTCGCTGACTCGATGTGATCGGCAAGCAGAACGCTGTCGCGGTGCTTGAGGCGGGTGGCGACCGCACGCGGCAGGATGTTTTCCAGCAGCTTTTCCGAGAAGCGATATTCCCGCTCAAGCGCGACCTCGGCCTGCGTCGCTTCCTGGAAGGCAAAGTAGACCGTCGTGAAGATCAGCAGGAAGACGAGGGGCACGGTAAGATAGAAGAGGATATCGAGGAAGGCCGGATCGACATGGAGAAACCAGGCCGGGCCGGTGAACAGCAGTTCGGTGGTCATGAAGGCACAGAGCGCGACCAAGGCCACCAGCGCCGACAAAAGCAGGCGGTCCGAGCCGAAGATCAGCATCGAGGCTGCCGCCCCCGGCAGGAAATAGAAATGCAGTCCGGACTCCCGTCCGAAGAAGAAGCAGTAGCCGAGGCCAAAGGTCAGCCATTCGAAGCAGAAGAACACGGCCGCGACCTGCGGACCGAATCGGTGCAGGGCCGGCGTCAGGGCATAGACGATGATCTGCGGTGAAAACGCGATGATCGCCGGCCACAGCGCCTCTTTGTCGTATAGCGCGTAAAGCAGGATATACGGCACGGCCATCAGGCCGACCATGATCGAAATGACGTTCGTCACGGCAAGTCGCCGGCGAATATGCGGCGGATAGCCCGAAGTCCCGATCCTCGCCACCCACCAGAGGAACGGCGGCAGACGCCACGGCGATCTCGCCTGGCGGTCGCGCTGCGGCAAAATTTCGATATCCTGCGACGACACGGCTGGTTCCGATGAGCGGTTGGCCTTGCTGAATGGAACATTCGGTGGCCGGCGGCAATCGAAATATTTCGATAGACCCTACGAGCTGTGACCTGTAGCGGCTCCCTTGACGCGCCCGGACATGACGCCGAAGCCGTCGATGATCGCTTCCTGGTTCTCCATCCGCGTGATCTCGAGCTGGACCTGATGCAGGGCGCCGATCAGCTGGCCGATGCGTTCGGCGTCGTCGCTTTCCGTCGCCTCCGCGACCTCCCGCTCGAGTTCGATCCGCTGGCGACGGAGCGCCTTCGAGCGCTTGTGCAGCGACAGGGCCTGGCGATAGCCTTCGCGCGCATCCTCGGCCGCGGCGATCTCGGTTGCCGTCCAAAGCCGCGCATTGCGGATCTGCTGGTCGAGCGCCTTGATCACACCGCCATGCCCCTGCTCCTCGAGACGCTGGAGCAGGATCTCGCGGGAAAGCCCGGCCCCGGCGCCGGCAGCGGCGGTCAGAAGCGACGACCACAGCTTCTGCAGGTCGCGGTGCTCGTAGTCGATCGCAGCGATCTCGTCATACTCGTCCTGCAGCAACTGCGGATGATTGACGACCGTCAGCGCCAGAACGCTTTCGCGCAGCGCCGGCTGGTCCTGATGACCCTTGACGAGCCCGGAGCGTGCAAGGCGGTCTGAAATCGCACCGCCGCCACCGGCGGACGGACCGGGCGCGCGCCCGCCGAACCGCCCCGGCCCGCTCTGCCCGCCGCGGCCACCGCGGTTGCCTGGCTCGAAGCCGCCGCGACGTTCGCCGCGGCCGCCCTGGCTGGGCTGGAAGAACGCATTCAACCGGTCGCGGACATCCTGCTGGTAGTGCCGGCGCACGTTTTCGTCCGCGATCACGGTGACCACCTGCTTCATCCGCGCTT
The DNA here is from genome assembly GCF_054551725.1 of Rhizobium sp. CAU 1783. Classification (NCBI taxonomy): domain Bacteria; kingdom Pseudomonadati; phylum Pseudomonadota; class Alphaproteobacteria; order Hyphomicrobiales; family Rhizobiaceae; genus Rhizobium; species Rhizobium sp. CAU 1783. The sequence goes on along the minus strand of NZ_JBTOLM010000001.1, from coordinate 821,591 downwards.
CGAGTTCGGCGCGCTTCTCAGGCGTATCGAACGCGCCACCACCAAGCTCGCGCAACCACACCATCTCGGCAAGCGGTCGCGCCTCGGACAGAACCTTGTCGAACGGCGCGCGGCCGTCCTGCTTGACGAGGTCGTCCGGATCCTTGCCGTCGGGCAGCATGGCGAAGCGCACCGAGCGACCGGGTTTAAGATGCGGCAAGGCAAGGTCGACCGCCCGGAAGGCGGCGCGCTGGCCGGCGCCGTCGCCGTCGAAGCAGAGCACCGGAACCGGCGTGAGTTTCCACATCAGGTCGAGCTGGTTCTCGGTCAACGCCGTGCCGAGCGGTGCGACCGCGTTCTCGACGCCCGCCTGATGGAGCGCGATCACGTCCATGTAGCCCTCGACGGCAATGATGGTGTCCGCACCTCCGGCCCCCTGAAGCGCGCGCCGCGCACGGGAGAAGTTGTAGAGCACGTTGCCCTTGTGGAAGAGTTCCGTCTCGTTGGAGTTCAGATACTTCGCCATCGCGTCCGGCGACATCGCGCGCCCGCCAAAGGCGATCACCTTGTCGCGCGAGGAGAGAATCGGAAACATGATGCGATCGCGGAAGCGGTCGTAGGAGACGGGGATGTCCGGCCCGTGCACGACGAGCCCGCACGCCTCGATCTGCTCCTTGGGCACGCCCTTGCCCGCCAGGTGTTCCTTGAGCGCGTTGCGGCTCTCCGGCGCATAGCCGAGGCGAAAGGTCTCGATCGTCCGCCCGGTCAGCCCGCGCTCGCGCAGATAGGCCCGCGCCCGCGCGCCGTTTGCCGTCTGCAACTGATCCTGGAAAAACTGCGTCGCCAGTTCCATGACGTCCTGCAACGTGGTGCGTTCCCGCTCCCGCCGTTCCGCCTGCACGTCCGGCTGCGGCATGGAAACGCCGGCCATGTCGGCGATCTGCTGCACGGCCTCGGGAAAACTCAGGCCCTCGAGATCGGTCAGGAACCTGAAGTGGTCGCCGGACACCCCGCAGCCGAAGCAATGGTAGCGCCCCTTGCGATCCTCGCAGTGAAAGCTCGGGCTTTTCTCGCCATGAAAGGGGCAGCAGGCCCAGTAGTCACCCCGCGACGCATTGGTCTTCTTGCGGTCCCACGACACGCGCCGACCGATCACCGCCGAAATCGGCACACGATCGCGTATCTCGTCGAGAAAGTCGTTGGAAAAGCGCATGTCGGTCCCTGGATTGTCTTTTTCATATAGGCAGGCCCGGATCGAAGCGCCACGGATTTCGTCGCAAGCACCCGCTATTCACAGCCCGCATCAACGCGGTGCTGCGCCATTTCATCACCGAGCAGAAGCGCTCGAAAGGCTGAAACGCGAAACTCCGCCCGAAGGCGGAGTTTCTAAAATCGATAGGCCTGAGGCGAGCTTACTTCAGCAGATCCTTGACCAGGCCGGAGGCCTTGGCAAAGTCGATCTGGCCAGGATAACGCTCCTTGAGCGCATTCATGCACTTGCCCATGTCGCGCAAACCTTGCGCGCCGGTCTCATTGATCACCGACGCACACAACTCACGAACCTTCTCTTCGGAAAGCTGTTCCGGCATGAAGCTCTTGATGATGACGATTTCCTCGCGCTCCTGCTCGGCAAGCTCCGGCCTGCCGTTGTCGGCGTAGATCTTCGCCGACTCCTCGCGCTGCTTGATCATCTTCATCAGGATCTGCATGATTTCGTCGTCGCTGACCGGATCCTTTCCCAGGCCGCGATTGGCGATGTCTCGATCCTTGATCGCAGCCTGGATGAGGCGCACGGTCGAGGTGCGACGGACATCCTTTGCCTTGAGGGAGTCCTTCAGAACGTCGGCAAACCTGTCGCGCATCATGTCTCTTTCTCCTCGGAAAAACCGTTTTCGGGCTCGGTCAATTGTGGCTTTTCCTTGTCATTTCGGGCGAACTAATAACGAGCCCCCGAGTTCCGTGCAAATCAATTAGGCAACCCATTGAAATACATGGAGCTAAATTCCGCGCTTTCCACAGTGGCGAATTGACCTGCGGGATCGATCCGTCTATTTTCCGGCACCTGCACGAAAATTGTCATCAGGGGAAAAGCGCGCATCCTCGCGCGGCCTCGAACTGCGACATAAATGGCCCTGCGGCCCCGATCCTTCAAGGGCTCGGCGGCTTCCGGCCGAAGAAGGAACGAACATGACCGCGACAGCCCCCTGGACCACCCGCAAGCCGACCGCCCTCCTCGTTCTCGCCGACGGCACGGTAATCGAAGGCCATGGCATCGGCGCCACCGGCAAGGTTCAGGCGGAGGTCTGCTTCAACACCGCACTGACCGGCTACGAGGAAATCCTCACCGACCCCTCCTATCTCGGCCAGATCGTCACCTTCACCTTCCCGCATATCGGCAATGTCGGCACCAACGAGGAAGACATCGAAGACCTGACGCCTGCGGCCCGCCACGGCGCGGTCGGCGTGATCTTCAAGGCGGACATCACCGATCCGTCGAACTACCGCGCCGTCAAGCATCTCGACGCCTGGCTGAAGGCGCGCGGCATCATCGGCCTCTGCGGCATCGACACCCGTGCGCTCACCGCCTGGATCCGCGAGCATGGCGCGCCGAACGCGGTCATCGCCCACGACCCGAACGGCGTCTTCGACGTCGATCAGCTGAAGGCCGAAGCCAAGGCCTGGAGCGGCCTCGTCGGCCTCGACCTCGCCAAGGTCGCCTCCTCCGGCCAGTCGTCCCTGTGGGACGAAAAGCCGTGGGTGTGGAACGAAGGCTATTCGACGCTCGGCCCGGCCGACGCGAAGTACCATGTCGTCTGCGTCGATTTCGGCGTGAAGCGCAACATCCTGCGCCTGTTCGCCGGCCTCGACTGCAAGGTGACTGTGGTTCCGGCCAACACGAGCGCCGAGGACATCCTGGCGCTTTCGCCGGATGGCATCTTCCTGTCGAACGGCCCCGGCGACCCGGCCGCAACCGGTGAATATGCCGTTCCGGTGATTAAGGACCTGATCAAGTCGGACAAGCCGCTGTTCGGCATCTGCCTCGGCCATCAGATGCTCGGTCTCGCGCTCGGCGCGACGACGGAGAAGATGCACCAGGGCCACCACGGCGCCAATCATCCAGTCAAGGACTTCACCACCGGCAAGGTCGAGATCGTCTCGATGAACCACGGCTTCGCGGTCGCCTCGAAGTCGCTGCCGGAAGGTGTTGAGGAGACTCACATTTCCCTGTTCGACGGCACCAATTGCGGCCTGCGCCTCGCCGGCAAGCCGGTCTTCTCGGTCCAGCACCACCCGGAAGCCTCGCCCGGCCCGCAGGACAGCCACTATCTCTTCCGCCGCTTCATCAACATGGTGCGGGAGAACAAGGGTGAGCCGGCGCTGGCAGAGCGTTGATCCGACTCATACTTCAGCACTTGCGAAACGGCCCGGTCAAACCCGGGCCGTTCTCATTTCGAAGCGGATCCGATGGAAGAACCGCAGGCACAGCATGGCCGCCGCGGCGATCAGTCCGATCAGGAAGCCGAGCCAGATGCCGATTCCGCCGAAGCCGAGCGGAAAGGCGAGCAGCCAGGCCAGAAGGAAGCCGATCGGCCAGTAGGCAATCAGGGCCAGAACCATCGGAATGCGCGCATCCTTGAGCCCGCGCAGCAGGCCCGAGGCAATCGCCTGCAAGCCGTCGACCAGCTGGAAGATGCCGGCGATCACCACCAGCGGACCGGCAAAGGCGAGCACCGCCTCGGCATCCGGTGTGTGTGGGTTGATGAAGGCGCTGCTCAGCGTGATCGGCATGAAATAGAAGAGCAGCCCGCCGGTCATCGCGATCAGGCTCGCGATCGCAAGCACGGAGATCGCCGCGCGCATCAGATCCGCATAGTGACCGCGGCCGTGCGCCAAGCCGATCCGGACCGTTGCGGCCTGTGAAAGCCCGAGCGGAAACATGAAGGCGATCGAGGCGAGCTGCAGCGCGATGCCGTGGGCGGCCAGCTCGATGGTACCAATCTTGCCCATCAGCAGGGATGCGGCGGCAAACAGGCTGACCTCGGCGAGAACCGTGATGCCGATCGGCAGACCGAGATGCACGACCTCCCACAGCGCATGCCAGTCCGGCCGCCAGAAACGCACGAAGAGCTCGTACCGGCGCGTCTCCTCCCGCGTCTGGATATAGGCGACCATGAACAGGAAGCTCGCCCATTGAACCATGACGGCGACGATCGCGGCACCGGTCATGCCGAGCGCCGGAAACCCGAAGTGACCGAGGACCAGCGCATAGGCCAGCACGCCGTTCATCACCAGTACGACCAGCGTCACATAGAGAATGATCCCGGCGCGACCGGTCGCGCTGACCAGCGCGCGCAGCACCGCAAAGAGCAGCGCGGGCAACAGGCCGAACTGGACGATCTGCACATAGCCTGCCGCGAGCCTCGCCACTTCCGGCTTCTGGCCGAGAGCCAGCAGGATCGTCTCGGCATTGTAGAACAGCGGCGCCGTCAGCAGCGTATAGGCGATCGAAACCCAGATCCCCATGCGGATAGAGCGGCGCACCGACACCGCATCCTGACGGCCGTAGGCCTGCGCGACCATCGGCACCACGGCGATGGAAAAACCCGATCCGAAAATGAAGATGGTGAAGAAGAACTGGCCGGCCAGCACCATGGCGGCGAGCGCCTGCGCGCCGAGCTGCCCGACGATCACCACATCTGTCGTGTGGATGCCCAACTGTGCGAGCTGGGCGCCGATCAGCGGAATGCCGAGCGCGAGCGTGGCGCGGATATGCGAAGCCCAGCTTGCGGCCACGTGCCCTGCCCGATCGTGAGATACATAAGTAGACATGACGACTATCCGAGACGAAAAAAGCCGCTTCCAGGGAAGACTGGCAAGCGGCGTGCAATCCTGCATAGGAGAATCGTCCAGAGGCCGCAAGGCGGGATCAGCATCAAGAAATAAATATCGTCAAAGCTTCACTTTAATTGATGCGCACGCGTCTTATCTTCCCCGGACCGGTCCTGCCGGACAAAATCCACGAAGGCCCTGAGCGGCGCCGGCATCAACCGACGGCTGGGATAGTAGAGATAGGGCCCGAAAAATTCCTGGGTCCAGTCGGCAAGCACCGGCACCAGGGTGCCGCGGTCGAGATCGTCCTTCAGGAAGTCCTCGAAGGTGAAGATGATGCCGAGCCCGCTGCGGGCGGCGGCAAGCTCCAGATCGATGGATTCCGCCACGAGGCGCGGCGCCGGATGAACGGTGACGGTTTCGCCATCACGCTCGAAGCTCCAGGTGAGGACACGGCCGCTCGAGAAACGATGCAACACGGCGTCATGGTCCATCAGATCGCGCGGATGGGCGGGAGCACCCTTCCGAACGACATAGGAGGGTGCCGCCGCGCCGACATAACGCTGGCGGCGCGGCCCGATCGGGATGGCGATCATGTCCTGATGCAACGCCTCCTCGTAGCGAACGCCGGCATCATGTCCCTCGGCAAGCACATCGACGAAGGCATCGTTCACCGACACCTCCATGGTGATTTCCGGATAGGCGGCCAGGAACCGGCCGGCAATGTCGGGCAGAATGCAGCGGGCGACGATGCCCGGCACGTTGAGGCGCAACCGCCCGACCGGCCGGTCGCGCAGATTGTTGATCGCGTCGATCGCCGTCTCGATCTCGGCGAGGCTCGGACGCAACCGTTCGAGGAGCCGTTCACCGGCATCGGTCAGCGTGACGCTGCGGGTCGTGCGGTTGAACAGGCGAACGCCGAGATGGGTCTCAAGACGGCGCATCGCTTCGCTGAGCGAGGAGGCGGAAACCCCACGCAGTTTCCCGGCGGCCCGAAAGCTACGCAGCCGCGCAATCGTCGCAAAGGCGTCGAGGTCGGAAAGCGGCAAGGTCGACATTGTTCGAAAATCCAAACAGCCCGTTTCGTTTAAGGCGGATTATCGCACAAACGCTGACGACCTAGATAGTCCCCCGAGGCGAGTGGCTCGCCGCAATGTCTGAAAGGAGACGACAATGCAGACTGTGAAGCTCGGAAAGACCGGCCCATCCGTTTCCTGTTTCGGCCTCGGCTGCATGGGCATGTCCGGCATGTACGGCGAGAGCGACCGCGCGGAGGGTGTTGCAACCATCCACGCCGCGCTAGACGCGGGTGTGACGCTGCTCGATACCGGCGATTTCTACGGCATGGGGCACAATGAAATGCTGATCGCCGACGCCCTGAAAGGACGCCGACGCGAAGACGTCCAGCTAAGCGTGAAGTTCGGCGCCCAGCGCGATCCCTCGGCCGGCTGGATCGGCTTCGATGCCCGGCCCGCCGCCGTGAAGACGGCGCTTGCCTATTCGCTGCAGCGGCTTGGCACCGATTACATTGACATCTACCGGCCCGCCCGCCTTGATCCCAACGTGCCCATTGAGGAGACGATCGGCGCGATCGCCGACATGGTGAAAGCCGGCTTTGTCCGCCATATCGGGCTGTCCGAAGTCGGGCCGGAGACCATTCGGCGGGCCGCGGCGGTCCACCCAATCGTCGATCTCCAGATCGAATACTCGCTCGTTTCGCGCGGGATCGAGGAGAAGATCCTGCCCGTCACCCGGGAACTCGGCATCGGCATCACCGCCTACGGTGTCCTCTCGCGCGGCCTCATCTCCGGTCACTGGCAGAGCGGCAAGGCCGGCGCCGGCGACTTCCGCGGCCACGCACCCCGCTTCCAGGGTGAAAACGAGGCCCGAAACCTGGCCCTTGCAGCCGCCCTCGGCAGGGTCGCCAGCGCCAGGGGCTTGACGACGGCACAAGCCGCGATTGCCTGGGTCGCAGCCCAGGGCGAGGATATCGTACCGGTGGTCGGCGCACGCCGCCGCGACCGGTTGGCGGAATCGCTGGAAGCCATGGAGCGCACGCTCTCGTCCGAAGACCTCGCCGAGATCGAGGCCGCGGTGCCGAAGGGAGCGGCGGCTGGCACGCGCTATGCCGAAGCCCAGATGGCGCACCTCGACAGCGAAAAATGATACGGACATGCGAAAGGCCCGGGCAATGCTCCGGGCCTTTCCAGGTCTGCCGAGGATGGAACCCAACGACGGGGCCGTTCAGATCGATCCGGAAAACGTGTCGCAGGATGAGAACTTGCCGCTGTCAAAGCCACGCTTGAACCATTTGGCGCGCTGCGCCGAGGTGCCGTGGTTGAAGCTGTCGGGCACCACATAGCCCTGGCTGCGCTTCTGCAGCGTGTCGTCGCCGATCTGGTGCGCTGCGTTCAGCGCTTCTTCCAGGTCGCCCGCTTCCAGAAGCCCCTTCTGCTCGGTGTACTTGCCCCAGATGCCCGCAAAGCAGTCGGCCTGCAGCTCGACGCGAACCGACATCTGGTTGGCCTCGGCCTCGCTCATTGACTGACGCATCTGGTTGAACTTGGGCAGCACGCCGGTCAGGTTCTGTACATGGTGACCGACCTCGTGGGCGATCACATAAGCCTCGGCGAAATCGCCCGACGCTCCGAACTGCTGGTCGAGCTGCTGGAAGAAGTCGGTGTCGAGATAGACCTTGCGGTCACCCGGGCAATAGAACGGTCCGCTCGCCGAACTCGCCATGCCGCAGGCGGAGCTGACCTGACCGGAGAAGAGCACGAGCGTCGGCTCCTCGTAGGTCTCGCCTTCCGCCTGGAATATGCCGTTCCAGGTATCCTCCGTCTCGGCGAGCACGGTCCGCACGAAGGCGGTCATCTCGTCGGCAGCGGGCGACGACGGGCGCGTGCCGGTCGATTGCTCGTAGCCCGACTGCTGCTGCATCTGGCCTTCGCCGAGCAGCTGGAGCATGTCGATGCCCATCATCTTCAGCACGAAGTAGACGACGACGAGGAAGATGATCGTCCCGATGCTCAGCCCGCCGCCACGACGACCGCTGCCCATCGGGATCTGGATGCCGGAACGTCCGAACGGGTTGCGGCCCATGCCGCCCGGCCCAGCCGATGTCCCGCGACGGTCCTCGATGTTGTCCGACTGACGCCGACCCTTCCATTCCATGATGCACTTCCTCTCCGTCGCGTATGTTTGCCCGTTAACACCTTATAAGGCAAAGCGTTCCCGTCGGCCACGCAAATAAGGAACCGCTGAAGGCTGTCAACGCGGCACACAGCCGTTGGGCCCGCACCGGGGCGGACGCTCTCCATTCACCCGCGCTCAACGAGGCGGGCGCCGATCCTTCCAGGGCCGTGCCCGCTCCAGTTCTCCCGCGAGGCTGAACAGGGTCTCCTCGTCGGCAAAACGCCCGACGAAATGCATGCCGATCGGCAGCCCCTCCGGCGACCAGCCGAGCGGCACCGACATCGCCGGCTGCCCGGTGACGTTGAAGACCGGCGTCCACGGAATGAACTCGAAGGTCTGCGCCGCGAGCTGGTTGGCGATACCGAGTTTCTTCAGGAGCAAACCACCGCGGATATGCCCCATGAAGCGGATCAGCGTCTTTTCGATCGGCTTCGGCTGTAGCGCGCCGATCTTCACCGGCAGGCTGGAGAGCACCGGGGTCATCAGCACGTCATGCGTCTCGAAAAAACCAAGGATCGCACGGGCCGAGAGCTTCAGGTAGCGCAGCGCCGCGGCGAGCTCGGCGGCCGAGAAAGCCTGACCCAACAGTCCGAGGCCGAAGGACGAGGCATCGAAATCCTCCGGTCGAACCTTCCGGCCGGTGACCTGCGCCGTATAGTCGATGTCGGCCCGCAACTCGGCGGCCAGGACCGTCAGGAAAGCAAGGGCGAACCGCTCGCGCTCGACGGCAGGGGCCGCCTCGACCACTTCGTGGCCAAGGTCGGTGAGCAGTCGGACGCTGTCGGCAAAGGCCTGCCGCACCTCGGGCGCGACGGCCTTGCCGAGCATGGGCTCGCACGAAACCGCGATCCTCAACCGGCGCGGAGCCCGCCCGGACGCTTCAAGCCAGGATCCGGAGAACACCGGCAGCGGATGCGGGTTGCCGATATCCGGACCATGGGTCGCATCGAGGATGGCCGCGGAATCGCGAACGGAACGGGTCAGCACATGCTCGCCGGCGAATCCAGACCACGCCTCGCCGATGAACGGCCCGACCGGTGTGCGGCCACGCGTCGGCTTCATGCCGAACAGGCCGCAGGCAGAGGCGGGAATGCGGATCGAGCCCCCGCCGTCTCCTCCCGAGGCGAGCGGCACCATACCGGAGGCGACGGCGGCCGCGGAACCACCTGAGGATCCGCCCGGTGTCCGGCTCGTGTCCCACGGGTTGCGGGTCGGGCCGAACGCGTCCGGTTCCGTATAGGGCGTCAGTCCGAACTCCGGCGTGTTGGTCTTGCCGACGACGATCAGCCCGGCCCGCTTCCAGCGCTTCACCAGTTCGGTGTCGCCCTTGGCCGGGATCTTCGCCCAGAGCCTGTTTCCCTGCGACGTCGGAACGCCATCGACCTGGGACAGCAGATCCTTCAGAAGAAAGGGCACGCCGGCAAACGGCCCCTCCCCGAGCGGTCCCGCAGCGACGCGCCGCGCGTCGTCGAACATCGTCCGGATCACGGCGTTGAGTTGCGGGTTGAGCTTTTCGATCGCGGCGATGGCCGCTTCCACCAGTTCGACCGCACTCACTTCGCCGCGGCGCACTAGGTCGGCCAGTCCAAGTCCATCCTGCTCAAAATAGGAAGAATACATCGCAATTCCTTGTCCAGGGATTTGAATATTCAATCATAACGGCGAACATCCCGCCAAAACGCGAAGTAATACTGTCTCGCGGCACATCGGAACACCGCATTTAAACACCTGCTTAACCACCCAAGGGATAAGATTCCCGCGCATTGCATACCACGCCGCCGCTGCGTGGTCGCGTCCGCATTCGGCGGATGCGGGCGTTTCCCGGGAGGAGGACACATGCTTTTCAAATCGGCCACCGGCCGCAATATCTTTTCGACGGTTGCGCTTGGCGTCGTGACGACGATCGGCGTGGCAGCAACGCTGGCCACGATTTCCTATGAAAACATTCGCACCGCCAGCCTCAACGAGATGCGCGCGGCGGCCACGAAGGCGGCGGCAGAGATCGAAGCCAGCCTCGGCGACGGCCATCAGATGGTCCAGGGCGTGAAGATGTCGATCGTATCGCTCCGCCAGTCGGGCTCGGCGACGCGCGAGAACGTCATCGCCCTGATGAACACCACGCTCGAAGGTTATCCCGGTGCAATCGGACTTTCGACCGGCTGGGAACCGAATGCTTTTGACGGGAAGGACGCCGAATACGTGGGTAAGCCGGCCCATGACGGCACGGGCCGCTTCGTTCCTTATGTTTTCCGCGCCGGCAGCGAGATCAAGAGCGAGGTCCTCGTCGACTACGACAAGCCGGGGGCCGGCGATTACTATCAGATCCCCGTCAAGACCGGCAAACCGGTCCTGATGGAACCCTATGTCTATCCGGTCAACGGCAAGGACGTGCTGATGACCACGCTTTCGGTGCCGGTGAAGGAAGGCGACAAGACCGTCGCCTATGTCGGCGCCGACATTGACCTCGACAAGTCCGCCGCCGACCTCGCATCCAAGCGCCCTCTCGGCACCGGCTACATTGCCCTCCTGTCGTCAGCCAATGCCTTTGTCAGCCATCCCGACAAGGCCATCATGGGCAAGGCTCTGAAGGACAGCGGTGTCGACGCGAGCGCCTGGGAGGCCGCGCTGAAGGCGCCCGGCACCGCCCAGACGATCATCGAGCCGAACGGCGAGGAAAACCTTGCCGTCGCGATCCCGATCGAACCCTTCGAAGGCGCCGTCTGGAATGTTGTGGTCTCGGTACCGCGCGCCACCGTCTTCGCCGCCGTCAGCCAGGTCGTGTGGAACTCGGCCGCGGTCATCGGTTTTGCCACGCTTCTGCTGGTGCTCGCCGGCTGGCTGCTCGCCCGCCGCTTCATCGGCCGCATCAATCGGGTCATCGGCCAGACGATGCAGATCGCCGACGGCGGCCTCGACGTCGAACTGACCGATCGCGAGAAGACCGACGAACTCGGCGACCTCTCCCGTTCGCTTCAGGTGCTTCTCGAAAGCAACCGCCGCAAGGTCGAGCTTGAACACGAAGCCGAAGCCCATCGCGTACACGAAGAGCACGAACGGACCGAACGTTCCAAGGGCCACGCCGCCCGCGAGGAGGAAATCCGCTTCGTGGTCTCCGAACTCGGCGCCGGTCTCGCGCGCCTTTCCGACGGCGACATGACGGTCCGCCTCGAGCGGCCGTTCAGCGCTGCACTCGACTCGATCCGTTCGAACTTCAACGAATCGATCGAGAAGCTTCAGGGAGCGATGCTGTCCTTCCGCGAGAACGCTTCGACCATCGAGAACGGCTCGAACGAGATCCGCTCCGCCGCCGACGACCTGGCGCGCCGGACCGAGCAGCAGGCGGCATCCGTCGAGGAAACTGCAGCTGCCCTTGCGGAGATCACCCGTTCCGTCAAGGAATCGACCCAGCGCGCCGAGGAAGCCGGGATGCAGGTCAGCCGGACCAAGGAAGGCGCCGAGCGCTCGGGCGAGGTCGTCCGCACCGCGGTCGACGCGATGAGTGCGATCGAACAGTCGTCGCAGTCGATCTCCAACATCATCGGCGTGATCGACGAAATCGCCTTCCAGACCAACCTGCTGGCGCTGAATGCCGGCGTCGAGGCTGCCCGTGCGGGTGAAGCCGGCAAGGGCTTTGCCGTCGTCGCCCAGGAGGTCCGTGAGCTTGCCCAGCGCTCTGCCAATGCTGCGAAGGAGATCAAGGCCCTGATCACCGCCTCAGGGGACCAGGTCAAGCACGGCGTCCAGCTTGTCGGCCAGACCGGCGACGCCCTGCAGTCGATCGTCGCGGAGGTGCAGCTGATCAACACCAACGTGCAGGCGATCGTCCTGGCCGCCCGCGATCAGTCGACCGGCCTCAGCGAGATCAACTCCGCGGTCAACGTCATGGACCAGGGAACCCAGAAGAACGCAGCGATGGTCGAGGAGACCAATGCGGCATCGCACACCCTGGTGTCGGAAGTCTCCGCGCTGTCGGCCCGCCTTGCCCAGTTCAACCTCGGTCACGGCCACGCCGCCGCCGCGCGCCCCACGCTCTCGGCCGTCGCATCGGCTCCGTACCGCCCGGCAGTGGCGGTGGTGGCCAAGTCAGCCCCTGTCGCCTCGCCTGCCCGCGCGCTCGGCACCCGCCTCGCCGCAGCGATCGGCGCGAAGCCGGCCCCTGCGGCCAGCGACTGGGAAGAGTTCTGATCGGAACTGACGCTCCGCGTCAGCCATTGGAATGGCGGGCCTGGTGTCCGCCATTTCTTGTTTCCGGTGGAATCGGAAGCCCCTCGTGCAACGGCATTCGTGACTTCGCTCACATGCTCCCCAACTTTCCTGCAAAGCGCTCATTTATGGGGTTCCGCTCCGCAGAAGATTTCCCTATAAGCCGCTTCTAGCCTGAAATTACGCCATAACCTGCGCCCCGACCGGAGCTTGAAGCCCCGAGCCGGCTTTTCGCGCAGGCCGAAGAACGGATAGAACCATGCCGAAGCGCCAAGATATCAAGTCCATCCTCATCATCGGCGCTGGGCCGATCGTCATCGGCCAGGCATGCGAGTTCGACTATTCCGGCACCCAGGCCTGCAAGGCGCTGAAGGAAGAAGGCTATCGGGTCATCCTGGTCAACTCCAACCCGGCGACCATCATGACCGATCCGGGCCTTGCCGACGCGACCTATGTCGAACCGATCACCCCGGAAGTCGTCGCCAAGATCATCGCCAAGGAACGTCCGGACGCGCTGCTTCCGACCATGGGTGGCCAGACGGCGCTCAACACGGCCCTTTCCCTGAAGCGCATGGGCGTGCTCGACCGCTACAATGTCGAGATGATCGGCGCCAAGCCCGCCGCCATCGACAAGGCTGAGGATCGCGCCCTCTTCCGCGAGGCCATGGCCAAGATCGGCCTCGAGACGCCGAAGTCGATGCTCGCCAACGCCACCGACATTAAGGAAGCCGACCGCAAGACCCATGAGGCGGCCCGCGCCGAACTCAAGGCGAAGCTCTCGGGCGCCGATCTCGACAAGGCGCTGGACGCACTGGAAAACCAGTGGAACCTCGGCGAGAGCGACCGCAAGCAGCGTTATATGAGCCATGCCATGGCGATTGCCGCCCAGGCGCTCGACGTCGTCGGCCTGCCGGCCATCATCCGCCCGTCCTTCACCATGGGCGGCACCGGCGGCGGCATCGCCTACAACCGTTCGGAATTCTTCGAGATCATCGGCTCCGGTCTCGACGCCTCGCCGACCACAGAAGTGCTGATTGAGGAATCGGTGCTCGGCTGGAAGGAATATGAAATGGAAGTCGTCCGCGACAAGGCGGACAACTGCATCATCATCTGCTCGATCGAGAACATCGATCCGATGGGCGTGCACACCGGCGACTCGATTACGGTCGCCCCGGCACTGACCCTGACGGACAAGGAATACCAGATGATGCGCAACGCCTCGATCGCGGTGCTGCGCGAGATCGGGGTCGAAACCGGCGGCTCGAACGTTCAGTTCGCCGTCAACCCGAAGGACGGCCGTCTCGTCGTCATCGAAATGAACCCGCGCGTCTCGCGCTCGTCGGCGCTGGCCTCCAAGGCCACCGGCTTCCCGATCGCCAAGGTCGCCGCCAAGCTCGCTGTCGGCTACACGCTCGACGAGCTGGAGAACGACATCACCGGCGGGGCGACGCCCGCCTCGTTCGAACCGTCGATCGACTACGTGGTCACCAAGATCCCGCGTTTCGCCTTCGAGAAATTCCCGGGCGCCGAGCCGACGCTGACCACCGCGATGAAGTCGGTCGGTGAAGTCATGGCCATCGGCCGCACCTTCGCTGAATCGCTGCAGAAGGCGCTGCGCGGACTTGAGACCGGCCTGACCGGCCTCGACGAGATCGAGATCCCCGGCCTTGGCCAGGGCGACGACAAGAACGCCATCCGCGCCGCGATCGGCACGCCGACCCCGGATCGCCTGCGCATGGTCGCCCAGGCGCTGCGCCTCGGCATGTCGCCGGAGGAAGTGCACGAAGGCTGCAAGATCGATCCGTGGTTCATCGCCCAGTTCAAGGCGATCACCGACATGGAAGCGCGCGTCCGCGAGCACGGCCTGCCGGCCGATGCCGAGAACCTGCGCATGCTGAAAGCCATGGGCTTCTCCGACGCGCGCCTCGCCTCGCTCACCGGCAAGCGCCCGAAGGAAGTCGCCGAGCTGCGCAACAGCCTCCAGGTCCGCCCGGTCTTCAAGCGCATCGACACCTGCGCCGCCGAGTTCGCCTCGCCGACCGCCTACATGTACTCGACCTATGAGACGCCCTTCGTCGGCGCCGCACGCTCGGAAGCGCAAGTGTCCGACCGCAAGAAGGTCGTCATCCTGGGCGGCGGTCCGAACCGCATCGGCCAGGGCATCGAGTTCGACTACTGCTGCTGCCACGCCGCCTTCGCACTGAAGGATGCCGGCTTCGAAGCCATCATGATCAACTGCAACCCGGAAACCGTGTCGACCGACTACGACACCTCCGATCGGCTATACTTCGAGCCGCTGACGGCCGAGGACGTGATCGAGATCATGCGCGCCGAGCAGGAAAAGGGCGAACTGGTCGGCGTCATCGTCCAGTTCGGTGGCCAGACCCCGCTGAAGCTCGCCGAGGCGCTCGAAAAGAACGGCATCCCGATCCTCGGCACCGCCCCGGACGCGATCGACCTTGCCGAAGACCGCGACCGCTTCCAGAAGCTCCTGATGAAGCTCGACCTCACCCAGCCGAACAACGGCATCGCCTATTCGGTCGAGCAGGCCCGCCTCGTCGCCACCGAGATCGGCTTCCCGCTGGTTGTTCGCCCGTCCTACGTGCTCGGCGGCCGCGCCATGCAGATCATCCACAACGAGAGCATGCTGCAGTCGTACCTGCTCGACACCGTGCCGGGCCTTGTTCCGGAAGACATCAAGCAGCGCTACCCGAACGACAAGACCGGCCAGATCAACACGCTGCTGGGCAAGAACCCGCTGCTGTTCGACAGCTACCTGACCAACGCGGTCGAAGTCGACGTCGACGCGCTGTGCGACGGCGAGAACGTCTTTGTGTCCGGCATCATGGAACACATCGAGGAAGCTGGCATCCACTCGGGCGACTCGGCCTGCTCGCTGCCCTCGCGCTCCTTCAGCCCCGAACTGCTCGATGAACTGGAGCGCCAGACTAAGGCCATGGCCAAGGCGCTGAACGTCGGCGGCCTGATGAACGTCCAGTACGCCATCAAGGACGGCACGATCTACGTGCTCGAAGTCAACCCGCGTGCCTCTCGTACCGTGCCTTTCGTCGCCAAGACGATCGGTGCGCCGATCGCCAAGATCGCCGCCCGCATCATGACCGGCGAGAAGCTCGATGCGGCGATCGCCGCCTATGGAAAGAAGCCCGATCCGCGCAACCTGAAGCACATTGCTGTCAAGGAAGCCGTCTTCCCCTTCGCCCGCTTCCCCGGTGTCGACACGCTGCTCGGCCCGGAAATGCGCTCGACCGGCGAGGTCATCGGCCTCGACACCGATTTCGCGCTCGCCTTCGCCAAGAGCCAGCTCGGCGCCGGCGTCGAACTGCCGCGTGACGGAACGGTATTCGTCTCCGTCCGCGACGAGGACAAGGTCCGTGTCCTGCCGGCGATCAAGATCCTTGCCGAGATCGGCTTCAAGGTCATGGCGACCGGCGGCACCCAGCGTTTCCTCGCCGAACAGGGCATCGACGCGATCAAGATCAACAAGGTGCTCGAAGGCCGCCCGCATATCGAAGACGCCATCCGCAACCGTCAGGTCCAGCTGGTCGTCAATACGACCGACGGCAACAAGGCGATCTCGGATTCGAAATCACTGCGCCGCGCAGCCCTGATGCAGAAGGTGCCCTACTACACGACCATGGCCGGTGCGCTTGCCGCTGCCGAAGCCATCCGGGCGCTGAAGAGTGGCCAGCTTGAGGTCCGGCCGCTGCAGAGCTACTTCTGATCGTCGGCTCCACGGACTGAATTCGGAACCGGCCAATGACCCGCTCGTTGGCCGGTTCTTTGTTATCCACGATTGCAGCAACGCAGGCGAAATCTCACGGAACAATCTCGGCATGAGCGACCAGGAAAGCGTCGAAATCAACAACAGCCGCCTCTTCGAGGCAACCGTCGAAACGCTCTACGATGCCTTCGCGGATCCCGGCAAACTGGCCCTGTGGTGGGGACCGCACGGCTTCACCAACACGATCCACGGGTTCGACCTGCGACCCGGCGGCACCTGGCTGATCACTATGCAGGCATCCGACGGGACGGATTTTCTGAACCGCTCGACGTTCCAGACTGTCGAGCCGCTGCGCCGTATCGTCTTCCTCCATCACGAACCGCTGCACGTCTACACGCTCGAGATGACCTTCTCCGCCGAGGAAAGCGGCAGCCGCCTCGACTGGTGTATGCGCATGGAGCGGAACGACGAGACCCTCTTCCTCGAAAAATTCATCGCAGCTGCCAACGAGCAGAACTTCGAGCGGCTGGAAGCGGTCCTTCGCCAGGGCTGAAGCCTGCCACCATCGCTGGCGCGAGGAGGTCAGAATCCACCCCTCTTTCTTTCTGCAATTTTAACGCGATCACGCGATAAGCGGCCTCAACTGCCGAACCGGCAGTCTGTGGGCAACGAAGGTGGAACACTTTTCCAGGGCAAGAGGGATTTCCGACCGGTGACGGAACATGTTTCTCTTCGACGTTTCCCGATGATGGTGACGTTCGCCTGGGCTGCCCTTTTCTGCATCGTTCTCGCTATTTCGATAGATCTGGCCGACGGCCATCTGATCTACACGCTCGACGATCCTTACATTCATCTGGCGGTCGCGCGAAACATCCTGCTCGGCGGTTACGGCGTCAACGCCACCGAATTCTCCTCGCCCTCGTCCTCCATCCTCTGGCCTTGGCTCTTGGCCGTATCCGAATGGCTTGGGCTCGGCATGGCAGGCCCGCTGGTGATCAATGTCGCCGCCGCCATGGCAACGGTCTTTCTCTCGGCGCGCTTTCTCGTCAAGAACGGCATTGTCACCGGAGCCGGCTACCTCGGCATGGCCGTTTGCGGACTACTCCTCATCCTTTTGACGAGCAGCATCGCCCTGCCGTTGACCGGCATGGAACACTCGCTGCATGTCCTTGCCGTGGTCGCAACCATCGATGGCCTCGTCGATGCAGCGGAGGAACGAACCATCCCGCGGTACCTGACCCCGGCCCTTGTCATGATGCCCCTTCTGCGCTTCGAAGGCGCGGCTCTTTCCGGCCTTTCCATCATCGCACTCTGGTACTTCGGCAAGCGCCTCATTGCCGTTCGGGCGTCACTCGCAATCCTTGCCGCTGTCGGCGCCTATGCAGCCTTTGTCCTTCTTCGCGACCTGCCGTTCTTCCCTAGTTCGGTCCTGCTGAAGTCAAGCGCGGCCTCGACAGCTTCGGGCGACGTGCAGCCGCTCCGCGCGATCCTTCTGGAGATCAAGGCGAACCTCCGGCTGCGGGCAGGCTTCTGCCTCGTCCTGTCGGCTATGCTGCTCAGCCTCGCCGCCTTCGTCTTCCGGGACAGCAACCGGCGCATCGCCGTCGTCTATGCCGTGGCGGTGGCGGCAATCGGCGCCCACCTGCTGGTCGGCAAGATCGGCTGGTTCTACCGCTACGAAGTCTACGCGGTCGCCCTGGCCGGTCTGCTCCTGCTCGATGCCTGGCGCCGCCTGCGCGGAGCCAGTACACTCAGAAAGGCCGGCTCGGTTCTCCTGTTCCTGCTGCTTTCGACCATGTCGTTCAACTACGCCGTTGCGGCCGTAAGGACGCCGCTCGCGGCCAGGAACATCTACGAACAGCAGTACCAGATGCGCCGTTTCGCGCAGGAGTTCCACAGCGGACCGGTGGCGGTAAACGATCTCGGTCTCGTCAGCTACGGCAACGACGCCTACGTCCTCGACCTCTGGGGCCTCGGCTCCGAACCCGTCCGCCAGCTGAGGGCGGCGAAGAGCTTCGATACCGCGGCCATGTCACGGCTGATGCGGGACAACGGGGTCGGGCTGGCGATGATCTACGACAAATGGTTCAGGGAAATTCCTGCCGACTGGACCCGGGTCGCAACGCTGCGCACGGTCGACAACTATACCGCGGCAGAGGACACGGTCACCTTCTACATCATGCCGGAGGCCAATCGCGCGGCGGTCGAACAGGCCCTGTCTCGCTTTGCTGCGACAGTGCCAGCCCGCGTCGAATTCAGGCTCATCCCGCAGGGGCTCTAGCGTCGCGCCCGGCCGAACGCCCGGACAGCCGGAAAAGCACGGCTGTCGAAATGTCTGGATATTGCGCGAACCATTCTGCTATAGTCTGCCAATCGTTGATTTGAACTGGTTCCGTGGCTTCGCTTCGGGACCTGTTTTCTTTTATGTCCAGCGCCAAGCGGACATGAATGCGAAGGAAGAGGAAATGGTTGAAAAGGTACCGATGACGCAGAACGGCTTCAACAAGCTGCAGGAGGAACTGCGTTGGCGCCAGCAGGAAGAGCGGCCGCGCATCATCGAGGCGATTGCCGAAGCCCGCGCCCATGGCGACCTTTCCGAAAACGCCGAATACCACGCCGCCAAGGAGGCCCAGAGCCACAACGAAGGCCGGATCAGCGAACTGGAAGACCTGACCGCCCGCGCTGAGGTCATCGACCTGTCGAAGATGTCCGGTTCGACCATCAAGTTTGGCGCGACCGTCAAGCTGGTCGACGAGGACACCGAAGAGGAAAAGACCTACCAGATCGTCGGCGACCAGGAAGCCGACGTGAAGGCCGGCCGCATCTCGATCTCCTCGCCGATCGCCCGCGCCCTGATCGGCAAGGAAGTCGGCGACAACATCGAAGTCGTCGCCCCCGGCGGCTCGAAGGCCTACGAGATCCTCGCGATCCACTGGGGCTGATACCCAACCGGAAGGCCTTCCCTTGCTCTCGCTTGCCGATATCACGGTGATCGCGCCGCATTTCAAGCGGCGCCTTTCCGGCGTGACCTCGACCGTGATCCAGCTGATCCCGCAACAGCGGCAGATGGGGCGCGGTATCGTGACGCTCGGCCCCGGCCTTCCCGCTGGACTTCCGAAGATGCACTGGCGCCAGCTGCCCGGCCTCTGGCGCCGGCCGGCGGGCGCGCCGGTGCGCGTCTGGCATGCCCGGCGCAACAACGAGATGCTGTTCGGCATCCTGCTGCGAGACGTGTTGCGCATGCCGCTGAAGCTGCTCTTCACCTCCGCCGCCCAGCGGCATCACACCGGCTACACCCGCTGGCTGATCTCCAGGATGGATGCCGTCGTCGCGACAAGCGCCCGTTCCGGCTCCTTCCTCAAGGTGCCGCACACCGTCATCCGCCACGGGATCGACACGACGCTGTTTCAGCCGGATACCGGACCGTCCGATACGATCGCGGCAACCGGCCTGCCCGGACGTCACCTCGTCGGCTGCTTCGGCCGCGTCCGCCACCAGAAGGGCACCGATCTCTTCGTCCACGCCATGATCGAACTCCTGCCGCGTCATCCGGACTGGACCGCCGTGATCAGCGGACGGGTGACGGCCGAGCACCAGGGGTTTGCCGACGGCCTCAAGGCCGACATCGCGGCCGCCGGCCTTTCCTCGCGCATCGTCTTTCTCGGAGAGGTCGACGACATCAAGCAGTGGTACCGCCGCCTCAGCCTCTATGTAGCCCCCTCGCGCAACGAAGGCTTCGGCCTCACCCCCCTCGAAGCGATGGCCTCCGGCACGCCGGTGGTGGCCAGCGATGCCGGCGCCTATGCCGAGATGATCGTCGAGGACGAGACCGGCAAGGTCGTGCCCGCCGGCAACTATGAGCGGCTGCGCGACGCGATCGGCGACTGCATGGACAATCCCGACCGGACGGACAACTGGGGCAAGACATCGCGCACGCATGTGCTCTCGTCCTTCGGCCTCGAACGCGAATCCTCCGCACTCGAGTCGATCTATGACGGGCTGCTCGCGAAAGGCTGAGGCATCCGATGGACAAGGTTGAATTCATCTATTCTCAGCGCAATGTCCTAAAGCCGCTGCAGAGGGTTCTGGGCGAGCGGATGGATTGCGCGCCGTTCAAGCTGGCGGAGGGCTTGAAGGAACTGCTGCGCCGCAAGGGCCCTGCCGGCCTCATCAAGCTGTTCAGCGCCACGGCAACCGACATCCCCCTTCGTGACAGCATCGAACACAATTTCTTGCGCCGCCAGATCCGCTTCCCGGCGGTCTTCGGCAACCCCATCGCCGCCGTGACATACCGTGCGCTGATGACGCTCCGCGCCCGGCTCTCGGCGATCCTGATTGAGGCGCGGCTCGAAGAGCATCCCGACGCCACGGCTCTCGTCTTCAACGGTTTCATGATCCCGGCATCTTTGCTTGCCGCGGGTGCACGCCAGCGGGGACGATCCATGCTCGTCATGGAAAACGGCTTCTTCCCGAACACCTCCCAATGTGATCGCAAGGGCATCAACTTCGGAAGCACCCTGCCTCGCGACGCGGCCTTCTATCTCTGGGCAGCCGACCGCATCGGCGGCGAACTGCCGCAGAGCCTCACCCGGCGCGACACGAAGCAGAAGGGAGAGGAGGCGGCCGCCCTGCCCGGCTGCTACATTTTCGTGCCCTTCCAGGTCCCGAGCGACATGCAGATCCTCGAACACTCACCGTGGATCCGCGACATGCGGCATTTCTACGAGGTCCTGTTCGAACTGGCGGAACGATATCCGGAGCGCGAATTCGTCATCAAGGAACACCCGAGCTTCCCGCTGACGATCCGCGACAAGGTGAAGGCCCATCCGCGCATCCACTTTGCCAATCACAATGAAACCCGCAAGCTGATCGAGAACGCCGAAGCTGTCATCACCATCAACTCGACGGTCGGCATGGAAAGCCTGGTCCTGGCGAAGAAGGTCATCGTCCTCGGCGAAGCCCCCTACGGCATAGCAGACCTCGTGCTCCTTGCACCATCCATGCCGCAACTCGGCCGGGCGCTCGAGGCTCTCGACGACTGGAATCCCGACGAACGCCTGCGCGGCCTCTTTCTCCGCTACGTCTACAACGTCTTCCTGATCCCTGGAAAGCTGGAGGAGATTGATCCGGACATGATGGAGAAGGTGAGGATGCGGGCGTACGGAACGGATCTGCATTCCCGTCTCGTCGAGGAGTTCGCCGCCTTGAGCCGCTAGAAAACAGTGGGCAGCGGTCACCCGATGAGAGGAAACGGCAGCGGCCGCGTTCCGATCAAACCTCGACCAGCCCGACCTTCTTGACCTGACGGATCGTCAGCATGGTGCGCACGGTGTGGACATGCTCGTTGGCGGTCAGCACCTCGATCACGAAGTCCTGAAACCGGGTCAGATTTTCCGCAACGCAATGCAGCAGGAAGTCGCTGTCGCCGGACACCATCCATGCCTGACGAACCATCGGCCAGCTTTCCGTGGCGGCGGCAAAGGCCTTCAGATTGCTTTCCGACTGATGCTTCAGCCCGATCATGCAGAAGGCCACGAGATCGAAGCCGAGCTTCGGCGCATTCAGCATCGCATGATAGCCTTCGATGATGCCCGCCTCTTCCAGCTTGCGAACCCGCCTCAGGCAGGGCGGCGCCGAAATGCCGACCCGCTCGGACAGCTCGACATTGGTCATGCGACCGTCGCGCTGCAATTCTCGAAGGATTTTGAGATCGATGGCGTCCAGCTCGGCTCTCAACACGCTCAGACCTTTCGTGGCGGATGTTCCAGACTTCTAGCTGAATCGCCGGATTTGGCAATAATCTGTCCGTGGCGAGCACAAAAATTGCCGTGCGACGGATTGCCTTGTTGGTATTGCAATGCTGACCTTGAATAAATGCATGGACCAATCATAAATGAGGCTACAAAGAAGCGGCGCGCGATCTTATATCGCCCCCTCCCTTGCCCGCTTTGAAAGGAACCACCATGACCGCCCGCCACACCAAGGTGCTGATCATCGGGTCCGGCCCCGCCGGATATACTGCCGCGATCTATGCCGCCCGTGCGATGCTGAAACCCGTATTGATCGCCGGCATGGAACAGGGCGGCCAGCTGATGATCACTACGGACGTGGAGAACTATCCGGGCTTCGCCGATCCGATCCAGGGCCCGTGGCTGATGGAGCAGATGCTCAACCAGGCGACCCATGTCGGCGCCGAGATCGTCAACGATCTGGTGACGGAAGTCGACCTGTCGCGTCGCCCCTTCACCGCCCGGACCGATTCCGGCCAGGTCTGGACCGCCGACACACTGATCATCGCCACCGGTGCCAAGGCCAAGTGGCTCGGAATCGAGAGCGAACAGCATTTCCAGGGCTTCGGCGTATCGGCCTGCGCGACTTGTGACGGCTTCTTCTATCGCAACAAGGACGTCATCGTCGTCGGCGGCGGCAACTCCGCCGTCGAGGAAGCGCTGTATCTCTCGCACATCGCGAAGTCGGTGACCGTCGTCCACCGCCGCGACAGCTTCCGTTCGGAAAAGATCCTGCAGGAACGCCTGTTCGCCAAGGAAAACATCAAGGTGATGTGGAACACCGAGGTTGCCGAGATCACCGGTGCACCGGCAAAGCCGCCGATGCCGCCGTCGGTCTCCGGCGTCAAGTTGCGCGACACCCAGAACGGCGCCATCACCGAGATGCCGATCGACGGCGTCTTCGTTGCGATCGGCCATGCGCCGGCGGTCGAACTGTTCAAGGGCAAGCTGAAGCTCAAGCCGAACGGCTATCTGTGGACCGCACCCGACTCGACCGCGACGGACGTCGAGGGCGTCTTCGCCGCCGGCGACGTGACGGACGACATCTATCGGCAGGCCATCACCGCGGCGGGCATGGGCTGCATGGCAGCCCTGGAAGCCGAGCGCTTCCTGTCGGCCGCACCGGTCCGGGCCGAAGCCGCGGAGTAACGACATGAGAGGGGGCGGCATGCCGTTGGATTGGGACAAGTTGCGCATTTTTCATGCGGCCGCCGAAGCCGGGTCTTTTACCCACGCGGCCGACAAGCTGCATCTGTCCCAATCGGCGATCAGCCGCCAGGTCAGCGCGCTGGAACAGGATATCGGCGTCAAGCTGTTCCACCGCCACGCGCGCGGGCTGATCCTGACCGAGCAGGGAGAACTGCTCTACCGCACCGCCCATGACGTGCTTCTGAAACTCGAAACGGTCAAGATGCAGCTGACCGAGACGACGGAGAAGCCGAGCGGCAAGCTGCGCGTCACGACGACCGTCGGCCTCGGCCAGGGCTGGCTCACCGACAAGGTGCAGGAGTTTCTGCAGCTCTATCCGGACATGTCGATCCAGCTGATCCTCGATAACGAGGAGCTCGACGTGAACATGCGCCATGCCGACTGCGCCATCCGCCTTCGCCAGCCCCAGCAGTCGGACCTCATCCAGCGCAAGCTGTTCACCGTGCACATGCACGTCTATGCCGCCCCCTCCTACATCAACCGCTATGGCGAGCCGCAGTCGATCGAGGATCTCGACAATCACCGGATCATCACCTTCGGCGAACCGGCGCCGGGTTACCTTCTCGACGTCAACTGGCTGGAAGTCGCCGGTCGCACCTCCGACAATCCGCGTGTTCCCCATCTGCAGATCAACAGTCTGACCTCGATCAAGCGCGCCTGCCTGCTTGGAATCGGCATTGCCATGCTGCCCGATTACATCGTCGGCCGCGATCCTGGGCTCCTGCAGCTGGTAACCAGCGCCGATGTCCCCTCGTTCGATACCTATTTCTGCTATCCGGACGAGATGAAAAACGCCGCCAAATTGAAAGCTTTCCGCGATTTTATTGTCGCAAAGGCGCGAAACTGGAACTTTTAGTTCGAAAAGCAGGTCAAATCGTTAAGTCCTGCGGTCACTGCATGTCTGACATGCATAAAAAAGCATTGTTCACTGCACAAAAAACCACCATATCGCACACAGCTGATGCACATGGTGGCTTTTTCCTCCCAGTTCCACCGCAGCAGCTGTTCCCCTCTGGAGGTTTTTGACCTTCACAATTCAAAGGGCCCTGGAGCAATCCGGCGGCCCTCTTTTTTTGCTTTGCATCAATTCCGACGATGAACGGTCGGCCTGAAATTCCGCCGAAAAAAGTTCAGCATGGTGTATCAAAAATGAACACTTTTCGGTTTCCTTTAACGATGCGGCGAGTTGACGTGCGCCGTTGCGGCCATATGTGAAACGGGAAATGCCGTTTTGGACAATTGCAGATGAATCTCGACGAAACCCTCAAAGCGCTTGCGCACCCTGCCCGGATCGAAATGCTCGTATGGCTCAAGGATCCGGCCAAGCACTTTGACCACCAGCCGCAACCTCTGGAAATGGGCGTGAGCGCCGGCCAGTTCGAACGCTGCGGACTTTCCCAGTCGACGGTCTCGGCTCACCTCGCGACGCTTCAGCGCGCCGGCCTCATTTCATCGACCCGGGTCGGCCAGTGGGTTCTCTACCGCCGCAACGAAGATGTCATCGGCGCCTTTCTCAACGCCTTGAACAAGGTGCTCTGAGACCCCAGATGCAGTCTCCCGGCGCGCTCCTCCCACTTGGCGCCGGAAAGGAGATTTGCAATGACCAGCCTCTTCGATCCGATCTCCCTCGGACAGATTACCCTTGCCAATCGCATCGCCATGGCGCCGCTCACCCGCAACCGGTCGCCGGGCGCCGTTCCCAACGACCTCAACGTCACCTATTACGAACAGCGTGCCACGGCCGGCCTGCTGATCTCTGAAGGCACGCCGATCTCTCAGCAGGGCCAGGGCTATGCCCAGGTGCCCGGTCTCTATCTTCCGGAATCAATCGAAGGCTGGAAGCGGGTCACCTCCGCCGTCCATCACGCCGGCGGCAAGATCGCCGTGCAGCTGTGGCATGTCGGACGCGTGTCCCACACCTCGCTCCAGCCGAACGGCGGCCAGCCCGTGGCCCCGTCGGCGATCCGCGCCAAGTCCAAGACCTTCATCATCAACGATGACGGCACCGGGGCATTCGCCGACACGTCGGAACCGCGCGCGCTCGCAATCGAGGAGATCCCCGGCATTCTGGAGGATTATCGCCGCGCCGCCCGCGCCGCCATCGATGCCGGCTTCGACGCCGTCGAGATCCACGCCGCCAACGGCTATCTGATCGACCAGTTCCTGCGCTCGAGCGCCAACGCCCGCACCGACGCCTATGGCGGCTCCATCGAGAACCGCACCCGCTTCGCCGTGGAGGTGGTGGATACCATCGTCAAGGAGATCGGCGCCGGGCGTACCGGCATCCGGATCTCGCCAGTCACCCCCGCCAACGACATTTCCGACGCGGATCCCCAGCCGCTCTTCAATCTCCTGATGGAGAAGCTTGCGGCTTACGATCTCGCCTTCATCCACGTGATCGAGGGTGCGACCGGCGGACCGCGCGACAACCTCCCCTTCGACTGGGCCGGTCTGAAGGCTGCCTACAGCGCCGCCGGTGGCAAGGCCGCATGGATGGTCAACAACGGCTATGACCGCGAGATGGCAATCGAGGCGGTCGCCAGCGGCCGCGCCGACATCGTCTCCTTCGGCAAGCCGTTCATCTCGAATCCGGACCTCGTCCGCCGGCTGAAGGAAAATGCGCCTCTCAACGAGGCGGACCGTGCGACCTTCTATGGCGGCGGTGCCGAGGGTTACACGAACTACCCGAAGCTCGCCTGAGGCGACGTAAGCTCGCGCAATGAAACGCCCCGCGGTCGGCCCGCGGGGCTTATTGCCGTCAGGCACTCTTCTCCGCAGCGCTCGCAGAAAGCAGCCGAGGCGAACTGGCGACTTTGCGTTCCCCCGCCCCCTCAAGGCACCCCAGGCTTTCGAGCGTCACGCGGATCGCCTCGTCGATCGGCGTCCTCGGCTCTGCACCGAGGAATTCGACGAGCCGCGCATTGTCCATCCGGATCGCCTCACCCCAGAGGTAGCGCATTTCGAGGATCTCGCGGAAAAGCGGCACGAAGGGCGACGCCAGACGCGTCAGCCACCAGGGAAAGGCCCTGACCCGAAGGCCTGGCTTGCCGGTTACCCGCCGGATCGCATCGGCCATTTGCCGACCATCCGGGTCGTAGAAGCCGTCGATGTGGAAGCGAGCGAACATCGGCAATCGGTCCGCCTGGGCAATCAGTTGGACCATTGTCTCCGCGACGTCCGGCAGGTAGGCCCATTGATGTCCGACACCCCTGGCTCCCGGATTGCCGATAGACGACAGAGGCTTGCCGGGCTTCACGACGCCCTGGGCGAACCAGTTGTTGCCGGCGCCCGGACCGAAGAAGTCACCTGCCCTGACGATCAGGACCCGAACGCCTTCCATCGTCGCCGCTTCCAGGCGCTTCTCAAGCTCGACACGTATCCTGCCCTTCCGCGTGGTGGGGTTCTGCGCACTGTCCTCCCGCAAGATCGCAAAGGCATCCGGGCCAAAATTGTAGACGGTGCCGGGCATGACAATGCGGGCACCTGACGACTTGGCGGCGGCGATCGTGCTGTCGATCATCGGCAGAACCAGCTCTCCCCAATTGCGGTAGCCCGGCGGATTGACCGCATGGACGATGAGAGCCACGCCCCGAGCCGCGGCGATCACGTCGGCCGCTTGCATCACGTCGCCCTGTATCCACTCATACTGCGGCATCTTGCGTCTCATTTCCTCGACGCGGCGATGCAGAGCCCGTACCTCGTATCCGCGCCCAACGAGCTTTTCCGCCACCGCGCCGCCGACACCGCCGGTCGCACCGAGTATAAGTGCCACGGGCCGTTCGTGAATTTCTTCCGTCTGCATGATCTCGATCTCTCCATCACGTTTCGATGGCGAGAGTGTCGGCAATTTTTAAGCCATACGAAATTGCCAGAAATTCTCTTTCCGCTATACATATTTGTATGAACACAAGTATGAACTGGGACTACTATCGGACCTTTCTCGCTGTCTTGCGCGAAGGATCGCTGTCGGGCGCCGCGCGCAGCCTCGGATTGACGCAGCCGACGGTCGGGCGCCATGTGGACGCTCTGGAGGAGGCCAGCGGCGAGCCGCTGTTCCTGCGCACACCCAAAGGCCTGCTGCCGACGCCGACGGCGCTGACCATGCGCCCTCACGCCGAGGCGATGGCGGCGACCGCAGCCGCGCTCGAGCGCGCCGCCTCCGGCAGCGTCGATCGCATTTCCGGCACGGTGCGTATCAGCGCAAGCGAGGTGATCGGCATTGAGGTCCTGCCGCCGATCCTCGCCGATCTGCAGGAGCGACATCCCGGCCTGGTAATCGAACTCTCGCCCTCCGATGCCGTCGAGGATCTGCTCAACCAGGCGGCAGACATCGCGATCCGGATGGTCGAACCCGCGCAGGACGCCCTGGTCGCTCGCCGGGTCGGGTCGATCCCGCTCGGCTTCTACGCCCACCGGGGATACCTCGAAAGATACGGAATACCGCAGAGCCTCGCCGATCTTCGACACCACAGGCTGATCGGCTTCGACCGTCAGCTTGCCTATGTGCGCGCCATCCTGAACAACCGCCCGGACCTCGCCGAGGTGAATTTCTCGTTCAAGAGCGACAGCAATCTCGCCCAGTTCGCGGCCCTCCGGGCGGGTGCTGGTATCGGCATGTGCCAGGACGGCCTCGCCCGGCGCCACCCCGAGCTCGTCTCCGTCCTGCCCGGAGCGCTGGCGCTGTCGCTCGACACTTATGTCGTGATGCACGAGAGCCTGAGGACGGCACCGCGTTGTCGTGCGACCTTCGACGCGCTGTTGGCCGGCTTGCGCGACTACATGAAGCGATAAGGAGCAATCGATGAACGAACTGACACGCGCCGAACGCGACGCCTCTGAAGGAACCGGCAACCGACCCACCGGCGGCTTTGCGCCTCTTGTCCCGGAACTCGATGTCTCCAGCATTGAGGCGAGCCTGGCCTTCTGGTGCGGCGCCCTCGGCTTTCACATCGCCTACCAACGACAGGAAGCAAGGTTCGCCTATCTCGAGAGGCAGGGCGCGCAAGTCATGCTGTGTGAAATCAACGGCAACTGGCAGACGGCCCCGCTCCAGCGGCCGTTCGGACGTGGCGTCAACTTCCAGATCGCCACGGACGACCTTGATTCAACACTTGAAGCACTTCACAAACTGGATTGGCCACTCTTCGAAGAGCCCGCCGAAAGCTGGTATCGCGTTGGCGACACCGAGGAGACCGGTTCGCGGGAATTCCTTGTCCAGGATCCTGACGGCTACCTGATCCGGTTTTCCCAGTCGATCGGCAGCCGCGTCGTATCCTAGGCCGGCCGGTCGCCCGCTTCATAGTGATCGACGATCTCGACCTCGGGTCGGTCGCCGCCGTCACTGTATTCGTAGTGCCATTTGCCCTTTTCGTCCTGATAGCTGATCTTGACGGGCTCGTCGCCGACCTGCTGCTCCTGCATCACGATCCGTGCTGCCTCCAGGGCCTCGTCGTGGCTGGCGAAGCTTTCGGAATAGACGTTGCCGAGCCTGTAGGCCCATCCCCCGTCGTGGGGAACGATCTCGTAGGCAACCTTGATCATGATGTCCTCCTTTCATCAGTACGTGCGAAGTATCGCACCAAGTCCCCAAAACAGCAAACACGATCGGGCGGGGAACTGTTCCCGGCCCTTGCTCGTTTGCCGGCCTTCGGATTAAGAATTCCACGGGGCAGCCAGGGGAACGTCAGTGTTCAAAGAAGAAAAGATCCTTTTGTTTCCGTTCCTTCTGGCGATCGGCGGATTCAGTTTCGAACATCAGATCCTGGAGATGGGTGCGACGGTTTCACTCATCGCCGCGGCCATCCTGATCGCCGCGATCCTCGCCGCCTCGCTTCGTGTCGCCCATCATGCCGAAGTGCTCGCCCTGAAGGTCGGCGACCCCTACGGTACGATGATCCTTACCTTGTCCGCCGTCGCGGTCGAGGTCCTGATCCTGGCGATCATGATGAGCGACGCGGGCTCGTCTCCTACCCTAGCGCGCGACACGATCTATTCTGCCGTGATGCTGGACATCAACGGCATCCTCGGGCTTGCCGCCCTGCTCGGCGGGCTGAAGCACGGCGAGCAACCCTACAACGACGATTCGGGAAAGACCTACGGCGTGATGATCCTCACCGCCATGGGCATCTCGATGGTCGTGCCCGAATTCGTGCCGCGCGACCGCTGGCAGTTCTATTCCGTCTTCACCATCGGCGCGATGATCGCCCTCTACAGCCTGTTCCTGCGCATGCAGGTCGGCACCCATAGCTACTTCTTCAGCTACAGCTATCCGCGCGGCAAACGCCAGGACGCCGAGGAACCCGGTCATGCCGAGGCGACGGAACCGGCCGCCCGATCGATCGGCGTCATTCTCTTTGGTGTCGTGCTGATAGGCATCCTTGCCGAGTTCATGTCGAGCTTCATCAATACAGGCCTCAAGGACACCGGCGCGCCGATCGCCCTCACCGCCATCCTCGTCGCCGCGATCTCCGCCGGACCAGAGATCCTGACGGCGCTACGCGCCGCGCTTGCAAACCGCATGCAGGCGACTGTCAACATCGCCATGGGCGCCTCGCTTTCCACCGTCATCCTCACGGTCCCCGCCATGGAAGCGATCGCACTCTATACCGGCCAGCCCTTCGTCATGGCGATGACGCCGGTCCAGACGGTCATGGTTGCCATCACGCTGATCGCGGCGGCCATCAATCTCAATGACGGCGAGACGAACGCGATCGAGGGCATGACCCATTTCATTCTCTTCGCCACCTTCATCATGCTGTCTCTGATCGGACTCTGAGTTTCACATCGCATTCGTCAGCGGAACTTTTCCCGCCGCCTCGTCATTCCCCGGATGCCGATCCACATCTTGTCGGGTGCATCGCCGCATTCTCAACAAGATGACGGACCAGACATCCTCCCGGTCACCGGGGGGGCAAACTCGGGAGCCGAATCTTGAAGAGATTGGACGTTATCGATGGCATGCGGGGCTATTTCCTCGTCTTCATGCTGATCAACCACCTGGTCTTCGCCGGCGGCCTCTGGCTCGTCCAGATCAACCACCGCAACCTGGCCTTTGTCGAGGATGCGCAGGGCTTCGTGTTTCTATCCGGCCTGCTCACCGGCATGGTCTATGCGCGCAAGATGCTGAAGGACGGCTATGCCGTGGCACGCGACCGGATCTGGTCGCGGGTGTTCGAGCTCTATCGCTACGCCATGGGCATCGTCCTGGTGATCCTCGCCCTTCAGCTCGTGCTGCCGGGTGCGTCCGCCATCTGGACCAACTGGCTCGGCGGCACTCGGCTCGACGATCCGCTGCGATTGGCGGCGATCGCCGGCTTCCTGTTCCAGCCAACCTTCATGGACATCCTGCCGCAATACATCGTCTACATGTTCTTTGCCCCGGCGATCATCTGGCTCTGCCTCCAGGGCCGCTGGACGACCGTCGCGATCGTCTCGGCCCTGTTGTGGATGGCAGCCCAGCTCGGCCTCCAGCGCGCCCTCACCTACCCGGTGAGCGACTGGCTCGCCGGGGCGCCGGACAAGGAGGGCGTCCGCGCCTCCTTCAACCTGCTCGGCTGGCAGGTGGTCTTCTATGCCGGTCTGATCGCCGGCACGCTGACCTCGATGAAGAAAATCGAGTGGACCCGCGTCTTCGATCCGCAGAAGGACTTTCTCGCCAAGGCGTCCCTCGCCGTCTGCATCTTCTTCCTGCCGCTCCGTATCATGACCGCGCACCAGCTGATGCCCGGCATCGTGCTCGAAAAATTCGGTCTTATGGAAGTGCGCGCCGACTTCGGCCCGGTCTATCTCCTGAACTTTGCCGCCGTCGCCTATGGCCTCGCCTGGCTCCTGATTGCCGGCCCCCGCCACGAGAACCGGACGATCCGCCGGATCTCCGGCGGCCTGACGAACCTGTTCTCGCTGGGCTTCCTCCAGCTTCTCGGCCGCCATTCGCTGCAGATCTATGTCTGGCACGTGCTGATCGTCTACGCGGTCTTCTATCTCGACGGCCGCTTCGGGGAGTTTTCCCAGGCGACCAAGACGGTCATCGCCTTCGGCTCGCTGGCGCTGCTGAGCCTTCCGGCGCTCTGGCGCGAACGCAACCGCACCGCAACGCCGCCAAAAGCAGCACCTACCAAGCTGCCGCCAGTCATGAAGCCTGCGGCCACCTGATCAGTCTACGAATGCGCGAAACGAAAAGGGCGGGACCGCATGGCCCCGCCCTTTTCTTGTGCCGCGGTGATGCGACGGCCGCTTACTTGCAGGCCGCGCAAAAACGCTGGATGCGCTTGCAGGCTTCTTCGAGAAGGGCTTCCGACGTCGCATAGGAGATGCGGAAATTCGGGCCGAGACCGAAGGCCGAGCCGTGCACGACGGCCACGCCTTCGGTTTCGAGAAGCTCGGTGACGAAGTCCTCGTCAGTCTCGATGACCTTGCCCGACGGTGCGGTCTTGCCGATCAGGCCGGCGCAGGACGGGTAGACGTAGAAGGCACCTTCCGGCGACGGGCAGGAAATGCCCTTGGCCTGGTTCAGCATCGAAACGACGAGGTCACGACGGCCTTCGAAGATCTTCTTGTTGGCCGGAATGAAGTCCTGCGGACCGTTGAGCGCCTCGACGGCTGCCCACTGCGCGATCGAGCAGGCGCCCGAGGTTTGCTGGCCCTGCACCATGTCCATGGCCTTGATCAGCTCGATCGGGCCGGCCGCATAACCGATGCGCCAGCCGGTCATGGCATAGGCCTTGGAGACGCCGTTCATCGTCAGGGTGCGATCATAGAGCTTCGGCTCGACCTCGACCGGGGTCGCGAACTTGAAGTCGCCATAGGTCAGGTGCTCGTACATGTCGTCCGTCAGGATCCAGACATTCGGATACTTGACCAGAACGTCGGTGAGAGCCTTCAGTTCGGCATGGCTGTAGGCAGCACCCGACGGGTTGGACGGCGAGTTGAAGATGAACCACTTGGTCTTCGGCGTGATCGCCTTTTCCAGGTCGGCGGCGGTCAGCTTGAAGTTGTTGTCCTGCGTGGTCGCGACGAAGACCGGCGTGCCGCCGCACAGCGCCACCATTTCCGGATAGGAAACCCAGTAGGGAGTCGGGATCACGACTTCATCGCCCGGATTGAGCGTCGCCATGAAGGCGTTGAAAAGAATCTGCTTTCCGCCGGTGCCGACGATCGTCTGCTCGGGCTTGTAGTCGAGGCCGTTCTCGCGCTTGAACTTCTCGGCAATCGCCTTGCGCAGTTCCGGAATGCCCGAAACCGGCGTGTACTTCGTCTCGCCGCGGTTGATTGCGTCGATGGCGGCCTTCTTGATGTTGTCCGGCGTATCGAAATCAGGCTCGCCGGCGCCGAGGCCGATCACGTCACGGCCCTTGGCCTTCAGCTCGCGGGCTTTCTGCGAAACTGCGATGGTTGCGGAGGGCTTTACACGGGAAAGAGCGTCGGCGATGAATGCCATTGTGATTGTCCTGAAGCTGTTGATCGGCGGAACCTCGATCGGCCAAGGCCCCAGGTTCAAGTTCTATGGCGAAATCGCCTCCCCGTTTCAAGCGGAAAGCGCGGCACCGCAACAATCGCGATCATTTCATCTTTTAAGGTTTTCTTAATTCCGGGGTAATTGTTGCACGCTAAACTCGATCGCAACGCCCATGATGGGCAATCGAGACGCGAACCGATGACCACGAACAGCATCTACTCCCAGCTCGTGAAGCACGAAGGCGCCTGGTCGACGGCCTATGGCCCCTTTGTGCTGCGTTCCGCCCTCCAGCCGATTTTCCGCCGGCTGCCCGAGGGACATTACGATATTCACTGCTTCCAGGGCCTGGTTCGTGCCGAACGCAATGGCGAAGCCTATCCGCCCTCGCAGTTCTTCCCGCTCGTCGAACCACAGGATCTGCCTGGCATCGACAGCCTGCTGCGAAGCATTCACATCCTGAACGTCGGCCTGCTCGGCCGCAACCGTGCCTCGGTGCTCGTCAGCTTCCAGCCGATGCTCTACACCGGCACCCCGGAACTTCGCCACGAACTCGACCGCATGCGCCTCGCCGCCCACGAGGCCGGCATCACGCCCGACCGCATCATCTGCGACATCTCGGCGGCCAACGGCAATGTGAAGATCACCGCCCGCGCGATCGAGCAGTTGCGCTTCGCCGGTCTGCGCGTCTCGATGTCCAATTATGAGGCGAGCGAACACGACATCCAGGACATCCTGGCGCTCCGGCCGGACTTTGTCCGTTTCGATGGCGACTGGGTTCGCGATTATCTGCACAACTCGGCCGGCTTCGCGCTGCTGCGTGTCATCGTCCGTCAATTGCAGGAAGAAGGCATCGAGCCGATCTTCGAACGGCTGGAAGACACCTGGCAGGTCGACCTTTGCGCCGAGCTCGGCGTGACCCTGCTGCAGGGCTATGCGCTTGCCCGGCCGCAGATCGCCCCGACCTCGTTCAACGACGAGTTCCCGGAAATGCTGCTGCCGCCGGCCGCGCCCTTCACCCCGCAGGCGGAGACGGCGCCGGCCTATCAGCCACCGATCATGGCCCGCGCGGAACCGGCGCTGCGCCCGGTTCGGGTGTTCGGCAAACGGCGCTGATGCGCCACTCCGGAACAACCGGCAGCAGAAACCCCGAAAAGACTTCGATTTTCACAATAACGCCACGATAAATACAGTGTGGCGCCGCAATTCGGTCCCCGAGAAGTCTACAAGCAGGCTTCTTCTTCTCGCATTGAACTATTTTATTGCGAGGGGTATCCGATGTTTCTGGAAGACGAGAATGCCGCAACGCTGAAGTGCCTGCACCGGGTCGCCCGACATGGCCTGGTGGCACTGGCAGCCATCATCGCCTGTGTCGCCATGCTGATCGGCCTTGCCGTCACGGCCCATGCCGAGACGCCGCCACCGCAGGACGTCAAGTCACCCGCCCTTGTCCGGCCCAATGACATGAACATGGGCGGACTGCTGTTCCCCGCCAAGGAGCCGGGCTTCTTCGTCGAGGCGCCCCGCCTCAAGACGGACGTCGCGATCGAGGTGTCCGGACCGGTCGCCCGCGTGAAGGTGACCCAGCGCTTCCTCAACCCGTCCAAGGGTTGGGTCGAAGGCACCTACGTCTTCCCGCTTCCGGAGAACTCGGCCGTCGATGAACTGCGTATGCAGATCGGCGACCGCTTCATCGAAGGAAAGATCAAGCCGCGCGAGGAAGCTCGCCAGATCTACGAGCAGGCCAAGGAAGAGGGCAAGAAGGCCGCCCTGCTCGAGCAGCAGCGCCCGAACATCTTCACCAACGAGGTCGCCAATATCGGCC
The DNA here is from genome assembly GCF_054551725.1 of Rhizobium sp. CAU 1783. Classification (NCBI taxonomy): domain Bacteria; kingdom Pseudomonadati; phylum Pseudomonadota; class Alphaproteobacteria; order Hyphomicrobiales; family Rhizobiaceae; genus Rhizobium; species Rhizobium sp. CAU 1783. Next base: position 787,368 of record NZ_JBTOLM010000001.1, on the reverse strand, counting down.
CGGGCGAAACCATCGTGGTCCAGATCGAATACCAGCAGACCATTCGCCAGTCCGGAGGCGAATACTCCCTGCGCTTCCCCATGGTGGTCGCACCCCGCTACAATCCGATGCCGATCGTCGAGGCGGTCGAGTTCAACGGCAATGCCGGCTTTGCCGTGCCGCAGGACCCGGTCGAAAACCGCGAAAAGATCGAGGCGCCCGTGCTCGACCCGCGCGAAAACGCGAAGATCAACCCGGTCGCCCTGACCGTGGATCTCAAGGCGGGCTTTCCTCTCGGCGAGGTGAAGTCCGCCTTCCACGAGGTCGCGATCACCGAAGACGGTGCCGAACACCGCCGGATCGCCTTGAAGACCGAGAGCGTGCCCGCCGATCGCGATTTTGAACTCACCTGGAAGGCCGCTCCCGGCAAGCAGCCGAGCGCCGGCCTGTTCCGTCAGGTGGTCGACGGCAAGACCTATCTTCTCGCCTTCGTGACCCCGCCCCAGACTCAGGTCGAGACACCGGCGGCAAACCGCGAGACCGTCTTCGTCATCGACAACTCAGGTTCCATGTCCGGCCCGTCGATCGAGCAGGCCAAGGAGAGCCTTGCGCTCGCCGTCTCGAAGCTGAAGAGCACCGATCGCTTCAACGTCATCCGCTTCGACGACACCATGACCGATTTCTTCGGCGGCCTCGTTCCGGCGAGCCCCGACAACCGCGAGAAGGCGATCGCCTATGTGCGCGGACTGACCGCCGACGGCGGCACGGAAATGCTGCCGGCCCTCGAGCAGGCCCTGCGCAACCAGGGTCCGCGCGCCGCCGACAGCCTGCGCCAGGTCATCTTCCTCACCGACGGCGCGATCGGCAACGAACAGCAGCTGTTCGAGGAAATCACCGCGAACCGCGGCGACGCCCGGGTCTTCACCGTCGGAATCGGTTCCGCCCCGAACTCCTTCCTGATGACTCGCGCCGCCGAACTCGGCCGCGGCACCTTCACCCATATCGGCTCGGAGACGCAGGTCGCCGAACGCATGGGCGAACTGTTCGGCAAGCTGGAAAACCCGGTGATGACCGACATCGCCGCGATCTTCGACGGCGCCGGCGCCCAGGACATCACGCCCGATCCGGTCCCCGACCTCTATGGCGGCGAGCCGGTCGTTCTGACGGCCGAACTCGCCGGCACGAACCCGACCGGCAAGCTCCAGATCGTCGGCAAGACCGGTGCGCAGCCCTGGCGCGTCGAGATGGACATTGCCAATGCCGCCGAAAGCGCAGGCATCTCAAAACTCTGGGCCCGCCGCAAGATCGACGACATCGAGGCGAGCGGCTACAACAGCGCCGATCCCGCCGCGACCGACAAGGCGATCGAACAGGTCGCGCTCGCCCATCACCTCGTGTCCCGCATGACCAGCCTCGTCGCGGTCGACGTCACACCGTCGCGCCCGAAGGACCAGCCGCTCGACCAGACCAGGCTGCCGCTCAACCTGCCCGCCGGCTGGGACTTCGACAAGGTCTTCGGCGAAATGCAGCCCCAGCCTGTCGGTTCCCCTGCCGGCGATCGCGCGATGAACTCGACCGTATTGCCGGAAGCCGCAGCCGCCGTCGAAAGCGAGATGGCTGCCGCCCCCACACCGGCTGTCGCCCAGCTGCTGGCCAAGAAGGCGGCGCCGCAAGTCGCCCTGCCCCAGACCGCGACGCTGGCCGATCAGCGCATCCTGCTCGGACTGATGATGCTGTGCTTCGCCGCAATGGCGGCGGGCGGGCTCGCCCTCTGGCGCCGCAGCCTGAAGGACCTCATGAGCGCCGCGGGGACACGTCGTGGCTGAGGATCGAAGGATCGAGATGCGCCGACCGCTCTGGAAGCGGCTCGGCCCGATGGAGAAGGCAATCGCCGCCGGTATAGCGGCGATTGCGGCCGGCGGTTTGTTTCTGATCGCCGACGGCCTCTATATCAAGGCGAAGGCCAAACTCTCGCAGGTGCTACTCGAGCGGAGCTTCGCCGCGGAACTGGAGGGGGCGGACAATGTCCGCCCCTGGCCCTGGGCCGATTTCGTCACCGAGGCCGAAATCAGCGCGCCGCGACTGAAGCGCTCGGCCGTGGTCTTGTCCGGGGCAAGCGGCGAGACGCTGGCCTTCGGCCCGGGCTTGCTCGCCGGCACGCCACGCCCGGGTGAAGAGGGCACGGCCGTGATCGCCGCCCACCGCGACACCCATTTCGCCTGGCTGAAGGACGTCAGGGCGGGCGACCGTATCGAAGTCCTGAGGCGGGACGGCAAGCGACTGACCTTCATCGCCGGCAAGGCCCGCATCGCCCGGTGGGACGAAAGCGGCATCGATCCGCACGCCTTTGGCCACAACCTGGCACTTTCCACCTGCTGGCCTTTCGACGCGAAGGAACGCGGCCCGCTCCGCTACATCGTGGAGGCAAGCCTCGCTCCGGACAGTGAGGTTGCAGCGGGCATGCTTGGTTCGACCCGCATCAACTGACGCCCGATAACGTCTTCGGCATTGCCAAAGATGCACCCTTGTCATTCCGGACCGCCTTCCCAAATAGTCCGGTAACACCAAGGGAGGCATGAGATGGTGAGTTTGACCGGCAGGCAAGGCAGAGGGCGTCTCGGCGTTCCGTTCCTGGGGCTCCTCGCACTTGCCCTTGCCGCACCGCAGGCAGGGGCAGCCGATCGCGTCGCCTCCAAAAAGGTCGAACTGGAGGTTACCCCTGTTGCCAGTGGCCTCGAGCATCCCTGGTCCGTCGAGGTCCTACCCGACGGCGCCTATATCGTCACCGAGCGTCCGGGCCGCCTGCGGATCATCCGCGACGGCAAGGTCGGCGCGCCGGTGACCGGCCTGCCGGAACTCTTCGTCGGCGGACAGGGCGGCCTGCTCGACATCGCCCTGTCGCCGGGCTTTGCCAAGGACCGCAAATTCTATTTCACCGCCTCCGTCCCCGGCGACGGCGGACAGGGCACGGCCCTGTTCGCCGCCAGGCTTTCGTCCGACGAGAGAAAACTCGAAGACGTCACCCGCCTGTTCGCCATGAACCGCTTCACCGGCACCGGTCAGCATTTCGGTTCGCGTATCGCCATCGCCGGCGATGGCAGCCTCTTCTTCGGCATCGGAGAACGCGGCGAGATGGAACGCGCCCAGGATCCCCGGGACCATGCCGGTTCGATCCTGCATGTGACACCGGAGGGAAAACCCGCAGCCGGCAATCCCTTCGCCGATGGCACCCGCGGCGCACCGGAAATCTGGTCGATCGGGCATCGTAACCCGCAAGGCATCGTGATCGACAGCGCCGACGGCACCCTCTACACCGTTGAGCACGGTGCGCGCGGCGGCGACGAGATCAACGCACCCAAGGCAGGCGCCAATTATGGCTGGCCGGCCATCTCCTATGGCAAGCATTACAGCGGAGCGGAGATCGGCGTCGGCCAGTCCGCCGAAGGCTTCGAACAGCCGCTCCATTATTGGGACCCGTCGATCGCACCCGGCGCCATCGATGTCTATCACGGCGCCATGTTCCCCGAATGGGAGGGCGATTTCCTCGTCGCGGCGCTGAAATATGAACTTCTCGCGCGGATCGACCGGGACGAGGCCGGCGCGATCACCGGCGAGGAACGGCTTTTCGACGGTACCTATGGCCGCCTGCGCGACGTCAAGGTCGCACCCGACGGCTCGGTCCTGCTCCTCACCGACGAGGAAGACGGCGCCCTTCTCCGCATCACGCGCGCCGCCGCCCCCTGACGCCCTGGGGCGTACCGTCGCCGCTCCTCCCCGGCTTGTCGCCGATGATGCGAGCTGATACCGCTCCCTCCTCATTTCGACCGTTGGGGGGAACCGACAGACCATGAGCCGCATCCAGGCCAACCTTCTGCTGCTCCTCGCGGCCGCGATCTGGGGCGGCGGCTTCGTCGCACAATCGGAAGCGATGGAATGGATCGGCCCGAACTGGTTCAACGCTCTTAGATTCGCGCTCGCGATGGTCGCCGTCATTCCCTTTGCGCTCCGCGAGAGCCGGAAGGCTGCACGCGCCCTCACCATCCGCGACTACGGCTGGTTCGTGCTCGTCGGCGCCTCGCTGCTGCTCGGCCAGACCATGCAGCAGATCGGCATCCAGTCGACGACGGTGACCAATGCCAGCTTCCTGACCGGCCTCTATGTCGTCCTCGTCCCTGTCATCGCCGTCGTGGTGCTGCGCCGCCGCCCGCATTGGATCATCTGGCCGACGGCATTCCTGACGGTCTTCGGCATCCTGCTGCTGAACGGCGGTTCGCTCTCCGCGCTGAGCAAAGGCGATATCCTCATCATCGTCTGCGCTGTCTTTCTCGCGATCCAGATCACCGTCACCCCGATCGCGGTCCGGGCCAGCGGGCGTCCTCTCGCCCTTGCCGCCGTGCAGTTTGCCGTCTGCGCCGGGGGTGCAGGTCTGGCTGCAGTCGCCCTGGAGCCGATCAGCGTCACCGCGGTCAGCGCCGCACTACCGGAAATCCTTTATGCCGGCCTCTTCTCCTCCGGCGTCGCCTTCGTCCTGCAGATCATCGGCCAGCGCTACACGACCGCGCCCCAGGCGGCGATCTTCCTGTCCTCCGAGGCGCTTTTCGGTGCGCTTTTCGGTGCGGTCCTACTCGCCGAGACGCTACCGGTCATCGGCTATGTCGGCTGCGGACTGATATTTTCGGCCATGCTGCTCGTCGAAGTGGTACCGGAACTGACCAGGCGGCGGGTCGTAACCGCCTGAGAACGTATTTCCGAAATGTCGAAAATACGCCAACTTTTCCTAAAGGGGGAAGGCTGCGACCAAAAAACTATATCGCTGGCGATGCAAGTTTCATCTGAAAAAGCAAAATATTTCGCAACCAGCACTTTTACCGGTCATTTGGGCCATTCCCGATGCGGCGCAGCTGGCAGCCCTTAGAAAACTTTCGCTTGCCAATTCTTAATAAACCTAGCAATCTTCGCGCGTTCGGGCAATTTGCGAGCACGGGAAGACCTTATAATACAGCGCACCGGAGACGCTAGAAGTTCCGGGCAGCTCAGCGGGAACATTGGCAAGTACATCGCTTGTAGAACGTTGACCTGCGGCAACTGGGACCCTTTCCTCAAAAGTCGAAATGCCTGTCGAGCACCCGGTAACGGGTAACATTGCAATGCTGCCCCGCCGACACTGGGCAGAGAGAAAAGGACCTGACGCATGGCCGAGACTGGCACTGTAAAATTCTTCAATACCGACAAGGGCTTTGGCTTCATCAAGCCCGATAATGGCGGCGCTGATATCTTCGTTCACATTTCTGCCGTCCAGGCTTCCGGACTGCAGGGCCTCTCTGAAAACCAGAAGGTCAGCTACGACACGGAACCGGATCGTCGCGGCAAGGGCCCGAAGGCCGTCAACCTGCAGATCGCCGGCTGATCTTCGCAATTTGCTTCGGCATACGCATTGCGGCCCGGCAGGTATGCCGGGTTTTTTCGTTCAGCTTCGGTTCAGCCTGTGGCCCATATCCTGCCGCTATTGATCGTTAACAAACGTCAAAGACAATTGCAGGTCACAGGAAGGCAGAGCCATGATGAACTTCGCGAAATATTCCCTGCTCGCGGCAGCGCTCGTAGCAGCACCGCTCGGTGCGTCGACGCAGGCCCAGGCAGGTGACTACTATCGCCGTCACCACAACGACGATGCCCTCGCAGCAGGTGCGATCGGCCTCGCGGCCGGCCTCGTTACCGGCGCCGTGATCGCCAGCCAGCCTCGCACCGTCTATGTGGAGCCGGAACCCGAGCCGATGTATGTCGAGCCGGAGCCCGTCTATGTTGACGAATACCCGCCGGCACCGCGCCCGGTCTACCGTTCGGTCGGTGTCGAGCCGTGGACTGCCGAATGGTATGACTACTGCGCCGCCCGCTACCGCAGCTTCAACGCCCGCAACGGCACCTATGTCGGTTATGACGGCCGCGCGCATTTCTGCACCGCAGGCTGAACCGGCCCCAGTTCAACGATCCCGGAGAATGCGCCGCAAGCCGGCGCATTTTTCGTTTCTGTCCCCCTGTAGCGGAATCAGAGACCGCGCAGGAAGGGGTTGTTGCGGCGCTCCTCGCCGATCCGCCCACCCGGTCCATGCCCGCAGATGAAGCCGACATCGTCGCCGAGCGGCAAGACCTTGTCCCGGATCGAATCGAGCAACGTCTGGTGGTCGCCGCCGGGCAGGTCCGTTCGACCGATCGAGCCGTTGAACAGCACGTCGCCGACATGGGCGAAGTTCCGCGCACGGTTGAAGTAGATCACATGACCGGGTGCGTGGCCGGGGCAGTGCAGCACCTCGAAGGCATGTTCGCCGAAGGACACCGTATCCCCCTCCTCCAGCCAGCGATCCGGCATGGCATTGCGAACCTTCATCGGTACGTTGAACATCTTCGCCTGCTGTTCCAGGCCCTGCAACAGCGGCAGGTCGTCCTTGTGCGGGCCGACGATTTCAAGGCCCAGCGCCTCCTTGAGTTCTTCGGCACCCCCGGCATGGTCGAGATGTCCATGCGTGAGCCAGATTTCCTTCAGGGTGATGCCGTTTTCCTTGAGCGTCTGCAGGATCACTTCGACATCGCCACCCGGATCGACGATCACGCCTTCGCGGGTTTCGGTGTCGAACAGGATCGTGCAATTCTGCTGGAAGGGGGTCACCGGAATGATCCCGGCCTGCAACTGTCCCATGGAAGCTTTCCTCGTTTTCACGTGATCTGCGCATACCATGTCCCGATCCAAACTCAAATCGCGGTAGAACCCGCGCGAAACTGTGCGATCCCGGTAATTTCGTTGGAGTTTTTCCCCGTCTGCGCTTAGTTTTGCCGCAAAACGGGCGCCGGTTCGAAAGCCGTGTCGCGCCCAGGGTTCAGGATTTGCGGCAGCCTTGGCCGCGGCAGGCCGAGATGGCCGCCGCGGCATGGCGCCGAAGGGACGAGGAATTTGCACGTGGCTCGACAGTCGGCGGGTAAGGCTGCCAGGAAAGACATGCCGGAAATGCCGGTCGTCGACGACAAGACCATCGATTTCGAAACGATAGAACTGCTGTTCTTCGCCTATCGCGATTTCGTTTCCGACCCCGATGCGATCCTTGCCAAGATCGGGTACGGCCGCGCCCATCACCGCGTGGTCTATTTCGTCAGCCGGCGGCCGGGCATGACGGTCGCCGATCTTCTCAACATCCTGCAGATCACCAAGCAGAGCCTGGCCCGAGTCCTCAAGGAACTGATCGATTCCGGATACATCCGCCAGATGGCCGGCCCCGCCGATCGCCGCCAGCGCCGCCTCTATCCGACACTGGCCGGGCGCGAACTGGCGCTGGCTCTGTCCGAGCCCCAGTCCCGGCGCATCGAAAGAGCGCTCGACGGCTTCACGCCGGAAATGCGCGAGGGGGTCCGCAGGTTTCTCGAAGGCATGAGCCGGCCCGATCCGAGTGCGGCCACCGAACAGGCCGGAGGCGACTGAGATGGCGAGGAAGATCTTCATCCCCGACGACGCGCCCCACCTTCTCGTCGTCGATGACGACACCCGCATCCGCGACCTGCTTCATCGCTACCTGACCGAACAGGGTTTTCGCGTGACCGTTGCCGCGGACGCGGCCGAGGCGCGGCGCAAGCTCGAGGGTCTGCATTTCGACCTTCTCGTACTCGACGTGATGATGCCGGGCGAATCCGGCCTGTCGCTGACGCGGAGCCTTGCCGCCGATAAGGCGATCCCCGTCATCCTGCTGACGGCCCGGTCCGAAGCGGAATCGCGCATTGCCGGTCTCGAAGCCGGCGCCGACGACTATCTCGCCAAGCCCTTCGATCCCCGCGAACTGGTGCTGCGGATCAACAACATCCTGAAGCGCAACCTGAACACCGACCAGCCGAAGATCGAGCAGGTCATGTTCGGGCCGTATAGCTTCTCCATACTGCGCAAGGAACTGAAGCGAGGGCCGGAGGTCATCAAGCTCACCGACCGCGAACAGGAGATCATGATGCTGTTCGCGACGCGGGCGGGCGAGACCATTCCGCGGCACGAACTGATCGGCAACGACACCGAGGTCGGCGAACGGACCATCGACGTCCAGATCAACCGCCTGCGCCGCAAGATCGAGGACGATCCGGCCAATCCCGTGTGGCTTCAGACCGTCCGCGGCATCGGCTACCGCCTGAGCATGGACTGACCGACCGGCACGCAAGGGAAGCGAGCGACGATGACGCTGTTCGACAGCATACGCAGGGACCAGGATCGCTCCTTCGCGGGGCTCCGCAGCCTGCCGCGCTGGATCCGGCATCGGCTGCCGACCGGCCTCTACGCCCGCTCGCTGCTCATCATCATCCTCCCCATGCTGATCCTCCAGACGGTTCTCGCCTCGGTCTTCATGGAGCGGCACTGGCAGATGGTGACGCAACGTATGTCGGGCGCGGTCACGCGCGACATCGCCGCCATCATCGCGTTGATCGAGGCCTATCCCGGAGAGAAGGACCTCCAGAACGTCGTGCGCATCGCCCGCGAAAAGCTGAACATGACGATCTCGATGGACCCGGGCGGCGAACTTCCCGCAGCAAGGCCCAAACCCTTCTTCTCCATCCTCGACCAGATCCTCAGCGACCAGATCGAGGCCCAGATCGGCAAGCCCTTCTGGATCGACACCGTCGGCGATTCCCGGCTGGTCGAAATCCGCATCGCCCTTGGTGAGGGCGTGCTGCGCATCTACGCCCAGCGCAATTCGGCCTACGCCTCGAATACCCATATCTTCCTGCTGTGGATGGTGGGCACCTCGCTCGTTCTGATCGTCATATCGATCCTCTTCCTGCGCGGCCAGATCCGACCGATCCTGTCGCTCGCCCGGGCGGCAGAGAGCTTCGGCAAGGGTCAGAAGCCGCCCGAGGATTTCAGCCCGCGCGGGGCCGACGAGGTCCGACGCGCCGGTCTTGCCTTCATCCTGATGCGCGAGCGTATCGAACGGCAGATGGAACAGCGCACCGCCATGCTGACCGGCGTCAGCCATGACCTGCGAACCATCCTGACCCGTTTCAAGCTGCAGCTGGCGCTCGCCGGCGACATCCCGGATCTCGAAGTGCTGAACCAGGATGTCGACGACATGCAGAGCATGCTCGAAGGCTACATGGCCTTTGCCCGTGGCGAAGCGGAAGAAGATCTCGGCAAGCTGCGGCTCGGCGAACTCTTCGACAAGCTCAAGGCCGATTTCGACCTGCACGGCAAGTCGCTCACTTACAGCATCGAGGGCGACGAGGAGATCGCGGTGCGGCCGAACGCCTTCACCCGCCTCGTCACCAACCTCGCCTCCAACAGCCGCCGCTATGCCGACCGGCTGGAGATCGAGGCGAAGCACAGTGCCAAATGGCTGACCATCGTGCTCGACGATGACGGCCCGGGCATCCCGCCCGATTACCGCGACGACGTGTTCAAGCCGTTCTTCCGCCTGGACGAGGCACGCAACCTCGATGCCTCCGGCACCGGCCTCGGCCTGGCGATCGCCCGCGACATCGCCCGCAGTCACGGCGGCAATGTCACCCTGAGCGACAGCCCACTCGGCGGACTGCGGGCCACTATCCGCGTACCCGCCTGACCACGAACGACGGGAGAGGTTACAGATGTCCACCGACTGGAACGCGCTTTCCTGGCTCAATCCGCCGCCGCTCTCCGAGATCACGACGGACGGCCTGCGCCTTGTCACCGGCAGCGAAACCGATTTCTGGCAGCAGACCTACTACGGCTTCCACCGCGACAACGGTCATTTCCTGCACAGGTCCCGCGCCGGCGACTTTGCGGCCGAGACACGCTTTTCCGGCCGCTATGAGACGCTCTACGACCAGGCCGGCCTGATGATACGGCACGACGCGCGAAACTGGATGAAGTGCGGCATCGAATACACCGACGGACAATGCCACCTCAGCACGGTTGTGACGGTAGATGGCCGTTCCGACTGGTCGGCCTTCGCCCTGTCGGGGCCGATCTCGGCCCTGAACCTGAAGGCAAGCCGCCTCGGCGATGCGCTCTTCGTGCAATATCGCACGGGGCCGGCCCTGCCCTGGCAAATGGCCCGCCTCGCAGGCTTCCCGGCGGAATTCGATCATCTGGATGTCGGCGTGATGGCCTGCTCCCCGCAGCGCGCCGGCTTCGAGGCGGTATTCCATCATTTCACGCTGGGCGATCCGGAAAGCCGCGACATCCACTGACGCCACGGCGAAGCCGTCACATCATCTTCCGGCCGTTCGGAACGGCCTGCTCGACGGCAGCGAGCACGATGGCACCCTCGGCATCGGCGAAGCCGAGTGTCAGAACCTCGGAACGGAAGGGACCGATCTGGCGCGACGGAAAATTGACCACGCCGAGTACCTGCCGGCCAACGAGGCTCTCCGGGCTATAGTGCACCGTAATCTGCGCCGAAGACTTCTTGACGCCGATGTCCGGCCCGAAGTCGATCTTGATCTTGATGGCCGGCTTGCGGGCCTCGGGAAAAGGCTCGGCCTCGATCACCGTGCCGACCCGGATGTCCACCTTCTCGAAATCCGCATAGCTGATCTCTGGCTGAAGCGCGTCCTGCCCGCTCATCCGGCCAGTTCCTCGGCCCGCACACGAGCCGCCTCGATCGCCTTGTCGAACAGCGGCTGCATTCCGTCATCCGCCATCAGCACCGAAAGTGCCGCAGCCGTCGTACCGGCTGGCGATGTCACGTTCTGCCGAAGCCTGGAGGCAGCGTCGGGGGACTGGTGAAGCAATTCACCAGCCCCCGCGACAGTTTCCCGTGCGAGGCGCATGGCCAGGTCCGCCTGCAGGCCCGCTTTGCGGCCCGCCTCAGCCATGCACTCCACGAGATAAAAAACATATGCCGGCCCACTTCCAGAGACGGCCGTCACAGCATTGATCTGGTCTTCGCTGTCCAGCCATTCGACCGGCCCCGAAACCTTGAGAAGACGATGGACGATATCGCGCTGTTCGTCATTGACCGCCGGGTTGGCGAAGGCCCCGGTCACGCCGCGGCCGATCATCGCCGGCGTGTTCGGCATGGCGCGCACCATGGCTGCCTTGCCGAGATGGGTCTCCATGAAGGAAAGCGTCTTGCCGGCGGCAACGGAGACCACCACGGTATCGGGCCCGACGAGCGGCTTCAGCGGCGGCAGGACGGCTTCCATCACCTGCGGCTTGACCGCGAGGAACAGGATGCCCGCCTTGATGTCGGCCGGAACCTCCTTCGAATAGGTTGCTCCCGCCTCATTGATCTGCGCCATCATCGATGCCGACGGACCCGGATCGACAACGGTCACCGACGATCCAGGCACGCCGCTCTTCAACCAACCGGAGAGCATGGCACCGCCCATGTTCCCCGCCCCGACGAGCACCACATGCCCCATCGTCGTACTGCTCATGCTCAAGCTTCTCCGGCCGTTTCGAAAAGGACGGCGTCCATTGCGCTCTTGGCGTCCATCCCCGACCAAACCACGAATTGGAAGGCCTGGAAATAGGCTTCGCAGGCATCAACCGCGCTCGAAAGCAGAACCTCGACCTGACGGTTGGTCGGCTCGGCCCCGCCGGCAAGCAGCAGGGACTGCCGGAAGATCACCACGTCCTCGTTGCGCCACAGGTCGAAATGCCCCATCAGCACCTGGCCGTTGATGAACGAAAGCAGCCGGATGACTTCGTTGACGCGGCTTTCCGGGATCTTGAGGTCGAAAGCCGATGCAAGATGCAGCGCTTCGAACTCCTCCATCCACGAGAAGGACACCTGGTAGTCCGCCCAGCGGCCCTCGACCGTCATGGCGAGTTCGTCTTCGCCGGAACGTTCGAACGACCAGTCATTGTTCGAGGCCACGAATTCGATCATGTCGACCGGGTTGGACTGTCGTTCGAATTCCAATTGCATCAGGCTCATGCGGCACCTTCTTGACCGGGATGAATGCGATATTCGAGTGGGGACACCGAAAGACACAGACAAATTTACCGGGAACAACACTGGGAATGATTCCCTTTGGACCCCAGGGTACAACACTCACCCTGCCCGAAACTTGCGTAGGTCCGTTTCGAATCATCATTTAAAATCAGTGTATAATGGCGAAGACCAAGTACCAGCCCCCGGCCCGCGTTTTGGCCGACACGTCTGTGGACAGCAGTTGCGGCAGCACCTGTGCACAAGCTCATAAGCGACTCTGCCGATTGGCTTTTTTCGCGTGGCCGGCATGTGGAAAAATAACATGTATGAAGGACGGCCAAGTCACCGCCGCCGTCATCCGCACCGACGAAAATGGCCCGATACGGAACACCGCACCGGGCCATCAAAAATCCGTGGATTCGCGACCGCGAACCTTGTCAGGCGGATCGGCGGATCCGCCGCATCGGTTCAGGCGGACTTGCCCTTGGCTGCGAGCTTCGCTTCGAGCGCCTCGATACGCTTCAGCAGCGCGTCGTTCTCGTCGCGGGCCTTGATCGCCATTTCGCGCACGGCTTCGAACTCTTCGCGCTTCACGACATCCATGCTGTTCAGCCAGCGTTCCGCCTGCGAATGGAAGGCCGTTTCCATTTCCTTGCGCACGCCCTGAGCCGCGCCGGCCGCATCGGTCATCAGCTTGGCAAATTCGTCCATTATACGGTTCGGGCCCGTCGACATGGCTTTGACTCCTCTTGCGTTCGATCCCTGGACGGCGTCCTCGGTGCTGGAATTTGAGGTAGGCATTCGGCCCGGTCGTTGCAAGCGATTTTCACGCGGCATCTTTTCGCACGCGGCAGCGCGCGAGACGATTCCATCTTGACCGTGCCTTTTCGGAACGCCATTTTCCGGCTGCATCAAAGAAAGAGCAACCTTGCCGACTGCCGCCGAATTCCTTTCCATACTGACGTTTCCGGCGATCGATCCGGTGGCCGTTTCGATCGGCCCCCTGGCGATACACTGGTACGGCCTCGCCTATGTCGCCGGCATCATGCTGGGCTGGTTCATCGCCCGCCGCATGCTGCTGAAACCGGGCCTCTGGCCGAACGACGCCCCGCCCTGCACCGCCGCCCATCTCGACGACTTCCTTCTCTGGGTGGCGCTCGGCATCGTACTCGGCGGCCGCATCGGCTACATCCTGTTCTACGATTTCGCCTCCGTCGCCGCGAACCCGCTGCGCGCGATCGAGATCTGGAACGGCGGCATGTCCTTCCATGGCGGTTTCCTCGGTGCCACGCTGGCAATGGTCTTCTTCGCCCGCCGTCATGCGATCCCGCTGTGGAGCCTGTTCGACATCGTCGCGAGCGTCGCCCCGCTCGGTCTCCTGTTCGGGCGCATCGCCAACTTCATCAATGGTGAACTCTGGGGCCGCCCCTCGGATGTGCCGTGGGCCATGGCATTCCCGACCGGGGGTCCCTTTCCGCGCCATCCGAGCCAGCTCTATGAAGCCCTGCTCGAAGGCCTGGTGATTTTCGTCGTGCTGCAGATCGTCGGCCGGGTCTTCCGCGGTTTCCGCTCCCCCGGCCTGGTCACGGGCTGCTTCGTCAGCCTCTATGCCCTGGCGCGCATCACGGTCGAATTCTTCCGCGAACCCGATCCGCAGCTCGGCTACCTGGCCGGCGGCTGGTTGACCATGGGAATGGTCCTGTCATTGCCGATGCTGGCCGTCGGCCTGTGGGCTCTCGTGCGGGCACGCCGCACCGCCACGCAGCCCACCGGACGAGAATGAGGAGGCGCCCGCGATGACGACTGCCCTCGCCCGCAAGATCAAGTCCCTGATCCTCACCAACGGTCCGATCAGCGTGACGGATTTCTTCGCCCTGTGCCTGGCCGATCCCGAACACGGCTACTACAAGACTCGCAATCCCTTCGGCCGTGCCGGCGACTTCGTCACCGCCCCGGAGATCAGCCAGTTGTTCGGCGAGATGATCGGCATCTTCATGGTCGTCGCCTGGCAGCGCCATGGCGAGCCGAAGAACGTGCGGCTGGTCGAGATCGGCCCCGGCCGCGGCACGATGATGGCCGACATGCTGCGCGTCGTCGCCCGCATCGCCCCGGCTCTCTACGAGACGGCCAGCCTTCATCTCGTCGAGACCAGCGCCTTCCTGCAGAACGTCCAGCGCGAGACACTGTCCGCCCATGGCGACAGGATCCATTGGCACGAGAGCTTCGACGAAGTGCCGGAAGGCTTCACGCTGATCGCCGCGAACGAACTGTTCGACGCGATCCCGATCCGCCAGTTCATCCGCACCGCGACCGGTTTCCGCGAACGCATGGTTGGCCTCGACGCCGATGGCGAACTCTGCTTTGCAGCCGGCGTCGCCACCCTCGACCCCGCCCTCCTGCCCCAGCGTCAGGAACTGCCGCCGGAAGGAACGATCTTCGAGGTGTCTCCCGCCCGCCAGTCCGTTCTGGTAACGCTCTGCGAACGCCTGCTCAAATGCGGCGGCAGTGCACTGGTCATCGACTACGGCCACATGGTCACAGGCTACGGCGACACGCTGCAGGCCGTGCTCGCCCACCAGTTCGATCCACCGCTTGCCCATCCCGGCATGGCCGACCTGACGAGCCATGTCGACTTCGAGAACCTCGCCCGCACCGCCATGGCGACGGGGGTGCAGGTCAATGGCTGCATGCACCAGGGCGATTTCCTCGTCGGCCTCGGCATCGAAGACCGTGCCGCCTCGCTCGGTCGCGGCAAGGACGAGAAGACGCAGGCCGACATCGTCCAGGCGGTCGAGCGCCTCGCCGGCGCCGGAGAGGGCCGCATGGGAGAACTCTTCAAGGTCATGGCGTTCTCGAGCCCCACCGTCGCGCTCCCGCCGTTCAAGGCGCCCAATTGACAGCCCCGGCGGCGATGCGCCAACATCGCCGCGGCTGAAATCGCGGAAGAATTCGTTTTTCCAGAGTGTTTTCAATTCTGACACGGTCGACTCGACCGGCGGCCCGCCGCTTCGGAGGCAGCGAATGCAAGATCATCCCACGCCCGAACCAATCACGAGCCCGCTTCTGGCCAATGCCACCGGCGACGGCATCCGCCATGGTTTCTTCACCCGCAAGGGTGGCGTCTCCGAAGGCATTTACCGGGGTCTGAATGTCGGTCTCGGTTCGAACGACGACAGGGACAACGTGCATGAGAACCGTCGCCGTGTCAGCGGCTGGTTCGGCCTTGGCCCGGAGAAGCTGGCCACGGTTCACCAGGTCCATTCCCCAGACGTCGTGGTGGTCGACGCCACCTATGACGGCAACCGCCCGACCGCCGACGCGCTGGTCACCGCCACGCCCAGCGTCATTCTCGGCGTGTTGTCGGCCGATTGCGGACCGGTGCTGTTCGCCGACGCGGAAGCCGGCATCATCGGTGCCGCCCATGCCGGCTGGAAGGGCGCGCTCGGCGGCGTGCTGGAAAACACCATTTTCGCCATGCAGTCGCTCGGCGCCCGTCGCGAAGCCATTACCGCCACCCTCGGCCCCTCCATCAGCGGCGCCAACTATGAGGTCGGCCCCGAATTCGTCGAACGCTTCCTCAAGGAGAACCCCGATTTCGAACGGTTCTTCTCGCCCTCGGCCAAGGCAGGGCATGCGATGTTCGACCTGCAGGGCCTGACGGTGAAGCGGCTCATCGACGCCGGCGTGCGGGCCGACAGCCTCGGCATCTGCACCTATGCCGATCCTGCCACCTTCTTCTCCTATCGCCGCACCACCCATGCCGGCGAACCCGACTACGGACGACAGATTTCCGCGATAGCCATTATGGAGGACTGACATGGCGCTGCATTTTGATGCCAGCGAATACGCCACGCGTCTCGAGCGGCTGACCGCCCGGATGGCGGAGGAAAAGCTCGACGCCATGCTGCTCTTCGCCCAGGAGAGCATGTACTGGCTGACCGGCTACGACACCTTCGGTTACTGCTTCTTCCAGACGCTGATCGTCAAGGCCGATGGCTCGATGACGCTTCTGACCCGCTCGGCGGACCTGCGCCAGGCCAAGCACACCTCCAATATCGAGAACATCGTGATCTGGGTCGATCGGGTAAACGCCGATCCGACCATGGACCTGCGCAACCTGCTGAGCGAGATGGACCTGCTGGGCGCGAAGATCGGCATCGAATACGACACGCACGGCATGACCGGCCGCGTCGCCCGCCTCCTCGATAACCAGCTTACCAACTTCTGCGAGATCATCGACGCATCCTACCTCGTCAGCGAACTGCGCCTGGTGAAGAGCCCGGCGGAAATCGCCTATGTCGAGCGGGCGGCGGCCCTCGCCGACGACGCGCTCGATGCGGCTCTGCCGCTGATCCGTGCCGGCGGCGACGAGGCGGCGATCCTCGCGGCCATGCAGGGGGCGATCCTGGCCGGCGGCGGCGATTATCCCGCCAACGAATTCATCATCGGCTCGGGCTCTGACGCCCTTTTGTGCCGCTACAAGGCCGGCCGCCGCACGCTCTCGGACAAGGACCAACTGACCCTCGAATGGGCCGGCGCCAGCGCGCACTATCATGCAGCCATGATGCGCACCATCATCGTCGGCGAGCCGTCCACCCGCCACCGCGAGCTCTACGCCGCCTGCCACGAGACGATCAAGGCGATCGAAACCGTGCTCCGGCCCGGCAACACCTTCGGCGACGTCTTCGAGACCCATGCCCGCATCATGGACGAGCGCGGATTGGCGCGTCATCGCCTGAACGCCTGCGGCTACTCGCTCGGCGCCCGCTTCTCGCCCTCCTGGATGGAGCACCAGATGTTCCACACCGGAAACACCCAACCCATCCTGCCCGACATGTCCCTCTTCGTGCACATGATCATCATGGACAGCGAACGGGATACGGCGATGACGCTCGGCCATACCTATCTGACGACCGCCGAGGCGCCCCGCCCCCTCTCCCGCCACCCGCTCGAGCTGCTGGCCCGCTAGCTCGGCCGTGTATCCCCGGGCGGGCGTCCGTCCTCCATGCCCGGGGCTCTAAGGAATTGATAGGATTTTAAGGTTATCCTCATCAAATCCACGGGAGGTGGCACGAGGACGGCAGGACGATGAAACTAACCCGAACTGCGACGGCTGGCCTGCTCGCGACGGCCGTGTTGACTGCCTGCAACACGCCCGAGACCAGCATGGTGCCGCCGATGGAAATCGGTGACGGCGGCCAGGCCGTGAGCGACAACGACCTGTCGCTGGCCCGCGGTCCGCAGGCGAGCTATGCCCAATCCTCGCCGGTCCAGAGCGCACCACTCGGCGAGCAGGGCTACTATCCCTCCGCACCTCAGAATACCCTCGAAGCCCAGGCCGCAGCACTCGAAAGCGGCCAGAACCCGGTCGCATCGGCTCCGCTTGACGGCGCGCTCGTCGGCGGCGCGCCACCGTCTTCGCTCGCCGCAGAGCAGCCGCGGATGACCGCGCAGGCCCCGGTCCAAACCGAGGAAACACTCGGGACACAGCCGGCCCCGACAGCACAGGTGGCCGAAACCCGGCAGGTCGCGGCACTACCGCCCGCCGCATCCGGCACGCTCCGCTTCCTGCCGATCATCGGCGCCCCGGTCCAGTCGATCACGCCGCTGTCGCGCCAGCTCGGCGCCGATGCCCGCGCCAAGGGCCTGACGATCAAGGGCTCGGGCGATCCCTCAAGCGAACACATTCTCAAGGGCTACCTTTCAGCATTCGGCGACGGCAGCGCCATCACCGTCGTCTATGTCTGGGACGTCCTCGACGCTACCGGCAACCGCCTGCACCGCATCCAGGGCGAGGAAAAGGTCCCCTCCGCCGCCAGCGATCCTTGGGCCGGCGTACCGGCCTCGCTCATGCAGCAGATCGGCACGAAAACGATTGCGGAATACATGAGCTGGCGCCAGGCCCACGGCGCCTGATCCACCGCGTTTACATTCTTTTCGCGAAAAAGGTCAGCATTCTCGCCAAACCTCTTGCATTCGAGGGGAAGGGCGCTAAAAAGCGCCCATCTCAGCATGACAACAGGCGGACCAAAATGAAGGTTTTCGCAGGTAATTCGAACCGGCAGCTCGCCGAGGCAATCTGCAATTATCTCAACGTACCACTCGGAAAAGCCAGCGTCAGGCGGTTCGCAGACCAGGAAATCTTCGTAGAAATCCAGGAAAATGTACGCGGCGAGGACGTTTTCGTCGTCCAGTCCACGGCCTTCCCGGCCAACGACCACCTGATGGAACTGTTGATCATGATCGACGCCTTCCGTCGCTCGTCGGCCCGGCGCATCACGGCAGTTCTCCCCTATTTCGGCTATGCCCGCCAGGACCGCAAGCCCGGCCCGCGCACTCCGATCTCCGCCAAGCTCGTCGCAAACCTGATCACCGAGGCAGGCGCCGACCGCGTTCTCACCCTCGACCTGCACGCAGGCCAGATCCAAGGCTTCTTCGACATCCCGACCGACAACCTCTACGCCGTGCCGCTTCTCGCCCGCGACGTCAAGGAACGCTACGACACCAAGAACGTCATGGTCGTTTCGCCGGACGTCGGCGGCGTGGTTCGCGCCCGCTCGCTCGCCAAGCGTCTCGACTGTCTGCTGGCGATCGTCGACAAGCGTCGTGACCGTCCGGGTGAATCCGAAGTCATGAACGTCATCGGCGACGTCACCGGCAAGGACTGCATCCTGATCGACGACATCGTCGATTCCGGGGGCACGCTCTGCAACGCGGCCGAAGCCCTTCTGAAGCACGGCGCGACCAGCGTCACGGCCTATATCACGCACGGCGTTCTGTCGGGCGGCGCGGTGACCCGCGTCACCTCGTCCAAGCTGCGCGAACTGGTGATCACCGATTCCATCCAGCCAACCACGGCTGTACAGTCGGCGCACAACATTCGTGTCCTGACGACGGCAAACCTGCTCGGCGAGGCGATCAACCGCACCAGCGCGGAAGAATCCGTTTCGAGCCTGTTCGACTAAGACAATTCGGCGGGCGGCCTGGTCGCCCGTTGCCCGCCTTGTGGCGGAACGTGTTGGGAGGCGCGGCGGCTTTCCCCGACATCCTTGGCCGGGCCTGCGCACGGCTCCATGAGAAGCTTTGGCAATGCTGCTACCACGGCGACGTCGGGGTGTGGCTTCGCCTCCCCAACCCTTCAGGCAGCCGCGCGCCCCATGTCCCTGACCGTCGACACGCTTCTCACAAATCCCGACCTTCACGAGGCGATCCGCGATCAGTCGCGAGCGCTGCTGTACATCCACGACACGGCCCCGCGTCTCGCCGCGGTGTTCGGCACTCACCAGCGCTGGCTGCTCGGTCATCTCGGCATGGCGATCTACTTTTCGGGCCTGGCGCGGAATGAGGCAGAACCCTGCATAGTGATGGCCAGCTTCTACGAGATGGCCACGCGCCACCGCATCTCCAGCGCCAATACGGCGGACGCCTTCGTCAAGGAAATGCTGGTCTACGGCATCGTCGAGCCGATCGTCACCAAGGACAAGCGCAGCCGCCCCATCAGGCCGGCACAGAAGACAATCATCGCCGTCGGAGAGTGGATGAAGATCCACCTGAGGACGCTCGACCGCCTCGACCAGGGACGCCGGCTCGAGACCTACGAGGCAGACCCGACGCTTCTTGCCCGCCTCCATCCGGCGATCACCGAGATCTTCCTGTCCGCCCCGGAAATCCGGACACCGCCGGAGACATTCACGCTCTTCACTTGGCTGAACAATGGCGGCATCGTCATGGACTGGTTGCTCGCGGGCATCGAACCCGCCGATCCCTCGGTGGAACGCGTCCCGACGCAGGTGAAGTCCGTGCCCCAGATGGCCGAGTATTTTCGCCTGTCACGGACCCATCTGACCCGCAAGCTGCGCGAGGCCGAGGCCATCGGCAGCATCGGCTGGGAAGGGCCGCGCGGCCGTTCGGTGATGTGGGTATCGAAGGAATTCCGCCGGGAATACGCCTACGCGCAGTCGGCCAAGCTCGCGATCATCGACGCGGCCTGCGAAGCGCTCGGCCTGCGCTGAACCCGATTGCTCAACGGCTAGGCAGCGGACAGGCCTCGCCGCCGGAAAACAGCCGTGAGCGCGTGAGAAAGCGGCGCTCCCGTCCGTTGTCGAGCGAGAACATGCCGCCTCGCCCAGGTACGACGTCGATGATCAGCTGGGTATGCTTCCACACGTCGAACTGCGAACCGCTGATGTAGAAGGGCACGCCGCCGATCTCGCCGAGTTTGACGTCGGTCTCGCCGACCCGATACTCGCTGGCCGGATAGCACATCGGCGAGGAACCGTCGCAGCAACCGCCGGACTGGTGGAACAGGATGTCGGGATGGTCGGCCCGGATTTCATCCAGAAATTCAAGCGCCGCCGGCGTGGCAATGACGCGCGGTTCCAATGACTGGCTTTCGTCCTTCATGTTTCCCTCCTCTTCCAAATGACGATCCCTCCCCCTGCGCAAGGCAGGGAGAGGGCGGGGAAAAAGCGAAGCGGGGGCATCGCTCTTCCCTGTGGAGAGGCCTGGATCAGAAGAAGCCGAGCGCCTTCGGGCTGTAGGATACCAGCATGTTCTTGGTCTGCTGGTAGTGGTCGAGCATCATCTTGTGGGTCTCGCGACCGATGCCCGACTGCTTGTAGCCACCGAAGGCGGCGTGCGCCGGATAGGCATGGTAGCAGTTGGTCCACACGCGGCCGGCCTGGATGTTGCGGCCGAAGTGGTAGCAGGTGTTCGCATCGCGGCTCCACACGCCGGCACCGAGGCCGTAGAGCGTGTCGTTGGCGATCTCGAGCGCTTCTGCCTCGTCCTTGAACGTGGTCACCGACACGACCGGTCCAAAGATTTCCTCCTGGAAGATGCGCATCTTGTTGTGGCCGCGGAAGACGGTCGGCTTGACGTAGAAACCACCGGAAAGTTCGCCCGGAAGTTCGTTGCGATAGCCGCCGGTCAGCACTTCCGCGCCTTCCTGCTTGCCGATGTCGATGTAGGACAGGATCTTCTCGAGCTGCTCGCCCGACGCCTGTGCACCGATCATCGTCGACATGGCGAGCGGGTCGCCCTGGATGACGGCTTCGACGCGCTTGATCGCCTTTTCCATGAAGCGGTCATAGATCTTCTCGTGCACGAGCGCACGGCTCGGGCACGTGCAGACTTCGCCCTGGTTCAGCGCGAACATCGCAAAACCTTCGAGCGCCTTGTCGAGATAGTCGTCGTCTTCGCGCATGACGTCTTCGAAGAAGATGTTCGGCGACTTGCCGCCGAGCTCGAGCGTGACGGGGATCAAGTTCTGGCTGGCATACTGCATGATCAGACGGCCGGTCGAAGTTTCGCCGGTGAAGGCGATCTTGGCGATCCGCGGGCTGGTGGCGAGCGGCTTGCCGGCTTCGAGGCCGAAACCGTTGACAATGTTGAGCACGCCTGCCGGCAGGAGATCGCCGATCAGGTCGGCCAGCACCAGGATCGATGCCGGGGTCTGCTCGGCCGGCTTCAGCACCACGCAGTTGCCGGCAGCAAGGGCCGGAGCCACCTTCCAGGCAGCCATCAGGATCGGGAAGTTCCACGGAATAATCTGGCCGACGACGCCGAGCGGCTCATGGAAGTGATAGGCGACGGTGTCGTGGTCGACTTCGCCGATCGTGCCTTCCTGAGAACGGACGCAAGCCGCGAAATAACGGAAGTGGTCGATGGCCAGCGGAATGTCGGCCGCCATGGTTTCGCGCAGCGGCTTGCCGTTGTCCCAGGTCTCGGCGCGGGCCAGCAGCTCGAGATTGGCTTCCATGCGGTCGGCAATCTTGTTGAGAATGTTGGCACGCTCGGTCGTCGAGGTGCGACCCCACTTGTCCTTGGCGGCATGGGCGGCATCGAGGGCGAGGTTGATGTCGTGTTCGTCGGAACGGGCGACGTCGCAGAGCTTTCCGCCGGTGACCGGCGTGGTGTTTTCGAAGTAGCGGCCGTTAACCGGATCGCGCCATTCGCCGCCGATAAAGTTGCCGTATTTCAGCTTGAACGGCGAGCTCGCGATCGCCTGCACTTGAATGTTCATGATGTCATCCTCCCTGGTGAAGGTCCCTCCAACGGACCGGTGAGAGGATGATTGCGGGCTTTCGGCTTGGGCGATAGACACCCGTTTTCATACCGCAGCGCACACTGTTTCAGTTATGCGACATATCAAAAAGCGCGGCCTATTGCAGGGAAAAGCGCTTCATCTTGCGGTGGAGGGTCGCGCGGCTGATGCCGAGGAACTGGGCCGCCTGCGAGACATTGCCGTTTGTGCGCGAGAGCGCGCGGCGCAGGGCAGCGCGTTCCGCGTCATCCAGATCCGACCCCGGCTCTCCCCTTCCCTCGCGCAGCGCGTCCGCCGCAGGAAGCCCCTGCGCGATGCGCTGGTCATCGAGCTTCAGGACGGCGCGAGCCGCCCTGGTGGCACCGAGGATGAGATCGTCGTAGTCGACGGCAATGAGTGCCGCGGTCGCCGCATTGGCAGTCGGCACCATGATGATGCGGGCGCTGGGGAAGGCCTGGCGGAACAAGGTCGCCTCGACGCGCGCGGCGACGTCCCGCACCGCCTGGGAAAGGATCGTGAGCGTCATGTCGTTCACGTCATTGCGGCAGGTCGAGATGTCGAGCGCCGCCGTCACCCGGCCCAGATGGTCGCGGATCGGTGCCGTGGCACAGGAGAGCTCGATATTGGAACTGAGGAAATGCTGGTCGCGGTGGATGATAACCGTCCGCTCGTCGGCAAGGGCGGTTCCGATGCCGTTGGTACCGACGCTCGCCTCGCTCCACACATTCTGTTGCCACAGGCCGAGCGCGCGGAACTCCGCATCGTCGCCCGCGGCGCCCCGCCGGTCCAGCACCACCCCATCGCGGTCGGAGAGCACGATGCAGCAGCCGGAACGACCAACGGTCTGGTAGAGACGGTCCACCTCGTCAGAACATGCCATGACGACGTGCTCCATGCGCTCGCGGGCCGAGCGGAACATGGATTCGTCGGCAATCACGGGCTTGCGGCCTTCCTCGGGCGCAAGCTGGTGGACATTGAGGCAGCGCCGCCACGAAGCGGCAATCGGCGAACTGGCGGCCGCAGAATTCTGAGACGCGGTCGCATAGACCAAGTCCGAATGGCTGGATTGCTGACGCATCTGCTCCTCCCAAAGCGATCATGCATGCGAAGGAGAAATCTTTCAATCACGATTATCTAAGACAACCGGCCAGCCACATCCATCGCGCCATATGTCGCACTTCTGCGACACATCGTTTGCAGCAACGTCCCCGCCTCAGGCCGCCCTCTTCTCCGATGGCCCGGAACCTTCGCTTTCGCCCACCGGAACCGTCGCCGCCGCCGGCTGCGGCCCGCGAACGAGCTCGTCAACCTCTGCCCTCGTCAGCGGCTTGCCATAGTAGAAGCCCTGCACCCCTTCGCACCCGGCATCGAGCAGGAAGTCGAGCTGTTCGGCATTCTCCACGCCCTCGGCGAGCACCGGAATGTCGAGGCTTGCCGCGAGGATCAGCGTGGAATGCACGATGGCGGCGGACTGGCGGCTGGTCACCACCTCGTCGATGAAGGCACGGTCGATCTTGATCTTGTCGAACGGAAACAGCTGCAGGGTCGAAAGCGATGAGTAACCGGTCCCGTAGTCGTCCATCGCGATCTTCACCCCGAGCGCCTTCAACTGTCGGATGACCTGAAGCGCATGCTGCTGGTCGGCGACGATGCCGGATTCGGTGATCTCAAGCTCCAGCCGGTGCGGCGGCAGGCCGGTCCGTTCGAGGATCTCTCCCACCAGTCCCGGAAGATTGTCCTTTGCGAGCTGTTGCGGCGCTACGTTTACGGCAAGCCGGAGCGGCCGCGCCCAGCTCGCGGCCTCCCGGCAGGCCTCCTCGAGCACCCACGCACCGAGCTTCAGGATGAAGCCGGTCTTCTCCGCAATCGGAATGAACTCGCTCGGCGGGACCCTGCCCCGGCCCGGATGGTTCCAGCGCAACAGCGCTTCGAAACCGACGATCTCGCCGGACTTCACGTTGTTCTGCTGCTGGTAGACCAGCTCGAACTCACCGCGCTCCAGGCCACTGCGCATCTCCATCGCAAGCGCATTGCGCTCGCGGGCCTGGCGGTCCATCGACATGTCGTAGAAGCAGATTTCGTTGGTGCCGGTCGCCTTCGCGCGATACATCGCGACGTCCGCCTGGGCGAGCAGGTCGTCGAGCGTTTCGCCGTTGTCTGGGTAGACCGAAATGCCGAAGCTCGACCCGACACTGACGGTTACGCCTTTCCAGACGATCGGCTGGGTGATCTCGCGAATGAAGCGCTGGGCGAGTTGCATCGCATCGCCGCGATTGAAGTAGCGCGTGGAGACAGCGACGAATTCGTCGCCGCCGGTACGCGCCAGGAATTCACCGTCGCGCAGCCTGGCCGACAGCCGCTGCGCAACCGTACGGAGCACATGGTCTCCGGCGGCATGCCCGTGGACATCATTGATCTCCTTGAACCGGTCGAGGTCGAAGGTGAGGATCGCCAGCTTCGCGATCTGGCCGTCGGGACGGACCAGCAACTGGGTGACATGTTCGAGGAAGCCGGTGCGGTTCGGCAAGCCGGTGAGCGCATCGTGAAGTGAAAGGTGCCTATAGCGCGCGAGGCTCGCCTGCGTGGCCTGCATGTCGATGACATAGGTGGTCGCGCCGAGCGTCAGGATGACGACCGTGATCGCCACCACCACGACGGTCATGATCCCCTCATTCAGGATATGAGAAGGCAGCGCAGCGCCCGGATCAGCAACGACGGTGACCGCGGTCATGCCGGTGAAATGCGTCGCCGCGATCGCCAGGATGAAACCCGCCGTGCCGCCGTAGCGGCAGAAACGCGTCACCGGCCGGGCGACCCTGTTGGTGGCAATGGCACCGAAGAGCGCGGCAAGCACCAGAGAGACCGCCACATAGGTCTGGTCCCACTCCAGATGCCCCTGAACCTGATAGGCCGACATGCCGAGATAATGCATCAGCGCTATGCCGAGACCGACCACTGCCCCGCCAGTCTCGATCAGCGGGCCGCGAGCCGTAAACCCCGCGATCGAGAAACCCGCAGCCGTCACGAACACGGCGCTTGCCAGTGAAACCAGCGTGACCATTGGCTCGAAGCCGACCGCGACCCCGGTTTCATAACCCATCATCGCGACAAAATGCGTGGTCCAGATCGAGCAGCCGCCGATCACGCTGGTCAACGCCAGCCAGCTGAGCCGCGCAACGCCGCGATTGCTTCGCGCCCGGCCGAACAGCCGCATGGTCAGCAGGGAGCCAAAGACGCAGATTGCGACGGCAGAAACGAGAAAGACCGGATCGTGATCGATCGCGATGCAGGTAAGGATGTTCAGCATTGGCTCCGGCCAGCGTATATTAAGGACTCCCCATATAACGAACATCAATTTCGAAAGGCTTGCGGCGAATGGTTACCGCTTTGCCTCTCGCACAATCCCGGCAGGGAATGGTATGGGCTTCGGTCTGCACCAGAACGGCGTCACGCGCGGATATCCGGAATATTGCCGGCAAAGCTTGCCTTTCCGGCCCTTCTGTTCTATAGCGCGCCCGTCCGTGTAGACACCCTTGGAGGCAACGCGGATGAGGTTCCTCAAAGAACCTCCGGTTTCGACGGACGCCAAGAAGGCGTCGGCGAGACTCTCCAAATAACATCGAAAGGTAAAGCCATGAGCCACACTTCTTACGAGCTCAAGGCCGAGGCGCGCGAACGGGTAGGTAAGGGGTCCTCCCGTGAACTTCGCCGCAACGGTTTGATTCCCGCTGTCATCTATGGTGACAAGCAGGCCCCCATTGCCATCTCGCTGGACACCAACGAAGTGACGAAGCGCATCCACGCCGGCGGTTTCATGACCACCGTCGCGGTGATCAACGTCAACGGCGAGAAGATCAACGTCCTCCCGAAGGACTACCAGCTTGATCCGGTCCGTGACTTCACCATGCACGTCGACTTCCTGCGCGTTTCCGCTGACAGCAAGGTCACCGTCGAAGTTCCGGTTCACTTCATCAACGAAGACAAGTCGGCCATCAAGATCGGTGGCGTTCTGAACGTCGTTCGTCACGAAGTCGAGCTGCACTGCCCGGCCAACGACATTCCGGAATTCATCACCGTCGACCTCGCCGGCCACAAGATCGGCGACAGCCTGCACATCTCGCATGTCAAGCTTCCGGCTGGTGTTACCCCGGTTATCGCCGACCGCGACTTCACGATCGCCACGATCGTCGCTCCGGCTGGTGGTGTAACCGAAACGGCCGAAGAAGCCTGATCGAATTCGACTGGATCTCAGTCGTTTGAGAATCCCGCCTCCCCGGAGGCGGGATTTTTTTGTCGCCTGCGGCATCATCCCGGCGAGAAGATTTTGCGCCGACGCTTTAGCCAGATTTAATAAATATGTGACAGCTTCCTCCTCGATTTGTTCGGCGTTGGGGAGCTTGGAGACTTGGCAGGAATCACGGGCCGTCAGAAAATTGATGGAGCCTTGGCGGCATGACTCGGTCGATCGAAAGCCGATTCCTGGCCATTGTCGCGATCATCGTCTTCATTCTGGTGGTGCCGCTCTTTGCCTTGTTCCTGACACTGTCGTCAGAACGCGCGGCCAAGGAACTGCAGGACCATGTCGAGATCCTGCTTGCCGCCAATTCTCAGGCCCTTGCCAAGCCGATGTGGGACTTCGACCGTGAAAGCGTCGAGCAGATTGCCGCCACCATCGTTTCGGCCAATGCCGTCAGCAAGGTTCAGGTGCGCGACGCCTCCGGCGGCATCAACGTCTCCATGCCGCCGCTGCCGAACTGGCCGAAGAACGGCGTCCAGTCGATGTCGCGCGAGATCTTCTACGAAGGCCTCGACGGCCCGAAGTCGGTCGGCACGATCACCATCTATTACGGCCGCTTCGACGCCTTCTCGTCGCTGCGCCATGCCGAACTGATCCTCATCGGCATCTTCATCGTCGCCGTTCTCGGCGTGGTCGCCGGCGCGATCTTCGGCAACCGTATCATGATCATCCAGCCGCTGATGAAGCTGACCGCCGCGATCGAGGCGACCCGCCAGCTCGGTTCGCGGCACCACGTGGACTGGAATTCCAACGACGAAATCGGCAGGCTGGCGAAGAGCTTCAACGCCATGCAGATCCAGCTGGAGCAGGAAGAGCGCGAGCTGAAGCTTGCCCACCGCCGCACCACCGACATCTACAACCTCACGCCCGCAATGCTGTTCTCGCTCGACGAGCACGACTGCATCACCGGCGTCAGCGACTACTGGCTGCTCGCGACCGGTTACGAACGCGACCGAGTGCTCGGCCGCCGCTTCGCCGACCTTCTCGACGAGGAAGCACGTACGGCCTATCTCGAGCGCAAGCATCGCCGCAATCGAGATCGGTCCGTTGTCGAATGCACGACGAAGTTCGTCTGCGCCGACGGCAGCCTGATGGATGTTCTCATCATGGAAGCAAGCAAGCAGGGCGCAGGCGGCGAAAATGCACTGTCCCTCAGCGTCATGACCGATGTCACGGCGCTCAAGCAATCCGAAGCCCGCAACCATCGCCAGGCCATCACCGACCACCTTACCGGCCTGATGAACCGCCAGGGTTTCGAGAATGCGCTCGACGCCGAGATCCGCAAGACCGATGCGGCCGGCGGGGAACTTGCCTGCATCTTCATCGACCTCGACCGCTTCAAGTGGATCAACGACAATCTCGGCCATCAGGCCGGCGATACCGTGCTGCGCCTGCTGGTCGATCTCATGGAACCGCTGCTCCCGCAGGACTCGGTCGCAGCCCGCCTCGGCGGCGACGAATTCGCCATCCTGCTGCGCTCGCCGAACGTCGAGCACGACGCCCTCGAGCTCAGCCACCGCCTGTGCGGCATCTTCGACGAGGCACTTCACGTGAACGGTGCAACCGTTCGCCTCAGCGCCAGCGTCGGTGTCGCGCTCTATCCGCGCCATGCGAGCAATGCCGCCGAACTGCTGCAGAAGTCGGACATGGCGATGTACAGCAAGAAGCGCGACGGCAAGAACGGCGCGGTGCTCTACGATCCGCTGATCCAGGACACCACCCGCCAGCGCGCCGAAATCGAGCGTGACATCGAGACTGCGCTTGCCGACGACTGGTTCGACGCCTATTTCCAGCCGATCGTCGATCTCGCCAGCGAAAGGGTCGTCGGCTACGAGGCGCTGATGCGCCTCGAACATCCGGAAAAGGGCACCATCCCGCCGGGTGAAATCATCACCGTCGCCGAAGAGACCGGCGCGATCATCCGCATCGGCAACTGCATGCTGGACAAGGCGCTCGCCAACCTGGTCCGCGTCTCGAAGGCGACAGGCGACAACGAAGCCTATCTGGCAATCAACTTCTCGCCCCTGCAGTTCGAGCCGACACTGCCGATCCGGCTTGCCGCGCTCACCACGCGCTACGGCATCGCGCCGCATCGCCTCGTCATCGAAATCACCGAGGCGACGCTGCTGCACGACAACCCGCAGATCCGCACCATTCTCGACGAATTCAACCGCTTCGGCTGCCGGATCGCCCTCGACGATTTCGGCACCGGCTATTCCTCGCTCAGCTACCTCAACCGCTTCCCGGTCGACATCGTCAAGATCGACCAGTCCTTCGTCCGCTCGCTCACTGGCGGCGAACCGGAACTGCGCCACAAGAGCCGGATGCTGGTCGAAGGCATCACCGCAATCTCCCACAAGATGGAATGCACGGTGGTCGCCGAAGGCATCGAGACGGCGGAGCAGCGCGACATCCTCGAACAGTTCGGCGTCGACAAGGGCCAGGGCTATCTCTTTGCCCGACCCCAGCCTGTCGCACGCCTCATCGAAGCAGCAGGTGAACAGGATCGCGAGAGCTCGGTCGCCTGAACCCCACGTCAGCATCAGGAAGGAAAGTGCATATGAAAGTCATCGCATTTCTCCTGTCGATCGGGCTGGCCAGCGCCGCCACCGCCGCCGACACCACCATCCATTTCACCACCGAAGACTATCCGCCCTACAATTTCCGTGAAGGTGGCGCCTATCATGGCGTCGGCTATGACCAGGTCGTCGCGCTGATGAAGTCCGTCAAGGCTGACTACACGGTCGAGATGATGCCTTGGGCGCGGGCGCTTTCGCTGGCCGAGAGCGAGACGATGTATTGCGTCTTCACGACCGCTCACATCGCCGAGCGCGACAAGCGGTTCAAATGGGTAGAGCCGCTCGCCGTCGACCGCAACGTGATGATCGCCAACAAGGCGTCGGGCCTCAAGCCGCGCACCGTGGAGGAAGCCCGCCAATACGTGGTCGGCACCCAGCGCAACGACTACACGCAGGACCTCCTGGAGCGCAACGGCTTCCCCAAGATCGACCTCGCGGCCGACCTGAAGCTCACCTTCAAGAAGCTGATGAGCGGCCGCATCGATCTCATGCCGATCTCGGAGAAGTACTACGAAGATCTGCTGGCCGAAGGCAATGCGATCGAGGCCCTGTTCGTGCTTTCGGAACAGAAGTTCTCGGTTGCCTGCAACAGCAACTTCCCCGATGCGCTGCTGGCCGAAATGCAGGCCGGCCTCGACAAGCTGATCGCCGACGGAACCCAACGCGAAATCTTCGTCAAATATGGCATGCCGCTCGGCCAGTGAGGCTTCCGTCGTCCGGGCGGGTTGACAACGCGCCCGTTTCGCTGTGCTGAGAGGGTCACGCGTAGAAATCGACGGACACGGGCTCATGATCATCATAGCGGGACTCGGCAATCCCGGGGCGAAGTACCAGGACAACCGCCACAACATCGGCTTCATGGCGGTCGATGCCATCCACCGGCGCCATTCCTTCTCGCCCTGGTCGAAGAAGTTCAAGGCGGAGATCGCCGAGGGCGAGATCGCCGGCGAGAAGGTGCTGCTGATGAAGCCGCAGACCTTCATGAACCTGTCCGGCGATTCGGTCGGCGAGGCCATGCGCTTCTACAAGCTCGGCCCGGCCGACATCGTCGCCGTGCACGACGAACTCGATCTGCCGCCCGGCAAGGTCCGCCTCAAGACCGGCGGCGGGCACGGCGGCCACAACGGCCTGAAATCCCTCGACGCCCATTGCGGCAAGGATTATCGCCGCCTGCGCCTCGGCATCGGCCATCCGGGCGACAAGGACCGGGTGCACGCCCATGTGCTCGGCGATTTCGCCAAGGTCGACCGGACCTGGCTCGACCCGCTGCTCGACGCCATCGCCGACAATGCCGACATGCTGGTCAAGGGCGACGACGGCAAGCTGATGAACAAGCTGGCTCTCGCGACCGGCGGCAAGGAAGAGGCGGAAAAGCCGGCTCAGAAGAAGGCCGGTGACGCGCCCCAGAAGACAGGCAAGTCGCATATCCATCAGGCCCGCAACAGCGCGCAGCCGAAGAAGCTGCCCGAGACGGGGCCGATGGCCGAGATGCTCAAGAGAATGTTCGGCCCGAAATCCGACTGATCCGACAACATCCGACGAAAACCCAAATACGGCAGGGCGCAGCCGCCCCTCGGCCGTCACCACCAGAATGAACCGAAGGCAGGAACCCATCATGGCGAACCACGACATCACCAACGACCTCGCCACCCTGCGCGACTATTGGCGTTACGCGATCTCGCGCTTCAACGCTGCCGGACTGAGCTACGGCCACGGCACGACCAATGCCGTCGATGACGCCGCTTTCCTCGTGCTCGACAGCCTCGACCTGCCGATCGACACGCTCGACCCCTTCCTCGACGCCAGGCTCCTGCCGGCGGAGCGCAAGCTGCTTGCCGAACGCATCGAGGCCCGCGTCACGACCCGCAAGCCGTCGGCCTACCTGACCGGGCGCTCCTACATCCAGGGCATGCGCTTCTTCGTCGATGAGAGGGTGATCGTTCCCCGCTCCCATATCGGCGAGATCCTGTTCAACGAATATGCCAGCGAGCTCGATTCGACTTTCCTGCCCGATCCCTATGCCGTGGAAAGCGTCGTCGACATCTGCACCGGTTCGGGATGCCTCGCCATTCTTGCGACCCGCTTCTTCCCCATGGCGACCGTCGATGCGGTCGACCTGTCGGCGGATGCGCTTGCCGTCGCGGAGAAGAATGTCGAGGCCTACGGCCTGCAGGATCAGCTGACTCTGCATCAGGGTGACCTGTTTGCCCCCCTCGCCGGCCGCAAGTTCGACGTCATCATCACCAATCCGCCCTATGTCGACCACGAGGCGCTCGACGCCTTCCCCGCCGAATACCGCGCCGAACCGGTGATGGCCCATGACGGCGGCGAGGACGGCCTCGACCTCGTCCGCACGCTGCTTGCGGAAGCCCCGAAGCACCTCAACCCCGGTGGCGGCATGCTCTGCGAAATCGGCCGCGGTCGCGACATCCTTGAGGCCGAATTCCCGGATCTCGACTTCCTCTGGGTCGAAACCACCGAGGAGGCCGACGCGGTCTTCTGGATCAGCGCGGAAGCGCTGGGCGTGAAGGCGAAGAAGGGCAAGTGAGGCCACGAAGGGGAGAGCGATCCGATGGCGGAGGAAATCTCGGTCCGCGCTTTGGACCAGGACGATCTTACCGGCCTGCTGGCGCTCTATCGCCAGCTCGTCGAGAACGATCTACCCCTCTCTCCGGTCTTGGCCGAGACACAATTCGCTGAAATACTCCGCCGTGACGGGATGACGGTGTTCGGTGGTTTCGCCGGCACCGTCCTCGCCAGCACCTGCACGCTGATCGTTGTGCCCAACCTGACGCGCGGCGGTATGCCCTATGCCTTCATCGAGAATGTGGTCACTGACGCCGGGCACCGGCGCACGGGACTTGGGCGGCGAACTGTCCAGGCGGCCATTGACGCCGCGCTCGCGGCCGGCTGCTACGCCGTTCGCCTGATGACCGGCGCAAAGCAGCCCGGCACTCTCGACTTCTACCGGAGCTGCGGCTTCGACATGACGAAACACGGGCTGGAGGTGCGCCGGATCCCATCCCGCTAGGCAAGGCGTCCCGTACGATGCGGAACAACGAAGGGCGCTTCTGCATTGAAATGCCCTGGAGGTTCCTCATGTACCTTGCCCTTTCGCCATTGCCCCTGCCCCGCCCCCTGAGCCGCAGGCTCGACGGACTGGTCCTCAAGCTCTCCCAGCCGCAGGGCATGACCTTCGACTTCACCACGCCGGCGGGGGAAGAAGCCCTGGCGCCTGCCGATTCGATCTCGTGGCAGGTGTTCAAGAATCCCGTGACGGTCTTCATCGGTGGGATCACCGCCGTGCTGCTCGAGCTCGCCGAGCCGCATGTGCGCGATGGCGTCTGGCAGCACAGCAGCTTCCGGGCAGATGCCCTGACCCGCATGCAGCGCACCGGGCTTGCCGCGATGGTGACCGTCTACGGTGCCCGCAGCAAGGCCGAGGTGATGATCGCCGGCGTCAACCGCCGGCATGGCACGGTGGCGGGCACGACAAGCGACGGACAAAGCTACAGGGCCGATGATCCGATCCTGCTCGACTGGGTCCAGGCGACCGCGGCCTTCGGTTTCATGGAGGCCTATCACCGCTACGCACGGCCCCTCTCCGACGCAGCCCGCAACCGCTTCCTTGCAGAGGGAAAGCCCGCAGCCCTCCTCTACGGCGCGACCAACGCGCCGAGCTCGGTCGCGGAAATGAACATGCTGTTCGAGGTGATGCGGGCGCGGCTGGTGAGATCGGACGTGGTGTTCGAGTTTCTCGACATCGTCGGCAAGGTCCAGGTCCTGCCACGCCTGTTTCGCCCCTTCCAGACGCTGCTCATTAAGGCCGCCGTCGAGCTGCTTCCGGGCTGGGTGCGCGACCGGCTCGGCCTCCAGCACGCCTTTCAGCTGACGCCGGCGCAACGCGCCATGGTGCGGGGAACCGCCTTCGTGGCCGAGCGGATCCTGCTGCCGTCCTCGGCGCCGGTTCAGGCCTGCAGGCGTCTCGGACTGCCCGACACCTATCTCTACCGCCGCACCGACACCTGAACGCTATTCCTCCGGCTCCGCGGTGAACATCAGCGGGAAGCCGGCCTCCTTGCCGAGATCGGTCGCCTCCTTCGCCTTCGTTTCGGCGATGTCGCGGGTGCAGACCACCACGACGGCGGTGCCGAACTTGTGGGCGGTCATCATCACCCGGTAACCGGTCTCCTCGCTCATCCGGAACACGGCTTTGAGCACCATCGTCACGAACTCCCGCGGCGTATAGTCGTCGTTGAGCAGCAGCACCTTGTAGAGCCGGGGCCGTTCCGGCTTCGGCTTGGTCACTGTCTTCGGCTTGAGAGCGGTATCGCTGTCCGTCATCGGAAACCTCGTCCGTCGATGACCCGGGCCGGCAGTCGCGAAGACCGGCCTCTTGTCATGATAAACCCAGAGCCTTCGTCCGTCGATCAGGCCAGGAACCGGCCGGTCTCCGCCGAAGACCTTGACCGCATGGCTCCTTTATCCCATACGCGTGGTCAACGAAAATTCCAAGCTGAGCAGGTATCAGAGCCATGGGCTTCAAATGCGGTATCGTCGGTCTGCCGAATGTCGGCAAGTCCACCCTCTTCAACGCGCTGACCAAGACGGCGGCGGCGCAGGCCGCCAACTATCCGTTCTGCACGATCGAGCCGAACACCGGTGAAGTGGCCGTTCCCGATCCGCGGATGAAGAAGCTCGCCGACATTGCAGGCTCCAAGGAAATCATCCCGACCCGCATCTCCTTCGTCGACATCGCCGGCCTCGTGCGCGGCGCATCCAAGGGCGAGGGCCTCGGCAACAAGTTCCTCGCCAACATCCGCGAAGTCGACGCCGTCGTGCACGTGCTGCGCTGCTTCGAGGATGACGACATCACCCATGTGGAAGGCAAGATCAATCCGGTCGGCGACGCCGACACGATCGAGACCGAGCTGATGCTCGCCGACCTCGAAAGCCTCGAGCGCCGCGTCGAGCAGACCCGCAAGCGCGCCACCGGCAAAGACAAGGATGCGACCGCCCAGCTGCCGGTTATGGAAGCCGTCATCAAGCTCCTGAACGAAGGCAAGCCGGCCCGCGTCCTCCTGAAGACGCTGGCGCCCGAAGAGATCGAGATCCTCAAGGGTCTGAACCTCCTGACCTCGCATCCGGTGCTTTACGTCTGCAACGTCGCCGAGGCCGACGCCGCAACCGGCAACAAGCATACCGAAGCGGTGGCAAAAATGGCCGCCGAACAGGGCGCCGAATGCGTCATCATCTCGGCCGCGATCGAGGCGGAAGTCGCCCAGCTGCCGGAAGAGGAAGCCGCCGAGTTTCTCTCCGCCCTTGGCCTCGACGAAGCCGGCCTCGACCGGCTGATCCGCGCCGGCTACCACCTGCTCGACCTCATCACCTACTTCACCGTCGGCCCGAAGGAATGCCGCGCCTGGACGATCGTGCGCGGCACCAAGGCGCCTGCCGCCGCTGGCGTCATCCACACCGATTTCGAACGCGGCTTCATCCGTGCCTTCACCATCTCCTATGACGACTACATCGCCTACAAGGGCGAAGTCGGCGCCAAGGAAGCCGGCAAGGGCCGCGACGAAGGCAAGGAATACGTCGTCCACGACGGCGACGTCATCCACTTCCGTTTCAACACCTGAAACCGGCTTGGCCGGACATCGGATACGGACAGCGACTGCCGCCCTTCACCGAAGAGGCGGCAGTTTTTCTTTGAGCGGCTGCGGAAGCCCCGACACGACGATCCGGCGGAACCACGGCCAGCCGACACCGATGGTCAGCACCACCAGCCCGACGATCAGGAGCGTCACGAAGATGTAGACGTCGAGTTCCATGTCGGCCGTCTCGAAGAGCTTGTAGATCGCGAAACCGAGCGACAGCAGCCCGGACGTCACGAACGCGCGTCGGTCGATCACCAGACCGATACCCATGAACAGTGTCACGATCACCACCACCATGAACGCCTCGCCGTTTCCGGCATTCTCCGGGAAGGTCCCCAGATCGCTGATGCCGCCCATGAAGACGAAGGACAGCATCGCGTAAAGAAGTGCCGGTGCCGCACCAAGATGCAGCCAGAACGCCACGTCCGAACTGCGTGTCTGCCGCGCGGGATCCCTGAGGTCGAAACTCAGCGCAAGCGCAAACAGGGCGAGCGCCGCCGCCAGGAGGATGACCGAGGTAAAAGTCGGGTGATTGAGGACGAAGTTCGCATCCCCCGTCGCCATCTGGATCAGATAGAAGATCAGGATCAGGCCGAGCGAACAGGCCGAAACGAAGAAAAGCGCCAGTGACAACGGAACCCGGTAGCGCCAGTGGAAGACCGCCAGAAGCACAGGGAATGGCAGGACATAGAACAGGGCATAGCCGATCGGGCTGAACCCTTCGCTGTCGACGTCGAGCGCGAAGGCTGTGACAACCGCGATCCACTGGACAAAGGCGACGGTGAGCGCAACGGCAGGAAGCGCGAGACGCTGGCGGCGCACCAGCACCTCGGCCAGTATGACGATGGCCGGCAGCGCCGCATAGAATGTGCCGACGCCCCAGATGCCGGCCAGAACGATGACGATGCCGATCGTGATGAGCACGTCGTGAAAGCCGCGCACGAAACGCGGGGTCTCGGTGTCGCCAACGGGTTCGCGGATGCCCTCGGCTGCCACGGATCGGCCTCGATCAATATAGACCAGCAGCTTCTCCGCCTGCGCCTCGGTAATGATACCCTCCCGGCTCGCACCGGAAAGAAGCCCCTTCAGATCGGAATCCACGAAACATACCCTCGTCAGCAATCAATGGACGATTGATACGCGTCTGGCATCATCGCGACCAGAGGTCGGGCACGAAATACCGTCGGAACGGTTCGAGGGCTTGCTCTCCGACACAAAAAGACCCGTCGACGGCAAGCCGACGGGTCCGGTCGAACGTGATTTCGTCGATTTCAGACCTTCTTCATCGGGCAGGTCGAGATGCCGAGGATCGAGTAGAGCGGGCAGGTCGAGAACAGGCCGGTGAGCAGCGGCACGATGCCGATCAACGCGAAGTAGCGCCACGGCGCACCCGGATAGATGAAGAACAGCGACAGCACGATGAGGCCGACGACGATGCGCAGGATGCGGTCGACGGATCCGACATTCTTGGTGAACATGACTTTTCCTTTCGGGCGAAAACGGTTGCGATACCCAAGCATAGCGAAAGCCCCGGCGCGTTCAGTGACTTAGTCACCGGCCGTAAGAGTTAGTCGGCACTCGCCATGCGCTGCAGTTCGCTCCGGTCCAGCACGCGGACATGGCCGCGTTCATTGGCGATCACACCCTTCGACACGAGCGCCTCGAGCCGGCGTGAAACCACCTCGCGGGCCGAGCCGATCATCACCGCCAGCTCCTGATGCGTGGTCTCGACCACGTTACCCGCCCCTACCCGGTCGAGCAGTGCCCGGGCAAGCCTCTGCTCGACCTTGACGAAGGCCACCTGCTCCAGCACGAACATCAGGTCGCCGAGACGCGAGGCAAAGGCGCGGAAGACGAAGGCACGGAAACTTGCGGACCGCGCGATCAACGTTTCGAACATCGCCGGCGGCACCATGACCGCCACCAGGTCCGTCTCGGCGATCGCCTCGCCGGTGTAGAGCGCACCACCCAGAACGCCGAGTGTGGTCTGCACGCACGTCTCACCCGGGGTGACGGCATAGAGCAGCAGTTCGCGCCCGCCCCGCCCGCTGAGATAAACGCCGATCCGGCCGGAAATCAGGATGACGAAGGCCTGCGCCTCGTCGCCCGGCCGGAACAGCGTGGTCCGATCGGGCACGTGCTGCGGCTTCAGCCCTTCGAGAGCCGCCCGTGCCTCCGCATCGAGGATCGACAGGAAAGGTGTGTGATCGATCCACCCGCCCATGGCTCCTCCTTGTCTTTGCCGTTGTCGGGCGCCATTCTGCACGGAAACGCCCGCAAGGAAATGCTGCATGCCATTGCCAAGACTCTATTTTGAGGATTTTACGGTCGGAAGGGTTTTCGAACTCGGACCAAAAACCGCAATCGCCGAAGAAATCATCGAATTTGCGAGGGAATTCGACCCGCAACCGATGCACCTGTCGGAAGCAGCAGGCAAGGCAAGCATCCTCGGCGGCCTCTCGGCCTCCGGCTGGCACACCAGCGCGATGTTCATGCGCATGATGATCGATTCCTATCTATTGGCGGCCCATTCAGAAGGCGCCCCGGGGATCGACACCATGGAATGGAAGAAGCCCGTGCTCGCGGGCGACACGCTGACCGGAAGCTCCACTGTCACCGCCGCGCGGCCGATGCGCTCGCGGCCCCATATCGGCATCGTCACCTTCGAACACCGGCTGGAGAATCAGCGCGGCGAAACCGTGATGCGCTCGGTCAACTCGGTGATGTTCCGCCTGCGTCCGCAGGAGAATGCCGCGTGAAGATGATCGAACTCTATCCAGCCGGCCACAGGGTCGAGACCGGCACCCGCACATTTACGGCCGACGACATCATCCGTT
Organism: Rhizobium sp. CAU 1783; assembly: GCF_054551725.1. Taxonomy (NCBI): domain Bacteria; kingdom Pseudomonadati; phylum Pseudomonadota; class Alphaproteobacteria; order Hyphomicrobiales; family Rhizobiaceae; genus Rhizobium; species Rhizobium sp. CAU 1783. The sequence continues at coordinate 750,092 of NZ_JBTOLM010000001.1, read as the reverse complement.
TTGCCGAGAAATTCGACCCCCAGCCCTTCCATACCGATCCCGAAGCGGCGAAAACCTATGTGTTCGGCGCTCTCTGCGCCTCCGGCTGGCACACCTGCGCCCGATGGATGCGTTGCTTCATCGACTTCTGGGGCAAGGAGGTCAAACGCCTCGCCGAAGAAGGCATCGCACCGCCCAAGCTCGGCCCCTCGCCCGGTTTCGAACAGTTGCAGTGGCTGAAGCCTGTCTATGCAGGCGACACGATCACCTATAGCCTCACCAGCGTCGAGAGCCGCCCGCTTGCCTCGCGTCCCGGCCTCATCCTGAACACCGGGATCGGCGAAGGCGTGAACCAGGATGGCGAGACGGTCCTGCGCTTCAGGACCAAGATCCTCGAATTCGAATAGGAGACGCACCCGTGAGCATCTATGATTTCCACGCCGTCGACATCGACGGGAAAGACCGCGATCTCTCGGAATTCGCCGGAAAGGTCGTGCTCGTCGTCAACACGGCGAGCGCCTGCGGTTATACGCCCCAATATACCGGCCTCCAGCATCTGCAGGAGACCTTCGCACCAGACCTCGTGGTGCTCGGCTTCCCCTGCAACCAGTTCGGCGGTCAGGAGCCCGGCAGCGAGGACGAGATCAAGGCCTTCTGCGACATCAACTTCAAGGTCGGCTTTCCGCTCTTCTCCAAGGTCGAAGTCAACGGATCGGGCGCCCATCCGCTGTTCAAGTACCTGACCCACGAGGTGCCCGGCATTCTGGGCACCGAGACGATCAAGTGGAACTTCACCAAATTCCTCATCGGCCGGGACGGTCAGCCGATCGCCCGATACGCCCCCGGCACGAAACCCGAAGACATCGCCAGCGACATCCGCAAGGCGATCGCAGGCTGATATGACCATGGCGCGCGACGGTTTCCGCATGCTGCCGACCCGCTATGCGGGTCTGCATGCCGTCGCGGCCACGAGCAGCCACAGCTTCCCGCGCCACACCCATGACGAATTCGGCATCGGTGTCATCACCGCCGGCGGCCAGCTTTCCGCGTCCGGCCGGGGCCAGGTCACGGCCGGTGCGGGAGACCTCATCACGGTCAATCCGGGCGAGGTGCATGACGGCCTGCCGCTCCGCGGCGAAGCGCGAAGCTGGTCCATGCTCTACCTCGACCCAAACCTGCTTGCCGCCGTTCAGGCAGGCCTCGGCGATGCAATCGGGACGTTCGAGTTCGAGCAACCGGTGCTTAGCGACCGTCCGGACACCGCCGGCTTCCTCTCCACCTTCGAACGCGTGACTACCCGGGATGAGACGGCCCGCGACATGGCGATCGAACAGGCCCTCCTCCGCCTCTTTGCGCCGCTCGCAAGCGGGAAGGACAGGAGAGCGGCCCACGGTCCCTCTCCCGGCCTTGGCCGCGCCCGTGCGCTGATCGACGACGATCCCTCCCGCGACACCTCGCTGGCGGATCTCGCGAGGGAAACCGGCCTCAGCCGGTTCCAGACGCTTCGAGCCTTCCGCGCCCTCACCGGACTGACGCCCCATGCCTATCTGCTGCAGCGGCGGGTTGCCGATGCGCGGCGTCGCATCGCCGGTGGAGCCTCGCTCGCGCTTGCCGCTGCAGAGAGCGGCTTTTCCGACCAGAGCCACATGACCCGGGAGTTCCGTCGGCGCTACGGCCTGACACCGGCCGCCTACAGAATGGCCTGCCTGTCCTGCAATTCCGTTCAAGACGCCTGAGCCGGCCCGGCGCAAACTTCCGCCGGTCATCAACAACCGGACAGGCCCATGCTCATCGAGTTCGTCGTCACATCGCTCATCGTCATCGCAACCCCGGGAACCGGGACGCTCTACACCATCGCCACCGGGCTCGCCCACGGCCGCGCCCCCGCATTGGTCGCGGCTTTCGGCTGCACGCTCGGCATCCTGCCCCACATGGCGGCAGCCATGGCCGGACTGGCGGCCGTGCTCGCGACGAATGAGGCCGCCTTCAACATCCTCAAATTCGCCGGCGCGCTCTACCTGATCTGGATGGCCATCAGCATCTGGCGCGACAGATCACTTCTGACGCCGTCCGGCGAAGCGCACAGGCGCGGCAGCATCGAAATCATCCGCCACGCGATCCTGATCAATCTGCTCAATCCGAAACTGTCGATCTTCTTTCTGGCGCTGCTGCCGCAGTTCGTCCATCAGGACGATCCCGACGCCCTCCCCGCAATGGCCGTCTACGGCCTTGCCTTCATGGTTATGACCTTTGCGGTCTTCGCCCTTTACGGGGTGTTTGCCGCCATGACTCGTGACCGGGTACTCTCCAGTGCCCGTCTCACCAACCTCATTCGGCGCGTGTTCGCGGCCGGCTTTCTGGCGCTTGGTGTCCGGCTTGCCCTTGCCGACAAATGAAGACAGGCCCGTCGAGGAAAAGACATCACGGAACAGTCAGCGCTCTCGGAAGTTCCCCTCAAGTGTTGAACAGAGGAGAGCAAGATGCACAAGGACAAGCGGCAGGAAGAAAAGGCCGCCAAGGGCGACCTCGATCATCGCATCATCGTGGCCGGGCCGGAGACCCGCGCCCGGGAGAGCGGCAAGAAGGACCCGCAACCGCCAAAGACCGTCGTCAGGAACGGTGACGAGAACGCCCCATCCGGCAAATAGGCCGGTAGTCGGAACTCAACAGTCTCACACTATCTGAGCAATCTATCGAACCGGGCCGCCGAACCGAGCCGGCGGCCCACTCTTGTTAGTGGCCTGAAAACTCGACGAGGGTGCGGACCTCGACGCCGAGAGCCTCGAGCTTCTTACGCCCGCCGAGGTCCGGCAGGTCGATGACGAAACAGGCCGACACGACGTCCGCGCCGATCTTGCGCAGCAGCTGAACCGCGCCGACCGCCGTGCCGCCGGTGGCGATCAGGTCGTCGACCAGGATCACCTTCTGGCCGGGTTCTACGGCATCCACATGCATCTCCATCTCGTCGACGCCGTATTCCAGGCTGTAGGCGATACTGACCGTCTCGTGCGGCAGCTTGCCCTTCTTTCGGATCGGCACGAAACCGGCCGAGAGCTGGTGCGCCACGGCGCCCCCGAGAATGAAGCCGCGCGCTTCCATACCTGCGATCTTGTCGATCTTCAGCCCGGCATAGGGCTGCACCAGTTCGTCCACGGCGCGCCGAAAGGCCCGCGGATTGCCGAGCAGGGTGGTGATGTCGCGGAAGATGATGCCCGGCTTCGGATAGTCGGGAATGGAGCGTATCGAGGATGCGAGCTCCAGCGCAAAGTTACTCATGGTCAGTCCACAATCGATTGGTGAGGGAGGAATTCGCCGACACTATCAAGTCCGGCAAATCGAGACCAACAAAAAAGGCGACCCGTGGGCCGCCTTCTTTCGTCTGGATGCAACGATCCGCGAAGGATCAATGCTCCTTGTTGGCGTAGACAGACTTCTTCGTCAGGTAGACGAGCGCGGTGAAGATCGCCAGGAACACCATCACCATGAAGCCGGTGCGCTTGCGCTCTTCGAGGTGCGGCTCGGCAGCCCACATAAGGAAGGCCGAAACGTCCTTCGCATACTGGTCCAGCGTCTGCGGCGTGCCATCGTCGTAGGTGACCTGATCGTCGGCGATCGGCGGTGCCATGGCGAGCGATGCGGAACCGGCGAAGTACGGGTTGAAGTGCGTACCTTCGGCGATGGCGACGCCTTCCGGCGGCTCCTGGTAACCGGTCAGCAGCGAGTAGATATAGTCCGGGCCGCCTTCCTGGTACTGCGTGAAGATATCGAACACGAAGGTCGGGAAACCGCGCTCGACGCCGCGCGCCTTTGCGATGAGCGAGAAGTCCGGGGGAGCCGCACCACCATTGGCTGCGGCAGCAGCCTCGGCATTGGCAAACGGAGCCGGGAAGTGATCGGACGGAACGGCCTTGCGGGTGAACATTTCACCATCGGCGTTCGGACCGTCCTGAACTTCGTATTCGGCCGCGAAAGCCTTCACCTGTTCTTCGGAGTAACCGAGGTCTTCCAGCGTGCGGAAGGCAACCAGGTTCATCGAGTGGCAGGCCGAGCAGACTTCCTTGTAGATCTTCAGGCCGCGCTGCAGCTGACCCTTGTCGTACTTGCCGAACGGGCCGGCAAACGACCATTCGACATTGTGCGGCTTGAAGATCGGATAGTGGCTGGCAGCAGCGGCGTGCTCGACGGCAGCAGCGAGGTCATGCCCCTCTTCCGCAGCTGCGGAAGAGGCACCGAGACCGGCCATGGCAGCGATCAGCGCGATGCTTGTAACAAGCTTTTTCATAGTGTTGATCCCTCTCTCGCGCACTCAGGCCTGGGTTGCGGCAGACTTGCCGCTCTTTTCGAGAACCGCCTCGGTGATCGAGTTCGGAATGCGGCGCGGGGTTTCGAAGAGACCCAGCAGCGGCATGATCACCAGGAAGAAGCCGAAGTAATAGGCCGTGCCGATCTGCGACAGGATGACGTAGAGGCCTTCTGCCGGGCGCGAACCGAGCCAGCCGAGCATGACGGCGTTGGCGACGAAGACCCAGAAGAACAGCTTGAACCACGGACGGTAGACCGCCGAGCGGACCTTCGAGGTGTCGAGCCAGGGCAGGAAGAAGAGGATGATGATCGAGCCGAACATCACCAGAACGCCGCCGAGCTTCGAGTCGATCGGGCCGACGTTGAAGGTGATCGCGCGGAGCATCGCGTAGAACGGCAGGTAGTACCATTCCGGAACGATGTGGGCCGGCGTCTTCAGCGGGTTGGCCATCGTGTAGTTGTCGGGGTGGCCGAGATAGTTCGGCATGTAGAAGATGAACCAGGCGAAGACGATCAGGAAGACCGATACGCCGAAGGCATCCTTGAGCGTTGCGTAAGGCGTGAACGGAACGGTGTCCGTCTTCGACTTGACTTCGACGCCGGTCGGGTTGGTCTGGCCGGTGACATGCAGGGCCCAGACGTGCAGGATGACGACGCCCGCGATCATGAAGGGCAGCAGGTAGTGAAGCGCGAAGAAGCGGTTCAGAGTCGGCTGGTCAACGGCGAAGCCGCCGAGCAGGAACTGCTGGATCCATTCGCCGACCAACGGGAAGGCGGTAAAGAAGCCGGTGATAACGGTCGCGCCCCAGAAGGACATCTGACCCCAGGGCAGAACGTAGCCCATGAAGCCGGTCGCCATCATCAGCAGGTAGATGACCACGCCGAGGATCCAGAGGATTTCGCGCGGAGCCTTGTACGAGCCGTAGTAGAGGCCGCGGGCAATGTGCAGGTAGACTGCGATGAAGAAGAACGACGCACCGTTGGCGTGCATGTAGCGCAGGAGCCAGCCGTGGTTCACGTCGCGCATGATCTTCTCGACCGAGACGAAGGCGACGGTGGTGTCGGCTGCATAGTGCATGGCGAGCACGACGCCCGACAGGATCTGAACGATCAGCATGACCGACAGCATGGCGCCGAAGGTGTAGGCATAGTTCAGGTTGCGGGGAACCGGATAGGCAACGAAGCTGTCATAGATCATGCGCGGCAGCGGCAGCCGCGCGTCGATCCACTTCTCAAGGCCGGTCGACGGCTGGTAACTGGAATGACCACTCATATTCTCTTATCCCCTCAACCGATCTTGATCACAGAATCGGAAACGAATGCAAATGTCGGAACGGGCAGGTTCTGCGGCGCCGGACCTTTGCGAATGCGGCCCGCGGTGTCGTAGTGCGAACCGTGGCAGGGACAGAACCAGCCACCGAAGTCGCCAGCCTGGCCGAGCGGCACGCAGCCGAGATGGGTGCAGACGCCGATCATGACGAGCCAGTTTTCCTTGCCTTCGCCGGCCGAGCGAGCGAGGTCGGTCGCTTCTGCGGCAGCATCGCCGTTGGCGTTGCGGGCAACCGGGTCCTTGAGGTCAGCGATCGCGACCGCCTTGGCTTCTTCCACTTCCTTTTCGGTACGGTTGCGGATGAAGACCGGCTTGCCGCGCCACTTGACGGTGAGCGACATGCCCGGCTCGACAGCAGCGACGTCGACTTCGATCGCGCCGAGAGCCAGAGTCGAGGCGTCGGGGCGCATCTGGTCGATGAACGGCCAGGCAACCGCAGCTGCACCGACGACACCGGCCATGCCGGTCGTCAGGTAAAGGAAATCGCGGCGAGTAGGCTCGCCCAAGGTTTCGCTATTCATCTCGTGCTCGCTCACGGTCAAACCATCCTCTTCGCGAATTCTGCGACACACCGCATTTCAAGGCGACGAGGATTGCATGCGCGGACACGATTGCGCCACAGATTCCCCGCCAATTTGGCGCGTTCTAAGCTTGATATTGAATTATGTCCAGTCTTCACAGGGGGATGAGGGCACAATGTCGCGGATTTATTCACGCCTCTTCGCCTGATTTTGCAGTGCCCTGCGGACTTGTTGCAACGCAAGTATAATTGCGGCATGGTCCCGCCTTCCGGGGACCGCCCCGCCCCATGGAATCGCGTTTGCATGAGAGACAGGCTTTCCCTCGTATTTTGCGTCCTGTTGTCTCTCGGACTGGCGATCGTCGGCCTCCGATACGTCACGGACTTCTGGCTGCTGTCCTTCTTCTTCAGCCTCCAGCCGCATATCGGCGTCGCCGCCGTCCTCGGCGCCCTCTTCTGCCTCGTGCTCCGGCGCAATATCTTAGGCTGGCTGCTGCTGAGCCTCGCGCTGTTCCTGTGCGGGCACGCCTTCTGGATGCAGCGGGAGTTCCTGCCTCCGGCGACCGTCGCCCCCTCCGACAGCACACCCTTCCGGATAATGAGCTTCAACATCCTCGGCGACAATTTCGCCAATGTCAGCCGCATCGTCGAGATGCTGAACGGTTCTGATGCGGATGTCGCCTTCGTCCTCGAGGCCGCTCCCCTCGAGCACCACCTGGAGGAGCTGTCGGCGGCCTTTCCTTACCGCATGGGCTGCGGCGCACTCGTCGATGGCTGCGACCTGATGATCCTGTCAAAGCACCCCTTCGAACAACCGGAATTCATGAGCCTCAGCGACCTGCGTTCCGACCGTTTTGCCATGGCGGGCATCCGCATCGGCGGCAAGCGCGTACAGCTCGCCGCAATCCACGTGACCAAGCCCTATTTCGACGACTACCACACCGAGGAACTGCGCCGCGCCGGCATCGAACTGCGCAAACGGGGCGGTCCGACGATCATCGCCGGCGACTTCAACTCCGACACCATCGCGCCCGACATGCAGCGCTTCCTGCGGCGCAATGCGCTGTGGGCCACCGGCCCGGAACCTGCAACCTGGCCGGTCGAGGCGGGCGTCTTCGGCATTCCGATCGACCACATCTATACGTCGGCGGACATCGTGCCGGTATCGCTGAAACGCATTGGCGACAGCTACGGCTCCAACCATTACGGCCTGATCGCGGACCTCGCAGTCGGCCCCTGAGCGTCGATCGGTCGCGCCGTCGCTATTCCGCCGCCTTGTCGTCGCTGTCCTCGTGTACCGCGAGGAAACCGCCGGACTGTCGGGCCCAGAGCTCGGCATAGAGCCCGCCCCTCTCGACGAGCTCGGCATGGGTGCCTTCCTCGATGATCCGGCCCTTGTCCATTACCACGAGGCGGTCGAGGGCGGCGATCGTCGAAAGGCGGTGGGCGATTGCCAGCACCGTCTTGCCCTGCATCAGCCGGTCGAGATTTGACTGGATCGCCGCCTCGACCTCCGAATCGAGCGCCGAGGTCGCTTCGTCGAGTACGAGGATCGGCGCATCCTTCAGCATGACGCGGGCGATCGCGATGCGCTGGCGCTGTCCGCCGGACAGCTTGACGCCACGCTCTCCGACATGGGCGTCATACCCCTTGCGCCCGCGCTGGTCCTCGAGCCGCTCGATGAAGTCGAGCGCCTCGGCCCTGTCGGCGGCCTTGTCGAGCATGTCCTGCGTCGCATCTTCACGGCCGAACACGATGTTGTCGCGGATCGAGCGGTGCAGAAGGGCCGTGTCCTGGGTCACCATGCCGATCTGCGACCGGAGGCTTTCCTGCGTCACCTTCGATATGTCCTGCCCGTCGATCAGGATCCGACCTCCCTCGACGTCATAAAAGCGCAGCAGCAGGTTGACGAGCGTCGACTTGCCGGCGCCGGACCGCCCGACGATGCCAACCTTCTCGCCGGGCCGGATCGTCAGCGTCAGATGGTCGATCGCTCCCCTCTTGCGCCCGTAATGGAAGGACACGTCCTCGAAACGGATTTCGGGGCTCGACACCTTGAGCGCGCCTGCACCCGGTTCGTCGACGAGGCCGATCGGCTTGGAGATCAGCTCGGCCGAGTTCTGGATCGTACCGATATTGCGCATGATGCCGTTGAGCTGGGTCATCATGCGGCCGAGCAGCATGTTGAGGCGCAGCACCAGGCCGAGCGTGAAGGCGACGCCACCCGCCGTGATCGCGCCGGCGAACCACAGATCCACCGAAAGCGCACCGATCATAACGATCATCACACCCGACAGGATCGCGAGCGATGCCCTCACCCCGGTCAGCAGACGCGCGAACGGCGTCAGCGTCGCCTGGAACCGGTCGAAACCGGCGCGGATGTAGTGGTCGTTCTGCTTTTCTCGGCCGAAGAGCTTGAGTGTCTGGATGTTCGAATAGGAATCGACCAGCCGACCGTTCAGCATGGAGGCGGCTTCCGCCGTCTCCTTGGCGTGATAACGGATGCGCGGCACGAAGATCCGGGCCAGAATGAGGAAGATGAAGATCCAAGTCGCGATGATCGCCGCAAGCCGCCAGTCGAGCTGCGCCACGAGCGCCATGGTAGAGACGGTGTAGATCACCATGAACCAGACGACCTGCAGCAGCGAGGTCAGGAGATCCCCGGTCGACTGGCCGGCCGACCAGACCTTGATGACGATGCGTCCGGAAAAGTCGTTCTGGAAGAAGGTGAGCGACTGCCGCGCCACATGCGCATGCGCCTGCCAGCGCACGAGGTTGAAGAAGTTGAGGACGATCACCTGTTCCTCGACAAGCGCGCCGATGGTGACCACCAGGAAGCGCCCGGCAAGCACGATCAGCGCCATCACCAGGAGTTCATAACCGTGGGCGGCGATGAGGCCGTCCCAACCGCCCTCCTTCGGCACCGTGTCGAGCAGGTCGACGAGCCGGCCGACGAACCAGAACAGCCCGGCCTCCAGCATGGCGACGGCACCGCCGAAGCCCGCCATCATCAGAAACGGCACCTTGGCCTGGCGAACATAGAACCACACGAAGGCCCAGGTTCCGGCCGGCGGACGAAGGTCGTCCGTCCGCGAATAGGGATCGATCCAGTTTTCAAAAAGGCGGGCGACGGAACGGAAGATCATGCCACCGGATATAGGCGGATTCTGCCACACGGCAAAGCGAATGTCGAGCGCTCGACACTACAATTGCGTCATGCTTCCGGGCAGTCGTTGCCGCTCACTGCTTGGAGAAGCGCGTGAGATAGATGCCGAAGAGAATGAGCGCGACACCGGCTGGCTGGCCGAGGTGAAAGACCGCTGTGCCCCGCAGGTAGTCGATCGCAAGCCCCGCGATCATCTGGCTGCCGATGATCAGCAGCGCCGACCGCGCCGCACCGACGCGCGGAAAGACATAGGACGAGATCGCCACGAACACCGCCCCGACCATGCCGCCGGTAAAGGCCCAGACCGGCACCTGTCCGAGCAGCGCCAGCCCTTCCCGCTCGAAGAAGACAACGAACACGCTGAGCAGCAGGAAGCCGATGAAGTGGTTCCAGAACGAGGCCCGGAACGCGCCGCGGTCCATCGTCAGCCGGCCGTTGATCGACCGGCTCATGCCGACGGCGGCACCGCCGGCCAATGCGATGAGCACAGATCCGAGCATGGTCACGCCCCTCCCGAATAGATGATCAACGCACTGCCCGCGACGACGCAGAGCGCTGCCGCGATGTCGAATCGGTTGAGCGCCCGCTTCGGCGTGCCAAAAAGCCCCCCAAGGTCGGACAGGAGGCCGAACAGGATCTGCCCGACCAGAAGCAGCGACAAACCGCCGGCAAGCGCGAGTTCCGAATTGACGGCAATCGACGAAAGGGCGACCGCGAAGGCACCGGGCGCCCCTCCCAGATAGGACCAGAGAGGCGGCCGCCCGCCCACCAGCCCGGCGCTCGAACCGCGACCGAAGAGCATCAGGTTGAGGCGCAGCAGGAAGAAGGCAGCGACGGCGCCGACCCCATGCACCACCCAGGACGCAACGAAGGGCGTCGAATAGCCTGCAAGCCCGCTGTTGATGGTGATCATGATCGCCAGCAGGCAACCGGCGAGCGCCGCCCAGATCCAATCGAGATAATGTCGCATGAAGCCTCGCTCAGCCGGTTTCCGTCCGGTCGGACGGCGAAGGCGCTGCATAGCCCCGCAGCGATGACGCGGCAATCGATTTATCGGCGACACCTCTGAAGGATTTCTGCACCCCGCTCATCGGGATGAGCCTCGGGGACATTGCAGGACCCCGAGACGGAAAATGGGGCCGCACGGCCCCATTCCCCAGTTTTGGCGATGGCAATCGGCCGGATCAGAACTCCGACCAGCCCTCGTTCGCCACGGCGGCATTGCCGTTGAAGGCGTTGACGAGCTTGCGCCCGAGCGCGCGGGCCGGAGAAACGGACGGACGCGAGGCCGCGCTCGCGGCACGCACCGGCGGCTGATAGGCTTGGGCAGCCCCTTCGCCAAGCTTGAACTGGGCGAGAAGTTCGGTGAGGGCCGCGGCCTGCTGGGCAAGCCCGTGGCTCGCCGCCGTCGACTGCTCGACCATGGCGGCATTCTGCTGCGTGCCCTGATCCATCGTGTTGACCGCGGTGTTGATCTCCATGAGGCCGGTCGACTGCTCGCGTGCAGAAGTGACGATCGCGCCGACATTGCGGTTGATCTCCTGCACTTCGGCGACGATCTTCTCCAGCGCCTTGCCGGTTTCGTCGACGAGCGACACGCCGTTGCGGACCTGTTCGCCCGACGTCGTGATCAGCGCCTTGATCTCCTTGGCCGCGTTTGCCGAACGCTGGGCGAGTTCGCGCACTTCCTGGGCGACGACGGCAAAACCCTTGCCGGCCTCACCGGCGCGGGCAGCTTCGACGCCGGCATTGAGCGCCAGGAGGTTGGTCTGGAAGGCGATGTCGTCGATCACGCCGATGATGTTCGAGATCTCGCCGGAGGACTTTTCGATCTCCTGCATGGCGGAAACCGCCCGACGCACGATCTCGCCGGAGGTTTCGGCTCCTTCCCGGGTCCGGGCAACGAGCTGGCCCGCTTCCTCGGCGCGAACGGACGAATCCTTGACCGCCGTCGTCACCTGCTCGAGCGCTGCCGCCGTCTCCTCGACGGAAGCGGCCTGCTGTTCGGTGCGTTTCGACAGATCGTCCGCAGCCGAGAGCATCTCACGGGCACCGGCATCGATCGCGCGGGCATTGTCGCCGACCGCGCGCATGGCGTCCTGCAGCTTGGAGACCGAATGGTTGAAATTGACGCGCAGCCCGTCGAGGTGGCCGGCAAAGGCCGCGTCGATCTTGACCGCAAGGTCGCCATCGGAGAGGCGCGCAAGCCCGCCCGCCAGCTGGTCGACGGCGAACTGGACCTCGGCCGCCTCGCGTGCCTTCTGCTCTTCGCGCGCCATCCGCTCCTGCTCGCTGAGACTGCGGTTCTGCTCCGCCTGGCGTTCGAGATTGGCGCGCTCGATGGCATTGTGGCGGAACACGGCGACGGCTGCCGCCATCTCGCCGATTTCGTCCTTGCGACCATCGAAGGGGATTTCGGCCGAGGTGTCGCCGGCCGCCAGATTGTTCATCGCGTGGGTGATGTCGGTGATCGGACGGGCGACACGGAAGAAGCTCAGGAGCGCTGCGGCCGCCGCAACCAGCGCGGCAAGAATCACGGAACCGATCGTCGCATAGATGGAAAAGAGCGAGACCGAGTCGGCATGCGCCATCGCCGCGTCCGTCGTGCTCCGGTTGAGTTCGACGATGTCGTTCATCCGCGCCGAGGCAGTCTTGGCGACGTCCGTCATCTTGCCGGTGAACAGGGCCTTGGCGCCGGCGATGTCCGCGGCAGCCTTGTGTTCGAGCAGTTCCGCACCGAGCTTGTCGTAATCGTCCAGGGCTGCCTTCAACCGGTCGAACAGCTCGACCGCCTGGGTGCGCGTGCCGTTGCCGGCGATCATGGCGCCGAAAGCGTCGAACGCTTCGCCGCGGGCGGCAACCGCACGGTTGAGCCCCTCGGTAAGCCTTGCCAGTTCGTCTGCATCGGCGGCGCTGAGAATGATCGCATAGTTGCGGCGGACTTCGGCGAACTGGGCGTTCATTTTCGCCACCGCCAGGGTGCGCGGCATGCGTTCGTGGCCGATGACATCGACCTGCTCCTTGACGTCGGAGATGAACTTGATGGCCATCACGCCCTGCACGATGCCGAGCGTCACGACGACCGCAAACAGAAGCGGCAACATGACTTTGATTTTGATGTTGGACATAACATTTGTTCCGGGAAGGAGAATCGGCATCCCAACGAACGCGGGCGGAAATGCCCTCGGAAGATCATCTTCCAAAAAATTAGGTCGGGTACTAATTAAGCTAAATTGGAACAAGTGAACGAAACCTTGCGCGCTGTGTCGTTTTGACACGTTGATTCTTACGGGCAAGCTTTCGCAGTTGCGAAGGCCGGGACTTGATGCAGTCCCGGCCAACGCTGCTTCAGCATTAAACGAAAGTCTTATTCTGCAGCTTCTTCAGTGGGTTGTTCGATCTGATCGGCCAGGAAGCCGCCTGATTGGCGGTTCCAGAGGTCGGCATAGACGCCGCCCCTGGCGACCAGTTCGCCATGCGTCCCGGTCTCGATGATCCGCCCCTTGTCGAGGACCACGAGCCGGTCCATCTGGGTCAGCGTCGACAACCGGTGCGCGATCGCGATCACCGTCTTGCCTTCCATCAGCGAGAACAGGCTTTCCTGGATCGCCGCTTCGACTTCGGAATCGAGCGCCGACGTCGCCTCGTCGAGGATCAGGATCGGCGCGTTCTTGAGGAACACGCGGGCGATCGCGATACGCTGCCGCTGGCCGCCGGAAAGCTTCACGCCGCGCTCGCCGACCTGTGCGTCGAGACCGGAGCGGCCCTGCATGTCGACGAGCCCTTCGATGAAGTCCCAGGCATTGGCCCGCTTCGCCGCCTCGATCACCTCCGCATCGCTCGCCTCCGGCCGGCCATAGGCGATGTTGTCGCGGATCGAGCGGTGCAGGAGCGAGGTGTCCTGCGTCACCACGCCGATCGAAGAACGCAGGCTGTCCTGCGTCACCGCCGAAATGTCCTGGCCATCGATCGAGATACGACCGGTTTCCAGGTCGTAGAAACGCAGCAGAAGGTTCATCAGCGTCGTCTTGCCGGCGCCCGAGCGTCCCACCAGGCCGACCTTCTCGCCGGCCGCGATGGTAAGCGAGAAGTCTTCGATCACACCCTTCGACTTGCCGTAGTGGAAGCGCACGCGATCGTAGACGATCTCGCCGTTCTCAACGGTCAGCGCCTTGGATGCCTCGGCATCGACGATGTCGTGCGGCTTGGTCATCATGCCCATGCCGTCATAGACGGTGCCGATCTGCTCGAAGAGGGCCGCGACCTCCCACATGATCCAGTGGGACATGCCGCTGATGCGCATCGCAAGGCCGATGGCGACAGCGATCGCGCCGACCGAGATCGACCCGCCGAGCCAGAAGGCGATGCTGAGGCCCGCGATTGCAAAAAGCGCAACCGCATTGTTCACGTCGACGGCGATGTTGAGCAGGGTAAACTGACGCATCTGCCGGCGGACGGAATCGAGGAAGGTGTCCATGCCTTCGCGCGCATAAACCTCCTCACGGCCGGAATGGGAAAACAGCTTCACGGTCGCGATGTTGGTGTAGCTGTCGACGACGCGGCCGGTCATCAGCGAGCGCGCGTCTGCCTGCTCGCTCGAAAGCTTGCGTAGCCTCGGCAGGAAACTCCCGAGGATCGTGATATAGAGCACGATCCACAGGACGAGCGGCACGGCAAGCCGCCAGTCGACGGATGCCACCAGCGTCACCATGGAGATGAAGAAGGTGATGGCATAGACGAAGACGTCGATAAGCTTCATGGCCGTTTCGCGCACGGCAAGCGAGGTCTGCATGACCTTGGTGGCCACGCGCCCGGCAAACTCGTTGGCGAAGAAGGTCATCGAGTGGCGCAGCAGGAAGCGGTGCATCTGCCAGCGGGCGATCATCGGGAAATTGCCGGCGAGCACCTGGTGCATGACCACGCTGTGAACGACGCCCACCAGCGGTAGGCCGATCAGCACCAGCGCGCCCATCCAGACCAGCCGCCCGCCCTCCGTCGCGAGGAAGGTGGTCGGGTCGGTCTTGGACAACCAGTCGACGATATTGCCGAGAAACTGGTAGAGCACCACCTCGCCGACCGCGATCAGGCCCGAGCAGAGCCCAAGCAGCAGCAGCCATGGCGCGGCGGACCGGGTATAGTGCCAGCAAAAGGCCACCAGCCCCTTCGGCGGCAGCGCCGGCGCTTCGGCCGGAAAGGGATTGAGACGGCTTTCGAACCACGAAAACATGGAAAGACTCCGGATAAAACGTGGCCCGCTCCAAATGATGGAACCGCGACGCGGATCCCGGCGGGCGAAAGATCAGATCTAAGGCCGCAATCCGGCCGCAGGGCGATTCAAGAAAGTCAGCTTGGGAAGAAAGGCGAAGTCGCCCTCACGCAGCCTGCAAGAAATGCGGGACCGGAAGGCGCGTCATACCATTTGATGTCATCGAAGCCTCCCTTGTTGCGTGTTGAAGATGATCGTCTTCTAGACCGACATTTCTGCCTTGAAAAGCGTCAAACCGGCAAATTTCCGTGATCGAACGCCTCTGTTGCCCGAAGACAACAACGCCCGGGCTGGTTTCCACCCCTTGAGCCGGGCCGCCACCCCGCGCTAGGAAGGGCGATGACCGCGCTTCGCATCGCCCTTTACCAGCCCGACATTCCCGGCAACACCGGCACGATCCTCAGGCTCGCCGCCTGCCTCGGCCTCGGCGTCGACATCATCGAACCCGCCGGCTTCGACATTTCCGACCGTAACCTCAAGCGCGCCGGCATGGACTACCTCGCGAGCGTCACGCTCCAGCGCCACGTCAATTTCGAGCACTTCGAGGAATGGCGGGCAGCATCCGGCCGGAGACTGATCCTGGCCTCGACCCGGGCAGCCATGCGCTACACCGAAGTCGCCTACCGCCCCGACGACATCCTGCTTTTCGGCCGCGAAAGCGCCGGAGTGCCGGACCATGTCCACGACCGCGCCGATGCCCGCGTCCTCATCCCGATGATCGAGGGCCAGCGCTCCATCAATGTTGCGATGTCGGCGGCGATGATCGCCGGCGAGGCCCTGCGGCAGACCACCTGACGGGAAAGACGTCCGACGGCTTTCTCTCCCGTGGCGGCCCTCCATCACCTGGACGTCGTCAAACCGCGCTAGAATGCAGCGGTCCGCCGCCGACACCCTTTGGTTACATCTGCAACTGCGGCATGATGCCCCCGGCCTCTCTCCGCATTTGCTAATTCTACCGATGGATGCTATGTTGCAACGCAGCAAAAACCGGGAGACGATCGATGTTCGAGACCGCATTCGCCCTGAGTTTGACCCAGTTTGCCAGGACGCTCAGCTTCCCCGAGAGGCTTCAGCACCGTCCCGCGCGCAATGCCGCGCTTGAGCCGTGGCGCCTGCGCAATACGGGTCTGGATGCCCTCTTTTATGACGTGCGGGCCCTCACCGCCGAAGAAACCTTCTACGTCAGCGACGCGCTGGCCTCGGAAGGCCTGATCATGATCGTCCCGCCGAGCGGCGGCCCGATGCTGACGCTGTGCGACAGCGTCGACGAATACAAGCTGCGCGGCGGCCGCGACGTGCATGCCATGGCGGTCGCAGGCGTCGGCGGTTCGGCGATCGGTGCCGCCGCCTTCGCCCGAAACGTCGCCGACGCGATCGGCGCACCCGTCGCCGCCGTCGTGTCCGGCTACGGCCTTGGCGATATCATCAACGAGACCATGGGCGGTTCCTTCTTCTTCGGCTGGCTCGGCCACATGCGCAACGACCTCGAGGTGATCGACGACGTCGTCGGCCGCCCGCGCCTCGGCGCCTATGAGGACCGCCACAAGCTGGCGCTGAAGCCCCATCCGAGCTGCCTCGACACCGACACGGTGGAGACCCTGCTCGCCGACCCGGATCTCTCCTTCACCCTGCTCGCCGGCCATTCCCGCGGCAATCGCGTTCTGTCCGAGGCTCTTTATTCGATCAAGGAAGAGGCGCCGAAGCGCATGCGGGCCTTGGCGCCCGGCCTGAAGATTGTCACCTTCGGCGGCCGCATCACCATGCCGCCGGATTGCCGAGACGTGGTGGATGTCATCGGCGAGCTCGACTGGTTCGGCGAAATGAACTCCCGGCCCCAGATCGACAGCGATATCCGCGTGCCGCTGGCCGGTCATTCGACCAACACCGACTTTGCCGCCTCGCTCCAGGTCACCCGTATCATCAAGGAGATCCTGGCCCGGGGCACAACCGCCGCTGAACCGCCCTCGCCCGAAGCCGTCCCTGGGCCGGTGGAAGCCTTGGTGACCACGCTCCCGGTCCCGGCGCCCGCAGACGTCGGCAAGGAAGTGGCGGAACCGGCCGCAGCCGCGCCACTGCCTGAAGTCGCCGGCACGCCCGAGCTTGCGGCATCACCCGAGCCGGAAGCCCCAGTGGCCGAAGTCGACGCGGAAACCCCGCAAGTCGTGTCGGAAGAGGCGGACGCCCTCGCCGCCACCCCGGCGGCCACGGCAGCACCCGTCGAAACCGCAGATGTACCGCCGCCGAGCGAAATCCTCGCACCCAGCGCGCCGATCCGCCCCGCGCCGAAGAAGTCTGGCATCGCACCACGCGGACCCTCCCGGCCGAAAGGCTCCGGCCGTCGCTGACCGCGACGGCCCTGCGGGCGGTGATCGCTTGAAAGCAGGAGTTGCGGCGATCTAGTCGGCCGAAGGCAGCCTGCGCATGGTGAACTCGATCCGGTCGCCATCGAGCTGGCGCCAGCTTTCCACTTCCGTCCAGTAGGCGGCCTTCGGAAAACTGTCGAACCATTCGCGTGCCTTGGCCCGCGCTTCATCTCGCGTGAGGCAGAAGGTCTCCCGGACGAAATGCGCGCCATCGCGCGCGCCCTTCGCCTGACGCTGCTGGGCGATCCGTCTCTTGAGGCCGTCCAGCGGCGGCGGACCCGGTATCTTCGTCATGAAACACCTCGATGCCCTCAAAATAGGGGCGCAGCCGCGGATTTGCGAGTCGAATCTGGGGGACGGCCCTGCCCTTCGTCTGGTTGAGGCGGGATCGACCTGCTAATTGCGGAATTTGAAAGAGGCGCCGAGTCGCCGTCCATGGGCCTAGCCCCGGGGGAAGGATGCAAAGACCTGATTTGCCGAAAGGCCTGCCGTTTGACATCGAGGACAAGAAGCTGGCCTCCCGCGCCTGGTTCGAGGGCCTGCGCGACACCATCTGCGCGTCCTTCGAAGCGCTGGAAGACGAGCTGACCGGCCCGCTGGCCGACCAGAGGCCCGGCCGTTTCGTCGGCAAGGACTGGCTGCGCGACGGCGGGGCCGGCGGCGGCGGGCGGATGTCGATGATGGAAGGCCGCGTCTTCGAGAAGGTCGGCGTCCATACCTCCACCGTCCACGGCGAGTTTTCGCCCGAATTCCGCAAGACCATGCCCGGCGCGGAAGAAGATCCCCGTTTCTGGGCTTCCGGCATTTCCCTGATCGCCCATCCGGTCAATCCGAACGTCCCGACCGTGCACATGAACACCCGCATGGTCGTAACCACCAGCCAGTGGTTCGGCGGCGGTGCGGACCTCACCCCGATGCTCGACCGTCGACGCACGCAGGACGATCCCGACACCCGCCTGTTCCACCGCGCGATGGAGATCACGTGCGGTCGCCACGCCGCCGTCGCGGACTATCCGAAATTCAAGGCCTGGTGCGACGAATACTTCTTCCTGCCCCACCGCAACGAAGCCCGCGGCATCGGCGGCATCTTCTTCGACTGGCTGCATTCGCCGGAAGAGGCTGGCGGCTGGAATGCCGACTTCGCGCTTGTTCAGGATGTCGGCCGCGCTTTCAACCTCGTCTATCCGAAGATCGTGCGGTCGAACTTCAATCTGCCCTGGACCGAGGAGGACCGGGACGAACAGCTCGTGCGGCGCGGCCGCTATGTCGAGTTCAACCTGCTCTACGACCGCGGCACGATCTTCGGCCTGAAGACGGGCGGAAACGTCGAGTCCATTCTCTCCTCCTTGCCGCCGGTGGTGCGCTGGCCCTGACGGCGTTCGCGTCCCGGGAACCGCTCGTCGATATCCACAGCCAGAAGCGTCACCTGGGCCGCAAATTGCCCCAAAGCGTCGCAGCCCGGGTGCGACATCGAATTGCATTTGGAATGTGGTTTTGCCGTGTTATCGTCTCGTCCGTTACGAATGGAGGAGATTGCGATGGCATACCCGAGCAGCATTCCACCCCACACTCCCGCTTCGACCGAGCGCGTTCTCAACACCCCCGAATTCATTGACAGGCTGGCAGAGGAACTGAGGGCATCGAGCGACGTCGACCTGCCCCACAGCTATTTCGTCGAACAGGTCCGGCTCGGCCTTGCCGATCACGACCTGACAGATCTGGCTGCGGCCAACGACGTCGAAGGCCTCTCCCGCAAATTCCCGCCACAAGCCAACGGTACGGTCTTCCGTGCCTGGGCCATGCCCGAGTAAAGCAATCCGCATCGCTCTAAAGCAGCATCAAGGACCGGCCTCACGGCCGGTCTCGACCGCTCCTGAGTTTGGCTGTTTTCGGCTTTCGTGATAGTCTCGCCATCGCTGTAACAAGTCGAAGAGGAGAACGACATGAAACAGTTCGAATGTGGTTCACTGGTCCCTGGCTGCCCTTGGCACACGCGGGCCGAGGAGGAAGCCGAAGTCGTCCGCCGTGCCGTCGAGCACATGCGGACCTCCCATGGCGAAACGGTCATCCGCGAAAACATGGTTGACAACATCAAGGCCCGGATCACCGACCAGGCAAACGCCGCCTGACATGCGACGGCGCCCCCGGCGCCGTCTGGAGAGCTGCCGAGCACAGACCTGCCGGCCCTGCGGGGACGGCAAACGAATTCTTCATTCGGCGCAAGGACTTATAGCGGCCGGATGAATCAGTTCCGCAAGCACTTGAATCAGTTTCTGATGAGATCCTGAAGCCGGGCGAGAAGCTTCGCCCGGTCGAAGGAAAAGTTCGAGTTGACCCATTCCTGTTCGAGCGCCTTCAGCGTCTCGCCGACGGCGGGACCTGGCTCGACGCCGCCCGCCAGGACGTCCGCCCCGCTCAGCGGGAAGACCGGGCGTTCAAACCGTTCGGCCCGCTGAAGCAGCACCGACAGCCTGCCCGCCTGCGCCATGGCCTTCGCATCGCCCTCGGCCGCCGCCCGGGCATAGGCCAGATCGATCTTCAGCGCGGTAACGATGCCCTCCTTGCCACCTCGATAGAGTTCCCGGTCGAAGGCGACGTCGGAGCCGTCCGGATTGGGCTTTGGCGCCCGGGCATAGCGATCGAGATAGGCAGCCTCCGCATTCGACAGGCGCAGCCGTTGCGCGAGCGCCGCCACCCGCTCGGCATCCTTCGGCACGATCGACGCCAGCCGCAGCAATGGATCGGGCCGCCAGCCGAGCGCCTGCTCGGTCGCCACCAGCGCCGGGATCGCGTCGATGCCCCACTTTTCGGTTTCCGGCAGGATCGCGGAGAGCACGCCCGACTGACGCATCCACAGAAGCGCCCGGCCGGGATCGCGTGCCGAGAGCAGCTTCTTGGTTTCGGCCCAGACCCGCTCGGCCGACAGCGTCGAGAGCTTGGAAACCGCCCGCGCGCAGGCCTTCAGGCCCGCCGCATCCGGTCGCCCGCCGCCATAGTGGGCGAAGAAGCGGAAGAAGCGCAGGACGCGCAGGTAGTCCTCGGCGATCCGCATTTCGGCGTCGCCGATGAAGCGCACGGTCTTCGTCTCGATGTCCGGCAGACCGCCGACGAGGTCGATCACCTGTCCGTCCGCGCCGGCATAGAGCGCATTGATCGTCAGGTCGCGCCGCTCGGCATCCTCCTGCCAGTCCTGCCCGAAGGCCACTTTGGCGCGCCGCCCGTCGGTTTCGACGTCGCGGCGAAGCGTCGTCACCTCATAACCCTTGCCGTCGATCACCAGCGTCACTGTGCCGTGGTCGATGCCGGTCGGCACGGCCTTGATGCCAGCCGCCTTCGCCCGTGTGACAACGGTTTCGGGCTCGAGCGTCGTCGCCAGGTCGATGTCGCCGACCGGCAGCCCCATCAGGCTGTTGCGCACCGCGCCTCCGACCACCCGCACCTCTCCGCCATCGGCGTTGAGCAGCGCGAAGAGCCGCTGCAGCCCCGGTTCGCGGAACCAGCTCTCGTTCGACAGGTCGGTCATGCATAGAGCCTTTCGTAAAGCGTCCGGATGATCCCGGCGGTAATGCCCCAGATATAACGTTCGCCGTAGGGCATCACGTAGAAATGCCGGACGATCCCCTGCCAGGTGCGGCTGTCGCGCTGGTGGTTCTCCGGGTTCATCAGGAAGGAGAGCGGCACCTCGAAGACCGCATCGACCTCTTCCGGATTGGGCGTGATGGTGAAGCCGCGCCGCACGACCGAGAGCACCGGGACGATGCGGAAACCCGTCCCTGCCAGATATTGCGGCAACCGCCCGACGGTCTCGACGAAATCCGGATGAAGACCGATCTCCTCCTGCGCCTCGCGCAGTGCGGCAACCTCGGGCGAAGGATCGCCATCGTCGATCCCGCCGCCGGGAAAGGCGACCTGGCCGGAATGCTTCCGGAGCTTCGCGGTGCGCTGGGTGAGGATCACCTTGGCCCCGTCCGGATCGTCCACCACCGGGACCAGCACGGCGGCGTCCTTCAGTTTCAGCCCCTCGACCTCGACGAGGCTTTCCGGGTTCAGCACATGGTCGCCATGGTCGCGCCAGGCATGTTCGATCGGCGCGCCGATCTGGTTCAGCGCCCGGTGGCGGAAGTCCGCGGCTGAGAAATCGGTAAAATTCATTGCGACAGCCGGTCCAGCTCGGCCGCCGGCATGACAGGGAAGAGCGCGCCGCCGGAGCGCACGGCGAACATCTCGGTTCCGTCGATCTCGACCGTCTCGCCGAGTTCCACGAGATCATACATCACGGCGCGCGTCACCAGCGCCTCCAGCCGCCCGCGAACATGCAGGTAAGGCTTGAGCTCGTGGTTCTCGCCATGGATCACGAAGCGCAGCGCATGGTCTGCTCCCGCCTCGACGAGGTCGCCGACATTGGTGCGGAAGGTGAGGACCTGCTCCCCGTCCCGCGCCGTGACACTCATCTCAACGGCGAGAAAGGGAGCGTCCTCGACGCGGATTCCGACTTTCTCCACAGGCGTGACGAGGTAGGTCTTGCCGTCGGCATCCTTGCGCAGCACCGTCGAAAACAGCCGGACCAGCGGCGCGCGGCCGATCGGCGTACCCATGTAGAACCACGTGCCGTCGGCGCGGATTTCCATGTCCAGATCCCCACAAAACGGGGGTTCCCAGCGATCGACGGGCGGCAGCGTCGGCTTGCCGCCGGCCGTCTGCGCCGCCGCGCGCGAAATCATCGCCGCCAGTCCGGCCGCATCCGTCGTCGCCTTCAGCGTCTCGCCTGCCATCTTTGCGTCCCGGTTGGTCCCTATTCGGTGTCGTGTCACGAGATAGTCATTTGAAACGCGCTTGTCAGCCGCCCTTTGGGGAATAAGTTAGGCCTGAGGGCCGCGGTCGGAAAGAGCTTCCGATTCGGCAGCGATGGCGAAACCAGATGGAGAAGACCATGGGCATGATGCCGACCCCGGATGCGGCGCTTGACGAGAAGGCGATCGTCGAGGCCGCCGAAAAGGCGCTGGCCGACATCGCCGCCGTCAGGCAGGCCGTGTCACGCGTGATCTTCGGTCAGGAAAAGGTCGTCGAGAACACCCTTCTCGCCATCCTGTCGGGCGGCCACGCGCTGCTCGTCGGCGTGCCGGGGCTCGCCAAGACCAAGCTCGTGACCACGCTCGGCACCGTACTCGGTCTCGATGCCAACCGCATCCAGTTCACGCCCGACCTGATGCCCTCCGACATTCTCGGCACCGAGGTCATGGACCAGGACGAGAACGGCCGGCGTTCCTTCCGCTTCGTCAAAGGCCCCGTCTTCGCCCAGCTTCTGATGGCCGACGAAATCAACCGCGCCAGCCCGCGCACGCAGTCGGCGCTCTTGCAGTCGATGCAGGAATACCACGTGACGATCGCCGGCCGGCCCTATGATCTCCCGGCCCCCTTCCACGTGCTGGCAACCCAGAACCCGCTCGAACAGGAAGGCACCTATCCGCTGCCGGAAGCCCAGCTCGACCGTTTCCTGCTGCAAGTCGACGTCGGTTATCCCGAACTCGCCGCCGAACGACAGATCCTGCTCGAGACCACTGGCGTCAGCGAGCAGAAGGCCGTGAGCGTCGTCGATGCCGCCCGCCTACTCGAAATCCAGAAGCTCATCCGCCAGATGCCGGTTTCCGACAGCGTGGTGGACGCCATCCTCTCCCTCGTCAGGTCGGCCCGCCCCGGCCACGGCAATGCGGATACCGACAAGTCCGTCGCCTGGGGTCCGGGTCCCCGCGCCGGTCAGGCGCTGATGCTCTGCGCTCGCGCCCGCGCCCTCTATGAAGGCCGCCTCGCCCCCTCGCTCGACGACGTCCATGCTCTCGCCGAACCCGTGCTCGAACACCGCATGGCGCTCACCTTCGCCGCCCGCGCCGAAGGCATGTCGGTGCGCGACGTGATCGCCAATCTCGTCAGGCAGGCGCGCGGCTGATGACCGGAAAGGCGATGCAACCGTGGCAAGCATAGGCCAGATCGTCGAGCAGACCTCCGCCAGCGACGCGCTGACACGCGCCCGCCAGCGTGCGGTTCTGGTGCCCGACTGCATGGTCGAAGCCCGCCGCATCGCCAACACGGTGATCGCCGGCTGGCACGGTCGCCGCAAGCGCGGCATCGGCGAGAATTTCTGGCAGTTCCGCCCCTATGCCGAGGGTGAGAGTTTCGCCCGCATCGACTGGCGTCGTTCGGCCCGCGACGACCACACCTATATCCGCGACCGCGAATGGGAGGCCGCCCACACCGTCTGGCTCTGGGCCGACATGTCCCCGTCGATGATGTACAAGTCGACGCTCGGCATGGTCTCGAAGGAAAGCCGTGCGCTGGTTCTGATGCTGGCGCTCGCCGAAATCCTGGCACGATCCGGTGAACGCATTGGCTGCCCGGGCGTGATGGAGCCGGTGGCCGCCCGCAACGCCGCCGAACGGCTGGCGACAGCAATCATACATGCGCCGCTATCCGACGGCCTGCCGGACACCACCATGATCCGCGGCACGAGCGACATCGTGCTGATCGGCGATTTCCTCGATGACGCCGACCGCATCATGGAAAAGATCGCGCCGCTCGCCCGCCGCGGCCTGCGAGGCCATGTGGTCGAGATCGCAGACCCCGCGGAAGAGACCTTCCCCTATTCAGGACGCACCGAATTCACCGATCCGGAAACCGGTGAAAAGCTTGTCTCCGGCCGCGCAGAGGGGCTGCGTGACGACTACCGCCGCGCCTATCTCGCCCGCCGCGAAAACCTCGGCGAACAGCTGCGCCGTCTCGGCTGGAGCTTCGTCCACCACGGCACGGACCGGCTCGCCTCCGAGGCGCTGGTCGCGGTCCACATGTATCTCTCCGGTACGCCGCCGCTCGTGAGCCGGAGCGTGCCGGCATGAACGCGCTCCCGATCGCCTTCGCCGCCCCCGCCGTGCTGATTGCCCTGGCCGTGCTGCCGCTGATCTGGTGGCTGCTGAAGCTCACCCCGCCGAGGCCGAAGAGCGAAGTCTTCCCGCCGCTGCGCATCCTCGCCAGCGTGTTGAAGCGCGACGAGACGCCGTCGAAGAGCCCGTGGTGGCTGACCCTGCTGCGCATGCTTCTCGCAGCCCTGGTGATCTTCGCCCTCGCCGATCCGGTCCTCAACCCGCGGAATGCCTCCCTTTCCGGCGATGGCCCGCTGGTGCTGGTCGTCGACAATGGCTGGGCCACCGTCTCCGACTGGGACCGGCGGGTTGCAACCGCCGAGGCGCTGATCGGCGACGCGAGCGAACGCGACCTGCCGGTGTCGATCGTCTTCACCGCCGATGCCTCCCACGACGCCGTGCCGGCCGGCGCGGCCAAGGCGCTCGAACGCCTGCGTGCGGCCCGGCCGAAACCGCTGCGTCCGGATCGTGCCCGGGCGATCGAGGCGACCTCCGCCGCCCTCGGCGGAACCCGCCCCGGGACGCTCGTCTATCTCTCCGATGGCATTGCCGCCGACGACAAGGAACGGCTGCTGTCCGACCTTGCAGCCCTTTCGCCGGCGCAGCTCCGGCTGATCGAGGGAGACAAGACCGCCGCGACTGCCATCACGGCGGCGGCCAACGGCGCCGATGCCCTGACGGTCACGGTCTCGCGACTGGATGGCGGCGAGGCCCGCAGCCTGATCGTCGACGCCCAGGACCGGCAGGGCCGCGTCATCGCCTCCGGCACCGTGAATTTCCCCGCGGACAAGACGCTGGCGACCGGCGAGGTCGCCGCTCCCTTCGAACTGCGCAACGACTTCGCGCGGCTCTCGATTGCCGGCCTTGCCAGCGCCGGTTCCACCCACCTGCTCGACGACGGTTTCCGCCGCCGCCGCGTGGCCTTGCTTTCCGGCGATGTCGGCGATGCCTTCCAGCCGCTGCTGTCGCCGCTCTACTACATCGAGCGGGCGATCGCCCCTTACGCCGACCTCTTGAAGCCGGGCGTGCCCGATCTCGCTGTCTCGATCCCGGAGATCCTCGCGCAAAAACCGTCCGCCATCGTCATGGCCGATATCGGCCGCCTTCCGGCCGACGTCTACGAACCGCTGCAGCGCTGGATCAACCAGGGCGGAACGCTGATCCGCTTTGCCGGTCCGCGCCTCGCCGCCGCCCCCGTCAACGATCCGCTGGTGCCCGTCATCCTGCGCCAGGGCGAACGCGAACTCGGCGGCGCGCTCTCCTGGGCGGAACCGCAGCCGCTTGCCGACTTCCCCAAGTTCGGCCCCTTCGCCGGCATGGCCCGCCCCGAAGGCGTGCTGATCAAGCGCCAGGTCCTGGCCGAGCCGACGCCGGATCTCGCCGAACGCACCTGGGCGAGCCTCGCCGACGGAACCCCGCTCGTCACGGTCAAGGAAAATGGTGCCGGCCGCGTCGTGCTCTTCCATGTCAGCGCCGAGGCGACGTGGTCGGACCTGCCGATCTCGGGCGAATTCGTCGAAATGCTGCGCCGGATCGTCCAGCTTTCCCGCGTCGGCACCGCCGCATCCTCGCCGGATGCCTCAGCCCGCGCGACGCTTGCCCCCTTCCGGCTGCTGGACGAACGCGGCGCCCTGATCGCCGATCCGGGCAATGCGCGGCCGCTCGACATCGGTCCGGCAAGGCCCGCGGCTGCCACCTTCGACAATCCGCCCGGCCTCTATGGCACCGAAGACGGATTTGCCGCGCTCAACCTGCTGCCCGCCGGCGCGGAGCTCAAGCCCCTGAACACCGAGGCCCCGATGGCGATTGCCCGTGAACCGCTCGTCGGTACCGCCGCCACCCCACTCAAACCCGCGCTGTTGAGCCTGGCCTTCCTGCTGCTCGTCGTCGACAGCCTCGTCGTGCTGTTCATGGGCGGAGCCTTTGCGCGGCTGCCGCGCCGCACCGCCGGGACCGTCGTGCTCGCCCTGGCGACCCTCAGCCTCGGCTTTCCCGCCGACCGCGCAGTGGCCGACGACGCAAAGCCCGGTGACGAGGTCATCTTCGAACGCCTCGACAACACCCATCTCGCCTATGTCGTGACCGGCGAGGACGAGGTCGACCGCCTCTCCGAAAACGGCCTGCGCGGCCTCACCGATTTCCTTACCTACCGCACCACGCTGGAACCCGCCCCGCCGGTCGGGCTCGACATCACCAAGGACGAGTTGTCCTTCTACCCGATCATCTTCTGGCCGATCTCGGCGACCGCGCCGATGCCGTCCGCCGCCGCGATCAGCCGCATCGACGCCTATATGCGCGCCGGCGGCACCGTCCTGTTCGACACCCGCGACCAGTTCTCGGCGCTTGGTGACACCGATGGGCCAAGCGCCAACGGCGAGCGCCTGCAGGCGATCCTCGCCAACATCGACATTCCGCCGCTGGAGCCGGTGCCCGCCGACCACGTGCTGACCCGCTCCTTCTATCTGCTGAGCAATTTCCCCGGCCGCTATACCGGAAGCCCGCTCTGGGTCGAGGCCCGCCAGGAAGCCAAGACCACCAACAGCGGTGTCGTCTCCTCCGGCGACGGGGTTTCGCCGATCCTGATCACCGGCAACGACATGCTCGGCGCTTGGGCGGTCGACGGCAACGGCGCCCCCCTGATGCCGACCGTGCCGCCGGACGAGACGCAACGGGAAATGTCCTTCCGCTCCGGCGTCAACATCATGATGTACATGCTGACCGGCAACTACAAGGCCGACCAGGTGCATGTGCCGGCCCTGCTCGAACGGTTGGGGCAGTGACATGACGCTCGAATTCGCCCCCTTCGTCCCGTGGTTCGTGCTTCTCGGCTTGGCACTCGTCGCGCTGATCCTGGCGACCGCGGGCTTTGCCCGCCGCATCCGGGGCACTGCGGTCCGTCTCGCCGCCTCGGCGGCCGTGCTCGCAGCCCTTGCCAATCCCCTGCTGATGCAGGAGGACCGCGAGCCGCTTTCCACCGTCGTGCCGGTTGTCGTCGACCGCAGCCAGAGCCAGGAAACGCCGGAGCGCGTGGCGATGACCGATGCCGCCCTTGCCGGACTGAAGGATCGGCTTTCGCGTTTCGGCCGCATCGAGCCGCGCATTGTCGAGGTGAAGGATCCGGCGACCTCCGACGCCCCCTCCACCCGCCTCTTTGAAGCCCTCGCCTCGGCCATCGCCGACGTCCCGCCCGCCAGGATCGGCGGCGCGGTCTTCCTGACCGACGGTCAGGTTCACGACATTCCGCAGAGTGCTGAAGCCCTCGGCTTCGACGCCCCCGTCCATTCCCTGATCACCGGTCGTGCCGACGAGTTCGACCGGCGGATCGAAGTGCTGCGCGCGCCGCGCTTCGGCATCGTCGGCGAGGAACAGGAACTGGCGCTCCGCGTCTTCGACGACGGCCGTCGCACCGACACGCCGGCAACCGTAACCGTGCGGATGAACGGCGAGGAGATCGCGACGCTGAACGCCGTCCCGGGTGCCGAGACGCCGTTCAGCTTCAAGGTCCCGCGCGGCGGCGCCAATGTGCTGGAGTTCGAGGTCGCCGCGACGCCCGGCGAAGTGACCGAGGTCAACAACAAGGCTATTCACCTGATCGAGGGTATTCGCGAGAACCTGCGCGTCCTGCTGGTCTCCGGCGAGCCCCATGCCGGCGAGCGCGCCTGGCGTAACCTGTTGAAGTCGGATGCCGCCGTCGACCTCGTGCATTTCACCATTCTGAGACCGCCGGAAAAGCAGGACGGCACGCCGATCAACGAACTGTCGCTGATCGCCTTCCCGACCCGCGAGCTCTTCGTCGAGAAGATCAACGACTTCGACCTGATCATCTTCGACCGCTACCAGCACCGCGGCGTGCTGCCGATTCTCTATTACGACTACATCGCCGAATACGTGAAGAAGGGCGGCGCGTTGCTGATCGCCGCCGGCCCCGAACATGCGAGCGAGGATTCGATCGCCATCACGCCGCTCTCCGCGGTCCTGCCCGCCGCCCCCACCGGCGAGGTGCACCAGGCGGCCTTCTATCCGCGCCTGTCCGACCAGGGCAAGCGCCACCCCGTCACCCGCGGCCTCGACGGCTCGACCGACGAGCCGCCGCAGTGGGGCCGCTGGTTCCGTAGCGTCGACGTCGACCCGCCGCGCGGCGAGACCGTGATGACCGCCGCCGACGGCCGCCCCCTGCTGGTCCTCGACCGCGCCGAGGAAGGCCGCGTCGCCATGCTTCTCTCCGACCAGGGCTGGCTCTGGGCCCGCGGTTTCGAAGGCGGCGGCCCGCATGTCTCGCTCTATCGCCGCATCGCCCACTGGCTGATGAAGGAACCGGAACTCGAGGAAGAGGCCTTGAAGGCCCGCGCCTCCGGCCGCACGCTCGAGGTGACCCGCCAGACCATCGGCGGCGATCCGGGTGTCGCCACCGTGCGCTATCCCTCCGGCAAGACCGAAGCGCTGCCGCTCGCCGAAACCGCCCCCGGCCTCTATCGCGCCGAAAAACGCATGGACGAGACCGGGCTCTTCACCATCTCCAATGGCGAGTTTTCCACGCTCGTCCATGTCGGCGCAGTCGATGCGCCGGAATTCAAGGCCATGGTCTCGACGCTCGACACGCTGAAACCGCTGGCCACGGAGACGAAGGGCCACCTCGCCCGCCTCGACGACGGCAATGGCGGCATCCGCCTGCCCGACATCCTGCCCGTGCGCGGCGCCGTCCGCCTCGCCGATGACAGCCGGCTCCTCGTCCGCCTGACCGACGAAACCGTGCTGAAGGGCGTCAACACCCTGCCGCTCTTTGCCGGCTTCGCCGGACTGGCGGTGCTGCTGCTCGCGATCTCGGCGACGTGGTGGCGCGAGGGACGGTAGCAGGATAGCGGCGCCTTCAGCCGACGTGCCGACAGATTTCGGCCGGTTTCAACGTCGCTCCGCGTCAGCCTGACTTTGGCGGCAATACCGCCCGGAAGTCGCCATCGAGCAGGTGCTGGAAGGGACGCGGCTGCAGTTTGCCCGGATTGGCATACGGATTTCCGAAGGCGAAGATAAAGAACAGGATCACGCCGGAATAGGCCCCGAACAGGCTGAGCAGAACGAGGTGTGTCCGAGACGGTCGATAGATGTAGAAGGCCGCAGAGACGATAACCAGGCCGATGAGCGCGGGCGCCCAGAACAGCCCGGAAAAACGGTTCATCGACGGCGCCTCGCGCAATTGCCGATATTTTGCAATCGCCGACGCCCTCTCCTTCATCCTCGCGCTGAGATAGCGCTCGCGTTCGCTGACCGGCGTGAGATCCAGGATGGTGTCATACACCCCCTCCCACGCCTGCCATGCCTTGGGCGAAAGCCCCTCATGGCGCGCCAGCCGGCCCCATTCCTCGTCGACGACCACGGCGACATAATGCGCAAGGCCCTGCTGGACCTCGAGCGTCACCGGCCCGCCATAGCGCCGGACGTCGTTGAAGACATCCGAGATCGCCACGGCCTCGTCGATCAGATTGGATCGAACCGCCTTGTAGTCGTCGAGTTCCTGGGCATAGACGAGGCCGAGGATGAGGCTGTGCAGCGTCGCCACCCGGACGGCGACGCTTCCGGCGACTTCCAGTGTCCGATCCCCCTCGTTGCCCGGATGCAGCAGCTTTCGCGCAACGAAATAGCTTGCGAGGACGATGCCGATGGTCAGGACGACGAACCCGATGCCGCTGGCCGCCGAAGTGAAATAGTCGATCAGTGTTTCCATGGCGGCAACATGATCGAAAGCTGATGAACGTTCAATGCCTGCAGATCATCGCTGGCGTGACCTTTCGCGATCATGTCGCCATGGGCGCCAAAAGTCTCGCCGGGTATGTTGAAAAAAGGTCAGCATAGGTCAGAATTGGAGTGGAGAGTGCCTCACGCGGCCACTCACACCTCTCGCTATTCTTCGTAAGGCTCGCAATGATCACTTATTGCTGCTGGAGTAATACCATGACAAAAGCACGGCTCAATGAAGGATCAAGTGGAACTTGGACGGTGCGCGACTCGCGCAGCGGGCATTTTGTAGAAGTGCGAGGTGCGAACTCCATGAAATCCTCTCAGTTGCCGCTGAAAGACAGCATCGACTTAACCAAGCCGATTGCCGAGCAGGTTCTCAAAGATCGGCCAACAAAGACGCCTACCCGACCCGCCAAGAGCTGAGCCGTGGCGGGCGCACTTCTCGACACTCACGCGCTCTACTGGCTGGTTACGGCCGCGAGCACACTGTCAGAGGAAGCCCTTGTGGCCATTGGTCAAAACCAGATCACGCAGACCCTTTACGTCTCCCCAATCACGGCTTGGGAGCTGACGATTGCATCTCGCAAACCAGTCCACAAGGATCCACCGAACCTCGGTGGAGGTTCCCCCTCAAAATGGTTCTCAGCCTCGGTGGCAGCTTCTGGAGCAAAGATCATCCCGATCCGACAGAAGATCGCCTGCGAGGCCGCTGCGTGGTTGACGTCACCGGGCATCGGGATCCGGGCGACTGTTTCTTGATTGCGACAGCCAGAGCGAAAGGAGTTCCGATCATTACGCGTGACACCATATTGCGGGAACTCGCGTCGCCTGACTATTTAGACGTCATCGTATGCTGACTCATTCGCTTCGCCGCGACTGTAATTCCTGGTTCCCCATGCCCAACGAACTCCCCCTCTCCGACACCGTCCCCGATGACGCCCGCGACGTGATCCGCAAGGGCATCCTCGACTTTAACACCGACATGCTCGGCCCGACCGACCGCAAGAACCTCTTCATCCCCCTGACGGACGAGGACGGAAAGGTCGATGGCGGCCTGATCGGCTATACCGGGCGCGGCTGGCTCTACACGGAAATGCTGTTCGTGCCCGAGCGCCTGCGGGGGACAGGCACCGCCGGGCGACTGTTGCAGGCGGCGGAGGACGAGGCGAAGGCGCGCGGTTGCAAGGGTGCCTATATCGACACGATCAATCCCGACGCCCGCCGCGCCTATCAGAGGCAGGGCTACGAGATCTGCGGAGCGATAGACAATTTTACCGGCGACTACGCGATCACCTGGCTCAAGAAGCTTTTCTGAGCGCGCCTTCGGCGGCCGCGGCCTTGGCCTCGTCAGCCCGCCACGCGATCACGCCGTTGAGACGTTCGTGCACGTCTTCGCCGAGCGGTACGACCAGAACCCGGGCCGGATCGACCGGGCCCGGAAACTCCAGCGCCTTCCAGGCCACCTTCTCGAAGCCGAGCGGCATGTAGTAAGGCGGATCGCCGATCAGGATGACGGCCTCGGAGCCCGCCCGCCGGGCGGCGTCGATGGCAATCCTGACCAGCTCGCGGCCGATGCCCCGGTTCTTGTGCGACGGCCGGACCGCCAGTGGTCCGAGCAGATGGCCCTTGACCGAACCAGCCGTCACCGGGGTCATGCGGACGGAAGCGATCGTCTCGCCATCGTCGGCGCAGATGAAGGAGAGGTGCCGGTCATGTGGCCCCTGCTCGCGGATCCGCGCAGCGGCGCGGGTGAACCGGCCGGGGCCGAAAGCTTCTTCGTTGATGTGCTCGATGACCGCGTCGTGCGACGCATCCTCGGTGAGGTAGACAAGGTCGTGATTTTTCATGGAATGACCGAACCAGAAGACAGACGTAGATATGGGTTCTCGATGACGCCGAAAGGGCGTTCGGGAAGCATCAGCGTCGTCGCAGGGTCCGTGGTGCGGTCATGAAAAAGGGTTATCCTTGTTAAGCGGGAATCCGGATAGCAGCATTTTTTCGGCCCGTCCAATGGAAAAACGCACTGTTCAATCATTCGCATCTCCCAATCTGGGCCGTGAGGCGTATGTGATTAGGCAGAAAATGAACACCAATGGGGAGAATGCCGATGGGCATGCTCGTTGAGGGCGTCTGGCACGACGTCTGGTATGACACGAAATCGACCGCCGGCCATTTCAAGCGTTCGCAGGCGCAGTTCCGCAACTGGGTGACCGCCGATGGCTCCGCCGGACCGACCGGCCGTAGCGGCTTCAAGGCCGAGGCGGGCCGCTATCATCTCTACGTCTCGCTGGCCTGTCCCTGGGCCCATCGCACGCTGATCTTCCGCAAGCTGAAGGGCCTCGAGGACCTGATCTCGCTCTCGATCGTCGATCCGCTGATGGTGGAAAACGGCTGGGAGTTCCACGACCGCGATGGCGCGACCGTCGATCATCTCTTCGGCTCGGACTACCTCTACCAGATCTACCTGAAGGCCGATCCGGCCTACTCCGGCCGCGTCACCGTGCCGGTCTTGTGGGACAAGCAGACCGGCACGATCGTCTCGAACGAATCGGCCGACATCATCCGCATGTTCAACACCGCCTTCGACGGCCTGACCGGCTCCGCACTCGACCTGTCGCCGCTCGCGCTGCGCGAGGAAATGGACGCCCTCAATGCCCGCGTCTACGACCGGGTCAACAACGGCGTCTACAAGGCCGGTTTCGCCACGACCCAGGAAGCCTATGAAAGTGCGGTCTATCCGCTCTTCGCCATGCTCGACGAACTGGAAGAACGGCTCTCCGGCCAGCGCTACCTGTTCGGCGACGCCATGACCGAGGCCGACTGGCGGCTGTTCACCACGCTCATCCGTTTCGATCCGGTCTATGTCGGCCATTTCAAGTGCAACATCCGCCGCATCGCCGACTATCCGACCCTTTCGGCCTATGTGCGCGACCTCTACCAGACGCCGGGCGTGGCCGGAACGGTCGACTTCCACCACATCAAGCATCACTACTACCGCAGCCACAAGACGATCAATCCGACCGGCATCGTACCCGCCGGACCGGAACTGGATCTCGACCGGCCTCACGGACGGGAAGGTCTCTCAGCGCAGGCGGACGTCACCAGATATCGGCAGGCGTAACCGTCCCGCTCAGTTCGAGCAGCCGTCGCCGCGTGGCGGCGGTCACCTCGTCCGGCAGATCGGCGGGATCGAAGAAGCCGCATTCGACGATCTCGCGATCGGCAAGGCGCGGCGCCGTCTGCACGACCTGAGCCTTGTAGAGCAGCACATGGTCGCGCTGGCTGATGCGGCTGTTGAAGTAGACATGGAAGAGTTCGGGCCGGGCGGTGAGCATCAGGTTCCCCTCCTCGCGCAACTCCTTTTCGAGCGCCTGAAGCGCGGTTTCGCGCCGCTCCACCCCGCCGCCCGGCATGTACCAGCCCGGAACATAGGAATGGCGCACCAGGAAGACCTTGCCCTCCTCGTTGAAACAGGCGGCCCGCACGCCGAGCGTCATGCCACGCGATACGGCAAAATAGCCGTGCAGAATCCGGACGAGCAGACTGCGTCCACCCGTCAGCCTCTCATCCCTGTCGCCCGACTGGCTCATTCTTCTTGCTCCTGTCGCACCGCGCCTTTAAGACAAGCGCCATGTTCAAGCTCGCGCATATATCCGACGTCCATCTGGGCCCATTGCCAAATCTGACGTTTCGCGAACTCGCCTCCAAGCGCATCACCGGATATGTGAACTGGCACCGTAACCGGCGCAAGCACCTTTTCGCCAACGCGCTGGACCTCGTCATCGAAGGCATCCGCGAACAGGCGCCCGACCATCTCGCCATCACCGGCGACCTCGTCAACCTCGCCTCCGGCATCGAGATCCGGCTTGCCGCCGAATGGCTGCGCCGCACCGGCGCGCCCCTCGACACCTCCGTCGTGCCCGGCAATCACGACGCCTATGTTCCCGGCGCCCACGACAAGGCGGTACAGGCCTGGTACGACTACTTGCGCGGCGACGACGACCCGCTGATCTGGAAGGAAGGCTACAAGCTCTTCCCCTATATCCGCCGGCGCGGCCCGGTGGCGATGATCGGCTGTTCCACCTCGATCGCCACGCCTCCCTTTTCGGCAACGGGCTATTTCAGTGCGCGCCAGGCGCGCGAAACCGTCGAGTTGCTAAAGGCAGCCGGCGAGGAAGGCCTCTTCCGCGTCGTCATGATCCACCATCCGCCGATCCGGGGTGCCGCGGCATCCCACAAGCGCATGATCGGCATCCGCCGTTTCGCGGCCGCAATCTCTTTGGGCGGCGCAGAACTCGTCTTGCACGGCCACACCCACCTCAACACCCTCTACTGGCTCGACAGTCACGGCAAGCGGGTCCCCGTCGTTGGCATATCTTCGGCCTCGCAGGGCCCGGGCGCCCACAAACCAGCTGCGGGTTTCAACCTCTTCTCGATCAGCGGCAAGCCGGGCGAGTGGCAGATGAAGTGGGACCGTTACGGCCTGTTCGACGCAGTGACCAAGCTGCGCCACGAACATCACCAGATGCTGATCGGCTAGCCACCGAGTCCGTTTCGCGCCCGGTGATAGGCGACGATCGCCTTCAGATTGTCGGAAAACACCGCTATCGCCGCCTGCGCCTCGCAGAGCCCGAAGCCCTTCCATCCCATCCGTTTGACCACGACCGGCTTGCAGATCCGGAAGAACACCGACTGGCCGAGCAGCGAAAACACCGTCAGCTCCAGCCCGGCGACGTTGTCCGGCCGGCCGACGGCTATGGCGAACAGTTCGCAGAAGCGGTCATGCAGGGGTTGCGCCATACGGTCATAGAGCAGCCCGTCGACCTCTCCCGGCATCACCAGTTCCCGCGTCATGAAATTGGAGATCTGGTCGGCGTCGGGTCGGGTCGAGCCGATGCGGATCAGGGTGCCGATCATGCCTTCGAGAAGGTTCAGTGCCTCGTCGGGCTTGAGATGGGGTGGCAGGGGCTGGCTGAAACCGGGGCCCAGCGCCTCGACGATGACCTCGATCACATATTCGACGCAGGCATTGCGCAGGCCCGGCTTGCCGCCGAAATGATAGGCGATGCTGCCGATATTGGCGGCCGCATGGTCGGCGATCTGGCGGGTCGATACCGCGTCATAGCCGTGGTTGCCGAAGAGCTCGAGCGCGGCAGAGACCAGCGACGCCCGCGTCGCCGCAGCACCCGATACCTGCCTGGCCATGAAACCACCCTCCCGAACCCTGATCAGTCGATTGATTAAGAGCACGTCCGAGGAAATTCAACTAGCCTTTTCGAGGGTTTGCGCCCACCGCCGGGTTAGTGTGAGGCCCGCCGGACACCCCGCCGGCAAGCCTTGAGAATCTTGATCCAAGTCAATGCTGCGCGGTCATTCGAAGCGCCTAATGTTCGCCGAGATGCAGCTCGCAGGTACAATGTCGGTGCGGGCGGCTTCGTTTTGTCGGCGCTTGTCTTCTGCGACGAGTGCCGGACACGACAACAGACATCAGGACAATACGAGAGGAGAACCATGGCGCACCAGGACGCAGAAAAGAACGCAACCCCGATTGACGGAAATGTCGTCACTGCCCTCCCCCCGGTTGTGGAATCCGGCCTTGCCGAGGAACGCAGCGCGGCCGCCCAGGAAGCCGAGCTGTCGGCCATGACCGAGATTGCTTTGGGAGCCGGCGGCGACGGTGAAATCAAGGCCGGGATCGAGGCGATCATAGACGGCGCCTCCCCGGACGACGCGAGCCGCCTGCGCAAGCAGCTCGGCCTGCCCAAGCCCTCGGGCCACCCCCGCGTCAGCAGCGACGAGCTCGCCGATGATTGGCGCGACGGCGGCTATCCGTTCAAGTACAAGATGCTTCGGCGCGACTACGAACACGAGAAGTTCGTTCTGCAGACCGAATTGCTCAAGCTTCAGTCCTGGGTGAAGGAAGCGAACCAGCGCATCATCATCCTGTTCGAGGGGCGCGATGCTGCCGGCAAGGGCGGCGCCATCAAACGCTTCATGGAACATCTCAATCCCCGCGGCGCCCGTGTCGTCGCGCTCGAAAAGCCGAGTGAAGTCGAGCGTGGCCAGTGGTATTTCCAGCGCTATGTCGAACACCTGCCGACGCGGGGCGAGATCGTGCTCTTCGATCGCAGCTGGTACAACCGCGCCGGCGTCGAACGGGTCATGGGTTTCTGCTCCGACGAGGAGTACCGTGAATTCCTGCGGCAGGCGCCGGAGTTCGAGCGCAATCTCGTGCGCAGCGGCATCCATCTCATCAAGTTCTGGTTCTCGGTGAGCCAGGACGAACAGCGCCGCCGTTTCAAGGAGCGCAAGGTTCACCCGCTCAAGCAGTGGAAGCTCTCGCCCGTCGACCTCGCGTCGCTCGACAAGTGGGACGACTATACGCGGGCCAAGGAAGCCATGTTCTTCCACACCGACACGGCGGATTCGCCCTGGCTGGTGATCAAGTCGGACGACAAGAAGCGGGCCCGGCTGAACGCCATGCGCTACGTGCTCCACTCCCTGCCCTATACCGGCAAGGATCCCGAGCGGATCGGAAGGGTCGACACGCTCTTGGTCGGCCGCGCCAACACCATCCACGAACGCGGCGAATACGTCTTCGGAACGAACTGAAGACCTGCCATGAAGAAGGCCGGCGGACGCACGCTGCATCCGCCGGCCGAAACATCTTGAAACCTTAGGGAACCGTGGTCGGGCAGCTCTCAGGCCGTCATTTCGCGGAGCAGGCTCGCGACCGCCTCAGGGCATTCGTCCACCAGCATGTGGCCGGCATTGGCGATCCGGGTCAGTGCCATGTTGGCCGGAAGCCGGTCTGCCTGTCCCGCCGGCAACACGCAGTCCTCCATCCCCCAGACGACGCGGATCGGCATGGTCAGGTTGGCCAGCGCCTCGAGCGGCAGTTCGCCCTGCAGCCGCTCGCCAGTCGAAGCGACATAAGTGATCGCATCGAAGATCCTGTCGAGCGCATCGCGCGATCCCGGCATGTGCCGAAGCCGCAGCATCTCCTCGATCATCTCCTCCGGCAGCCCGGCATTGAACCCGCTCATGACCTCGAGCGCCCGCACGAGGTCGATATGCGTCTCCGCCCTGGCATAATGGGCAAGCACCCGGTGGTTGATCGCCGATCCGATACCCCCGGGGGCAAGCAGCGTTGCGCTGAGAACCCGCCTCGGATCCTTGAGTGCGAGAAGCGCGGCGGTCGCGCCGCCGAGCGAGTGGCCGGCGACGTGGAAGGCCGTGACCCCACGCAGGTCGAGATCGTTGCGGATCGCCTTCGCCATCTTGCTGGCGCTGCCGATACCTTCGGCATTGAGCGAACCGGCATGCCCCGGCATGTCATAGGCGATGACCGGACGGCCAGCGCCCAGCCCCGCCATGACCTTCTGCCAGATGAAGGCCCCGCCGCCGAAGCCGTGCAACAGCACGAGCGGCGGTGTCGTTCTCACATCTCCGATCGCGACCGCGTGGAGCGCCATGGTTCAGGCCTTCTTCGCGCGGTCTTCGAGCACCCGGTTCGCGGCGGAGACAATCGCCTCCAGCGAAGCCGAGACGATGTTGCTGTTGATCCCGGCGCCGAACAGCTTGCCGCCCTTGTGCTCGACCTCGACATAGGCGATCGCCGATGCGTTCGAACCGTGCTGCAGCGAATGCTCGGAGTAGTCGGCGACCGACAGTTCGATGCCGAGATAGGTCGACAACGCGTTGATGAAGCCGTCGATCGGGCCGGTGCCCTTGCCCTCGATGCGCTTGAGCTCGCCACCGTCGGTGATCTCGGCCGCCACGATCCGCACGCCCTTCTGGTCAGAGCCGGCCGGATAGGTGTGGTGATCGACGAACTTCAGCCGCGCGCCGGGCTGGGTCACGTAGCGCTCGATGAAGCGGTCGTAGATGCGCTTCGACGGCAGTTCAACGCCTTCCTCGTCGGTGATCCGCTGGATGTCCTCGCGGAACTCGACCTGCAGGTTGCGCGGCAGGTTGATGCCGTAATCCTCCTGCAGGATGTAGGCGATGCCGCCCTTGCCCGACTGCGAGTTGATGCGGATGATCGCCTCGTAGGTCCGGCCGACGTCCTGCGGATCGATCGGCAGGTACGGCACTTCCCAGACCGGAGAGTTCGCCTTGCGGATCGCCTTCATACCCTTGTTGATCGCGTCCTGGTGCGAGCCGGAAAACGCCGTGTACACCAATTCGCCGACGTAAGGGTGGCGCTCCGGAATGGTCATCTCGTTCGAATATTCGTAGACCGCCTTGATCCGCTCGATGTCGGAGCAATCCAGTTCCGGATCAACACCTTGCGTGAACATGTTGAGGGCCAGCGTGACGATGTCGACATTGCCGGTGCGCTCGCCGTTGCCGAACAGCGTGCCTTCGACACGGTCGGCGCCGGCCATCAGGCCCAGTTCCGTTGCGGCGATGCCGGTGCCGCGGTCGTTGTGCGGATGCAGCGAGACGATGACGTTCTCTCGGTTGTTGATGTTGCGACACATCCATTCGATCTGGTCGGCATAGATGTTCGGCGTCGACATCTCGACGGTCGACGGCAGGTTGAGGATCAGCTTGTTGTCCGGCGTCGGCTTGATGATGTCGATGACCGCGTTGGAAATCTCCAGCGCCACGTCCAGCTCCGTGCCGGTGAAGCTTTCCGGCGAATACTCGAAGCGGAAACCGCCGCCGGCCTTGGCCGCCATGTCGGTGATCATCTTGGCCGCATCGACGGCGATCTGCTTGATGCCCGAGACATCCTTGCCGAACACGACGCGGCGCTGCAACTCACTGGTGGAATTGTAGAAATGGATGATCGGGCGATGCGCGCCTTCCAGCGCCTCGAAGGTGCGGGTGATCAGCTCGGGCCGGCACTGGACCAGAACCTGCAGCGACACGTCGGCGGGCACACCACCCTCCTCCACGCACCAGCGCGCGAAGTCGAAATCGGTCTGCGAAGCGGACGGGAAGCCGATCTCGATTTCCTTGAAGCCCATGTCGAGCAGCAGCTGGAACATGCGGGCCTTGCGGTCGTGGCCCATCGGGTTGACCAGCGACTGGTTGCCGTCGCGCAGGTCGACCGAACACCAGATCGGCGCCTTGGTGATGGTCTTCGACGGCCAGGTACGGTCCTTGATGTCGATTTGCGGATAGGGGCGATACTTCATCGCCGCCTCGGGCATGCCCACAATGCCGGTTCCGGATTTCATGCTCATGTCGTTCATCTCTTCCTCTTCCGCACCTGCCCGGCTCTTAGCGCATCGATGGCGCCTTGGCGACGGCAAATGCTGGCCTTTGGTCGGCCAAATAGTATCAGTCTACGGGATTTGCTTCGAGGAGCTGAGCCATGCGGCTATCCGGCCGCCGGGCGCTCCTCAAAGGACCCGGCAACCGCGGATAAGGCTAAGAAGAAGCGAGTTTGGCACCGACGCGACAAAACCGGCCGCCGGGCGGGCGGTCTTCAGGGTCGCAGCAATGGTCGAGCCGAAACGTGTCATGATGGCAAACAGATAACGCGCGACGATCGATCGCGCAAGTACGTTATTCGGCGGCAGCGATTGAAGGGTCGTCCAGCTTTTCTCCCAACCAGATTTCCAAGAGCTCGTCCGACGACAGCCCCAACTCCTTCGCCCGCCGTTCCAATCCAAGCATGGTCCCGCGCCTGACGATGACCGTCATCGCGACAGGTTCGAGATTGGGACGTGTCGCCTTGCTCCAATCCACATACTCGCTGATGTCTTCACCATCATCGAACTTGCGATCGAACTCCTCAGCGCTGATTTTCTTCATAACGACGCCTTTCCTGAACCCTCGCACGGCGGACCGAGATAATGCGGATCCGTTTTCCTCGTCGCACGTAGATCCCTGTCCAGAAGACACCCTTGATGCGGCCGATCAAGACTCGCCGCGGCTCCAGAACATGACCGGCGTCCACATCGATGCCGAAAAGGTCACACCTCAACTCGTGCGACGCCACGCAATCGATTCCGTGTTTCGCCCTGTTCGCCTCGCTCTTGGCGGGATCGAATTCGAACTCCATGCTCGATCAAAGCACGGCGACGCGCAAAATCGAGGGATCAACCCTTGCGCGAGAGCCGCAACAATCCAAGCATCAATCCGCCGGCAACCAGCCCCCAGAAGGCGCCGGAAATCCCGGCGAAAGAGACGCCGGAGGCCGTGATCAGGAAGGTGACGGCGGCGGCCTCTCGCGTCTCGACGTCCTTGAAGGCCGCGACCGCGGATCCGGAAAAGGCGCCGATCAACGCAAGCCCCGCCACGGCCTGGATGAGGATCGGCGGCGCCAGCGACACGAAGGCGGTGACGGCGCCTGCGGCAAGGCCGAGGATCACATAACCGACGCCGGCGATGATCGCGGCCCAATAGCGCTTGTTGCGGTCGGGATGGGCGTCCTCGCCCGCGCACATCGCCGCTGTGATCGCCGCAAGGTTGACAGCATGCCCGCCGAACGGCGCCGAGAGCAGCGAAAAGACGCCCGTCACCGCAAAGAGCGGGCCGGGATTGGGATCGTAATGGTTGACCTTCAGGACCGCGATGCCCGGAATGTTCTGCGACGCCATGGTGACGATGAAGAGCGGCAGCGCGATCGAGACAAGCGCCGGCAGCGTGAAGGTCGGCGCGACAAGTTCCATCGGCGGCGCGAGTGATGCCGCCCAGCTTGCCATTGCCCCGTCCGGCAGTTTGACGCCGAACACCATCACGATCACGAAGGCGGCAAGCGCCGCCGGGACCGCATAGAGCCGCTTGAACGCCAGCACCGCCGCCCAGGCGACAAGGATCGGCAGGCCGAGCTTCGGATCGAAGGCGATCGCCTTGAACGGGGCGAAACACAGGCCGAGGATCACACCCGACAGCATGGCATTGGCAAGCGGCGCCGGGATCGCCGCGACCGCCCGGCCGAGCGGCCGGAACAGTCCGGCAATGACGATCAGCACCCCACAGACGAGAAAGGCGCCGACGGCCGCGGCAAAGCCGCCTTCGACCGTGCCGGCGGTTGCCAGCAATGCCGCGCCCGGCGTCGACCAGGCGATCGACACCGGCAATTTCGTCCAGGCGCTCAGCACGATGGCGCACAGCCCCATCGACACCGAGAGCGCCATAAGGCCCGAGGCTGCCTCATAATCGGTCGCCCCGACGCCCTTCAAGCCTTGCAGCACGACGGCGAAGGAACTGGCGAAGCCGACGAAGGCGGTGAGCACGCCCATGAAAAGGTTTTGAGCGGAAAGATCTTTGAACATCGCGGGACTCGGCAATGGATGATTGTGAAGCAGCAACCTTCAACAGGCAGTTCATGTTTGGCAAGGCCGTCCGGGCCCGGTCGGGTACGCCAGACTAGGCCGGCAGCCTCCCCACGCTCGATTTCCGCAATCCGGCAATCATCAGCCCATAGATACATCCGGCAATCAGAATGAAGGCGGCGATTTGATAGGGTTCGACCCTGTCGCCGAGAAGGAGCGCCGACAGGACCATGGTCAACGCCGGCCAGGGCGTCGTGATCGAGCTGGCGAGCGACACGTCGATATGGCGGATGGCGTAGAACCAGACGATCAGCTCGAGGTAATAGACGAGCCCCATCGCCATACCGAAGAGCAGAAAGTCGCCGCGCACGAGACCGGTGGCAAATTGCTGCGGGTCGACGATTGCGAGTACGCCGCCGAGAAAGACGGCCGAGACGGCGACACGCAACAGCGTCACCTCGGCCGGCGTCACGGGCGTGCGACCCAGTTCTTCCCGGATGATCACGTGGGCGACACTCCACAGGAACGGTACGCCGAGTGCAAGCAGGAACCACGGAGAGAAGCCGTCGATCCGCCAGGTGCCGCCTGTCCCCAGATAATAGAGTGCGACCATCAGGGCAGCCGTGAGCAACAGCTCGACCATGGACTTTCGCCGCTTGAGGAAGAGGCTTTCCCACAGGATGGCAAAGACCGGATAGGCCTGCATGGCAATCGCCGCGCTGACGGCACCCGCCCGCTCGATGCCGAAGACGTAGAGGAAGGTCGAGAGCCCGAACATCGCCCCGGTGACCACCACCACGACCAGTGCCCGGCGTCGGGATGCCGTACCGGCCTCACCCGAAAGCA
The DNA here is from genome assembly GCF_054551725.1 of Rhizobium sp. CAU 1783. NCBI lineage: Bacteria > Pseudomonadati > Pseudomonadota > Alphaproteobacteria > Hyphomicrobiales > Rhizobiaceae > Rhizobium > Rhizobium sp. CAU 1783. The sequence goes on along the minus strand of NZ_JBTOLM010000001.1, from coordinate 708,439 downwards.
GCCGCGATGTCCCGCTTCGGCTTTCATGCGCGACGAGGGGAATGGCAAAGACGGTCTCCCAGACAGAGAGCCAGAAGGCGAAACCGAGTGCAGAGAAATCCGCCGGCCGGCTGTTCGACAGGACCGGCATGATGCCGAGAATACCGAGGCAGACGATGGCAAGGCCAATGCCGGTTCCGGTCTTGGATGCCGCCATAAGTGTGAGCGCCTTCAAAAGAGATAGATCAATGAGGGAGAAATTATACACACATACAACAACAGCAAGATCAGAATTGCCACCGTGACAAGATCACGGCGCGGGAGGCCGGCGAAATGGGTTTCAGGCGCCAGAGCACGACGGCCAACGAACGAGCAAAGCCGACAGACGTATCCCGCAGGCAGCCACGACACGCCTTCGCAGCGGCCGCCGCAAGGCGTATAGTCGCGCATTCGGACCCGAAAGCGAGGGACGGCCAATGACAGGTGACGTGAAGACGATCTTGATCACCGGCGCGACAGGGGGCATCGGCCGGGCGGTCTGCAGGCGGCTGGCGGCGAGCGGGCAGCGACTGATCCTCGCCGCACGGAACCAGGAGCGGCTGGACGCCCTCGCCCGGGAACTCGCAAACCATCACCCCCGGCACATCCCGCTCGCGGTCGACATGACGGACGAGAGCTCGATCGCCCGGTTCGGCGGAGCGCTGGACGAGCAGGGCATCGTCCTGGACGGCCTCGTGCTGATGCCGCCCCAGGCCCACAGCACCAACGATGCCTTGCCTGAGAGTGCCGCCTGGCGGACGCTTTTCCAGGATTGCTTCATCGGCCCGCTCGAACTCCTGAAGACCGCGGTTCCTCGCATGAGGCCGGACCCCGCGGCCGGCCGGCGTGCCAAGATCGTCATCATTTCCGGCATTTCGTCGGCGCAGGTGCTCGGCCACTACGCGACGTCGAACGTCCTGCGCTGCGCCTGGGTCGGCGAAGCAAAGACCCTCGCCTTCGCGCTTGGCGCCCGCGGCATCCATGTCAACACGCTGTCGCTCGGCGGAACGCTCTCCCCCTGGTACCGCGAGGGGATCGAGAAACGTGCCGCAGCAGCCGGCATCTCCTACGAGCAGCGTCTCGCCGAGGAGACCGCCAACGTGCCGCTCGGCAAGTACGGCGAACCCTCCGAGGTTGCCGTCGCGGTGGAGGGGCTGCTTTCCGCCTTTTCCGACCACATGACGGGCCTCAACATCATGCATGACGGAGGCTTCACCCGCTCCTACTGAGCCACGAAAAAACCCGCCGCAAGGGCGGCGGGTTTTCGAAGTACTCTCAGAGAGAATAAAGAGTCTCAGATATCCGACTGGCTCGTCACGATCTTGGAGACCAGGCCGTAGTCCTTGGCCTCTTCGGCCGACAGCCAGTAGTCGCGGTCGATGTCCTTGGCGATCTTGTCTTCCGACTGGCCGGTGGCCTTCGAGAAGATCTTGATCAGGCGCTGGTTCATCTTGATGATTTCGCGGGCCTGGATCTCGATGTCGGATGCCATGCCGCGGGTGCCGCCCGACGGTTGGTGCAGCAGGAAGCGGGTGTTCGGCAGGCAGAGACGGCGTTCCTTCGGCACCGACACATAGATCAGCGCGCCGGCGGAGGCGACCCAGCCGGTTCCGATGATCCAGACCTTCGGCTTGATGAACTTGATCATGTCGTGGATGGAATCGCCCGATTCCACGTGGCCACCCGGCGAGTTGACGTAGACGCGGATGTCTTCGTCGGATGCCGCGGCAAGCGCCACGAGCTGGGTGCAGACCTTCTGCGCCAGTTCCTGGGTGATCCCACCATAGATGAAGATCGAACGCGACTTGAAAAGGTTCGCTTCCGTTTCCTTGCCGAGCGGCAGTTCCTTGCTCTTGTCGTCTTCGTCTTCGTTCATCCGGATGGTCTCCACTTCGATTCGGTCTCCCGCACATAGTGCGACTCATGTCCTAAAACAATGCGGGGGAAAGGGGAAGGCTCCGAACCGGTGAACAGGGGGTTAGCGCGGCGGAGCTCAGCGCGGCTACCGCGAGATCCGCGTCGACAGGATGATCGAGGACAAGGTCCGCTCCACGCCCGCCAGTTCGCCGATGCGGTCGATGAGACGGTCGAGCTCGGCGATCGAGGGAGCGGCAATGATGGCGATCAGGTCGTAAGGGCCGTTGACCGAATGCAGCGCCGTCACCTCGCGGATCGCCGCAAGTTCGCCCGTCACCGCCGAAAGCGATTTCGGAGCGATGGTGATCAGCACATGGGCGCGGATCAGGTCGCGCAGATAACTGTCCGAAAGGCGGACGCCGTAACCGGCGATCACCCCTTCCCGCTCCAGCCGCTCGAGCCGGGCCTGTACGGTCGTGCGGGACAGCGACAGCCGCCGCGCCAGCGTGGCGACGGGCATGCGGGCGTTCTCGCCCAGCAGGGAAATCAGCTCGCGGTCCTTGTCGCTCAATTGCATTGTGGTCAATCCGTTCGGCAATTTGCCCAATATCATAAATCATTTTGAACATAACGCCACTAGGAATCGTCCATTCCCGTCGGCATCCTGTACAAATCTGACAAATTTCAAGAGGGGATATTTCCATGAAGGACATCGTCATCATCGGCGCCGGCAAGATCGGCAGCGCCATCGCGCTCATGCTTGCAGACAGCGGCTCCTACAGGATCACGGTGGCCGATCGCTCGGAGAGCCAGCTCGCCGCCGTCGAGCACCATCCGGCCATATCGACGGCCGCGGTCGACATCGGCAATGCCAATGCCCTCGATGCGGTCCTCGCCGGCAAGTTCGCCGTCCTCTCGGCCGCACCCTTTCACCTGACGGGCGCCATCGCCGAATCGGCTGCCCGCACCGGCACCCATTATCTGGACCTCACCGAAGACGTCGCCACCACCCGCAAGGTCGAAGCCCTGGCGAAGAACGCCCACGCCGCCTTCATCCCCCAGTGCGGCCTCGCTCCCGGCTTCATCTCGATCGTCGCCAACGACCTCGCCACCCGCTTCGACACGCTCGACAGCGTGCGGATGCGCGTCGGCGCGCTGCCGCAATATCCGTCGAACGCGCTGAACTACAATCTGACCTGGAGCACCGACGGCCTCATCAACGAGTATATCGAGCCCTGCGAGGCCATCGTCGAGGGCAAGCTGATCAATGTCCCGGCCATGGAAGAGCGCGAGGAATTCTCGCTCGACGGCGTCACCTACGAGGCCTTCAACACCTCCGGCGGTCTCGGCACACTCGCCAAGACGCTCGAAGGCAAGGTGCGTACCATGAACTACCGCACCATTCGTTATCCGGGCCACCAGGCGATCGTGAAGGCCCTCCTCAACGACCTCAACCTCAAGAACCGCCGCGATGTCCTGAAGGACCTGTTCGAAAACGCCCTTCCCGCCACCATGCAGGACGTCGTTGTCGTCTTCGTAACGGTCTGCGGCACCAAGGACGGTCGCTTCCTGCAGGAGACCTATGCCAACAAGGTCTATGCCGGAGTGGTCGGCGGCCGCCTGATGAGCGCCATCCAGATCACCACGGCAGCCGGCATCTGCACTGTTCTCGACCTGCTCGCCGACGGCAAGCTGCCGGCCAGGGGCTTCGTCCGCCAGGAGGAAGTGCGCCTGTCCGATTTCCTCGCCAACCGCTTCGGCCGCGTCTACGATCCGGAAGTAGCGCGCCTCGCCAAGGTCGGCTGACCAAAGGCTTCCACAGGCGACTCACGAAAATGTGTTCCGCGCGCTGATGAGGCGCGGGACACCGGGCAACGCCACGCAGAGCGAGCGGCATACCCCTTAAATTGCCGCATATTCATGAACTTGACACCCGATGCTGAACAAGATCCGGTGCTCGTCCGATCGGGCCGCGGCGCGTCGGAACGCCGCCCATCCCTGAAAAAGAGCCCTATTCCAGGCAAGAAAGTCCGGCGGCATGTTTCGGCCCCACGGCGTTAAAGAAACAGTGATAGACCTGCAGTAGAGACTGTTTCGCCGGAACGAACAGAGAGGTCGCAGGATTTGCCGGGGGGCTCCACAGACAGCAAGCGCATCGTGATCCTGTCGTCACATGCCTATCTGCCGACTGCCCGCAAGGCCAGCGTACACTTCGTTGCCGAGAACTGGGCGACCATGGGCCACCGGATCCACTTCGCGACCGTCGGATATAGTTGGCTCAGTGCTTTCAAGCGGTCGCACCGTTTCCACGCGCTTCGCAAACAGCAGAACAACCGCTTCACCCGTTACCGGGAGAACCTCCACGCCGGCTGCTACCTTCCCCTGATCCACGGGTTCAGCAGTTCCAACGCGCTGCTCAGGGAGCTCGGCCACCAGTTGATGCGGCGTTACGGCCGCCACTTGCCCGGCTTTGTCCTGGAGAAGATCAGGGAGGCCGACCTCGTGGTGATCGAGAGCGGCACGCCGCTCGCCTTCGTCGAACTGGTCCGCCGCGTCAATCCGTCGGCCCGCATGCTCTATTTTTGCCGCGACCTTTTGTCGAGCGTCGGCGCCTCGGACGTGCTCCGCGACATCGAGCGGCGTCATGTCGGCACCTTCGATGCGATCTGCGTGCCGTCGCGCCGGCTGGGAACGCTGCTGCCGCCCGGCGGCAAGGTGGTCTATGTGCCCCAGGGCGTCGACGGAACCGCCTTCGACGCGGCTGACGTCTCGCCTTATCCCGCCGGAAGCCGCAATGCCGTCGTCGCCGGCGACATGCTATTCGACCAGAGCGTGATCCTCGCGCTCGCCCAGGCAGCCCCCGAGGTGACGTTCCATCTTTTCGGCGTGCGCTGGAATGGTCCCGTACCCGGCAACGTCCGCCTGCACGGCGAACAGGGTTTTGAGGTGCTGGCCCCCTATATCCGTCACGCCGATTTCGGCATCGCCCCCTACTGCTACTCCGAGGGCAATGCCTATCTCGCGGAATCAAGCCTCAAGCTCCTGCAATACAGCTATTGCGGCCTGCCGATCATCCAGCCAGACACGATTGCCACCAGCCGCGGCAACGAGGTCTATTATCGTGCATCCGGCGAGGATAATTGGAGGGCAGTCATCGAACGCGCCCTTACGGCCCGCCACCCGTTCGGCGGCAGCGAGGAAATTCCCAGCTGGCGGACCGTCGCCGAACGGACCCTCGATAGCGTTTTCCCCTGACCATCGTCAGCAGTGGGTGATCAGCCGAACCGTCGAAAGCAGTAGCCGCCCCGGAAGCCCTGGCAGCCGCTGCGAAAGCGCTTGCGCGCCAGGCAGGATGGCATCGGCAGGCAGGGCTTTCAGAAGACGCAGCGCCGCTCCGTAGCACAGGGCACCGACAACGACGGCCGGTGCGATCCCGACAGGCGAGCCAATGGTCGCGATCACGGCATAGGCCGAGATGCCGCTAAAGAGTGCCGCGATAACCACGCGGCCGAGTGCCGCAACCATCGCGGAAAACTGGTGATGCCGCCACGCCGCCACGAGAAGAACGAAAAGACTGACGGTCTCGGTGAAGAGGCGCGACCACGCTGCCCCCTCGACCCCGCCAAAGGCGACCGCCGCACACAATGTGACCAGCGTGAAGACCCCCAGCCCCAGCGTGATACGCATCAGTAATCGGCCCTCGCCGATCGCCGCAAGGTAGGCCCAAGGCACGACCGCCAGACCCGTACTGGCAGAGGCGGCGAGCAGAACCATCCCCGGCAGGCGCGCCTCGTAGAACGCCTCCCCGAAGACCAGCGGCAGGAGCTCCGGCATCAGCGCCGCCCCGCCGAATGCGACCGGCAGAACCAGAACCGAGAACACGATCAGCGGCTGCCACGGCGCATTTGCCTTGTCTCCGGAAGACTCGTTTTGCGGTTCATCCTCCGATGCCCGCGAAAAGGCCACGACCAGCGGCGAGGAAAGCTGCATGGCCAGTTGCTCGACCAGCCCGGCAAAGACGATCGCCACCGCGAAGAGCCCCATGTCCGCGCTGGTGAGGAAGATACCCAGGACCAGATATTCGATGCGGGTCAGGGCGACGATGTTGACGAGGTCGCTGATCCACATGTCGCGGCCATAAGCCCGCATCTCCGGCGTCAGGGCAGCCGTGGACCGTGCGGCCCGTCGATCGACCAGCCGCGGCAGTTGTAAAACCTGCGGCAGGTAGCGGATCGCAACGGCGACGACCGCCCCGGTCACACCGAAAGACATGGCGCCGATCACCACCAACGGCAGCTGAAGGAGACTGCCAATCGCCGAATTGACGGCGGGCGTGACGAAATCGCCCCTCCCCCGCGCGGCCGCGATTGAAAAGGCCGAGAACGCATAGAACAGGAAGAGCACGGCCCCGGCAAAGCCAAGGCCGGCATCGAGCGGCGAGCCAAGCAAAGCAGCGTGCGGAAGCCAGAGCGCGATACCCACCACCACCACGAAGGCGACGAGCGGCAGTGTGAGGAAATGGCGGTAGGCGGCCCCGATCAGCAGCCGCTTCTCCTCCTCGAGAGAAAGCGCCGAAACATAGCGCAGAACAGTCTGCGGCACGCCGCGATCGGTCAAGGCCGAGAGCGACATCGCGGCCCAGAGCGCAAAGGCGACCAGACCGGAGCCCGACGGACCGAGGATGCGCGCCACCAGCACGGTCACCACGAGCCCGGCCGCCATCGAAACGACGGTCGAGGCGGCATTGAGAAGGGAGTGGCGCACGGTGCTGGGCATGCGGGAAATTTAGAGGGCAAAAGGTAACTTCACCTTAAACGCATTGCGGCATCTTCGGCGCAAACGGAAAGGACTGACGCAAACGTGACGGAAAGCGCGCAGCGAGAAAGCTTCATCATCCCCGGCAGCCTGAAAAGCCCGCTGGTCACCCGGCTGCGCAATCTGCTGTGGCGTATCCTGTCGCCGCTTCCCGACCGACCCTACCTGACGCTCAAGTATAGGGTCATCAAGGGCGAATGGCCGAACCTTTCCGACCCGAAGACCTTCAGCGAGAAGGTCCAGGCCCGCAAGCTTTTCGACCGCAACCCGCTCTATGCGACGCTGGTCGACAAGTTCGAGGCAAAACGCCATATCGCCGAGCGTGTCGGCGACGACCATGTCCTGCCCGCCGTCTGGGTCGGCACGGATCTGAAGTCCGTCGACTGGGACGCCATTGCCTATCCCGTCGTGGTGAAGCCGACCCATGCAAGTGGCCTCGGCCGCTTTCTCTATTCCCGCGCCGATGCCGACCGGTTGCTGGCCGACGACCCAGGTCCGGCCTGGCTCGCGGTCGATCACGCCCACTACAATCGCGAATGGGCCTACAGCCAGGTCCCGCCGCGGATCGTCATCGAGAAGATGCTGCTGATCGACGGCGCGGTACCGTGGGACTATCGCCTCTTCACCTTCAATGGCGTCGTCTCCCACATCATGATCGATATCCGCGAGGGTGAAAAAGGCTACTCCGCCACCTATTCCGCCGACTGGCAGAAGCTGCCCTTCTACGACCCGGACTATTATCCGCTCTATCCCGGCAACGTGCCGCGCCCGGCCAGCCTCGAACGGATGGTGGCGCTTGCCGAGGCGCTCGGTAGCAATCTGGATTTCGCCCGCATCGATCTCTATGCAGGCGGAGACCAGATCTATGTCGGCGAGATCACACTCTATCCCGGCGGCGGCTTCGAGCGCTTCGATCCGCCCGAATATGACCGGATCGTCGGCGACCGGTGGAAACAGCGCCTCTTCGGCGCCTGACGCCGCTCACGTCCCGCAGAAGGTCCGCTCCACCCGCTCGTCCGGCTTGGGCGGCACCTGGTAGTCGGCAAATTCGGCAATCTCGGCATAGGGTTTCTCGAGTGCCGCGTTGAGCCGGTCGAAGAAGGAAAAGTCGCCATAGGTGGCCGCCTGGATCGCTTCCTCGATGCGATGGTTGCGCGGGATGAGCGCCGGGTTCACCGCCTCCATCGCCGCCTGACGTTCTTCCGCCGTGCGCCCGTCTGAACCGAACCGCCCGCGCCAGCGCGCCAGCCAATCGGAAACGCCCCACTGTTCCTTGAAGTGGCGGAGGAAGATCGCCTCGTCCGCGCCGCCCGCAAGCTTGCCGAGTGCCCTGAACGTCAGCGTGAAATCGGCCTCGCCGTCATGCATCGACTGCAGCAGGCTGTTCACCAGATCGAGATCGCCTTCGCGGGCGTCCGCAAGACCGAGCTTTGCACGGAAAAGCGCAAGCCACCGCTCCTGGAACAGCTCGCCGAATACCACAAGCGCAGCATTGGCGGCCTCGACGCTCTCCTCCTCCCGCGCCGACACGAGCGGCAGCAGCGTCTCGGCGAAACGGGCGAGATTCCATTGGGCGATGCCGGGCTGGTTGGCATAGGCATATCGCCCCCGCTGGTCGATCGAGGAGAAGACCTTGCGCGGGTCATATTCGTCGAGAAAGGCGCACGGGCCGAAATCGATCGTTTCGCCCGACACCGCCATGTTGTCGGTGTTCATCACCCCATGGATGAAGCCGACCGCAAGCCAACGCGCGACGAGATCGGCCTGGCGCGCGGCGACTGCGCGAAGCAGCGCGAGATAGGGCTGTTCGGCGCCCTTGAGCTCGGGATAGTGCCGCTCGATGACGTGGTCGGCCAGCGCCCGGATGCCGTCGGCGTCACCGCGTGCGGCGAAAAACTGGAAGGTGCCGATGCGGATATGGCTCGCCGCCACCCGGGTCAGCACGGCACCGGGAAGCGCCGTCTCGCGATAGACCTGCTCGCCGGTCAGCACGGCCGCAAGCGCCCGCGTGGTAGGAATTCCGAGCGCCGCCATCGCTTCCGAGACGATATATTCGCGCAGCACCGGACCGAGCGCGGCCCGGCCGTCACCATTGCGCGAGAACGGCGTGGCGCCTGCCCCCTTGAGCTGGATGTCCCGGCGTTCGCCGTTCCTGTCGACCACCTCGCCGATGAGCATCGCCCGCCCGTCGCCGAGCTGCGGCACGAAGTTTCCGAACTGGTGCCCGGCATAGGCCATCGCGATGGCCGCTGCCCCCTCCGGCAGGCTGTTTCCGGAGAAGATTGCCGCAAGCCCGTCCTCGTCCGTGCCGCTGAAATCGAGGTTCAAGGCCTCGGCGAGCCCGGTGTTGAAGCGGATGAGCCTCGGCGCCTTCGCTCCGGTTGGCGTGACCGGTCGGTAAAACCGCTCGGGCAGTTTCTGATAGCTGTTGTCGAAGGCAAACATGGCTCGTCGCTCCCGGTTGTCGGCCGCTTGGCGATAAGCGGATATCTCATGACCAAATATGGGGCATGCGCCGCGCCGAGCAAGGAAAATTGACGAAGGACAGGATCGCCGGGGACGATGCCGGCCAAATATGGGTGTATCGCCGGCTTCGCCTTGCGGAGCGCGCGAGCACGCTTCTAACGTGCCGCGCGAAAACCGTGGAGCACACGAGCCGGGCGCCAGTCGGCTGCCTTCGGTCCGGTGGGGGCTCAAGGCCTACGGGGTTGAACGAAACATCGCAGCGTCACGCTGTTCTTGAGGGGTAGAACCGAGATGAAAATTCGCCTTGCCGCCCTGGCGGCCGTCGCCGTCGTGCTCGCCGGTTGCACGACCACCGAGGAAGCCAACACGGTCATCCAGTCACGCTGGGTCGGACAGCCGGTCGAACTCTTCTTCAGCCAGTATGGCCCGCCGGTCTCGCAGTTCCAGATGGCCAGCGGCAATGTCATCTACAGCTGGCGCGGCGGCGACACGACCCGCTACATCGCTCCGACCTATACAAGCCCGACCCCGGCACAGACCACGACCCGCACCGAGACGAAGGAAACCCAGCCCGGCGTCACCGTCACCAAGACGACGACCTACGGCGGCTACCAGCAACAGCCGCAGATGATCTCGCCGCCGCGCTATGAGGACCTGTTCTGCGAGCTGCAGATCACCGCCGATCCGCGCCAGACCATCGTCGCCATCCGCGCGACGAACGACACGGACGGAGAAGGCCTGAGCTTCTCGCGCTGCGCCGAGGTTCTGAACGCCCATCCGCAGAAATAGTCCTGCCCATGCCTGATTTCTTCCTTCCGCATGCCGGTGCGGAGGGAAGAATTGCCACGATCTGTCCCAAGGTACGAGGGCCGGCCGTGTCGCATGTGTCCCTCGCCGTGACGCGGACGCGTTAGTCAGCGCACCCGGCAAAAGGCCATAGTCCGGGCCATACGAGTTTTGCCGTGGACAGTGACATTCGCCTTACGATAGTTCTTTCCATCCGATATAGAGAGGGCCGGCGTGACTGATTTCCAGGCGCCGTGTCGACCAAAGAGAGGGACAAACATGCTCAAGAGACTTTCCATGACGGCTGCCATCTTCGCCGCAGCCACCGCCCCGGCCTTCGCCCACCTCAATCCCGAGGAACACGGCTCGCTGATGGCAGGCGTCTCCCATCCGCTGTTCGGGGCAGACCACATCCTGGCCATGGTCGCCGTAGGCCTCTGGGCCTCGCAGATCGGCGGCCGCGCCCTTCTTGCCGTTCCGGCCGCCTTCGTCGCCACCATGGCGCTCGGCTTCGCGCTCGCGGTAGTCGGCGTCGGTCTGCCCTTCGTCGAGCCGGCCATTCTCGCCTCGGTCATCGGCCTTGGCCTTCTGGTCGCCGCCGCCGTCCGCCTGCCGGTCGCAGCCTCTGCCGCCGTCGTCGGCCTCTTCGCCCTCTTCCACGGCCACGCCCACGGCGGCGAGCTCGGCTCGGCCGGCGCGCTTCAGTTCGGCCTCGGCTTCGTGCTGTCGACCGCGCTGCTGCACGCAGCCGGCGTCGGCCTCGGCGTCGCGCTCTCCCGCCTCGGCCCGCAGGTTACCCGCCTTCTCGGCGTGGCGACCGTCTTCGGTGGCGCCGCGATCGCTTTCGGCTGAGCCGCCAGAAGACAACATCATCCAACGACGACCGGCGGGTCTCACGGCCCGCCGATTTCTTTTTGCCGGATGGAAGAGCAGTTTAAACGATGGAGAGACGCGGCAGCCGTCGGTCAGGCCGGCCGGCCAGGAGACGATCGACCTCCTCGCCCGACAGCGGCTCGGAGTAGAGGAAGCCCTGCAGCTCGTCGCAGCCGATGCGCTTGAGGAACTCCATCTGCGCTTCGGTCTCCACGCCTTCGGCCGTGGTCCTCAACCCCTTGGCGCGCGCCAGCTCGACGATCGCCTGAATGATCGCCTCGTCACCGCGATCGGCCCCCAACCCCTCGACGAAGGACTTGTCGATCTTGATATGGTCCACCTCGGTCTCGTGCAGGCGGCCGAACGTCGAGAACCCGGTGCCGAAGTCATCGAGCGCGATGCCGATCCCGGCGGCCCTGAGTGCGCGGAGGTTGGCCGAGCAATCCTCGCACTCCTCCATCCAGGCGGTCTCGGTCACCTCCAGCTCGAGCCGGTTCGGCAGGAGCCCGGTGCGTGAAAGGATGCTCATGACGTCAACGGCAAAACCCGGGTCGCGTAATTGCACTGGAGAAACGTTGACGGCAACCGTCTCGAACGGCCAGCGGGCTGCATCGCGGCAGGCCTGCTCCAGAACGTATCGGCCGAGTTCGCGGATCAGGCCCGCCTCCTCCGCAATCGGCACGAAATAGACGGGTGAAATCATCCCCCGCGTCGGATGCTGCCAGCGTGCCAGCGCCTCGACACTGCCCATCTCCCCGCTCTCCGCGAGGTATTTCGGCTGGTAGAAGACCTTGAACTGGCTGAGGTCGGAAAGCGCCTTGCGCAGGTCGCGTTCGATTTCCGCCCGCTCGCGCACCAGCGCGTCCATGTGCGGTCCGAAGATCGAGTAGCAGCCTCGGCCGCTCGCCTTGGCGCTGTAGAGAGCGACGTCGGCCTTGCGGGTGAGTTCGGTGCGCTCCCGGCCGTGCTGCGGCGCGATGGCGACACCGACAGAGATCCCCACGAAGGCGGTCTGGCCGTCGATGTCGAACGGTGCCTGGATCGCCTCGACGATGGCCGTGGCAAGGCGTTCCACGTCGGCAAGGTCGTCATAGGGGATCAGCACGTTGAACTCGTCGCCGCCGATGCGGCAGAGCGCCGAATGGGGCGGCAAAAGCGCCTTGACCCGCTCGCCGACGCCGCAGATCACCCGGTCTCCTGCCTGGTGGCCAAGCGTGTCATTGATCGGCTTGAAGCGATCGAGGTCGAGATAGAGCACCGCGATCTGGCTAGCCGGTCCGCCGGCGTCCGCGAGCCGGCGATCGAGGATCGCCTCGAACGCCGCGCGGTTGAGCAGACCCGTCAGCGGATCATGTGTCGCGAGATGGCGGATCTTCGCTTCCTGGTCGCGATTGGCCTTGATGCGGCGGGAGAGCATGACGATGAAGATGGAAACCGCGCCGATCGCAATCGCCAGGATCAGAAGCAGCGCCGGCGTGATCGAAACGAGGAAGTCCAGTCCTGGACGGTAAGGCTCCCAGACGAGATATCCGATCACCCCGCCGCCGCTCGCCAGCAGCGGCAACCCGACGCTTCGACCTTCATCGCGGAAGACCGACGCGAAGTGCACGCTGTCGAAATCATACTTGCTCTCCAGTTCCCTCAGGAACTGGCCATCCAGATAGCGGACCGCTATATGCACGTATTCCTGTCCCGCGACCTGCTCGATCTCCCCGCTGTCGCTGACGATCGGCTTCAGGCTGATGACCGCCGGTCGCCCGTTGAGGATACGGAAATCGGCAACGCCGAAGGTCTGCAAGCCCTCCTCGGCCGCAACGTCGCTGCGCCGCAGCCCGTCGCGCAGGGCACCCAGCATCGGCGTGATCGTCAGACGGATCTGCGCATACTCCGTTACCGGTGCCTGATGGTGGCGCGAATAGGCATAGACTGGGTCATCGCCCGGCGACAGGACATAGGCCGCGTCGTGGCGGAAATAGGTGGACATCCATTCGCCGAGATTGGCGTTCGTCCATTCCTCCGCCTCAGCCCCGGGGAGGTCGCGCACATTGCTGATCGCATCGTCCCAGACGGTCACGCTCTCCTGATCATGGGCGATCTGGTAGCGGAAGCGGCCGATGACGTGGCGCGCCATGTCCTTCTGGCGGGCGGACGCGACCGCGTCGATGTTCCAGGTCGACCAGACGAGGAAACCATAGGTTCCCGCCGCCAGCACCACCATGCCGAGAAATGCGGCCGCGACCACCTTCAGGATGAGAAAGTCGGTCGATCGGCGAAAGGCATGTAGCGCCATGTTTCGTAAGCCTCTGTTCAAGTGCTCAAGCAATGTCACAGAGGCATTAACGCTGCGCTTCCCCTTAAGGTTTAAGTTTCACTAATGAAGGATATTCATCTACATCCGTCGCTTGTTCCGCGCCTTGCGAAGACGCGGCCAAGGCATTGTTTGGAAAGCGTTTCCCGACACGAACCTTTCATGCCTCAGCCCGGAGTCTTTCAAGGATCGCCGGCCAGCAAAAAGCGGAATCATTTGCTGAGTATTGCATACCAAACCGCTGATGCGACTCGCCTTTCGGTATCCGCCTCGGTGTCGCGGGATGCAGCCGTTCAGCCCCGGCCGCGATAGGTCGCCACGCCCTGTTCCGGAAGCCAGACGCCCGCCGGCGGCTCGCCGGTCTGCCAGAAGACGTCGATGGGAATACCGCCGCGCGGATACCAGTAGGCACCGATCCGGAGCCACTTCGGCTCGAGGAGCTCGATGATGCGCTTGGCGATATAGATCGAGCAGTCCTCGTGGAAGGCGCCGTGATTGCGGAACGCGAACAGGAAGAGCTTCAACGACTTCGATTCCACCAGCCAATCGCCGGGGATGTAGTCGATGACGATATGGGCGAAGTCCGGCTGGCCGGTCATCGGGCAGAGCGAGGTGAATTCCGGCGCGGTGAAGCGCACCACATAGTCCGTCCCGGCATTGCCGTTCGGCACGCGCTCGAGCACGGCGGTCTCCGGGCTGGTCGGCGCCTCGACGGTTTGCCCCAGCTGCGAAAGTCCCGATACGTCGGTCTTGCTCATCGTTCTATCCCTTCACCGTGACGGCCACACCATGGGCCTTTTCGCTTTCCGGCTCGACGTGAATGGTCACGCGCGCGCCCGGTAGCGCCGCCTTCACCGCGGCCTCGAGCCGATCGCAGATTTCATGCGCCTTGCCCACCGGCATGTCCGTCGGCACCACAAGGTCGAACGCGACGAAGGTCACCGCACCGGCCCGGCGGGTGCGCAGGTAATGCACGTTGATCGAGCCGGCGAGGTTGGCGGCGATCGCCGCCTTGATCGCTGCGTCCTCCGCCGGTTCGACCGCCTTGTCCATCAGACCGTCGACCGAATGCGAAATCACCTTCCAGCCCTGGAAGATGATGTTGAGCGCGACCAGGATGGCGAGCACTGGATCGAGGATCGCATAGCCCGTAATGAGCGCCAGAACGAGGCCGACCAGCACGCCGCCCGAGGTCACGACGTCCGACATGATGTGCTGGCCGTCGGCCGAAAGCGCCGGCGAACGGTGGGTCTTGCCGACCCGGATCAGCGTGATCGCCCACGCGGCGTTGATCGCGCCCGCCGCCGCATTGATGGCAAGGCCCAGCACCGGCGCATCCGGCATCTTCGGGGCGAAGAGACCATGATAGGCCTCGTTGACGATCAACAGCGCGGCGACGACGATCAGCACGCCCTCGAGAACGGCGGACAGGTATTCGGCCTTGTGGTGCCCGTAGGGATGGTCCTGGTCGGCCGGCTTCTGCGCATAACGGATGACGAAATAGGCGACGAAGGCCGCGATCACGTTGACCGTCGATTCCAGACCGTCCGACAGAAGGGCGACCGATCCCGTGACCCACCAGGCGACGAGCTTGAGCCCCATAACCCCGAACGACAGCGGGATGCCCCAGAAGGCCAGCCGCGCGACGATGCCGTTGCCATGTTCCGACATTTAGACATTCCTTGCAGATGCGAACGAATTGCAGAAATTCGAGCCCGAAAACGCGAAACCGCCGGCGCTCTCACAAGCGCCCGGCGGTTTCCTTTGGCCGGTATATGGACGACAATGCCCCCTTTGTCAAAGCAAGCGAACGCCCGGAACCACTCTGTCCACCGGTCGGGTCAGCGCGGCGTTTCGACCTCGATCGACGCGCGAAAGAGTGCGACGAGAAAGGCGACGCGCTGCTCTGCAATCTCGGGCGTCAGCGAGACATGCACGACCAGATCGACGCCGAGCGCGATCATCGTCTCCGCCATCAGCGCCGCATCATGGGGCTTCAGCCGGCCGCGCGCCGTCCAGTCGAGCAGGTCCCTTTCGAGATCCTTCTGGATGTCGGTCTTGCGATCGGCGAGATAGAAGATCCGCCGGAAGATGGTCTGGTTGCGGGCAATCAGCAGCGCGTTGTCCGGATCCTCGAGCGCGACCTTGGCCGCCAGTTCGAAGGGTGCCCCGATAAAGGCTTCGACGGACGTCGCCTCGCGCCGACTGGTGCGCAGGCGTTCGGCCAGCGGTTCCATGATCTCCGCGACCAGTGCCTCGAAAACCGCCTCCTTGTCGTGGAAGTAGTTGTAGAACGAGCCCGGCGCCAGTCCGCTGCCGCGCACGATGTCTCTGACCGTCGCGGCCCCGTAGCCGAGCTGCGACAGCACGGTCCGCGCCGACGCCAGAAGGGCGTCGCGGTTGGCCTTCTTGTTCTGGTCCCGCTTCGATTCGCTCACGCGGACGTTCTCCCACACTGCTTCGGCTTCGTGAAGCGAAAGCTAATTCATGCTAGCCGCCGAATAAAAATGACGCCAGCGTCATTTTTCAATTTGACACAGGCGTCATTTTTGTCGAACGTCAATCCCATGGGCACTTTGGGAGGAGGAACCCCATGACTGCAAAGCGTGTCGCCGTGATCGGCGCCGGACCGGCCGGTATCGCGGCCATCAAGAATTTCACCGATCTCGGTTTCGATGTCGTCGGCTTCGACCGCTGCCAGGGCGTCGGCGGCAACTGGCGCTTCGACGATCCGACCGGCCATTCGAGCGTGTTCGAAACGACCCACATCATCAGTTCGAAATACACCTCGTCCTATGAGGACTTCCCGCTTCCCGCCGATGCGGCCGACTATCCGTCGCATCGTGTGCTGGCGCGCTACTTCCAGGACTACGCACGGAATTTCGGCGTCACCGACCGGATCCGCTTCGAAACGGAAGTGGTCAAATGCGAGCCCGCCCCTGGCGACCGCTGGTCTGTCACCTGGCGCAGGACCGGGGATGACGGGACAACGACCGAGGTGTTCGACGCGCTCTGCGTCTGCAACGGCCACCACCACACGCCGCGCATGCCCGACTATCCGGGCACCTTTACCGGCAAGATGATGCATTCCCACGAATACAAGCGCGCCGCCCCCTTCGCCGACCAGCGCGTGCTCGTCATTGGCGGCGGCAATTCGGCCTGTGACGTGGCGGTCGAAACGTCGCGCGTCTCGGCAAAGACGGCGATCAGCTGGCGCCGCGGCTACTACCTCATTCCGAAGTTCATGCTCGGCCAGCCGGTCGACAAGCTGTTCTACCGCTTCACCTGGCTGCCCAAGCGCCTGCAGCTGGTGGGCCTGGAATTCCTGCTCAATCTGCTCCAGGGAAAAAACCGCGACATCGGTTTGCCGGACCCGGATCACCGCATCATGGCGACCCATCCGACGCTGAATTCGGATCTCTATCTCGCCATCCGCCACGGCAAGGTCCAGCCGAAGCGCGACATCCAGCGCCTCGACGGCAAGCGCGTCCATTTCGTCGACGGCACCTCGGAAGAGTTTGACGTGATCGTCGCCTGCACCGGCTATCAGATCACCCATCCCTTCCTCGACAAGGCCGTCATCGATCTGTCGAAGGCCCCGGTAAGGCTTTACCAGAAGATGCTGCCGGAGAAGCTGAAGAACATCTACTTCATCGGCCTGTTCCAGCCGCTCGGCTGCATCTGGCCCGGTGCCGAGCTCCAGGCCAAGCTCGCGGCGCGCCACCTGGCCGGCCTCTGGCAGCCCAGTGCACCGCTGTCGCAGCTGATCAATCATGAGCTTGCCCACCCGGATGTCGATCAGGTCAATTCCCCCCGCCACACCGTGACCGTCAACGACATGGCGTTCCGCAAGCGGCTGAAGGCGGATCTCGCCCGCTCGACGCCGGTTCCGGCCCGCCTCGGCCTCGCGGCCACTCGGGTCGAAGCGGCAGAATGAACGCCATCCTGAGCGAGACGCTTCGCGGTCCCGCCGGTTCCCTCGCCATCCGTCGCATGGATGCCAAGGGAAAACGGCGCGGCACCCTGCTCTTCATTCACGGCGCCTGGTCGTCCACCTGGTACTGGGAACCTCACTTCATGCCGTTCTTCGCCGCCTCGGGCTTCGATGTGGTGGCGCTCGACCTCAGGGGCCACGGCAGGAGCGACGGAGAGATCCGCTGGGCGACGATCGACGGCTATGTGGCGGACGCCGCCGCCGTTGCCGCGACGCTCGAAGATCCGGTCGTCGTCGGCCACTCCATGGGCGGCCTCGTCGCCCAGCATCTTGCGGCTCGCCATCCGGTCGCCGGCCTTGCGCTCCTCGCCTCCGTCCCGCCCTGGGGCGCCTGGTCGGCGCTGTGGCGCGTGGTCCGTCAAGACCCGGCAAAGCTTCTGGCCTGCACCCTCGCCTTCGACCTGAAGCCGATTGTTGCCGACGCCAGCCTGGCTCGCAGTCTTCTTTATTCCCGCTCTCCGGCGGAGAAGGATATGGATCCCTTCCTTCATCACCTCGGATCGGAATCCTATCTCGCCTTCCTGGGCATGCTGTTCCGCCATCCGCCGCGCCTGCCCGCCGGACTTCCCCGCTTCGTGCTCGGCGCCGAACGTGACAGGCTCTTCCCGGAGAAGACCGTTTGCGCCACCGCCCGCCGGCTCGGCGTCGAGCCGCGAATGGTCGCGGGCGCCTCGCACATGCTGACCGTCGAACACTGCTGGCAGGATGCGGCGGACGCCCTGCTCCACTGGCTGGAACGGGAGGTGCCGGCGGCTCGCGCCGGATCTCCCGCCGCCCACCGATGACACAAACTGGATGAGGAGTGAGTGACATGCGCAGGAAATCGATACTCATCACCGGGGCCGGCTCCGGCATCGGGCTTGAAACGGCCCTGCTCTTTGCCGGTAAGGGCTGGCTCGTCGGCGCCGCGGACATCGATGCCGCGAGCCTCGAGCGGCTTGCCGCCCGCGCACCGACCGGCGCGATCGTGCCGCTGGTCGGCGACGTCACCGACCGCGCCGCCGCGATCCGCATGACCGACACGTTCCTGGAGCACACCCTCGGCTATCTCGACGTCGCATTCCTGTCGGCGGGCATCCTGCGCATGGGTCCCTTCGTCGAGATCACCCCGGAGGACCATGCCCTGATCAACAGGGTCAACATCGACGGCATCCTGACCATGATCGGCGCCACGTTCGAAGCGTTGAAGAAGACGCCGGATGCCCATCTGATCAGCATGAGTTCGGCCTCGGCCGAATATGGCGTGCCGGAGCTTGCCGTCTATGCCGCCTCCAAGGCTTTCGTGCGCAGCCTGACCGAGGGCCTGGCGATCGAATTTGCCCAGCATGGCATTACGGTCAGCGCCATCACGGTCGCCTATGTCGCGACCCCGATGGTCCACGACGCCAAGGTGAAGTCACGCTCGCTGCAGAAGCTCGGCGTCAAGATCACCCCCGACCGCGTCGCAAGGACGGTCTGGCGCGCCGCCCACGGCCGCAAGCTGATGTGGCGCATCGGCCTCGACGCCAAGGTCCTCAACCTGGTCGTCCGCCTCTTCGGCGACCATTTCAGCATCATCGCGAGACGGCTGGGCGGGTATTGAGCACGGCCGGATGGCGAAAGGCCTCGACCTTTGACAATATTTGCCAATCTTTGCCATGCTGACGAAAAGGAGGCAGCCATGGCCACCATGAACGTATCGCTGCCGGACCCCATGAAGGAATGCGTGGACGCTCAGACGGACACGGGTCGCTATGCCAATCCCAGCGACTACATCTGTCACCTGATAAGACAGGACCGGGAGCGCGCCGAAAAGGTTTCGGCCATGCAACGCCTCGTCGATGCGGGCCTCGAAAGCGGAATTGGCAACCGTGACAGGGAAGAACTGTTCGACAAAGCAATGAGGCTCTGGGCAGGAGGGTCCTGAGCGCGTCGGCCGCCCTCACGCAGCGGGTCCGGGTCCGGCAAGCAGCAATATTGACTCAATTCGAGGACAGCAGCATGAAGCCCACCATTCCTCTGACGCTGAAGACGAAGATTAAACTTGTCCTGTTTGCGATCTTCCGGCCGCAACGGTTCGTCCAAGCGGAAATCCTCCACAATAGCCAGATTAATGAGGCCCATCTGAAGCGAGGTCCGGACCAATCACAGTCGCGAATTAATGCGGTCAGGTCGGCATTGTGGAACGCCCTCCAGGCATTCGCCATTTCCTGCACGACCGGAGCGGCTCTCGGTGCGTTAAGTTCCACAATATTGGGAAAACATATCGGGATTGCGACCACTGTCATAGTTTGCGGAACGGGTATTCTCCTCTGGGCAACCTTGGCGCTTCAAGGTTGGTCCATACAGAGTTTCAAAGGAGAAACACTAACCGAGCGCGTCAACCAGTGGATATTCCGAACACTATATTGCTTTGGAACATTCTTGATATGTTGGGGCACCCTTTGGTCGGTCGCTTGATCACGGGCAGACACCCTGCCCGTGATCAAACATATCAGGCCGCCTTTTCCTTGGCCCGCCGCGCCAGATGCGCGACCACGTTTTCGATCATCCGCATGCCGGCGTCCTGACCGAGCGTCATGATCGATTCCGGGTGGAACTGGACGGCCGCGACCGGTTCCTTGGTGTGCTCGATGCCCATGATCGTGCCGTCCTCGCTCTCCGCCGTGATCATGAAGTCGCGGTGCAGTGTCGAGGGATCGGCGAAGATCGAGTGGTAGCGGCCGACCGTCACTTCCTTGCCGAGCCCGGAGAAGACGATACCCGGTTCGAGCACGCGGATGCGTGACGGCTTGCCGTGCATCGGCACCGCAAGCTGGCGAAGCTCGCCGCCATAGGCCTCGGCCAGCGCCTGCAGCCCGAGGCACACGCCGAAGATCGGCAATTGCCGAGCCCGCGCCTTCTTGATTGTCGCCTTGCAGTCGAAGTCCGACGGCGAGCCGGGTCCCGGCGACAACACCACCAGATCGGGCTTCATCGTGTCGAACACCTCTTCCGGCACCGGCGTGCGCACGGTCGAGACCGTGGCGCCGGTCTGGCGGAAGTAGTTGGCGAGCGTGTGGACGAAAGAGTCCTCATGGTCGACCAGCAGGATCTTGACCCCCTGCCCCACCGCGGCGACCCCGCGCTTGGCCTTGCTGTCATTGCCGGTCTTGGCGTCGCGAATGGCTGCGATCATGGCGGATGCCTTCAGTTCGGTTTCGGCCTCTTCCTCTTCGGGGATCGAGTCGTTGAGCAGCGTCGCGCCGGCGCGCACCTCGGCAATGCCGTCCTTGATGCGCACGGTCCTGAGCGTCAGGCCCGTGTTCATGTCGCCGTTGAAGCCGACCATGCCGATCGCCCCGCCATACCAGGCGCGCGGGCTCTTTTCGTGCGCCTCGATGAAACGCATCGCCCAGAGTTTTGGCGCACCGGTCACGGTGACGGCCCAGGCGTGGGAAAGGAATCCGTCGAAGGCGTCCATGCCGTCGCGCAGGCGTCCCTCGATGTGGTCGACCGTGTGGATCAGCCGCGAATACATCTCGATCTGCCGGCGGCCGATGACCTTGACCGAACCCGGCTCGCAGACGCGGGACTTGTCGTTGCGGTCGACGTCCGAGCACATCGTCAGCTCGCTCTCGTCCTTCTTGGAATTGAGCAGCTTGAGGATCTGTTCCGAGTCGGCGATCGGGTCGTCGCCGCGCTTGATCGTGCCCGAGATCGGGCAGGTCTCGATGCGGCGGCCGGACACGCGCACGAACATTTCCGGCGAGGCGCCGACCAGATATTCCTGCTGACCCAGATTGATGAAGAAGGAATAGGGCGACGGATTGATTTCCTTCAGCCGCTTGGAGATCTGCGACGGCTTTGAATCGCAGCGCTCCATGAACTTCTGCCCCGGCACCACCTCGAACAGGTCGCCGCGGCGGAAGCTCTCCTTGGCCTTGACGACCAGCTCGGCATATTCGCCCGGACGGTGATCCCCGCGCGGCGGGATGGTGTCAGTATGCTTGAAGGGTTCCGGCGCGATCTCGCCCGACTTGCCTTCGGTCGAAAGCCCGCCCTTGGAAAAGTCGTAGTGATCGATCCAGGCCTTGGCCGAATAGTGGTCGACGACCAGGATCTCGTCCGGCAGGAAGAGCACCATGTCGCGCTGGTCCTCGGGGCGTGCGAGCGACAGCTTGATCGCATCGAACTGGAAGGCAAGGTCGTAGCCGAAGGCGCCGAACAGGCCGATCGAGGAATCCGCTTCCGAGTGGAAGAGGTCCGTGACGGCCCTCAGCACCGTGAAAACGGTCGGGATCTTCGAGCGCTCTTCCTCGGTGAACACCCGGTCCGGCTCGTTGACGACGAGATCGAGGCGGGTGGCGGTCGATGCCCCGAGCGTCAGGTCGGCAACGGCTTTCAGCTTCTCGGCGATAAAGGAGAGCAGCACCTCGCCGCGCTCGTTATAGGCCTCGATCCACACCTTGCGGCCGAAGGAGGAGATGCCGAGCGGCGGATCGATGATCGCCGTGTCCCAGCGCGTATAGCGGCCCGGATACTCATAGTTGGACGAGAACACCGCGCCGCGGCGCTCGTCCAGCCGGTCGACATAGCCGTTGATGGCATCGGCGTAAGGGGTGGGCCGCCGCTGCCGGGTGACGGTGATGCCCCCGCGCGTCTCGTAGGTCTCGCCACCATCGTCCCGAATGATCGTCGCCATGCTTCCGTTTCTCCGTTCTTCAAGGCCCTTGTCCGAGGCGCCTGAATACAAAAAAGCCGCCTCAGGATTTTCCGGGCGGCTTTGGGGTCACTTGTCTTTGGACATGACTGGTCAAGGCCGCGTTAGCGTGCCCACCACCAGTTACCGATGTTCAAAGACTTGATCATGAGCGATTTCATAACCCGGGGCGCCGAGTAGCGCAACCGGGAATCTTGGCGGGCAAAGCCGAATTCCGGCCTGACGGAATCGGGGCTTTTCCACGGGCCGCCACGCGCGTCGCGCAACCTTTCTGCCGCCGAAACGTTGCTCAGAAGTGCCCGATCCAACTGAAAGGCGGACAAATGGCGTCCAGGCTCGCTGCAGCCCTGCTCGGCCTCCTGATCCTCACCGGAGCCGCATTGCCGGAAAAAGGTCCTCTCCCGGACAGAAAACCGGCCGCAATCACCACACCATCCGGACCGGTCGAAGGGGAGACGATCCCCGTCCCCGACCCCAAACCGTCATCTGGCACGCCACCGGCAACTGCTCCGGCAAGGACTGAAACGAACCCCGCATCGCTGGAGCGCCCCCAGCCGCCCATCCCTGGACTTCGCAGGACGCAAGCCGCCGTTGAGACGCCGGTGATCGAGATCGAAAGGGAGGAGGAATTCCGCACCTGCCGCGCAGCGCTCGAGGCGCTCGGTACCGAATTCCGGATCGAGGCTCCGATCGATGACGGAAAGGGTTGCGGCATGAACCATCCGATCACGGTGACTGCGCTCCTGCCCGGCATCCGGATTGCGCCAGAGGCCACTCTCCGATGCGAGACGGCCCTCAAGCTTGCCCGCCTGACCCGCGACGTGATCCTGCCCGCCGCCCGCATCGCGCTCCCTGAAAAGGGCGATCTCACCGCCATCAATCAGGCCTCGGCCTATGTCTGCCGCAACCGCAACAGCGCCGAGACCGGCAAGATCTCGGAGCACGCCCGCGGCAATGCCGTCGACGTCGCGTCGCTGCAATTCGGCAAGGAGACCGTGCCGATGATGATCGCGAAACCGGAGGACGGCACCCTCGCCGCCGCCTTCCAGCGCAGCCTCAATGCCGCCGCCTGCCTCTATTTCTCGACGGTTCTCTCCCCCGGCAGCGACGAGGCCCACAAGGATCACCTGCATCTCGACGTGCTCGAGCGCCGGGACGGCTACCGCTACTGCCGCTGACAGACGAAGAAGGGCGACGCATCGCTGCGCCGCCCTGTCCTGTCGCGGTCCGAAGCCGATCAGAACTTCTGGATGAGCGAGATCTTGAACGTGCGTCCCGCTTCCGAATAGTAGTCCAGCGACTGCACGGTGTTCGAATTGCTCGGCACCGTATTCGGGTTGACGTCCTTGTTGGCCACCGCGTTCCAGTACTTTTTGTCGAACAGGTTGTAGACACCCGCCTGGATGCGCAGCCCCTTCACCTGTTCCGGCTCCCACCACGCGGTGAGGTCGACGATGCCGTAGCCGGGCGCGTCGAAGGTGTTGGCCTTGTTGTCGTCGCGCATGCCGGCCGAGGCGATCAGGCTGAGATCCGTACCCCAGGTCTCCTGCTGGTAACCCACGCCGACCACGCCCTTGAACGGCGCGACCGACCGTACGTAGTCGCCGGTTTCCATGTCCTCGCCATAGGCATAGGCCAGTGCTCCGTGCAGAACGAGGCCGTTGTCGAACTCCTTCTGCGCGTTGAACTCGACGCCCGAGATCTGCACCTTGTCGATGTTGACATTGCTCTGGACGAAGGCCGGATAGGACGGGTTGCCATAGGTCGTCTGGATATCGATGAAATTCCGGTAGCGGTTGTGGAAAGCCGCGACGCGGCCGGTGAAGTCGCCGGTGTCGAAGTTGGCGCCGATCTCGAAGCCGTTTGCCGTCTCAGGCTTCAGGTCGGCATTGCCGAGCACTGCATAGCCGGAGGCCGGGTTGGCGAAGTCGAGATAGAGTTCGTTGACGGTCGGGGCACGATAGGACATCGACCACTGGGCAAACAGTTCTACGGCCGGCGTCAGTTCGTAAGTCGCGAGAAGCTTCGGCGAGAAGCGATTTCCTTCGCTGCCGTCCGGCAGGCCGGTGACGGCATAGCCCGGATTTGCCATGTATGCGTCGGTGAGCTTGGGCTCGTAGCTGTACCAGTCGAAGCGGATCCCCGGCGTCAGGGCGAAGCCACTGTCGCCGAACGAGATCTTGTCGTCGACATAGATGCCGAGGCGCTTGCCGTCGACGTCGGGCATGTCGGACTGGTTGGAATGCAGGCTGCCGCAACCTGCCGTCACGGTGCCGAGCACGCAGGCATCGAGACCCGTCAGGTACTGTGAAGCGCCGAACACGGAGAAGTCGCCACCGACGGTAACCTCGTGACGAAGCGTGCCGGTGTCGAAGCTGCCGGTCATGGAACCGGTGACGCCGACCGCGTTATCCTCGACCTCGTTGTCGCGATACCATGGCCCGTTGAAGGTCCCGACGCGGGCGCCTTCTGCGCCGGCATTCTTGACCAGTCGCTGCCAGTAGACCGAGAACTGGGCGGAATCGATGACCGAAGCCTCGTCCGGGGAAAGGAAGCTGTAGTCGAGGGAGACGCGGTCACGCGCGGTATCGTCGAAGCCGCCGTAGTTGCCGACGGCATAGACGCGGCTCGAACCCGTCGTTGCGCCCTGCAACGTCTTCAGGTCGTTTTCGAAATCGCGGCGATAGCGCTCGGCGGTAAAGCCGATCGTATGACCGCCCTCCAGCTCGTGGCGCGCCTTGAGGAGCACGTTCGACTGGTCGTAGTCGCCGGGATTGGCTTCCGTCCGGGTCGGCCCGATCGTGTCGACATCACCCTGGTTCTGGACTTCGTGGCCCTTCTTGTAGGCGCCCTGGAAGAGCACGGAGCTGTTGCCGACCCGCTTGGCGACCGCAGCCGCGCCGCCGAAGCTGTTGTCCTCGCTGTCATAGGTGAGCTTGGCCATGCCGCCCCAGTCGCGGCCTTCCTCGATCAGGTCGTCTGGCTCCAGCGTCCGCAGCACGATGCCGCCGGCGAGCGCACCGGATCCGAGACGGCTGGAATCGGCGCCGCGCAGGACGTCGAGTGCGGAGATCGACGAGAAATCGAAGCTGTCGCTGCCGCCGTTGGCGTTCGTCGTCGTCGACGGTCCGCCGCTGCGCGCATCATTCGAAAGGTAGGGGATCGGGATACCGTCGATCGTCGTGACGACGCGGGGTCCGCCGAGGCCGCGGATCGTCACCCCGCCCTGGCTCTTCAGGAAGTCGACCCCGGGCTCCAGCGAACGCCCGAGATCCTGGAAGCTGTCGACCTGCTTTTCCTGCAGGTCCTCGGCCGTGGTCTGCGACACCAGCGGGCTGTCGGAGACGACCGTTTTCTGCACCCGCTTGCCCTTGAGGACGATGGGTGCGAGCTCGGTATCACCCGTTGCGGCCTGGCTGGTGGCGGTGGCGCTCTGCGCAAAGGCGCTCCACGACGGAGAGCAGGCGACGAGTGCCGAGCATGCGAGCAACAGGGGTCTGAAATGGCGGGAGGCCATGCAATATTTCCTTTCGACGGCCGCACGAAACCGTTGCCACGCGCATGAGCTCGCGACGGGAGGCCGTTTCCAAATGTGTCAAAACCGAGGCAAAGGGCGTTTGGCGCCCTCTTATTGCCGTCTATAAAACATGATTAAAGGAGTCAACATAATAAACATGATTTTTATAATCATGTATTCGGGAGTACCGACCACGATTGCGCGAAGGACACAGTCGGGCACGCGGTCGGCGCCCGTGGCACCGTCCACTGGCATCGGGAACGCCTGGCCACTGAAGTCAGAACAGTCCTTCGACGAAGCCGTGGTCGTTGAGGAAGATCCGCTCGGCCGAGGGTGAACTCGGCAGGCCCGGCATCGTCATGATGTCACCGGTGATCGCCACGACGAAGCCCGCGCCGGCCGAAAGCCGGACCTCCCTCACATGCACCACATGACCCTCCGGCGCGCCGCGCAGCGCCGGGTCGGTGGAGAAGGAGTATTGCGTCTTCGCGATGCAGACCGGCAGGTGGCCATAGCCCTGCGCCTCCCAGGAGGCGAGCTGGTCGCGCACGCTCTTCGCCGCGGTGACTTCCGCCGCGTGATAGATCTTCGAGGCGACGGTCTCGACCTTCTCGAAGAGCGACAGGCTGTCGGGATAGAGGGGGCGGAAGGCGCCCTGGCCTGAGTCCGCAAGTTCTGCGACCCGCTGCGCCAGCGCCTCGATACCGGCTGAACCGTCTGCCCAGTGCCGGCAGACGATCGCGTCGGCCCCGAGCCGCGACACATATTCCCTGACCGCGGCAAGCTCCGCCTCGGTGTCGGAGGTGAAGTGGTTGATCGCCACGATGACCGGCACGCCGAAGCGGCGTACATTGGCCACGTGTCGCCCGAGATTGGCGCAGCCGCGTGTCAGCGCCTCGACATTCTCCTGGCCGAGCTCTTCCTTCTTCACCCCGCCATTCATCTTGAGCGCCCGGACGGTGGCGACGATCACCGCCACTGCGGGTTCGAGGCCTGCCTTGCGGCACTTGATGTCGAAGAACTTCTCCGCCCCGAGATCGGCGCCGAAGCCGGCTTCTGTGACAACGTAATCCGCAAGCTTGAGCGCCGTGCGCGTCGCGATGACCGAATTGCATCCATGGGCGATATTCGCGAACGGGCCGCCATGCACGAAGGCCGGGTTGTTCTCGAGCGTCTGCACGAGGTTCGGCTGCATCGCGTCCTTCAGGAGCACGGTCATCGCCCCGTCGGCCTTGATGTCGCGGGCGAAGACCGGGCTCTTGTCGCGCCGGTAACCGATGATGATGTCGCCGAGCCGACGCTCCAGGTCGGCGAGATCGGACGCCAGACAGAGGATCGCCATGACTTCGGAGGCGACAGTGATGTCGAAGCCGCATTCGCGCGGAAAGCCGTTCGACACACCGCCGAGCGAGCCGACCATCTGCCGTAGCGCTCGGTCGTTCATGTCCATTGCCCGGCGCCACGTGATGCGGCGCACGTCGATGTCGAGTGCATTGCCCCAGTAGATGTGGTTGTCCACCATGGCGGTCAGCAGGTTGTGCGCCGAGGTGATGGCATGGAAATCGCCGGTGAAGTGGAGGTTGATGTCCTCCATCGGCACGACCTGCGCATAGCCGCCGCCGGCAGCGCCGCCCTTGACCCCGAAACAGGGGCCGAGCGACGGCTCGCGGATGCAGACCATTGCTTTGCGGCCGATCCGGTTCAGCCCGTCGACCAGCCCGACCGTCGTGGTCGTCTTGCCCTCGCCGGCCGGCGTCGGATTGATCGCGGTGACGAGGATCAGCTTGCCGTCGGGCCGCCCTTCCAGCGAACGGATGAATTCGGCCGAAACCTTCGCCTTGTCGTGGCCGTAGGGCACCAGTTGCTCGGCGGGAATGCCGAGCCGCGCGCCGATCTCCTGGATCGGCTTCTTGGTTGCCCCTCTTGCGATCTCGATATCGGACAATGCCATTTCGATAGTCCCTCCCCGTCGCTCTTTTTTCCGAGCATCCCCGCGCCTCGAAAGGATGGCAAGGTGGCCAACTGGTTATTTTTGGCACACCGCAAATCCGCTCCTGGGACAGGGCGACGCACCTGTTGCGCACAGGTTGAAATGTGAGATGATAATGCAATCCAGAGGAGAATGGAGAAGCAAGATGAATCTCGTAGTCTGCTGCGACGGCACCTGGAACACCCCCGACATGGTGGATCAGGGCGTCCCTACGCCAACGAATGTCTGGAAGTTTCACAATGCGGTCGCCCCGGAGGAAGCAAACGGCACGCGCCAGGAACGTTACTACCATCCGGGTGTCGGCACCGACGGCACCTGGTGGGACAAGCTCGTCGGCGGCGGCACCGGCCGCGGCCTCGATCGCAACATCATGAGCGCCTATCGCTGGCTGGCCGGCCTCTACAAGCCCGGCGACCGCATCTTCCTCATCGGCTTCAGCCGCGGCGCCTACACGGTGCGCAGCCTCGGCGGCATGATCTCGAAATGCGGCCTGCTCGACCTTTCTTCGGCCGTTGACGACGACAAGCTCTGGAAGTCGATCGAGGAGGTGTTTGCCGCCTACCGCGCCGAGGGGGCGAGCCCGATCAAGGCATCGAAGGCCCGCCCCTTCCACAACACGGCGGCCGGAGAACTCCCCACCAAAAAGACGCCCATCCATTTCATCGGCGTCTGGGACACCGTCGGCTCGCTCGGCATCCCCGACGACATGGCCTTCCTCAATCTGATCGACGACCCGGACGGCCACCGCTTCCACAATACGGCGCTGAGCGACATCGTCGCCCATGCCCGCCATGCGGTCGCCATCGACGAACAGCGCCAGAACTTCCTGCCGACGCTCTGGGACCCGAAGCCAGGCGCCGACTTGAAGCAGCTGTGGTTCCCCGGGGTCCACGGCGATGTCGGCGGCGGCTATGCCCAGACGGGATTATCGGACGGAGCACTGACATGGATGATCGAGGAGGCGCAAGCCGCGGGCCTCGCCATCCGCGGAAAGGCGCTGTCGCAGCTCGCCCCCGACCCCAACGACGTCCTGCACGATTCCGTCACCGGTCTGTTCAAGGCATTGAAGACGAGACCCCGCGCCGTGCCTTTGATCACAACCCGGCCGCGGTCGGCGGACATCCACGCCTCCGCGCTCGATCGCCACCAGGATCCGCCGCTCGACGCCGGCGACTACTGGACGCTGAAGCCACTGCCGGCGACCGTCGACATCTTCGCGCGCCAGCATTGGAACGCCACCGGTATCTTTCTGGAAAAGGGCAAGACCTACAAGCTCAGCGCCGGCGGCCAATGGATGGACGCCTCGATCAAGTGTGGTCCCGGCGGCACCGCGGACGGCAAGTTTGAACCCGCCGAGATCGCCCAGGTCGCCTCCTCGCTGTTCGGCAAGCTAGAAAACCTCACCAAGACCATCCTGAAGAACGAGCAGGTCGACTTCTGGTGGACCAAGCGCGAGGAGGACGAGGACTGGTTCTGCCTGATCGGCCTGATCGCCAACAACGAGCCGCCGCCGAAGAAGAGCAGCAGGAGCCGCGCCGTCGAACGCCTGCCGCACGAGGTCTTCCGCATCGGCGAAAAGGTGACGATCAAGCCGAAGGCCAGCGGTTACCTCTACTGCTTCGCCAACGATGCCTGGCATGCCTATGAAAACAATCGCGGCAGCGTGAGGCTCACCATCGATCCGACATGACGGAGAGTGCCCGAGGGCCGATCCAAGCCACCTGGGGCCCGGAAGCGAGCGGCAAAGGCCGGCAGACGGGCTTGCCGAGCGGCGAGCCCCCGCTTATGTCTGGCCCCAGACCGTCGAATTGCCTCTGGAGTCCCCGAATGAAATCCCTCGAATTGCTGGTTGAACGGATCATCCTGTCGAGCCGCTGGATCCTCGTCGCCTTCTATCTCGGCCTCGTCGCGGCCCTTGCGGTCTATGCGGTGTCCTTCGGCTACAAGTTCCTGAAAGTCGCCGGCAACGTGTTCAATTACGGCGAAGCGGAGATGATCCTCGCCATGCTCGGCCTGATCGACGCCGCGCTCGTCGCCAGCCTCATCGTCATGGTGATGATCTCCGGCTACGAGAACTTCGTCAGCCGTTTCGACGAAGCCGACGACGAGGTTTCCTTCCTCGGCAAGCTCGACGCGGGCAGCCTCAAGATCAAGGTCGCCTCGTCGATCGTCGCCATCTCCTCGATCCACCTGCTCCAGGTCTTCCTGAACGTGAACCAGTTCACCGACGGCAAGATCATGTGGCTGACGCTCATGCACCTCGCCTTCGTCGTCTCCGCCGTCATGCTCGGCTTCCTCGAGAAGTTGATGGCCAAGCCCAAGACGACCGACAAGCCCGAACGCGAGATCTGACCCGGCATAGAGCTCGCCTTGGCAACCGTTCAAATCCCTGCCTCGAGATGTATACTGCGTGACTATCGCCGAAAATTCTTGATCTGGTAGTTTACAATGAAAGAACTGGACAGGCTTGACCGCAAGATCCTCCGCACGCTGCAGCAGGAGGGTCGCCTCAGCAACATCGAACTCGCCGAACGTGTCAGCCTGTCACCCACGGCGACGGCCGAGCGGGTCCGACGGCTGACCCGTGACGGCTTCATCACCGGCTACATGGCGATTTTGTCGCCGGAGAAGCTTGGTCGCAACCTCCTGGTCTTCATCGAGGTCAAACTCGACCGCACCACCCCCGACGTCTTCGACGCCTTCGCCGATGCCGTCAAACGCTCCGACGACGTCATGGAGTGCCACATGGTGGCGGGTGGTTTCGATTATCTGGTGAAGGCACGCGTCGCCGGAATGGAGGCCTACCGCCAGTTCCTTTCCGAGGTTATATTGCCATTGCCGGGCGTACGCGAAACCCATACCTATGCGGTGATGGAGGAAGTGAAGACCGGTGCTGCACTACCGGTTTGATCACGCGTGAGTTGTCGAACCATGCTTTATTTACCACGCTGCGTGCATTTTTCGAATTCGAGTGAATTTTGGTCGTTCGACCAGTAAAAAAGTTCTGGCTTTTAAGTCCGACTGATATATTTGTTAACGATAACATACCAACAGCTATCAACTTTCGAAATTTCAATGATAATCGCGGAACGTCAATCGCTGCTGAGCGAAGAACTAGCGAGCAGCCAGACACGCGCCCAGCTCATGACGATCATGGCGAGGGTCGCCCGGGAATTCGGACTCGACCATGTCACGATCATGGCCGCTCCGAACCCGAACGACATTCTGATTTCCCCGCTCGTTCTGGAAAGCACCCTTCCCGCACAGTTTGCCCGCGAATTCGACAAGAACCACTTTCTCCGCAACTGTCCCATTCTTCCGCGTTTCAGCAATTCAATCCTGCCGCAGACCTGGCGCCTCGATGCCGAAGGCGAACCGGACAATCTTGAATGCCCGGCCAAGATGAACGAGCTGCTACGCCGCCACAATTTGCTGATGGGCATGATCTTTCCGATGAACTCGGTGGATTCCGGCCGCTATTTCATGCGCTACGACGGTGCGCGTACAAAGCTTCATCAGTCGGAAATGAACGAACTCGGCATGATCTCGCTACACGGCTTCGACATGTTCGACCGGATGCGGCGCGCCGAGAGCGTCGCGCCCAACGTCCTGTCCGCCCGCGAGCTCGAAGTGCTGCGCTGGACCGCCCAGGGCAAGACATCGGTGGAAATCGGCCAGATCCTCGCCCTGTCCGACCACACCGTGAACGCCTATATGACGAATGCCATCAAAAAGCTGGATTGCGTAAATCGAACACAGTTGGTAGCGAAGGCAATTCGTCTGAAGCTAATCAACTAGTTCCTGAAGCGGCACCGGCTCGTCCATCCGCGCGCCAGGGCGGAAAGAGACACCACATTGCCCCTCCGCTTCGACCAGCTGGATCACAAGGAATTCCAGGACTGCACCTCGGTCGGAATGACCGAACACGAGGTGGTCGAACTGGCCCAGTCCTTCCGGCTATACGGCTTCTGGCGGATCGATCTCGACAGCGGTCTGTTCTATGCCACTCCGGATGTCTTCCGCATCTTCGGCATGGAGAGCACTGACGGACGGGTCAACATGGTCGAGTTCCGCTCCCGCATCCATCCCGAAGATCTGCCGATGCTGATGGAGAGCTTCGAGCGCGCCTGCTCGCAGAAGCAGACCTATCACAACATCTATCGCGTCAAGCGCGGCGCCGACTGCTGGAAATTCGCCCGCACCGTCGGGAAATTCAGAAACAAGCCCGGCACCTCCGGCGAACTCGTCGGCGTCACCTACGAGTTCTTCGAGCGTCTGCGCACCGCAGCCTTTTCCGACGAGAACGAATGACGGCGAAGTGCGATCGGCCCGCCTGAGCGGGCCGACGAGCACGCGATGGCTCAGCGGTCCAGCACCGACCGCAGCTCCACCATGTTGGAGCGGACGCGCAGGATGTAGAAGCCCATCGTCGCAAGATGGGTCGGCATGATCCAGCCGTCTTCCGAACCGTTCGAGATGATCGCCGGCTGGATGCGCAGGGAGCCCTGCAGCTGCTTTTCCATCTCCGCCCAGACGGCAGTCAGGTTGCGCTCGCGGATCACGTCGACGAAGTCGGCGCGCACGGCCTGCAGCAGCGCATACTGGGCATAGAGCTGCCCGTAGGCGAACCAGAAGCGGTCGTCGGCACGCGTATCGAACCAGCCGGCGTTAAACTCTTCCGAACGGCGGCGAAGAATGTCGGATGTATTGCCGAGATCGCTCGCCAGGCGGTCGAGTAACTGCACGAGGTTGTCGGCGCGCGCGTCGAAGACGGCCGCGCAGGTTTCGAGCGACGAATTGAACTTGCGCCAGCTTTCGACCGCCGACCGATAATAGCTCGGGGTCGGCGTCTTGATGCCGATCGGGTTGGTGCCGAAATACCAGGTCCCCTCGTCAAACTGGATGTTGCCGCGCGCATCCTGCAGGTCATTGTTCATGCCCGAGGTGCCGCGCACGCGACCGAGATTGTCGGCAAGCTCGATCGCCACGCGCCGCGCCACCTGATTGACGCCGCGCTGGAATGAGGCCTTGTTGTCGAAGAACGGCGTGTGATCCCAGTCGACCCCGAACAGACCGATCTTGTAGAGCAGCGTCGAAGACACCCAGGCATTCTGGTTGACATTCGCATCCGTGAGATCGGCGACGACAGTGACGATCGCCGAATTCTGGCACACACCCGGCTTGGCGCTGTCCTGCTGGCCCGCGGCCACCCTGCGGTCGTTGAACTTGTAGGGCTGGGCGAATTCGGTGTTGAAACCGTACCAGAACTGCGTGCGCCAGAAGAACTGGCCATAGAGCGCGATCAGCACCAGGACCAGCAGGAGGATCGGTCCCTTGATCAGCCAGTTGCGCCGCTGGTACCAGCCATGCGCGGCCAGGAACGGCCACAGCACGGCGGCCACGGCCAGCCCGACACCCCGGCCGATCGCCGCAAAGATGCGCTGGAAGAACGCGATGATCGGATCAAGCATTGTCGTCTTCTCCTATGCCGTAGAGGCGTTTGCGGAAACCCGCCTTGTCCTGCAGATAGGTCTGCGACAGGCGCGATACAACGAATTCCCGGAACCCATCGCTAAACCCTTCGTAGGCATCATAAAAGCCCTGCTTGTCGAAAATGAAACGCGACAC
This sequence comes from Rhizobium sp. CAU 1783, assembly GCF_054551725.1. NCBI lineage: Bacteria > Pseudomonadati > Pseudomonadota > Alphaproteobacteria > Hyphomicrobiales > Rhizobiaceae > Rhizobium > Rhizobium sp. CAU 1783. The sequence continues at coordinate 675,506 of NZ_JBTOLM010000001.1, read as the reverse complement.
GAAGTCGAAGGGCGTCATCTGCGAGATCAGCCGGTTCGTCAGCCACTGGTCGGGATGGTCGGGCCGGGCCCGGATCAGGAGGAACCTGAGCGCCGGCGCGACCTCGGCGATGCGCAGGCTGCCGGTGGCGGCAATCGCGCGGGTCATCTCCTGGAGGAAGGGATAGGTCCCGTCCCTTGCCACGCTCTCCGCATTGCGATGCAGGAAAGTCTGCAGCCACACCGCGTCGACCTTGGAAAAATCCATGACCGGGTCGCTCACATAGGCAAGCCCGATGGCCGCCATTTCGGCACGCAGGGCATAAAGCCCGGAGTCTGCGACCCAGCTCGCCCGCGGCAGCTCGATCCGCCCGGTCTTGGCGAGGAAGTCGAAGATCTGCGCGGGGTCCTTGATCGAGATGTAGCTCACCTGCCACGGCCTGGACCTGCGGAAACCCGGCGCCGACGGGTCGCAGATCACCGTGGTCGCCTTGTCGTCGACGAACACATAGGTTCCGCCGAAATGATTGGCCCAGAAGGCATCGTGGCGGAAGACCAGCTTGTCCGGCACCAGCACGTTCTGCCGGATGTCGCCGGTGAGCCTGGCGAGTTCCACCATCCGGTTCAACAAGGCATCGTCGCGCCAGGCGTTCGGCTCGCTCTGCAGCCGGTCGGCAAGCTGCCTGAGCTCCCCCGCCTTGCCCAAGAGATCCTCCGCCGAGAGCACCCGGAACTGCACCTCGTTGATCGACAGCAGATCCTCGAGGCTCTCCACCGTCGCGACCGAATCCTCGATCTCCCCGTAGAGCGCGTCCTTGATCGTCACCGCGTTGATCGCCCGCGCATTGGCGGTGAAAAACTCGTGCATCAGCCCGGCAGTGTTGGAAAAGCTGGTGTGAACCACCGGAAGGCTCTCCTGCTCGGGCGTCAGAATGACGAAGCGCCGGTTGACCCGGTTCGGGTCGAGATAGTCCCTGTCGCCAAGCTCTGCCGCGATCTGCGGGGAAAAGCCGGTCATGTCGATATCGAATTCGGTGAGCGCCGTGGCCTTCAGCCCGAACCCGGAAAGCGCCTTGTTGTAGCGCGCCACGAGATGCGGCTCGGTGACGGCGAGCAGCCGGCCATAGATCAGTTCAGCTTCGAGGAGACGGTTCATGCCGACCACCTGCCCTCGCGCTTCATCGCCTCGATCTCGCCGATCGCCCGCTCGCGCTGCCGTTCGCGGCGGATGATCTCGGTGACCGCCGCCTCGTCCGACTTGTCGGCATAGCGGAACTCGCTGTCGGCATAACGATTCACCTCCTGGAGGATCATCTCCATGGTGACCGGCCCGCGAAGCTCGGAAATCATCGCCTTCTTCTCGTCGTAGCTCTTGTGCATGAACACCTCGGGCGCCCCGAACCATTCGTCCGGCAGCTCGACGTCCATCGCCCGCATCTTGACCGCGTCGGTGATGTTCTTGATCGCCCGGCCCGTGAAGCGCGGCTCGGCGAGCTTGATCTCGTGTAGGTAGCCGCCGATGTCGGCGATCGTCTCGATCTTGCCGTTTGCCTTCTCGTAGCGCTCCCAGACGGCGACCAGCCCGTCTTCCTCGGGCCGGTTGTGCTTGTCGTAGGAAACCCCGACGGCGCGCTTGATCTCCTGGTTGGCAAAGAGCTGATGCTCGCCGAGCGGGATCGAATGGTTCTTGCCGATCAGCAGCGCGAAAATGTCGATATAGTCTTCCTCGCTCTGCGGTCCGTCGATCAGCCAGCGCGCCCCGGCCCGTTGCCGCAGCGCATCGTCGACATTCTCCGGATAGTTGGAAAACATGCCGAAGGTGGCGTTGCCCCTGACCACCGTCGAGGCGCCGGCAAAGCTCTCCATCAGCACCGCCGTCACCTCGTGCTGACCGGCGGATGCCCGGTCGTCCGAACGCTTGGCCGCCACCTGGTCGACGTCGTCGATCGTGCCGAAGCCGATCACTCGCGGATTGATGACGTTGTTGATGAAGGCCTTGGCGTTCTGCCCGGATTTGCCCTGGTAGGACGAGATCTGGTCGACGCCGAAATTCTCGTAGTGGAAGGCGTAGCCGGCGACCTCGCAGTAGTCGTTGAGCAGGCCGGCGATCATCTGGATGAGGATCGTCTTGCCCGTTCCCGGCATGCCGTCGCCGATGAAAGTGAAAAGGAAACCACCGAGTTCGACAAACGGATTCATCTGCCGGTCGAAGTCGTAGGCCATCATCATCTTCGCCAGTTTCATCGCCTGGAACTTGGCGATGTGATTGCCGATGATCTCTTCGGGTTTCTTGAAGGTCATCACCAGCGGCTTGCGCCTGGCCCCCGGCGCCACGTCGAAGCCGTCCAGCGTGAAATCGTCCTGGTCGATGCGGATATGGTTCGCCTCGAAGGCGGCAAGCCCGGTGAAGCGCGCCTTGCGCGCCACCAGCCCGTCGATCGAACCCCGCGCGAAGGCACGACAACGCGCCGTGAGTGCTGCATCGTCGGCGGCACCCTTCACAACCGCGTCGAGCCCCGCGACCATGCTTTTCAGCGCATCCTGCGGCGTGTCGAACAGGAAGTCGGGCTCTGCCGTATCCTCGACCGGCTCGCCCTCCCCGGGCAGGGTCGACAGCAGGTAGGCGGAGAGCGAAAAGGCCGCGACATAGGCGGAAGCGGATAGCAGCGCCTTGAAGCGGGTCGCCTCCTCGCCCTGCAGCGGCGCCGAGATGTTGCGCGCCTGGAGCTGTTCGAGATCCGTCTGCCGGGCGAAGTCCTCACCGATCGCCAGCGCCACCTGGACGCCGCGCCGCACCCGGTAGAGCACGCTATGCTGGGCAGGCGTCATCAGCGGATCGCCGCTGCCGGTCGACTGCACGGTCTTCGAAAGCTCGACCTCGCGCGTGCGCCGGACGCCGCCGGTCGAGACCGTCGGCACGAAGCGCCGCCCGGTGCCGGCCAGTGCCGTGCCGCCCGCCCCCTCGCCCGGATCGAGCGCCACGAAGCGCGTCACCAGCCCCTGCGCAACGGCCAGGTGCTTGGCGATCTCGTCCTCGCGAATAGTCGTCAGGCCTGCATTCAATCCGTTGCTCATGACCTCAAACCTCGCTCACGACCTGATTGCCGGAAATGACGTGGACCTTGTAGTCGCCGAAGATCGCATTGGCCTCACCCGAGGCGTAGAGCGCCTGGTAGGCGTCGTGCGGCACCAGCGCATGCTTCTCGTAGGCCGACACTCCCATCCGCGCCGCTTCCAGATTGTTGGTGTCGATGTGGAATTCCTGGGTCGCCGGCGTCGAGGAGAAGAAGCCCTTGGTCGCCGGGCGCTCGGCCTTGGAAAAGACCTCCTGCATCGTCCAAGTCAGGAGCCAGGCATTTTCGGGCTTGCGGACCCGCGACAGGATCTCGTTGATCTTCGCATTGTTCTCGGTGATGCCCGCCGAATAAAACGGCCCGAGCACGATCCGCCGGAGCTGCTTCGGGTGAAGCGTCGGAAAATCCTTGTCCATGTTCGTCGCGATCGTCGCCGGCGTCAGCGAATAGGCGCCGTTCTTGCCGGCGAAATCGTCGAACTTCGCTGCAAGCTGCGGATTGAGCAACCCACCCACCGGCAGCGGAATGTCGACGTCCGGATTGATCTTGCCATCCTTGCCGACCAGAAGCTCGACGATGTTCTCCGAACTGTCCTCGATACCGGCGACATAGATCATCGGCAGGGTATTGGTTCCGTCGAACACCGCCCATGTGACGACGCAATACGGCCGGCCCGATTTTTCGCTGACGCTGACGCGAACCGTTTCCGGCAGGACGAAGGGCGAGAAGATGTCGCCCTTGCCGATCTGTTCGAGATAGATCCGCTCGGCCATCTGCGACTGCAGCGCCGACGGGAAGGACTTCGTCCTGAGGATGAAATCCGCCATCTCCGCGCGGATCGCCTGGGCGTCCGGAAGCGCCGCGAGCCGCTGGCCGGCGCTCAGCCGGTCGTTTTCCAGCTCCAGCACGTTCTGGAACACCGGAAAGCCGCTCTCGGCGCGCGAAATGCGGAACTGCTCGGTAAACCCGATGCGGTTCTCCCAGCAGGCGAACGAATTCTTCAGCCGCTGGACGTAGGGCAACAGCAATTGCCCGGCGAAGCCGCTGCCCGGCAGCGCCAGATCCGGGTTGGAGAGATAAGTCTCAAGTCCCCCGATCGCCGCCGCGATCGACTTGAAATACTGCGCAACGGGGCCACCCTTCTCATCGAGCATCGTCTGGCTTCTTCCCCTTGGTCTTCATCGGCCCGCTCGCGCCGGCTCACTTCGTCCCGATGAACGGCACGGCCGAACCCGGGATCATCGTCGTCGGCAGTTGTCCGTTCCACCGCTCCGCCGCCGTGAGCTCGATCAGCGAAGGATTGTCGCGAAGTGCGGCACCCTTCGCTCGGATCGCATCGGCCTCCGCCTCCCCGGCCAGCCGGGTTGCGGCCGCCTGTGCTTCGGCCTGGGCACGCACGGCGTCCGCCTGGGCATTGGCCTGCGTGACCGTGATCTGCGCCTGGACCTTCTCGCGCTCGGCATTCTGGCGCAGCTTCTGCACCTCGACCTCCGCCAGCATCCGGTTTTCGATCGACTGCTCGTAGGCGTCGGAGAAATCGATGTTTTCGATCTGCACGCTGTCGATCAGCACCGGCCCCTTGACGGAATCGCGAATGGCGGCCTCGGTCTCGGCATTGAGCCGCACCCGCTCCTGGATCGCGGTCACCGCATTGAACTGGCCGAACACGTTCTTCGCCTGCTCGAACACCCGCCGGTCGATCAACCGCTCGACCAGCCCCTCTTCGCTGCCGTAGTCGGCATAGATCCGCTCGACCTCGGCGGCAGGCAGCCGGTAGTTGACCGAAAGCGTGATCACCGCCGCCTGCTGGTCGCGCGAATAGGCCGGCACCGAATCGTAGATCTGCGCACGGCTCTGCACGCTGATCTTCACCACCCGGTCGAGGAACGGGATCTTGAAACCGAGGCCCGGCTCGGCCGTACCGACCACCGCTCCGGTCCGGAGAATGACCCCGCGTTCGCCCTGATCCACGGTGTAGAAGGATTTCAGGCCGAACATGACGAGAACCACGATGACGGCCGCGACCAGCAGCAGCCGGCCGAGCCGGCCGCCCGCTCCCGCTCCACCGTCACCGCCCGTTGCGGCGTTCAAGATAAATTTGGACATTCATTCCCCCGAGGAGAGACGTAAGGCCGCGACGCCCGCAGGACTGGCAGCGAAGGCTCGGCACTCCGGCCGGCCGGATACGGCAAGTTTCCGTTTCCGGCCGGAAGAGACCGCGCCGTGGCGTCAGGGCTTCACGTAGTTGGCGGAATTGTGCTTGTCGAGCACCGTCTGGAAACGCCGCGCGAAGGCCTCGTCGGCCAGCTTCTTGCGGCGCTGGATGTCCTGCGTCGCCAGCATGTTCTTCTCGTGCAGCTCGAGCAGGTCGCCGATATGCTTCTGCGCGGCGGCACCGACGCCGGCCATCGTTTCCTCCGCCGCGGTATCGACCTGGCTGCCGAGCGTGTTGATCTTGTGCGCCACGTCCTGCTGCGCCGCCGTCTTCAGCGAGTCTTCGAGCGCCTTGTAGAGCACGATGCGCTGCTCGGTATCTATGGTGAGCTTGTTGATGAGCGTGTTCTGCGCGGCGATCTGGTTGTTGAGCGAATCGACGAAGGTCTGGAACATCGAGGTATAGCGCTCGAGAGTCTGGCTCTCGGCCAGAAGCTCCTGCTCTTTGGCCTGCGCCTGGTTGTACTCCGTAGCAAGCTTCGAGCGCTCGCCTTCGAGCTCGGTGCGGGCCGACTGGTCGGTCGAGGCGGCAATCTTGTTTTCCAGGTCGAGCAGCATCGGATTGAGTTCCTCGATGCGCTTCTGCGTCGTCTCGAGGCCGGCAATCGTCATCTTGCGGCGCTCGATCACCTGGATCAGGCTCGCTTCGGACGTCTTGTAGCGCTGATCGAGCACCGAGCGCTGGTCCTTCAGGATACCGACGATGCTGTCCGACTTGGAGAGAAGTTCCTGCAGGTTGCCGGCCAGCGACATGTTGCGCACGCGATCGGTGCGCAGGCGCTGCGCCTTCTGCTTGGAGAAGATGCCGATGAACTTTTCATAGCCGGTATAGCTCTTCATGCTCTCGAATTCGGAGCCGAACACGTTGGTCGCATCCTCGAGCCCGATGATCAGGTCGGCGATGTTCGCCTCCATCACCTTCTGCTGCTTGATGACGTCCTCGATCCGGGCGTTCTCGATGTCGAAGTTCACGTCGCCGAGCTTGGTGTCAGCCTTGGCGAACTGGTCGAGCACCCCGCCGGACTGGTCCAGCTTGCTTTTCATTTCGTTGACGATCGTGCGGGTCTTCTCGATTTCGCTGTCGAAGGACTGAAGCGAGGCCATGCGGTCTTCTCCCTGTGCTGTCGCGGGTCACCGATCGCCTGTCGATCGGTCAGGTCGCCGCGACCTTATAACAAATGAACAAATTTAGAACCGGCGAGAGGCGCGCCGGGAAGAAAAATACAGACCTGATATGGAGGATCGCCACGCCCCTGCAAGATGGCGCAAATAAAAAACGGGCAGCGACGCACCTTGCGCCGCTGCCCGCCAAGAACAGCTCATGCGGAAGATCGATCAGTTGCCGCCGGCAGCCGGATCCTTCAGGTAGGCAATGATGTTGGCGATATCTTCCGGCTTCTTGAGGCCGGCAAACGCCATCTTGGTACCCGGAACCAGATCCTTCGGCTTCGGCAGATAGGCGGTCAGTTCTTCCTCGCTCCAGACCTTGCCTTCGCCGAACTTGGTCATGGCCGGAGAATACTTGTAGTCGGCAACCGAAGCGACCGGACGACCGACGATGCCTTGCAGGGTCGGACCGACCTTGTTCTTGGCTTCCGTCGCCGTGTGGCAGGCCATGCATTGCTTGAACACCTTGGCACCGGCCACCGGATCGCCGTCGGCGAAGGCAACGCCGGCCGGGATCATCATCGAGGCGGCAAGGATCAGACAGTGAAGTTTCATGAACGCTCCTTTGGAAATCGTCGCGCGCCGCGCGTGCGGCCCGTCCATTGGACAGAATAGACCATTCTAGCGTCCTTTGCCACGGGGCGACTTGCCGCGCCATTGACATCTGTCAAGCGACTTCAACGATATCAGGGACTTCCTTCCCCCAACCTCGACTTAAGGATCGGTTCGCAGAAAGATTTGACGAGTCGCAAACAGGGAGGGGAATGAGGCGCAAATGCAACGGGCAGGGTTGAATTTGTCCGTTATAGATTGTTGACTGGGAACTCAAAAAAAAGGGAGCCTCCAATGAACGCATCTGTATTTTACCGCATTATCCTTTCTTCGGCGGTTTCGGCCGTCGCCCTCGCAGCCGCTCCGGCCATGGCAGCCGAGCCCGAAAGCTGCTCCATCGTACGCTTCTCCGACGTCGGCTGGACCGACATCACCGCCACCACCGCGACGGCTTCCGTCATCCTCAAGGGCATGGGCTACGAGCCGGTCGTCACCGTTTTGTCGGTTCCGGTCACCTACCAGTCTCTGAAGAACAAGGACATCGACGTCTTCCTCGGCAACTGGATGCCGGCCCAGGAAAAGGACGTTAAGCCCTACCTCGACGAGAAGTCGGTCGATTCGACCGGCGTGAACCTCGAAGGCGCCAAATACACGCTCGCCACCAATGCCAAGGGCGCTGAACTCGGCATCAAGGACTTCTCCGACATCGGCAAGCACAAGGACGCTCTCGGCGGCAAGATCTACGGTATCGAGCCGGGCAACGACGGCAACCGTCTCGTCATGACGCTCATCGAGAAGAACGAGATGGGCATGGGCGGCCTCGAGCTGGTCGAATCCTCCGAACAGGGCATGCTTGCGCAGGTCGCACGCGCCGACAAGGCCGGCGAACCGGTCGTCTTCCTCGGCTGGGCACCGCACCCGATGAACTCCACCTTCGATGTCACCTACCTGACCGGCGGCGACTCGACCTTCGGCCCGAACTTCGGTGGCGCGACCGTCTACACCAACACCCGCGCCGGCTATGTCCAGGAATGCCCGAACGTCGGCAAGTTCATCACCAACCTCAAGTTCTCGCTCGACATGGAAAACCAGATCATGGGCAAGATCCTGAACGACGGTGAGGATCCGGAAAAGGCTGCGACCGAATGGCTGAAGGCCAACGGCGCTGCGATCGAGCCGTGGCTCGCCGGCGTGACCACCAAGGACGGCAAGGAAGCTCTTCCGGCCGCCAAGGCCTCGCTCGGCCTCTGAACGATCGTCGAAAGGGGCGGCTCGGCCGCCCCTTTCGATACCTGCGCCGCGCACATGGAGGAAAGGAGTGTGGCGCGCACTATCACCAGCTGTATGCACATGAATTCTGCCGCGGCTTTGCTTCGGCGAAGATGTGTCATATCGTCGATTTTCAGCTCTTAAATTGCGACGGGTGCGAACAACGTGAATTGGCTCACCGAAAACCGGATTCCGATCGGGGCTTGGGCTAAGTCCTTCGTGGACTGGCTCACCACCAATGGCGAGTGGCTCTTTGACCAGCTCTCCTTTCTCCTTTCCCATATCATCAACGGACTTCTGTTCGTTCTGCAGGCGCCGCATCCGCTGGTGATCGTCGCCTTTGCCACCGGCCTCGGTTGGTGGCTGCACCGCTCGCTGGGCACGGCGATCTTCACCTGTCTTGGCCTTCTTCTCATCATGAACCAGGGCTACTGGAAGGAAACCACCGAGACGCTGGCTCTGGTGCTTGCCGCGACCACCGTCAGCATGCTGGTCGGCGTGCCGCTCGGCATCCTCGCCGCCCGCCGCGCCTGGATCTATGCCGGCATGCGCCCGGTGCTCGACCTCATGCAGACGATCCCGACCTTCGTCTACCTGATCCCGGCCCTCATCCTCTTCGGCCTCGGCATGGTCCCGGGCCTGATCGCGACGGTGATCTTCGCGATCCCCGCCCCGATCCGCCTGACGCGCCTCGGCATCATTTCCACTCCGCCGTCGCTGGTGGAAGCCGCCCAGGCCTTCGGTGCGACGCCCGCTCAAGTGCTCCGCAAGGTCGAGCTGCCCTTCGCCATGCCGCAGATCATGGCAGGCCTTACCCAGACCATCATGCTGTCGCTGTCGATGGTCGTCATTGCCGCCCTCGTCGGTGCAAGCGGCCTCGGCGTTCCGGTCGTGCGCGCGCTCAACACCGTGAATGTCGCCAAGGGCTTCGAAGCAGGCCTTTGCATCGTCATCCTGGCGATCATCCTCGATCGCATGTTCCGCAGTTCTGAATCGGGAGACGACGCATGACCGACGCCGTCATTTTTGGAAATGTCGATATCGTCTTCGGCGATCATCCGGAGAAGGCGCTGGCCCTCGTCGACCAGGGCAAGACCCGCGACGAGATCGGCACCGAGACCGGGCTGGTGCTCGGCGTGGCCGGAGCCTCGCTCGCGGTCAAGGAAGGCGAAATCCTCGTGCTGATGGGCCTGTCCGGCTCCGGCAAGTCGACCCTGCTGCGCGCCGTCAACGGACTCGCACCCGTGGTGCGCGGCAATGTCAGCGTCAAGACCTCGAACGGCGCGGTCGACCCCTACCGTGCCAGTCCCAAGGCCCTGCGCGACCTGCGCATGCACACCGTGTCGATGGTGTTCCAGCAGTTCGGTCTGCTGCCCTGGCGCACCGTCGCCGAGAACGTCGGCTTCGGCCTCGAGCTTGCCGGCGTGCCGGAAGCCGAGCGCCGCAAGCAGGTGGAAGAGCAGCTCGAGCTGGTCAACCTGTCGAAATGGGCGAACCGCAAGGTCAACGAGCTCTCGGGTGGCATGCAGCAGCGCGTCGGCCTTGCCCGCGCCTTCGCCACCGGCGCGCCGATCCTCCTGATGGACGAGCCGTTCTCGGCACTCGACCCGCTGATTCGTACGCGTCTCCAGGACGAATTGCTTGAGTTCCAGTCGCGCCTGAAGAAGACGATCCTCTTCGTCAGTCACGACCTCGATGAGGCGTTCCGGATCGGCAACCGCATTGCCATCATGGAAAGCGGCCGGATCATCCAGTGCGGCACGCCGCAGGAAATCGTGCAGAATCCGGCCGACCAGTATGTTGCCGACTTCGTGCAGAACATGAACCCGATCAACATGCTCACCGCGCGCGACGTCATGCATCCCGGCGTAGAAAACGCCTCCGGCGCCGGCTCTGTCGCCGGAACGGCCCGGCCGGAGACGCCGCTCGTCGACATTCTCGACGCGCTGTCACGTCAGCCTGGCACAATCGGCGTCGTCGACAACGGCAACGTCATCGGGACGATTTCGGCCCAGGATGTCGTTTCCGGCCTGACCCTGCACCGTCGCAAGGCCTGAGCGGACATCCGCTCAGGGCCGGACGCAGCAAGGAGCATGCCATGACGGATAAGCCATCGGTCATCCGGGAAACCGACGAGGAGGCCCGCGCGCTTGCCCGTCGGCTCCTTCGATCGGCGCGCTACGTCTCCCTGGCCGTGCTCGACCCGCAGACCGGGTTTCCCTCGGTCAGCCGGGTCCTGCTGGGCACCGACACCGACGGCTCCGCCGTCATCCTGGTGTCGGGGCTCTCCGCCCATACCAAAGCGCTGAGCGCCGACCGGCGGGCTTCTCTCCTGGCCGGCGAGCCGGGCAAGGGGGACCCCCTCGCCTATGCGCGGCTGACGCTCCACTGCCTGGCCGAATCGGTCGAGCGCGACAGCGCCGATCATGCTCGCCTGCGCACCCGCTTCATCGCCCGCCATCCGAAGTCGAAGCTCTACATCGACTTCCCCGATTTCCGCTTCTTCCGCCTTGTTCCGCAGTCCGCCAGCCTGAATGGCGGCTTTGGCCGGGCCTACATCCTCGGCGGCGAGGATTTCCTCATCCCCCCGGCAATGGGGGGTGATTTTTCGGGGTGCGAGGAGCAGGCACTGCAAGATTTAGTGGCCCGCGGTCCGCAATATGCCCTCTCTATCGCCACGACCCAATGCGGTCAGAAACCCGGAAAATGGGCCATCTGCGGGGTCGACCGGGCCGGAATTGACCTAATTTGCGGCGATTTACTCGTTAGATACGAATTTGGGCATCTTATAGCGACACGGGCCGAACTCCCTTAAGAAATTCCTAATACAGCATACCCGGTACCTTAAATTTAGGCATATACAATTATCTTCGCGTTGTTACACTTACGTAATAGGTAAATTGACGGATTGCAGCCGGCGCCTTCCCCCCGATGGTGTCCGAGAAACGAAAGTTGAAATTATGAAAACCAAAGCATTATCCGAACAGTCCATTGCAGCAGCAGGCCTTCTTTCCGCCATGGCCAATCCCAAGCGTCTCATGATCCTGTGCAGCCTCGTCGAAGGCGAAGTTCCGGTCGGCGTTCTCGCCAACCAGGTGGGCCTAAGCCAGTCGGCACTGTCCCAGCACCTCTCCAAATTGCGCGCCCAGAAGCTGGTGAAGACCCGCCGCGACGCGCAGACGATTTATTATTCCAGCACCTCCGAATCGGTCATCAAGATCCTCGGCACGCTGGAAGATATTTATTGCGCGAACACCGCAAACAAGACCGCTGCCGCCTGATGGTAGCCGCCTCCGGGCGGTGACGAGGGCTCGGCCGGTTTCCGGTCCGGTTGTCTTGCGAGCGACGTTTTTTTGATCACGAAGACCAGGTTGTCCGGCCAGCAAATCCCCACTCTGCCGGCCGGACTTTTTGGTGAGGTTGAACCCCGGCGAACGGCGGTTCAGCTACCGACCGCCGCGCTGTCGTCGCGGCTCAGCACGATCAGCGAAGGACGTGCCGGCTGGCCTTGCTTGAAGTCGGGCCAGTTCGTGCCGGCATCGGTGATCGAGCTCGCATCCTCATCGTCCTCGAAACGCAGTTCGCCCGGATGCTGGATCGATACGAAGACCGATCGGGCGTCCGGCGTGAAGGTCGGCGAGCAGCATTCCGATCCGATCGGCGCGACGTAGAACAGCCTCGGCAGCGCCCGTCCCTCGCCCTCCGTATCCATGACGAACAGGGCATCGGCAATGCCCTCCGGCGGCGGGCCGTCGGTCGCCACCCACAGCCGCCCGGCCGGGTCAACCGACAGGTTGTCGGGATCGGTGAACCAGCCATTGGCCGAGGTCGCCGGGTGGAACAGGGCGCCGTCCTCCGCCACCGCCGGATTGCCGCACAGGACGAAGACGTCCCACCGGAAGCTCGCGGCGGCAAAATCGGACTTGTCCGGCCCGCCGGGTGGCACCAGTTCGAGCAGGTGGCCATGCGGATTGGGACCACGCGGATTGGCGGGGTTCACCTGCTCTTCCGCATCCCCCTCGCCCGCCGGCAACCGATCTTCGTTCTCCGTCATCGCGACATAGAGCTTGCCCGTTTTCGGATGAACCACGAAGCCCTCCGGCGCATCCATCGGCGTCGCCCCGAGCAGATCGGCGGCAGCCCGGGTGTTGAGCACCACGTCCGCCTGGCTGGCAAAGCCCGCCTCCGCCGTCAGCGGCCCCTCTCCAGCGATGAGCGGCAGCCAGGACATGGTGCCATCGCTCTCGAACCGGGCGACCGACAGCGTGCCGTTGTCGAGCAGGTCGCGATTGGCGGCACGGTCGTTCGGGTTCCACGGGTCGCGGGTGACGAAACGATAGAGATACTCAAAATCGTCGTCGTCGCCCATGAACACCACGACGCGGCCGTCCGGCGCCACGGCGCATTGCGCACCCTCATGGGTGAAACGGCCGAGCGCGGTGCGCTTCACCGGCTTCGACGCCGGGTCGAGCGGGTCGATCTCGACCACCCAGTCGAAACGCATCCATTCGTTCGGCTCTTCCTCGAAACGGAAACGTGGCTCGATCCGCCCGGCGCCGTAGATGTCGTTGTCCTCCTCGTCCCAGCCCTGACGTTCGACCAGCTCCTGATTCGGCAGCGTGGTGAAGTCGCCGGCAAAGACGTCCATCGAGCCTTCCTCGCCCGAAAGCAGAGTACCCCAGGGCGTGATGCCGCCATTGCAGTTGGAGATTGTGCCGAACACCGTCCTGCCCGTGGGATCCGCCTTGGTCTTGAGGCGATCGTCGCCCGCGGCCGGGCCGGAGATCGCCATTTCGGTGCCCATGTGGATGCGGCGATTGTATTGGCCGTCACGGACGATCTCCCACCGGCCATTGGCCTTCTTCACTTCGAAGATCGACAATCCGACCGACGCCATGACCGCACGGATCTGGTCCTCGGTCATCTTCTCGCGATAGTCGTCTGCCGTCAGCCCCGGAAACATCAGGAACGGCGTCGCATATTCGTGGCTGACGAGCATCAGCCCGTGCTCGGAGCCGGTCGAACCCGGCGGCAGCGGCATGTAATGCGTGAAGTCGTTGTTGTAGCCGAACTGGCGCTCCGCCGCCTTGCCGTCCAGCTTCGCCGGATCGAAGTCCGGGCTATCGACAAACAAGCCGTCACCCCAGCGCGCCAGGATCTGGCGGCTGTAGCCCGTCGGCCAGTGATCGTCCTTGTCACGAACCCTTGCAAGTTCGGTGAAGGTCGAGGTCGGCGCCGCGGCAGCACGCACCGTCTCGCCGAGCACCGGCAGGATGGCCGCGCTGCCGGCAAGCGCAAACAGGCCCTTGAGGACGCTGCGGCGCGCAATCCCCTCCGCGAGCACTTCACCATAGGTCTCTGCGAATACGCGACGCGGATTCGGCCGCGCCCTTGTCTTGCGACGATCAGACATAAGTTCTCCTGGGTAAAAATAGTTGTTTGGCTGAAATAAATCTGTCGGACCGATGTCCGGATGCTTTGCATGACCGACCATAGGTCGATCACACGAAGTCTTGATGACGGATTTTGAGGGAAGATACTTGGAACTCCGGGCCGGGCCTGGCCGCCCGTGCCGTGTTGCGCGCAATCATAACCGGAACCTCGGGCATCCATGATGTTTGTTGATGACGGTTGACGACCTTGGGTGCCCTGTTAATTTGGCGTGGTTTTTCTGGAATATCCGGCCCTGCGCCGCCAACCGGGAAATGGCCGCCCGCACCAAAACGGCCATGGAGAACTTTGATGTCCAACCGCCTGAATACCACGCCGAACGATCTGCGCGCCTTCTGGATGCCGTTCACCGCGAACCGTCAGTTCAAGAAGGAGCCGCGCCTCTTCGTCGGCGCCAAGGATATGTATTACACGACCCATGACGGCCGCCAGGTGCTCGACGGCACCGCCGGTCTGTGGTGCGTGAATGCCGGCCACTGCCGCCCGAAGATCACCGAGGCTATCCGCGAGCAGGCAGGCGAACTCGACTATGCGCCGGCCTTCCAGCTCGGCCATCCGAAAGCCTTCGAGCTCGCCAATCGCCTGGTCGACATCGCGCCGGAAGGCATGAACCACGTCTTCTACACCAACTCCGGTTCGGAATCGGTCGACACAGCGCTGAAGATCGCGCTTGCCTACCAGCGCGTGAAGGGTGAAGGCACCCGCTTCCGCCTGATCGGCCGCGAACGCGGCTATCACGGCATCAACTTCGGCGGCATGTCGGTCGGCGGCATCGTCTCCAACCGCAAGATGTTCGGCACGCTTCTGACCGGCGTCGACCACCTGCCCCATACCCACCTGCCAGGCAAAAACGCCTTCACCAAGGGCCAGCCAGAATACGGCGCGGAGCTCGCCGACGAGCTTGAACGCATCGTCGCCCTCCACGACGCTTCGACCATTGCCGCCGTCATCGTCGAGCCGGTTTCGGGCTCGACCGGCGTCCTGATCCCGCCGAAGGGCTATCTCCAGCGCCTGCGCGAGATTTGCACCAAGCACGGCATCCTGTTGATCTTCGATGAAGTCATCACCGGTTTCGGTCGCCTCGGTGCGCCCTTCGCCACCCAGTTCTTCGACGTCAAGCCGGACATCATCACCACCGCCAAGGGGCTCACCAACGGCGTCATCCCGATGGGCGCCGTCTTCGTCACCTCCGAGATCCATGATGCCTTCATGACCGGTCCGGAGCACATGATCGAGTTCATGCACGGCTACACCTATTCCGGCAACCCGATCGCATCTGCCGCCGGTATCGGCACGCTCGACACCTATCGCGACGAGGGCTTGCTGACCCGCGCCGCCGAGCTTGCCCCCTACTGGGAAGAAAAGCTGCATTCGCTCGCCGATTGCCCGAACGTCATCGACATCCGCAATATCGGCCTGATCGGCGCGATCGAGCTTGCCCCGATCGCCGGCGAACCGACCAAGCGCGCCTTCAATGCCTTCCTCAAGGCATATGAATCGGGCCTGCTGATCCGCACCACCGGTGACATTATCGCGCTCTCGCCGCCGCTGATCATCACCAAGGACGAGATCGACGAACTGTTCGACAAGCTCCGCAAGGTGCTGGTGGCGAACATCTGAGTTTGCCGATTTCCGGTGCAGCGACCGAAGGCCGCGTCCCGCGCGGCCTTTTTTCGTGGGTGAACTTTCGCTAAAGAAGAATGACTGGGACGAAACAATCGAACCCGAGCGGCGACAAACCGGCACAGATCGGAACGTTGCTCCCTAGGAGACAGACATGAAGTTTCAACTTCTCGCCGGCGCGGCGCTCGCCGCGCTTCTCGCATCGACAGCCGGCGCGCGCGCCGACATCGTCATCGGCCTGATCGCGCCGCTGACCGGTCCGGTCGCCGCCTATGGCGAACAGGTCAAGCACGGCGCCGAAGTCGCCGTCGAGGAAATCAACAAGGCCGGCGGCATCAACGGCGAAAAGGTCGTGCTGAAACTCGCCGACGACGCCGGCGAACCGAAGCAGGGCGTATCCGCCGCCAACCAGCTGGTCGGCGAAGGCATCCGTTTCGTGGTCGGCCCTGTGACCTCGGGCGTCGCCATCCCGGCTTCCGACGTCTTTGCCGAAAACGGCATCCTGATGGTCACGCCGACGGCAACCGCGCCGGACCTTACCAATCGTGGCCTCACCAATGTCCTGCGCACCTGCGGCCGAGACGACCAGCAGGCCGAAGTTGCGGCGAAATACGTGCTCGCCAACTTCAAGGACAAGAAGATCGCGATCATCAATGACAAGGGCCAGTACGGCAAGGGTCTGGCGGACGCCTTCAAGAAGACCCTCAACGAAGGTGGCGTGACCGAAGTCTTCAACGACGCGCTGGCCGCAGGCGACAAGGACTTCAGCGCGCTGACGACCCGCCTCAAGGCAGACGGCGCCGAGGTGGTCTATTTCGGCGGCTATCACCCCGAAGGAGGCCTGCTGGCCCGTCAGCTCGCCGATCTGGGCATCAAGGCGCTGATCGTCGGCGGCGACGGCCTGTCGAACAGCGAATATGCCTCGATCGGTGGCGACTCCGCCAACGGCACGGTCTTCACCAACGCCTCTGACGCGTTGAAGAACCCGGATTCGAAGGCCGCCGCCGACGCGCTCGCGGCGCGCAACATCCCGGCCGAAGCCTTCACGCTCAACGCCTATGCCGCCGTTGAAGTCATCAAGGCCGGCATCGAGAAGGCCGGCAGCGCCGAGGATGCGGAAGCCGTCACCACCGCGCTGAAGTCGGGCGAACCGATCGCCACCGCCATCGGCAAGGTCACCTACGGCGAGACCGGCGACCTCACCTCGCAGAGCTTCTCGCTCTTCAAGTGGGACGCCGGCAAGATCGTCGCCGCCGAGTAAGTCGGCCGAGACAATCGTAGAGACACGGAAAAGCGGCCGGAAACGGCCGCTTTTCTGCGTTTTGGGGAAAGCAACCCGCTGTCACGGCAGGCCTTGTGCCACGAGGGTTTCGGGCTTCAGAGCCAGCCGCGCCGCTTGAAGTAGTAGAACGGTCCAGCCGCGGACAGGACCATCAACAGGATCGCCCAGGGATAGCCGAGGCTGAGCTGCAGCTCGGGCATGAACTGGAAGTTCATCCCGTAGATCGAAGCGACCAGCGTCGGCGGCAGGAAGACCACCGAGGCCACGGTGAAGATCTTGATGATCTGGTTCTGCTCGAGATTGATCAGCCCGAGCGTCGCATCGAGCAGGAAATTGATCTTGCCCGACAGGAAGGCGGCATGATCCCCAAGTGACGAGGCGTCACGCTGCAGGAGCTTGACGATCTGGCGCACCTCCTTGGTCGGCTTGCGGCTCGGCGTCTCCAGTGCCGCGTGATAGGCAACCACCCGCGACATCGTCACCAGGCTTTCGCGCACGCTGCTGAGGACATCGCCCTTCTGGCCCAGCTGCTCGATGAGCGACTGCAGATCCTTGGTCTTCTTGGTCGAGGAAGACGACTTGCCGCGAAATACCTCGCGAGAGATCCCATCGACCTCGTTGCCGATCCGCTCGAGAACGTCGGCCATCCGATCGATCACCGATTCCATCACACCGAGCATCAGGTCGGCGCCGCTCGCATAGGCCTGCCCGTTGGCTCGCTGGGCCCGGTAGGCGAATGTGGTGAAGGGCTTCGGATCGGCATGCCTTACCGTGACCAGCGTCCCGCCCTTCAGGATGAAGGTGACCGGGGTCTTGATCGGCTCCTCCGCATCAAGATTGGTCAGCGCCGTCATGGTCATGAACTCCGCCCCGTCCTCCTGATAGAGCCGGGCGGAAAGCTCGATCTCCTCCATCTCGTCGCGGGTCGGGATCGATATGCAGAGCGCTGCTTCGACCTGCCGGGATTCGGCGGTCGTCGGGCTGATCAGATCATACCAGAGGACGGGTGCGACGGTTTCGGAAGCGACGGCTTCGGGTGCGTCCTGCAGGACAAGACGGTCTGCGTCGCGGCAATAGATGCGCAGCATGAAAAACTCCTTCGGGGCATTGGGCCCGTCCGGAGCGGGAACACGGGTTCTTTTACCGGACAGGAAGGCTGACGAGGGTCGAACTTCGACTATCGGGGTCCATTTTCGTGTTCCTTGAAAACGACGGCTGAAAGCGCCATCAGGGATCGGGGTGCGCCCAAAATGGCAATGGGTCAAGCACTTTCTTTCGCACCGCAACCCGGTGCGGCGGCGCATCTCTCAATCAGCAGAAGAGACTATCTTTCGCACCATGGCCCCGCCGTGCCATGTATCTGTCCACCAGCGACGTCCCACCCATCAAGCACCACCCGAGGACCCATGACCGTCATTGCATCCTGTCTCTACAAGGACGGACACAAGGTCCGCGACGTGCCTCTGTCCGAAGCGGTGCCCCCGGCCAACCCGGGCGAGTTCATCTGGATCGGTTTGCACGAACCGGACCAGGCGGAGATGGCGCTGTTGCAGCAGGCCTTCGGCCTGCATCCGCTTGCCGTCGAGGATGCGCTCAACCTGCACCAGATGCCGAAGGTGGAGGTTTTCGGCGAGCAGCTCTTCGTCTGCGCCAAATCCGCCAAGCTCGAGGGTGACCGCATCATCTATGGTCAGACCTCGACCTTCGTCGGCCCGCACCACATCCTCACCGTTCGCCTGGGCTCGGCCCGTGCGCACACCGAATTGCGGGCCCAAATTGAGGAAACCCCGCAATTCCTGCGCCAGGGGCCGGACTACGTCCTTCACGCCATCATCGACTTCCTCGTCGACGGCTATCTGCCGATCGTTCGCAAGATCGAGGACAATGTGCTCGACATGGAAAAGCACATGCTGGCCTCCTTTCTGGAGCGCGAACAGATCCGCCGCCTGTTTCGCCTCCGCCGGCAAGTGATCCTGTTCCAGCGCGTGCTGCTGCCGACCAGCGAGGTCGCAAGCAAGCTCGTTCATCTCGACCTGCCGTCGCTCGATCCGGAATCCAAACCCTTCTTCCGCGACGTGCTCGACCACGTGAACCGCGTGCAGGGAATGCTGACGAGCCTGCGCGAGATCATCATGTCGGTCTTCGAGGCCAGCAATCTGCTCGAGCAGCAGCGCCAGGGCGTCATCACCCGGCAACTGGCCGCCTGGGCTGCTATCCTTGCGGTACCGACCGCGATTGCCGGCATCTACGGCATGAACTTCGAGCACATGCCGGAACTGAAGACCGAATACGGATACTTCGTCGTGCTGGGAACGATCGCGGTCCTGTGCGGAATTCTCTATTGGCGCTTCAGGAAGGCCGGCTGGCTCTGATCTGCTCGGCGACGAACAGGCGGCAGACGTCATCCCCCTTCCCCCGCACCACGGTGGAAAGCTACACTCCCCGTCAACCGGAATCGGAGTGATCGCATGAGCAGTTTGGAAAACCGCATCGACCAGGGCGTTGGCCGCAAGCCTGCCGACATCGTGCTGAAGAACGGCCGCTTCTTCGATCTCGTCACCGGTGAACTGGTCGCCTCCGACATCGCGATTTGCGGCGACACCATCGTCGGCACCGGCGAAGCCTACGGAGGCCACGAGGTGATCGACCTTTCCGGCCGCATCGTCGTGCCGGGCTTCATCGACACCCATCTCCATATCGAAAGCTCGCTGGTCACCCCCCACGAGTTCGACCGCTGTGTCCTGCCCCACGGCGTGACGACGGTCATCTGCGATCCCCACGAGATCGCCAACGTGCTGGGCACGGAAGGCATCCAGTTCTTCCTCGACTCGTCCGAACAGACGATCATGGACATCCGCGTCCAGCTCTCCTCCTGCGTGCCGGCCACCCATCTCGAAACCTCCGGCGCCGACCTGCCGATCGAGCGTCTCCTGCCCTTCCGGAACCATCCGAAGGTGATCGGGCTTGCCGAATTCATGAATTTCCCCGGCGTGATCCACAAGGATCCGGTTGCGATGGCCAAGCTCGAGGCCTTCCAGGACGGCCATATCGACGGCCATTCGCCGCTTCTGTCCGGCCGCGACCTGAACGGCTATCTCTCGGCCCGCATCCGCACCGACCACGAATGCACCAATGTGCCGGAAGCCATGGAGAAGATCCGCAAGGGCATGCATATCCTGGTGCGCGAGGGCTCGGTATCCAAGGACCTGCACGCCCTGATGCCGATCCTCACCGAGCGGCTGTCGCCGTTCCTCGCCCTCTGCACCGACGACCGCAATCCGCTCGACATCGCCGAGGAAGGCCATCTCGACTACATGATCCGAGAGGCGATCAGAAACGGCGTCGAGCCGATCGCCGTCTACCGCGCCGCCTCAATCTCCGCCGCGCGCGCCTTCGGGCTGAAGGACCGCGGTCTCGTTGCCCCCGGCTGGCGCGCCGATCTTGCGGTGATCGACAGCCTGGAAAACTGCAAGGCGGAGATGGTCTTCTCTGCCGGCCGCCGCGTGACGAACGCTCTCTTCGCGACGCGCAAGCCCGTCGCCCCCGTCGGCCTCGACAGCGTGAGGGCACGCAACGTCAAGGCGGCGGATTTCGGCGTACCGGTCACCGAGAGCGAGACACCCGTGATCGGCGTGATGCCCGGCAAGATCATCACCGAACACCGCCGCTACCGCCTGCCGAGCAGCGGCAACCAGACTGCCGTCGACCTGGCAAACGACATCATCAAGGTCGCCGTCATCGAGCGCCATGGCAAGAACGGCAACCATGCCAATGGTTTCGTTCAGGGATTTGGCCTGAAGAAGGGCGCGATCGCCTCCACCGTCGGCCATGACAGCCACAATATCTGCGTGGTCGGCGTCTCCGAGGACGACATGGCGCTCGCCGCCAATCGCCTCTCCGACATCAAGGGCGGCTTCGTCGTGGTCGAAGATGGCAAGGTGACCGGCGAGATCGCCCTTCCCGTCGCCGGCCTGATGAGCCTCGAACCGTTCGAGACGGTCCGCGATACGCTGCATCATCTGCGACAGGCGGCCTATGCGCTCGGCACCACCTTGCAGGAACCCTTCCTCCAGGTTGCCTTCCTGCCCCTGCCGGTCATCCCGCACCTGAAGATTTCCGACAAGGGCATGGTCGACGTCGACCAGTTCCGGTTGATCGGGTGAGCGCCCCCCCGAATAGAAGAAGGCAGGGAAGTCTCCCTCCCCGCCTTGCCGTTTCGTATCGATCGACGCGCGTTCAGTGGCTGGCCGCAGCCGCTGCCCCGAGCCCGGTTTCCGAACGGATGAACTGGTCGCGGAAGCCGGCCTTGTCGAGGGCAGCGCGCGGGCTCTTGTCGGTGACCGAGAAGAACCAGATGCTGGTGAACGCGATCGTCATCGAGAACAGCGCATATTGTTCATAGGGGAAGATCGGCTTTTCGAAACCGAGCACCGCCACCCAGACCGCCGGCCCGAGCACCACGCAGGTGACCGCGCTGATCAGCCCGAGGAAGCCGCCGACAAAGGCACCGCGGGTTGTCATGTTGCGCCAGAAGATCGACATGAAGAGCACCGGGAAGTTGACGCTGGCCGCAAGGCCGAAGGCGAGGCCTACCATGAAGGCGATGTTCTGGTTTTCGAAGACGAGGCCGAGACCGATCGCAAGCACGCCGAGCACGAGCGTGGCGATGCGCGAGACGAGCATTTCCTCGCGCCCCGTCGCCTTGCCCTTCTTCAGGATGCGGGCATAGAGATCGTGCGAGACGGCGGACGCACCGGCCAGCGCCAGGCCCGAGACCACCGCAAGGATGGTCGCGAACGCAACAGCCGAGATGAAACCGAGGAAGACGTCGCCGCCGACGGCCTTCGACAGGTGGATCGCCGCCATGTTGCCGCCGCCGAGGATCTTGCCGGCAGCGTCCAGATAGGACGGATTGGCGCCAACGATGGTGATTGCGGAGAAGCCGATCATCACCGCGAGGATGAAGAAATAACCGATGAAGCCGGTTGCGTAGAACACCGACTTGCGCGCCGCCTTCGCATCCGGAACGGTGAAGAAGCGCATCAGGATGTGCGGCAGGCCAGCCGGACCGCACATCAGCGCAAGCCCGAGCGAAATCGCCGTCAGCGGATCGGAGATCGAGGTCGACGGGCGCAGGATCGCATCCTTGGCCGCATGGTTGTCGATCGCCGCCGACATCAGCGCGCTCGGGTCGAAACCGAAATGGGCGAGCGACAGCAGCACGAGGATGGTGCAGCCGGACAGGAGCAGCACCGCCTTGATGATCTGCACCCAGGTGGTGGCGAGCATGCCGCCGAAGGTCACGTACATCACCATCAGCACCCCGACGAGCACCACCGCATAGGCATAGTCGAGGCCGAACAGGAGCTGGATCAGCTTGCCGGCGCCGACCATCTGGGCGATCAGGTAGAAGATCACCACGGTGAGCGAGCCCATCGCCGAGAGCGAGCGGATCTTCGTCTGCTCGAAACGGTAGGACGCGACGTCGGCAAAAGTGTATCGGCCGAGATTGCGCAGGCGCTCGGCGATCATGAACAGGATCAGCGGCCAGCCGACCGTCCAGCCGACGGTATAGAACACGCCGTCGACGCCCTTGCCGAACACCATGCCGGAGACGCCGAGGAAGGCGGCCGCCGACATGTAGTCGCCGGCAATCGCAAGGCCGTTCTGGAAACCGGTGATGCCGCCGCCGGCGGTGTAGAAGTCGGAGGCCGAGCGCGTCTGGCGCGCCGCCCAATAGGTGATGCCGAGCGTGCCGAGCACGAACAGGATGAACATCGCGATCGCGATGACGTTGACCGGTTGTTTCTGGACGGCGCCGGCAATGGCATCGCCCGCGGCCAGCGCCGAGGTCGCAACAATGAGGCCGGCAAGCCCGGCGGAAAGAACGAGCGAAAGGCGCCGGATCATGCTTCGGCTCCCGCGATGACGGACTTAGCGATGGCATCGAATTCGCCATTGGCCCGGCGCGTGTAGATGCCGGTCATGACAAAGGCGAAGGCCTGGATGGCAAAGCCTGCGAGAAGCCCGAAGGCCCATTTCGAACCGCCGATCACCGGCATCGAGAACAGGTCGGGATTGAAGATCGCGATCGACACGAAGGTGATGTAGACGCCGAGAACGATGATCGACAGCATCAGGGAAAAGCGGTTGCGGCGACGCACCAGCTCGGCAAAACGCGGGTCGTTGGCAATCCTGTCATAGGCTATCTTCACGCACATCCTCCAATTCTGCGTATCCGACTGCCGTCATGCGGCAGTGCATCATGTTTCCTCGATGAAGAAAGGCAGCGTGCGTCTCAAGCCAGACTTAAGGCGTGAGACAAAAGTCGAAGCGGTGGCAGGAGACCTGCAAAGCTCTGATTCGACAGGGGTTTGAGGTCGCGATTGACGGCGACGGAGCGGCAGGGGATAACCAACCGGTCGCCCCTCACCCGGAACGATCGCCGCCGACACGATCCGCCATCCAGAAGGCCGAGCATGACCTCGAAGACCGAAGAGACCTCCTTTCGCAGCCGGCTGCGTGGCCTCTATTTCGGCGAGAACCTTTCGGCGATCCGCTTCCAGCTGACGCTCGCCGTCGTCGATCTCGTGATCATCGCCTTCTTCCTGTTCGGCCCCTATCTCAGGGACCGGCCGAGCTACCTGATCATCGACTACGCGATTGCGCTGTGGATTGCCGTCGAACTGGCGGCCCAGATGCTGACCTCGCGCAGCATTCTCCGCTGGCTCTCGCGTCCGATGACCTGGGTCGACCTCATCGTGCTCGGCACGCTGCTCTTTCCCCAGCTTCTGTTCAACTTCGCCTTCCTGCGCGCATTACGCATCTGGGCGATCGCCCAGCGGCCGATCTTCAAGGTCATGCTCCGACGCTTCGGCTGGGGGCACCTGACGGAAGTCGCAACGGCGGTCGTCAACTTCATCGTCTTCCTCTTCACGGTGACCGGCTTCGTCTACACCTTCTTCTTCTACCGGGAGGATGGCGGGGAAGGCTTCGTCGATGCCTTCTATTTCACCGTGGCGACGGTGACGACCACCGGCTTCGGCGACATCACGCTGCCGGGCACCTTCGGCAAGCTGACCTCGATCGTGACGATGATCATCGGTATCTCGCTCTTCGTCCGTCTCGCCCAGGCGATAGTCCGGCCCTACAAGGTGACCTTCCCCTGCCCGCAATGCGGGCTGCAACGCCACGACGCGGACGCGGTCCACTGCAAGGCCTGCGGCCACGTCCTGAACATTCCCGACGAGGGACTGTAGGGAGGGGCGTCCACCAAATCGATGCCTGTGAGTGGTCCGATTCTATCTAAGCCCGGCCGCCTGATCCTCAGATCTTCGCGCAAAAACCGTCGAGCGCGCCGAGCCTGATCTCGCCGTCGACCACCACCCCGGAAAGCCCCGGCATCACGACGGGCTCCTTGATCGTGATCCGCGACGGCAGCTTCACTGCTTGCGGTCCACGTCGGAGATTGAAGACGAAGAGCAGTCGGTCATCGCCCTTCTTGCGGGTGAAGGCGAGCACGTCCTCTTCGGTCTTCAGGAACTCCATTTCCCCGTCCCGGAGCGCGGCATGCGCCTTTCGGAAGGCGAGCGTCGTGCGGTAGTGGTCGAGCACGGAGCCGGACGTCTTCTCCTGCCTGTCGACGGCAAGCGCCCGGTGCTCGGCCGGAACCGGAAGCCAGCTCTTCTTCGCGGTGCTGAAGGCGGCGTGCTCCGTTGCCGCGCTCCACGGCATCGGCGTGCGGCATCCATCCCGGCCCTTGAAGGCCGGCCAGAAGCGGATCCCGTAGGGGTCGCGCAAATCCTCGAACTCAAGCTCCGCCTCGGGCAACCCCAGTTCCTCGCCCTGGTAGAGGCAGATCGACCCACGCAACGTAGAGAGCACGCTGATCGCGAGCTTCGCCACCGCCTCGCGCTCTTCGGCATTCTGCGCGAAGCGGCTGACATGCCGGTTCACGTCATGATTGGAAAAGGCCCAGCACACCCAGCCTTCGCTCACCGAGCCATGGAAGGCATCGACACAATGGCGGATATGGTTCGGCGTGAAGTCCGGCCCGAGAAGGTCGAAGGTGTAGCACATGTGCAGCTTGTCGCCGCCGGCGGTATAGGCCGCGACCGTCTTCAGCGAACGCGCGCCGTCGCCCACCTCACCCACCGTGGTTCGGCCGTCATAGCGGTCGAGCAGTGCCCTGAACCGCTTGAGGAACTCGATGTTTTCCGGCTGGGTCTTGTCATAGAGATGGCTCTGCATGCCATAGGGGTTGACGTCCGGCGCATCGAGCCCCGCCTCGTCGCTGTCTGGAGCGTGCGGCGGATTGTTTCGCAATTCCTTGTCGTGGAAAAAGTAGTTCACCGTGTCGAGCCGGAAACCGTCGACGCCGCGGTCGAGCCAGAACTTGACCGTCGCCAGCAGTGCCTCCTGAACCTCGCGATTGTGGAAGTTGAGGTCGGGTTGCGAGGTCAGGAAGTTGTGCATGTAATACTGCTTGCGCACGCCGTCCCATTCCCAGGCCGGCCCGCCGAACACCGACAGCCAGTTGTTGGGCGCCGTGCCGTCCGGCTTGGCGGCGGCCCAGACGAACCAGTCGGCCTTGGGATTGTCGCGGCTCGCCCGGCTTTCCTTGAACCAAGGGTGCTGGTCGGAGGTATGTGAGAGCACCTGGTCGATGATGACCTTGAGCCCCAGCCGGTGTGCCTCGGTCATCATCGCGTCGAAATCGGCAAGCGTTCCGAACATCGGGTCGACGTCGCAATAGTCCGACACGTCATAGCCCATGTCCGCCATCGGCGAGGTGAAGAAGGGCGAGAGCCAGATCGCATCGACCCCGAGGGCTGCGATATAGGGCAGCTTCTCGGTGACGCCCTTGAGGTCGCCGACACCGTCGCCATTGGTATCGAGAAACGAGCGCGGGTAGACTTGGTAGATGACCGCCCCGCGCCACCAGTCGGATGTCGTCTTGGGATGGCTGGCCTTGGTCGGGGCTTTCGTCATGGGCGTCCTCAACGGGAATCGTGGATCGGCAGGGTGTGGCTCAGAATATAGGCGCCCCATCGCCGGTGGCGAGCGATTAAATCGTCAGGGGCCGCGCGCACCCGCGCCGTCACGGGCCTGACATAAGGCTGTAACATTGGCCGCCCATAACCCGCAAAGGACAACGACGGCGCCCGTATCCCGGCATGATGAACCAACCGGCCGCGATCGGACCGCGAACAGCCGAGGGGCTTTCCCCGGCGACACCGGGAAGAATAGCGACAACGCCCATGCCCAAGATCGTGATCGTCACCGATGCCTGGCACCCGCAGGTGAACGGCGTGGTGCGCTCCATCGAGACCACCAACCGCGAGCTCGCTGCGATGGGGATCGACGTTGCGATGATCACGCCGCAGCCTTTCCCCAGCATCCCGATGCCGACCTATCCGGAAATCCGCCTGTCGCTCGCGCGCTACGGGCGTGTCGCGCGCATGATCGAGCGCGAGAAGCCGGACTACCTGCACATCGCAACCGAAGGTCCGCTGGGCCTGATGGCGCGCCGCTGGTGCCTGAAGCACGGCATGCCGTTTTCGACCAGCTACCACACCCGCTTTCCGGAATATGTCCAGAGCCGCGTGCCCGTACCGCTGTCCTGGCTCTATGCCTATGTGCGCTGGTTCCACAACCGTGGCGGCGCCTGCATGGTGGCGACCGAGAGCCTGAAGCGGGAGCTGGCCGGTCGCGGCCTCAACAATCTGTGCCTGTGGAGCCGCGGCATCGACACGGCCCTCTTCCACCCGCGTCCCCGCGCCGAAAACCCGTTCGGCCTTGCCCGCCCGATCTTCATGACCGTCGGTCGCGTGGCGATCGAGAAGAACCTGCCGGCATTCCTCGATCTCGATCTTCCGGGGTCCAAGGTGGTGGTCGGCGACGGTCCGGCCCGCACGGAACTTGAGGCCCGCTATCCGGGGGTGCTCTTCACTGGTGTGAAGTTCGGAGAGGATCTCGCCCAGGCCTATGCCGAGGCCGACGTCTTCGTCTTCCCCTCGATCACCGACACCTTCGGCAACACGATCCTCGAGGCGCTGGCCTCGGGCGTGCCGGTCGCCGCCTATCCGGTGACGGGTCCGGTCGACATCGTGCCGCCGGGCGGCAAGGCCGGCGTGCTCGATCAGGATCTGCGCAAGGCCTGCATCGCCAGTCTCGACGCCTCGCGTGAGGAGGCCCGCGCGGTTGCCGAGACTTATTCCTGGCAGGCCGCGACGCGGCAGTTCCTCGACAATGTCATGGAAGCAAAAGCGCAGGCGAAACGCCGGCGCCTGTCCTTGCGTCAGCCGACCCGACCGGCAGACGCCTGAGCGCGGTTGGTCAGCGCTTCTTCTTCCGGTTCTCGAACGGGTTGTCGCCCGCCTTGAAATGGATGCGGATCGGCACGCCCGGCATCTGGAAATCGGCGCGCAGCCCGTTGGTCAGATAGCGCACATAGCTTTCCGGCAAGGCATCGGCACGCGTGCAGGAAATCATGAAGGCCGGCGGACGGGCCTTAACCTGCGTCATGTATTTCAGCTTGATGCGGCGACCGGATACGGCCGGTGGCGGATGCTGGACCTGCGTGTGCTCGAGCCAGCGGTTGAGCTTGGCGGTAGAGATGCGGCGGTTCCAAACGCGGTCGGTGTCGATGATCGACTGCATCAGCTTGTCGAGGCCGTAGCCGGTCTGGCCGGAAATCGGCACGGCGCGAATGCCTCGGGCCTGCGGCAGCAGGCGCTCGGTCTTCTCGCGCAGGTCCGCAAGCACGGCCTGCGGCTCTTCCACCAGGTCCCACTTGTTGAAGGCGAGCACGGCGGCGCGGCCTTCGCGGATCACGAGGTCGACGATCTGCAGGTCCTGCTTCTCGAACGGAATGGTCGCGTCGAACACGATGACCACGGTCTCGGCAAAGCGGATGGCGCGCAGCGCATCGGCGACCGAGAGCTTTTCCAGCTTCTCCTGCACGCGCGCCTTGCGCCGCATGCCGGCGGTGTCGAACATCTTGATCGTGCGGCCGCGCCAGTCCCATTCGACCGAAATGCTGTCACGGGTGATGCCGGCTTCCGGGCCGGTCAGCAGACGGTCTTCGCCGAGAAAGCGGTTGATGAGCGTCGACTTGCCGGCATTCGGCCGGCCGACGATTGCAACCCGCAGCGGCTTGGTCTCGTCATATTCGGGCTCGATCTCCTCGTCACCCTCGCCGCCGACCTCCGCCTCGGAGACCCGGACGTCCGTCTCGGCCTCGTCATCCTCTTCGGGAAAGGCGCGTTCCTCGCCGATCGCCGCGACGATCGCATCGCGCAGGTCAATCATGCCCTGGCCGTGTTCGGCCGATACCGGAACCGGCTCACCGAGGCCGAGCGTGTAGGCGTCGTAGAAGCCGCTGTCGGAACCGCGCGCTTCGGACTTGTTGGCGACGAGAACCACGGGCTTTCCTCGCCGGCGCAGCATTTCGGCGAGTTCCTGGTCGACTGGCGTCAGACCCATCTTCGCATCGACGATGAAGAGCGACAGGTCCGCGTCGTCGATCGCCGCCTCGGTCTGGGCGCGCATCCGGCCTTCGAGCGTGTCGGGTGCCGCCACTTCGAGACCGGCGGTATCGATGATCGTGAACCTCAAATCGATGAGCTTCGCCTCGCCCGGGCGGCGGTCGCGGGTAACCCCCGGCGTGTCGTCGACGAGCGCCAGCTTCTTGCCAACCAGGCGGTTGAACAAGGTGGACTTGCCGACGTTCGGACGACCGACGATGGCGACGGTGAAGCTCATGGGGTTCCGTTTCCTTCCGGCGTTGCCGCCAACCTGCTTAAGACGCCTTGCCGGACGCCGTGATATTGTCGAGCATCATGCGGGCACGGCTCGCGACATTGCGCGGCGTCTCGGCATCTTCTGCGATCTGCTCGAACCATTCGCGCGCCTTTGCCATGTCGCCGGCCTTGTAGGCGGCAAGGCCCAGCGCCTCGCGGGCGGCATGACGCATCGCGTCGCGCGGCGTCGCCATTGCCTCGACCTCGGCCGAAACCTGCTCGTAGGTGCCGTTGTCGATCAGCAGCCAGGCGGCCCGCATGCGGGCAAGGTCACGGATCACGGCCGGAACAGAATTGTCCTTGCCGACCTCGGTGAAGGCCTTGATCGCGGCGGCCGGGTCACCCTTTTCGGCTTCGACGGTCGCCGAGCGCATGCGCGCCAGGACCGCATAGGCGCCGTAGCCGTCCTTTTCGAGGGCTGCGAGCGCGGCCTTCGCCTCGTCGGCCTTGCCTTCGTTGGCGAGCGTCAGCGCAGCGAGGAACTTGTCGCCAGCATCCGACGATTGCCCTTCGTGCCAGTATTCATAGCCGCGATAGCCGGCAGTGCCGAACACGATCAACACGGCAACCGCGATGACGACGCGACCGTAGCGCTTCCACGCATTGCGGAACTGGTCGGAGCGCAACTCCTCATTGACTTCGCGAATAAAGCTGTCGTTGTTGTCAACCATGAATGCTTCCGGACCGGCCGGCCTTTCGATGCGTCTTTGATGCGTGAGCGGCCTTCTACCCGATTTTTCCCCGCTTGTAAGGGGAAAACCGCGAGAAGACGCGTTGGTTTACATGGCGAGCGGCGCCACGCCGATCAAAAGCGTGTGCAGCTTGAAGATGAAGAGCGCCCAGAGTACCGCACCGCCGACGACGGCCATGAGGTCGTATTTCGCCGAAACGAAGGGTCGGGCAACAAGCGCACCCGCACGCTGGCGACGTTTCAGCGCGATGCGCACGATGACGCCCCAGGCGAGGAACGAGCCGAACAGCAGGATCGATGCCAGGTCGCCATTGGCGAGAAGATGCGACAGAGCCCAGATCTTCACCGAAAGCACCATCGGGTGCTTGGTCTTCGTCGCGATGTGACCCGCGGGGAGAAGCCCCGCCACCAGACAGATCGACGCGATCAGCATCAGCGTCACCGTGAGATGCGCCATGCCGGCCGGCGGGAACCAGATATCGACGACCGGCGCCTGACGCCAGCCATAGATCAGGACCACCAGCGACACGATGCTCGCAACGCTGTGAACGCCCTTCCAGCCGTTTTCGCCGAAACGCGCAACCATCGAACTGCGGAAACCCGGTGCAACGACGCGGATCATGTGCGTACCGATGAAGAGCACGATGCCTAGGAGAAGAATTGTCATGCGGCGGGACCCCGGTTGAAACTATCGTCCTCTGGCATAATGGCCCCGGAACGGAAATTCCAGTCCGTTCAAAGCTTCGCCGCATTTCGCTGACAGAAAACCGGCTTGATTTTTTCCAGGTTTTCCGATGACGCGTCCGCTTCTCCTTGCCGCCCTGTCCCTCCTCCTCGCGCAGCCGGCGCTGGCCGACCCGCCGCGCCCGCGCGCGTTCACGCCGAAGCAGTTGCTGATCGTCTCCTTCGACGGCGCCGCGGACAACGCGCTGTGGACGAAGAGCCGCGACATCGCCCGTCGGACCGGCGCCCGTTTCACCTATTTCCTCTCCTGCACGACGATGATCCCCAAGGCCGCCGCCAAGAGCTACAAGGCGCCCGGGATCAAGGCCGGCCGGTCGAATATCGGCTTTCCCCCGACCGTGGAGGACGTGGCCACCCGCCTCGACAACATCTGGGCGGCCCACCAGGAAGGCCACGAGATCGCCAGCCATGCCTGCGGCCATTTCGACGGTAAGGACTGGTCGAAGGCCGACTGGCTCGCCGAATTCTCCACCTTCGACAGTGTCCTCGCCGATGCATGGAAGGCGAATGGGCTTGAAGACCGGGAGCCGGCCGGCTGGTCGGACTTTGCCGCAAACGGCGTCACCGGTTTTCGCGCGCCCTATCTCTCGGCGCCCGACAGCCTCGTCGAGGCGGAAAAGGCCCATGGTTTTGCCTATGACGCGAGCCTCGTCACGCGCGGCCCGATGCTGCCGGAACAGGACGGCAAGCTCATGCGCTTCGGACTGCCCCTGATCCCGGAAGGCCCGCAGAACCGGCGGATCATCGGCATGGACTACAACCTCTTCATTCGCCATTCCGCCGGCATCGACAATCCGTCGCGCACCAAGGAGTTCGAGGCCCGCGCCTATGCCGCCTTCCGGGCCGCCTTCGAAGCCGAATACAACGGAGACCGGGTCCCCCTGCAGATCGGCCTGCATTTCGTCGAGATGAATGCCGGCGCCTACTGGCGGGCGATGGAACGGCTGGTGACCGACGTCTGCCGCCGCCCGGACGTCGCCTGCGTGAGCTATGCGGAGGCGAATGCCCTCCTCGCCGAGCAATCGGCCGGCCAGCGGTCCTGAGACGACGAAACCCTGAAAAGCCGCGCGGGGACATTTTTCGCCCGCCCCGGATTTTTCCGCCCGCATGATCAGCGACTTGGCAGAAAACGATCGACCGTCCCGTCCCCGCCCGGTCGTAGCCTGCCTATCCTGAACGGGTCATCGGACAGGACACCGGGTCGCGAACCGGCTTCCTCCTCCGCTTCGAGGCCCGGTGCCGGTGACGGTCGTGACGGGACAGGTCTTGCGGAAAACCGACGATCCTCCGCAGGCCGCAAAGGCTCCCGCAACGACTGGGGCAGGCGAATGCCTGATGCCACCCATTGAACGCAACCCGCCTGCCCCGCTCCTTCAAAACGAAGAACCGCGCCGGATTTCTCCGGCGCGGCTCGAAATGCTGCCTGACGGTCGGCGGGATCAGTCCTGGCTGACCAGCTCGCCATGCTCGGCCAGGTATTCCTGGTCGATTTCCGGCAGTGGCTCGTCGTCGATCGCCGCCTCGAAGGCGCGCAGGCGCTTGTAGATCGACAGCAGCTCGACGATCGTCGTCCACGAATTGACGAGATACTGGAAGGAACTGCGCACCTGATCGAACACGTTGTTGATCTGCGTCATCAGGCCGAGCGTCAGCTTGCCGGCGACGATCGACGGCACCAGCACGATCAGGCTGAACAGGTTGTCCGCCTGAAGATAGAAGATGCGCGCGACGTTGAAATACATGTAGTGGAAGTAGAGCCGGAAGTAGTTGCGGCGGACATTGTCGTAGAGCTCGGCAACCGTCAGCGGCTTGGCCCGGTTGGGGTCGTCCTCGCCATAGACCAGTTCCTTGCGGTAGGAGGCCTCGACCCGCTGGTTGCGGAACTCCAGTCCCGGCAGCTTGATCCCGACGACAGCCAGGAACACGGTGCCGAACACCGACCAGAAGATCGCCGCCCAAACGAGCGCATGGGGAACGTCGCCGATCAGCGGCAGCTCGGTGATGGTGGCGCCGAGCTTGAACAGAACCGGCAGGAAAGCGATCAGCGTCATCACCGAAGAGACGAGATTGACCCCGAGCGCCTCGACCGTGGACGAGAAGCGCATCGTGTCTTCCTGCACGCGCTGCGAGGCGCCTTCGATGAACCGCAGCTTCGGCCAGTGCTCCATGTAGTATTCGTTCATCGCGGTCCGCCAGCGGAAGATCCAGTGGCTGACGAAGAACCGGCTGAGCACGCCGATGGTGATCGCGACGAAGGCGATCCCGGCAAAACCCAGCATGCCCATATAGAGCTGGGCGGCTGTGACCGATCCCTTTTCCGAAAGCGCCTTCTGGATCATGTCGTAGAAGGGGCCGTACCAGGCGTTGATCGCCACCGAGACCTGGACGTTGAAATAGGTGGTGAAGATGATCAGCGCGCTGCCGAGCACCGACCACATCTGCCAGCGATGCGGGCTGACGATGAACCAGAAGGCGCTGAAGGCCAGTACGACGACGGTGTAGAAGATGTAGAACCACAGAAACGGCGTCGACCAGAAGATCGACACGCCGATCGGCGGCTCCTGGCCTTCTGCGAGCGGCGGCAGGCCGATCAGCGCGCCCCAATTGGCGGCGCCGGCATACCAGATCAGAATCGCGGCAAGCGACCAGAGAGCTGCGGACGTGAAGAACAGTCGCGGCTTGGGAAAGAAAGACTTGAACACGGGGATAGCTACTTTCTCGGCGGGGGACGGAAGGGCCTTGGAAACCCGGTCTTTGGGCCGAAACTAGGGCAGAAAAAAGCACCCAGCAATGCCATCAACCGATTGTGACGGTTTTGGTCCGTGTCAATTCACAGTTTCGAATGAAACCATGAAGCCTTGTCCGGCCTCAGGGTAGCCTGCGGGCCACCGGCAGGACGAGGAGCGCGCCTGAAAACAGAACGCCTGCCGCGACCAGGCTCGGCACGGTGAAGCCGCCCGTGCGTTCGGCCAGCACGCCGGCGATGAGCGGCCCGACGCTTTGGCCGATTCCGAAGGCGGCCGTCATGAAGGCCAGCGCCCGGCGCGGGCTCTGGGGCGACAAGGCCCGTCCCAGCCGCAATCCATAGGCCGTGATGATCATGAAGGTCAGCCCGAGCAGCGCCCCGCCGACCAGCGGCGCCGCCGGTGACGGAAGAACGACGGAGGCCAGCACCCCGGCGGCCTCGATCGTCAGCGCGGCGAGATAGGCACCGCCGAGGCCCAGGCGGTGCATCACCGGCCGCCACAGGAAGAGCGAGGCGGCGGCCGCAGAGCCGGCGACGAACCAGGTGAGGAACTCGATCGCCGCTCCCGCCGAACTCATGCGCGCCATGGTGACGATGAAGGTCGCCGTCACCACATAACCGAGACCGAACAGGCCATAGGACGCGGTGACGAGCACCACCGGCAAGCGGAAGACCAGCGGCGGCTCGCTCGACGACGGGTTCTGATGGACGGGCGCGGCCGGCAGCAGCCAGGCGACGACCGCGAAGGAAAGGAGGCTCACGCCGGCGCCGACGAACCAGTCCATGCGCCAGCCGAGCCCGGCGGCCCCGACCACGAGCACCATCAGCGAAGAGGCGGCAATCCCGATGCCGACACCGGCGAAATGCGCCGACTGCACCGCCTCGCTGCCGGCGCGCGCGGCATGGCCGAGCACGATCGAGGTGATAAAGATCATCGAGAAGGCGCTCGCCAGTCCGGCGAGAAAGCGCAGGATGACGAAGCCCGTCACCGAGCCGGCAAACCCCATGCCGGCGAGAAGTGCGGCGCTGAGGAACAGCGACAGGAGCCCGACGCCCCGTTCGCGGCCCGCCGCCCAGCCATGACCGCCGACGATCGCACCGGCCAGATAACCGGCAAAATTCGCCGCCGCGATCAGCCCCGCGTCGGCGGAGGAAAGACCGAGATCGCCCATCATGCCGGGCAGGATCGGCGTGAACGAGAAGCGGCCGAACCCCATGGCGGCCGCCATGCCAAGGCCTCCGGCAATCGCGGTGGAGAAGAGGTTCGGCTCAGTACGTGTCGGTGCGGGCATGGCAGCGCTTATCGCATCGCAGCATTAAACCCGCAAACCACAAAAACTGATCGCCGGGTTCACGGGTTGAAATGGATCACGCCACGCCGTCGTTACGCCCTCAGGGCAAGCTGCAGCTTGCTCCGGCCGCAAAAATCGCTAGTGGAGGGCAAACGATTTGAAGGAGCACCTCCATGAGCGACCTCACCCTGAGCCAGGCCATCGACAACGTCTATGCCTCACTCAACAACGACAACGAAGAGATCGACCTCCACATCGCGGCTCTCAAGGCGGCGATGGCCCGCGAAGGCGTGAAGGAAGCGGTGTTCGAGCCTTCGAAGCTCTTCCAGTCCAACCGCCAGGGCCGCAAGATCATGCAGTCCTACTTCAAGAAGCGCGGCGTGACGGTGGCCTTTTCCGCCTGAGACCGGCCGGCGCCCCATCGGGCGCCGCTGTTTCGCAGCCTCAGTCGATGAGCGTGAGGACGATCGGGCCGTTCTTCGTGACGACGATGGTGTGCTCGAACTGCACGGTCGGCGCCTTGGGCTCGCTGTAGAGCGTCCAGGGATCGTCGCCGTCCTCGGCCCACAGGCCGCCGAGCGACAGGAAGGGCTCGATGGTGAAGACCAGCCCCTCCTCCATGATCCGCGTCTCGTCGGGATCCGGCCAGGTGGAAAGCTCCTTCGGCTCCTCGTGCAGCGAGTGGCCGATGCCGTGGCTGGCGAGATTCTGAATCAGCGTGTAGCGGTTCTTCTTGGCAAATGTGCCGATCGCATTGCCGATATTGGCCATCGGCTGGCCGGTGCGCACCTGGTTGAGGCCCACCCACAGCGCGCGCTTGCCGTCGCGGCAGAGCTTCTCGATCTTCGGCTTCACCGGGGGCACGATGAACGAGGCACCGGTATCGCCGAACAGGCCGTTCTTCACGCCCGAAACGTCGATATTGACGAGATCGCCGGCCGCGATCTTTCGGTCACCGGGAATGCCGTGCGCGACTTCCTCGTTGACGCTGATGCAGGTGGCACCGGGGAACTGGTAGCAGAACTCCGGCGCCGACTGCGCTCCGGCGTCTTCCAGCACCTTGCGCCCGATCAGGTCGAGCTCGCGCGTGGTGATCCCCGGTTCGAGCGCCGCCCCCATGACCTTGACCGCCGTCGCACAAAGTCGGCCGATCTCCTTCAGCCCGTTGAGGTCGTCTTCGCTCGAAACAATCATCGTCTGTCTACCGGGCGTTCGCCCGCTCTTTCTTGTGATTTCGGAATGGCGGGTGCTTACGCCCCCGCTTCCGACGGGGTCAACGCCTTTCTGACCAGCGGCGCCACTTTTGTGCCGTAGAGCTCGATGCCGCGCATGATGTCGCGATGTGGCATCGGCCCGATCGCCATCTGCAGCAGGAAACGGTCATTGCCGAAGATCTTGTGGCTGGCGACGATCTTCTCCGCGACCGTTTCCGGATCGCCGACGAAGAGCGCGCCGCGCGGACCGCGGGCGGCGTCGAAATGGCCGCGATTGGTCGGCCCCCAGCCGCGCTCGCGGCCGATCCGGTTCATCACGGTCGCCTGCGGTTCGTAGAAGATGTCGGCCGCCTTCTCGCTCGTGTCGGCAATGAAGCCGTGCACGTTGATCGAGGTCTTCAGCAGCTTCGGGTCGACGCCCGCCTTGGCGCCGCTCTGCCGGTAGAGATCAAAGAGCGGGGCAAAACGGTGCGGCTCGCCGCCGATGATGGCGAGCGCCAGCGGCAGGCCGAGATAGCCGGCACGCGCCGCCGACTGCGGCGTGCCGCCGATCGCGATCCACAAGGGCAGCGGATCCTGCAACGGCCGCGGATAGACGCCGCGCCCCGCGATGGCCTTGCGCGTCTCGCCTTCCCAGGTCACCACCTCGTTCTCGCGGATCTCCATGAGCAGCTGCAGCTTTTCCGCAAACAGCAGGTCGTAGTCGTCGAGCTCGTAACCGAACAGCGGAAAACTCTCGATGAAGGAACCGCGCCCGGCCATAATCTCGACGCGGCCGTTCGACAGGAGGTCGACGGTCGCGAACTGCTGGAAGACCCGGACCGGATCGTCGGAGGAGAGAACCGTCACCGCGCTCGACAGCCGGATGTTCTTCGTCTTGACCGCCGCCGCCGCAAGAATGGTCGCGGGCGAGGACGCCATGTAGTCGGGCCGATGATGCTCGCCGAGCCCGAAGACGTCGAGCCCGACCTCGTCGGCCAGCTGGATTTCCTCCAGCAGGTCGTCGAGCCGGCGCTTCGCCTCGGCTCCCTTGTCGGCTGCATTCGGATCGACATCCGCAAAAGTGTAAAGCCCGAGTTCCATATCTGCCTTGTCTCCCTGAAACGTTGCAAACAGATAGCGATGCAAAGCGCCGGCGGCAAATGCCGCAAACGGTGACGCAGTGTTCGGCATTCTCCGCACGATCGGCGCGCGAGCCGGACAATGCCGAAATGGCAACACCCTGCTCGCCAAAAACCGGATTGCCAGCCTCGACGATTCGGGCATAACCTTTCCTGTCTACTGCGGCGCAACAGAACGCCGACCTGATCGGGAGAAGTCTTTCATGAACAGAACCGTCGTCGTCACCGGATCGACCAGCGGCATCGGACTGGCGATTGCCAGGGCGTTTGCCGCCCATGGCGACAATGTCGTGATCAACGGTTTCGGCGATCCCGGCGAGATCGAGGCGATCCGCCAGAGCCTGGAAGTGACCGGCAGCCGCGCGATCTACCATGGCGCCGACATGTCGAAGCCGGAAGAGATCGAGGACCTGATGGCAACCGCCGCCCGCGAATTCGGCATGGTCGACGTGCTCATCAACAATGCCGGCATCCAGCATGTTTCGGCGGTCGAGGACTTTCCGCCGGAAAAGTGGGACCAGATCATCGCCATCAATCTGTCCAGTTCCTTTCATACCATTCGCCTTGCCGTCCCGGCGATGAAGGAAAAGAAGGCGGGCCGCATCATCAACGTCGCCTCGGCCCACGGCCTGATCGCCTCCCCCTTCAAGAGCGCCTATGTGGCGGCCAAGCACGGGATCATGGGCCTGACCAAGAGCGTCGCGCTGGAACTTGCCGAATCCGGCGTGACGGTGAACGCGATCTGCCCTGGTTATGTGCTGACCCCGCTCGTCGAGAAGCAGATCCCCGACACCGCCAAGGCGCGCGGGATCACCGAAGCGCAGGTGAAATCCGAGGTCATGCTGAAGTTCCAGCCGACCAAGGAATTCGTCGCCGTGGAGGAAGTGGCGGCTGTTGCGATCTTCCTCGCCAGCGACGCGGCACGGCAGATCACCGGCACGCACATCTCGATCGACGGCGGCTGGACCGCTCAATAAAACCGGCCCGCAGGCCCGAGAGAAGACGATCCATGACCGATTGCATCCGTTTCGTCCTGAACGGCGAGGACATCGCCCTCCAAAGCGTGGATCCCACGGAAACGCTTCTGGATTTCCTCAGGCTGAAACGTCGGCTGACCGGCACCAAGGAAGGCTGCGCCGAAGGCGATTGCGGCGCCTGCACCGTGCTTGTCGGGCGGCTTGACGCCGGCCACCTGACCTACGAGACGGTCAATGCCTGCATCCGTTTCCTCGGCTCGCTCAACGCCACCCATGTCGTGACGGTCGAACACCTCGCCGGTGAAGGCGGCAATCTCCATCCGGTACAGCAGGCCATGGTCGACTGCCACGGCTCGCAATGCGGCTTCTGCACGCCGGGTTTCGTGATGTCGCTCTACGGCCTGTGGCTCTCCAACGGCCATCCGTCCCGCGCCGAGATCGAACGGGCGCTTCAGGGCAATCTCTGTCGCTGCACCGGCTACGAGCCGATCGTCAAGGCGGCCGAACAGGTGTCCCGCACCCGCCCGAGCGCGCTTTTCGATCCGCTCGAACGCGACCGCGCCAACATCATGGCAAGGCTGTGGAACCTGCAGCCCACCGAGACGATCACCGTTTCGAAAGGCGGGCGTCGCCTCGTCGTGCCGGCCTCGCTGACCGCCCTTGCCGACGTCCTTGCCCGGGAACCCGGCGCCACGATCGTCGCCGGCGCCACCGATGTCGGGATCTGGGTCACCAAGCAGATGCGCGAACTCGATCCGGTCGTCTTCATCAACCACCTCACGGATCTGCAGCATGTCGCCACCGACGAACGGGCGATCACGCTCGGCGCCGGGGTGAGCTATTCCAGGGCCTTCGACACGCTGCGCTCTGAAATCCCGGCCGTCGGCCGGCTGATCGAGCGGATCGGCGGCCAGCAGGTACGCAACATGGGCACGATCGGCGGCAACATCGCCAACGGCTCGCCGATCGGCGACACGCCGCCGGCGCTGATCGCGCTGGACGCGACGATCCGCCTTCGCTCCACCGCCGGCGGCCGGGAGATCGCGCTCGAGGATTTCTTCATCGATTACGGCAAGCAGGACCGCCGCGCCGGCGAATTCGTCGAATCGATCCGTATTCCAAGGCCGGAGCCCGGCAGCCATTTTGCCGTCTACAAGATCTCCAAGCGCCGCGACGAGGACATCTCGGCGCTTTGCGGCGCCTTCCATCTGACGCTCGGCGACGACAACACGGTTTCCCGCATCCGCATCGCTTTCGGCGGCATGGCCGGCACGCCGAAGCGCGCCCGCGCCGTCGAGGCGGCACTCATCGGCAAGCCCTGGACCGAGGCGACCATCGTCACCGCCCGCGACGCTTTCGACGAGGCCTACAAGCCCCTCACCGACTGGCGCGCCACCGCCGAGTATCGCAGCCTGACCGCCAGGAACCTGCTCACCCGCTTCTTCCTGGAAACCACCGGGACCCCGCAGGAACTGAAACGCTTTGCGGCGGAGGAGGCGTGATGGCCCTTTTCGATCGCTCCCTGAGTTTCACGTCGCGACAGCCCCTCACCCTAACCCTCTCCCCGCAAGCGGAGAGAGGGGACGAGGCCGGGGCACTGGCCGCGGTTGTCCTTCTCCCCGCCCGCGGGGAGGAGGTGGCCGGCAGGCCGGATGAGGGGCAGGAACGCCGAGGCAGGAATTTAAGCCATGCATAAGCCGACCTACGAGACCTACAAATATGTCAGCGGCCCGATGCACCAGCCGCTCCGGCATGATTCGGCACACAAGCATGTCGCCGGAAGTGCCGAATATATCGACGACATTCCAGAGCCTGCGGGCCTGCTGCACGGCGCGCTCGGCATGTCGGACCGGGCGCACGCGGAAATCCTTTCGGTCGACCTGTCGGCCGTGAAAACCTATCCCGGCGTCGTTGCGGTGCTGACGGCCGACGACGTGCCGGGGGTCAACGACGTCTCCTCCGGCGGTCGCCATGACGAGCCGCTGCTCGCAAAGGACAAGGTGGAGTTTCACGGCCAGCCGGTCTTTGCCGTGATTGCCGAAACCCGCGACGCTGCCCGCCGCGCCGCCCGGATGGCGAAGATCGAATATCGCGACCTGCCCTTCTGGACCGACGTCGATGCCGCCCTCGAAAACGACGCCCCGCTCGTCACGCCCGGCATGGTGCTCAAACGCGGCGAGCCGGAGACCGAACTCGACAAGTCCGAGCATCGCCTCAAGGGAACGATGCGGATCGGCGGCCAGGAGCATTTCTACCTGGAAAGCCACATCGCGCTTGCCATTCCCGGCGAGGACGACGAGGTGACCGTCTGGTCCTCGACCCAGCATCCCTCCGAGATCCAGCATATCGTCGGCCACGTGCTCGACATTCCGTCCAATGCGATCACCGTCAATGTCCGGCGCATGGGAGGCGGTTTCGGCGGCAAGGAGACCCAGGGCAACCAGTTCGCCGCGCTCGCCGCCCTTGCAGCCAAGAAGTTGAACCGCGCGATAAAATTCCGCCCCGACCGCGACGAGGACATGGCGCTGACCGGCAAGCGCCACGACTTCCGTATGGACTTCGACGTCGCCTACGACGGCGACGGCCGCATCCACGCACTGACCGCGAATTTCGCCGCGCGCTGCGGCTATTCGGCCGACCTTTCCGGCCCGGTGTCCGACCGCGCCCTCTTCCATGCCGACTCGAGCTACTTCTACCCGCATGTGAAGCTGACCTCGCAGCCCCTGAAGACTCATACGGTTTCCAACACCGCGTTTCGCGGTTTCGGCGGCCCGCAGGGCATGCTCGGTGGCGAGCGCATCATCGAGGAAATCGCCTACCAGCTCGGCAAGGACCCGCTCGAGATCCGCAAGGCGAACTTCTACGGCGATGTCGGTTCCGGCCGCAATGTCACGCCCTATCACCAGATGGTCGAGGACAACATCGTCGCCCGCGTCGTCGAGGAACTGGAGACCTCCTGCGACTACAAGGCGCGGCGCCGCGCCATCGTCGACTTCAACAGGACGAGCCCGGTGATCAGGAAGGGCATCGCACTCACCCCGGTGAAGTTCGGCATCTCCTTCACCATGACCGCCTTCAACCAGGCCGGCGCGCTCGTTCATGTCTACCAGGACGGCTCGATCCACCTCAACCACGGCGGCACCGAGATGGGCCAGGGCCTCTACACCAAGGTCGCCCAGGTGATTGCCGAGTGCTTCCAGGTGGATGTCGAGCGCGTCAAGATCACCGCGACGACGACGGCCAAGGTGCCGAACACCTCGGCGACGGCCGCCTCGTCCGGAACGGACCTCAACGGCATGGCCGCCTTCGACGCGGCCCGCCAGATCAAGGAACGCCTCGTCGCCTTCGCCGTCGAACACTTCAAGGTATCGGCGGATGAGGTCGTGTTCCTGCCCAACCGGGTACGGGTCGGCGCGGAGGAGATCCCCTTCCCGGACTTCGTCAGGAAGGCCTATTTCGCCCGCGTGCAGCTCTCCGCCGCCGGCTTCTACAAGACGCCGAAGATCCATTGGGACCG
This sequence comes from Rhizobium sp. CAU 1783, assembly GCF_054551725.1. Classification (NCBI taxonomy): domain Bacteria; kingdom Pseudomonadati; phylum Pseudomonadota; class Alphaproteobacteria; order Hyphomicrobiales; family Rhizobiaceae; genus Rhizobium; species Rhizobium sp. CAU 1783. The sequence continues at coordinate 634,790 of NZ_JBTOLM010000001.1, read as the reverse complement.
CGCCGCCGGCCGCGGCACGCCGTTCTACTACTTCGCCTATGGCGCCGCCTGCTCCGAAGTCTCGATCGACACGCTGACCGGCGAGTATCTGATGGAGCGCACCGACATTCTCCACGACGTCGGCCACTCGCTCAATCCGGCGATCGACATCGGCCAGATCGAGGGCGCCTTCGTGCAGGGCATGGGCTGGCTGACGACCGAGGAACTGTGGTGGGACGCCAAGGGGCGGCTGAGAACCCACGCGCCGTCGACCTACAAGATCCCGCTCGCCTCCGACCGGCCGAAGATCTTCAACACTCGGCTCGCCGAATGGTCGGAAAATGCCGAGCCGACCATCGGTCGCTCCAAGGCCGTCGGCGAACCGCCGTTCATGCTGGCGATCTCGGTCCTGGAAGCACTTTCGATGGCCGTCGCCTCGGTCGCCGACTACCGCCATTGCCCCCGCCTCGACGCCCCTGCGACGCCGGAGCGGGTGCTGATGGCGGTCGAGCGGCTGAAGGGGATGTGATGCAGTCCCCGGCGGATCACGACATGCTGCCCCTCCGGGATTCGGCAGCGCCGTCATTCATGGCCGCCGCTGCAGATTGCCCCTCATCCGCCTGCCGGCACCTTCTCCCCGTGAACGGGGAGAAGGCCGCGCTTCGCGGGCCCACCGCCATAGAAATCCCATTTGAGACGCCGTGCTTCCGAGCGTACCCAACGGTAAAGTCGGTGACTCGTTTGGCGGTGCCTCGCAGGGCCCAAAGAGCTCATGAACCGCTTCGGGACATCGGCGGCGAAGTGCCGAGGCATCCGGATCATCCCTTCTCCCCGTCGGGACGGGGAGAAGGTGCCGGCAGGCGGATGAGGGGCAGCTTCCGATGACGCCCCCCTCCCTTACCCACTTCCTCGCCGCCCACCCCAATGCCGTGCTCGTCGAGGTCGCGGAGGCGAAAGGCTCGACGCCGCGCGAGGCGGGTGCATTCATGGTCGTTGCGACGGACGCCCTTCACGGCACGATCGGCGGCGGTCATCTGGAATTCATGGCGATCGACCATGCGCGGCACATGCTGGCCTCCGGCGAACGGCAGGGCTTCCTCGACGTGCCGCTCGGGCCGGAAATCGGCCAATGCTGCGGCGGCCGCACCGGGCTTGCCTTCGACCGCCTCGATCCGGCCGCCAGTCAGGCACTTCTTGACCGGCAGGCAGCGATTGAACAGGCCCATCCCGACGTCTTCGTCTTCGGCGCCGGCCATGTCGGTCTGGCGCTCGCGGCTGCCCTTCGTCCTCTGCCGGTCAGCGTCACCGTCGTCGAGACCCGCGAGGCGCTCGAAGCTGCACTGCCGGACGGCGTGAAATTCCGCCGCGTCGCCATGCCCGAGGCAGAGGTTGAGGCCATCCGGCCGGGTGGGGCCGCCGTCGTGCTCACCCACGACCATGCCCTCGATTTCCTCATCACCCGCGCCGCCCTCGCCCGCCCGGATCTCGCCTATGTCGGCATGATCGGCTCGGCCACCAAGCGCGCCACCTTCGCAAGCTGGCTGAAGCGCGAGGGCGAAAACGCAAGCCTGCTCGATCGGCTCACCTTGCCGATCGGCGGCAGCACCCTGCGGGACAAGCGACCCACCGTGATTGCGGCCCTCGCCGCGGCGGAGATCTGCGTGAACGTTCTCAATTCATAACGCGCGAGGAACGGCGCGGCATGAGAAACGCGACCAGCAGGCAATCCTCAGATGCGAAACCGACCTGTTGAGGCCTCCTGCAGGGACGAATTCACCTGATCGTAACCGCAGGCCGAGGCCGTCAAGGCGAGCCTGCGCAGGAACCGCTACTCGAAAGTCGAGGCAACGCGGCTGATCGTCCCGCTCGTCGAATCCGCCGAGGCTGCCCATCGACCCAAGCCGCCGGGCTGACGTCCGAGCGCCCGGCCGCACGCGTTGGGCGTCAACCTTCTGCGCTCAGGCTCAAGCTAAATCTCCGCGTGAAGCGCCGGAATCAAAGCGTCAGAATCACACGTCAACCGACTGTCTTTATTTAACTTTCCTTACAACGGACCGGAGCGCATCCAGTCACCGTGGCGCCTTGCCGCGGACCAGTAGGCGTCGTTGCGGTTGAGCGACGGGCGACCGTCGACGAGACCCAGATCCTCCTTCACACCATCAGGAAGCGTTTCCGACCACATGTCGTCGCGGGCCAGAAGCCGGACAAGGAACCGGTTGAGGCCCCGCAGGGAAAGGCCTGGTGCAGGCCACAGATATCTGATCGCGGACACCATGTTACGTCTCCACTGCCCAATTCGACTTGATCATTGATGAGACGACAATGCCTCCAGTTGCCGGCCGAATCCAATTCAATTACGCTGGCGATCGATAAAGAGGGCTTATCCATGAAGTTGTCGAAACAGTTTCCTCTCAATGCGCTGCGCGTCTTCGAGGCGGTCGGCCGTCTCGGCAGCTTCACTCGCGCGGGAGAGGAACTGGGCATGACCCAGACCGCCGTGAGTTACCAGATCAAACTGCTCGAGGAGATGCTCGGCGAACTGCTTTTCACCCGCCAGGCACGTCAGATCGCGCTCACGGAAGTAGGCGAGCGCATGCTGCCGAAGGTCACGGAGGGGTTCGCGCTGCTGCGCGATGCGATGGCCCAGGCTGTCCGCAGTGCCGACGAGGTGCTCGAGATCCACTCGGTCCCGACCTTCGCCTCGCACTGGCTCGCCCGCACGCTCGGCAGTTTCCAGCTTGCCCATCCCCAGATCGCCGTTCGGCTCCTGCGCGGCAGCAAGCTGACGGATTTCAGCCGCGAGCCGGCGGACGTCGCGATCCGGATCGGCATCGGCCCCTGGCCCGGACTGGCGGCCCATCCGCTGGTCAGGCTCACCTACACGCCGATGCTGAGCCCAAAGCTGGCTGAGAGTATCGGTGGCGTGAAGGAACCCGCCGACCTTTTGAAACTGCCCTGGATCAGCGATGACGACGGTCGGTGGAAGCTCTGGTTCGAGGCCGCCGGCGTCGGCGTCGCGCCGAGCGGTGCCCGCCGGCTCAACGCACTCGGCGCGCTCGACCTCGAGGCGGGCGCTGCCCTTGCCGGCCATGGCGTCGCGATGCTCAGCCCCTTCTATGTGCAGGAGGAACTGGCGTCCGGCCGCCTGATCCAGCCCTTCGCTCTGAGCTGGCTCGACGAGAACAGCTACTGGCTCGTCTACCCGGAAAGCCGCCGCACGCTGCCGAAGGTACGCAAGTTCCGGGAATGGCTCGAAGCCACGCTGGCGCCGGAACGGCTCGCTCAAGGCCTTCAGGCGCAGTAGTGCCCCGCTCCGGCGGGAACAGGCAGAATTTCTCTGGATTGGCCGATCATCCGCCGTCCGGGGCTTCCCTTGACGAAGATTATTTTTCACAGTGCCAGGCTGGGGGAAGAAAGGGATCATCTCTGATGTATGAATACGCCATTGCCTGGGAATGGCTCTCCTTTGCGGTTCGCTGGCTGCATGTGGTGACCGCCATCGCCTGGATCGGCTCGTCCTTCTATTTCATCGCGCTCGACCTCGGCCTGGTGAGGCGCGACCATCTGCCGGTCGGCGCCTATGGCGAGGAGTGGCAGGTGCATGGCGGCGGCTTCTACCACATCCAGAAGTATCTCGTGGCGCCGGCCCAGATGCCGGAGCATCTGACCTGGTTCAAGTGGGAGAGCTACGCCACGTGGCTCTCCGGTTTCGCCATGCTCTGCGTGGTCTATTACGGCGGCGCCGACCTTTTCCTGATCGACCGCCAGGTGCTCGACCTCACCCAGTGGCAGGCCATCGGCCTTTCGCTCGGCTCGCTGGCGCTCGGCTGGCTGATCTACGACCAACTCTGCAAGTCACCGCTCGGCAAGAACATCTGGATGCTGATGGGCGTGCTCTATGTCGCGCTGATCGCCATGGCCTGGGGCTACACGCAGGTCTTCACCGGCCGCGCCGCCTTCCTGCATCTCGGCGCCTTCACCGCCACGATCATGTCGGCCAATGTCTTCCTGATCATCATCCCGAACCAGAAGATCGTCGTCGCCGACCTGATCGCCGGCCGCACGCCCGATCCGAAATACGGCGTGATCGCCAAGCAGCGCTCGCTCCACAACAACTACCTGACTCTGCCCGTCATCTTCTTCATGCTGTCGAACCATTATCCGCTGGCCTTTGCCACCGCCTACAACTGGGTGATCGCGGCGCTGGTCTTCCTGATGGGCGTCACCATCCGCCACTGGTTCAACACCACCCATGCCCGCAAGGGCCGCCCGCTGTGGACCTGGATCGCGACGACCGTCATCTTCATCGTCATCATGTGGCTCTCGACGGTCCAGAAAGCGCCGGTCGAGGACGAGGTTTCCGTCGCTCCCGCCAATCTGCGCTTCGTCGAGAATGCCCATTTCGAGGCCGCCCGCGACATCGTCATGTCCCGCTGCTCGATGTGCCATGCGGCGGAACCCGTCTGGGAGGGCATCGTCCGCCCGCCGAAGAATGTCCGGCTCGAGACCGATGCCGAGATCGCCGCCCATGCCCGCGAGATCTACATCCAGGCCGGCCGCAGCCACGCCATGCCCCCCGGCAACGTGACCGAGGTCGGCCCCAAGGAACGCGCCCTGCTCGTCGCCTGGTTCGAAAGCGCGGTATCCGGCAAGGCGGCCCAATGACCACAACCCTCATCCGCGGCCGGCTGCTCTCCTTCCTTCGCGCGCCGGAGGCGATCGACGACACGGGGAGTTACACCTATCTCTCCGACGGCGCCCTGCTCGTCACCGACGGTCGCATTGTGGCGATGGGCAAGCATGCCGATGTTAGCGCCGCCGCGCCGCAAGGCACGATCGAGATCGACCACCGCCCGCACCTCATCCTGCCGGGTCTGATCGACACCCATGTGCATTTCCCGCAGATGCAGGTGATCGGCTCCTATGCGGCCAACCTGCTCGAATGGCTGAATACCTACACCTTCCCCGAGGAATGCCGCTTCGTCGAGAGCGCCCATGCGGAGCGCATCGCCGGTCATTTCTTCGACGAGTTCTTCCGCAACGGCACGACCACCGCGGTCGCCTATTGCTCGGTGCACAAGACGTCCGCTGACGCCTTCTTCGCCGAGAGCTTGCGCCGCGGCAGCCTGATGATCGGCGGCAAGGTGATGATGGACCGCAACGCCCCGCAAGGCCTGCTCGACACGCCGCGGACCGGTTACGACGAGACCCGCCAGGTGATCGCCGACTGGCACGGAAAGGGCCGCAACCACGTCGCCATCACGCCCCGCTTTGCCATTACCTCGACGCCGGAACAGATGGCGATGACGCAGGCATTGGCGGAGGAATTCCCCGACCTGCACATCCAGACGCACCTGTCGGAGAACCGCGACGAGATCGACTTCACCTGCTCGCTCTATCCGCAAGCCAAGGACTATACCGACATCTACGCCCGCTACGGCCTGCTCGGACGAAAGAGCCTGTTCGGCCATGCGATCCACCTGTCGGACCGCGAGGCCGACGCCATGAGCGACGCCGGCGCGGTCGCCGTGCACTGCCCGACCTCCAACCTCTTCCTTGGCTCCGGCCTTTTTCCGATGAAATCCTACCAGCGCCGGCAAAAGCCGTTGCGGATCGCGGTGGCAACCGACATAGGCGGCGGCTCCAGCTATTCGATGCTGAAGACCCTGGACGAGGCCTACAAGATCCAGCAATTGCTCGGCGAGCGACTGAACCCGCTGGAGAGCTTCCACCTGATGACCCGCGGCAATGCCGAGGCGCTGTCTCTCATAGACCGGATCGGCACGCTGGAGCCCGGCACGGATGCCGATTTCGTCGTGCTGGACGCCGCCGCCACCCCGGCCATGCGGCTGCGCATGGAAACCGTCACCTCCCTTGCGGAGGAACTCTTTCTGCTGCAGACATTGGGAGACGACAGATCCGTCGTCGAAACCTATGTCGCGGGCAAGGCCAGCAAGCCGGCCACCGTCTGAGGGATTGATGCAGCACGGCTACTCCGGAACGCCCCTTGCCAGGAAGCTCGGTCTCAAGCCGGGCATGGCGGCATTGTTCCTCGACCTGCCGGAAAGCCAGCAGGACCTCGCCCGGACCGAGGGTCTGGAACGCGTCGCGACAAGCCTCGACGGCGTCGCAACACGGGAATTCGACCTGATCCATGTCTTCGAAACCGCCCGCGAACGCCTTGCCGATCGCCTGCCCGCCCTCCGCGCGGCGCTGAAGGCGGATGGCATGCTCTGGATCTCCTGGCCGAAGAAATCCTCCGGGGTGAAAACCTCGATCACCGAGGACGTGCTTCGCGAACTGGTCCTGCCGCTCGGGCTGGTCGACGTGAAGGTTTGCGCCGTCGACGAAATCTGGTCGGGACTGAAATTCATGTTCCGCAAGGAACTGCGCGCTATGCTCGCATGATGTCTGCCGGAAAAACACCATGAACATGTTTCTGAACCTCGCTCTCGGCACGGTGATGATCTCGCTCACCGTCGTCATCCACACCTTCGGATTGATGAGCGTCACCCGCGCGATGAGCTGGATCAGCGATCGCATCCGCCTGCACGGCCACCGCAGCCGCCTGATCGCGATGAACACGGTCGTGCTCGGCGTCTTTGCCGTTTTGACCGCGGAGGTCTGGCTCTGGGCCATATGCTACCGCCTGATCGGCTTCTTCGACAGCTTCGAGATCGCGCTCTACTTCTCGACCGTCACCTTCTCGACAATCGGCTACGGCGACGTCATCCCCCACCCCGAATGGCGCCTTCTCGCCGGCATGGAGGGCGTCGACGGCTTCCTGCTGATCGGCTGGTCGACCGCCTATCTCGTCGCCGCCGGCATTCGCGTCGGCCCCTTCCGTTCCGGCGAACATTTCTGACAAGGCTTGGCGAAATACTCCGGTTGGATGCGGGTTTGACAAACTACCTACTAGTTGGTAGACAAATTTCATGAGCAATCCCTCGAACACATCGGACCAGATTCTGCAGCATGCGCGCACATTGATCATCGCTGGCGGATATAATGGCTTCAGTTATGCCGACATCGCCAAAGTGGTCGGCATCCGCAACGCCAGCATCCACCATCATTTTCCCAGCAAGGCAGACCTGGTCCGCACGCTGGTTGCTCGCTATCGGCAGGAGGCGGAATCCGGATTGGCCGAACTTGAACGGCATATCGGGGATCCGCCGGGGCAATTGCGCGCCTATCTCGGCTATTGGGAAGCGTGCATCCTGGACAATACCGCTCCATTCTGTGTTTGCGCGCTGCTTGCCGGCGAAGCGCAGCTTTTGCCCGAGGAAGTCCACCTTGAGGTCAAGGCACACTTCCGAACTCTGTCGGCTTGGCTAACTCGCGTTATGGAGCGTGGCGCCGCACAAGACACGCTCTCTTTGAGCGCAACGCCGGAAGCGGAAGCGGAAGCATTCCTTGCAACGGTGCATGGCGCCATGCTGTCGGCCCGCGCCTATGGCAACCCCCGGATTTTCAGCATCGTGACCGGGACGCTTCTGCAACGGATCTTGCCCAAAGCCTGAATGAACCGACGAGACACATTTTTTCACCATCAAGCCTACCAATTAATAGGTAGACATTCTTAGCTCCGCAGCGTCGCTCCCCGGGGCAAATGAGCGGCACCTACAGAAAAGGACATCGACATGTTCGGAATCTCTCCCCTCGGATGGATACACACGCTCGGCAGCCTGCCGGCCATTCCCTTGGCCATCTATATGTTCGCGCGCTACGGACGGATCGCTCCGCGCACCACGGCGGGCGCGGTCTATTTTATCTCGATGCTGATCGGCGCCCTCACTGTGTTCTTTGTGGCCCACCAGGCAGCAGGCCCGGTCATCGGCGCGGTTACGCTTGTCCTGCTGCTGGCGGGCTATGGCGTCGGCCATGTCTCGGCATTGGGCAAGGCGGCGCGCTACCTGGAAACGATATTCCTCAGCCTGACGGCATTTCTGCTGATGGTACCGGCCGTCAGCGAAACACTTCGCCGCGTGCCCGACGGCCACCCCATCGTCACGGACCTGTCTTCGCCGATTCTCCTAGGCGCCCAGGCCGTCCTGGCCGCCATGCTGGTCGTGGGACTGACCACGCAGATGATCCTGTTGCGTCGCGAGGGTCGAAGCGTGAGCCGATAGGCGCAGCGGCACCCGCCACGCAAAGGCAACAGGGACAACAGGTAAAAAAACTTCACCTCCCACCTGTCGTCCCATTCACAAGCCTTCCGGGCTCGTGCTAGGTCTGCAGGACACACAGTTGCGGGACAGGTCCGATGGCAAATCCTCTCGAAATCTCCGATCTCAAGCGCATGGCGAAGCGCCGCGTGCCGAAACTGTTCTTCGATTATGCCGATAGCGGCTCCTATACCGAGAGCACCTACCGCGCCAACGAAAGCGATTATGCGCGCATCAAGCTGCGCCAGCGCGTTCTGGTCGACATGAGCGGCCGCTCGCTCGAAACGACGATGATCGGCGAGACGGTCAAGATGCCGGTGGCGCTCGCTCCGACAGGCCTCACCGGCATGCAGCATGCTGATGGCGAGATGCTGGCGGCAAAGGCCGCGGAAGAATTCGGCGTCCCCTTCACGCTCTCCACGATGAGCATATGCTCGATCGAGGATGTCGCCTCCGTCACCAGCAAGCCCTTCTGGTTCCAGCTCTATGTCATGCGCGACCGCGATTTCGTGCTGAACCTGATCGAGCGCGCCAAGGCGGCGAAATGCTCGGCCCTGGTGCTCACCGCCGACCTGCAGATCCTCGGCCAGCGCCACAAGGACCTGCGCAACGGCCTCTCCGCGCCGCCGAAGCTGACGCCCAAGCACCTCTACCAGATGGCGACCCGGCCGCGCTGGTGCTGGAACATGCTCCAGACCAACCGCCGTACCTTCCGCAACATCCACGGCCACGCAAAAAGCGTGACCGACCTCGCCTCGCTTAATGCCTGGACGGTCGAGCAGTTCGATCCGCAGCTGTCGTGGAAGGACGTCGAGTGGATCAAGGAGCGCTGGGGCGGCAAGCTGATCATCAAGGGCATTCTCGACACCGAGGACGCGAAGATGGCGGCGGCGACCGGTGCGGACGCGATCGTCGTTTCCAACCACGGCGGCCGCCAGCTCGACGGCGCCCATTCCTCGATCGCCATGCTGCCGAGGATCGTCGATGCCGTCGGCGACAAAATCGAAGTGCATCTCGACGGCGGCATCCGCTCCGGCCAGGACGTGCTGAAGGCCGTGGCGCTCGGCGCGAAGGGCACCTATATCGGCCGCCCTTTCCTCTATGGTCTCGGCGCCATGGGCAAGCCCGGCGTCACGAAAGCGCTGGAGATCATCGCCAAGGAAATGGACACCACCATGGCGCTCTGCGGCAAGCGCAAGATCACCGAGATCGACAGCGGCATCATCGCCGAGAACCCGTTCAAGGGGTGAAACCGAAGATCGGGGCGGTCGATCCGCCGCCCCGCGCTGCCGTTATCCGTTCTTGATCTCCATGAACCGGATGCGATTGTTGAACGGATCCGTAACCTCCACCTGAAGCCTTCCACCCTCGTCCTCGAGGCCAGGCTTCATGTAGCGGTAGTTCCGGGCGGAGAGTTCCCTGTGGAAGTCACGGATGCCCGTCATGTAGACGCACATGTTGCCGCCTGGCGTCGCGTCACCGGAATGCTCGGAGAGATGCAGTTTGAGCCCGGAGCGCGAGATCTGCATGTAGAGCGGGAAGTAATCGCCATAACGGTGCTCCCAGTCGACGGTGAATCCGAGAAAACCGATGTAGAATTCCTTGGCCTTTTCCACGTCGAAGATACGGACGATGGGAACCGCCGGTTCGAGCACGATATCCGAGGTCTCCCGGGCGGCGTTCTCCCGATCGATCTGGGCAGACAATATGTTCCAGTTTGCCAGCCCGAACTGGCTGGCGACGATCTCCAGCGCCTCGCTGTGGCTGATCGTCAGTTCGCGGGAGGCAAGGGCCTCCCGAAGGGCCTTGGCCATGGCCTTGGCATCGCGATGGTCGCGCATGTCCGTTTCCTTCGTCTCGGCAAAGACATCGTCGGCGTCCGCATTTCCAACGCCTTCGCCTGACGGTTGAAACGTTGAGCAAGAAGAAGTGGAGGTATTCGCCAGACCCTTTCGGGCGCGGACTGCGGGCCACCTCCGGCCAAGGCTCATGCTGGAGACAACCCGCAGCCTTTGCAAGCAATAAGAACGTTCATCGGAAGACGGTCCCGGCCTCAGGCTATCCAGCCCGTCGAAAGCGCGCTCACCCAGTCGGCCATGCCGTGCCGGCGGGCGAGTTCGGCCATGGCGAGATTGTCGTAGCGGACCTGACGGAAGGTCGGCTGCCAGCCGAGCGCCGTCTTTTCCAGGAGCGCATAGGCCGCAAACGGTGTGCCGGCCTGGGCCTTGTGGTAGAAGGGCACGTCGTAGTCGAAGCCGGGGCAGCCGACGCTGCCCGGATTGACGATCAGCCTTCCGTCGGAAAGCTGCACCGAGCGGGCGATGTGGCTGTGGCCGCACAGGATCAGTGGCTGCTCGATGCCGTGGGCCAGCGCCTCGATCGCCTCGAGTGGCTTCAGATGGAAGATGCCCTGTTCGTTGAGCGTCTCCATCCAGTAGGTGTTGTCGTCCTGAGGCGTCGCGTGGCAGAGATAGACCTCGCCACGATGGACAACGCTGAACGGCAGGCCGCGGATCCAGTCGAGCTGGTCGGCGGTAAGCTGCGCATAGGAGGGCCGCTCCCAGTCCCCCATCTCCTCCGGCGGGCGATCGATTAGCGCCCGATCGTGATTGCCCCTCACCGTCACCGCGTCGAGCGGGATCAGCAGGTCGGCCGTCCTGCCCGCATCGAGCGGTCCGGAGAAGCTGTCGCCCAGATTGACGATGTCCGAAATGCCCTGCGCCCGGATGTCGGCAAGGACCGCCTCCAGTGCAAGATAGTTCCCGTGCACATCGGCAATGGCGGCAAATACCTCTGCCATCAGCTGCCCCGATAGGTCGAGTAGCCGTAGGGCGAGAGCAGCAGCGGAACGTGGTAATGGGCGTCCGTGTCGGCGATGCCGAAGCGGATCGGGATCACGTCGAGGAACGGCGGCTCGGTCAGCGGCGCGCCCTTCTCCTTCAGATAGTCGCCGGCATGGAACAGAAGCTCATACTGGCCGATCTGGAAATCCGCATCCTTGAGGATCGGCCCGCCGTCGACCCGCCCGTCCGCATTGGTAAACACCGTGACGATCAGTTCCGCCTCTTCCCCGCTCATCCGCATCAGCTGGATCTTCATGCCTTCGGCGGGCTTGCCGAGCGCGGTGTCGAGGACATGGGTGGTGAGGCCGGTCATAGATGGGGCTCCAGGATTCGGTAGGGGCTTACGAAGAAATGTTCTTCGAGATTGTTGCCCGGCCCGTCTCGATCGACAACCAGAAAATCCGACACTTCACCGATTGCCATCAACGGATGATGCCAGACATTGCGCCGATAGTTCACGCCCTGGTCCGGTCGGGCGAGAAAGACCTGCGGACGGGCGGGCCTGCCGCCCTCGTCCTCCGACACCGCGACGAGAAAGGGACGCCCCGAGAGCGGCGAAAAACTCTGGCTGCCGAGCGGGTGACGCTCCATCATGCCGATCTCATAAGGGAAGGCGCGCGGCTGTCCACGGAAGATGTTGACGATCACCCGCGCCCCCTCGCCCACGACGTCGGGAGAAAAGAGCGCGTGAAATCGCTCGGTCGTACCGCCATTGATCAGACGCATGGTGGAAGGGTCGGCCTCGATCACCTCGCCGAAGGGCGCGAAGGCTAAGGCCGTAAGGGGCTTAACGGTAAGCAGGTCGGACAAGCGGGGTCACTCTCCTTGGATATGCGGGTGGCGCAGTTGATCGATCTGGGCGACGAGGGTTGGCAGATCACGGTGGACGGTGTCCCAGACGAGGCGCCAGTCGAGCGTCTCGTACTCGTGGACGACCACATCGTGCAAGCCTCTGATCTTCGACCAGGCGATCTCCGGATGCTCGGATACAACGTTCGGAAACTGCTCGAATATCCTCGACGCGGCAGCGGCAATCAACACAAAGCTCATGGCGACCGCGCGCTGTGTCAGGATGTCCCGCTCGAGCGTCTCCAGAGTCCGGCCCGCGACGAAGCCGATCGCCTCGGATGCCGCCTCCTGCATGTCGAGAAGATCGCCGAGGAACCGCTCCTCCCGGGTCATATGGCCACTGCCTCGGCCAGGATCCTGTCTCGAAGCCGGGACTTGAGGCCGCTCGAGGTTACGACGTCCACCTCACAGGCCAGCAATTGCTCCATTTCGGATTGCAGCCCGCCGAGATCGAAGAGGGTCATGCCCGGCAGCGCGTCAATGAGAATGTCGAGATCGCTGTCCGGTCCGTCTGCGCCCCGTGCAACTGAACCGAATACACGCGGGTTGGCCGCCTTGCGGCGGGCTGTCGCCTCGCGAATGGCCATTCTGTTGCGTTCCAGAACTTCTGACGGTCGCATGGCCCTGTCTCCTTCATCGCGATCATAGGCCAAAGCCGCCAATCGCGGAAGTCGCCGACGCGTTCCCCAGCCCAAACGAAAACGACGCCGGCTTTCACCGGCGTCGTCTTCAGACCTTGGGAGATCGTGGCAATCAGGCGGCGCTCTTGGCGTAATCGGCCGTCGGCACTTCCGAGATCGTCTTCAGAACCTGCGAAGCGATCGCATAGGGGTCACCCTGGGAGTTCGGACGACGGTCTTCGAGGTAACCGCGGTAGCCGTTGTTGACGAAGGAATGCGGAACGCGGATCGAGGCGCCACGGTCGGCAACGCCGTAGGAGAACTTGTTCCACGGAGCCGTCTCGTGCTTGCCGGTCAGGCGCAGGTGGTTGTCCGGACCGTAAACGTCGATGTGCTCTTTCCAGTTCTTCGCGAAGGCGGCCATGAGGGCTTCGAAATATTCCTTGCCACCGGTTTCGCGCATGAACTTGGTCGAGAAGTTGCAATGCATGCCCGAGCCGTTCCAGTCGGTGTCGCCGAGCGGCTTGCAATGGAATTCAACGTCGATGCCGTAAGTTTCGCAGAGGCGAAGCAGCAGGTAGCGTGCCACCCAGATCTGGTCGGCGGCCTTCTTGGAGCCCTTGCCGAATACCTGGAATTCCCACTGACCCTTGGCCACTTCGGCGTTGATGCCTTCGTGGTTGATGCCAGCCTCGAGGCAGAGATCGAGATGTTCTTCGACAATCTCGCGGGCGACAGCGCCGACATTCTTGTAGCCGACGCCGGTGTAGTACGGACCCTGCGGAGCCGGGAAGCCCTGTTCCGGGAAGCCGAGCGGACGACCGTTTTCATAGAAGAAGTATTCCTGCTCGAAGCCGAACCAGGCGTCCTCGTCGTCGAGGATCGTGGCGCGGGTGTTCGATGCATGCGGCGTGACGCCGTCCGGCATCATGACTTCGCACATGACGAGCGCGCCATTGGTGCGGGCCGGGTCCGGGTAGACAGCGACCGGCTTCAGCACGCAATCAGACGAGTGGCCTTCGGCCTGCATCGTCGACGAACCGTCGAAGCCCCAGAGCGGGAGCTGTTCGAGGGTCGGGAAGCTGTCGAATTCCTTGATCTGCGTCTTGCCACGCAGGTTCGCTACCGGCTTGTAGCCATCGAGCCAGATATACTCGAGCTTGTACTTGGTCATATTTGTCTCTCTTCAGTCCAGCGCCACAACCTGGGCGCAACAGAGGGGTGAATCTCCGGGTCGCCGGCGAGTCCCCGTTAAAGAAGCATGAAGCGTGCCAACTTCGCGATCGGCTGCCGGAAGCGAGACATTTTGGCGCAGCCGGAGCGTGCGCGCGCCGGTAAGGACGGGAATTTATTTAACAGATTTCGCTAACAATGGCGGAACATGACGCCCCTATGCCGTGTTTTCGGGCGGAGCACCCTGCTTGTGCAAATGATGAAATCACACGCAGACAAAAAACTGCAATATTAGTGCTCATATTTTAGGCATTTTGCACTTTTCATGTGCAAATCACTTTAACTTCTGGTACGAAAGGTAAATCGCGCCTTTGGCACGATGAACAAAGAGAGGCAGTAGCATGACGACGAACATGGTTCGGGAATCGGCGAAGATCTTAGAGTTCCCGGTTCGCAACATTCAGAAGCTGAGAGAAATGCGCGAGCGCGATGCCCGCCTGCACCCCGTGATCATCGAAAGCGGCTGCGGCAGCTGGTATCACGAGGAGGCCATTCGCGAGGCTGAAGAAGCGCGCAAGCAATAAGGCTGCGCGCCTCTCGTTCTTTGCCCTCAGGCCTTGCGGCCATAGAGGCGAAGACGCATGACGCCGCCATCCGGATGCATGGCGAGCCTGACATGGGTGACCGGGCCGATATCGGCGATCTTGTCGCCTTCATAGAGATGTTCCGCGTCCATCTGCATCTTCTGGCGCGAAAGGATTGGCTTCCACCCCTCCGAAGCCGCGATCTCCGCCTCGCTGAAGACGTCACCTGCACCCGGCAGATAGGCGCCGAGGATCTCGCAGGTATCCGGGAAATTCCCCTTGAAGAAATGCGTGTCGATCAGGATTCGGTCGACCCGGCCCGCATGGCCGAGCCGGATGATCGCCCAGTCGTGGCCAGGTCCGCGCCGGCGCTTGGTTTCCCAGCCGTCACCCATGTTGAGGCCGCGTCCCGGCGACAGGATCTTGTCGGGGTGACCGTAATGGGCATCCGACCAGGCAAGTGCCTTCGCACCGTGGAAGACATAGGCAAGGTCGATCTCCTCGTCGGCACCGATCTTCGACCAGTCGAAATGGGCGGCGCCATAAACCCTCAGGCGGGCAATGCCGCCGTCCGGATAGATGTGCAGGCGCAGATGCGTCCAGACCTTCGAACGGTCGGCATTGGCGAAGAAATGCTGGGCGCTCGGACCGAGCGGCGCCTTGGCGACGAGTTCGGTCCAGACGGTCGCCTCCGTCGGATCGCCGTCGTCGACGGCGGCAGCCTCGATCGAGCAGTGCGGCGGATAGTTGCCGGTGAAGAAGCGGGTATCGACGTCGAAGCCGAAGATGCGGCCCGGCATGGCAAGGCGGATCACCGACCAGTCATGGCCGGGCACGCGCTTGCGGCGGCTTTCCCAGCCGTCCATGTACTTGCCGTTGTCGTCGTAGAGGTCCGGATCGAATTCGGCAGGCGCATCGTTGAGCATCCGCTCCAGCGGCGCAAAGAATTCGTCCGTCGAGAAAAGGCCCTTCGCGCCCAGCCGGGCGGAAGCGAGGTTGACGGCGCCGGCGGCGAAATCCGGCAGGGTCACGGTGGAAATTTCGGGCATCTCAGTTCGTCTCCGGTAGCAGGCTTTCGAGGCGAAGCCGGGCGATCTTCTCGACCTGGGCGCAGGCGGTGTCGAATTCCTGCTCGCGGCCATTGCCGATGCGCGTCTCGAAAGCGGATAGAATGTCGTTCTTCGTCAGCCCCTTCACCGCGATGATGAAGGGAAAGCCGAATTTGTCGGTATAGGCGGAATTGAGCGTGGTGAAGCGTTGATGCTCGTCGGGCGAAAGCCGGTCGAGACCGGCACCCGCCTGTTCCTTGCGGCTGTCCTCGGTCAGCTCCCCAGCAATCGCCAGCTTGCCGGCGAGATCGGGATGCGCCCTCAGAACGCCGAGCCGCTCCCCGGACGAAGCCGCCCGGAATTTTTCCGTGAGCGCCGCATGCACGCCGGAGGCCGTCAACGGCTCCGCCACCAGGCCGGCGTCGAAGGCGCGCTCGGCGATGAAGGGCGAGTGTTCGAAGACGCCGCCGAAACGCGAGATGAAATCACTGCGATCCAGCATCAGATCGCCTCCGGCTTGTGATGCCTGTGCCAGTGTTCGGCGATCTCGATGCGTTTCGGTATCCACACCTTCTCGTGGCTGGTCACGTAGTCGATGAAGCGCGCGAGTGCCGCAGCCCGGCCCGGACGACCGACGAGGCGGCAATGCAGGCCGACTGACATCATCTTCGGGCTGCCGGCCTTGCCTTCGGCATAGAGCACGTCGAAGGCGTCCTTCAGATAGGTGAAGAACTGGTCGCCTGAATTGAACCCCTGCGGCGTGGCAAAGCGCATGTCGTTGGTTTCGAGCGTGTAGGGAATGATGAGGAACGGCTTGCCGTCGATACCCTTTACCCAATAGGGCAGATCATCCGCATAGGAGTCTGACGAGTAAAGGAAACCACCCTCCTCCATCACCAGCCGCAGCGTGTTGTCGGAGGGCTTGCCCTGATACATGCCGAGCGGATGGGAGCCGGTCAGCTCCTTGTGCAGCCGGACTGCCTCGAGGATATGCTTTCGCTCCTCTTCTTCCGGGAAGTCCTTGTATTCCAGCCAGCGATAGCCGTGGCTGGCGATCTCCCAGTCCGCTTCCTTCATCGCCGCGACGGCTTCCGGATTGCGCGCCATGGCGAGCGTCACGCCGTAGACGGTGACCGGTACCTTGCGCTCAGTGAACATCCGCCACAGCCGCCAGAAGCCGGCACGCGAGCCGTATTCGTAAATTGATTCCATGTTGAGATTGCGCTGCCCCGGCCAGGGTTGCGCCCCGACGATCTCGGACAGCAGGCATTCGGAGGCCTTGTCACCGTCGAGAATGCAACTCTCGCCGCCCTCCTCGTAGTTGACGACGAACTGCACGGCGACATGCGCGTCGCCGGGCCATTTCGGGTCGGGGGTGGTGCGGCCATAGCCGACGAGATCGCGCGGATAGGAAGTCTGCGGCATCAAATCACCTTGAAATCGGACGCCCGACGGTAAGCAGGCCGGCGTCCGATGTCGAGATGGAAAACCCGGATGCGGGCTGGGCCTCTCCGTCCGCCCGGGCCTCAGGCGATCTTGCGGGCGGCGACGCGTCCCATCGGATGCAGCGAATGGACCTGGAACGGAGCCCCGGGTTCGCGCTCGACGAACAGCGCCAGGTTGGCGACTTCGACAGGCTCTTCGAGCAGCGGCGCGAAATGGGCGCCGAGCGCGGCCTCGACACGACCGAAATCGCGGGCAAGCAGAGGCCCGGTCAGCGTCATGTGAAAGCGGAACTCGTCCATCACATAAGGATGGCCCCAACGGTGCAGGTTGGCGAATTGCGGCGCCGACAGCCCATCGGGATTGCGGCGCTCGATCTCCGCCTCCGTCAGTGGCGCACGGTAGCCGTCGAACTCCTGCACCACGGCCGCGGCGAGATAGTCGAGCGCCGGGCAACTCGCTGCCGGCATCAGTCCATAGAAATCGCCGAGGCGCCCGACTTCCAGGCGCGGGATCTCGAACGGTTCGAGCGTGCCGGCAAAGCGCATCAGCTCGCGCAGCAACGCCGCCTCGCTGCAATCATGATTGAGATGAAACGGCGCCTTGAGCGTCGCATGAAAACCGTAGCGGCGCGGCAGCGCGGTATGGAAGGCGATCTCGTGAATTCCGAGACCCCTGACAGCCGGATGCTCCACCGGCTCGCCGGAATAGACGCTGCGGCCGAGCCAGCTCGCCGCGGCCAGCGTCAGCGCGTCCCCGGACGGGGGCGTGAAATAGATGGCATAACGCATTCCGCACCTCGCTTTCTGGGGCAAGGCAATTTTAGCAATTGCCGTTATGCGAAGCAGTTAGGTGATTTGCGTGACAATATGACGAAGGGAGAAGAGGAAAGACCTCACGCGCTGCGTGCAGCAACCGCAATATGGTTGTCGAGGTGGAAGCCGGCAGGCAATGCCATGGCACGGCCTGCAACCACGCCCAGGGCCTCCGCGGCGAGGCGATGGGCGATCCCGAAGCTGACCTTGAAGCCGCCGGTGAGCGCGATGACGCGAGGATTGTCGGGATGAGGACCGACCATCGGATCGCGGTCGATCGCCTTGGGCCTGAGCCCTGCCCAACGCTCTACAACTTCGGCTGAACGCAGCGCCGGGGCGAGATCCATTGCCCGTCTGATCAGGTCTTCCAGCTGTCCGTCGGTGTCAAACGGCGCGTCGAAACGGTCCTCGCTGGTGCTGCCGATCGCAGCATAGCCGCCCTCATGCGGCACGACGTAAAGACCGTCGAGATAGAGAAGCGGCAGGTCCGGATCGATATCGCCCTTGAGCAGAGCCGCCTGCCCCTTGACCGGCTGGCCGAGCGGCTGCGCAAGCGGCACGCCGAGCGACTGCAGCAGCGGGAAGGCCGCGTGACCGGCGGCGAGGATGCAATGGCCGAAGGAGATGGTCTCGCCGTCGGCAAGCCGGGCCGTCGTTCCGGAAAGCGAGGTGAGCCCCTTGCCCTCCACAATCCGCACATGCCGCGCCGTGCGCAGTCGGCTCACGATCATGCCCGTCAGGCCACGCGGCGAAACACGGGCGGCAAACGTGTCGTGGACGAGACCGGAACCGCAAACCCCGGAGACCGGCCAGCCCGCGCCCGCCGGCGAGACGTCGAGCAACTGCCAGGCGAAACGGCGCTCCCCGACCCGCCAGTTAACCTCGGCTTCCAGCTCGTGGCGCGCGGCAATCTTGCGAAGATGCGGCTTCGGCAGCGGGATGATCCGGCCGGAACGGCGGTAGCCGGCCGATAGGCCGGTCTCGGCCTCGAGAGCACGGACCTCGTCTTCCAGCGAAAGAAGCGCGTCAAACTGCAGCTGCTTCTTGTCGTTCCATTTGTCCGGCATGTGCGGCATCAGCGCCCCGAGCAACCCGCCGCTCGCACCCCGGGCAAGCGCGCCCTCGTCGATCAGCAGCGTCTCTATGCCGAGGCGCTCCGCCGTCAGCGCCGCCCACAGCCCCATCACGCCACCGCCGACGACCAGAAGCTCGACGCGTGATTGACCGGCAAGCCGGCTGGCAGTATCCGCTTTCGTCATGGCACATTCCAATTCGACATTACCGGCCAATTCGACATCACCGGCCGATTCGACATCGTCTGCCGGCCCGGACAACCGGGAACTCACTTGGCGCGACGGCGATATGCCCTATTCGACCGCCTTTGACGACCACTTTTATTGCCAGACCGACGGGCGGCTGGAATGCGGCCACGTCTTCCTTTCCGGCAACGGGCTGCCGGAGCGCTGGCAGAGAGCCGGAACATTTCGGATCGGCGAACTCGGCTTCGGCACCGGGCTCAATGCCTGCGAGACGTGGCGGCAATGGAAGGAAACCCGGACGCCGGGCTCCCTGCTGCATTTCGTCTCCTTCGAACTCTACCCGATGAAGAAGGAAGAACTGTCGCGGGCGCTTTCCCGCTGGAGCGAGATCGATGCGGAACGGGAAGTGCTGACCGACCGGTGGCCGGAGGCGCCTTCCGGTATCGTCGACATCGAGCTCGATAATCAGACCCGCCTTACCGTCTGCTGCGGCGATGCGCTCGAAAGCCTCGGCCGTTCGGCCCTGGAATTCGACGCCTGGTATCTGGATGGTTTCGCCCCGGCCCGCAATGCGGCCATGTGGTCGCCGGAGCTGATGCAGCAGGTGCATGATCACACGGTGCCGGGCGGGAGCTTCGCCACCTACGCCGCTGCCGGCTTTGTCCGTCGCAACCTGATCGCCACCGGATTTGCGGTGGAGCGCCGCAAGGGCTTTGCCGGCAAGCGGGAAATGCTGTGTGGGTTGCGCCCCTCAGGCCCCGGTGCCGCCGAAGGCTGATCCGTCCCGAACCGGACGGCCCAGCCAGCGGGCGATCTTCTCCTCGAGCTGTTCCGGGCTGATCGGCTTCGACAGGTAGTCGTCCATGCCGGCGGCCAGGCAGAGCTCGCGATCGAGATCGAGTGCATGGGCGGTCACGCCGATGATCGGCACGTGCCAGCCCTCGCCTTCCGACCGTTCCGCCTCTCGGATCGTGCGCGCCGCCTGATGGCCGTTCAGCACCGGCATCGAGACATCCATCAGGATCACCCGCGGATTGAGCGACCGCCAGGCGTCGACGGCCTCCCGGCCGTTGGCGACGATGCGATAGGTCAGGTCGCTCGACTGCAGGATCTGCCGGAAGACGATCTGGTTGACCTCGTTGTCCTCGGCCACCAGCACGTCGCAGCTTCCCACCCCCTCAGACGGGCGTCGGATCACGGGGCTCCGGCCGGAGGGCTTCGGCTCGGCAGGAGCCGCGGCCGGGCGCAGCGGCTCCGCGGCAAGCGAAGGCTGGCTCGCCGTCACTGCGGAAACGCCGAGGCGCGCCGCCCGCACCACCTCGACGACCGCGCTGCGCAACAGATTGGCGCGCGCCGGCTTCATCAGATGGGCCTGGACGTTCAGTTGCTGGAAGATGCGCTCGTCGCCGACCATGTCCATCGATGTCAGGAACACCATGGCGATCTTCTCGAAACGACGGTCGGCGCGGATCGTGCGGGCGACATCGATGCCATTCATCTCCGGCATCTGGTAGTCGATGATCAGCGCGTCGACGGACAGTCCCACGCGATCGGCCTCTTCGAGGATCGCCATGGCCGCATGGCCGCTCTCGACGGCAAGACCGTCGAAGCCCCAGAGCGCAAGCTGCTCGGTCAGGATCCGCCGATTGATGTCGTTGTCGTCGATGACGAGGATCCGGGCACCCTTGACGTTGATCGGCAGCGGCTGGAGCTTGTTGCGCTCGTTGACGACCGCGAACGGCAGGCGAACGGTGAAGACCGAACCCTGGCCGAGGGTGCTCTCGACCTCGATATAGCCACCGAACAGGTCGACGAGGCCGGCGGTGATTGCAAGACCCAGCCCGGTTCCCTCGTGGCGCCGGGTCGAGGACGTGTCGACCTGCGAGAACTTGTCGAAGATCGAGGCCCGCTTTTCTTCCGGAATGCCGATTCCGGTATCCTCGATCCTCATGGTCAGCATGACTTCCGAGCTGTCCGACGGCGTGCTGGAAAGATCGATCAGCACATGGCCCTTTTCGGTGAACTTGATCGCATTGCCGACAAGATTGGTGACGATCTGCCGGAAACGGCCCGGGTCGCCGGACACCATGTGGCGGACCGTTGCATCGCCACGGACGATGAGCTCGATGTCCTTTTCTGCCGCCGAGGCCGAGAGCAACGTCGCGACGTCCTCGATCGCCTCGACCGGATCGAAGGCGGCCTTACGCAACCTGAGCTGTCCGGCATCGATCTTCGAGAAGTCGAGGATGTCGTTGATGATGGTCAGCAGCGCGTTGCCCGACTTGACGATGATGTCGACGAAGGTCTTCTGGCGGGTATCGAGCGGAGACTTGGCAAGCAGTTCGGCCATGCCGAGCACGCCGTTCATCGGCGTGCGGATCTCGTGGCTCATGTTGGCGAGGAATTCCGACTTCGCCTTGTCCGCCGCCTCGCTGCGGGCCAGCAGCACCTTCAGCTCTTCCTCGCGGCTCTTGATGTCGGTGATGTCGGTGCAGACCACCATCCAGTGGCCCCGGCCGCTCGCCGTCGCCTCCATCTGGATCCAGGTCTTGCCGTCGCTGAGGAAGGTGGAGGAAAAGCCCTTGCCCGAGCGGACCTTCTCCTGCCAGTCCCGCAGCACGGCCATCGGCTCGTCGCCGAAATCGCCCCGCTTGGCGCAATAGGCGAAGGAGGCATGCCAGCTTTGGCCGGTGGCCAGCATCGGCTGCGGCACGCCGAGCATGCGGGCGAAGGAATCGTTGCACTGGATGATGACGCCGTCCTCGATGACAACGAGGCCCTGTGACATGACCCGCGTGGCGTCCTGCATGAACTGGCCGAGCCGCTCCAGCTGCGCGCGCGCCTCGTTGATCTCACGCTCGCGCTGGTGGATCTCGGTCAGGTCGGAATAGGTGAGCAGGATCTTGTCGTCATGCAGCCGGGTGATGGTGGACAGCACATGCTTGCCGTCCTCATAGGCAAGCTCGCGGGCACTCGTGCCCTTCAGCGAGCGGAACTCGGCGACGCGTTTCTGATAGCCCGCCTCGAACTCCATACCCTGCCAGGCCCAGCCGCGCCGGTCGTTGACCTTGGCGTAGTCGTAGAAGCTCAGGCCTTCCATCTTCTCGTCGTCGGGCCAGCACCAGATTTCGCGGCATTTCTGGTTGGCAAACTCGACATGGAGGTCGCTGGTCAGGATCACCACGCCGACCGGCATGATACGCAACATGTTTTCGAGATCGCCGTAGAGCTCTTCGGCGTGCGCCTGCGCGGCCATCAACTCGCGCTCCCGCGCCTTCAGCAGCGACACGTCGGTGATCGAACCGACGAGATAGCGGTGACTGTCCGGCGTGACGATGCGATTGAGGCGGGTGATCACCGAACGGGTCACATCCTCCGCCATCAGCAGATCTTGAGCCCGCTCGATCGGTTGGCCGTCCTCCAGGAGCCGTAGATTGTCCTCGCGCAGCTGCGGACCGGAGCGCGGGAACATCTCCTCCTCGCGCATGCCGTAGAACTTGGTGCGATCCTCGCCCTGCAGCGCCTCGTAGGCCGCATTGGCGAAGATCAGCCGGCGATCGCTGTCGCGGATGAAGACCGGCACCGGCAAGTGCTCGATTGCCGCGCGATAGAGCACGCTTTCCTGCTCGCGCTGGTGCAGGTCGGTAATGTCGGAATAGGTGATCAGGATCTTGCCGGTGGCGAGGCGCTTGCCGCGAATGGCGAGCACCTTGCCGCAGCGGGTCTCGGCCCGCGTCGTGGTGATGTTGTCGCTGTCCTTGAGCGACCCGAAACGGCGCTCGAAGAGCATGTCCACATCCCGCTCGACATTGTCCGAGCCGCCGCGGGAAACAATGAAGGCCAGGAAGTCGCGATAGTGCCAGCCGGTCATGTCGATCGGCTCGTCCGCTTCCAGCATGGCGTAGAAGGCTTCGTTGGCATCCTCGATTACGAGGTTTTCGTCCAGGATGAGAACGCCGACCGGAAGCGAGCGGAGCAGGCTCTCGACATGCGCATGCAGTTGCTCCGCCTCGGCCTGGGCCGCGATGAGCTGCGCCTCGCGCGCCTTCAAGGTCGAGATATCCGTAACGGAACCGACGAGAAAGGGTTCGCCGCTCGGCGTGGCGATCCGGCTGGCGCGGGTGATGACCGGGATGCTGCTACCGTCCTCGCGGCGAAACAGGTCCTCCGTTTCGACGGTGCGACCGCTTTCGAAGATCCCGCGGTTCTCCGCATGATACTGCTCGCCCCGTTCCGGGAAGGCCTCGCGCTCGTCCTTGCCGATCAGCCGCTCGCGCGAAAGGCCGACGAGCTGCGAATAGGCGCTGTTGGCGAACACCATCCTGTGCGAGGCGTCGCGGACATAGGTGGCGACGGGCAGGTCCTCGAGCGTCGCCCGGAAGAGTTCGTTGGTGCCCTCGTCACCGGCGTCTAGGTCCGTCGCCTCGACCGATGCCTCGACCGATGCTTGGGCCGCACGGCCAGGATCGCGCGGCCGATCATCCGACGCGCGGCGCGGCACCTCCTCGAACATGCCGAACAGATAGATGGAATCGTCGTCGCCGAAGAAACGCTCGATGCGCAGCGGATAGCGGTCCGTGCCAAAGGGATCGAAGACAAGGGTGGTCTGTTCGTCACCGAAAACGACGACCTGGCGCTCGCGATCGTCGCGCATGTCACTGTCGAACCTGCCGGAAAGCTCGCGGTCAGTCTTGCCGGCAAACGCCTGCCGCTCCTGCCGGAAGAAGCGCGCATAGGCGTCGTTGACGGCGACGTACCGCAGCTCGCTGTCCTTGATGAAGGCGGGCACCTCCAGATCAGCGATCTTCTCGCAGGCTAAGTTGAGCAAATCGCCACCCGTATCCAATAGAATATATTCTACCCCCGAAAATGCTCTCGAATGGTAAACGCAAGGTAACCGCGGGTCCCGCAGCCGCTTCAAATTGCATTGGACCGCCGGTGCCCCGGTCGTCCGCGCTTCCGGCGAATCGCGCTCCTTATCGCGCCGCCGGGCCTGCCGATGTTCCAGTTGAGCCGGGCTTTCGTCGCAATTGGCTAGGACACCGGCACCGGAAACCTGCGTAGAATTCGATGTCGAAGTTGAAACAATGGATCGACCATGAGCGACATTACGCCTTCTGCCTTGCCCGAGACTGATAGCACCGGCGCGCCGTCGGAGCGCAGACGCCGCAGCGGCGGTCGTGGCGCCGAGCGTGTCCGTTTCTCCGATGGATCGAAATACCTGAACCTGGTCAATCGTCTGGCCCGCACCGAGCTACTCGATCCGGAAGCGCTTGAGGATATCCACCAGACATCGCTGACGGTTTTGGAAGAGATCGGCATGGACGTCATGCTGCCGGAGGCACGCGAGCGCATGCGGGCGGCCGGCGCCGACGTTACGGAGGGCACCGAGCGCGTGCGCTTCGACCGCGGACTGATCGAAGAGATGATCGCCTCGGCGCCCGGCGAGTTCACCATGCACGCCCGAAACCCGGCCCGCAATGTCCGGATCGGCGGCAAGAACCTGGTCTTCGCCCAGGTGGCAAGCGCCCCCTTCGTCGCAGACCGCGAGGGCGGCCGCCGCGCCGGCAACCAGGAGGACTACCGCAAGCTCGTGAAGCTGGCCCAGTCCTACGACGTCATTCATCTCACCGGCGGCTATCCGGTCGAGCCGATCGACATCCACGCCTCGGTTCGCCACCTCGACTGCCTCTCCGACATGGTCAAGCTGACCGACAAGGTCTTCCATTGCTATTCGCTCGGCCGCCAGCGCAATCTCGATGCGCTCGAGATCGCCCGCATCGGCCGCGGCATCTCGCACGACCAGCTCGACGCCGAGCCGTCGCTGTTCACCGTCATCAACTCCTCCTCGCCGCTGAGACTCGACGGGCCGATGCTGCAGGGGATCATCGAGATGTCGTCGCGCAACCAGGTCGTGGTGATGACACCCTTCACGCTGGCCGGTGCCATGGCGCCGGTGACCATTGCCGGTGCCCTCGTCCAGCAGAATGCCGAGGCGCTGTGCGGCATCGCCTTCACCCAGATGGTCCGCAAGGGCGCACCGGTGATGTATGGCGGCTTCACCTCCAACGTCGACATGAAAACAGGAGCGCCGGCTTTCGGGACGCCAGAATACATGAAGGCGGTGATCGCCGGCGGCCAACTTGCCCGCCGCTACGGCATCCCCTACCGCACCTCGAACACCAACGCCTCCAACACAATCGACGCACAGGCGGCCTATGAATCCGCCATGTCGCTGTGGGCGCTGACGCAAGGCGGCGGCAATTTCATCATGCACGCCGCCGGCTGGAGCGAGGGCGGCCTCACCGCCTCCTTCGAAAAGTTCATCCTCGACGTCGACATGCTGCAGATGGTCGCCGAATTCCTGAAACCGCTCGACGTCAGCCCCGATGCGTTGGCGCTCGACGCCGTGCGCGACGTCGGTCCGGGCGGTCACTATTTCGGCACGGCCCACACGCTCGCCCGCTACGAGAACGCCTTCTACAACCCGATTCTGTCAGACTGGCGCAACTTCGAGACCTGGACGGAAGCCGGCCGCCCGACAACCTACGACCATGCCAACCGCATCTTCAAGGAAACGCTGGCGCGCTACGAGCGCCCGGCGATCGATCCCGCGGTCGAGGAAGAGCTCGACGCCTTCGTCGCCCGGCGCAAGGCGGAAGGCGGCGTGGCGACGGATTTCTGATCCGTCAGCTTCGAAGGCCGGCGAGATAGGCCTGATAGGTCTGCTGCTCGCCGGGCTCAAACCGGTCGGTGAGCACCTTCCAGTCCTCGACCCGGTCGAGGCGGAAGTCGCGAAAGCCGTCGCGCATTTCGCACCAGGCGGTCATCACCCAGAGTGCGCCGAAGGCGCTTAGCCCGAGGGGCCAGACGACGCGGCGGCTGCGTTCGTCCTTGAGGGAGTGATAGGCGATCCAAACCTTTCGTTTTGCCGACAGCGCGGTGCGGATGTCGCCGAGGCACTCCGGCGGCACCGGCTGCGCGGCGGAGCGGAAGGCGTGGATCGGCGCGTCGACGAGCCGCCGGCCATGGCCGGGCGGCAGGATGGCGAGCATCTTGTCGCGCGCTTCGCGTGCCGCCTGGCCGAGCGTCGGATCCCCCAGCATCTCGACGGCCCTGAGGCCGAAGGCGAGCGCTTCCAGCTGTTCGAAGGTAAACGTCAACGGCGGCGCGTCGAAGGCCTCGCGCAGCATGTAGCCGACACCGCGTTCGCCCTCGATCGGCGCCCCGGACGCGATCAGATGCTCCATGTCGCGGTAGATCGTGCGCGGCGCGACCTCCATCAGCGCCGCAATCTCGGCCGCCGTCATCGCCCGCCCGGTGGCGCGCATCACTTGGATGATCCTGAACAGACGGTCGGCCGGCCTCATGGCATGCTCCCGAGATTTATAGTGGCCACAAGGCTGTCAGTAGCCCTGTGATAGGTCAAGCCCGTTCATCAGACAGGAGACCATCCCATGCCCCCTTCCACCATTCTCGAAGTCGTCATCTGCACGGTAAAGGACGATCCCGCCGCCGAAGCCGCGCGAACCGCGGCGATGCAGGCCGTGCGCCGCTATCCGGGCTTCATCTCCTGGCAGGCGCTCACCGCCCGCGACCTGCCGGGCACCATTGCCGACATCGTCGAGTGGCAGACCCACGAGGCCGCCATGGCGGCCGCAGAGAAAGTCCGCACCGATCCGGCCTTTGCCCCTTACATGCAGCAGATTGCCTCAGTATCGGTGATGGGACATTTCGAAACGACGAAAGCGATCTGAAACGACAATGGCCGAACAGCTCAAGCATCTGATCAATGAGGCGACCGCCCGCGACACGGCGGAGGCCATGACGCGGGCCTGGCCGGCCTTTTCGGCCACGGCCTTTCTCGATCACGTCCTGCCCCGCATCGGCGCGCTCGAACTCATGCAGCGCGGGCAGCTGATCGCCGACGGGCTTCGCCTCCACCTGCCGGAAGACTTTGCGCAGGCGCAGCCGATCCTCGCCGCCTGTCTGCCGGACAGAACCGGCAACGGCCTGCGCGGCTGGGCGTTGCTGTCGTTCAACCAGTACATCGCGGCAAACGGGCTCGGCCACCTCGATCTGGCGCTCGACCTCCTGAAGCGACTGACGCCGCATTTCACTGCCGAATTCGGCATCAGGCCCTTCATCCATGGCGATCAGGAACGCGCGCTCGCCGAGATCTCCGGCTGGACGAAAAGCCCTGATCCGCATGTCCGTCGCCTCGCGAGCGAAGGCACCCGCCCGCGCCTACCCTGGGCGATGCGGCTTCCCTCGCTCGTCCGCGACCCCGCGCCGATCCTGCCGATCATCGAGGCCCTCATCGACGACGGCGAGGACTATGTGCGCCGTTCGGTCGCCAACAGCCTGAACGACATCGCCAAGGATCACCCCGATCTCGTTGCCGATTTCGTCGAACGCCACATCGGCGATGCCTCGGCGAACCGGCGTTGGCTGCTGAAACACGCGTCCCGCACGCTGATCAAGAAGGGCCATCCGAAGGCGCTTGCCAATTTCGGCTTCGCGCGGCTCGAAACTGTCACGGCGACGCTCACGATCGCGCAAACGACCGTACCCTTCCCCGGCACGCTGGAATTCGAGGTCGCGCTTGAAAACACCGGCACGGCGCGTGAAACGGTAATGCTCGACTATGCCATTCATCATCGCCGCAAGGACGGCACCCTGTCGCCCAAGGTGTTCAAGGGAACGAGCCTGACGCTCGATGCCGGCGAACGAAAGGTCTTCGGCAAGCGCCATGCCTTGCGCCCGATCACGACACGAACCTATTACCCCGGCGAACATCGGCTGGAAATCGCCATCAACGGCGCGGTCCTCGCCGGCGGCGCCTTCGTTCTGGCCGGTGGGGAGCAACGGGGAGACGCGTGAGAGACCGATGTCGGATCATGAGATTCAGTTGACCGCCGAGATCGTCCGGTTCGACGGACCGCGCGGCTGGCATGCGATCTTTCTGCCGTCCGACGCAGCTGCCGAGATCCGCTTCTTCTGGGCAGACCGGGCCAATGCACTCGGTGCCATCACCGTATGGGCACGGCTCGGCGGAACCGAATGGAAGACATCGCTCTTCCCCGACAGCGGGAGGGAGACCTACATGCTCCCGCTCAAGGCGGCGGTCAGGCTGAGGGAAGACGTGAAGGAGGGCGACCGGGTCGCGCTGACCCTGAGGACGGGCCTGCGCCACGCCTGACGCGAAAAAGCCCCGGTCGGGGGTGCCGACCAGGGCCCTCTTCTCGGCCGTGTTCACACGGAGGCTACTCTCCCCGGCCGAAAACCAGCGCTCACTGGCTGCGTTTGCGGCCGGTCACCATGGCTCGCACGAGGTTCTCGCCGTGCTCGACGCTGGCCAGCACCACGCCCGCGACATGCAGGGCGATCAGGCCCAGCGCCACATTTACCAGGATCTTGTGGGTGTCCTCGACCCATTCGATGCCCCAATAGGCATCGGTCGTCATCATGTAGCCGGTCGTGGCAATGCCGCCGACCGTCAGGAGAAGGGCGATCACCATCGCTCCGCCGGCCGGATTGTGACCGATATAGCGCTTGGCCCGCATCCGGGCGGTGTCTGCCAGAAAAGACAGGACGGTTACCGGACTGTAGATGAAGTTGACGAAACGGGCGTGCTCGGAGCCGAAAAGCCCCCACAGCACCCGCATGGCGATCAGGCTGCCGATCAGATAGCCCGAGACGACATGCGCCGACTTCCACTCGTCGCCCGTGGCATAGGAAAAGGCAAAGAGCCCCACCAGCGACCAGTGAAAGAGTCTGACGAAAGGATCCCAGACTTTGATCCATTCCGCCCGCGTTTCGCGGGCGGAACGAGCGCCTTGCAGTTCCTGCGAGGCATCAGCCATCATTCGTCACCTTCGGCGCCGACCTGTTCGCCGGTTTCGGGATTGAAGATTGCCTCGACCTTCTTGCCGTCCTTGATGCCGTACACTTCATAGCAGCCGTCCTCGACCTTCACCTGGCGCACGTCGAAGCCCATGCCGGTGGCCTTGGCCTTCAGGGCGTCTTCGGTCATCCACTTGTCCTTCGGAGCGTTGCCACAGGACTGTTCACTCTCGGCGCGTGCTGCCGCGCCGAAAGCGACGGTTGCCAGGAGGGAAGCGAGAATGAGCTTTTTCATGAGACGTATCCTTCGTCGTTGCGGTCGCAGCAGGATTGCCGTCGACCGTTGACGCAGAAGCTAGCCGTCGCGGGCTGAGAGATAACTGACGAGGAATGTCAGCGAAATTTCAGCTTTGCCATGCTAATGAACGCGGATGACTTTCAGGGCAGCAAAGGGGTATCGACGGATCATGCAGGCAAGCATCTTGCCGGCAATGCTCGCCCTGTCGCTCGCCCAGCCCGCGGCAGCACGCGCCGACGACAACGACGATGACACCCACGAGGCCATACGGGCGGCCGTCGACCGGGGCGAGGCGAAACCACTCGCGGAGTTGCGGCGCATCGTCCTCAAGCGCATTACCGGAGAAATCGTGTCCGTGAAGCTAGACCGCGAGAAGCAGCAGCTGATCTACGAATTCCGCGTCTTGCGCGGCGACGGCCATGTACTCGAGGTGGAGGTCCAGGCTGCCACCGGCGAAATCCTGGAGATCGAGAACGAATAATGCGGCTGCTGCTGATCGAGGACGACCCGCTGATCGCGCGTGACGTGACCCTGCACCTCGAACGTGCCGGCTTTGTCGTCGTGCACGAGAGCGACGGCGAGTCGGGTTGGTTTACCGGAGACGAAGAGGATTTTGCCGCGGTCGTGCTCGACCTCGGACTACCCGGCATGGACGGCCTGACGGTCCTGAAACGCTGGCGCGCCGCCGGTCGCCAGATGCCGGTCCTGATCCTCACCGCCCGCGGCAACTGGCAGGAACGGGTCGAGGGCATCGACGCCGGCGCCGACGACTACCTGACGAAACCCTTCCAGATGGCCGAACTTCTCGCGCGCCTGAGGGCCATCATTCGCCGCAGCGTCGGCCAGGCCAGTCCCGTCCTGGAGCTCGGCGAGATCAGCATCGACACGCGCAACCGCACCGTCAGCCGTGCCGGACGTCCGGTCGACCTCACCCCGCTCGAATACCGCTGCCTCGCCCACCTCGCCCACAACCGCGACCGCAACGTCTCGCAGATGGAACTGACCGAACAGCTCTATGCCCAGGACTTCGAACGCGACAGCAACTCGGTCGAGGTGTTGATCGGACGCCTGCGCAAGAAGCTCGGCAAGGACACGATCTCGACCCGCCGCGGCTATGGCTACCGGATCGGCGGAGACGAGGCTTGAGACACTCGATCCGCGGCCGCTTCCTGATCGTTTCCGCGGCAAGCGTGCTTCTGGCGATGACGCTCGCCGCCTTCGTCTTCGTCTCGCTGTTCACCCGCAGCCTCGAACGTCGCATCGACGAGGAACTCGCCGGCCACATCAACCTCTTCGCCGGCACCCTGCAGTTTGCGGCGGATGGCACGCTGGAGAAGCCTGCCGGCCCCACAGACCGGCGCTTCGAGCAGCCCTATGGCGGCCTCTACTGGCAGATTGAGGACGACGTGAAGCATCGGCAGCTGCGCTCGCCCTCGCTCTGGGATTATGTTCTTCCCCTGCCCGACGATGCGCAGGAACAGGGCATCGTCCACCGGTACCGCCTGCCCGGCCCGGAGGGCGCACCGCTGATCGTCCAGGAGCGCAAGTTCATCTTCTCGTCCCCTGGAGGCGCGCGTCCGGTCAGGGTTGCCGTCGCGATCGACGAAAGCGTCGTGACCGAGGCCCAGCGCGCCTTCACCCTCGACGTCATTCCCTACATGGCCGCGCTCGCGGTGTTTCTGATTGCCGCCTCGCTCGCCCAGCTGACCTTCGGGCTGAAGCCGATCTCCTCGCTCAGCGAAGGCCTGAACCGCATCCGCGAGCGCAAGGCCGAGCGCATGACCGGCCGTTATCCGCGGGAGATGCAGGGTGTGGTCGACGCGGTGAACAAGCTGCTCGACGCCCAGTCCGAGATCATCGCCAAGGCGCGCGCCCGCTCCGCCGACCTCGCCCACGGCCTGAAGACGCCGTTGACCGTGGTGGCAAACGACGCGGAGACCCTGCGCGAGCGCGGCCAGACCGACATTGCCGACGAACTCACCCACCTTGCCTCCGTCATGCAGGCTCATGTCGAGCGCGAACTGACCCGCAGCCGGATCGCCGCAACCGCGGAGCTGCGCGGCTCCGATGCAGACGTCGCGACTGCCGTGGACAGGATCGTGCGGACGCTGAAACGAACGCCGCGCGGCGAGGAACTCGCCTGGACGGTGGAGGTGCCGCCGAGCGTCGTGGTCGGCGTCGATCCCAACGACCTCGAGGAACTGCTCGGAAACGTGATCGACAATGCCGTGAAGTGGAGCCATTCGGCGATCGGCATCGT
Source organism: Rhizobium sp. CAU 1783 (assembly GCF_054551725.1). Lineage (NCBI taxonomy): Bacteria > Pseudomonadati > Pseudomonadota > Alphaproteobacteria > Hyphomicrobiales > Rhizobiaceae > Rhizobium > Rhizobium sp. CAU 1783. The sequence continues at coordinate 603,607 of NZ_JBTOLM010000001.1, read as the reverse complement.
GCTTCGCCGTCACGGCGAACGGCCCGTGCTGGTGATCGAGGATGACGGCCCGGGCGCCGATCCTGACGGCATCGAACAGATCATGGAGCGCGGCATCCGCCTCGACAGCCAGAAGCCCGGCACCGGGCTCGGCCTGTCGATCGTCAAGGACATCGCCTCCGTCTACGACCTCCGCGTGGCCATCGAGAATCGCGGCGGCGGCGGTTTGAGGGTTACAGTTACATTTTAGCCCGGCCGATGCCGTGGCGAACGACAGGATGCGGCGAGGACCGCGCATCCGGGAAGGACGACAGATCATGCATCATACCCGCCGCGACTTCTTGGAGGGCATCCTGGCTTCACTGGCGCTCGGCATGGCAGCCCCGGCGAGCGCCGCTGGTTCGGCACCCCTTTCTTTCCTTGTCGTCGGAGACTGGGGGGATGCCGGATCCCGTGAGACCGCTTCGGCTGTCGCCACCGCCATGGGAAAGATCGGCGAGAAGCATGCCGTCTCCTTCGTTGTCTCGACCGGAGACAACTTCTACGAAAGGGGCGTATCGAGTGTGACGGATCCTCTGTGGCAAAAGGCCTTCGAGGACATCTACACCGCCCCCGCCCTGCAGGTTCCGTGGTATGTGGTGCTCGGCAATCACGACTACAGCGGCAATACCGACGCCCAGCTCGCCTATACCCGCAAGAACAAGCGTTGGACCATGCCGGCGCGCTACTACAAGATCAGCAAGGCGCTGCCCGGCTCTGCGGCCGACTTCTTCTTCCTCGATACGCAGCACCTGAAGCGGGACGATTGGTTCGGACGCCTCTTCTCGGAAAAGCCTGACGAACAGCTGACGTGGCTGGAAGCCGAGCTTGCGGCGAGCACGGCCCGGTGGAAGATCGTCGTCGGTCACCACCCGGTTTTTTCCGGCGGAGAACACGGCGACAACGACGAGATGATCCGCAAGCTGAAACCGCTTCTCGACCGCTACGGCGTCGCCATGTACCTCTGCGGTCACGATCACGACCTCGAGGCAATCCAATCGGAAATGGTCGCCTATTTCGTCTCGGGCAGTGGCAGCCGTACACGTCCGATGCGCTGGCACGAAAAAAGCCTGTTCGCTTCCCCCGGTCCGGGCTTTCTTCTTATCGAGCTCAAGGCGAAGGGCGGCACCGCATCATTTTTCGACGACAAGGCGGCCCTGCTCTACAGCCGCGACCTCGGCATCTGAACCGTCCTCAACGGACGGCGAATGCGGCGCCCGTCAACGTCAATTGCCGCAACGCAAAAACATTTCCTTGACTTTCCAGCGCGAAAGGCCCATCTGCAGGTCAGCTTTCACCTTCCGGACGCCGCGTGAGCGTGCCCGCGATCGAACATGACGCGAAGAAGGATACAAAGCGCACGAAGAAATGGCTGTTATCACAGCCGACGCGCTGGAAAGCTTTTTCCAACTTACAAGTTCCCAATTCACGCGGGGTTCTTGACGCTACGAGGCAGGCAGATCGCAGGACGCGATTTGGCCCGATGCCGCGTGGCGCCCCGAAAAGGTATTAGAATTGACCAACTTTCATGAGCTTGGCCTGTCCAAGAACATTGTCGCCACCGTCGCAGCCATCGGTTACGAAACCCCGACCCCGATCCAGGTGAAGGGTATCCCGGTTGTGCTGTCCGGCCGCGACCTGATCGGTCTCGCCCAGACCGGCACCGGCAAGACGGCAGCCTTCGGCCTGCCGCTGATCGAGATGCTGCTCGCCAACCCGACGCGTCCCGACAACCGCACCACCCGCACCCTGATCCTCGCCCCGACCCGCGAACTGGTGAACCAGATCGGCGACAACCTGCGCGCCTTCATCAAGAAGACCCCGCTGCGGGTCAACCAGGTCGTCGGCGGCGCCTCGATCGGCAAGCAGCAGCTGCAGCTCGAAAAGGGCACCGACATCCTCGTCGCCACCCCGGGCCGCCTGCTCGACCTGATCGCCCGTAACGCCATCTCGCTGCGCGCCGTCACCTATCTGGTGCTCGACGAGGCCGACCAGATGCTCGACCTCGGCTTCATCCACGACCTGCGCAAGATCTCGAAGATGGTTCCGGCCAAGCGCCAGACCCTGCTGTTCTCGGCCACCATGCCGAAGGCGATCGCCGATCTCGCTGCAAGCTTCCTGACCGATCCGGTCAAGGTGGAAGTCTCGCCTCCGGGCAAGGCCGCCGACAAGGTCGAGCAGTATGTGCACTTCGTCGCCGGCCAGAACGCCAAGACGGAAATGCTGAAGAAGATCCTCACCGACAATCCGGACGGCCGCTCGATCGTCTTCCTGCGCACCAAGCACGGCGCCGAGAAGCTGATGAAGCATCTCGACATCACCGGCTTCTCCGTCGCCTCGATTCACGGCAACAAGAGCCAGGGTCAGCGCGAGCGCGCCCTGAAGGGCTTCCGTGACGGCGAGATCCGTACGCTGATCGCCACCGACGTCGCCGCCCGCGGCATTGACATCCCGGCCGTCAGCCACGTCTTCAACTACGACCTTCCGGAAGTGCCGGATGCCTATGTCCACCGCATCGGTCGTACCGCCCGCGCCGGCCGCGATGGCATCGCGATCGCGTTCTGCGGTCCCGACGAAGGCCGCCTCCTGCGCGACGTCGAACGCCTGATGGGCATCGACATCCCGGTCGCCTCCGGCGAGGCCCCGTCCAATCTCGCACGCCCGGCCCGCCCGCAGCGTCGTGGCGGCGGTGGCGGTGGCGGCAACAACCGCAACCATCAGGCCCAGGCCCAGGGCCGTCCCGACGGCCGCAAGAAGCATGACGGCGAAGGCCGCCCGGCCGGTGAAGGTCGTCCCGCAGGCAAGCCCGGCCACCGCAAGGGTGGCAACGGCGGCGCAGGCCGTCCGGCCAACGCCCACGGCAAGCCTTCGGGTCGCCCCAGCGGCAACCAGCAGCGCAGCAACCGTCGCCGCGAAGCCTGAGCCTGCCGGCCCGCGCACAGACCAGTCCAATGCAAGAAGGCGCGGCCCCGGCCGCGCCTTCTTCTTTTTCTGCGGATGGAAGCCGAGACGGCTTCAAGTGACTCGCCCCTGCGATCGGGTTAGTGTTAGTCACTGAAACGCATCCTATGGGTGCAGAAACCGATTCATCCGCGAAAGAGGTCAGCGATGAGAAGCTTGCCATTGCCCGTCGTTGTCCTGGTGGTTCTCGGACTGGTATCGTCGGCGGCCGCAGAATCGAGGATCGACATCCTGGAGATCTTCGACCAGTTCATGATCTCGAACGCCGTCGCATCAAGATGCGAGAAACCGGATGAGCAAAAGGCAGCAAAGTTCCTTGCGAACATGAATACCGTGCGAATCTTCGCCACGAAAAAGCTGATGCAAATGTCCAAAGACGCGACCGAGAAGACGATCGACAAGGCCGCCGTCGAACGCTACCGGAGGATCGACAAGGCGATTTCGGACGTCATTGCCAGGGAAGGCTGCGATGCCCCCCAGATCAAAGAAGCGCGAAAGCGCTTCGACGTCCAAGCCGAAATGAACCTCTTCGCCAATTCGAAGAGCAACTAGTTCTGCCTGGCCGGTCTGCGTGGCGGTCGGCGGAGAAAGGCAGGATCATTCCTTCGCTCCGACACCCCTTACCGTGATGTTCGGTCAGCCTTCCGGTTCGTCAGATAGACACCAGCCACGACGACCGCTGTTCCCAAAATCATCGACAGCGTCAGCTTTTCGCCGAAGAACAGGGCCGCCTCGAGGGCGGCGAGCGGCGGGACGAGATAGATCAGCGACGCCGCCTTCGACACGTCGCCACGCCGGATCAGGTAGAGCAGCAGAGCGATCGCGCCCATCGAGATACCGAGCACTGACCAGGCAAGCGCGGCGAACAGGCCGAAGACCCATTCCACATGCAGGTTCTCGAACGCCACGGCCGCCGGCACGGTGACGATCAGTGCGCCGACATATTGCAGCGTCGCGACAGCCCGCAGGTCCCCCTCCTTGAGGAAACGCTTCTGGTAGATCGTCCCGACGGTGACGCAGGCCATGGCGAGCACATTGATCGCCACCGCGTAGAGCGGGATCGCGCCGGCGTCGAGGGCAAGCACGTTCGGCAGCACGGCAATGGCGATGCCCGCAAAGCCGAGCACCAGGCCGAACCGCTGCGTGCCCGACAGGGCCTCGCCGATCAGGAAGGCCGCGGCGATGCCGGTCATCAGCGGCTGCAGGCCGGCGATGATGCCCGAGAGCGCGGCGGGAACGCCCTGCCCTATCGCCCACCACACCATGCCGAGGTAAAGGCCGTGCAGGAACATACCGGACACCACCGCATGGAGGACAGCCTCGCGGCTTCTCGGCCAGATGACCCCGCTGAAACGACAGACCAGGTAGAAGAGCACGACCGCGACGCTGTAGCGGAGCACCAGGAAGGTCAGCGGATCGGCGAAGAGGTCGGCATACTTGGCGACCACCCAGCCCGTTGACCACAGGACGACGAAAAGCGCGGGCGCAAGGCGATTGAGCAGCATGACGGTTTTCCCAATAAGCAAGGCTGTCGGAACACCTGCCGTCCGCCCGGTGACTCTCGTTAGTCGCGACAAAAGCGCGCGTCAAAGGACTTTTCCTGCAACCGAGGATCAAATCCGCTGAGCCACGGCGCGAGAAGATTTTTTTCATCGTTGTGAAAGTCTAAATTTTAGGCATCCTGAATGAACCCGATGCCATCAGCGAGGAAACATTCGTCAAGACCTGCCGCGCCGAACCAGCGGCTAACGGACTCGCCCCAAGAAGACATGCCGTATTTCTGAGCTATTGCCGCTTTTTCGCGCTGTATCGATGGGCCGAAAATCTGCATGCGGCGGCGTGCACGCTTCTTGCATTGGTAAATGCATTGTATTCAAATGGCAAAAAACAGGGGATGGCGCCGTTGGCATTTGATGAAATGATGAACGCGGACAGCAGTCCGCGCGTGCCCTACCAGAACTACCACGACTGGTACTCCCATCAGGATCCGGCCCGACTGATTGCAAAGTCCAGAGACGCGGAAAACATCTTCAGAAAGACCGGCATCACCTTCGCGGTCTATGGCCACGAGGACTCCTCCGAAAAGCTCATTCCCTTCGACATCATTCCGAGAATCATCTCCGGTCGGGAGTGGCGCCGCCTCGCCCAGGGGATCGAACAGCGTGTTCTCGCGCTCAACGCCTTCCTCGATGACATCTACCACAAGCAGGAAATCATCAAGGCCGGCCGCATTCCGCGCGAGCTGATCGAGAAGAACGTCGCCTTCCTGCCGGAAATGATCGGCTTCCGCCCGCCGGGCGGCGTTTATACCCACATCGTCGGCACCGACATCGTGCGCACCGGCGAGGACCAGTTCTACGTGCTGGAAGACAATGCCCGCACGCCCTCCGGCGTCAGCTACATGCTGGAAAACCGGGAAACCATGATGCAGATGTTCCCGGAGCTGTTCCAGCTCAACAAGGTGCAGCGCGTCGAGGACTACCCCTATCTGCTCCGCCAGTCGCTCGCCTCGCTTGCCCCTCCCGGCTGCAAGGGCAAGCCGCGGGTCGCGGTGCTGACCCCCGGCATCTACAACTCCGCCTATTACGAGCACTCCTTCCTCGCCGACATGATGGGCGTGGAACTGGTCGAGGGTTCTGACCTCCGCGTCATCGACGGCAAGGTCAAGATGCGCACCACCCGCGGCTACGAGGCGATCGACGTCCTCTACCGCCGCGTCGACGACGACTTCCTCGATCCGCTGACCTTCCGCCCCGACAGCTGCCTCGGCGTGCCCGGCATCATGGACGTCTATCGCGCCGGCAACATCACCATCGCCAATGCCCCCGGCACCGGCATTTCCGACGACAAGGCGATCTATTCCTACATGCCCGAGATCGTCGAATTCTACACCGGCCGCAAGGCGCTTCTCGAAAACGTGCCGACATGGCGCTGTTCCGAGGCCGACAGCCTGAAATACGTGCTGGAGCACCTCGAGGAACTGGTAGTCAAGGAAGTCCACGGTTCCGGCGGCTACGGCATGCTGGTCGGCCCGACCGCCTCCAAGAAGGAGCGCGCCACCTTCGCCGAAAAGCTGAAAGCCCGGCCGAACAACTACATCGCCCAGCCGACGCTCTCGCTGTCGACCGTGCCGATCCTGGTCAACAAGGGCATCGCGCCGCGCCACGTCGACCTTCGTCCTTACGTCCTCGTCTCCGACAAGGTGCAGATCATCCCCGGCGGACTGACCCGCGTCGCCCTGAAACAGGGCTCGCTCGTGGTCAATTCCAGCCAGGGCGGCGGCACCAAAGACACATGGGTACTGGAGGACTGACGGATGGTCATGCTCGGAAGAACCGCCAACGGCCTCTACTGGATGTTCCGCTACATCGAGCGGGCCGAAAATATTGCCCGCCTCGTCGACGCGGGCCTGCGCATGCAGCTCACCCGCAGCGCCGCCAATGACGACGACTGGGGCGCCGTGCTGATGAGCGCCGACGTGCGCGAGCCGTTTCTCGCAACCCATTCCAAGGTGACCGCCTCGGACGCCATCGACTTCCTGCTGCGCGACCTCGCCAATCCGTCGAGTGTGATGTCCTGCATCGAATCGGCGCGCAACAATGCCCGCATGGTAAGGACCGCTCTCACCCGGGAAACCTGGGAAGCCACCAACGAATGCTGGATCGAGCTCAAGCAGATGCTCGCCCGCAAGCTGAAATCGGCCGACCTTCCGGAGGTGATCGAAACGGTCAAGCGCCGCGCCGGCCTGATCCGCGGCGCCTTCCACGGCTCGATGCTGCGAAACGAGATCTACAACTTCGCCCGCATCGGCACCTTCATCGAGCGCGCCGACAACACCAGTCGCATCCTCGACGTGAAGTACTATGTTCTGCTGCCGGCGATCACCCATGTCGGCTCCTCGCTCGACAACATGCAGTGGGAATCGATCCTGCGCTCGGTCTCGGCCCACCGCTCCTACCGCTGGATGTATGACGGCGAATACCGCGCCGCCAACATCGCCGACTTCCTGATCCTCAACGGCCAGATGCCGCGCTCGCTTGCCTATTCCTACGAGAAGATCGTCAGCAATCTCGGCTACATCGCCAGGGACTACGGCGAGCGGCTGGCGGCCCACGACACGGCCGAGGCGGTGCAGAAGTCGCTGCATTCGACCACGGTCGGCCAGATCATGGACCAGGGACTGCACGAATTCCTCGACACCTTCATCGCCCGCAACAACAAGCTGGGCCAGGAAATCACCGAGGGCTATCGCTTCTACAGCTGAGGCGGGCGAGCACGGACAGAAGATCATGCGGCTGAAGATCACCCATACCACCCACTATCGCTACGAAGCGCCGGTCCTCTATTCGCTGCAACGGCTGAGGCTGACGCCGCGAAGCGGCCCCGGCCAGCACGTGGACAGCTGGAACATCACGGTCGACGGAGCAACCGTCGAGGCCGGCTTCAACGACCATTTCGGCAATCACGTGCACCTCGTCTCGACCGAGGGCGAAAGCCACGAGGTCTGCATCCAGGCCTCCGGCGAAGTCGTGACCGAGGATCTCGCCGGCGTCTACGGCCCGCACGTCGGCTTCACGCCGCTCTGGCTCTTCCTGCGTGACACGCCGCGGACCCGGGCAGGCAAGCTCGTCCGCGATCTGGTGAAAGGCCTTTCCGGCGAGGACCCTCTGTCGCGCATGCACGACCTCATGGAGACGCTCCACAAGGCGATCGCCTATCGCCCGGGCAAGACCGACAGCGAAACCACCGCCGAACAGGCTATGGAAGCCGGCCACGGCGTCTGCCAGGATCATGCCCATGCGATGATCGCGGCCGCCCGCGTCATGGCGATCCCGGCCCGCTACGTCTCCGGCTATCTCAAGATGGACGACGCGGTCGAGCAGTCGGCAAGCCATGCCTGGGCTGAGGTCCACCTGCCCGGCCTCGGCTGGGTCGGCTTCGACGCGGCCAACAACCATTGCCCCGATGCGCGTTATGTGCGGATTGCGACCGGCCTCTGCTATGCGGATGCAGCCCCCGTCTCCGGCATGCGGATCGGCGCGGCCGGCGAGGACCTCCGGGTCAGCGTGGTGGTCGAATCCCGCAGCCAGAGCCAGTCGCAAAGCCAGAACTGACCACGCGCCGGCCCCGGCCGGTACCCCTTTGCAGCCTGCTACCCTCTCCGACCAGACGACCGGGGTCCCGCAAGCCCGGCACCACATTGCCGTGCTCTTGTCGCCGCTCGGTGCACGGAGCGGCGGATGCTTTTCGGAAAATCAATCTTTCAGTCGGTCGTCGAGCGTCTTGCCGAAGAGGCCGAGGATGAAGCGGAGGAGCCCGGACCGCCGGTCTATCGGGTCTCCGGCCTCTCCGCCGGCTTCGTCGCGGAGAGCATCGACCAGACACCGGTCTCCGCCACTCTCATGGACGCCTATCTCGCCCTGATGCCGGAGGAGCGCGCCGTAGCGAACGAGCCGCCGGTGATCCCCACCCATCTGCTGCGCCTGACAATCGCGGAAATTGCTGAAGACCTCGGCATCACGGAAACCGAGGACCGGCAGAGCCTTGCCGAAAAGCGCCGCGCCTTTGCCCGCGACAATCACCCGGACCGTCATCCTGCGGATTTCCGCGACAAGGCGACCGCGCGCATGAAGATCGCCAACCTTCTGATCGACGAAGCTCTCAAGCGGTGCGGTTAGTCTCCGCTCAGTCGTAGAGACGGTCGAGCAGCGCGATCAGCTGGTCGCGGGCCTGCCGGCCACCGAGGCGGGCAAGAAGCCGCTCCTCGTGTTCCTGCCAGATCGGCATCAGTTCGTTGAGATAGGTCAGCCCGGCATCGGTGATGTGGAGCGACTGGACGCGGCGGTCGAGTTCGGACTTTCGCCGCTCGACGAAGCCCTTGGCCTCCAGGCCGTCGACGATGGCGACGAAGTTGGCGCGCTGGATGCCGAGCGCCTCGGCCACCTCGCTCTGCTTGGCGCCCTGATTGCGGGTGAGCAGCAGCAGCACGGCAAAGTCGGTCGGCCTCAGCCCCTTGGAGGAAAAGGCCTCGTTGAACGCCTGGAACACCGAAAGCTGCGCCCGCCGTAGACGATAGCCGACCGCATCCTCGATCAACGAATGATCGAGGCCGTCCGACACCTCCGCCGGCTCCGCGATGCTGTCCGTCGGCATGTTATGGCTGTTCATGTTTCAGTTTCCCCCGAATCGGCGCGCCGCCTCTCGTTTTGCAGTGCGAAATCACCGAATTTCGCGCATCCTATTATACCATTGCCCCTGCCACACAAGGGATCCGGGCACCAACAACGACGAAAGTCGACCATTTCGACGCTGATCGCCGTCGGAAAATTCCAACCTCGCCTTCGCAGGTGCACAAGAGACATCGCCGAGCCTGTCCGCACAGACCGTTGATGCGCGGACGGACAGACAAAAGCAGCCCGCAAGCCTAGTCTCGCCGATTGCACATTTTCCGCATTGATGCGGATCAAAGTCTGCGCTATGACCGCCGAACAGCTTAGGCGAGTCACAGCACGCGCCGCCGGATGCACCCGTAGCTCAGCTGGATAGAGTGTTGGATTCCGATTCCAAAGGTCACAGGTTCGAATCCTGTCGGGTGCGCCATTCTCAATATATCGAGGATATATATGCGAGCGTTGGTGCGGGGCGAAGGCAGCCTCGGGGCCGCTCGCCTGTGGTGCGTCTTCAAACCGACCTGACCGCCCGGAAGATCCACCGGGATCTCTTGTCGATGTGTGAACTTCGATGTGAAGCGCACCCGGCTGGGAGCGAAACGACAGTTCCCGTCTCGCTGGCAACCCGGGACCGCTTGCAAGCCCTCCAGATTCCTTCCACGCCGAGGCCAGCCGAAGACAATCATAGATAGCGCGGGAACCAAACGTGCCCGCCTGCGTTTTCCAGCATCTGGAAATGGAGGCTCTCTATGCGCGTTCTCGTCACTGGCGGTTCAGGATTCCTGGGGTCTGCTCTGATCCGCAGACTGCAAGAAAAAGGCCATGTCGCAATTGGCTTCAGCCGCAGACGGACGTCGAACGGAATCGTCGGCGACATCACCAACCCGGCCAGTATCTCGCAAGCAATCGAGGAATTCCAACCCGAGCTTGTATACAATCTTGCATCACAGACCGATCTTGCCGCCTTCGCTCCAGGCACGACCTACGACGCGAACACCGTCGGGGTCTCGAACCTGGTACACGCCGTGGCGCAGAGCGGTTGCGTCAGGCGGGTCGTCTGGCTGTCATCGCAACTCGTCAACCGTCCAGGCTACATCCCCACCAGGGATGACGACTACGACCCGGTCGGCGAATACGGGATGAGCAAGATGGAAGGTGAGAACATCGTCCGCGCCAATGACGGAGGCGGGAAGGAGTGGGTTGTCATCCGCCCCACCACTGTCTGGGGACCCGGCATGAGCCCCCACTATCTCAGGCTGCTGTCGATGATCCAGGGAGGTCTCTATTTCCACGTCGGGCGCAAGCCTGTCTACAAGTCGTATTCATATATCGACAACCTGACCCACCAATTGGAGGGCCTGGGCACGGCAGACCCGGCACTTCTGCACGGAAGAACGCTCTATGCCGCCGACAGCCAGCCCATAGAGCTAAGGGAATGGTGCGATGGTTTCGCACAACGGCTCGGCGCATCGATACCCACGTTGCCAAGGGCGATCGCAGTTTCCCTTGCCAAGGCCGGCGACATCGCAGCCCTCCTCGGGATGAGGAAGATGCCCCTCAACAGCACCCGCCTTGACAACATGCTGACGGAATACGTCTTCGATACCACGCCGATCGAAAAAATTTGCGGACCGAGCCGCATATCGAACCAGGAAGGCATCAGACGCACTGCCGACTGGTGGCTGGCTCAGCGTGATCAGAACCCGGTCACTAGGCCTGCCTGATGACGCCGACGGAGGCATGAAATCAGCCGGCCGCCGAAGCCTCTCCCGCCCCGCGTGCGTAGCGGCCGGGCGGTTGGCCGACGTGGCGGCTGAAGGCGGTGCTGAAGGTGCTGGCCGATCCGTATCCGACCCTTTCGGCCACTTCCGCGATGTCGACATTCTCCCGGCGCAGCAGGTCCTTTGCCAGCGCCATGCGCCATGCCAGCAGATATTCCATCGGCGGCATGCCGACATGGCGGGTGAAGCGCTCGAAGAAAGTCGATCGCGAGAGAGCCGCCTCCTTGGCGAGCTCGGTCATCGTCCAGGCGCGCGCAGGGTCGGCATGCATCTGCCGGATGGCTTCCGCAAGCCGATGATCCGCCAGTCCCCGCAGCAATCCCGCAGAAGCGTGCAGCGTCTGGCTGAGCCTCAGCGCCTCGACCAGCAGGATCTCGACGAGGCGCGACAAAACGAGGTCACGGCCCGGACGCTCGAGTGCCGCCTCCTCGATCAGGAACGCGACGAACGTCGACAGGCGCGAGACGCCACGCACATGCACCTGTTCGGGTAACAGCGACACCAGGAGATCGGCGTCCTCGCAGCCGAACACGAAATAGCCGCCGAGCAACCGGACACTCGGCGGCCCGTCCTGCCGGCCGTGGCGTACCTCACCCGTGGCGCTTGCCGCGACATGCGGATCGATGAAGTCCGGGACCACCTTCTCGAAGCCGGAAATCGTGAAACCCGGAGTCTTCGGCAGAAGCACGAAGTCACCCGCCTCGAGGGTCAGTTCCTCCTGACCATCCACCGCCAGACGACAGCTCCCCTCGATCACCACGGCAAAGCTCGGATGGCCGAACTCACCATAGCGCACGCCCCAGCGCCCCGCCCCGCTGATGCCCTTGGTGAACACGGTCCGCGGGCGCAGGAGACCGATAACATCTGAAAGAGGATCAATCATGTTCGGACGATAGCGAATTAATCGTGGACGTTCAATCGTAGAACGTCCGGTAATCAATCGCTAGTTTCGACCCATAGACACACGTCAAAGGAGACGAACCATGAAGACCATCTTGATTACCGGCACCTCATCAGGCTACGGCCTGGAAACCGCACGCCACTTCCTCGCCCGCCAGTGGAATGTCATTGCGACCATGCGGAACCCGAGGGAAGGCCTTCTGCCGGCCGCACCGAACCTGCGTCTGCTTGCGCTCGACGTCACGGACGAAGACAGCATCGCCGCGGCCGTCGAGGCAGCGGGTCCGATCGACGTGCTGGTCAACAATGCCGGCATCGGCGTCGTCGGCGCCTTCGAAGCGACTCCGATGGCCCATGTGCGGAAGATCTTCGACACCAATACCTTCGGCACCATGGCCATGGCGCAGGCCGTGATCCCCGGCATGCGCGAGCGTCGCTCGGGCGTGATCGTCAACGTCACGTCGAGCGTTACGCTGGCCCCAATGCCGCTCGCGGCGGCCTATACCGCGAGCAAGCAGGCCATCGAAGGCTTCACCGGCTCCCTCTCCCACGAACTCGCCCACTTCAACATCGGCGTGAAGCTGGTTGAGCCCGGATACGCGCCAACGACCCGATTTGCCCAAAACACCTCGGTGCGCGTCGAAGATCTCATCCCCGAAGCATACGCCGACTTTGCCGCTCCCATCTTCGCAGCATTCGCGGATCCGGCCCTTACCACCCGCGAAACCGACGTCGCAGAGGCGATCTGGGCCGCGGCGAACGACCTGACAGGAAAGCTCCGTTTTCCGGCTGGCGCAGACGCAATTGCACTGGCCAGGGCGGCGTAGGATCCGACCCCGTCCCGCCTTCCCGACGCGGCCGCCCGCTGTGCAGACTTTACTTCTGCTGAGTTCTGCATTGTGCTAAATTAGCACAACGCAGAACCCCTGCAGCGATACTCATGGTTTGCTGCCCAACTCCTGGGCCTGCCGATCGAATGCATTCAAGTCACCACCCCACGGGCCGGAGGCAACAATGACCGCGTTCAACATCGTCCGCTTCAAGATCAAGCCGGGCATGGAGGAGACCTTTCTCGCTGCCCACAAGAACATTGCCGGCGATTGGGCCGGCCTGCGCCATGCCAATATCGTCAGGACCGGCGAAGGCCGATACTGCATCGTCGCAGAATGGGACGACATGGACGTGCTCGCCGCCGCTCGGCCCCTGATGATCGCCACGCTCGACACTTTTCGGGATACGCTGATGGATCTCGGAGAAGGGCTCGGCGTTACCGACGCCGTTTCGGGACCCGTCGTATTGGCAGCCAAGTAGGTTGAAGCGCAGCGCAACCGCCAGGCCGGATTGGTCGATGGCTATGGCGCACGGCGCAGATTGCCCTCAGCGCAACCAAGGCCTCCCCCGCCGAGGCTGTTTCCCGGCTGGGAAGTCGCATCCCTCCCCTTGGGCGCTATGAGGAGCCTTACCCATACGAAGACGGCACCCCTCGAAAGGGTCGCCGCGATTTCTGGTGTCGACGTCAGGTGACGTGGCGGCGGGTTGCCCCGCCACCGGCATCAGATCGCCGTATAGCGTGCGATGATGGCAGCGGTCTGCTCGTCGTTCATCGCCTGAACCTGTGCAGTCGTGATCGCCTGGATCTGCGCAGTCGTCAGGGCAGCGATGTCACCGCTCGCCAGGCCGGCAATGGCCTTCGAGCTGATCGCCGCGATGTCGGCCGTGGAGAAGAGAACCAGGTCTGCCGTTGCCAGTGCGGCAATCGCTTCGGAACCGAGGGCCGCAACCTGCAGCGAGGTCAGAGCTTCGACCTGACCGGTGCTCATCGCATCGATCTGGGCCGTGGTCATCGCACCTACCGCCTTGACGGAGAGTGCAGCAACCTGAGCCGTCGTCAGGACAGCGACGTTTGCGGTGCTGAGCGATGCGACCTGCGTCGAGGTCAGCGCGGCAGCCTGGGCCGTGCTGAGGCCCGCGACCAGCGTGGTCGTCAGAGCGCCGACCTGGGTCGAGCTCAGCAGGGCAACCTGAGCGGAGCTCAGACCTGCCAGCTGTGCCGTCGTCAGGGCTGCGACGTTCGCGGTCGACAGACCGGCGATGGCCTTCGTGCTGATCGCCGCGATATCCGTCGAGGCGAAGGTGGCCAGATCATCGGTGCCGAGGGCGGCGATTGCTGCCGAACCCATGGCGCCGATCTGAGCCGTCGTGAGCGCACCGACCTGGGTGGTCGTCAGAGCGCCGACCTGGGCCGAGCTGAGGACGCCGACCTGAGCGGAGGTGAGACCCGCCATCTGTGCCGTGGTGAGCGCTGCGACATTCGCGGTGCTCAGAGCAGCGACCTGGCTGGTGGTCAGCAGACCGATCTGCGTCGAAGTCAGGGCACCGAACTGGGTCGTTGTCAGGGCACCGATCTGGGCAGAGGTCAAAGCACCGATCTGCGTCGAGGTCAGGCCACCGATCTGTGCGGTGGTCAGGGCAGCGACGTTCGTGGTCGACAGGGCGGCAAGTGCCTTGGCGCTGATCGCGGCGATGTCCGTCGCGCTGAAGGTTGCCAGATCATCGGTACCGAGCTGCGAGATCGCTGCGGAGCCGAGTGCAGCGATCTGCGTCGTGCTCATCGCATCGATCTGAGCCGTGCCGAGGGCGGCGAACTGCGTCGAGGACAGACCGGCGACCTGTGCGGTCGTCAGGGCCGCTATCTGAGCGGTGCCCAGAGCTGCGACGGCAGTGGTCGAAAGACCGGCGATCGCCTTGGCATTGATCGCGGCGATGTCCGCGGTCGAGAACAGCGCCAGATCGTCCGTGCCGAGAGCGGCCAGGTCTTCGGAACCGAGCGCGGCAACCTGTGCCGGGGTCAGCGCCTGGGCCTGAGCCGTGGTCAGGGCAGTGAACTGCGCAGTCGTCAGGGCGCCGACAGCCTTGGAGCTGAGAGCAGCAACCTGTGCAGTCGTCAGGACGGCGACATTGGCGGTGCTGAGAGCGGCAACCTGGGTCGAGCTGAGGGCTGCAACCTGCGTCGTGCTGAGGGCCGCGGCCAACGTGGTCGTCAGTGCGCCGATCTGTGTCGAGCTCAGAGCTGCGACCTGTGCCGAGGTCAGGCCACCAAGCTGGGCAGTGGTGAGCGCTGCAACAGCGGCGGTCGAAAGACCTGCCAGTGCCTTGGAGTTGATCGCGGCGATATCGGCCGAGTCGAAGGTCGCGATGTCATCCGTGCCGAGAGCGGCGAGCGAGGTCGAGCTCAGGGTTGCAAGCTGACCGGTGGTCAATGCGGCAACCTGGGTCGTCGAAAGCGCACCGACCTGAGCAGAAGTCATGGCACCCAAAGCCTTGGAGCTCAGTGCTGCGACCTGACCGGTGGTCAGGGCCGCAACCGCAGCGGTGCTGAATGCGGCAACCTGGGTCGAGGTCAGGGCAGCGACCTGCGTCGTGGTGAACGCGGCGACCTGGGTCGTCGTGAGAGCGGCGACCTGGGTCGAGGTCAGGGCAGCAACCTGTGCCGAAGTCAGCGCCGCAACCTGGGTCGCGTCGAACGAACCGATGGCGGCGGTGGTCAGGCCGGCAATCGCCTTGGCGTTGAGGGCGGCGATATCGGTCGACGAGAACGTGTCGATATCGTCAGCCATCAGGGCGCCGAGCTGAACGGAGGTCAGTGCGGCGAGCTGCGTGGTGCCGAAACCATTGATCTGTCCGGTATTGAAGACATCGATCTGGGTCGAGGTGAAACCGGAGATCGCCTTGGCAGTCAGGCTTCCGAGCTGCGTCGTCGTCATGTTCTGGAGCTGCGTGGTCGTAAGCGCAGCAGCCTGGGTCGAGGTCAGGGCCGCGACCTGCGTGGTCGTCAGCGCAGCCACCGCAGTGGTGGTGAGTGCCTGAATCTGGCCGGAGGTGAGAGCGGCGACCTGCGCGGAACCGAGGCCAGCGAGCTGGGTGGACGTCAGCGTTGCCACGTTGGCGGTCGAGAGACCGACGAGTGCCTTGGCGCTGATCGCGGCGAGATCTGTCGACGACAACGTAGCGACGTCGTCCGTGCCGAGGCTTGCGATTGCCGCAGAGCTCAGCGCACCGATCTGTGTGGAGCTGAAGGCCGCGAACTGCGTGGAGGTCAGGGCGCCGAACTGGGCTGACGTCAGGGCAGCGACCTGGCTGGTGGTCAGGACGGCAACCTGCGCGGTGGTCAGAGCGGCCACGGCTGCGGTCGAGAGACCGGCAACCGCCTTGGAATTGATCGCGGCGATATCGTCCGTCGAGAAGAGGGCGATGTCGTCCGTACCGAGAGCGGCCAGGTCTTCGGAACCGAGTGCTGCGACCTGGGCCGGGCTCAGAGCCTGGGCCTGGGCCGTTGTCAGGGCGGTGAACTGGGCAGTGGTCAGGGCACCGACGGCCTTGGAGCTGAGAGCGGCGATCTGGCCGGTCGTCAGGACAGCGACGTTGGCCGTGCTGATCGCGGTAACCTGGGTCGAGCTCAGGGCTGCGACCTGCGTGGTGGTGAGTGCAGCAGCTTGCGTCGTCGTCAGCGCACCGATCTGGGTCGAGCTGAGGGCTGCAACCTGGGCGGAGGACAGGCCACCGAGCTGGGCGGTCGTCAGGGCAGCAACGGCAGTGGTCGTGAGACCGGCAAGCGACTTGGCATTGATCGCGGCAATATCGGCCGAATCGAAGGTCGCGATATCGTCCGTGCCGAGAGCGGCGAGCGAAGTCGAGCTCAGGGTTGCGAGCTGACCGGTGGTCAGGGCGGCAACCTGGGTCGTCGACAGTGCGCCGACCTGGGCAGAGGTCAGTGCTGCGACTGCCTTGGAGCTCAGTGCACCGACCTGACCGGTGGTGAGAGCGGCGACGGCAGCGGTGCTAAGGCCGGCAACCTGGGTGGAGCTGAGAGCAGCGACCTGCGTCGTGCTGAGAGCCGCGACCTGCGTGGTGGTCATGGCGCCAAGCTGCGCAGAGGTAAGCGCAGCGAGCTGGGTAGAGGTCAGACCGCCGACCTGTGCAGTGCTGAGGGCTGCGACGGTGGCGGTTGCGAGACCAGCAACGGCCTTGGCGCCGATGGCAGCGATTTCAGTTGCGTCGAAGGTGGCGATGTCGTCCGTACCGAGGGCACCGATAGCAGCGGAGCCGAGCGTGCCGATCTGGGCCGTCGTGAACCCGGCGACCTGCGTCGTGGAAAGAGCGCCGATCTGGGCGGTCGTCAGTGCAGCGACTGCCTTGGAGCTGAGAGCGCCGATCTGGGCCGTCGTCAGGACGGCGACATTGGCCGTGGAGAGACCAGCAACCTGGGTCGAGCTGAGCGCTGCGACCTGGGCGGTCGAAAGAGCGGCGACCTGGGTGGTCGTCATGGCGCCGAGCTGGGTCGAGGTAAGGCCGGCGACCTGCGTCGAGGTCAGGCCTGCGAGCTGGGCGGTGGTGAGCGCAGCGACATTGGCGGTCGAGAGGCCGGAAAGGGCCTTGGAGCTGATCGCTGCGAGGTCCGTCGACGAGAAGGTCGCGATATCATCGGTGCCGAGGGCCGAGAGGGCCGAGGAGCCGAGAGCGGCGAGCTGGGTGGTGGTGAGGGCTGCAATCTGCGTGGTGGTCAGGGTGCCGATCTGGGTAGAGGAGAGCGCTGCGACCTGCGAGGTGCCCATTGCGCCGATCTTGGCGGCGTCGAGGACGGCAAGCTGGGTTGCGCTAAGACCGACAACCGCACTTGCGGAGACGGCGCTGAACTGGGTGGAGCTGAGCGCAGCGAGGTCGACCGTCTCAAGAGCGGCGACCTGCGTGGAGGAGAGCACCTTGATCTGGTCGGACGAAAGCGCCGCCATGTCTTCGGTGTCGAGAGCAACGATGGATGCCGTGGAAAGAGCTTTGACCTGATTGGCGGTCAGTGAAGAAATGATCGAGACCATAAACGCGCGCCTTTAACGTTTGCGAATTGCAGATGTCATTCCCCTGCCGGCGCGAAACGAAAGGCTCCAGGGCCTTCCCCCGCGACCTCAGGTGCATCCTGCACCTGCTGGCGGTATTTACCCGTCGGACATGCCATCATCGGCTTCGACCATTCGGGCGTCCTGGCGGACACAAATAACATGAGGTGGAACATGGCTCGCGAGAGCCGAACGCGGGAAGGCATCATGCATTCAGAGCGCGAACAGGCTCTGATTCCTACGCTTGCAGCGATGAAGATCTTGCCACAGCAAGACGTAATCACCAAGATCTGCCCCGACACACTCGAATGTCGCAACTTCGGCAGATGACTTGCGCTGATGTTTGTCTGGAAGGTTCTAATTTTTGGTTAACGGCAGGTCCCGAGAGTTGTAAATTGGGATAGGCAATCGCAAGAACTCTGCGTCGCCGAAAAGACCGGCGCACCACAAATCTGTACCGGCAAAGTAAAGACATTCCAAGGCCAAGCAGAAACCCCACAATTTCTGGGGAGGCCGCCAAACCGCATTAACGGCGGGTTAAGGCTTGCCACGTTTTGCGTCTTCATCCGACGCCAGTAGCCACGCCCCTACCGAGGAATTGACGGCATCGACAACGCCCCCCTTCTCCATGACCAGTGAGCAGCGGCGGGCTTCGCGACAAACGGCCCGGTGCGCGCAATGAGGCAAGCCCAAAGCAAGCTAGCACCTTTAGGGAGTGCGATAGCGTAGTTGCGTTCGTTTCAACTCGAGCCGTCAGGCCCCAAGTCGTGGAATGTCCTTGGTCATGAATAATATGTTCGCCTCAGACAGCATTGCGCTGTTCGCCTCCCTGCTGGAAAGGGCGCGAAACCAGCAATTGCCCCTCACCGAGCTGTTTCAGGTTGCCGAGACGCTGAGCGCCTCAGGTCAGAAGGCGCTTGCGGCCGAACTCTACAAGGTCTGGATCGCCTTCAACGAGGCGAGCCCCTTCCTGCATATCGTCTACTTCAACTATTCGGTGACGCTCCGGCAGATGGACGACATCCCCGGATCGATCCACGCGCTGCGCGCCTGCCTGAAGCTCAATCCCGATTTTGCCCAGGCGCACATCAATCTCGGCCGCGCCTACGAGGATTGCGGTCTCAATCTCCAGGCGATCCAGCAGTGGCGCACCTATGTGGACGCAACCGGCGACATCACCCCGGACCGGACCAGCCACCGCCTGATGACCCTCCAGCACATCGGCCGCGTCATGGAAGGCGCGGGCCTGCTCGAAGAAGCCGAGACCGCTCTCTGGCAGGCGATCGAGCTGCGTCCCGACAAGCCCGAATCCGGCCAGCATTGGCTGTCGCTTCGCCAGCACCAGTGCAAGTGGCCGATCATCGTCACTTCGGAACACGTGACCGGCCGGCAACTGGTTGACGCCATGTCTCCCCTGCCCCTCGGCTGCTACTCGGACGACCCGCTCTTCCAGCTGGCCAAGGCGAGCCGCTACATCAAGACCCTGGTCGGTCGCCCCGATCTCAGCGAATTCCCCCGCAAGGCCCCGCGCCAGAAGACCGGCACCGGGGAACGGCTGCGCATCGGTTATGTCTCGTCCGACCTGCGCGACCACGCCGTCGGATTCGCGTTGCGCGAGGTGCTCGAGCTTCATGACAAGGAAAGCGTCGAGATCTACGCCTATTATTGCGGCGAACCGCGCGTGAATGATGCCACGCAGGAACGTATCAAGCAGGCCGTGGATTGCTGGCGCGACATCGCGGCGATCGACGACGTTGCCGCGGCCCGACAGATCTCCGCCGACGAGATCGACATCCTGGTCGACGTCAACGGCTTCACCAAGCATGCCCGCACCAAGATCTTCGCCTACCGGCCGGCGCCGGTGAATGTCAGCTTCTGCGGTTATCCGGGCTCCATGGGCAGCCCCTTCCACCAGTACCTGATCGCCGACGAACAGATCGTCCCGCCGGAGACCGAGCTCTACTATTCGGAACGCGTCCTGCGCATCCCCTGCAACCAGCCGATCGACCGCAAGCGCGTCATCGCCGCCCCGCCGTCCCGGACGGAAGCCGGCCTGCCGGAGAATGCCTTCGTCTTTGCCTGCTTCAACGGCATGCAGAAAACCACCGCCGCCTGCTTTGCCCGCTGGATGGAGATCCTTGCGGCAACGCCGGGCAGCGTGCTGTGGCTGCTCGCCGGCGCCGAAGCCGTCAATCAGCGTCTGCGCGACACGGCCGCCCGCTACGGGGTCGAGCCTGAACGCCTGATCTTCGCGCCCAAGGCCGCGAACGCCCATCACCTGGCACGGATAGGCCTCGCCGACCTGTTCCTCGACACCTTCCCCTACGGCGCGCACTCGACCGCCGCCGACGCGATCACCATGGGCCTGCCGGTGCTGACCGTGCCGGGCAAGACGTTTGCCTCGCGCTTCTGCAGCAGCATCGTGGCCGCAGCCGGAATCCCCGAACTGATCTGCGAAACGCCGGAAGAATACCGGGAAAAGGCGATCGCCTTCGCCAAGGATCGACCGAGCCTCGCAGCCGTCCGCGCCAGCCTCCAGAGCCAGCGCGAGACCAGCGTCCTGCGCGACATCCCGGCACTGGTCCGGCGCCTCGAGGAAGTGTTCTGGCAGATCCAGGGCGAATGCGAGCGCGGCGAGATGCCGGTCCCGGATCTCACCAACCTCGACGTCTACTACGAGATCGGTGCAGAACTGATGCTGGAGAACCACGAGTTCGAGGACGACGCCACCTATCGCCGTCGCTATCGGGAAAAGCTCGCCCGCTGGAACGACCATTCGCCGCTTCCCTTCGACAAGCGCCTCTGGACCAGGGAAGGCGCCTGAGGCCGGACGAAGGGAACCCGAACGACCGGCATGCGCGACGTGCCGGTCTTACGCGATGTGACGATGCAACGACGTACAGGATAAATCTGGAATGCACGCCAAGGGAACGATTGCAGTGGTGGGGGCCGGCCTTTCGGGGGCGGTGATCGGGCGCGAGCTTGCGGAAGACGGCTATCGTATCGAGGTCTTCGACACGAGAAGCCACATAGCCGGCAACTGCCACACCGAACGGGACGATGAAACCGGCGTGATGGTTCATGTCTACGGACCGCACATCTTCCACACGGACGACGCGGAAGTCTGGGACTACGTCAACCGCTTCGAGACCTTCCTACCCTACAAGAACCGGGTGAAGACGACGAGCAAGGGCCAGGTCTTCTCGCTGCCGGTCAACTTGCACACCATCAACCAGTTCTTCGGCAAGACCTTCCGGCCGGACGAGGCGAAGGCTTTCATCGAGGAGCAGTCCGACAAGACGATCGCCGATCCCCAGACCTTCGAGGAGCAGGCACTGCGTTTCGTCGGCAAGGACCTCTACGAGGCCTTCTTCAAGGGCTATACGCAGAAGCAATGGGGTTGCTCGCCGACCGAACTGCCGGCCTCGATCCTCAAGCGCCTTCCCGTCCGCTTCAACTACGACGACAACTATTTCTTCCACAAGTTCCAGGGCATGCCGGAAAACGGCTACACCGACATGATCGGCCGCATCCTCGATCATCCCTCGATCACCGTGCATCTCGAAACCCGCTTTAGCCGCGACCGGAACAGGGAGTTTGCCCACGTCTTCTATTCGGGTCCGCTGGACGGCTATTTCGACTACCAGAGCGGCCAGCTCGGCTATCGCACGCTCGATTTCGAGCGTTTCACCTATGACGGCGACTACCAGGGTTGCGCGGTGATGAATTACGGCGACGTTTCCGTCCCCTTCACCCGCATCACCGAGCACAAGCACTTCTCCCCCTGGGAGGACCATGCCGGCTCGGTTTGCTACCGCGAATTCTCGCGCGAATGCGGCCGCGACGACATCCCCTACTACCCGATCCGTCTGGTGAAGGAGAAGGAACAGCTCGCCGAATACGTCGCCCGCGCCGAGAAAGAGGACTCGATCACCTTCGTCGGCCGCCTCGGAACCTACCGCTACCTCGACATGGACGTGACGATCCGCGAAGCGCTCGACACGGCTCGGCTCTATCGGGCGAAAACCGCCGAAGGCGCCACCATGCCGACATTCTTGCATGCACCTGTGTAAGGCAACCATGGCCGCCCGGACGGACGATTCGACCCTCAAGGTCCGTCTTGCGCCGGTGCCGGCCTGCCCGACCAACGCTCGCCCAAGGTGACCCATGAGCAATGAGACCATCCTTGTCGTCGGCGGTGCCGGCTATATCGGCTCCCACACCTGCCTCGCGCTTGCCGAGAAAGGCTATCAGCCGCTCGTCTACGACAACTTCTCCAGTGGCCACCGCGAATTCGTCAAATGGGGACCGTCCGAGGACGGCGACATACGCGACCGCGACCGGCTGCGCGAGGTCCTGGCGAAGCATAAGCCCGTGGCGGCCCTGCATTTCGCCGGCCTGATCGAGGTCGGCCAGTCTTTCAAGGAGCCGGAAGCCTTCTACGACGCCAATGTCGGCGGCTCGCTGACCCTTCTGCAGGCGCTGATGGAAGCTGACATCCGGTCCTTCGTCTTCTCCTCGACCTGCGCCACCTACGGCAAGCCCGAATACCTGCCGCTCGACGAGCGCCATCCGCAGAGCCCGATCAATCCTTACGGACGCACCAAGCACATCGTCGAGCAGGCCCTCCACGACTTCGACCTGTGCGGTCGGATGCGCTCCGTCATGCTGCGCTACTTCAACGCCGCCGGCGCCGATTTCGAAGGGCGGATCGGTGAATGGCACACGCCCGAGACGCACGCGATCCCACTGGCTATCGACGCGGCACTCGGCCGCCGCGCGGTCTTCTCGGTGTTCGGCGAGGACTACGACACCCGCGACGGCACCTGCATCCGCGATTACATCCACGTCAACGATCTCGCCGACGCCCATGTCCGTGCACTCGAATACCTGATGAATGGCGGCGAGACCGTCGCGATCAATCTCGGCACCGGGACCGGCACCAGCGTCAACGAGCTGATCGGGGCGATTGAAAACGTCTCCGGCCGCCCGCTGCCGGTCGCGCGGACAGAACGTCGCCCGGGCGATCCGCCGATGCTGGTCGCCAACAACGAGAAGGCGCGCAGCGTTCTGAGCTGGGAACCGAAACACGGCATCGACGACATCATCCGTTCTGCCTGGAACTGGCATTCACGGTTCAACGGACACGCATGACGACCGTCGCGATAAGCACGGTGCTCGACAAGATCCGGGTTGTGCGATTTTCCGCGCCGTCAGGTGGAAACCGTCACCGCGTCCGCAGATAGAGTGCCCGTCCGACCGCAGCGAGCACCGCAAGGCCGAAACCGAACACGGCACCGCCGAAGACGCCGGCCAGGAACAGGATCTTGCGGCTCGGGCCGTCGGGCGCCTGGGCCGGGACGGCCTGCGAGACGATCCGGACATTGCTCTCGTAGAGGTTCTTCTGCGCGGCGGTCTCTTCCGTGCGCTTCAGCACTGCCTCGTAGATATCGCGCGCCGCCTTGGCCTTGCGTTCCAGTTCGCTGAGCTCGATCAGGCTGCTCGAACTCGTCGCCTGGCTCGCCTTCTGGATATTGATCTGCTTCAGGAGGTCCGCCTCTTCCCTCTGCGCCGCCTGATAGGCGCTGCGGGAGGCGGCCACCATGCGGCTGAGCTCCCCACTGATCTGGTTCTTGATGTCGCCGAGCGAGGCCTGGGCGGCCTGGAGCTGCGGATGACGCGATCCGAGGCGCTGGGTGAGGCTGCTCACATTGGCAGACTGGGTGGCATACTGGTTCCTGAGATCCGCCAGTGTGCGCGAGGCATTGACGTTGCTCGGATCGGCGACCAGCACGTTCCCGATGTCGAGTTTGGATACGGTGTCGAGCTGGGCCTTGGCCGCAATCGTCTTGTGTTGCGCCGCGACGAGCAACTCGTCGAGCGACTGGAGGCGCGTATCGGCGATCATGTCGCCGCCCACCGAATAGAGATCGTTCTTGGCGCGATAGTCGCGGGCAGCGGCTTCCGCATCGATGACCGCCTGCCGAAGCGCGCCGAGCCGCTGCGACAGCCCTTCATTGGCCGTCTCGTAGCTGCTTTCGGCGTTGAAGCGGGCATCCTTGAGATAGGCCGTCACCAGCGCATTGGCGATATCGGCCGCCTTGTGCGGCTCGCCGGCCTTCACCTTGATCTGGAAGATGAAGGTGCCGTCCTGACGGCTTACCTCGATACGCTTCACCAGCGTTGCGAGCACCGTGTTGAAGTCGACGGCGGGATCTCCGGAGAGCTTTCCGAGGAATTCCGGATCGGCGCCGAGCTTCAGGTTCTTGGCGACGTCCTCCAGCACCGAGTAGGAGGTGATGATGCGCGTCTGACTGTCGATGGTCGCATTGAACACCTCCGACGAGATCACCTTCTCCTCGCTGACGACGTCGACCGCGAACTTTTGCGGATCGAAGTAGAGCGTCGCGGCGGCACTGTAGACCTTGGGCAGCAGAGAGGTCAGCGCACCGCCGACCAGCGCGAAGACCACTGCACCGGCAAGGACGGGCGTCCGATAGCGCCAGGCGGACGAAAGCACGAAGGCAAGGTCGAAGACGAAAGGTTCTTCACGGTTGGCCGGCCGCATGGTGCCAGGCGGCGGGCAGTCGGCCGGCCCCTCAGGATGGCAAGGTTCGGACGATCGCGACGGTTCGCCCGACGACCCGGTTCCCAAGGGGGCGGAGGAAGTCCGCTGTGCGGCAGCGTCATCCCTGGGCGCGCCGAGATAGCGACGCACACCGCAGTTCTTCCTGTCCTCCGGCTCTGAGAAATAATCGCCCACGCGTCTACAATCCGATGTCTGGCCGATATCCGGCCGAGTTGGTCGTCAGCTCCCGCTCCTTAGACAACTGCAGTCCCATGACGACATGGCACGGCACTTCGCCGAATCAATCGCGAGAGATCGGTTCCTGAACAAACCTTGAAACTTTATCGTTAATGAAGTCTTAGCCCCGACCCGGAATGACCGCGCAGGCCCCTGCCCCGGATCCTTTTGCCGAGAGTGCCGACTTGAGCGCCGAAAGCTGCTTGCGGTCGCCCTTGGCGGTCGGCTGGATGTTGTTGCCCTCGGTCGGCGGCCACCAGTCGCCGCCCGCCCAGTAGGTCCAGCCGAGCCAGACGTCGGAATCCGCACCGACCCGATCCGCCATTTTTTCGATCCCGGCGAGGCAGGCAGCCTCAGACGAACCGCCGAATTCGCCGAGGAAAGCCTTTTTCCCGTGTTTGCGCAGCCAGGCGGAAAGGTCGCCGATGGCCGCGACCGCCTTGTCGGCGTTGACGCAGGCCTCGTGCGTACCGGAGAAATCGGCGTCCATGTACTGATGGACCTCGAAGGCAAAGTTGTCGCCCGGATCCTTGACGCCGAGCATGACCTCGCTGTTCGCGCCCTGGCCGAGATCCGACTGCCAGCTCGCCACACCGCTCCAGTAGGTGCCCGGAACGAGGACGAGATTGCCCGCCTTCACCGCCCGGATGCCGGCAATCGCCAGATTGGCGGCATCAAGCCAGTCGCGCGGGGCGATGTCGTGGGGCTCGTTCATCAGGCCGAAGACGACGCCCTCCTCGCTGGCGAACTCCGCCGCCAGCCGGATCCAGAAATCGGCAAACAGCCGGGGCGGCAGGTCGCCTGAACCGAGCTTCAAATCGGCGTAATAACCGAAATTGTGCGGATCGAGGATCACCGTCTGACCGAGCCCGCGAAAGCTCGCCACGCTAGCCTTCAGCCGCTCCAGTTCGATTGCGTCGAACGGCTGGCCAAGGCTGGGCTGCAATCGCTCCCAGCGGAACGGAAGCCGGACCGTATCGAACCCCTTGGACGCGAAATAACCGCGGGTGCGCTCGGACGGATAGGTGAAGTTCACCCCCTCCTGCCCGTTGGCATCGCCGTATTCGGCCCCGGAAATGTTGACCCCGCGGAAACAGAGGTCGCCGCTCCCGGCCCGGGCCGCCGCCGGGCCGAACCCGAGACCAAGCATCACGGCGATGGCAGCGGTCCGATGGAGTGAAGGCAGCCGGATCCGGATCATCGCTGTTGCACCGTCAGGCGGACTGCGCCGGCACCGTGCGGGTGCTGCGACTGAAACGGACCGACGCGAGCAGCCTGCCGACCGGAAGCTCGAACAGATAATAGCTCGCAAGCCCGATCAGCGAGGACGCGATCATCATCGCGACGACGAAGAGCACGTCGCTCTGCAGAATGGGCATCACCAGCGGATAGATCATCCGCATGCCGGCCAGCGTGAAGGCGTGGGTGAGGTAAATCGAATAGGAAGCGTCACCCAGCACCTGCAGCCAGTGGAGCGAGCGGCGCTCGCGGACCTCGACCGACGTGGCCGCATAGACGACCAGGATCGAGGGTATGCCGATGGTGAAGAACCGCGGAAGGTCGATCTCAAGAAAATCGAGATAGAGCAGCGCGGCGAAACCGAACAACGCCATCACGCCGGCCGCCGCGACCGGCAGGCGGTGTCCCGTCTTGTAGAGATGGCCGAGGACGGCGCCAGCGACGAATTCGAAGATGACCGAGTCCCCGTAGAAGCGCCCGACCGTGAGATCCGGCAGGACCAGCGTGCAAACGAGGAAGATCGCCGCGATCAACGCAACCAGCCCGGCAAGCCGGAGCTGTCGCGGCAGCAGAAGGCAGAAGCCGAACAGCAGGTAGAAGAACATCTCGAAATTCAGCGTCCAGCCCGGAACTATAACCGGCGCGATCATCCGGCCTTCGGGATCGGCGGGATTGATCCACGGCAGGAAGGCGAGCGAGGCGAGGATATGCGGCACGTCGAACTGGGTCGACTTCAGGATCTGCGGCATGACGAAGGCGACAGTTGCGGCAAACAGCGTCATCGCCCAGTAGAGCGGCACGATGCGCCGGATTCGGCGCCACCAGAAGTCCCCGACGCTCATCGGCTTGTCGCAGGTGGTGATCCACATGACGAAGCCGGAGAGCACGAAGAAGAGGTCGACGCCGCTCTTACCGAAAAGATAGCCGTTCAGCCACGCGTCCGGTGCCAGCTTCTGAAGCTGCAGGATCGCATGGAAGTAGACGACGAGAAGGGCGGCGATCGCCCTGATATATTGCAGTTGAACAAGCATATGGGTCGTCTGGCCGTAAGATCTACGAGGCGCCGGGCCTTTGGCGGACAATAGTCCGCCGCCCGCAGCGAGGTCTTCAATGATCGCCGGGCGAAGTTAATTTAGTCTCACCCTCCGACGACTTCATGAAGCCGACGAGAAGCCACAGCAGGGCACCGACCTTGATGGAGAAGATCGCGTTTCCGCCGATCATCATGTTCATGAAGATGAAGATGGCGAGCGCATAGGCGCAGCGCTTCTGGTCGTCGGTCAAGCCCGCCGGGTAGAAGGTCACGAAGGCCCAGAACACGACGAGGCCGAAGACCGTGCTGGCATTGATGATGTAGATATAGCCGCTGTCGGCGAAGCTGCCGACCTCGCGCACCTGGAGGGCGAGAAGCGAAACGAAGTCGAGTTCGAAAAAACCTTTCATCGTCAGGACGATACGCCCGTCGAGCGTGTCACCGGAGGCATCCGGCCTGAGGAAATAGACGAGCGCTCCGGCCAGGATCACCGCCGGCATGATCAGCGGGCGAAGCAGGTTGCTGAGCTTCGGGAAGACGAAGAAACCGGCAAGGCAGAGAAGCGAGAAGAGCAGCATGCTCCGCGAATCGTTGGTGAGCAGGATCAGCACGATGGTCGACAGCATCAGGACGATGTCGGATCGGCGAAGCCGCTTGAACCGGCTGACCAGATAGATGTCGAGGACGCCGGAAAAATTGGCGAGCGACACCTGCTCGAGAAAGACCGAAGCCGTGCGGTGATCGCTGAGGCCGAACGAAAAACGCCCCGGGATCTTGACCGCGTTCTGGAAGATCTTCGATCCGCCGAACGAGATCTGCTCCAGGCCGCGCGTATTGGAAAAATAGAGGGCCGGATAGAACAGGTCCTCGTAGATCTTGGTGAAGAAGATCTCGACGACCAGAACGGCAAGCACGACCATGCAGACGAAGCGGAAGACAAAGGCGACCGTCGCCTCGTCGGTCATGCGTCCGAGTTGGCAGAAGACCGCGATGATCAGCACGTTGCGCAGGAAATCGACGAACAGCATGCCGTTCGCCACCGACATGTAGACGGTGACGATGCTGAAGAAGCCGACCAGGAAGACGATCGACAGAGCCTGCTGGGTGAATCCGCGATAGAGCAGGTAGAGCAGCGAAATGCCGAGCAGGCCGATTTCGGCCAGCGCCACATGGGCAAAGCCGAGTGGCATGACATGGGCGTTGATGATCGCGAGCAGACCGTTGTAGAGGGCTGCCGCTGGCACGACGCCACGCACCAGCAGGCCTTCCCGCCCGGCGGTTCGGGCAAGGCCATGGGGCTCAGAAGTTTTCCATGCGCCAGCGTCCATGGATCAGCCATAGCCGACTCGTGCTCGAAGTTGAAGGAGAGCCCTTGACTAGGACTAGGACTGGGACTGGAGAGTGACACGGGGCCAGGACACAGAGCCGTTCTTTATTGCCCCAGACGAGTGACGCATACCTGCGACATATTCGAGCATAAGCCCAAATTGCGGGCAGTTGTCTTCTGTTTCTTAAACGTCATTTAGGAATTTGCGCATATTCGGATTTGCATATGTAAATCATCTCGGAATGCGCCTCCCCATGATCCGTACCTTCTGCCGTCTCGTTCGCTCGAAGAATGGAAACTTCGGCATCATGACGGCGCTTCTTGCCGTTCCCCTGACCCTCGCGGCCGGCATGGCCCTCGACGTGACCCAGCTGCAGTTGCGGGCCATTCATCTCCAACAATCGATCGATGCCGCTGCACTGGCGCTCGCGGCGCAGCCGGATCTTTCCGACGCGGACGCAAAAACCTTCGCCGAGAACATGATCAAGGCCAACTTCAAGGAACTCGTGCTCAAGGTCGAGATCCAGCGCGGTGCCAATCAGACGACCCGAGTCGTCGCCAACAGCGCCCTGCCGACCACCTTCATGCAGATCGTCGGCGTGAAGGAAATGAACTTCGTTCGCGAAGCGACCGCCGGCATCGCCGAAACGAAATACGAGGTGGCCCTCGCCCTCGACACCACCGGCTCAATGGAAGGGGGAAAGCTGAGTGCGATGAAGGCCGCGGCGACGACGCTGATCGACGAACTCGATGCGCAGGTCACAAAGCCGGCAAACCTCAAATTCGCACTCGTGCCGTTCAGCACCTTCGTCAATGTCGGCCCGAGCTACGGCCCGCAGGTCGTACCGAATGTTTCCTTCTCCGCCGGCGCCTCCTGGCTCGACACCTACGGCGCCTCGCCCATGTCACAGTCGGACTTCGGCCCGAACGTCAGCCGCTTCATGCTCTACACCCATCTCGGCCACAGCTGGAAAGGCTGCGTCGAGACCCGACCGACCTATGGCGGCAAGAACTACGGTGTGCTGGACACGGCGCCGGATCCCAACATACCGGCGACACTCTTTGTTCCGGCCTTTGCCCAGGACGAACCGCCGTTCGCCTGGAACGGCTCCTCCTGGGACCTGCATGGCAATGACTACATCAACGACGGCAGCGCCGCGATCCGCACCCACACCTGGACCGAACGCCGCGTTCGCTACGGCATACCGGTCGACAAGACCGATAATCAGGTCACGCAGTGGAAGAAGGGCTTCCCCACCTGGACCAAGCCGACGCAGGACAACAGCTCGACCACGCTCTATTCGAACTACAAAGCCCACAAGGGACCGAACTTCCTCTGCGAGACACAGCCGCTGATGCCGTTGACCTCGGACTACGTCAAGGCCAAGGCTGCAGTCGACAGCCTCGTCGCTGCCGGCAACACCAATATTCTGGAAGGCGTCGCCTGGGGCTGGCGCGTTCTGTCGTCCGGCCTTCCCTTCGCCGAGGGCGGCCCGGAAAGCGACCCCAACCTCACGAAGATCCTCGTTCTGCTGACCGACGGAACGAACTTCTTCGGCGTCCTGAACAACAAGCTGAACTCGAGCTATTCGAGCTTCGGCTACCTGGTCGATGGCCGGCTCGACGGCATGACCTCGGGCAGCGAGGCGACCGCGACGCCGAAGATGAACGCGATGACGCTCGCGGCCTGCACCAATGCCAAGAGCACCGGCGTGGTGATCTACACGATCCTGCTCGAGGAGAACAACTCGACCACGAGCACCCTGCTCCAGCAATGCGCCTCCAAACCGGAATACTTCATCAACGTCCCGGACCGTTCCGGACTGCAGCAGGCCTTCGCCCAGATCAAGACGCGGCTGCTGAGCACCCGCCTGACCAACTGATCCGGCAAGGTTCCGGATCGTCGCATCCAACCGACCGTGCGGCAGGGGCGATGCGCCGATTGCCGCAGCGGCCGCTCACCGGTTGCGCCGGAGACGCGGTTGCGGCTAAGACGTCCTGAACGATTTCAGGACGACCCCGTGACGGAAGAAACGATCACCCTCTACGAGGCCATCGGCGGCGACGCGACCGTTCGCGCGCTGTGCCGGCGCTTCTACGAACTCATGGATACGCTGCCGGAAGCACAGCGCTGCCGCGCCATCCATCCGCCGGACCTCACCGGCAGCGAGGAAAAGCTCTACGAATATCTGACGGGTTACCTCGGAGGCCCCCAACTCTATATCGAGAAACGCGGCCATCCGATGCTGCGCCGCCGCCATTTCGTCGCCGAGATCGGCCCGGAGGAGCGCGATGAATGGCTGCTCTGCTTCCGCCGCGCACTGGATGAAACCGTCGAACACGAGAAACTGCGCGCCATCATCTGGGATCCGGTCGAAAAGCTGGCCCACCACATGCAGAACAAGGAATAACCCCGATGGCTTTCTTCGACCGGGCTCGGCCGCTGCTCCTTTTGCTGGCGGGAATGATCGGCGCGGCCGGCGTGGCGCTCGCTGCCGCCTCCACCCATCTCGGCGCGGAGAGTTTTCTAAGCCCCGCCTCGGCCATGTGCCTGGCCCATGCGCCGCCGATCCTGGCGCTCTATCTGGCCAACGACAAGGTTCGCACGGCAAGCCTTGCGGCGCTGGCTATGGCGCTCGGCACTGTGCTCTTCGCCGGCGATCTCGTTTCCCGCCAGTTTCTCGGCGCGAGCCTCTTTCCAATGGCGGCACCAAGCGGCGGAATGCTGATGATCGGCGGCTGGATCATCGTGGCCCTCGGCGCATTTCTTCCCGTTCGGGCCTGACCCACGGTCGTCAGTCGCTCAAGCGAGCGAGCGCAGCCTGCGACCGAAGAGCAGAACATTGCCATGCGGGTCACGGATATGGAAGCGCGTGACATCGTCCTCGTCCGCATCGAAGCCACTGACAGGCTCGACGCCGCGGCGACGGAAATCATCGAAGAGAGCGTGGAAGGCGTCGAGGCGGAAGAAGACGGAACTGTTCTCGCAGAGAGTCGGATCCTCGCACTGCCAGAAATGCAGTTCGAGCCGTCCGCGACGGACAACGAGATATTCGCCGCCCTTGTCGCTGACCTCGAATCCCAGCCGTCCGGCATAGAAGTCGCGCGTCTGCTGGAAATCGAGTGACGGCAATATTGGCAGCACTTCGACACGTCCTATGTCGACCCCGCTCTCCACGTTCATCGCGCGCTCTCCTCTCCGCTTCCTGCCGCCCGGGCAGGTTACGGAGACTCAACCGCGCTGACGCGATGCGTTCCGCTGCCACCGCGGCAAAGGGAAATCGATTATTTTAGCATCGCATCGCGAGGCCCCGACGTAAATGGGGCGATTGTGACGTTCGTGCAAGCCCGGCAGGCGGATGATTTCGGCACTCTTCGCGCGAACCGCCGCAACATCGTTCAAACGTTCGTGAAGCGCCGGGATCAGCCCGTCGCCGTTCTGCTGGGCGAGCTTGTGCAGGCCGACCAGCAGTGCCGGATCGATTTCGTCGTCAATCATGGATTGTCATTCCTTTCATTCAGCGTCTGCAGCGCCCGCTCGAGACTGGATTTCGAACCGTTGCGCAGCGGGATGAAGGTCTTGCCGAATTTCTTGCAGCCGCTCTTCACCCGCAGACACGCATCGTGGCTGATACAGTCGATGGGGCAGAAGACGCAGTCGACGGAGGGAAGGACAGTGTCGATGCGCGACACGGCCTCTCTCAGGCCGCCGTCGTGATGGATGAGCTCAGCCCCGAAATTGCTGGCGATCTGGCGCAGATGGGCGACCTGGCAGTCGCGTCCGCCGACATAGAGGAAGCTCCTGACGTCGACGCCCTGCCGACCGTCCGCCGAGCCCGCCGCCGGCTTTGCTCCACCCTTCTGTTCGTCGCGCTTCTTCTTCTTTGCCATGCCCGAAATGCTCCTTTCGCCGTCTCACCGGCAGCCTTGGAGTCGGACCCTACAAAACATGACAAAACGAGTAAAGTATATACCTGATAATTTTCCTCATATTTATCGCCAATGATGATTTCCGCCCGAATGGCCGGCGGGAGGAAAGCCGCCGGACCGCACGCGCAGGATGGGACGAGATCCCCTGCCCCACATGGCTTTGACCATGCTCGAATTTGAAACTTTTACCGTTTGATAAATTTTTTTTCCTGAGTTAGCCTGTCTGCAATCGCACCATAAAAAAGAGGGAACTTCGATGCGACGACTGGAACCGGGCCTGAAGGCCGGGCGGCTTGATGCTGCCGATTATGCGAAGAATTTTTCCGACCTCCACCCGCGCCTCGGCGATCATGAGGCGCTGGTTGCCTCCGACCGTTGCTACTTCTGTCATGACGCTCCCTGCATGACGGCCTGTCCGACGTCGATCGACATCCCGCTGTTCATTCGCCAGATTGCCACCGGCAACCCGATCGGTTCGGCCAAGACCATTTTCGACCAGAACATTCTCGGCGGCATGTGCGCCCGCGTCTGTCCCACCGAAACGCTCTGCGAGGAAGCCTGCGTCCGCAACACGGCGGAAGAGCGTCCCGTCGAGATCGGCCGCCTGCAGCGCTACGCGACCGATGTCGCGATCGATGAAGGCCGACAGTTCTATACGCCGGCCGCGGCAAGCGGGAAGAGGATCGCCGTCGTCGGCGCCGGCCCGGCAGGTCTCGCCTGCGCCCACCGCCTGGCGATGAACGGCCACTACGTGACGATCTACGATCACAAGGAGAAGGCCGGCGGCCTCAACGAATACGGCATCGCCGCCTACAAGACGACCAACGACTTCGCCCAGAGGGAAGTCGACTACGTCCTGTCGATCGGCAACATAGACGTCGTCAACGGCGAGATGCTCGGCCGCGACTTTACGCTGGCCGACCTGCAGTCGAAGTTCGACGCGGTCTTCCTCGGAGCCGGCCTCGGCAACGTCAACGCACTCAACATTCCAGGCGCCCATATCAACGGTGTCACAGATGCCGTCGAGTTCATCGCCAACCTGCGCGAAGCGACGAGCAAGGGGGATGTTCCGGTCGGTCGCGATGTCGTCGTTATCGGCGGCGGCATGACCGCCATCGACGCCGCAGTCCAGGCCAAGCTGCTCGGCGCCGAAAACGTGACGATCTGCTATCGCCGCGGCAAGGAACACATGAACGCCTCCGAGTTCGAGCAGGACCTCGCCGCCT
The DNA here is from genome assembly GCF_054551725.1 of Rhizobium sp. CAU 1783. NCBI lineage: Bacteria > Pseudomonadati > Pseudomonadota > Alphaproteobacteria > Hyphomicrobiales > Rhizobiaceae > Rhizobium > Rhizobium sp. CAU 1783. The sequence goes on along the minus strand of NZ_JBTOLM010000001.1, from coordinate 570,326 downwards.
CGAAGGGTGTCCACATCCGCCACTGGATGCAGCCGAAGGACGTGGCCCATCATCACGGCCATGTCTCGGCCATCACGCTGGAATACACCCACGTCGAAAACGGCGTGATGAAGGGTACCGGCCACACGGTCGAGATCAAGGCGGACCAAATCCTCGTCGCGATCGGCCAGAAGCTCGACACCCTTGGGCTGGCGGACCTCAAGACCGAAGGCGGCAAGATTGCCATCGACGCGGAAGGTCGCACCTCCATCCCCGGCGTCTGGGCCGGCGGCGACTGCGCCTTTGGCGGTCAGGACCTGACGGTTTCCGCCGTCGCCATGGGCCGCGATGCGGCCGAATCCATCAATCGTTCTCTCGCCGTCTCCTCGGCGGGAGCAAGTGCTGTCGCTTGATCCGAAGAACATTGAGAGGAACGAACAATGGCTGATCTCCGCAACAATTTCGTCGGCATCAAATCGCCGAATCCCTTCTGGCTCGCCTCCGCGCCGCCGACCGACAAGGCCTATAATGTCGAACGCGCCTTCAAGGCCGGTTGGGGCGGCGTGGTCTGGAAGACCCTCGGCTCCGAGGGACCGCCGGTCGTCAACGTCAACGGCCCGCGCTACGGCGCGATCTGGGGCGCCGATCGCCGCCTTCTCGGCCTGAACAACATCGAGCTCATCACCGACCGCCCCCTGCAGATCAACCTGCAGGAAATGAAGATGGTCAAGAAGAACTGGCCGGACCGGGCGCTCATTGCCTCGATCATGGTTCCTTGTGTCGAGGAAGAGTGGAAGGCCATCCTCCCGCTCGTCGAGGAAACCGGCGCCGACGGTATCGAACTGAACTTCGGCTGTCCTCACGGCATGTCCGAACGCGGCATGGGCGCCGCCGTCGGACAGGTGCCGGAATATATCGAGATGGTCGTGCGCTGGTGCAAGCAGTACTCCCGCATGCCCGTCATCACCAAGCTGACGCCCAACATCACCGACATCCGCAAGCCGGCCCGCGCGGCCAAGGCCGGCGGCACGGATGCGGTCTCCCTGATCAACACGATCAATTCGATCGTCTCGGTCGATCTCGACAGCTTCACCCCCAACCCGACGGTCGGCGGCAAGGGCACCCATGGCGGCTATTGCGGTCCAGCGGTGAAGCCGATCGCGCTCAACATGGTCGCCGAGATCGCTCGGGATGCCGAAACCTACGGCCTGCCGATCTCCGGCATCGGCGGCGTGACCACCTGGCGGGATGCGGCGGAATTCCTGGCGCTCGGTGCCGGCAACGTGCAGGTCTGCACCGCGGCCATGACCTACGGCTTCAAGATCGTCGAGGAAATGATCTCCGGCCTTTCCGACTGGATGGACGCCAAGGGTCACCGCAACCTCGACGACATCACCGGCCGTGCCGTGCCGAACGTCACCGACTGGAAGTATCTCAACCTCAACTACATCGCCAAGGCGCATATCGACCAGGACGCCTGCATCAAATGCGGCCGCTGCCATATCGCCTGCGAGGACACCTCGCACCAGGCGATCACCGCGATGGTCGACGGTGTGCGCCATTTCGAGGTCAAGGAAGAGGAATGCGTCGGCTGCAATCTCTGCGTCAACGTCTGTCCCGTCGAGAACTGCATCACCATGGTCGGGCTTGAGCCGGGCACGCTGGACCAGCGCACCGGAAAGCCGGTCGATCCGAACTACGCCAACTGGACCACGCACCCGAACAATCCGATGGCCGTCCAGGCTGCGGAGTAACGGCTAGGGCCACGCCTTCGCTATCGAGCTCCCCGGCAACGGGGAGCTCTTTTCGTCTGTCGCGGACGAGACAGGCCCAACCGCCAATTGCGGCGACATTTTACGCTTTCAATTCAACACATCTTCAAGGGTTTCGTGAAAATGTGCTTTTTTAGCACGGACCGAAGCACGCCCCTTGGTTGCCAGGTCCGCCACAGGGGAGCTGCCGGGGCATGGGGAATAGGATCAGGAGGAATGGTTGGGGGGCCTTCGGCGCCACGCTCCAATACTATCTCCCTGCCCTCGTCGTCGTCGTCGCCGTCTCCATTGCACTCGTCTATGCGGACCAGCAGAAGCAGCGCATCTATCAGGACAATCTCCGCAATCGCGCAGCCGAGGAACTCGGCCTCGTACGCGCGCGCCTCGAAGGCGGCATAAACGCCAACATCCAGCTCGTGCAGGGCCTGGTGGCCGTCATCGAGACGGAACCGGACATGAGCGGGGATCGCTTTGCCGCTCTCGCCGGGCGGATCTTCGATGCACCCCACCAATTGCGCAACATCGCGCTCGCACCCGACCTCGTCGTCCGGCACGTCTATCCGACGGCGGGCAATGAACGCATCCTCGGCTTCGACTACCGGAAGAACGAGGCACAACGCGATGCGGCGCTGCGCGCCCGCGAGACGGGCAAGTATGTCATCACCGGTCCGGTGGATCTTATCCAGGGCGGCCGCGGCCTGATCGTGCGCTACCCGGTCGTCGTCGGCAACGGGCACGGCGGCCGCACCTTCTGGGGCCTGATGTCGTCCGTCATCGACATCGACAAGCTCTACGGCTATGGCGGCCTCACCTCGGGAAAGCTCGGCATCGATGTCGCGATTGCCACCAAGACGGCCGATGGCAGCCACGACAAGGTCTTCTTCGGCGATCCGGCCATCTTTGCCGCGAGCCCCGTCGCCATGCCGATCAGCTTCGGAAGCGAAAGCTGGGTGATCGTTGCAACGCCCAAGGGCGGATGGAATCAGGCGGCGCCGGACCTGTGGATCTCACGCATCCTGATGCTCCTGGTCGGCTCGATGATCGTCGCGCCGGTCCTCTGGGTGGCAAGACTTCTGCGCGAACGTCAGGCCAATATCGCGGCCCTGCGCCAGCGCGAGGAAGAGCTTCGAGCGATCTCCCACCGCCTCGAAATCGCGCTCGAAGCGTCGCGCATCGGTGTGTGGGAACTCGATATCGGCAGCGGCCGGCTGCACTGGGACGCCCGCATGGCGCAGCTCTACGGCCTAGAGGTTCCGCCCGACAACACCTACACCACCTGGCGCAACGCCCTCCACCCGGACGACATCGACGAAGCGGAACGGGTGTTCCGGGTCGCGCTGGAAAGCGGCAAGGACTATGTGACGGAATTCCGCATCATCACGGGCTCAGGCGAGACCCGCCACATCCGCGCCTTCGGCACGACCTATCGCGACTCCCGCTTCCGCAAGAAACTGGTCGGCGTCAACTGGAATGTCACCGCCGACCTCCGCCTGCAGCAGGAACTGCGCGAGGCCAAGCTGCATGCCGAACTGCAGAACCGGGAACTGGAGCTGGCACGCCAGCACATGGAGCACAACTCGCTCCATGACGCGCTGACCAATCTTCCGAACCGTCGCTATCTCGACCAGTACCTCATGACGCTGAATGCCGCGCTTGGCGACCACGGCAGTGCCACGGTCCTGCATATCGACCTTGACCGCTTCAAGGACATCAACGACACGCTCGGCCATGGCGCTGGCGACGCTATCCTCAGGCACGTTGCGCAGAAGCTCAAGGAAAACACCCGCAACGACGATTTCGTCGCCCGCATCGGCGGCGATGAATTCGTCGTCGTCTGCGGCAACAAGCCGGACGACAATGACTACAGCGATCTCGCCCGCCGCCTGATCGATGCGGTTTCCACGCCGATCACCTATGCAGGACACGAATGCCGCGTCGGCGCCTCTGTGGGCATCGCCACACGCGACACCGCCGACGTCCAGGCAGAGCAACTCCTGGTCAATGCCGACATCGCCCTCTACGAGGCCAAGCGCCACGGCCGCAACCGCGTCGAGCGCTATACCGACCGGCTGCGCTCGCTGACGGTAAACACCAAGAAGACGGCCGACGCCATTCTCCGGTCGCTGGAGCAGAACGCCTTCATCGCGTTCTTCCAGCCACAATTCGACGCCCACACCCTGGAGATCACCGGCGTCGAGGCTCTGGCCCGCTGGGACCATCCGCAACGCGGCATTCTCGGACCGGACACCTTCCTGAAGATCGCCGAAAGCTTGAATGTCGTCTCGCAGATCGATGCGGCGATCCTCGACCAGGCCCTGCTGCAGCGCGCCCGTTGGCTCGCCAACGATCTGCCGATCAACAAGGTGTCGGTCAATATCTCCGCCCAGCGCCTGTTCGACGAGAGCCTGGTCCAGCGTCTGGAGACCCTCGACCTGGTGCCCGGCAGTCTCTCATTCGAACTTCTGGAATCGATCTCGTTCGACGACAAGGGGGCGGCCGTCACCAGAAGCATCGAGCGCATCAAGGCCCATGGCATCGACATTGAGATCGACGATTTCGGCACCGGCTACGCATCGATCCTCAGCCTTTTGAAGCTCTCGCCGCGCCGTCTCAAGATCGATCGCCAGCTCACCGCCCCGATCATCGTCTCGTCTGCCCAGCGGCGGCTGATCAGTTCGATCGTCGACATCGGCCGCTCGCTCGGCATCGAGATCGTCGCCGAGGGTGTCGAAACCATGCAGCACGCGGCGATCCTGCGCGACCTCGGCTGCCAAACGCTGCAGGGCTACGCGCTGGCCCGGCCGATGGATGCCAACGCCTTCATCGACTTTGCTCGCAACCGCGCCTGGTTCCCGGCCGACGCCGCCGAGGCGGTCTGAACAGCACCTCGGGGGCGTTCTCGCGACCTTTTCATCGCCGCCCCCAGCGTGCTAGGCACGCGGTATTGATCGCCCGCTCCCAACACAATCCGACGAAGTGCCCAGTGACTGATTCCCAGACGGCGAGGAGCCGACACAATACCCATGCCCGGGGAACGGAAAAGCTGAAGGCGCATCTCGCGGTGCTGCTCTTCTCGATGCTGATCGCCGGCTCCTTCTCCTTCGGCGGGCTGGCCGCCCGCCGGATCGACCCGATCGCACTCCAGGGCCTGCGCTACATCGTCACCGTCGCGGTCCTCGCGCTTCTCTGCCTGAAGGCCGGCCTGTCGCTGAAGCTGCCGCGCGAGCCTTGGCGCTTCGCAATCCTAGGCCTGCTGATGGCCGTCTACATGACGACCATGTTCATCGCGCTCGAATTCACCCAGCCGGTGGCGACGGGGGCTGTCTTCACCCTGATGCCATTGATGAGCGCGGGCTTTGCCTGGCTGCTGATGCGCCAGCGCACAGGTCCCGGCGTCTTCGCCAGCCTCCTGATCGCCGCGAGCGGCGCGATCTGGGTGATCTTCCGCGGCGATCTTGCCGCCTTGGCCCGCTTCGATGTCGGCCGCGGCGAGATGATCTATTTCGTCGGCGTCGTCTGCCACGCGATCTATGTGCCGCTGCTAAGGCTGTTCAACCGCAAGGATGCGCCGCTGATCTTCGTCCTGTGGGCAGCGCTCGCGACCCTCGTCTTCATCCTTGTGCCGGCCGCGCCGCGCCTCGTTGATGTGGACTATCTCGCCATTCCGCCGGTTGTCTGGTTTGCCGTCTTCTATCTCGCGATCATGACGACGGCGGTGACCTTCTTCCTGCTGCAATATGCCTCGATGCGGCTGCCGGCGCCGAAAGTGCTGGCCTATGGTTATCTGACGCCGACCTTCATCATCGTCATGGAAGGTCTTCTCGGTCACGGCTGGGCACCGGCACCGATCTTCCTCGGCGCACTGGTCACCGCCTGCGGCCTTCTGGTCATGGCCTTCCTGCCGGATTGATCAGGCCGGCTGCGGCTCGGGCTTCAGGCCGCGCACGAACATCGCCTCGAGAAAGCGGGCGGCATCCTCGAAACGGTTGTCGCTTCGCGGCCCCTCGCCGAGAACGGCGCGCACCTGCACGTCGAAATCCGCATAATGCTGGGTGGTCGACCAAATCGAGAAGATCAGGTGATAGGGATCGCAGTCGTGCACCTTGCCGGCCTTGATCCAGGAACGGATCACGTCGGCCTTCTCGTCCACCAGCGCCTTGAGCGGCCCTTTGAGGACATCCTCAATATGCGGCGCGCCCTGCAGGATCTCGTTGGCGAAGAGCCGGCTCTCGCGCGGAAAATCGCGCGCCATTTCCAGCTTGCGGCGAATGTAGGAGCGCACTTCCTCTTCCGGATCACCTTCGGCATCGAAGGCCTTGAGCGGCTCCAGCCAGTTCTCCAGCACCCGGTCGATCAGCGCTCGGTGCATGGCCTCCTTGGTGCGGAAATAGTAGAGAAGGTTGGGCTTGGACATGCCGGCCACGTCGGCGATCTGGTCGATGGTCGAGCCGCGGAAACCCCTGAGCGAAAAGACGTCGAGCGCCGCCCCGAGAATGATCTCTTCCTTTTCCTCCTGGATGCGCGTCCGCCTTTGTGTTTTCGCCGCCCTCGGTATCGCCATCAGCCGCCTGTTCCCGCCTTCTGTCCCAAGCCTAAGGGCTTGATCTTCATCAACTTTATTCGTGCACTTTTTTCAGGCAATTGCCCGCTATTTTGTCGTGCTTTTTCGCGTTTTCCGTCTTGAGTGCCGCGATGGAAGTTGTAATGTTTACCAGTCGGTCAAATTATTGGACAGTTGCCAGACAAAGGCAACCGGCCTTTTCGCCAGCCAAACAAACAAAAGAATATTGGCTGTCGATGACCAGGGGAATAACGGGGCATGTGACTTGCATGACCCCTCGAAGAACAGGTGAGGATGACTGCAATGACGGTTCAAACCGGCGTGAACTTGCGCGTGAACGGCGATCGCCTTTGGGATTCGCTGATGGACATGGCCAAGATCGGCCCCGGCATTGCCGGCGGCAACAATCGCCAGACGCTGACCGATGCGGACGCCGACGGCCGCGCCCTCTTCCAGAAGTGGTGCGAAGACGCCGGCATGACCATGGGCGTCGACAAGATGGGCACCATGTTCATGACCCGGCCCGGCACCGATCCGGACGCGCTGCCGGTCTATGTAGGCTCCCACCTCGACACCCAGCCGACCGGCGGCAAGTATGACGGCGTCCTCGGCGTTCTCGCCGCGCTCGAAATCGTCCGGTCGATGAACGATCTCGGCATCAGGACGAAGCATCCGATCGTCGTCACCAACTGGGCCAACGAGGAAGGCGCACGCTTTGCGCCCGCCATGCTCGCCTCCGGCGTTTTTGCCGGCGTCCATTCGCTGGACTATGCCTATGGCCGCCAGGACCTCAATGGCAAGACCTATGGCGACGAACTGAAGCGCATCGGCTGGCTGGGCGACGAAGAGGTCGGCGCGCGCAAGATGCATGCCTATTACGAATACCACATCGAGCAGGGTCCGATCCTTGAAGCCGAGGACAAGCAGATCGGCGTGGTCACCCACTGTCAGGGCCTGTGGTGGCTCGAATTCACGCTGACCGGACGCGAGGCCCATACCGGCTCAACGCCGATGAACCTGCGCGTCAATGCCGGTCTTGCCATGGCCCGCATAATGGAGATGGTCCAGGCGGTTGCCATGGAGAACCAGCCGGGCGCTGTGGGTGGCGTCGGCCAGGTGAAGTTCTCGCCCAATTCCCGCAACGTGCTGCCGGGAACGGTTATCTTCACCGTCGACATCCGCACTCCCGACCAGGCCAAGCTCGACCGAATGCGCGCGAAGATCGAAGCCGAGGCCGCGAAGATCTGCGAAGCGCTCGGTGTCGGCTGTTCCGTCGAGGCCGTCGGTCACTTCGACCCGGTCACCTTCGACCCGAAGCTGGTGGCAAGCGTCCGCAATGCCGCCGAGCGCCTCGGTTACAGCCACATGAACATCATCTCCGGCGCCGGCCACGACGCCTGCTGGGCGGCCAAGGTCGCACCCGCCACGATGATCATGTGCCCCTGCGTCGGCGGCCTTTCGCACAACGAAGCGGAAGAGATCTCCAAGGACTGGGCGGCCGCCGGCTGCGACGTCCTGCTGCAGGCGGTCCTGGAGACGGCGGAGATTGTGGCGTGACATCACCCGCCTTCGGCGTGCCAAATAAGCCGGACGGTTTCGAGAACAGCTTTCAAGAACACCATAGCGGGAGAGTTCAAATGAGCACAGTCATCAAGGGCGGCACCATCGTCACCGCCGATCTCACCTACAAGGCGGACGTCAAGGTCGACGGCGGCGTGATCGTCGAGATCGGGCCTGACCTCAAGGGCGACACGATCCTCGATGCGACCGGCTGCTATGTCATGCCGGGCGGCATCGACCCGCATGTCCACCTCGAAATGCCGTTCATGGGCACCTATTCCGCCGACGACTTCGAAAGCGGCACGCGCGCCGGCCTTGCCGGCGGCACCACCATGGTCGTCGATTTCTGTCTGCCGGCGCCGGACCAGTCGCTGCTCGACGCGCTCTCGATGTGGCACAACAAAACCAGCCGCGCCAATGCCGACTACTCCTTCCACATGGCCATCACCGGCTGGAACGAACGCATCTTCGACGAGATGAAGGCGATCGTTGAGGACAAGGGCATCAACACCTTCAAGCACTTCATGGCCTACAAGGGGGCCTTGATGGTGAACGACGACGAGATGTTCGCCTCCTTCCAGCGCTGCGCCGAGCTCGGCGCGCTGCCGCTGGTCCATGCCGAAAACGGGGACGTCGTCGCCTCGATGACCGCCAAGCTGCTGGCCGAAGGCAACAATGGCCCGGAGGCGCATGCCTATTCGCGCCCGCCGGAAGTCGAAGGCGAAGCCACCAACCGCGCCATCATGCTGGCCGACATGGCCGGCGTGCCGCTCTATGTCGTGCACACCTCCTGCGAACAGGCGCATGAAGCGATCCGCAGGGCTCGGCAGAAGGGCATGCGCGTCTATGGCGAGCCGCTGATCCAGCACCTGACGCTCGACGAGAGCGAATATTTCAACAAGGACTGGGACCACGCCGCCCGCCGCGTCATGTCGCCGCCCTTCCGCAACAAGCAGCATCAAGACAGTCTCTGGGCCGGCCTGCAGTCGGGTTCGCTCTCCTGCGTGGCGACCGACCATTGCGCCTTCACCACGGAACAGAAGCGCTACGGCGTCGGCAATTTCGCCAAGATCCCGAACGGCACCGGCGGGCTTGAGGACCGTATGCCGATGCTGTGGACCTATGGTGTCGCGACTGGCCGCCTGACGATGAACGAGTTCGTCGCCGTCACCTCGACCAATATCGCCAAGATCCTCAACATGTATCCGAAGAAGGGCGCGGTCCTCGTCGGCGCCGATGCCGACCTCGTGGTCTGGGATCCGAAGCGCTCCAAGACGATCTCCGCCAAGAGCCAGCAGTCGGCGATCGACTACAACGTGTTCGAGGGCAAGCAGGTGACCGGCCTGCCGCGCTTCACGCTGTCGCGTGGCAAGGTCGTGATCGAGGAAACCACTGTGAAGACCGAGGAAGGCCACGGCCAGTTCGTCAGCCGAGAACCGTTCACCGCCGTCAACAAGGCGCTGTCGACCTGGAAGGAACTGGTCGCGCCGCGCAAGGTCGAACGCACCGGCATTCCGGCGACGGGGGTGTGAGATGGCGCTTGCCGGCCGGGTCCTCGTCACGCTTCTGCTCTTCATGGTCGGCAACGCCGCATCGGCCGAAATGCTGCCGATCGACAAGAGCTACGGCAACCTCGATGGCTGCTCCTATGCCAAGACGGGAGAAGCGACCGGTTCCGACAACTTCTTCCTGCTGACCCGGGAGGCTGTCACCACCGCAGCCTCCTATTGCGTCTTTGGGCGCATCCAGGAGACCAAGGACAGGTCGTACATGGCCCAGCTGAAATGCGAGGCCGAGGGCGAGGAAAACGCCACGCCTCTCGAAGCGGACATCGTCCTCGGCGCGGAGGGCTACACCATCAGCTTCCCCGACAACCCGGACATGAAATGGGGGCCATTGGCCGAATGCAACTAGGCTCAGACCTCCACCAGCGCATCCAGTTCGGGCAGCAGAACGACGCTCTCCTGCTCGTTCGGATCCGTCCGCGCAATGACCGCCGTACACGGGGCATTGGAGAGATTGGCCGGCAGATGCGGCACACCGGCCGGGATGTACATAAGCTCCCCGGCGTGCAGCACCACGTGGTTCTCCAGCCGGTCGCCGTACCAGGTATGCGCCGAGCCCGACAGCACGTAGATCGCCGTTTCGTGGTTCTCGTGCAGATGGGCCTTAGCCCTTGCGCCAGGCGGCATGGTGAGCAAATGCATGCAGATGCCCTTCGCGCCGACCGTTTCCGCGGCGATGCCGGTGAAGTAGCTCAGCCCCTGCTTCCCGTCATAGGTGTTCTCGGGCCGGACGATCCGGCAAGTGGGTTTCGATGAAGCATCCATTTTCACACGCCTCCGCAACGTTCGACATGCCCGCAAAGTCTGGTAGGCCGGCTCCGACCCGCCATGTAATGATAGCATGCAAGAGGCTCGATGCCTTTGCAAGAAAGCCCATGGGTTCAATCTGATGACCGCTCCTTTCTCCGTCGTGTCCGCCAAGGATCTCTGTCTCACCTTCCAGACGGGAGACGGGCCGGTCCATGCCCTGTCGAACGTCAATCTGGAGGTGAAGAAGGGTGACTTCGTATCCTTCATCGGCCCCTCCGGCTGTGGCAAGACGACCTTCCTGCGCGTCATCGCCGATCTGGAAAAGCACACGGCGGGCGAGATCACCGTCAACGGCATGTCGCCGGAAAACGCTAGGCGGGATCGCTCATACGGTTATGTCTTCCAGGCCGCGGCGCTCTATCCCTGGCGCACCATCGAGAAGAACATCGCACTCCCGCTGGAGATCATGGGCTTCTCCAAGGAGGAACAGCGCAAGCGGATCGACCAGACGCTCGACCTCGTCAACCTGACGGGTTTCGGGAAGAAGTTCCCCTGGCAGCTGTCGGGCGGCATGCAGCAGCGCGCCTCGATCGCCCGCGCGCTCGCCTTCGACGCCGACCTGCTCCTGATGGACGAGCCCTTCGGTGCACTGGACGAGATCGTCCGCGACCACCTGAACTCCGAACTGCTCAAGCTCTGGGACCGCACCAACAAGACGATCTGCTTCGTCACCCATTCGATCCCGGAAGCCGTCTACCTGTCCACCAAGATCGTCGTGATGAGCCCCCGGCCGGGCCGCGTCACCGACATCATCGAATCGACGCTTCCGAGGGAACGCCCGCTGGACATTCGCGAGACCCCGGAATTCCTCGAAATCGCCCACCGCGTCCGCGAGGGCCTGAAGGCGGGGCACAGCTATGAGGAATAGTGTTCGGCTCTCAGAAAGAACCCCTCCCCAACCCCTCCCCACGGGGGGGAGGGGCTTCCGAGCCCGCCTCGCCCACTTCGATCGAAGCAAGGCGGCCCCGCGAGTCTTCTCCCCCCTTGAGGGGGAGATGCCCGGCAGGGCAGCGGGGGATGAAAACCTTGAGATGGGAGGCCGCCCATGACCGCCCCGTCCCTCTTCCGCGACCGCATCCTGCCGGTCCTCACCGTCGTCTTCGCCATCCTCGTCGTCTGGCACGTCTTCGTCGTCTACCTGAACGCGCCGTTCGTGCGCGACCAGGCGGCGCGTGCCAATGAGACGGTATCCTTCGGCCAGCTGGTCGAGCGCACCTTTGCCCAGGAACGGCCGGTTCTGCCGGCGCCCCATCAGGTCATCGCCGAATTGTGGGACACGACCGTCAACAAGGCCATCACATCCAAGCGTAGCCTTGTCTATCACGCCGGCGTCACGCTCTCGGCGACGCTGCTCGGTTTCGCGATCGGCACCGCGCTCGGCATTCTTCTTGCCATCGGCATCGTCCATAACCGGGCCATGGATCGCTCGCTGATGCCCTGGGTGATCGCCAGCCAGACGATCCCGATCCTCGCCATCGCGCCGATGATCATCGTCGTTTTGAATTCGGTCGGCATCTCGGGCATCCTGCCCAAGGCGCTGATCTCGACCTATCTCTCCTTCTTCCCGATCGTCGTCGGCATGGTGAAGGGGCTGAGAAGCCCGGACACCATCCTCCTCGACCTTATGCACACCTACAATGCCAGCCCCGGCCAGACCTTCTGGAAACTGCGCTGGCCGGCCTCGATGCCCTATCTGTTCACCTCGCTGAAGGTGGCGATCGCCATCTCGCTGCTCGGCGCCATCGTCGCCGAACTGCCGACCGGCGCGGTCGCGGGCCTCGGCGCACGCCTGCTGTCCGGCTCCTATTACGGCCAGACGATCCAGATATGGGCCGCCCTCTTCATGGCAGCGGCGCTGGCCGCCGTGCTGGTCACGCTCGTGGGGATTGCCCACGTCAAGGTTCTGCAGCGCATGGGGGTCAAGCCATGAACGGCTATCTCGTCTTCGCCCTCATCTTCTGGCTCGCGGCCTGGGCCTTCAACGAGTGGCTGGTGCGCCGCCGTTTTGCCGACCCGACGCTGCGGCGGCTCGCCAACATCGCCGTCCCCCTGATCTTCGGCGTCACGCTTCTGGTGATCTGGGAATGCGTCGTGCACGGCTTTGTCATTCCCTCGATCCTGTTGCCGGCCCCCTCGATGATCTGGGCCAGGCTGACAAGCTCGGTGCCGACGCTGTGGGCCGACTTCCAGCAGACCTTCATGAAGTCGGTGCTGACCGGCTACGTCGCCGGCTGCGGCCTCGGCTTCGTGGTGGCGATCCTCGTCGACCGCTCTCCTTTCCTGCAAAAGGGGCTGCTGCCGATCGGCAATTTCGTGTCCGCCCTGCCGATGGTCGGCGTCGCACCGATCATGGTCATGTGGTTCGGCTTCGACTGGCAGTCCAAGGTCGCCGTCGTCGTCATCATGACCTTCTTCCCGATGCTGGTGAACACCGTGCAGGGCCTGTCGGCCGCAAGCCACATGGAACGCGACCTGATGCGCACCTATGCGGCCTCCTGGTGGCAAACGCTCACCAAGCTGCGCCTGCCGGCCGCCTGGCCGTTCATCTTCAATGCGCTCAAGATCAATTCCACGCTGGCCCTGATCGGCGCCATCGTGGCGGAGTTCTTCGGCACCCCGATCGTCGGCATGGGGTTCCGGATTTCCACGGAAGTGGGGCGAAGCAATGTCGACATGGTCTGGGCCGAGATTGCGGTTGCCGCGGTCGCGGGCTCGGTCTTTTATGGGGTGGTGGCGCTCGCTGAGCGCGCCGTCACCTTCTGGCATCCGTCTGTCCGTGGTGGACAGGCTTAAAAAAGAAAGAGGGAACCAAATGAAACTGAAACTCGCATCCCTGCTCCTCGCCGGCGCCGTGTCGCTGACGGCCATGCAGGCGGCCGCTGCCGAAAAGGTGACGCTGCAGCTGAAATGGGTCACCCAGGCCCAGTTCGCCGGCTACTACGTCGCCAAGGACAAGGGCTTCTACGAGGAAGAAGGCCTTGACGTCGAGATCAAGCCGGGCGGCCCGGACATCGCTCCGCCGCAGGTTCTCGCAGGCGGCGGCGCCGACGTCATCGTCGACTGGATGCCGTCGGCTCTCGCGACCCGCGAAAAGGGCGTTCCGCTCGTCAACATCGCCCAGCCCTTCAAGTCCTCGGGCATGATGCTGACCTGCCTCAAGGAAACCGGCATCACCAAGCCGGAAGACTTCAAGGGCAAGACGCTGGGCGTTTGGTTCTTCGGCAACGAATATCCCTTCCTGTCCTGGATGGCTCACCTGAAGATCCCGACCACCGGCGGCGCCGACGGCGTGACCGTTCTCAAGCAGGGCTTCAACGTCGACCCGCTTCTGCAGAAGCAGGCCGCCTGCATCTCGACCATGACCTACAACGAATACTGGCAGGTCATCGACGCCGGCATCAAGGCCGACGACCTCATCACCTTCCAGTACGAGAAGGAAGGCGTGGCCACCCTCGAGGATGGCCTCTATGTCCTTGAAGATAAGCTCAAGGACCCGGCCTTCAAGGAAAAGATGGTCAAGTTCGTCCGCGCTTCGATGAAGGGCTGGAAGTGGGCCGAGGAAAACCCGGATGACGCCGCCGGCATCGTTCTCGAAAACGACGCATCGGGCGCCCAGACCGAAGTGCACCAGAAGCGCATGATGGGCGAAGTCGCCAAGCTGACCGCCGGTTCCAAGGGCGCGCTCGACGAGGCCGACTACAAGCGCACCGTCGCAACCCTTTTGGGCGGCGGTTCGGACCCGGTCATCACCAAGGAGCCGGAAGGCGCCTACACGCTCGACATCACCAACGAAGCGCTCAAGTAAGAGCCGTTCGTCGGATCGAAAAAGAGACGCCCGGACTTAAAGTCCGGGCGTCTTTGCATTTGCAACAAACGGCAACAATTGTTGCAGGAATGACGCATTGCCTTGTGCATCGCAGCAGCTTAAAAGGGCGAAGGTGCTTAAATCGCCCTTGGGACTTGCAAGCGGCGACGGCGATACCAACTAAGTTTCGACCGGATTGGTCGATGGAATTCGTCGTTCGACCAAAAGTGGCCTCTCTGACCTGTCGGCATGCAGGGCCCCTTCCGTCCGGCGACACCTGTTATTATTGTAATCGATATTCTGTCCAGACGCTCGGAAGGGACACATGGTTCGCGCTACGAACATTACTGCCGCATTGCTCGCATTGTCCGTTTCGATTGTTGCCTTCGCCGCAGCCGCAGAGGATGCGCCGGCGACACCGGAAAAGCCGGCCCTGCCTGCCATTGTGGTGACCGAAGCAACCATGCGCCCCCTGGTGGACAGGATCGTCGCCACCGGCACGATCAAGGCCGTCGAGGAAATCTATGTCCAGCCGCAGGTCGAGGGCCTGTCGATCAGCTCGCTTCAGGCCGATGTCGGCGATCGCATCGGTGCCGAGGCCGTGGTTGCACGCCTGAACGTCGACACCCTGCTTTTGCAGAAGGGCCAGCTCGATGCCACAAAGGCCAAGGCGGAGGCCGGCCTTGCGCAATACAAGGTCCAGCTTGAGGACGCCAAGGCGAGCGCCCTCGAGGCCGATCGCCAGTTCAAGCGGGCCGAAACGCTCGCCAAGAACGGCACGCTGTCGACAGCCTCCGCCGACCAGGCCGAGACCGCAGCGACCAGCGCCAATGCCAAGGTCGAGAGCACCGTGCAGGCGATTGTCATCGCCGAGGCAGACATCAAGGTCGTCGAAAGCCAGCTAGCCGAAATCGACCTCAAGCTTGCCCGCACCGACGTGAAGAGCCCGGTCGCCGGACTGGTCGCCGCCCGTAACGCCAAAGTCGGCGCGATTGCCAGCGGCGCGGGCGAGCCGATGTTCACCGTCATCCGCGACGGCGAGCTCGAACTCGTCGCCGATGTGTCCGAGACGGACATTCTCAAGATGCGAAATGGCCAGAAGGCCCGGATCACGGTTGCTGGCGGCGCAGCTCCGCTCACCGGCTCTGTCCGCCTCATTTCCCCGGTGATCGATCCGCAGACGCGCCTCGGCGCCGTGCATATCGCGATCGACGACGACGAAGGCGCGCGCGTCGGCATGTATGCCAATGCCGAGATCATCTTGACCGAGACCGAAGGCGTCGCCCTGCCGCTCTCGGCGATCACGACCGACAAGCACGGCACGACGACGCGTCTGGTCGAAGGCAACGTCGTGAAGCAGGTCGCCATCGAGACCGGTATCCAGGACGGTGCCTTCATCGAGGTGAAGAGCGGCCTGAAGTCCGGCGATGTCGTGGTCGCTAAGGCCGGTGCCTTCGTGCGCGACGGCGACCGGATCAACCCGGTCCGCGACGAGACGGCAGTGTCGAACTGAGGGGGATGACGTCATGAATTTCTCCGCCTGGTCCATCCGCAATCCGGTCGCGCCTATCCTGGCCTTCTTCCTCCTGATGGTTGTCGGCCTGCAGTCTTTCTTCGCGCTGCCGATCACCCGTTTCCCCAACATCGACGTACCGCTGGTCGCCATCACCGTCAGCCAGAGCGGCGCATCGCCCTCCGAGCTCGAGACCCAGGTCACCAAGGAGATCGAGGACGCCGTCGCCAGCATCACCGGCGTGGACGAACTCTCCTCGACCGTGACCGACGGCCAGTCGCAGACGGTCGTGATGTTCCGCATGGAGGTTTCGACCGACGAGGCGGTTCAGGACGTCAAGGACGCGATCGACCGCATCCGCGGCGACCTTCCTGCCTCCGTCGAGGAGCCGATTGTCTCGAAGATCGACGTCGAGGGGGCCGCCATCCAGACCTTCGCGGTCACCGCTCCCAACATGAACATCGAGGAACTTTCCTGGTTCGTCGACGACACGATCAAGCGCGCCCTCCAGGGCCAGGCCGGCATCGGCCGCATCGACCGTTACGGCGGCGCCGAGCGGGAAATCCGCGTTGAGCTCGACACCAACCGCCTCGATGCCTACGGCATTACCGCCGCCGACCTTAACCGTCAGCTGCGCGGTACCAACCTCGACCTCGGCTCGGGCCGCGGCCAGGTGGCCGGCGCCGAACAGGCGATCCGCACGCTGGGCGATGCCCGCGACGTCGAGAGCCTCGCCAATACCACCATCGCGCTTCCGGGCAACCGCTTCGTCAAGCTCGGCGACCTCGGCACCGTCAAGGATACCTACGAGGAGCAGAAGTCCTTCTCGCGCTACAACGGCGAACCGGTCGTCACCTTCGCCGTCTATCGCGCCAAGGGTGCGAGCGAAGTAACCGTCGCGGAAACCGTCGCACACAGCCTGGACCAGGTGCGCGCCGAAAACCCCGAAGTGTCTATCAAGCTGATCAACGATGCCGTCTACTTCACCTACGGCAACTACGAAGCGGCGATGCACACGCTGCTCGAAGGCGCCATCCTCGCCGTCATCGTGGTCTTCCTGTTCCTGCGCAACTGGCGCGCCACGCTGATCTCCGCCATCGCCCTGCCGCTCTCCGCGATCCCCACCTTCTGGATCATGGACATGATGGGCTTCTCGCTGAACCTCGTCAGCTTCCTGGCGCTGACGCTGGCGACCGGCATTCTGGTCGATGACGCGATCGTCGAGATCGAGAACATCGCCCGCCACATCAAGATGGGCAAGTCGCCCTACCGCGCGGCGATCGAGGCAGCCGACGAAATCGGCCTCGCCGTTATCGCGACGACCTTCACCATCATCGCGGTCTTCGTGCCGGTCTCCTTCATGCCGGGCATTCCGGGCCAGTACTTCATCCAGTTCGGCCTGACGGTTGCCTTCTCGGTCTTCTTCTCGCTGATGGTCGCACGCTTCATCACGCCGCTGATGGCCGCCTACCTGATGCGTGCCGAAGACGGGATGGACGACCATCACGACAACGACAGCGCCTTCATGAAGGGCTACACGCGGCTGGTGCGCACCACGACCACCCACTGGGCGGCCCGCTACGCCACGCTCGTCGGTGCCTTCGTCTTCCTGGCAGCTTCCCTTGCCCTGCTCTCGCAGGTTCCGGGCAGCTTCCTGCCGCCGGAAGACGCCGGCCGCATCACGCTGTCGATCGAGCTTCCGCCGAATGCGACGCTCGACGAGACCGAACGCAAGACCGACGCCATCTACGACGCCGTCAAGGATCTCGACGGCGTCGAGAGTGTCTTCGTGCTCGGCGGCGCCTCACCCAAGGGCGACATGGAGCTTCGTCGCGCCAGCGTCACCCTCAACCTGATCAACATCGAACATTCGCTGCTGAAGACCGTGGTGAACAAGGGCATCGGCGGCATACCGCTGATCGGTCAGTTCCTCCCCAAACTGCCGGTCGAGGGCCGTACCCGCCCGCAATGGGAGATCGAGCAGGAAGTCTTCGCCAAGCTCAAGCCGATCGCCGACATCCGCGTGCTCAAGCTCAACGACCGCGGCGAGCGCGACCTGTCGTTCAACTTCCTCTCCAAGAACGAGGATGACCTGAACGAGGCGGCCGCCATCCTGGAAGCCAAGTTGCGGACCGTGCCGACGCTCGCAAACGTCAGCGCAGACGGCGCCCTGCCCCGTCCTGAACTGCAGATCCGTCCGCGCAAGGACGAGGCTGCCCGGCTCGGCATCACCCCGCAACAGATCGCCGAAACCGTGCGTGTCGCCACCATCGGCGACGTCGACGCAGCGCTCACCAAGATCTCGCTGGACAACCGGCAGATCCCGATCCGCGTCCAGGCCTCGCTCGACCTGCGTAGCGACCTTGCGGCGATGCGCGCCCTGAAGATCCAGACAGCGTCCGGTGCGACGGTTCCGCTGTCGAGCGTCGCCGACATCGACTATTCGGAAGGTGTTTCCTCGATCAGCCGCAACAACCGCAATCGCGTCGTGTCGATCGGCGCCGACCTCCCGCAGGGAGTGGCGCTCGACACCGCATCCGCAGACTTCCGCGCGGCGGTGGATGCGGCCAAGATACCGGCCTCTGTCAAGCTGGTGGAAAGCGGCGACACCAAGGTGCAAAAGGAAATGCAGCAAAGCTTCGTCAACGCGATGCTGCTTGGCCTGATGCTGGTGCTGACCGTGCTGATCCTGCTCTTCAAGGACGTGATCCAGCCCTTCACCATCTTGCTGTCGCTGCCGCTCGCCATCGGCGGCGTCGCGGTGGCCCTTTTGATCACCAACAACCCGCTCTCCATGCCCGTCCTGATCGGCATTCTGATGCTGATGGGCATCGTGACGAAGAACGCCATCCTGCTGGTCGATTTCGCGATCGAGATGCGCCATCAGGGCATGGCGCGGGTCGAAGCCATGGTCGAGGCCGGCCGCAAGCGCGCCCGCCCGATCATCATGACCTCGATCGCCATGTCGGCCGGTATGCTGCCGTCCGCGCTCGGTGTCGGCGAAGGCGGATCCTTCCGTGCGCCGATGGCGATCGCCGTGATCGGCGGCATCATCGTCTCGACGGTGCTGAGCCTGCTGGTCGTGCCGGCCTTCTTCCTGATCATGGACGACCTGTCGCGCCTGCTCGGCTGGCTCTTCAGTCGGATGGTCGGCAAGAAGGAAAAGGAACAGCTGGCCCTGTCCCCCGAACTGCTCACCGAGATCGCCCAGCACAACAAGGACACGATCTCGACGCTCGAGGAACGCCTGGCCGCCGTGGAGAAGCGCCTGCCCGACCAGCAGCGCAAGACCGGCGAAGGTGGCAAGGTTATCCCGCTGCCGCCGCTCGCGGCGGAATGAGCGGATCGTTCATCCATGTAAAGCCGGGCGTCCTGCCCGGCTTTTTCTTTGCCTGCAACGATATTTCCCCCAAAAATTCATGATCCGCGCAAAGTGATTGATCGAAATCAATTCACCTCACTTCGCCCTTGCCTATCCTTTATTCGCTGAGGAACGAGTGACGTGTGAGGGCTGTTTCTTGGTCAGGGAGCGAGACGGGAAGACGGCAGCGTAGTCCCACCTTTCAGGCCACGGAGCACCGGGGTTGGGTGACGGGTCGAGTGTCTTGCAATCGGGATGACCGATGGCGGGATGTCGGTTCCGGAGGCTACCTTGCCGGGCCACACATAACCGATCTTCGATGAGACTGGCCACCGCGCTCCATCCGGAACGCAATCCGGAGCCGTGAAAACCGTGAACAAGATTTTGAAATTGAACACACGCGACAAGAACACCCTGCTCAAGACGCCCTTCATGGCTTCTCTCGGTGCGACAGCGCTTTCTCGCATGCTTGAGATCGCCACCGTGATGAACTATGAGGCGCGCGATCTCCTGTTCCGCGAGGGCGAGGGCGCGGAGTATTTCTACTGCGTCCTCAGCGGCTATGTTCGCCTTTTCCGGCTGAACAAGGACGGCCGTGAAGCCGACATCCGCATCTGTGGCCCCGGCGACACCTTCGCCGAATGCCTGCTCTCCATGGGCGACCACTATCTCTACAATTCGCAGGCTGCCGAGAACGTGACCGTCGCACGGTTCGAACTGGCCAAGGTGCGAGCGCTTGCCGAACAGGAGAAGGATGTGGCGAAGGCCGTGATCCAGTGCCTGTCGAGCCACCTGCGCAACACGATGGACTGCATCGCCAACGACCGCCTGCAGACGGCGCCCCAGCGCGTCGCGCACTATCTCCTGGACAACTGCCCGCAGGACGGCAGTTCCGCCTCGATCCGCCTGCCCTTCCAGAAAAGCCTGCTGGCCGGCAAGCTGGGTCTGGCACCCGAAGCACTTTCCCGTGCCTTCTCCTCGCTCCGCCGCGCCGGCGTGACGGTGCGTGGCCGCATCATCCAGATCGCCGACATCAGCGCTCTGAAGCAGATCTGAGCAGGGCCGGAGTGCCTGAAGCTTTGAACGGGCGGGCTCTCAGAGCCCGCCCGTTTCCTTGAGGAACCGGACAATCTCGTCGACCCCCTCGCCGCGCTTCATGTCGGAGAAGACGAAGGGCCGCGAGGCGCGCATGCGGTCCGCATCGCCGTTCATCACCTCAAGATCGACGCCGACATAAGGCGCCAGATCCTTCTTGTTGATGACGAGCAGATCCGAGCGCGTGATGCCCGGGCCGCCCTTGCGCGGGATCTCCTCTCCCTGACAGACCGAGATCACGTAGATCGTCACGTCAGCGAGATCCGGCGAGAAGGTCGCCGCCAGATTATCGCCCCCCGATTCGATGAAGACCACGTCGAGGTCGGGAATGCGGGCATTGAGATCGGCGATCGCCTGAAGGTTGATCGAGGCATCCTCGCGGATCGCCGTATGTGGACAGCCACCGGTTTCGACGCCGACCACGCGGTCGGACGAGAGCGCCTGCATGCGGATCAGCGCATCGGCATCCTCGCGCGTATAGATGTCGTTGGTGACGACCGCGACCGAGTAGTCGTCCCGCATCGCCTTGCAGAGCTTTTCCGTCAGCGCCGTCTTGCCCGAACCGACCGGCCCGCCGATACCGACCCGTAAGGGACCATTCAAGGATTTCATGCCGCTTTTCCTGTCTTCGTCTTAAGGGGTGGAGGCGGCTCTCACGATTGGAAGAGCCGCGAATATTGGGTCTCGTGCCGCATCGACAGCATGTCGGCGATCACCGTCGCGGAACCCAGGTCGTCGGGCGTCAGGTCCGACAGCGCCTGTGACTGGCGCAGGATCAGCGGCTCCAGCCCGGCCAAAACTGCCACGCCCTGCCGCTGCCCGATCAGGCCGAGGCGGATCGCCGCCGAGACGAGCTGCGCACATTGTGCGTGCAGATAGGCCGCGAGCGTGTCGCAGACCGTCACGCCATGCGCGCCCGCGACCGCGCCGACGGCGACGCTGTAGGCTGTCTGAGCGGAGAAGACGTCGAGGACCGCATGCGGCCAGGCCGAAGCGGCCGCGAGGAAGGCGTCGCCCTGCCGAACGGACTCGTTGTAGCGTTCCGCAGAACCGGCAAGCGCCGATGCGAGTTCGGCCACGGCCAGGAGCCGCTCGGGATCATCGAAGGCCCGATGGGCCTCGCCAAGCAGGATGGCATCATTGCGCAGGGATCCGGCAGACAGAAGCGTCGAGAGCCATGCCGCCAGCCCATCCCCGTCCGCGAGGTGACCGCCATCGACCGCCGCCTCCAGCCCGCCGGAATAGACGAAGCCGCCGACAGGGAAAGCTGGCGAGAGCCAGGTCATCAGGCGCAGCAGGCTCTGCTGCCCGCCCGCCGTCGCGATCGCGTCAGCCATTATCGTGACGGCCGCCGTCGCCGTGCCCGCCATGAGCGTGCCCACCATGGCCGTGATAGGCGCCCCGCAGGGGCTGGAAAGGTTCGATCACCTCGGCAACCGTCGCACCGAGACCGACAAGCATGTCGCGGATCACATGGTCGCGCAGGATCAGGATGCGGTCAGCCTCGAATTGTGCCGCCAGATGCCGGTTGCCGAGATGCCAGGCGAGTTCGACGAGATGCCGTGCGTCGCGGGGCGTGACCGCGAAGAGGCGCTCTTCCGCCGCCTTGATCTCGACGGCGTTCCCATCGTCGAGTAAGAGGAGGTCGCCGTCGGCGAAAAGCACCGGCTCCTTGAGGTCGAGCATCACCATGTCGCCGTCTTCCAGATGCAGCAACTTGCGCCTCAGATGGCGCGCATCATGGGCAAGCGTGACAGAACCGACGACGGTTTCATCCGACGTTCCGGCGGCGAAATAGGAGGTAGCGCGGCGCATGGCTTTTCCGAACTGGTTACTTTTCAACCATGCAAAAATATGAGGCAGCCGGCAAGGCGGAAGTTTCAACCGACAAGCGGTGCAGGTTCATCCCCCAGCCCGAGCGGCCGGATTGCGGGCGGGATGCCTCCCCCCGGGGCGACATGCAAAACCGCCTCCTCGCCCTCATGCACAACCCGGTTGCGGCCATTTGCTTTCGCGCAGTAGAGCGCGCGATCCGCTGCGGAATAGACGCTTTCGGGACGACGTCCGGCCTCAAACTCGGCCATCCCGGCCGAAACCGTCGTGCTGATCGCCGTGTTTTCGCAGACGACCGCTCGCGCTTCGATCAGGACCCGCGCGCGCTCGACCAGCCCCATGCGCTGCCCGATGCCGCCGCCGCGGATGATGACGCCGAATTCCTCGCCGCCGAGGCGGGCCATCAGATGCTGCTCGCCAAAAACCTCCCGAAGGATGTCGGCCACCGCCTTGATCACCTCGTCGCCAGCACAATGGCCGTGACCGTCATTGATGGACTTGAACCGGTCGAGGTCGAGGATTGCCAGCGACGACCCCGGGCCGGTTTCGGCGAGAGCGGCATTGAAGGCACGTCGGTTGAGCAGGCCGGACAGCATGTCGGTGCGGCTGAGACGCTCGAACTCGGCGCGCGAAACGGTCAGTTCGTGGATCACATGGCCGGTGACGATTGCCAGCGCACCCGATACCGCCCCGCCGAACAGCCACGAGAAGGCAACCGAAAGCTTTATGGCATCTGCAACCTCAAGCGGCATGATGCCCAAAGCATAGCATATGGGAAGAACGGCGATATTGAAGAAAAACGCGAGAATAACGGCGCGAAACGCCATTTTCAGCGCAAATCCGTAGACGGCCTCCCGACTATCGAAATTGCCGAGATCGACCTGAAGCGACATCCATCGTCTAAGTGCTTCCATCGCGCCGCTCCCCTTTATTGCAGCACTGACCGGAATAGGAGGCTTTTATTGGCCAATTCCTAATTCGATGACTAAAATCCGAGTTATTACGAAAATAGATTTACATTGATCCACAGGAAATCCCTCATAACTTTAGATTGCACTAATTTCAATATTCGCCCGAACGAAAAAGCGCCTGTTTCCAGCGTTTATTGCGAGAAAAGCGCGGGTTTCTTTAGAAAATCCGCAAGCGCCTTCTTCGTCTGCTGCAGCTTCGGCTCGAAATGGAACACCCGGTGGGTTCCGGAAAAACGTCCGCCGCGCGTTAACTTTTTCCAACCCTTTATGTGCGCCTCCTAAAGTAAAGCCGTTAACGACAAAGGGCCCGGCGTTTGCCGGGCCCTCTTCTTGTTCCGAACTGTCGGAAAGACCGTCAGGCGGCCTTCTTTTCCTTCAGCTTTTCCATGATGTTCTGCGGCGAGGATACACCGTAGGGATCGCTCTCGCAGTTGTCGGAATAACCTTCCTCTTCGAACCACTGCTCGACGACGCCGTCATTGATGATCGCGGCATAACGCCACGAACGCATGCCGAAGCCGAGGTTGTCCTTGGCGACCAGCATGCCCATCTTGCGGGTGAACTCGCCGGAACCGTCCGGGATCACCTTCACGTTCTGCAGGTTCTGGCCCTTGGCCCAGGCGTTCATGACGAAGGCGTCGTTGACGGACATGCAGTAGATTTCATCGATGCCCTCGGCCTGGAATTCCGGATACATCTTCTCGAAGTCCGGCAGCTGATAGGTCGAGCAGGTCGGGGTGAATGCGCCCGGCAGCGAGAAGAGGATGACGCGCTTGCCCTTGAAGTAGTCGTCGGAGGTCATGTCCTGCCAACGGAAGGGGTTCGGGCCTCCGACGGATTCGTCGCGAACGCGCGTGCGGAAGGTCACGTCAGGTACTTTTCTGCCGATCAACATGGAAATCTCCTTGGAATGAAAAACAGGCCGCCCCTGTCGCAATAGGACCGGCTCTCTGGGAATTAGAACTAAACCAAAATGGAGTGCAGTGCAGCATCAAACCGCCGCGAAGCGACCGCATAGCTGCCTTGCACCATACGCATGACCGGCGAAGATCTCCGCCCGATCAGAAGAGGAAGTAGCGCTGCGCCATCGGCAGAACCTTGGCCGGCTCGCAGGTGAGCAGTTCGCCGTCGGCGCGCACCTCGTAGGTCTCCGGATCGACCTCTACGTGCGGCGTCAGATCGTTGAGGATCATCGACTTCTTCGAAATCCCGCCGCGGGTGTTCTTCACCGCCACCAACTGCTTGGCGACACCGAGCCGGCTTGCGAGCCCGGCATCGAGCGAGGCCTGGGAGACGAAGGTTACGGAGGAATTGGTGCGGGCCTTGCCGAAGGCGCCGAACATCGGCCGGTAGTGCACCGGTTGCGGCGTCGGGATCGAGGCGTTCGGATCACCCATCGGCGCCGCCGCGATCATGCCGCCGAGCAACACCATGTCCGGCTTCACGCCGAAGAAGGCCGGGTTCCAGATGACCAGGTCGGCGCGCTTGCCGATCTCGACGGAACCGATCTCATGGCTGAGCCCGTGAGCGATCGCCGGGTTGATCGTGTATTTGGCGATGTAGCGGCGAACACGGAAATTGTCGTTGTCGCCGGTCTCCTGGACAAGGCGCCCGCGCTGGCGCTTCATCTTGTCGGCCGTCTGCCAGGTGCGGATCGCCACTTCGCCGACGCGACCCATGGCCTGGCTGTCGGACGAGATGATCGAAAAGGCGCCGATATCGTGCAGGATGTCTTCGGCCGCGATCGTCTCCTTGCGGATCCGGCTTTCGGCAAACGCGATGTCCTCCGGGATCGATGACGAAAGGTGGTGGCAGACCATCAGCATGTCGAGATGCTCGGCGATCGTGTTGACCGTGTAGGGACGCGTCGGATTGGTCGACGACGGGATTACGTTCATCTGGCCGCAGATCTTGATGATGTCGGGCGCATGACCGCCGCCGGCCCCTTCCGTGTGGAAAGCGTGAATGGTCCGGCCCTTGATGGCGTTGATCGAGTCTTCGACAAAACCGGACTCGTTCAGCGTGTCTGTATGGATCATCACCTGCACGTCATACTGGTCGGCCACCGTGAGGCAGCAGTCGATCGCGCCGGGCGTCGTGCCCCAGTCCTCGTGCAACTTGAGCGAAGTGGCGCCGGCCAGTACCATTTCCTCGAGTGCACCCGGCAGCGAGGCATTGCCCTTGCCGGCGAAGGCGAGGTTCATCGGAAAGGCGTCGGCTGCCTCGATCATGCGGGCAAGATGCCAGGGACCGGGCGTGCAGGTGGTGGCGAGCGTCCCGTGTGCCGGCCCCGTGCCCCCGCCGAGCATGGTGGTGAGGCCGCTCATCAGCGCTTCTTCGATCTGCTGCGGGCAGATGAAGTGGATGTGGCTGTCCATGCCGCCGGCGGTGACGATCTTGCCCTCCCCGGCAATCGCCTCGGTGCCCGGACCGACGATGATGTCGACGCCCGGCTGGGTATCGGGATTGCCGGCCTTGCCGATCGCAACGATCCGCCCGTCCTTCAGGCCGATATCGGCCTTGACGATCCCCCAGTGGTCGAGGATCAGCGCATTGGTGATGACCGTGTCGACGGCACCGTCGGCGCGGCGCACCTGGCTCTGCCCCATCCCGTCGCGAATGACCTTGCCACCCCCGAACTTCACCTCGTCGCCATAGGTGGTGTAGTCCTTCTCGACCTCGATGAAGAGCTCGGTGTCAGCGAGCCTGACCTTGTCGCCGGTGGTCGGTCCGAACATCGAGGCATAGGCCTTGCGGGACATCTTGTAGGGCATGGTTTCAGACTCCTTGGGAGGGGGAGGACAAATCGGCGGAAGAAAGCCGCGCCAGCCGGCCGGCGGCGACGAAGTCATCGATGAGGCGTTTTTCGGCGGAGAACGGATGCCCAGCCCACCCCTGATGGGTAAAGCCGGCGACGACGACCTCGTCGTCCGACCGCGCCTCGCTGGACAGCACATGGACCACCACGATCAGGCCGCTGCTCGGCACGACATAGGGCTCGGGACGATAGGCGGCCAGGGCCTCGTCCACCCCCTCGTGCACGGACCGCGCGATCACGCGATGGCGCTTGGCCCGGCTCGCGGCGAAGGCGGCGAAGTCCTCGGTGCGGTCATCGCAGAAATCGTCGAGTTCGGGATGCGACAGGGCGAGCCGCGGGCGCAGGTCAATAAACTTCGCCGGGTCGCGCACCGACCAGATTTCCCGGCAGGCCGCCACCGCCGACCCGTTCAGCCAATCCTCGGAACCGAGCATGGCCTGGGCCGGGCGGCCGGTATTGCACACCGCCACCACGTCGGTGCGGCGTCCGGCCGAAGGGAAATTGCGCACCGCGTTGAAACGGATGACGAGGTCGGACTGGTCGATCCTGTCGCCAGCCCCCTCCTCCACCGGTCCGTTTCCCACGATCATGATGCGTCGTCCCATCCGCTCTGGTGCCTTCCTCAGAAACCTTCGGCGAGCGACTTCAGCTCTTCCGTGCGCTTGCGCGTCAGCTCGGCCATGCAGGATGAATAGATTGTCGGCGCCATGGTCCCGCCCTGCACCGATGCTTCCTCGGTGTCGCATTGGCCGTCGCGATAATCGATCCAGGCGCGCTGCGCCTTCAAGAGCGAAGCCTCGGCCGTCGGCACCATGCCCACCGACTTCAGCGTCTCGTCCCATTCCTTGACGATCGGCTTCAGCGCGGACCACTGCGCGTTGAGCGCTTTGTCCGCCTCCTTGTAATCGCGGTCGGAGCAGACATTCATGTCGTACTGCGTCATCGGGTTCTTGCAGTCCACGTCCGGTTCGTCCTCAGCGAAGGACGGCGGGACGGCGACCAAGGTAAGAAAGACGATGGCGGCAATGGACGTGGCGGGCAGGCGCATGGCTGTTGGTTCCTGTATGAGATTCGTTAAAGGGCCGCGCCGTCAAACGCCTCGGACGGCAGCGCGCGCGCGTCCACCCCGTCAAGGCAGTTGACATTGACGGCCACCATCTGGCGCCCGTCCGGCGTCGCGCCGTAGGAAAAGCTCTGTATACCGCAGGTCTTGCAGAACTGGTGATCGATCAGGTGCTTGTTGAACTGATACTCGGTGATGTTGTCGCTGCCGGAATTCAGCGTGAAGGCTTCCCGGGCCGTGAAGGCCAGCACAGAGCCGAGCCGGCGGCAGCGCGAGCAGTTGCAGGTCGCCGTATGCGACAGGTCGAGATCGACGTCGAAGTCGACTGCGCCGCACTGGCAGCTGCCGTGATAATGCTGGACGGCCATCAGAGCGCCCCCATAACCTGCTGGCGGAAGCCGTAGACGGCGCGCTTGCCCGAAAGCGGGATCAGCGTCACCTGGCGCGTCTGGCCCGGCTCGAAGCGCACGGCGGTACCTGCCGGAATGTCGAGACGCATGCCGCGAACCTTTTCCCGGTCAAAGGACAACCCGGCATTGGCCTCGAAGAAATGGTAGTGGCTGCCGACCTGCACCGGTCGGTCTCCGGTGTTGGAGACTTCGATCGTCACCGTCGGCTGGCCGGCATTGAGTTCGATGTCGCCGCTCGCGGCAATGATTTCACCCGGGATCATGGGCAGTCCCTCTCCGTTGTTCAGGCGGCCTTGACCGACTTGCAGCCCTCGGCCTTGAGGACGCGTTTGTCAGACGCAGGATTGTTGACGAGTTTCGCAGCCGGCCGGATCGGTCGGCGCACCAGTTCGCCGCCACAATTGGGGCAAAGGCCGCCTAGCACGGCGCTCGCGCAGTCGCTGCAAAACGTGCATTCGAAACTGCAGATCAGCGCATCCCGGCTCCCGGGCGGCAGGTCGCGGTCGCAGCACTCGCAATTCGGTCGAAGCTCCAGCGCCATGAAAGCACCCTCAGCGGATCGGTTCGTGAACGGTCACCAGCTTGGTGCCGTCCGGGAAGGTCGCCTCGACCTGCACGTCATGGATCATCTCGGCGATACCCTCCATGACCTGGCCACGGGTAATCACATGGGCACCCGCCTCCATGAGCTCGGCGACCGGGCGGCCGTCCCGGGCGCCCTCGACGACGAAATCCGTGATCAGGGCGATCGCTTCCGGATAGTTGAGCTTGACGCCCCGCTCCAGCCGCCGGCGCGCGACCATGGCCGCCATCGCGATCAGCAGTTTGTCCTTTTCCCTCGGCGTCAGATTCATGCCCGCTCCACTTTTCTTGACCTGTGTCAGAGATTCCAGACTTTCGGCACTGACGCACCGCCACGCAAGATGGAAATCACCGGGATCAGGGATTTTCTCAAGGTAAACCCATCTTCGGCCGATAGCCGCACCACAAGCTTGTCTTTCCAGTGACTTGCGCCGCCGGCCGGGCCGAGCACTTCGCGCACCTTCGGCAGCAGGGCCTCGCAGCTTGGTCCCGCATACAGGACCGTGGCGAAGGCCACCTTGCCGCCGAGCACCGGAGCCTCACGCGTCAGCGTGGCGATGTCGCCCCGCATCATCAACTCTTCCGCATGGATCAGCCGACCCGCCCGGCGGATGCGCCAGCGGTCGCGGACCATGCCCTGCGCCATCGCCTCGCCCATCGCCTTTCGGCCGAGCAGGATCGCCTCCACGGCGACGAACTCGGCGGTCTCGTCGAGATCGACCTCAAGCCGGCGCGTCAGCGAGGCGTTGTCGAAAAGGATGCTCTCCTGCGGCAACCAGTGAAGCCGGGCGCCCGCCGCCACATCGATCGACGTCACCACCTCGGCCGTACCTGCCGAAGCCTTGTAGATCTTCTCGCAGGCCTGCGTCGTCGCCGTGACGAAGGTGTCGGGTCCTGCGGAAAAC
Source organism: Rhizobium sp. CAU 1783 (assembly GCF_054551725.1). Taxonomy (NCBI): domain Bacteria; kingdom Pseudomonadati; phylum Pseudomonadota; class Alphaproteobacteria; order Hyphomicrobiales; family Rhizobiaceae; genus Rhizobium; species Rhizobium sp. CAU 1783. The sequence goes on along the minus strand of NZ_JBTOLM010000001.1, from coordinate 541,723 downwards.
GACCAGTCCATCCGGTCGCCCCCGGTGAGGCCGCCGGCGGTGTTGATGATCACCGCCTCCATTTCGGCAGTGAAGGTCTCCGGAAGACGGATCTTCGCCGCGCCTTCCTGGTAGAGCTCGGCGATCCGGGTCCGGCCGCCGAACGGCTTCGTCACAAGCCTTCCGACGCCCCGGGCGCGCTGAGGTCTGATTTCGCTTGCTGGCTGCACTTTTTCCCCTGCCCGCCTTTTTTCGTCGGGGCGGTTGTCTTGTCGTCGGCACAGGCAGCCGTGGTCGCCGTTCCGGCCATCAGCTCGCCTCCCGCAGTGCGGAAAAACTCCCACATTCTTCCCGTCGCATCAACCTCCTGGATTGTCTCGTCCCCACTGGAGGCGGCAAGGCGGAAGCGGATTGCCTGAGACGGCCAGTCGTGATCGGCATCGGCCATCACATGGGACATCACGCTCGTCCCGCCCCGGCAGCCGGGATAGGTCGTGACGGTCACGGTGTCGCCCTTGTCGGTGAGCGCCCGCTCCTCGCAGCCGTTGAGCTCCGCCCAACGCTTGACCGCGACCTCGCCGCCATACTGCCAGTAGGGCTTTCCACCACCGGCAAACGGGTTGACGTGATCCTTGAGACCGGAAAAGGCGATGATCGAGATCGGGCGCGCCGGATTGCAGCTTTCCTTGCGCGGGCGCCACACACCGTCCTCCTGCTCCGGATAGCCGGCGCGCAGGCCCATGACGAAACCAGCGGCGGCAAAGTCGCCATGCCCGTCGCAGACATATTGCGACAGCATCCGTCCGCCGCCCGAATAGCCCGAAGCATAGATGCGTGCCGGGTCGACGCAGAACGTCTCCTTCGCCGCAGCCACCGCGTCCCGGATGAACCTGCCTTCGTCGAGACGTCCCTCGCGGCTGACCCCGGGCAAAGGATTGACGCCCGGCACGTTCCACGCATGGGTTCCGGGAAGCGCACCGTCGAGGCTTCCTTCGAGCGCCATCACGATGAAGCCTTCGCGCTCCGCGACCAGGTCCCAATGGCTGCGGTTGAGCTGGCCGCGCGGGTGACTGTTGGAACCGTGGAAATCGAAGACCAGCGGAACCTTGCGGTCGCCGGTATAGCCCGACGGGATGTAATAGACCGCCTTGCGCTCCTCTCCCTCGGAGCGGATCACCATGTCGTGCCGGCCGGGCTCCATCCGCATACCGCAGCCCGTGGCTGCGGCTGCATCACCGGTCGCGGCCCCGAAGAAAAGATAGCCCGTCGCGAGAAGACCAACGAGGTCGCGTGCCCGCAACCGGTTCCGAACCGTGCTGGATGTCATGGCTGTGCCTTCTGTTCGCAGATGCGCGTCTATACCACGCTCCCCTTAAGCTTCGAGCATAGATCACTAATAAATCATCAACCATGCGAGACAAGTTCAGACCGTCAGATGGCGGCGCGCCTCCGCGGTGTCGAGCGTTTGCGCCTTGCCCTCGTGAACGATCTCGCCGCGATCCATGATGTACACATGGTCGGCCAGCTCCCGGCAGAAATCGAGATACTGCTCGACCAGCAGTATCGCCATGCCAGTGGAATCCCGCAGGTAACGGATCGCCCGGCCGATATCCTTGATGATCGACGGCTGGATGCCCTCTGTTGGTTCGTCGAGCACGAGGATCTTCGGCCGCGTCACCATCGCCCGGCCGATCGCCAGCTGTTGCTGCTGGCCACCAGAAAGGTCGCCGCCGCGTCGCCCGAGCATGCTTTCGAGGACCGGGAACAGGCTGAAGATCTCGTCGGGAATGAAGCGGTCCTTGCGCGGCAGCGGCGCATAGCCAGTCTCGAGGTTTTCCCGGACGGTGAGCAACGGAAAGATCTCGCGGCCCTGGGGCACGTAGCCGAGGCCGAGCTTGGCCCGGTTGAACGGCGCCATCCCGTCCAGCGTCGTGCCCGAAAAGGCGATCGTACCGGAGGAAATGCCGTGCTGCCCGGTCACGGCCCGTAACAGCGACGATTTGCCGACCCCGTTTCGCCCCAGCACACAGGTGATCTTGCCCATCTCCGCCTTGATGGACACACCCCGAAGGGCCTGGGCGGCGCCATAGTGGAGGTTGACGTTGTCGACGACGAGAGCGCTCATGATGCTGTCTCCTTGAGGAAGTCCCTGATTGCGGAGAACATTTCCGCATTGTGTCCGATCCAGACATGGCCGCCGGTCGGGTAGAGAAGCAGTCTAGCACTGGGTACGCTGGCGGCGATGTGGCGCGCCGCGTCGGCGGTCAGATAGCGGTCGTCTTCGACCGAAATGGCAAGCGTCGGGGCGGTTATCCGCTCGAGCCGCATCGGCTGGGGATCGCCCGCGAGCCGCATGTCGTTGAGAAGCCCGTGCGTCCGCTCGCTGACCGGCAGAATGGAATCGAGAACCGCCTGCACGCGGTTACGCTCATCTGCGCTGGCTGCGGCCAGCAGCGCCGGATCCGTAGCCAGGACCGAGCCGATCATCATGTCGGGCATCGCCGAAATCGCCGCCCAGAAAAGAAAGTCCGACCCGAGTGCCGCCTCGACCACGTGTTGCTGGCCCGGCGACCACGGGCGCGCCGATCGGCGGCCCGAGACATAGGTGGCCGGAACGACCGGGATCAACGCCGAACAGCGATCCGGGTGGCGGAGGGCGAAAGCTATGGCCGAGAGCGCCCCGGCCGAGCCGCCGATGACGGCGATCCTGTCGACGTCGAGCGCATCGAGCAGATCGACAAACGCGTCCGCCTGGTTTTCCGACGAGGCGTCGGCCGGAAAGGCCGAGCCGAGATAGCCGAACCGCGACGGGGCAATCACCCGCATGCCAAGTTCGACCAGAGGCGCGGCAAACAGCAAACCCTGATCGAATCCCCCGCCGCTGCCATGGATCATCAGGACCGGTACACCGGTGCCGGCCTCGGCATATTGAAGCGCGCCGAAGCGGCTAGTGATCGTCGTGGCGCGATAGCCGGCGATGCGCATCCGCGCAGCGTCGAGAGCCCGTGAATAACCGCGGTGCAGCCAACCGGCTGCAAGCGCGCCCACCGTGCTGCCCGCAGCCAAGGCGAAAAGCGTCCTGCGCGTCAACATCGTCCCGATCTCCGCTACCACATCCACGACGCGCTGCCGCGCCGCAAAGAGCGAGACCAGACTACCAGCGGGGCGGATGGCAACATTGACCGTGATCAATTTTATCGTCCCAGATAGTTCTCGATCACCTTCGGATCGGCGGAGACGAAATCGATCGAGCCCTCGGCCAGCACCGAGCCTTCCGCAAGACATGTGACCTTGACCCCGAGATCGCGGATGAAGCCCATGTCGTGTTCGACGACGACCACCGAGCGGGTCTTGGCGATCTCCTTCAAGAGGATCGCCGTCTCCGCCGTCTCTGCATCGGTCATGCCGGCCACCGGCTCGTCGACCAGAAGCAGCTTGGGTTCCTGCGCGAGCAGCATGCCGATCTCCAGCCATTGCTTCTGGCCATGGCTGAGATTGGCGGCGAGGTCCTGGGCGCGAGCGGTCAGCCGCACCGTTTCGAGGATCTCCTCGATGCGCTGCTTGTCCTCCGCCGTCAGGCGGTAGAACAACGTGCCGAACACGCCGCGATCGCGGTTGAGCGCCAGTTCGAGATTGTCCCACACGGTATGGCTCTCGAACACGGTCGGCTTCTGGAACTTGCGGCCGATGCCGAGCTGGGCGATCTCGGCCTCGTCCTTCTTGGTCAGATCGACGTCGCCGTTGAAGAACACCTCGCCTTCGTCCGGCCGGGTCTTGCCGGTGATAATGTCCATCATCGTCGTCTTTCCGGCACCGTTCGGGCCGATGATGGCGCGAAGCTCGCCCGGCTCGACGACGAAGGACAGCGAGTTCAACGCCTTGAAGCCGTCGAAGGAGACGGACACGCCGTCGAGATAGAGGATGCTTGAAGGTTTCTTGTCGTTCATGACCATCACTCCGCCGCCTGGCCGACCGGCAGCGCCGCGTCGGATGTCTTGTCATTGTTGGCGGCATCGTCCGCCGCCTTACGCTCCCGGCGCACCGCCAGCCGCTGCTGGATCGTGCCGACCACGCCCTTGGGCAGGAACAGCGTCACGCCGATGAAGAGGCCTCCCAGCGCGAAAAGCCAGAGTTCCGGGAATGCGCCGGTGAAGTAGCTCTTGCCGGCATTGACCAGAAGTGCGCCGATGATCGGACCGATCAGCGTGCCGCGTCCGCCGACCGCGGTCCAGACCACGACCTCGATTGAATTGGCCGGCGCGAACTCGCCGGGATTGATGATGCCGACCTGTGGCACGAACAGCGCACCGGCGATGCCAGCCATCATGGCCGAGACGACGAAGGTGAAGAGCTTGATGTTTTCCACCCGGTAGCCGAGGAAGCGCACACGGCTTTCGGCATCGCGCACCCCGACCAGCACCTTGCCGAACTTGGAGCGGACAATCGCGGAGGCAAGGATCAGGCAGAGCGACAGCATGATCGCCGACAGGGCAAACAGCACGGCGCGCGTTCCGTCCGCCTGGACGTTGAAGCCGATGATCTCCTTGAAGTCGGTCAAGCCGTTATTGCCGCCGAAGCCCATATCGTTGCGGAAGAAGGCAAGCAGCAACGCATAGGTCATCGCCTGGGTGATGATCGACAGATAAACGCCGTTCACTCTGGAGCGGAAGGCGAACCAGCCAAAGACGAAGGCGAGCAGGCCGGGCACGACCAGCACCATGATCATGGCGAACCAGAACATGTCCATGCCATGCCAGAACCATGGCAGTTCCTTCCAGTTGAGGAACACCATGAAGTCGGGCAGGATTGGATTGCCGTAGACGCCGCGGCTTCCGATCTGCCGCATCAGATACATGCCCATGGCATAGCCGCCGAGCGCGAAGAAGGCGCCGTGGCCGAGCGAGAGGATCCCGCAATAACCCCAGACCAGGTCGAGCGCCAGCGCCAGCAGCGCATAGCAGAGATACTTGCCCATCAGCGAGACGGCATAGGTCGGGATATGAAGAAAGCTGCCCGGCGGGGTGAGCAGGTTGAGCGCCGGAACGAGGATCGCCACTCCGAGAAGCACGCCGACGGCAATGACGATCCGCCCTTCGAGTGCCCTGAAGATGAAGCCCGAGATCATGCTTCCACCGCCCTTCCCTTGAGCGCGAAGAGCCCGCGCGGACGTTTCTGGATGAAGAGGATGATCAGCACGAGCACGAGGATCTTGCCGAGCACAGCGCCGACCGAGGGTTCGAGGAACTTGTTGAGCACGCCGAGCGACAGTGCCCCGACCAGCGTGCCCCAGAGATTGCCCACCCCGCCGAACACCACGACCATGAAGCTGTCGATGATGTAGGCTTGGCCGAGGTTCGGCGAAACGTTGTCAATCTGGGAAAGGGCCACACCGGCGATACCGGCGATGCCGGAACCGAGCGCGAAGGTGAACGCATCGACCCACGGGGTGCGAATGCCCATCGACGACGCCATGCGGCGGTTCTGCGTGACGGCCCGCATTTCGAGGCCGAACGCCGAGCGCTTCATCAGCGCAAGCAGGGCGAAGAAGATCGACAGCGAAAACAGCACGATCCACAGCCGGTTCCAGGTAATCGTCAGCCCACCCAGCGCGAACGAGCCGGACATCCAGGACGGATTGCCGACCTCCTGGTTCGTCGGCCCGAAGATGGTACGGATCGACTGCTGCAGGATCAGCGAAATGCCCCAGGTGGCAAGCAGCGTCTCGAGCGGCCGGCCGTAGAGAAAGCGGATGACGCCGCGCTCGATGACAAGGCCGATCACCCCAGTGACGAGGAAGGCGACCGGCAGGGCGATAGCGAGCGACCAGTCGAACAGGCCCGGATAGGAGGTGCGGATCACCTGCTGGACCATGAAGGTGGAATAGGCGCCGATCATCACCATCTCGCCGTGGGCCATGTTGATGATACCCATGACGCCGAAGGTGATGGCAAGGCCGATGGCGGCCAGCAGCAGCACCGAGCCGAGCGAAATGCCATACCAGATGTTCTGGCCCGCATCCCACAGCGCCAGATCGCCTTCGATACCGGCGATTGCCTTGTCGAGATCGGGTTTCAGGCTCTCGCCGATCTTCGAGGACACGGTCATCAGGATGCCGATCGCCTCGCGCCCGCCAAGCGAGGCGACCCTGTCGATCGCGGCGCGCTTTTCCTCGACGGCACGGTCGGAGGCCAGCAGCGATACGGCGCGCGCCTCCTCCATGCGGGCCTTGACCTCGCTATCGGCTTCCTTCGCCAATGCCGCCTCGATGAGGGCGAGATTTTCCGCGCTCGGCGACTGCAGAACCTGTTGTGCCGCCTGGAGGCGCACCGACTTGTCGGGACTGAGCAGCGTCAGCCCACCAAGCGCCGAGCGGATCGCACGACGGAGATTGTTGTTGACCTTGATCTTGGTGAAGGCCGCCTTCGGCGCTTCGCCGAGGCTCTCGCCGGAAAGCGGATCGATCGCCGCAAGGTTGGAACCGGAGGCCTTTGTGATGACGACCACGCCGTCGGACTTGCGGACATAGAGCCCGCCTTCGGCAAAGGCCTCGAGCACGGGAACGACACGGGCATCGCCTGTCGCGGCGATTTGCGTCAGCAGTTCCTCGGCTTCCTTGAAATTCGCCTTGCCCAGCGCGTTGATGAGGTCCTTCGGATCGCTCTGCGCCAGGGAGGGCGCGGCGAAGGCGAGGAGCAGGATGAGTGATGAAATCAGACGAATGAGCATTCTCTTGTCCCCCGGATGGCGGGGCGGCGGGAGTTGTAAGCCCCTCATCCGCCTGCCGGCACCTTCTCCCCGCAGGCGGGGAGAAGGCAGGTGCGGCACCCTCTTCGCCTCCCCTGATCGTCGAGTGAAGCGTCAGACACATCCCCTCTCCCCGTTTACGGGGAGAGGGTTAGGGTGAGGGGCAATTGCCCCAATACCTCAGCGGCGTCAGCTACCCTTGCCGCCGCACTTGCCGGTGGCGACGTTGAAGTTGCCGCATTCCATCGGCTTGCGCCAATCGGAGATCAGGTCCTTCGAGTCGGGCAGGTAGTCTGACCATTCGTCGCCGACGACGGCCGGCGTTTCCTGGACGATCTCGAACTGGCCGTCGGCCTGGATTTCACCGATCAGCACCGGCTTGGTGATGTGGTGGTTCGGCATGACGGTCGAGGTGCCACCTGACAGGTTCGGAACGGCGACGCCGATGATGCTATCGAGCACGGCGTCCGTATCGGTGGTGCCGGCGGCCTCGACGGCCTTCACCCAGGCATTGAAGCCGATATAGGCGGCTTCCATCGGGTCGTTGGTCACGCGCTTGTCGTTCTTGGTGAAGCCGTGCCAGGTCTTGATGAACTCGGCGTTGACGTCGGCATCGACGGACTGGAAGTAGTTCCAGGCGGCGAGATGACCGACCAGCGGCGCGGTATCGAGACCGGCAAGCTCTTCCTCGCCGACCGAGAAGGCGACGACCGGAATGTCTTCCGCCTTGATGCCCTGGTTGCCGAGTTCCTTGTAGAAGGGAACGTTGGCGTCACCGTTGATGGTCGATACGACGGCGGTCTTCTTGCCGGCCGAGCCGAACTTCTTGATGTCGGAGACGATCGTCTGCCAGTCGGAATGGCCGAACGGCGTGTAGTTGATCATGATGTCCTCTTCGGCGACGCCCTTCGACATCAGATAGGCCTTGAGGATCTTGTTGGTCGTCTGCGGATAGACGTAGTCGGTGCCGGCAAGCACCCAGCGCTCGACGCCTTCCTCGGCGGCGAGATAGTCGACGGCCGGGATCGCCTGCTGGTTCGGCGCCGCACCCGTGTAGAAGATGTTGCGCGAGGATTCCTCACCCTCGTACTGGACCGGGTAGAAGAGGATCGAATTGAGCTCTTCGAACACCGGCAGGACCGACTTGCGCGACGAAGAGGTCCAGCAGCCAAACACGGCGGCGACCTTGTCCTGCGAAATCAGCTGGCGGGCCTTTTCGGCAAACAGCGGCCAGTCGGAGGCCGGGTCGACGACGACCGCCTCGAGCTTCTTGCCGAGAACGCCGCCCTTCTTGTTCTGCTCTTCGACCAGCATCAGCATGGCGTCCTTGAGCGTCGTTTCCGAGATCGCCATGGTGCCGGACAGCGAATGCAGCACGCCGATCTTGATCGTGTCGTCGGCGGCGAACGCGCCGCTGAATGCCGTCGTGGACAGCATGGCGCCGAGCAGCGCGCCGGTGAGTTTTGCCTTCATTGTCATCTGGTTGAACCCCTCTTCTTGTTCCCGCAACCGGTGGGTAAAGAAAACTCTAACCGTTGCTGAGAGGGACTATCCGATGGTGCGGCGCAAAACCGTATACGTCGTTTAACGTAGTCCCAGGGGTCAAAAGGGCGAAAGGCACGCAGGCGAGCCACTTGGAGGCCCAGACCACCGGTGGCCGAAAGCTGGTCCTCTCCACGAAAAAACGCCGGACTTCGGCAGGAAGCCCGGCGTTTCAGGATGTTCAGGTGTCGGAGGTTGTGCGCTGCCGGCTCAATCGGCAGGTTCAGCCAGCGATGCCGAGAAGGTGCGGCCAGACCTCGACGAAGCCGTGATAGATCATCATGACCGTCACATAGGCGATGACACCGAGGCCGACATAGGCGATCCAGCGGTGACGATGGAGCAGCCGGGCGACGAGGTTCGCGGCAAGGCCCATCAGCGCGATCGACAGGACGAGGCCGACGGCGAGGATGCTCGTGTGCTCCTTGGCCGCACCGGCAACGGCCAGCACGTTGTCGAGCGACATCGACACGTCCGCCACCACGATCTGGATCGCGGCCTGCAGGAAGGTCTTTTCCTTCACGGTGAATTCGGTGTCGTCGGTCTCACCCTGCTTGTGCGGTTCGTGGGCGACGACGCGCAATTCGCTCCACATCTTCCAGCACACCCAGGCGAGCAGCAGGCCGCCGAGTAGCTGCAGCCCCACCATGTTCAGCAGGTAGGCTGTGATCGTGGCAAAGCCGATGCGCAGAACGGTCGCGGCCAGGATGCCGACCAGGATGGCCTTGCGGCGCTGGGCGTCCGGCAGACCGGCGGCCGCCATACCGATGACGATTGCGTTGTCGCCGGCCAGAACCAGGTCGATCGCGATCACCTGAAACAGGGCGACAAGCCCGGCGGCGGTAAAGATTTCCATCATGACAGTTGGTCCGTCCCCACGTTTCAACAGAATAGGGTCACTCGTTACAGTCTGGGTGCCCGGACGCAAAAGGAAAAACGTGGCTAGGAAGTTCCTCTCCGCAATTTTCCGCTCGCCGGAAATGAAAATTCGGCTTTCGCCGATTGGCCAGACGACCCGAATGGGACTTTGCGGCACGGTCTTCGAAAACCACGCGCCCCCTTGCATTTCCCGCCATTCCCGCGAAGATGCCTATTCTGCAATCATTATATCCAGGGCGCTAGAAATTAGGCATGGCCGCACGGCAACGCATCATCCCGGTTCGGCGCGAATACAATCGCTGGGTCGCCAACCAGACGCTGGAAGACTATGCGCTCCGGTTCACCGCCAAGGGTGCCCGCCAGTTCTCCTCGAGCCGCATCTCGCAGACAGCGATCGGCGCCATCTCCTTTCTGGCGCTGGAGGCGATCGGCGGCACGATCACGCTCTCCTACGGCACGACCAATGCCTTCTTCGCCATTGTCGCCGCGGCCGTCCTGATGCTACTGGTCGGCCTGCCGATCAGCCGTTATGCCATCCGCCACGGTGTCGACATCGACCTGCTCACCCGCGGCGCCGGCTTCGGCTATATCGGCTCCACCATCACCTCGCTGATCTATGCGAGTTTCACCTTCATGCTGTTCGCGATCGAGGCCTCGATCATGACCGGCGCACTGGAGCTCGCCTTCGGCATTCCGCTGTGGATCGGCTACATCATCTCCGCCCTAGTGGTGATCCCGCTGGTCACCTACGGCGTCAGGCTGATCTCGAAATTCCAGCTTCTGACCCAGCCTTTCTGGATCGTGCTCAACATCCTGCCCTTCGTCTTCATCGCGATGCTCGACTGGGAAAAGATCGACCTGTGGCGGGCCTTTGCCGGGATCGGCCATTCCAATGCCCAGGCCGGCGGCACGGCACCCTTCGACCTTCTGGAGTTCGGTGCGGCCTCGGCCGTGATCCTTGCCTTGATGCCGCAGATCGGCGAGCAGGTCGACTTCCTGCGCTTCCTGCCGCCGGAAGGCGGGCGCAAGCTGCGCCATCGCCTCGCCGTCTTCCTCGCAGGCTCCGGCTGGGTGGTGCTGGGGGTCCCGAAACTGCTGGCCGGCTCCTTCCTTGCCGTGCTGACGCTTTCGACCGGCGTCCCGGCCCGCGAGGCGGCCGATCCGGCCCACATGTATTTGGCCGCCTTCGGCTACATGATCCCGAACGAGACCGCGGCCATGCTGCTGATGGCCTGCTTCGTCGTCGTCTCGCAGCTGAAGATCAACGTGATGAACGCCTATGCGGGGTCGCTCGCCTGGTCGAACTTCTTTTCGCGCCTCACCCACAGCCACCCGGGCCGCGTCGTCTGGCTGGTCTTCAACGTGGCGATCGCCCTGCTCTTGATGGAGCTCGGAATCTACCGGCTCCTCGAGGAGACGCTCGGTATCTTCTCGATCATCGCGATGGCATGGCTCTGCACCATTTCGGCAGACCTCTTCGTCAACAAGACGCTTGGCCTTGCGCCACCGGGCATCGAGTTCAAGCGTGCCCATCTCTACGACATCAACCCGGTGGGCTGCGGCACGCTGCTTCTCTCTGCCGGCGTCGCACTTGCGGCCCATTTCGGCCTGTTCGGCGCGCTGATGGCGTCGCTTGCGACCTATGTCACGCTCATCGCCTTCCTGATCTCGCCGCTGATCGCCTGGGCGACGAAGGGTAAGTTCTACCTCGCCCGCAAGCCGCGCCACAGCTGGAAGAACCTAACCTCCATCACCTGCTCGATCTGCGAACATCCGTTCGAGCCGGAAGACATGGCCTGGTGCCCGGCCTATGCCGCGCCGATCTGCTCGCTGTGCTGCTCGCTCGACAGCCGCTGCCACGACATGTGTAAGCCGCAGGCGAAGCTCGATGCCCAGACCGCCTTCGTCGCGGCGCGCATCCTGCCGCCATCGGCCCTCGCCTGGCTCTCCACCCGTCTCGGGCGTTACGCGATCACCGCCGTCGTCGCCGTCTCGCTGATCGGCGCGATCCTCGCGCTCATCGCCCACCAGGTCGCGACCGCCTCGCCGGAAACGGCGGAGGTGGTGAACCGCACGGTGCTGATCGTCTTCTTCGTCTTTTCGGTGATCTCCGGCGTCGCAAGCTGGTTCTACGTCCTTGCCCATGACAGCCGCGTGGTGGCGGAGGAAGAATCCTCCCGCCAGAACACGCTGCTGCTCAAAGAGATCGCCGCCCACCGTAAGACCGACGCGGCCCTGCAGACCGCCAAGGAAACGGCCGAAGCCGCCAACCGGGCAAAGAGCCGCTATGTCGTCGGCCTCTCCCACGAACTGCGCACCCCACTCAACGCGGTGCTCGGCTATGCGCAGATCCTCGAGCGCGACGAGACGATCCCGCCCCAGCGTCAGTCGGCCATCAAGGTCATCCGTCGTTCGGCCGACCATCTGTCCGGCCTGATCGACGGGCTGCTCGACATCTCGAAGATCGAGGCAGGCCGTCTCCAGGTCTTTTCCAACGAGCTGAACATCCAGGACTTCCTCGACCAGCTCATCGACATGTTCGCCCCCCAGGCGGCTGCCAAGGGACTCGCCTTCGAGCATGACCGGTCGCGCAGCCTGCCCCAATATGTCCGCACCGACGAAAAGCGTCTGCGACAGATCCTCGTCAACCTGCTGTCCAATGCCATCAAGTTCACCGAGGAAGGCACGATCCGCTTCGATGTCGGCTATCGCAGCCAGGTGGCGACCTTCACCGTGTCCGATACCGGCGCCGGGATTTCGGAGAAGGACCTGAAACGCATCTACGAACCCTTCCAGCGCGGCGAGGCCGACAATATCCGCCCCCGCCCCGGCCTCGGCCTCGGGCTGACCATCACCAAGCTCCTGACCAACACGCTCGGCGGCGAAATCTCCGTGGTGAGCGAACGCGACCAGGGCTCGACCTTCAAGGTACGGCTGATGCTCTCGGCAATCGATCGGCCGAGCACGGCGCCGGCGGCCGAACGCCGGATTGTCTCCTACACCGGGCCTCGCCGGACGATCGTCGTCGTCGACGACAACGAGGATCACCGCGACCTGATGCGCGAGGTGCTGGCGCCACTCGATTTCGTCGTGCTGACCGCCGCCGGCGGGCCGGAATGCCTGACGCTCATCGAGGGTGTGCGGCCTGATCTCTTTCTTGTCGACATATCCATGCCAGGCATGAACGGCTGGCAGCTGGTGGAGAAGCTGCGCGACGCCGGCCAGACCGCCCCGATCATCATGCTCTCGGCCAATATCGGCGACGCACCCGGCCCCGGCGGGGAAGGTCACGACGACGCAATCGCCAAGCCGGTCAACGTCAAGCGCCTGCGCGACAAGCTCGCGATGTATCTCGGCCTCGACTGGGTCTATGCCGACGAGCAGGCAGCCGCAGCCCCACCCCCGCCGTCGCGCCGGGAACCGCCTGCCTCGCCAGGTGCCACGCATGTCGCCGAGCTATCGCGACTGAGCGAAATCGGCTATGTGCGCGGCATCGAAGCGAAGCTTGCCGATCTTGCGAGACAGGGGGAGAACAGCGCCTTCGTCGAAACCTCGCGCGGCTTTGTCCAGGCCTTCGACATGACCGGCTTTGCAGCCTTCTTGAGAGAGTTCGACACCTTGGGGGAAGAGAGCCGTGGCTGACGCCAACCGCCCGCGCGACATCATGCTGCTCGTCGATGATAGTCCCGAGACGCTCGGCTTCCTGACCGATGCGCTCGAACAGTCAGGCCTCTCGGTGCTGATCGCCACCTCCGGCCAGGTTGCCCTGTCGATCGTCGACCGCGTCAGCCCCGACCTCATCCTGCTCGACGCGGTGATGCCGGGCATGGACGGTTTCGAGACCTGCCGCCGGCTGAAGGCGAACCCCGCTGTCGCCCAGGTCCCAGTCATCTTCATGACCGGGCTGACCGAGACCGAGCACGTCGTCCATGCGCTCGATTCGGGCGGCGTCGACTACCTCACCAAGCCGATCAACATCGACGAACTGCGCGCCCGCATCCGCGTGCATCTGTCGAATGCGCGTTCCGCCCAGAGCGCCCGCGTTGCACTGGATGCGGCAGGTCGCCATCTGTTGGCCGTCCGGGGCGACGGGGCGATCCACTGGTCGACCCCCCAGGCTGCCCGCCTGGCGGACAGCGCCACCGGCACCGCCGAGGGGCTCGACCTTGTCGCCGGAGCGGTCGGCGCGTGGCTTGCCCGGCGCGACACGATCCCCGCGGTCTCCGACGCGGGGCTTTCCTACACCCCTGCCGGCGGTGCGGAACTGCATCTCGCCTTTCTCGGCACCATTGGGCCGGACGAGTTCCTGTTCCGCCTGACGGTGGCCGACCGCCGCAGCGCGGACGAGGCTTTGCGCGGCCATTTCGGCCTCACCCAGCGGGAAGCCGAAGTGTTGATGTGGATCGCCAAGGGCAAGGCCAATCGCGACATCGCCGACATTCTCGGCCTGTCGGCGCGCACGGTGAACAAGCACTTGGAACAGATCTACGTGAAGCTCGGCGTCGAAAACCGCGCCTCCGCCGCGGTCAAGGCGGCGAATGTGCTTCATGTCGATTGAAGGCCGGCGCTAGCCGATCTGCCCGTCACCCCGACTCTCTCCCCGCCCGCGAGCAGAGGAAAGCCGACGCGGCGCTGTGGCTATCCCCTCTCCCCGCATGCGGGGGCCCGAGGGACGGGTCGAGACACGCGGCTCGACCCCGGTCGGGTCAGGGTGAAGGGCAAATGTCTCCGCGTGGGGCCGGCCGCCTAAAGCGCCTTGGCTTTCTCGCGCAGTACGTATTTCTGGATCTTGCCGGTCGAGGTCTTCGGCAGCGGGCCGAACACCACGGTCTTCGGTGCCTTGAAATGCGCCATGTTGGCCCGGCAGAACGCGATCAGCTCCTGCTCGGTCACCGTCGATCCCGGCTTCAGCCCGACGAAGGCGCACGGCGTCTCGCCCCATTTCTCGTCGGGCCGCGCCACGATCGCCGCTTCCATGACGGCCGGGTGGCGGTAGAGCACGCCCTCGACCTCGATCGAGGAGATGTTCTCGCCGCCGGAGATGATGATGTCCTTCGACCGGTCCTTGATCTCGATATAGCCGTCTGGATGGCAGACGGCGAGGTCACCGGAATGGAACCAGCCGCCCGCAAAGGCCTTGGCCGACGAGGACGGGTTCTTGAGATAGCCGCGCATGACGTTGTTGCCGCGGAAGAAGATTTCCCCCATCGTCTCGCCGTCGCTCGGAACCGGCTCCAGCGTCTCCGGATCGGCGACCATCAGGCCGTCGAGCACCGAGTAGCGCACGCCCTGGCGGGCCTTGAGGCGCGCCTTCTCGGAAATATCGAGATCGTTCCACTCGTCATGCCAGGCGCAGACGACCGCCGGCCCGTAGGTTTCGGTGAGGCCGTAGGCGTGCGTCACTTCGAAGCCCATCGCCTCCATCGATTCGATAACGGCAGCAGGCGGGGCTGCACCCGCGGTCATGACGCTCACCTTGTGCTCGATCCCGGCCTTGACGTCGTCCGGAGCATGGGCGAGCAGGTTGAGCACGATCGGCGCGCCGCAGAAATGCGTGACCTTCTCGCGCTTGATCAGGTCATAGATCGGCTCGACACGCACGGCGCGCAGACAGACGGAGATGCCGGCGGCCGCCGCGATCGTCCAGGGGAAGCACCAGCCGTTGCAATGGAACATCGGCAGGGTCCAGAGGTAGACCGGGTGGTTCGCCATGTTCCACGTCAGGATGTTGCCGATTGCGTTGAGATAGGCGCCGCGGTGATGGTAGACGACACCCTTCGGGTCGCCGGTGGTGCCCGAGGTATAGTTGAGGCTGATCGCGTCCCATTCGTCGGCCGGCCGTTCCCAGCGGAAATCGGGCGTGCCCTCCTCCAGAAGGTCGTCATAGGTGGCCGCGCCCAAGCGGTGGCCGCCCTCGAAATCGGGATCGAGGATGTCGATCATCTCGATCGGGCGCCCCGCGATATGCACGGCGCGCTCCGCGACGTCGGAAAACTCCGGATCGACGATCAGCATGCGGGCTTCGCCATGGTTCAGGATGAAGCCGATCGCCTCGGCATCGAGGCGGGTATTGATCGCGTTGAGCACCGCGCCGACCATCGGAACCGCAAAATGCAGCTCGAACATTTCCGGGATGTTGGCCGCGATGACGGCGACGGTATCACCCTTGCCGATGCCGCGAGCGGACAGGGAGCTGGCCAGCCGGCGGACACGATCATAGGTCTGCGCCCAGTTGCGCCGAACCTCGCCATAGACCACGGCAGTGCGTCCCGGATAGACGAACGCGGCACGCTCGATGAAGCTCAGCGGCGTCATCTGCGAATAGTTCGCGGTGTTCTTGTCGAGTTCGCGGTCGTAAATGCCCTCGCCGGCCGCAGTGACGAAACCTTGCATGATGATCGATCCTCCCAGTTCTTAAAGCGGGAGGCAGTATTACCGAAACCATCCGCATCGCAATCGCAAATTGCCGTGCATGCGACGAAGGACGAAGACGCCTTGGGAAAGGCCCCGAAACGCAGATGGCCCGGCTGAGAGCCGGGCCATCCGATGCAAGTCTGCATTCCGGCCGCTGAACGGCCGAGACGATTACTTGTTCTGCAGGTAGGTGTACTTGCCGTCGGCACCCTTCTGCCAGGTGTACATGACGTAGTCCGGACGGGTGATGTCGCCCTTTTCGTTGAAGCTCAGCTCGCCGATAACGGTCGTGTACGGACCCTTTTCCTTGAGAGCGGCAGCAACGGCTTCCGGATCGTTCGAGCCGGCCTTCTTGGCGGCGTCGGCGATGACCTGGAGAGCAGCGTAGGAGTACAGCGTGTAGGCTTCCGGCTCGAAGCCAGCGTCGCGGAACTTCTTGACGGCATCAGCAGCGTTCGGGTTCAGGCGCGGATCCGGCGGGAAGGTCATGAGCGTGCCGTTGACTGCGTCGCCAGCGATCGAAGCAAGTTCGTTCGAGGTGATGCCGTCGCCCGACATCATGACAGCCTTCAGGCCCTGGTCGGCCATCTGACGCATGATCAGGCCAGCTTCGGTGTGCAGACCGCCGAAGTAAACGAGCGTAACGCCGGCTTCCTTCATCTTGGCGATCAGAGCCGAGTAGTCCTTGTCGCCGGCGGTGATGCCTTCGTACATGACTTCGGTTACGCCGAGGGCGTTCATAGCCTTCTTGGTTTCGTCGGCGAGACCCTGACCATAGGGGGTCTTGTCGTGAACGACAGCAACCTTGCCGTCCTTGAAGTTGTCGGAGATGTACTTGCCGGCAACTTCGCCCTGCTGGTCGTCACGACCGCAGACGCGGAAGGTGTTCCACATGCCGCGCTCGGTGAAGGTCGGGTTGGTAGCGGCCGGGGTG
Organism: Rhizobium sp. CAU 1783; assembly: GCF_054551725.1. Classification (NCBI taxonomy): domain Bacteria; kingdom Pseudomonadati; phylum Pseudomonadota; class Alphaproteobacteria; order Hyphomicrobiales; family Rhizobiaceae; genus Rhizobium; species Rhizobium sp. CAU 1783. The sequence goes on along the minus strand of NZ_JBTOLM010000001.1, from coordinate 525,231 downwards.
ACTTCGAGGATGCCGTTTTCGGCATAGATTTCCGAAGCCGGGATCGAAACGCCCGAGTTGAAGTGACCGACGACGAACTTGACGCCGTCAGCAGCGAACTTGTTGGCAACCGAAACGCCCTGCTTGGCGTCGGAAACGTCGTCGCCGAGGACGATCTTGACCTGTTCGCCGTTGATGCCGCCAGCTGCGTTGATGTCGGCAGCAGCCTGTTCAGCACCCTTCTGGAGCTGCGCGCCGAAAGCGGCGTTCGGGCCGGTCATCGGGCCGCCGACGCCGACCAGCAGGTCAGCCCAAGCGGTGCCGCTGAAGGCAACCATTGCCGTCAGCGCCACGGCCGAAAGAAGAGACTTCTTCATATTGTTACTCCCAATTTTTTAAGTGGGTTAGGTTTCGAAAACCCTGCGCAATACCCACCATGACTGCGCCGGAAAAGCTGTTCCACTCTTTTGAAAGCTCACGCTCTTGCCGCCAATCTGCGACAAGAAAAACGCGGCTGTCAATCTTTCTTCTTCCACGAGAAGGCCGAGGTCTTCTCGTAAAGCCAATAGTAGTTATTGACCATCTGGGTCGTGCGCCGAGTCCGGAAGCCGGCAGTCGAAAACACGAGCAAAATCAACACGTCGATGCCGTAGAGCAGCGGGCTGATCATCGGCCCCTGGAACAGCGCGAAGTGCAGGAAACGCAACACGACGCCGAGCAGCAGCGTGTAGATCACAACGGTCGGAAAGCCGTGCCAGCCCTCCGCCACTGCCTTGCCCGTACGCCACGCGGTCCAGAAACCGAGCAGCAGGACGAGGAAGCGCAGGACGTAGCGGACGCCGGTATCGGTTTCGAAAAACAAGCCTTGCATATTCTTAATCCCCTCGCGCGCTCAGTGGTGGCCGCCTTCGAGATAGGCCGCCCGAACGGACGGATCGGCGAGCAGTTCCTTGCCGGTTCCGCTCATGGTGACCTTCCCGTTGACCATGACATAGGCACGGTCGGAGAGCTTGAGCGCCGCGAAGGCGTTCTGCTCGACGAGGAACACGGTGAGCCCCTCTTCCTTGTTGAGCTTCTTGATCGCCTCGAAGATGCCCTTGACGATCAGCGGCGCAAGGCCGAGCGACGGCTCGTCGAGAAGCAGCAGCTTCGGGCGTGCCATCAGCGCGCGGCCGATGGAAAGCATCTGCTGCTCGCCACCCGACAGCGTACCGCCGCGCTGGCTCTGGCGTTCCTTGAGGCGCGGGAAGAGCGCGAAGATCTTTTCGACGTCCTCTTGGAAATATTTCAGGTTATCGAGCCCGGCGCCCATCTGGAGGTTTTCCATGACGGTCATACGCGGGAAGATACGGCGACCTTCCGGCGACTGGGCGATACGGCGACGTGCGATCAGGTGCGTCGGCATCTTGGTGATGTCGGTACCGTCGAAGGTCACCGTGCCGGCGCGTGCCTGCGGGCTGCCGCAGATGGTCATCATCAGCGTCGACTTGCCGGCGCCGTTGGCGCCGATCAGGCTGACGATTTCCCCCTGGTGGACTTCCACGTCCACGCCGCCAAGCGCGCGGATGTTGCCGTAATAGGTTTCGACACCCTGTACCTTGAGAAGCGGTTCAGCGGACATCAGTTCTGCCCTCCCTGAACGACTTCGACTTCGTGGATTGCTTCATCCAATTCTTCGTCCTCGACACCCAGATAAGCGGCGATCACCTTCGGGTCGTTCTTTACGTGGTCCGGCGTACCGTCGGAGATCTTCTGCCCGTATTCGAGCACGACGACGTGATCCGAGATTTCCATGACGACGGACATGTCGTGCTCGATCAGGAGCAGCGAGGTGCCCTCGTCGCGAATGCTGCGCAACAGCGTGTTGAGCGCGAGCGATTCCTTCGGGTTCAGGCCGGCGGCCGGTTCGTCGAGGCAAAGCAGCTCGGGACCGGTGCACATGGCACGGCAGATTTCGAGACGGCGCTGGGCGCCGTAGGGAAGATCACCCGCCGGATCGTCGGCACGATCGATGAGATCGGCCTTTTCCAGCCAGTACTTGGCCTTTTCGATCGCCTCGGCGGCGGCGCGCTTGTAGGCGGGCAGTCCGAGCAGACCGAGAATGGTGTAGCCGGAGGCCTTCATCAGCGCGTTGTGCTGGGCGACCAGCAGGTTTTCCAGAACGGTGAGGCCCGAGAACAGGCGGATGTTCTGGAAGGTACGTGCGACCTTCGCCTTCTTGGTGATCTCGAAGTCGGGCAGACGTTCCAGCAGATGCTGGGTGCCGTCCTTCTGGTTCATCGTGATCATGCCCATCGTCGGCTTGTAGAAGCCGGTGATGCAGTTGAAGACGGTGGTCTTGCCTGCCCCGTTCGGGCCGATCAGCGCGGTGATCTCGCCGCGCTTGGCCTCGAAGGAGAAGTCGTTGATGGCCATCAGGCCGCCGAACTTCATCGAGAGATGTTCGACCTTGAGGAGCGTGTCGTTCGTCATCGTTGTGTTTCCGGAAGTCATCAGCCGTGACCTTCCTTGGTAAAGCTTCCCGAGACAGCCTTGCTCTCCTTGAGGAAGGCGGTCGGTTGACGCGAGCCGACGAAACCGCGCGGCTTGAACAGCATGACCACGATCATGGCGAGGCCGAACAGCAGCATGCGGTAGAGTTCCGGCGTGAAGTCAGGCCCGAAGACATGCTTCAGGAACTCCATTTCGCGCAGCAGCTCGGTACCGCCGACCATTACCACCGCCGCGACGGCGATACCGGTCAGCGAGCCCATGCCGCCGAGAACGACGATGGCGAGGATGACGGCCGATTCCAGGAAGACGAAGCTTTCCGGAGACACGAAACCCTGGCGGGCGGCGAAGAACGAGCCGGCGAAGCCGCCGAACATCGCGCCGATGGCAAAGGCAGTCAGCTTGGTCGTCACCGTGTTGATGCCGAGCGAACGGCAGGCGATCTCGTCTTCACGAAGCGCTTCCCAGGCACGGCCGATCGGCATGCGACGCAGGCGGATCGTGACGTAGGCGGTCAGCAGGCAGAGTGCCAGGATCAAATAGAAGAGGAAGATCTTGTAGTAGCCGGCCGACATCGGCAGACCGAACATCTTGGCAAAGCCGGTCGGCGACGCGTCGAACTTGATGCCGAACAGCGTGGCCTTCGGAATGCTGGAGATGCCGAACGTACCCTTGGTGACATCGGTCCAGTTGATGAGAACCAGACGGATAATTTCCCCGAAGGCGAGCGTAACGATCGCCAGGTAGTCGCCACGCAGACGCAGCACCGGGAAGCCGAGGATGATGCCCCAGAAAGCGGCAAGGATACCCGACAGCGGCAGCAGGACCCAGAACGACAGGCCGAAATGCTGCGAAAGGAGCGCGTAGGAATAGGCGCCGACCGCGTAGAAGGCGACATAACCGAGGTCGAGAAGGCCGGCGAGGCCGACGACGATGTTCAAACCCCAGGCCAGCATAACGTAGATGAGGATCTGGATGCCGAAGTTGTCGACATATTTCAGCGCGCCCTGCGTACCGGCGAGCCAGACAACGACGACCGGATAGAGAACGAGGGCAAGCAGCGCGATCTTCAGGAAATGCTGGTGGAAGAACGAGGGCTTGGCCTCGATGTCATGCACCGGCATCTGCGAGCGGCGTTCCTTGCGGATATGGATCCACGGCTGCAGGAAGCCGACGATCAGGAAGCGACCGACCGCTGCGATGGCCACGAAGACGGCCAGCAGCCCCCAGCGCGGATACCAGATCAGCGCATTGCTGATATCCTGGTCGGTCTTGATGCCGACATAGAGGATGAACAGGCCAAGCGCGAGAACGCCCGCGAAAAGGCCTTCCTTGAGCGCACGCGCAAGGGTTCCGGATTGAGACGTGCCGGTCACGTTTGCAGGATTTGTCATTGGATCAGACCTTCTCGACTTCCGGCCGTCCGAGGATACCGGTCGGCTTGAAGATCAGCACGAATGCCAGGATCGCGAAGGTCGCGACGTCCTTGTAGGCAATGCTGAAGTAAGCGGACCAGAGCGACTCGATGAGACCGATCAGAAGACCGCCAAGAACGGCGCCGGGCAACGAGCCGATACCGCCGAGCACGGCAGCGGTGAACGCCTTGACGCCGGGAACGAAACCGTCGCCGAAGGAGGCCACGCCATAATACATCAGGTACATGGTGCCGGCGACCGCAGCGAGTGCCGCGCCCATGACGAAGGTGATGGAGATGGTCCGGTCGACGTCGACGCCGAGAAGAGCCGCCATCTTGCGGTCCTGTTCGGTGGCACGCTGTGCGCGGCCGAGCGGCGTCTTGTTGACGATGTACCAGAAGGCGAACAGCAGGACCGAAGTGATGGCCACGATGATCAGCTGCTTCAGCGAGATCGTGATGGCGCCGAAATGATAGACGTCGCTCACCAGGGACGGGATCGGCTTGTTGCGCGGACCCTGCGTGACCTGGATGAAGTTGGACAGCGCGATCGACATGCCGATCGCGGTGATCAGCGGGGCCAGGCGGAACGATCCGCGCAGCGGCCGGTAGGCGACCCGTTCGATGGTCCAGTTCCAAAGACCCGTCATCAACATCGCGACCACCAGCATGACCAGCAGCAGCAGAGCCACCGGCAGACCGGCGAAGAACGATGTCAGGATCAGGAAGACGATGAGAGCGGCAAAGCCGCCGAGCATGAAAATGTCACCATGGGCGAAATTGATCATCCCGATGATGCCGTAAACCATCGTATAGCCGATTGCCACCAAGCCATAGATGGATCCAAGAGTCAGCCCGTTTATGAGCTGCTGGATGAAGTACTCCATTACCAATCCCCCGGGCGCGGCTTCATGCGCGTCCCTTTTTATGTTGTCCCTTGCGGGTTCTTAACATGCTCGGATTTGATAGCGTTTTCGGCAAAAATGTGAAGTCCAAAAACTAGGCAGCGCGCATTTTACCGTCATTTGCTCACAGTTTGGTGCTTTTCACGGCAATTCTGCCAAAAAAACGCCATTACATGCCGAGTTTTTGGATTGGCTAGGGAGTTTCACTGTTCGACTTTAGTCTAAACGGCTGCCGCGGGGGAACGGCAGCCGCCCGGAAGATCAGCCGCGCATCCTCTCGCCCTCGGCGTCGAACAAAGGACGCGGCTGCAGGCGTGCGCTGAGCATATCGCCAAGCAGTTCGATAGACCAGCCGTCTTCTTTGTCGGCGATGTCCTTCGGCACGTAACCGACGGCGACCGACTTGCCGCTGGCATGGGCATAGCCGCCGGAGGTGACCCATCCCCGCGCCTCGCCGCCGAAGAAGATCGGCTCGTCACCGATCACGTCGGCGTCGCGGGCGTCGATGATGAAGGTGCAAAGCCGCATCGCGCCGCCCTCCGCCTTTTCGCGGGCCGCCCCCTCCTTGCCGACGAAGTCGACATTCTTGGAAAGCGCGACGAAGCGCGAAAGCCCGGCTTCCAGCGGGCCGTAGAGCGGACGATATTCACGCGACCAGCTGCCGAACCCCTTTTCGAGGCGCAGCGAGTTGAGCGCGCGCAGACCGAACAGCGAGATGCCGAACTCGGCGCCCGCCGTCATGATCGCGTCGAACAGATAGCGCTGGTACTCCGGCTTCATCCAGATCTCGTAGCCGAGATCGCCGGTATAGGAGACGCGCCCGACGATCGCCGGCGCCATGCCGAGATCCATCTCGCGGATGTCCATGAACGGGAAGGCCTCGTTCGAGACGTCGAGATGGGTGAGCTTTGCCAGCACGTCGCGCGCCTTCGGACCGGCGATCGACAGGCCGACCAGGCCGAGGTTGAGCGCGTTGACGGTCACCGAGCCGTCTTCCGGCAGCAGGCTCTCGAACCACCGCATGTGGTAGTCCTCGGCGATACCGGAGCCGATCAGCAGGAATTCCTCGTCGTCAAGATTGGCGAGCGTGAAGTCGCCGATCAGCTTGCCGGCCTCGTTGAGCATCGGCGCGAGCGTCATGCGGCCGGCCGGCGGGATCTTGCAGGCGAGCAGGTGGTCGAGCCATTCGCGGGCACCCTCGCCCCCGATGCTGTATTTGGCAAAACCGGACGTCTCCATCAGGCCGACGCTTTCGCGCACCGCCTTCGCCTCGCGGCCGACGGCCTCGAAATCGGTGGAACGGCGCCAGGAGAACTTGTCCTCGACGCCTTCCGGCGCGAACCACAGCGGCGTTTCCAGTCCGTAATAGGCGCCGAACACGGCACCGGCCGCCTTCAGCCTGTCGTAGATCGGCGTGGTCAGCAGCGGACGCGCGCCCGGCAACTCCTCGTTCGGATAGCGGATCGAGAAGCGGCGCGAATAGTTTTCACGCACCCGCGCATTGGTATAGGCGAGCGTCGCATAGTCGCCGTAGCGGCAGACATCCATGGCGAACACGTCGAAGCCCGGATCGCCCTCGATGATCCACTGCGCAAGCGCCAGCCCGACGCCGCCGCCCTGGGAGAAGCCGGCCATGACCGCGCAGGCCGACCAGTAATTGGTCATGCCGCGCACCGGCCCGACCAGCGGATTGCCGTCCGGCGAGAAGGTGAAGGGCCCGTTGATGATCTTGCGGATGCCGGCCTTGTTGAAGGCCGGGAAGTGGCGGAAGCCGACTTCCAGCTCGCCGGTGATGCGCTCCAGGTCCTCGGCCAGCAGTTCATGGCCGAAATCCCAAGGGGTCTGGATCGGCGACCACGGGCGGCAGTCCTTTTCATAGGTGCCCATCAGCATGCCGTTGCGCTCCTGGCGGATATAGATCTCGCCGTCGAAGTCGACGCAGTGCATGAGCTCGCGGCCGGCCGTCTTGTTGAACTCGATGACCTCCGGCATGTCCTCGGTGATCAGATACATGTGCTCCATGGCGAGCACCGGCAGTTCGAGCCCGACCATGCGGCCGACCTCGCGGGCCCAGAGCCCCGCGGCGTTGACGACATGCTCGCAGAAGATCTCGCCCTTGTCGGTGATCACCCGCCAGGTGCCGTCGGCAAGCTGCTCGAGGTCCTCGACCTTGGTGTGCAGGTAGATTTCCGCGCCGTTCTTCTTCGCCGACTTGGCATAGGCATGCGTCGTGCCATAGGGGTCGAGATGGCCCTCATGCGGATCGAAGACCGCGCCGACGAACTGGCTCGGATCGAGCAGCGGCATCATCGCATGCGCCTCTTCGACCGAGACGAGCCGCGCCTCGCCGCCGGCATACTTGCCCTTGGCGAGCAGCGACTTGAACCAGTCGAAACGCTCGGTGGTGGCGGCCAGCATCAGGCCGGAGGTCATGTGCAGGCCAATGTCCTGGCCGGAATACTCCTCGATCTCCTTGTAGAGCTCGACCGTGTACTTCTGCAGCTTGGCGACGTTCGGGTCGCCGTTGATCGTGTGCATCCCGCCGGCGGCGTGCCAGGTGGACCCCGACGTCAGTTCGGAGCGTTCGAGCAGGACGACATCTGTCCAGCCGAACTTGGTCAGGTGATAAAGGACCGAACAGCCGACGACACCCCCACCGATGACGACGACCCGCGCATGACTTTTCATGGATAGACGCTCCCCTGAGCTTTCTGGCTGGCGAATTTTCCAGAAAGCTAGAGGGCCAAGCGAAAACCGAGAAGCCCATGCTGCGACGAAAGATGTCGCTTCGGGAAAAAGAATTGTTCTGTGGGCGTCGCGGGGGTGGTGGGGATGGTGGGTGGGTTGACGTTATGTATGACCGCAGGCCGCGTCAGTTCGTTACCGAACCGCTTTCTGCAAAGCGACGAGCAGTCGCCGCCTTTTTAACTTCTTCGACCAGAGGGCGAGACTTCGCACTGTCGCGAGCGACAGGCAAACCCAACGTCCCAAGAGCTTCACGAACGATCATAACGGCCTCATCAAAAGCAGCCTTGGCCTTAGTAGAATCGACGAGATGCAATTCAAGATTTTTGCAATAATCGGCAATTTTCTTGTGTCCCGCCCCCGGAAACTCTTCAGTTTGAAAACGCGAACGGAAAGCGTAAAGCAAGAAATATTTGAATGGCCGAATATCACGATCTTCGTTCGCTAACTTTCGAAGGGCAATTTCGAACCGATACGCCGCCAAAGCAGAGATAAAATAAGGCTCCGGTTTATGATTGGACTGAAAAACACGATCCTTCACAGTCTTAAGCAACGTCCCTTGATACCGACTGGCTTGATTGGGTGAATCCAGAAACATTGAGGCAAAACACTTTAACTGACTACCAATTGTGACGATCCGCCCCTTCTCGATGTTTCCGTTGCTTGCGTATTGCTTCGCCCTGCGCTCATAGTAAAGCTTTGTATCTCCTTGCACGCCCTCATAGTAATCTTCTAAATCACGTTGAAATTGCGTCAGAGCAAGTAGATCATTTTCTTCCACGTTCGTCTGCTTGTTTGTTGATTTTATTACACTCTGCGCGACATCATCACTGACGGTGTGAATAAGCTTGACTGGAACGAATAGGTCTCCGGTAATTTCATTCTGGTGTGCGAATATCACGTGACTTGTCTGACAACCGTTCACGATTTGGTAGTCTTCAAGCACAAATTGACTTGAAGTAACCTTGATGTTGCGCGCAACGATAGTGATACCGTTGTTGCGCAAAACGAACTGGTCGAAGAGACCATCGGTGATCGTTTTGGCTATGTCGGCGTTCACGGGGTTCTCACCCTGAAAATCGCGAACATTGTCGACGAAGACAGACTTGATGATATTGCCGCTGTCATCGGCCAGCAATTTTAGGAACTCTTTGACTGGGAGGACCCCCAGATACGACGCGTCAACCCCACTAATTGTTGGAAGGGTAACAAGTTTTTCAAACTTCACTTCGCGCGAGATACTCGTTTTCGTAGCGCGGTACAGTGCTTGAAGCTGGCGTGCACCAATCGGCTCAAACGTCACTTCGGAGAACAGATTCGTGTCAAGCAGGTCCTGACGCTTCCGCTTTATAGCCTCTACTAGATAGGCGTCGTCGGTCCAGTTGCCCGTGCACACGTAATAGACGCGGCACACAGGGTTGTCTTTCAGGCGAGAGGCATTCTTAAGAATGCGGTCCTTGATTTCGATGAGGCGCTTGACCTCGTCGTTAACGGGTAGCTTCTGCGTCGGCGAAAAGACCTCATTCACAAGATTGTCACCCAAAGCAATGATGGCTGCACCATCAAAATTGGAGGACGATTTTGCTTGGATGATGATGAATTCTGCATCCAGATAGCCGTTAAGCGCCAGCACGTCGTCAATGTAGTCGGCATCATTTGCGAGTCGCCCGTTCACCTTGACTGCGAACGCGTCAACGTTGAGGTCTTGGCCATCACCTACAACCAAATCGGTGGTATCGAACTCCTCCGTATAGCGAGCTGAAACAACACTATACGTTGCAAAATGTTCAAACTGTTTGTCCGCCGGCAGACCGGTCAATGAGTTGCTCTCCGCAAAGTCTTTGATGAGAGCTTGGGTAACAGAATCCATTAGGGTTCCTCGACAACAACTCGGTCGATTCAAACTAACCAATTGAAAGCAGCCCGCCAATAGCTTCAGTTGCAGCAAACATGAAATTCATCAACCCCGGATAGGTAGCAAACTCTGCGGCTGGAGGGATACCCCCCTCACCCCGCCAGAAACCGCTCCATCATCCCGGTCGCCATATCCAGCCGCACAGACAGTTCCGCCTTCAGCGCCGCATGGTCGGCATTGAGCATCAGGGCGCGGATGTGGACGGTGCCGAGCGTCGAGCCGACGAAGACGTCGGCGATCACGCGGGGCATGGTCGATGGTGCCGGCAAAGCCGGGCAAGTCCGCATGTCGCGCACGAGATCGAGAGCATTTCCAGCGAAAACGGTGTCGCCTTCAATGCTCTATCTCTTTGTTTTCACGTAATTCCGGACGCAAAACCGCTTCATACGGTTGCTGGAATTACTCGAAAGCTCAGTTCTCCGCGAAGGAGGCCGAGAGGGCGAACTCCCGGCCCATTTCGCGGATTTCCTCGAACACATGGCCCGCATAGGAGCGCGGAACGATCAGTTCGAACGCATCCATGCCGGTGCGGGCCAGGTTGACGGGTACATGGGCGCATTGCGCATTGGCCGATTGGCCGAGCGCAAAACCGTCCGGATGGAGGTCGACGGCGAGGCATTTGGCCAGAATCCGGCGGACCTCCGGCCCGTGGATCTTCAGCACCACCTTGCCGTCGCTCTGGTCGGCGAACGAGACGCGGGCTGGCCCGAAGGCGACAAGATCGCGCGCCAGCATGTCGGGGCCGAGGATGTCGGAGACGAGCAGCCACTCGCCCGGCGCCACGACGCGGACCTCGACCTCGGCCATCTCGGCGAGCGCCTCGCCGACCTCGGCCTCCGCCCCCTGATGGGCCAGCACCGAAAACACCGTCGGCCGGCGCAGGATGGTCAGATGATGCGGGTTCGCCTCCGCCTCGAAACCGGCGATGTGGTCCTCCAGCACGTGACGGGCGACATATTGCTTGGGCATCCTGGGCGTCCCTTCAGAGATGGAGCTTCTTGTTGTCGGGATCGACGAAGACAGGGCTGACCACCTCGGCCAGCACCTCCGAATGGTGCAGTCCGTCCCAGACGACGATCTTCTCGCCGATCCGTTCCCGACCCGATTTCAGGAAGGCGAGCGCGATGTAGGAGCCGAGAACCGGCGAGAAGCAGACCGAAGACACATGGCCCTGGTCGTTCGCCATCGACGGCTTGGCTCCTTCCTTCAAGAGATGTGCGCCGGCCTTGATCTCCTTGTCCGCCTCGAGTGGCCTGAGGCCCACCATCTGGGCGCGGTCGGCCGCCGTCAGCCCGAAGCGGCTCGACATGCGCTTGCCGATGAAGTCCGGCTTCTGGCTGGAGAACATCTTGCCCAGCCCGACATCGTCCGGCGTGGTACGGCCGTCAAGTTCGGCATGGGTGACATGCCCCTTCTCGATGCGCATCACGTTGAGCGCTTCGAGACCGTAGGCTGAGATGCCGTGGGCCTTGCCGGCCTCCATGATCGCGTCGGCGACCGCCTCGCCATAGCCGGCGGGCACCGCGATCTCATAGGCGAGCTCGCCGGAGAACGAGATGCGGAAGAGCCGCGCCTTCAGCCCGCCACGTAGCATGACCTCGCGGGCGGCAAGGAAGGGAAACGCCTCGTTCGAGACGTCGTCCTCGACGATCTGCTCGAGGATCAGCCGCGCCTTCGGCCCCACCAGCGACATCTGCGCCCACTGGTCGCTGACCGAGACGAAACGCACGTCGAGGTCGGGCCAGAGCGCCTGGGCCGAAAATTCCATATGCGCCAGCACCTCGCCGGCAAAGGCGGTGGTGGTGGTGACGAGGTAGTGGTTGTCCGACAGCCGGCTGGTGGTGCCGTCGTCGAAGACCATGCCGTCCTCGCGCAGCATCAGCCCGTAACGCGCCTTGCCGACCGGCAGCTTGAGGAAGGCGTTCGAATAGAGCCGGTTGAGGAACTCGGCCGCATCAGCGCCGAATACCTCGATCTTGCCGAGCGTCGAGACGTCGCACAGCCCGGCATTCTGCCGGACGTTCAGCACCTCGCGGTTGACGGTGTCGCGCCAGGTCTTTTCGCCCTCGCGCGGGAAATAGGACGAGCGCATCCACGGCCCGGCCTCGACGAAGACCGCGCCGTTGCGGCGGGCCCAGCCGGCAAGCGGCGACTGGCGGGTCGGCCGCGAATGCTCGGCCCGGCTGGTGCCTGTGAGCGCGCCGAAGGAGACCGGCGTATAGAAGGGCCGGAAGGTCGTGGTTCCGATTTCGGCCGGCGACACGCCCCGCATGCCGGCCATGATGCCGATCGTCGCGACATTGCCGAGCTTGCCCTGGTCGGTCGCCATGCCGCCGGTGGTGTAGCGCTTGGTGTGCTCGACATGGCCCATGGCCTCGCGCTGGGCAAGGCTGAGGTCCTTCACATGCACGTCGTTCTGGAGATCGACGAAGGCCTTGTCTTTCGCCCCCGGCACATACCAGAGCGGCGCGAAGGCGGCGTCATACTCGCCCTCGACTTCGGGCACGGAGACGTCGCCGACCAGCCGGCCGAGGGCGGCGATCGCCGCATGGGCCTTGGCGGCACCGTCCTTCAGGCATTCACCGAGCGACGAAAGCCCGGCCGCCGATCCCGCGACGGCAAACCGCCCGCCGACATCCGGCGCCAGGAAGGCCTGGCGCTCGTCCGACCAGACCGGCTTTGCCCCGCGCTGGCAGGCGAGATGGATCACCGGACTGTAGCCGCCGGACATCGCCAGCGCGTCGCAGGCAATCTCCTCCTGGTGGCCGAAGCGGTCGACGATCACGCCGCCGATCCTGAGACGCCCCCTGGTCCCGACGATGCCGCCGCCGCGCACGACACGAACGCCGTCTGGCGCCTCGTCCGTCGCGTCGCTCCGCCCGTCGACGATCACCGGCACGCCGATCCCGGCGGCCATCAGGTCGCGGGCCGTGCGATAGCCGGCGCCGCCATTGGTGAAGATCGCCACCTGCTGGCCGACCGCCACGCCGTAGCGGTTGAGATAGCTGCGCACCGCACCGGAAGTCATCACGCCCGGACGGTCGTTGCCGCCGAACACCAGCGGACGTTCCTCCGAACCCGAAGCGAGGATCGCCTGTTGCGCGACGATGCGCCAGACCCGCTCGACCGGCAGTTCCGCCGATGGCTGGGCCACATGCTTCTGCACCTTCTCGACCGCGCCGAACACGTTGTCGTCATACCAGCCGAACACGGTCGTGCGCGGCATCAGCGTGACATTGGCAAAGCTCTTCAGTTCCTCGACCACCGACTGCGCGTAGTCGCTAGCCGCCTGTCCGCCGACCGAGACATTCTCGGAAAGCAGCGAGCCGCCCATGCGAAAACCCTCGTCGGCGAGGATGACGCGAAGGCCGGCGCGCGCGGCGGCAAGGGCAGCGACGAGGCCGGTCGGCCCTGCGCCGATCACCAACAGGTCGCAATGCGCCCAGGCCTTTTCGTAGCGGTCCGGATCGGCTTCCATCACCGCCTTGCCGAGGCCGGCAGCCCTGCGGATGATCGGCTCGTAGACCTTCTCCCAGAAGCTCTTCGGCCACATGAAGGTCTTGTAGTAGAAGCCCGCGCCGAGGAATGGCGACAGCAGCGAATTGACCGAGCCGATGTCGTAGGTGAGCGAAGGCCAGCGGTTCTGGCTCGCCGCCGTCAGCCCGTGATAGAGCTCCGCGACGGTCGCCCGGGTATTGGGTTCGGTGCGCGCGCCAGAGCCGATGGTCACGAGCGCGTTTGGCTCGGCCGATCCCGCCGTCACGATGCCGCGCGGCCGGTGATACTTGAAGCTGCGGCCGACCAGCAGCTGGTCGTTGGCGATCAAAGCCGAGGCGAGCGTGTCCCCCTCGAAGCCCTTCATCTCGCGGCCATCGAAGGTGAAGGTGATGGCGCGGCTGCGATTGACGATCCCGCCGCTCGAAAGACGATATCCGCTCATTGGCCGGCCTCCCGCGCCTTGATGGCGGCGTCGGTCACCGCATAGACCTGATGGCTGGAAGCATTGTCACGCTCGACCACCAGCCACCGCCGGCAGCCGGCGGTGTGGTGCCAGTATTCGGCGATCCGCCCCTTCGGATTGTCGCGGACATAGACATAACGGTACCAGTCGTCGTCGGAGGCGGCGGGTGCCGGGCGAACGACCGTGGCGTCACCGCGAATGGTGAACTCTTCCGTCGGGCGGGTTCCGCAATGCGGACAGGAGATCAGGCTGGCCATGGTCTTGTCTCAATACAGATTGGGTTGCGGGCCGGCGCCGAGTTCGTCGACGGCAAAGCCCCGACGGAAGCGGTCGAGGCGGAGGAACCGCGCAACCGGATGCGACTCGTTCCGGGCAATCAGGTGAGCGAAGCAGAAGCCGGAGGCCGGCGTCGCCTTGAACCCGCCGTAGCACCAGCCGCAGTTGAGGTAGAGATTGTCGATCGGCGTCTTGTCGATGATCGGCGAGCCGTCCATCGACATGTCCATCGCGCCACCCCAGGCACGCAAGACCCTGAGGCGCGAAAGACCGGGGATCAGCGACACCCCTTCCTCGATCGTATGCTCGACGGCGGCGAGGTTGCCGCGCTGCGCATAGGAGGAATAGTAGTCGATGTTGGCACCGAACACCAAGCCGCCCTTGTCTGACTGCGAGATGTAGAAATGGCCGGCGCCATAGGTGATCACGTTGTCGATCACCGGCTTGATGCCCTCCGAGACGAAGGCCTGCAGCACATGGGTCTCGATCGGCAGGTCGAGGCCGGCCATCTTGCCTGTCACCGAGGTGTGGCCCGCGGTCGCGAGCGCCAGTTTGTTGCAGCCGATGAAGCCCTTGGTGGTCTCGACGCCGACGACCTTGCCGGTCTCGTCGCGGCGGATCCCCGTCACCTCGCAATGCTGGATGAGATCGACGCCGCGGCTGTCGGCACCACGACCATAGCCCCACGCGACCGCATCGTGCCGGGCGGTGCCGGCCCGCCGCTGCAGGAGCCCGCCGAGGATCGGGAAGCGCGCGTGGTCATAGTTGAGATAGGGCATCATCTTGCGGACCTGCTCGCGATCGAGCAGTTCGGCATCGACGCCGTGGATCTTCATCGCATTGCCGCGCCGGGCATAGGCATCGCGCTGGCCGTCGGAATGGAACAGGTTGATGATGCCGCGCTGGCTCATCATGGCATTGTAATTGAAATCCTGCTCCAGCCCTTCCCAGAGCTGCATCGACAGCTCGTAGAAGGGCTCGTTGCCCTCGAGCATGTAGTTGGAGCGCACGATCGTCGTGTTGCGGCCGACGTTTCCTGAGCCGAGATAGCCCTTTTCCAGCACCGCGACATTGGTGATGCCGTGTTCCTTGGCGAGGTAGTAGGCGGTCGAAAGGCCATGGCCGCCGCCGCCGACGATGATCACGTCGTAATGCGGCTTGGGCTGCGGCTCCCGCCACATGGGCGCCCAGTTCCTGTTGCCGGAGAGAGCCTGCCGGAAAATCGAGAAAGCGGAATAACGCATCAAGCATCCTCTGGAAATATCGCCGCACCTTCGCACAGGCGTCATAAAGAGCAAGCGCAATCAGGACAAAAATTGTCCTCTCTGAGACATGAGGCACATTGTCTCCGGCGCGTGCAAAATAAGTCACATCGGCCGGGACGGAAGCGTCTTGAGGCCGCGCGGCTCTTTACAAGCGGCCGGCAAACGGAGAGATGATGACGGAGGATTCGCCGCCCCCCCGAGACGGATCCCGACGGAGCATAGAGTGCTGGACATTTTCGAGAGCGCGGCGCTGGCCGCCGGCAAGGCGATCCTGGAGGTCTACCGGGCCGGAGCGCATGTGCGCATCAAGGGCGACCAGACGCCCGTGACGGAAGCCGACGAGCGCGCGGAACGCATCATCCTCGCGGCCCTCGAAACCGCGCTGCCGGGCATTCCGGTCGTCGCGGAAGAATCCGTTGCCGCTGGCCGGATCCCGGAAATCGCCGAGCGCTTCATCCTGGTCGACCCGCTCGACGGCACCCGCGAATTCATCGGCGGCCACGACGACTTCACCGTCAACATCGCCCTCGTCGAGAACGGCGTGCCGGTGATCGGTGTCGTCTATGCGCCGGCGCTGGGCGTCGCCTATAACGGCCGCGCGGGACATGCGGAAAAGCTCGAGGTCGGCGCGAACTTCGCCGTCAACAAACGGCATCCGATCGCGACCCGTGAACCGGATGCGTGCGTCAAGGCGCTGGTCAGCCGCTCGCACAACGCCCCCGCAACCGACAGCTATCTCAAGGCGCATGCGATCACCGATCATCATGCGGTCGGCTCGTCTCTGAAGTTCTGCCTGCTTGCCGAAGGACTGGCCGACATCTATCCGCGCTGCGGCGGCCGGACGATGGAATGGGACACGGCAGCCGGCGACGCGGTCCTGAGGGCCGCCGGCGGCATCACGCTCCGCCTCGACGGCAACCCGCTCACTTACGGCAAACGTGGGATCCACGGACAGGCAGACTTCGCCAATGGCGATTTCGTCGCCTGGGGCCGCCGCCCGGACTGAACAAACCGGGCGGGAAAGAAAGAGACGGAAAGATCTGTCTTTTCAAAGCACGCGCGGTCAAATGGTCCCCATCGATCATGGGCACCGCAGCATATCCGCATCGAAGCGGAGATTGCGCGCCATGTCAGACACCACCACCAACCTCGCCCTGCCCTACATTCTGCCATCGCAAGCCCAGAAGCACGTGACCCACAACGAGGCGCTCCAGGCGCTCGACGCGATCGCGCAACTGACGATCGCCGAACGCCGCGCGGCCCCGCCTGAAACCCCCGTCGAAGGTCGGTGCTACTGGGTGACGCCTCCGGCATCGGGCGACTGGTCGGGAAAGGAGGGGCGCCTCGCCGTCCGCCAGGACGACGCGTGGATCTTCATCACGCCGCGCGCCGGCTGGCGCGGCTTCGAGCAGACCGACGGCCGGCTGAAGGTCTTTTCCGGGACCGACTGGCTCGATCTGCCGACGGTAGCCGATCTCGAAGCTTCCACCCTCGGCCTCTCGACCACCGCGGATGCCATGAACCGGCTTGCCGTCAGGTCTCCGGCAAGCCTTTTCACCCATGACGGCAACGATCATCGGATAAAGCTCAACAAGGCGGCGACGGGCGACACGGCATCTCTGCTGTTCCAGTCCGACTGGCAGGGCAAGGCCGAGATCGGACTGGCCGGCGAGGATAACCTGTCGATCAAGGTGAGCCCGGACGGCAGCACCTGGACGACAGCCCTCGTCATTTCCACCGACGGCGTCGTGCATGCCGATCATCGGCCGCTGGCCCGTGCTTCGCTTGCCGCAGCCACCTTCGCCCCGGTGGCCGGCACGGAAACCGGCTTCGACGACCTCTATCCGGTCGCCGGCGGCTTTACGCTTGGTGCACCCTTGTCCTCCGACCATGGCAGCGGACTGGTCGTGCCGGTGTCCGGCGTCTACCAGCTTCACCTCACCGTCGAGGCCTCGTCCTCGTCCGGGCATGCCGTTTTGCTGCGCCGCAACGGCACGGAAGATCTCCTCGCCGTCCGCGGTGGAACCGGAACGCATGGCACTACGGCACTGGCGCAACTCGGCGCTGGAGACACTCTCACCCTGCTGCACGCCGGCAGTGCCACGCTCGTTTTCGGCCGTACCGCGACCGAATTGTCCGTGGCGATGCTCTGAACACCACCTGGCCAGTATTCGTCATTGGGAGCGCCGTCAGACCTGAGTGTTGCAGGAAAGCAATCATGTAGAACATGGTTAACGAATACATAAAAATTGTTAATGACTTCAGGCAAAAGCTGAACTACTGATGATGTGCGGCGAGTGAGTAAGAGTAACCTGTATTCGTGGGTTGTTATCTTGAGTATCCCGCACTCCCATCACGGGTCCGCCGCCCCGCCCTTCTCGGTGAGCACCCTTCCGGTCCTTTTGACCGATTACGCACGCGAGATGGCGGATCGCCATCCGCACCCGCGTCTTGACCATGTTCTCAAGCGATTGATGGACATCGTCGTTTCCGCGACCGCGCTTGTGTTCCTCATGCCTTTCCTGCTGCTCGTCGCGGTGCTTGTCCGGCTCGACAGCCCGGGCCCTGCCCTCTTCACGCAGGATCGCTGGGGCGAGGGCTGTCGGCGTATCCGCATTTTCAAGTTCCGCTCGATGCGGAGCGACCTCTGCGATAAGAGCGGCATCCGGCAGACGACGGAGCAGGACCCCCGCGTGACGCGGCTGGGCGCGATCCTGAGGCGGACGAACATCGACGAGCTTCCGCAGCTCTTCAATGTGCTGAGAGGCGACATGTCGCTGGTTGGTCCGCGCTGTCACGCGATCGGCATGCTCGCCGGCGGCGTGCCCTATGAGGTGCTGGTGCCGGAATATCACCGCCGCCACGTCATGCGGCCCGGTATCACCGGTCTCGCGCAGATGCGCGGCCTGCGAGGTCCGACCGGCCGGCGCGCCAAGGCTCGGGCACGCATCGCCTGCGATCTGCACTATGTGGAGAACTTCTCGATCTGGCTCGACCTGCGCATCCTTGTCGGCACGTTGCTTGCCGAAATCCGCGGGGGAAGCGGATTTTAAAGGCCTCCGGCCGGCAAACCTGCGCCTAGAGCAGGCGGAAACGACAGGCCCGTGCGACGGCCTGCATGCGGTTCACCGAATCGAGCTTGCGCATCGCGCTCTTGAGGTAGCTCACGACCGTATGGCTGGAGATCGACAGGATGATGGCGATCTCGTCGCTGCTCTTGCCGGCTGCCGACCAACGCAGACATTCGAGCTCGCGGGCGGAGAGCTTCTCGCGCGGACCGTCTTTATGCCCTATTCGGCCGGAGCAGATGTCCAGCGCCTCCAGGCAGTCGAAATAGAGACTGGCCGTCTCCTGGCGGTCGAGCGTCCCGCGCTCCCCCGAGAAGACGATCAGATAGTGGGCAAGCTCAGCATCATGGAGCGCAAAGGCGAGGTTGTTGACCAGGCCGCACTCCTGGAAATCGGCGGCGATCTCGATGTCGGCCGCGCGCTCCTGACCCGATGCGAAGACACAGTCCTTCGTCAGGAAGGGCAAGATCTTCTGCTTCAGGCGTGTCACAAGACGGCTGGCCGCGAAGCTCTCGCTTGCATCATAACGGTCCCGCAACGCGCTCGGCCAGTTGCAGAACACGGAATTCGCCGCGAATTCCGGCTTGTCGGCCTTGGGAAAGGTGCTGACTAGGAAATAGTCGAAGCCGTTGCGCCGTCCGATCTGAGCGAATTGCCGGCCGAGTGCGCAAAGTCCGGCATCGTCGACGGGAACCGTCGCCACGCCGCTGCCTTCGCCATCGCCCTCGCGGCAAATTGACTCGGTGACCCTGAACATCGCGCTCCTTTTCGGTCGAAACTAGACCGCATCTCATTGGTATGGATCGAACAAATCTGTCATCGACCGTAAAGAACGGAACTGGCGCCGGTCTTTCGGTATTAGGTCGGATACGAACTTTTTTACGGATCGACCTGTCGGCGCCGGGAAAACATCAATGCACCGTCATTGACAGCAGCTCATACACTGTTTTTCCCCGCAAAAAATTCCCAATTCAGCATAACTCCTATGCAGATGCCGCAAGTTTACGCAACGGAAGGCTCGAATCGCGCCCACAAATCACCCCCTTATCCACGTGATTTCCGGTCGCGAAAATTATTATCAAATGCTTACAACACGCTTAGCCAAATTTTAAAGGTGCGCGGCTAGGATGCCTGCGTGTGGTC
Source organism: Rhizobium sp. CAU 1783 (assembly GCF_054551725.1). Classification (NCBI taxonomy): domain Bacteria; kingdom Pseudomonadati; phylum Pseudomonadota; class Alphaproteobacteria; order Hyphomicrobiales; family Rhizobiaceae; genus Rhizobium; species Rhizobium sp. CAU 1783. Next base: position 506,070 of record NZ_JBTOLM010000001.1, on the reverse strand, counting down.
TTGAGTATGTATAGAGAGTCCAATGACCGAAATGATCCGCCCCCGAGTGAAATATGTCATCGGTCCCGATGGCAGCCCGCTGACCATCGCCGATCTACCGCCGGCCAATACGCGCCGCTGGGTGATCCGCCGGAAAGCCGAGGTTGTCGCTGCGGTACGCGGTGGCCTGTTGAGCCTGGAAGAAGCGTGCGAACGCTATACACTGACCGTCGAGGAGTTTCTCTCCTGGCAGTCATCGATCAATGACCACGGCCTGCCGGGCCTGCGCACCACACGCATCCAGCAGTATCGCCACTAGCGATTCCGGCCGCCGAAAGCGGCAAAAAACCACGTCTTTTCAGAACCGTGCGCGCAAATGCCCTTGCGCGCACGGTTTCGTTTCAGCCGGCCCTGCGCTTGGGCAAACCGTGCAGCACGCCGGCCAGGATCGACGATCCGGCATAGAACCAGAGCCCCGGTTGGGTGAATGCCTGCGCGAGACCGCTGGTCTTGGCGGCGAAGATGACCAGCGCCACCAACAGGACATCCATCATCGACCATCGGGACAGAAGCGGAACCAGCCGATCCAGCAAGACCTGCGACGAGCTCCCCTGCCCCGCCCCGATGGCCTCTGCGGCGATGCCGGTCATCTTCACGACCGGAAACACGATCGACAGCAACGCGACCAGCACGCCGAGCGCCGGATTGCCCTCGTCCCAAAGCGAGACAACGATCTCAAGGAGCGACGGATCGTCGCTGAACACATAGAGTGTTTCGAACCGGACCAGCGGCAGCACGATGCCGAGCGCCAGAAACAACGGCGCCGTCACCAGCAGCGCGGCCTTCACCCAGATCATGCCTTTACCCCCGTCGACCGCAACCTATATGCCTGGAGCACGCCCGGCGGCATCATTGCCCGGGATTCGCGGCAATGTTAAGCCGCCAGGACATTCAGCGACGGGAGAGACAGGATATGGAAATAACCCATGAGGAAGGAAAGTCCGGCGGTCGTTATGTCGGGCGCTTCCCCGACATCGAGGAACCGGCAGTCATCACCTACTCACGCGCGTCGCCGACGCTGATCATCGTCGACCATACCGAGGTGCCGGACAGCATGCGCGGCAAGGGTGCCGGCGTCGCGCTGGCGGAATTCGTCGTGGAGGATGCCCGCCGGGGCGGCTGGAAGATCATTCCGCTGTGCCCGTTCTTCCGGGCTCAGGTCGACCGTCACGCCGATTGGCGCGATGTGATCAAGTGAGGTTTCCGTCCGGCCGACGGTAGATCGGCCGGACGCTTGTTGCCTGAACCGGCTTGAGGCGGTCGCGGGTCTAGACCGCGCCGCCTTTCAGCCTGTTCATGGATCCGCGATCCGTAGTCAGGCCCGGATGCGCATCTGGCCGTCACGCTCTTCGAGCGCAGCCGCCTTGGCATGTTCAGCCTCCGCCTCCTCGAGCGCGAGCTCGGCCGCTTCCTGCTGAACCTTCAGTTCACGGATCGACACCTGGAGATTGTCGGCCCGCTGCCGGGCCGCCTTCGCGAAGGTTGGATAGGCGAAATGGTTTGGATCGCTGATCCCGGACTTCTTTTCCTCGATGGCGATCTGGTTTTCCAGCTCCTTCGCCATCCGCTCGAACTCCGCCATCATCGATTGCAACTGTTGCAATTGCCGACGCTTTTCTGTGACCTGAAATCCTTTCAGGCGCACTAGGCTCTCACGCGACTTCATACGCAATACTCCCGTGATGCGAGACCCCCCGCCACACTTACCGACAAAAAGCCAAGCCGGTTTTTCGACGAATCATTCTCGAAAAAAAACGGCGGCGTTAACAAAAAACTACCGTTGGTAACCTTTCGTTTACGGGCATCGTTAATGATAGGGGAGATCATTTAAGGGTCAGTAAATGCCAGGGCCTGAAAAAGCCCATGACAATGATGAGTCAAATGAATCGGTTGCGGGTAGATCTTCACGTTCTGATTCAAGTGTGGCGATGCCGAAAACACATGAGAAATCAGAAGACTGGTATCTTTGTTTAATAAATTCGATACACCTTGCCAGAAGGAATCAGAATTTGTTAACCATTTGGTGGCAGCCTTCAAATCAGGCAACGACTGGATCCGTATCGCGTAGGGGGCCAAGTACGACCTTTCGGCGGCGGTAAAGGGGATAATTATGCGGGTTCTACTCATTGAAGACGATAGCGCCACGGCGCAGAGCATCGAGCTGATGCTCAAATCGGAGAGTTTCAACGTCTACACGACCGATCTCGGCGAAGAAGGCGTGGATCTCGGAAAGCTCTACGACTACGACATCATTCTGCTCGACCTGAACCTGCCGGACATGTCTGGCTATGAAGTGCTGCGCACGCTGCGGCTTTCCAAGGTCAAGACGCCTATCCTCATTCTCTCGGGCATGGCAGGCATCGAAGACAAGGTTCGCGGCCTCGGCTTCGGCGCCGACGACTACATGACCAAGCCGTTCCACAAGGACGAGCTGGTTGCGCGCATCCACGCCATCGTCCGCCGTTCCAAGGGCCACGCCCAGTCGATCATCATCACCGGCGAACTGATCGTGAACCTCGACGCCAAGACCGTTGAAGTCGGCGGCCAGCGCGTTCACCTCACCGGCAAGGAATACCAGATGCTGGAGCTGCTTTCGCTCCGCAAGGGTACGACCCTCACCAAGGAAATGTTCCTGAACCACCTTTACGGCGGCATGGACGAGCCGGAACTCAAGATCATCGACGTATTCATCTGCAAGCTGCGCAAGAAGCTCGCAAACGCCGCAGGCGGCGCGAACTATATCGAGACTGTCTGGGGCCGCGGCTACGTGCTGCGCGAGCCGGATGGCGCCGAATACATGGAAACCGCCTGATCCCTTTCAGGCGAAGACCCGCAAAGCACTCGACCTGCCCCTCACCGGGCAGGTTTTTTGTTGCCTTTACCTTCGTGCGACAGGTCTGGTTACCCTCACCCGCCTACCGGTTCGGCGAACGAAAAACGCCCCGGTCGTGCCAGGGCGTTCGCAAGTCATCTGATTCGCGTGAAGGATGTCAGGCGGCGATCGCCTTGTCCGTGAACATTTGGGTCAGGATCTTGCGGTCGAAGGGCTTCAGCAGGAAATCGTTCGCGCCGGCACGCTTGCCAGCCATCATCGTCTTGAGGTCGGCCTCGATCACGCAGTAGTAGATGCGCACGCCCTTGCCTTCCGGCAGCGCGCGGATGTTGGCGATGAGGTCGAGGGCCCCTTCAAGGCCTGCATCGACGATGACGATGTTCGGAAGCTCCGTTTCGCAGCGCATCAGTGCCTCGCGGGCAGACCCGGCTTCGAGCACGAGGAAACCGAGCTCGGACAGGATCTTGCGGCCGACTTTGCGCACCACGTCGGAACTATCTGCGATCATCAAACGCTGCATCACACACTCCCATGCCACCATCGTCCCCGTAATGGGGATTACCGCGCATGCAACCGAATGTAGGCGCCTTCAACTAAGGAAACGTTACCGCGAATCACTTCTCTCGGCCCCAAAATGAAACGGCACGCCCGAAGCGTGCCGTTATTTTATTCGGTGGGAGGAGACGAGCCGCTCAGGCGGCCGCCATCTCAGCGGTGAAGACGATCTCCTCGTCGGTCTGCACATACTTGAGTTCCATGCCGCATTCCTCGGCGAGCAGCACCGTGTAATAGGGCTGGATCGAGTGGGCATCGATCGCCTCCTCGATCTGGCCGTTGCAGATCTCGGCGAACTTCGACGGCACGCGCATCATGCGGCCCTTCGAGGTGATCGTGAACTTCGCCTCGTATTCCGGGTTTTCGAGCGTGACGTCCAGCTGGCCGCCGCGCGGAATGGAACCGTAGGCGACGAGGAACAGGTTGAGGAGCAACTTGACCCGGTTCTTGGCGATGATCGCCCGCGGCCCATTCCAGCTGACTTCGGTCTTCTTTTCGGCAGCGGCGAAATCCTTGGCGGCCTTCTCGGCCTCGCCGGTATCGATCGACGCACCGACGGAACCCGAGGCGCCGAAGGCGAGGCGGGCGAATTTCAGGCGGACCGAGGCGTTGAGTGCGCTGGTGCGGATGAGGTCCATGGCATCGGCGTCGGCACCGCCCTCGTCGAGCAGTTCGAGGCCGTTGTTGATGGCGCCGACCGGCGAGATCACGTCGTGGCAGACGCGGCTGCACAGCAGAGCCGCAAGGTCGGGACCGGCAAGGGTGAGGTTTACATTCTTCGGCATCGCTCTCTCCTGAAGATCAATCCCCACGAAAGGGCCGGATGCGCGGATACGGGCGCCCGGTGTGGTCGGATTCCTACGGCCATAATGACACCATATTTGGTAAACCGATTATTAAGATGATCATCGGTAAATAGCTTTACCCGCATTGGCGATGCCGTTTGCATCAATTCTGGATGGAGGAGACCCCATGCGCTTCGTGACGACCCAAGCCCTTGCCGCCTTCCGTGCATGCCTTGCGGCCGCACTTCTCCTCGCGGCAGGCGTCGGCATCTCCGCCCGGCCGGCGATCGCCGCCGGCGAATACACCGCCCAGGAAATCGTCGACGCCGGCCACGGCTTCTTCGGCGAGACCAGCGGCGCGCTCGCCAAGGTCATCGAAGAGGCCTTCCAGCAGCACGGTCTGCCGAACGGCTACATCCTCGGCCAGGAGGGCTCCGGCGCATTCGTTGCCGGCCTGACCTATGGCGAAGGCCAGCTCAACACCAAGAATGCCGGCCAGCACGACGTCTTCTGGCAAGGCCCCTCGCTCGGCATCGACTACGGCGGCAATGGCACCCGCGTGATGATGCTCGTCTACGACCTGCCCGCCGTCGAGAGCCTTTACGCCCGCTATGGCGGCGTCAGCGGTTCCGCCTATGTCGTCGCCGGCGTCGGCATGACGGTGCTGAAGAGCCGCAACGTGGTGCTCGTCCCGATCCGCACCGGCATCGGTGCCCGTCTCGGCGTCAATGTCGGCTACCTCAAGCTCACCCGGCAGCCCACCTGGAACCCCTTCTGACCGCATGTCGGCGCAGGGTCCGCACAAGCTCGGTCCCCTCTAGTCCCCATGCAATAGTTTACCGGTCCGCATAAGCCTGCGCCGCTTGTCTCCACGAGCGGCGCATGTTTAATGGTCGAGGTCTTCCAGATGAACACAAGTGTGGCACACCCGTGATCGAATACGCCCTGCTTTTTGGATTGGGTTTTCTGGCGGCAGCGCTGCTCGTCATGCTCATCGCGCCGTCGATACATCAGCGTATCGTGCTCTATACCGAGAACCGCCTGAAGGCGACGATGCCGCTGAGTCCGCAGGAAATCCGTGCCCAGAAGGACATGGTCCGTGCCGTCTATGCCGCTGAAAACGCCCGCACCACCCAGGAGCTGATTCGCGAACGGGAGAAGGCATCGAGCCTGAAGCTCGCCAACGAGACCCTCGGCAGGGAGGCGAGCCGCCTCCTGGCGGAGGCACAGGAACTGCAGGTCCAGATCAACGACATGAGTGTCGAGGCGGCCGACTTCCGCTCCAAGGTACGTCGCGCCGAATTCGAGGCCGACAACCTGCGCGAGGCGCTGCGCCGCACCGAGGAAACCTCGGCGGCCAAGGATGTCGAGCTCGCGAACCTCGCCCGCCGCGTCGACCGCATGATGGCTGACATCGACAACCTGAAGATCGAGCGGACGACGCGTGAGACCGAGATCGAGAACCTCAAGATGCGCGTCCAGTCGCTGCGGGACGAACGCGAGGATCTGCGCCGCGAGGCCAAGCTCGTGACGAAGCGCGCCAAGGACGCCGAAATCCGGCTGTCCCAGGAAGAGCACAAGCTTCTCAGGCTCGATGACCGGCTTGGCCGGGAAATGGCGGAGAACGTCGACAAGGAGGCCATGCTCGAGCGCCGCCTGAAGGAGATCGCCCGCCTGAAGCAGAGCCTGAAGACGGCAAACGGACAGGTGCGCACCGCCGTCCGTGCTCTTCGTGCCGCCAATGTGCCGGTGCCGGCCTTCGAGGAGATCGAGGTAGCGGAAGAGGAACCGGCCGCAGAAACCGTGCTGAACGACGCCCCGGCCCGCCAGAATGTCGACGCCCTTTCCGAGGAACTGCGCAATCGCCACATCGCCCTGACCGAGCGCCTGCTGAAGGCCAAGGCCGCGACCAATGACAAGGCGCTCCGCGAGGAGATTGCCGACATCGCGGCGAAGATGATCGTCCTGACGGCGGCCCGCGAGGGGGAGACATCCCCCATCCCAGACCTTTTGCGGGCCAAGTCTCAGAAGAGTGCGGGCAAGGGATTGTCTCTGGCCGAGCGTGTCCTTGCGATCGACCCGTCGCTGTCCAGGAATGCCGTCGCCCAGCCACCCGCGGGCGAATGAGCCACGGTTGACCGGGAGTCGCTTACTCCCTGATTCCGAAATATTGCGCCGTCAGCGCCCCTGACGTCCCTCAAGACGCCCCATGGCCCGCGCCATGCTGTAGAGCGCGATCCCGCTGGCCGTCCCGACATTGAGGCTGTCGAGCCCCGGCGACTGGGCGATGCGCGCGCTGCGGAAGCGCTTGAGGATATGCGCAGGCAGCCCATCGCCTTCCGTGCCCATCACGAGCGCCATGCGCCGCGCCGGGGCAATATCGCCGATCTCGATCTCACCGGCCGGCGACAGCGCCCAGATCTCGAAGCCGGCGTCGGCGAGTTTTCCAAGCAGGTCCTCGGCCGAACTCTCCCGGGCATAGGGCATCGCCAGCACCGACCCGACGGACACCCTGAGCGCCTTGCGGTAGAGCGGATCGCAGCACGTCTCGTCGAGCAGCACCGCATCGGCAAAGAAGCCCGCGGCATTACGAAAAAGAGCGCCGATGTTGTCGTGGTTGGAGATGCCGCAGCCGACGAGAACGAGGCAGTGGTCGGGCAGCCTGTCGATCAGTTCGGCGGCGGCCAGACCGGCATCGCGCCGGCCGAGCGCCAGCACGCCGCGATGAAGGTGGAAGCCGGCGATCGCGTCGAGCACCGCGCCATCGGCGACATAGACCGGCACGTCCGCGGCAAAGGCGTCGATCAGATCGGCGACGCCCTCGACGCGGTTCTTGAGAAGCAGGAGCTTTTCGGCGGCAATCCCCCTGCCGGCGCGATGGGCCGCGGCGAGCATGCGCAGCACCACCGTGCCTTCGGCGATGAACCGCCCACCGCGTCCGGTGAGATCACGCTCGCGGATCTGCGAGAACTCCGCGATCCGCGGATCGTGCGGATCGGTGATCTCGATGACGCTTCGACCGGACACGTGGGTTGTCGCTCAGTTGGCGGAAAGCGTCACGTCCGCGACGATGCGGCCGACGGCGAGATCGAGCACAAGAGCCTTGCGAACGCCGTCCGCCATCTCACCGTAGAACAGCACCTGCTGGCCGGAAAGCGAGGTCGAAAGCACCCGGAAGCCGGTGGGCAGTGCGGCCGTCAGGCTGATGGGCTGATCGACGGGAACGGAGAGGCCCGGCGCGCTGACGGCCGGCTGCGCAGCGCCGTCCTTGCGCGTCACCTTGTAGACGATCGCCGCAAGCACCGCCATGAACATCAGGAGCATGATGCCGCCGGAAACGAGCTGGAGCTTCACCATCTTGCGGCGAACGTTTTCCATCGCCGGATCGAGCGGCTTTTCTTCCTGTTCGTCGAGGTCGACATTTGCCATGGCGGGTGTCTCTGTTCCTGATGTTCGCGACCTATGACACATCTTTTCCGGCGCGAACCCTCCGGGAAAAACCAGCCAGGACCATGGCTGTCGATTGTGGAAGGCCTCAGTCTGTGCCAAAGGCATCGAAACATCGGCCGCAACGCCGGTGGTTCTCACGCGGGATGACAGTATGACCGACCCCTTTAAACAAGCCGACGCGGCAAGAAAAGACCTGATTGCCGGGGATGACGCGGAAGGACGGCTCGATGCCTGGCTGGCCGCGGCCCTCGAGGGCGAGTTTTCGCGCAACCGGGTGAAGGCGCTGATCGAACAGGGCGCGGTGCAGATCAACGACACGGTGATCACCGAGCCGAAGCGCAAGATCCGTCCGGGCGACCGGCTGTCGATCGTCATGCCCGAGCCGGAGGATCCCGAGCCGAAGGGCGAGGACATTCCGCTGGACGTGCTCTACGAGGACGGCGACCTGATCGTCATTGCCAAGCCGCCGGGCCTGGTCGTGCATCCGGGCGCCGGAAACTGGACCGGCACGCTGGTCAATGCGCTGATCCATCACTGTGGCGACAGCCTGTCGGGGATCGGCGGCGTGAAGCGCCCGGGCATCGTTCACCGGCTCGACAAGGACACCTCCGGTGTCATGGTCGTGGCAAAGAACGACCTAGCCCATCGCCACCTCGCCGACCAGTTTGCCGACCACGGCCGCACCGGCCCGCTGGAGCGCGCCTATCAGGCGGTGGTCTGGGGCCGGCCCCGCACCCTGCACGGCACCATCGACGCACCGCTCGGGCGCGCCGGCGACCGCACCAAGCGGGCGGTGAAGAAGGAAGACACCGACGACGCCCGTGAGGCAATCACCCACTACGAGGTGCTGGAGCGCTACGGCGAGAAGCCGGATGCGACCTGCCTCGCCTCGCTGGTCGAATGCCGCCTGGAGACGGGGCGGACCCACCAGATCCGCGTCCACATGGCCCATATCGGCCATCCGCTGATCGGCGACCAGGATTATGGCCAGGCCTTCAAGACCAAGGCCAACCTTCTGCCCGAGCCCGCACGCTCCGAAGTACGGGATTTCCCGCGCCAGGCCCTTCACGCGTACCTGCTCGCCTTCGAGCATCCGACCACCGGGGAGACGATGCATTTCACAGCCCCGATCCCGGACGACATGCAGAAGATCATCGACGCCTTGCGGGCCGTGGAAGCGACCGCGAAGTAGCCGGAGAAATCGAGGCGTCTGCGGAAACTTCGCAGCGCCTCGCGCGTTGATCGGGCTCACCAGAGCGCGAAGCATGTCGCTTCGCCGGCCGGGGGTCCCGATGAGCAACCGCAAACCTGTTCTGAACAAGCGGCGCGACCTGCGCAGCGATCGTCCTCTGTGGGCCGCCACACCTCGCATTTCGGTGACCGCCTCATCGGCACCGCGACACCGCGATTATGATGTCATCATCATGGGAACCGGCATCAGTGGCGCCCTCGCCGCCGAAGCGCTTTCACGCGTCCGTGGCCGCCGGATCCTGATGGTCGATCGTCGCGATCCCGTGCGCGGCAGCACGCTCGCTAGTACGGCGATGATCCAGCACGAGATCGACACGCCCCTTAGGGATCTGTCGCGTTTGATCGGCGCCGATCATGCCGCCCGGGCCTGGCGTCGCTCGGCCGCGTCCGTGACCCGCCTTGCCGAGCTCGTGGAGGAGTTGAAGCTCGACTGCGGTTTCGAGCGCCGCAGCACACTCTATCTCGCCGGGAACGAATACGGCTTGCGAGCCTTGCGTGAGGAGGCGGATTTGCGGCGCGGCGCCGGGCTGGATGCCGAGTATATCGACAGGGCGGAACTTGGCGAACGCTTCGGCATCGACCGCACCGCCGCCATCGTCTCGCACTGCTCGGCAAGCGCCAACCCCGGCCAGTTGACCGCCGGATTGCTCGGTGTCGCCGCCGGGCGCGGCGTCGAGATTGTTGCCCCGCTGGCGATCGCCGATCTCGTCGAAACGCGGGACGGCGTTGTCGTATCGACCGCCGACGGCCGCCTGCTTACCGCAGCCGATGTCGTGGCCTGTACGGGATACGAATATCTTTCCATGATGGAGAGCGCTGAGCATCAGGTCATCTCCACCTGGGCGATCGCCTCGGAACCCGCAACGCCCCGTCCACCTTGGCTCAAGGACTTCCTCGTCTGGGAAGCCTCCGATCCATACCTCTATTTTCGTTCCACGCCGGACGGCCGGATCATCGCCGGCGGTGAGGATGAGGCCGATCCCCTTGCCCACAAGGATCCGGCAAAGGCAGAGCGCAAGTTTGCCCGGATCGCTGCAAAGCTGAAGGAGCTGACCGGCATCGACGTTGGCAGCCCGGCCTATGGTTGGTCGGCCCCCTTCGGCACGACGACCACCGGCCTGCCGATCATCGATCGGACACCCGGCCACGAACATACCCATGCCGTCATGGGTTTCGGCGGCAATGGCATCACCTTCTCGACCATCGCGGCCGAGCTGATTGCCGGGCGATTGGCGGGCAAGCCGGACGCCGACGAGGAGCTCTTTCGGTATCCCGGAAAAAGGCCCTAGCGCGCCGCTCAACCTTCACGGCCTCGTGATTTCGCCGCGCGCTTGAATCCCCGTTTGGCCACACTTATCTGTTAGGTGGGTTTCTGTGGGATTTTTGGAAATCCGCAGGGATCAGGCTTGCCCACTTGCCACGGGGAGCCACAGTTTCGAGAAGGGGGTGCTTTATGGCCCGCAACAATCTGCCTACCATTACCGCCGGCGAAGGCGGACTAAACCGTTACCTCGACGAGATTCGCAAGTTCCCGATGCTGGAACCGCAGCAGGAATACATGCTCGCGAAGCGCTATGCCGAGCACGGCGATCGCGACGCGGCCCATAAGCTCGTCACCAGTCACCTGCGCCTCGTCGCGAAGATCGCCATGGGTTATCGCGGCTACGGCCTGCCGATCGGCGAAGTCGTGTCCGAGGGCAATGTCGGCCTGATGCAGGCGGTCAAGAAATTCGACCCGGAGCGTGGCTTCCGCCTTGCGACCTATGCCATGTGGTGGATCAAGGCCTCGATCCAGGAATACATCCTGCGCTCGTGGTCGCTCGTGAAGATGGGCACCACCGCGAACCAGAAGCGTCTGTTCTTCAACCTGCGTCGCCTCAAGGGCAAGATCCAGGCGATCGAGGAAGGCGACCTGAAGCCGGAACAGGTGAGCGAGATCGCCACCAAGCTGAACGTGTCCGAGGAAGAAGTGATCTCGATGAACCGCCGCCTTTCGGGCGACGCTTCGCTGAATGCACCGATCCGCGCCACCGAAGGCGAATCCGGCCAGTGGCAGGATTGGCTGGTCGACGACCACGATAGTCAGGAAGAAGTGCTCATCGAGCAGGACGAGCTCGAAACCCGCCGCCGCATGCTGGCCAAGGCCATGAGTGTGCTGAACGATCGCGAAAAGCGCATCTTCCAGGCTCGCCGTCTGGCCGAAGACCCGGTCACGCTCGAAGAGCTGTCGGCCGAGTTCGACATCAGCCGCGAACGCGTCCGCCAGATCGAGGTGCGCGCCTTCGAAAAGGTTCAGGAGGCCGTCCAGAAGGAGGCGCTCGAAAGGGCCTCGGCCCTGCGGGTCGTTGAAGCCTGACCGGCCTTTCGCGAGCCGCTTGAAACAAGAAACCCGGGCCGCAAGGACCCGGGTTTTCTTTTGCGATCATGACGGCTCAGGTCAGTTGGTCGGCTTGCCGAGCGCCGCCCACTCCTTGAGCACCTGATCGAAGACAGCCGCACCCGCAGCGCCCTTGTCGAGGGTGAGAAGCGCGCGCCGACCGTTGCGGTAACTGACCGGAATGTCGATCCAGCCACGAGTCGCCAGAAGGTCGAGATTGGCCTTCATCACGTCCTGGAAGTCGTTGAGCGCCACCAGATAGGTGTCGTCGGTGACCTTGGCCGAAACGGCGACCAGCGGATCGCCGCGGTCCTGCTCGGTGCGCTTCATCGCGATGCGCTGCAGGTTGTCGATCGCCCCGCCCTCGAAATCGGCGGGCACGGAGAAGACGACCTCGATCAGATGGCTTGCCGGCAGCGAGCTGTCGGTGTTGCGCTTGATCGTGATGAGCGCGGAAAGGCCGCGATCCGGGATGGTGATCTTGCCCTGGATCTCGGGATTGGGCTTGCCGTCCTCACCCGTTTCGCGCAGCGCCGTCCAGGCGACAGTGCCGGGGATGGCCGTCGGCGACGTCTGGCCGAGCTTTTCCTCGTAGAGGAAGACCTTTTCACCATTTGCGATCGGCGCCGCAGTGTCGGGAGCCGCGGCCGGCGTCGCCGGCTGTGGAACGCCGGCATTGGTTCCGACGGCAGGCTGGTCGGTCGGCTCGACGGTCGAGGCGACATTCTGCTGCGCGACCGACTTGCCCTCGGTCGTCGGGCCGCCCGGAGCGGTTACGCCCGCGCCGTCGTCGACTTCCGTTCCATTGGCCAGAAGGCGCTGGGTGAATTTCTGTCCGCTGACAGACCCGTCGTCGGGCTTCGCCGCCGGCTGGGCTGCACCGGTTTCGACCGTCGGCTTCGGCTCTTCGGCGGTGCCCTGCGGTGCGGGTGCTGTACCGGCATCCGTTTCCGGCTTGGCGGGATCCGCGACGGGCGCGGTGCCGCCGCCGGTCAGGTCGCTGACCAGCTTCGTCACGGCATCGCGATAGGTCCAGGCTGCATAGCCGCCGCCGGCGACGAGCGCCACGCCGAGCAGGCCGAGAACGACCGGCGCATAATTGCGCCCCTTCTTCGGTTCGATGCGATAGGCGCGCTGCGGGTTGCTGGCCAGGAAGGAATCGACATCGTCGGTTCCCTTGCCACCGTTGCCGCCCTGCGCGGCCGTCAGATCGGCCTTCGGATCGAAGGCAAGGGTGTCCGGCTCGGAAGCTGCCTTCGGCGCCTCGTGCTCGGTAAACCAGTCGGAGAAGTCGTCCGAAGCAGGAAGCTCGTTCGCCGCCGTGCCGCTCTTGGCCGCAGGCTCGGCATAGGCGGCGCTGTCCCATTCGAGCAGGTCGACCGACGCCGGAATGGCCGGCTCCGCATGCGACGGAACCGGAGCGGCCGAAGCAGCTGCAGGCGCCATCGGGCCGAAATCGTCGAGCAGGTCATGGGCGTCATCGTGCGCGGCAGGCGTCGGCGCTGACTGTGCTGTTGACTGGGGTGCGGCGACCGGTTCGGTGGCCTGCTGCTGCCATTGCGGCGCCTCGGCCGGGAACTCCCAGGGCTCGTATTCGGTCGCGGCAGCGGGCTCGGCTCTCACCTCTTCGACCGCAGGCGCTACGGGCTCCGGCGCATAGTCGGTCGACGGACGGCGAACCCAGTCATCGTCGCTGGCAAACGGAATTTCCATGACGCGGTTGGAGGACGGCGGAGTCGGCACCGGCGCTGCGACCGGCTCGGACAGCAGGTCTTCAGCTTCCTCTGCCCGCACACTCTCGCGATGCTCCTCCGGCTCCTCCGTGGCAACCGGCTCGGCATAGCGGGGTTCGGGTTCCACATAGCCGGAAATGTAGTCATCGACGTCGGGATAGGCGACGGCGGCGGTGACCGGTGCGGACGCCACCGGCTCTTCGGCGACCTGCACGGGCTCCTCGGCCCACTGCACGACGTCTTCACGGACCGGCTCGGCGTGAACTTCGGCCTCGACCGTCGGCTCATCCTGATAAGGCGGCTCATAGGTCTCGACGACGACCGGCTCCGGTTCATGCTCGACCGGTCGGTAGGCAGGCTCGACCGCAACCTCGGTATAGGCCGGTTCCTCGGCGTGGACGGGTTCAGCCTCCGGAGCGACATGGGCCGGCTCGGCCTCCGGTTCCGGTTCTGCGACGGCTGTCGGTTCGGCAACGGGCTCAGGTTCGGCGACCGGCTGCGGCTCGGGTGCATGCCACTCTTCGGTCGGCCGTGGTGCCACGGCCTCTTCGAAGCTGGCGATGGCCTCCTCTTCGGGCAATGCCTCGGCGTGTTCGGCCTCGACCTCGCGAATGGCTGCATCCAGCTTTTCCAGCTGGCGCTGCAGCATCTGCTCCGGCGGACGCGGCGACATGTTCTCGAGCTGCCGGAGCACGGCTGCGCGGGCCTTCTCGTAGACCTTCGCGCGCATCTCCGGTGTATTGTTCGACAGCCCGTCCACGGCCCGTCGAATAACTGCGATAAAGTCAGCCATCAGCACTTTCTCTTGGTCGCCGGACTGATTCCGACTGACAAAACGTTAACGATTTCTATCATTAATCCTCAAATGGGTCCGTCACAAGTATGGTGTCGTCGCGCTCCGGGCTGGTCGACAGCAGCGCCACCGGCGCGCCAATCAGTTCCTCGACCTGGCGAACATACTTGATCGCCTGGGCCGGAAGGTCCGCCCACTTGCGGGCACCGACCGTCGATTCCTTCCAGCCTTCGAGCGTGATGTAGATCGGCTCGACGCGTGCCTGGGCCGCCTGGGCCGCCGGCAGGTAATCGATCTCCTGGCCGTCGAGCTTGTAGCCGACGCAGATCTTCAGCTCGTCGAGACCATCAAGGACGTCGAGCTTGGTGAGTGCGATGCCGGTGATGCCGTTGGTCGCGACCGACTGGCGCACCAGCGCGGCATCGAACCAGCCACAGCGACGCTTGCGGCCCGTGACCGTGCCGAATTCATGGCCCTTCTCGCCGAGGAACTGGCCGATCTCGTCGGTCAGTTCGGTCGGGAACGGACCTTCGCCGACGCGGGTCGTATAGGCCTTGGTGATGCCGAGGATGTAGCCGAGCGCACCCGGTCCCATACCCGAACCGGCAGCGGCCTGGCCGGCGACCGTGTTCGACGAGGTGACGAAAGGATAGGTGCCGTGGTCGATGTCGAGGAGCGACCCTTGAGCGCCTTCGAACAGGATGCGCGAACCCTTGCGGCGCTCCTTGTCGAGCAGCACCCAGACCGAGTCCATGAAGGGCAGCACACGGTCGGCGATCGAGGTCAGCTCGTCCATGATCGTCTTGTGCTCGACTTCGGGCGCGCCGAAACCGCGACGAAGGGCGTTGTGGTGGGTGAGGATGCGCTCGACCTTGCCTTCCAGCGCTTCGAGGTCTGCCAGGTCCATGACGCGAATCGCACGACGGCCGACCTTGTCCTCATAGGCCGGACCGATGCCGCGGCGGGTGGTGCCGATCTTCGTGCCGCTGTTGGTGGCCGCATCCTCGCGCATGCCGTCAAGCTCGCGATGCAGAGACAGGATGAGCGTGGCGTTTTCGGCGATTCGCAGGTTTTCCGGCGTCACCTCGACGCCCTGATCCTTCAGCCGGCCGATCTCGGCGATCAGCGCATGCGGATCGACGACGACGCCGTTGCCGATCACGGCCTTCTTGCCCGGACGGACAACGCCGGACGGAAGCAGCGACAGCTTGTAGCTGATACCATCGATCACAAGGGTATGACCGGCGTTATGGCCGCCCTGGAAACGGACAACGATATCCGCCCGCTCGGAGAGCCAGTCGACGATCTTGCCCTTGCCCTCGTCACCCCATTGCGAACCCACAACCACGACATTCGTCATTTCGAAATCCTGTTCACCGCGCATGCTCTGCGCTCAATCCAAACCCGCGCATCTATACTGTGTTGTTTTTATGAAATCGACCCGTTTATGCGAGGGGATTCGGCTTTTTGCGTGACAAAAAGCGCCCCCTCGCCTATCCCATGCGCCGAAACATTCCAGCCTTTCGCGCCCTCGCTCCCAGTTTTCGGTGAAATCCATTGCTTCTCAGAGCCTATTTCTTTCTCACCGTTGCGACGTTGTTCTGGGGCGGAAACACCATCGTCGGCAAGCTGGCGGTCGGCCATGTCAGCCCCATGGTGCTCAATGTTTCCCGCTGGGCGATCGCTTTTTGCGTGATCACGGCGATCTCGGTACCGCAGTTGAAGAAGGACTGGCCGGAACTGAAGCGCAACTGGCTGCTCCTGCTCGCCTTCGGTGCGATCGGCTACACGGCCTTCAACGGCTTCCTCTATTCGGCCCTGAAATATACGAGCGCGGTCAACGGCGCGATCGAGCAGGGCGGCATTCCGGTGCTGATCTTTATCCTCAATTACCTCCTTTTCCGTATACCGGTCTCGTTCGTCCAGATCGTCGGCTTCGCCATCAGCTTCGTCGGCGTCGCGCTGACCGCGAGCCACGGTGACCTGTACGCCCTTCTGTCGCTCTCGCTCAATTTCGGTGACGCGCTGCTGTTGCTCGCCGTCGTCGCCTATGCGGTCTACACCATCGGCCTGCGCTGGCGCCCCGCCATTCACTGGAAGAGCATGATGGCAGGCTCGGCCCTCGGCGCCGCACTCTCCGCGATTCCGCTCGTCGTCTGGGAAGAGGCCAATGGCAGCCTTATCCTGCCCGACGCGCTCGGCTGGGGCATCATCGCCTATGCGGCCCTGCTCCCCTCGCTGATCTCTCAGGTCTTCTACATCATGGGTGTCGAAGGCATCGGCGCCAACAGGGCGGGCCTGTTCATCAACCTGGTCCCGGTCTTCGGCACGCTGCTCTCCATCGCCCTGCTCGGCGAGGCCCTGCAATTCCTGCATGTGCTGGCCCTCGCTTTGGTGCTCGGCGGCATCGCCATCGCCGAATGGGGCAAGCCCCGGCAGCCGGTGTGACAGTCATCCACGCATCGGCTGTTGACAGCGAACTAGAATACAATCTTAAATAGTGGTCGCGATTGCAATTCCGAATTTTTTCTGGGATCGCGCGCAGACCGGACTGTGGCAAATGGCCGGCACCGTCCGGTAACCTGTCGGCATTGTAGTTTCATCGCATGTGATGCCACCTCCCTCACGCTCGCGGCCGAACGACGCCCGTGCGCGCATCCTGCCGGGAGGTCCCTGATGAATTGACGCGGCGGCAGCCAAGGCCCGCCGGACCTGTCCGTGAGTTCCTTGTGTTGCGTGAGGGTACTGCGTTGTTGTCACCGGATAAGTCTCTCCTTCGCCCTGCCGACGACGGCCAACCGGCCGCCACTCCGGATTTCGCCGCCGACATGGAAAGAGTGTTCGGGATGGTCCGCCGCCAGTGGCGCACTGCCGCGATCGGTTTCACGGTGGGCCTCGGCCTCGCGATCTGCGTACTCGCGACCGCCGAGCATCGCTATACCGCCCAGGCGAGCATACTGGTCGACCGTGGCGCGGACGTCCTTCTCGATCGCCTCTCGGCCTCTGCGGACCGCGAAGCCGACGACGCCGCGATGCTGAGCGAGGTCGAGCTCCTTCGGTCCGATACGATCGCGCGCAAGGTCGTCAGCGATCTCGAACTGGGCGGCGACCCGGCCTTTGCCGAGCCGAATCGGCCCATCTTGCTGGCAGCGCTGCATGCGCTCGCCGCGATACGCCCGTGGCTCGCCGGTGAGGCGGACGCGCACGAGGCATCGACCGAGAACGACCGCGCGGCCGCCCGTCGTCTTCTCGACAATCTCTGGGTCGAGCGCATCGGCCGCAGCCGCGTCGTCGACATTCGCTACACCGCGGCAGATCCCCGGCAGGCGGCCCGGATCGCCAACGCCATTGCCGAAGCCTATCTCGCCGACGCGCTCGCAGCAAAATACGATGCCACCCGGCGCGCCGGGACCTGGCTCGAGGCCCGCGTTGCCGAACTCAAGCAGAAGGCCGGCGAATCCGATCTCGCCGTCCAGAAGTTCAAGGCGGAAAATGGCCTGCAGACGGCGAATGGCCGGCTTGTCAGCGACCAGCAGCTGACCGAACTCAACAGCGCCCTGATCGTCGCCCAGGCAGATGTCGCCAAGGCGAAAGCCCGGCAAGAACGGCTGCAGGCGATCATCGATGCCGGCCGCACCGATGCCATAGTCACCGACGTGCTCGATAGCTCGATCTCCAACGAACTGCGCCGCCGCTATCTCGAAGCTTCCAAACAGGAGGCCGACATATCGCGGCGCCTCGGCGCGAACCACGCGCAGGCGGCACGCCTGCGATCCGACATGGAGGAGCTCGAACGTCTGATGTTCGAGGAGCTCGGCCGGATCGCCGAGAGCTACCGGAGCGAGGTGAAGGTCGCCCAGTCGCGCGAACAGTCCTTGCGCGACAGCGTGGCCACCGCCAAGGGAGAAAATGCACTTGCGGGCGAAAGCCAGGTACGGCTGCGCGAACTGGAACGCACCGCCGAGACCTATCGCAGCCTGCACCAGACCTTCCTCCAGCGCCTTCAAGAGGCCGCCCAGCAGCAGGGTTTTCCGCTGGCCGAAGCCCGGATCATCTCGCCGGCGACCACGCCGGACGGTCAGAGTTTTCCGCCGCCGCGGCTTGTGTTGGCGCTCGGCGCGCTGATGGGTCTGCTGGCCGGAGGCGGGGTCGGCGCCTATCGTGAACTTTCCGACCGGACGTTGCGCATCGGTGACCAGGTCCGCGACGAACTCGGTCTTGCCTTCCTCGGCAGCGCTCCGCTCCTCGCCAATGAAGGCTGTTCGACCACGGAGCAGCATCCCCGCAGCCTCTTCCATGCCGGCACGCTGACCACCCATGTCGCCGACAATCCGCTATCACCCTTCGCCGAGACGCTGCGACGGGCGAAGCTTGCTGTCGACCTGTTGCCAGCCGGCGGTGGAGCGAAGGTGATCGGCGTCGTTTCCGCTCTGCCCGGCGAGGGCAAGTCGACCATCGCGATCAACCTCGCGCAACTGCTGGCCCTGCAGGGAGAAAGAACGCTTCTGATCGACGCGGACCTGCGCAACCCCGGCGCCACCCGGGCCGTCGCCCGCCACGCCTCGGCCGGCCTCGTCGAAGTGCTGACGGCCGAGCGGTCGCTGCGCGACCTGTTGTTTCTCGACCGGAGGTCGAGGCTCGCCTTCCTCGCAGCCGTACCCGGCCGTCGCGCCGCCCGATCGTCGGAACTCCTCGCCTCCTCCGCCATGCAGTCGCTCCTCGATACGGCGCGCGACCATTTCGACTATGTGATCCTCGATCTCCCACCGCTTGCACCCGTCATCGACGCCCGCGTGGTGGCCGACCAGCTCGGCGGGTTCCTCGCGGTGGTGGAATGGGGTGTGACGCCGATCCGCACGGTCAAGGACGCCTTGTTCGACAACGAGGACATCGCGCGAAAATGCCTCGGAGTGGTGCTGAACAAGCTCGATCCGGAAAAGATGAAGCTCTACCGCGCCTATGGATCGACCGACTACTATGAAGAACGCTTCGCTGCCTACTATCGCGAGGCGGCCAGCGTCGAGGAACCGGCCTCGCGATAGGGCCAAAACTCAATCAGGATAGGTGTTCTGTTGGCCCGGATGGGATTGAATGGAAGCGAACAAGCACAAGGTAAGGCCGTGAGGCCTTGCCGAGCATTGTTCGCAATCAGGCGGCCCATCCGGGCCAACCCTTCGGGCACGTCGCGTCTTGGGCCTGCGGGTGTCGGAAAGGTTTGAAAATGATCCGCATTTCCCGCACCTTTCCTCCTACTCAGACTCAGGATGCGGCGCGCAGAACGCCTATCCTGATTGAGTTTTGACCCTAGAGGATGACAGCCTCGTTCCCGACGACACGCGCAGCGGTGAGCCGGCCGGTCGAATAGCAGGCGGTGTCGATGCCGATGCGACCCGGTCCGAAACTCGGCATCGACGAAGGCGTATGGCCGTGAATGACCGTAACCCCGGTTTCTGGACCGCGGGCGAGGAAAGGCTCGCGGATCCAGATCAGGTCCTCGTCCTTTTGGGCGTCGAGCGCCACGCCCGGCCTCAGGCCGGCATGGACGAAAACGAAGTCGCCGATCTTCACCGCGATCGGTAACGCCTGGAGCAAGGCGCGATGGAGCGCCGGAACCTCGGCCTGCATCATGGTCGCCAGCGCGGCCATTCCGCCGCCCCCCTCCATGATTCGGGTGACATCGATGCCGTAGGACATCAGCGTCTCCACGCCACCGAACCGCAGCCAGTCGAGATTGTCCTCGGGCTGCGCCATGAACTGTAGGAAGAGATCCTCGTGGTTGCCGCAGAGCAGGATGCGGTCGAAGCCCTCCGGCGGCGGGCTCAGCAAGTAGTCGAGCACCTGTCGCGACGTCGGGCCGCGATCGACATAGTCGCCGAGCATAACGATGAGCTTCGGTCCTTCGATGAAACGGCCATCCTCGCTGATGCGCGCCTCCAGCGCGAGAAGCTCCGCAAGGCAACCATGCACGTCGCCGACCGCATAGATCGCCGCATAGAGATCAGGCGCGAATTCGAGCCGCGGACGGCCGTGGCCGGTCACCGTGGCGTGACGGCTGGCGGGGAAGAACCTGTCGAAATGGCGCTCCATCAGGACCTCGGGAGGGAGGGAAGCGGTCCGGCCAGGGATGACCGGTGGCAAGCCCCCAAGCTAGTGCGCACCCCCGTGCCTGACAAGGCGGCACCCGGAACCGGATGAGGTTCGACCGGTTGTCGAATCTGCGTCTCCCTCATGCCGAACGGACGGGACCGCACACCAAAAGGCAGCGGCCTGCACACAATATGATGCTTTTCGAAGCCTGCAGAATTGCCTAAGCGATTGGGTAAGGCACTTGCGAGGGTTAAGCCATGGTCAAGCCATTCTTCTGGAACGAACTGAACACGGGCGATTTCGCCGGCCTCGACCCGGAAAAGACGATCGCCATTCTACCGATCGCCTCGACCGAGCAGCACGGGCCACACCTGCCGATCGCCACCGACGTGGCGATCGCCAACGGCATGCTCGCCGAACTGAAGACCCAGCGCCCGGACGACCTCGACTTCCTCGTTCTCCCGACCCAGGAGATCGGCAAGGCCAACGAACACATCTACGGCCCGGGCACCCTCTCCTTCGGTCCCGAGATCCTCATTCCGGCCTGGACCGCTATCGGCACCAAGGTCGCCGAAGCCGGCGTCCGCAAGATGGTCATCGTCAATTCGCATGGCGGCAATGTCGATGTGATGAGCATCGTCGCCCGCGAACTGCGCGTGCGCCACCAGATGGCGGTCGTCTCCACGCAGTGGGGCCGTTTCGGCAATCCAGACGGCATGATTTCCGAGCATGAGAGCCGCTACGGCATACATGGCGGCGAGGTCGAAACCTCCCTGATGCTCCATTTCCGCCCGGACCTGGTGCGCATGGAAAAGGCGCAGAATTTCGTCTCCCGGGCCGAGGAGATGAAGGCGAACTCGAAATTCCTGACACCGCTACCACCGCATTCACTCGCCTGGATCGCCCACGACCTCAACCCGAACGGCGTCGTCGGCGACGCGTCCAAGGGCACGGCCGAAAAAGGCGAAGCGATCTGCCGGCACCAGGTCGCCGGCTTCGTCGAGCTTCTGCGCGACCTCGCCGCCTATCCGCTCGCCAATCTCTATTCGCGCTGATCATCCTCGCGCAGTCCAAAACCGCGCTCGCCCGGCTTCTCCCCGGCCGGGATATGCCCCCTCGACTGCAGATCCTGAACGAGAACCAGCAATTCCTGCATCAGGTATTCGACGAAGAGGCTAGTCGCCGCATCGAGCGGCGCGCGGGCGCGGGCGAAAAGCTTCATCGGCTGGTGCCGGAGCTGGCCCTCAAGCAGTGGTCTGAACACCAGCTCGCCGGCGCGGCACTCGGCAATGACGTCGAGCGGATTGAGCAACGTCAGCGCCGCCCCGCATTTCACCAACTGCTTCATCAGTTCTGACGAATTGGTTTCCAGCACCGGCTCCACCGGCAGCGGTACCGGCGCGAGCGCCAGGTCGATGATGTTGCGCAGGCTGGTACCCGACTGCGCCAGCACCAGCCGTTCCTGCACCACATCAACCAGATCGATCGGCCCCGCCTCGTGGGAGAGCGGATGGCCGGGCGGCAGTACCACCCCGACCGGTATGTCGAAATTGGCAAGCGTGCGGATGCCCGGCGTCGCCGGAATGTTGAAGCCAAGGCCGATATCCACCTCGCCCGTCAGCACCGGATTGATGGTGGTCGAGCCGCCGTCATTTCGAAGCTGGATGCGCACGCGAGGATGGGCCTCGAGGAACCGCGCGAGGATCTGCGGCAGCGGCCCGGAGGCGAGCCCGACGGTGGTCACCAGCGTGACCTTGCCCGCCTGCGGCATCTTCAGGCCGCGAATACGGGATTCGAGCTTCTCGTAGTTCTTGAGAACGTCGCGGATATGCTCGACGCACAGCTCTCCGGCCGCCGTCAGCCTGAGCCCGCGCGGTAGCCGTTCGAAGATCGGCGCACCGAGCTCTTCCTCGAGCGCCAGGATCTGCCTGTTGACCGCCGACGAGGCGACGTTGAGCCGTGCCGCCGCCTTCCGGATCGATCCGCAACGGACGATTTCGTTGATGTACTGAAGTTTTCTAGAATGCAGCAAGGCGACACCATTGCATAAAAAATGCTCACAAAGCACAATTTGGGCACCCACCGTGCGTGCGGTGCAAAAAAGGCATCAATGCGGACGAATTTTGATGCTTTTCAAAGCGCAACGCAATGGCTCAAATGAAGAAAATGGGGCCCACTGGCGGAGCTCCAGATATGGACAGGGGAACCGGATCGACATGCGCGACACTCTCACCAAGACCACTTTTCTCGCCATCCTCGGCCTCGGAACGGCGCTTGTCGGCTCTCAGGCCTACGCCCTCGACGAAGTCAGCTATGGCACCAACTGGCTCGCCCAGGCCGAACACGGCGGCTTCTACCAGGCGGTCGCCGACGGCACCTATGAAAAGCACGGCCTGAAGGTCACGATCGTCCAGGGTGGCCCGAATGCCGCCAACCGCGCCCTGCTGATCGCCGGCAAGGTCGATTTCTACATGGGCAGCCCGCTCGGCGAGATGGACGCGGTCAAGGAAGGCATTCCGCTGGTCGACGTCGCGGCGATCTTCCAGAAGGACCCGCAGGTCCTGCTCGCCCATCCCGACCAGGGCATCGAGAAGTTCGGCGACCTCGCCAAGCTCGACTCGATCTTCATGGGCAAGGACGGCTACGTCACCTATTTCGAGTGGATGAAGAAGCACTACGAAGGCTTCAAGGACGAGCAGTACAAGCCCTACACCTTCAACCCGGCTCCGTTCATCGCCGATCCGAAGTCGGCCCAGCAGGGTTACCTGACCTCGGAACCCTATGAGATCGAGAAGCAGGCCGGCTGGGCGCCGAAGGTCTTCCTGCTCGCCGACAACGGTTACAATCCCTACTCGACGATGATCACCACGACCGCCACCATGGTCGAGACCAAGTCGGACGTCGTCCAGCGCTTTGTCGATGCCTCGATCGAGGGCTGGTACAACTATCTCTACGGCGACAACAAGGCCGCCAACGACCTGATCAAGAAGGACAATCCGGAAATGACGGATGGCCAGATCGAGTATTCCATCAAGAAGATGAAGGAATACGGCATCCTGGAGTCCGGCGAATCCCTCGAAAAAGGCATCGGCTGCATGACCGAGGACCGCTACAAGAAATTCTTCGACGACATGGTATCGATCGGTGTCGAACCGGCCGAACTCGACTACAAGAAGGCCTTCACCACGCAGTTCGTCTGCAAGGGTGTCGGCATGGCGCTGAAGAAGTAAGGGGGCTGCCCCCCATCCGGCTGCCGCCACCTTCGCCCCGCAAGCGGGGCGAAGGAGTTTCCGGGCTTGCGCCCGCGCTGAAATCCCCTCTCCCCGCTCGCGGGGAGAGGGTTAGGGTGAGGGGCAATCTCCAGCCGCTCTTCTTCATTCACATTCCAAGGCCACCCATGTCTTTTTCCGAAGCCACCATCCCCTTGTCTCCCCCCGAGAAGCGCCGGGCACTGGTGGTCATGAAGGACGTTTCGAAGACCTTTTCCAGTGGCACGGTAGCCCTCACCGGCATGTCGCTGACGGTCAATGGCGGCGAGTTCGTCAGCCTGCTCGGCCCTTCCGGCTGCGGCAAGTCGACGGCACTGCGCATCATTTCCGGCCTCGGTGACGTGTCGACCGGCACGATCGACTGGCCGAGCTCGCGTATCAACTCCAAGGGCCTGCCGGAGGGAGACATCTCCTTCGTCTTCCAGGAGCCGACGCTGATGCCGTGGCAGACGGTGTTCGGAAATGTCCACCTTCCGCTGAAGCTCAAGGGCGTTTCCAAGCAAGCGGCCCACGCCGACATCATGGCGACGCTTGCCACCGTCGGCCTCGACAAGTTTGCCGACGCCTATCCGCGCGAACTGTCGGGCGGGATGAAGATGCGCGTGTCGATCGCCCGCGCGCTCGTCACCAAGCCGAAGCTGTTGTTGATGGACGAGCCCTTTGCCGCCCTCGACGAAATCACCCGCCAGAAGCTGAACGACGACGTTCTGAGACTCTGGAAGGAAACCGGCATCACGGTCGTCTTCGTCACCCACTCGGTCTTCGAAAGCGCCTATCTGTCGAACCGCATCGTCGTGATGAAGGCGCGACCCGGCCGGGTCCATGCCGATTTCCCGCTCCACACCAGCCTGGAGCGAGACGCCCACTACCGCACCTCCGAAGAATACCGCCAGGCCTGCGAGACGGTATCGGAAACGCTGCTTGAAGCCATTGGCGGAGAGGACGCGCACTGATGACCAGGAACAGCCCATCGGCGAATGCCGGCCTCATCGACCGCCACGGCGAGCTCCTCCTGAAGGTGCTCGTTCCGGTGATCGTCGTCGTCGCCTTGATCAGCCTCTGGCACATCGCCGTGATCGTTTCCGGCGTGCCGCAATATATCCTGCCGAGCCCGGCAGCCGTCGCCGTGTCCCTGGTCAAGGACTGGGGCACGCTGGCGCCGGCTCTCTGGGTCACGACGCAGATCACCATGGCCTCGCTGGCGCTCGCCCTGATTGGCGGCGTGGGCATCGCCGTCTTCCTCGTTCAGTCACGCTGGATCGAGCTTGCCTTCTATCCGATCACCGTCATCCTGCAGGTTACCCCGATCGTTGCGATTGCCCCGCTGATCCTCATCTACGCGCCCTCGACCCAGGTCGCATTGCTGATCTGCGCCTTCCTCGTCGCCTTCTTTCCGATCCTGTCCAACATGGTGCAGGGCCTGAAGAGCGTCGATCATAATCTCTTGAACCTTTTCGACCTTTACGGCGCCTCACGCTGGCAGACGCTGCTGTATCTCAAGCTTCCCGCCTCCCTGCCCTATTTCATGACGGGCCTGAGGATCGGCGGCGGCCTGGCGTTGATTGCGGCCGTGGTGGCGGAATTTGCCGCCGGTTCGGCGGGCGCCGGTTCGGGTCTCGCCTTCCGCCTGCTCGAAGCGCAATATCGCCTCAATATTCCCCGCCTTTTCGCCGCGCTCTTCCTTCTGTCCTGCCTCGGCGTCCTGATTTTTGCCATTACCTCCTTCATTTCGTGGCTCGCCCTGCATCGCTGGCACGAAAGCAGCCTCAAGCGAGAGAACTGATGCCGAAATCCGCATTCGCTCTGCCCGACGCCCCCCGCTTCGCTCTGGTCAACGCGACGCTCCCGGAAGTGACCGTCGACGGATACGTGGGACCGGCAGCAAGAGAGGGGCTGGTGGCTGCGGACATCGTGATCGCCGACGGCCGGATCGAGGCGATCGGACCCGCAGGCTCCGCCCCGGCCGGCATCCCGGCAACCGATCTTGCCGGCGGCATGGCTTGGCCCTGCTTCGCCGACATGCACACCCATCTCGACAAGGGCCACATCTGGGACCGCCAGCCCAACCCGACCGGCGACTTCGTGGGCGCCCTCGACGCGGTCCGCACCGACCGCGAGGCGCGCTGGAGTGCAGCCGACGTACGTGCGCGAATGGAATTCTCGCTGAAGACCGCCTATGCCCATGGCACCAGCCTGATCCGCACCCATCTCGACAGCCTGCCGCCGCAGCATCGCATCTCCTTCGAGGTTTTCTCCGAGCTGCGAGACGCCTGGAAGGACCGGATCGCCCTCCAGGCCGTCGCCCTTTTCCCGCTCGACATGATCACGGATGAACCCTTCTTCAGGGACCTCACCGAAGTGGTCGCCTCCCACGGCGGCCTGCTCGGCGGTGTCACCCAGATGTGGCCGGACCTCGACCAGCGTCTGGACCTTCTGTTCCGCACCGCATCCGACAACAGCCTCGACATCGACCTGCATGTCGACGAGACGCAGGACCGCGAAGTACTGACCCTGAAGGCGATCGCCGAGGCGAAGCTCAGAAACCGCTTCGAGGGCTCCGTCACCGTTGGTCACTGCTGCTCGCTAGCCCGCCAGGACGACGACATCGCCGCAGCGACTATCGACAAGGTGGCCGAAGCGGGCGTTTCCGTCGTCTCCCTGCCGATGTGCAACATGTACCTGCAGGACCGCGTCACCGGCCGTACGCCGCGCTACCGCGGTGTCACGCTGCTCCACGAACTGGCCGCGGCCGGCGTCGCGACCGCGATCTCCTCCGACAACACACGCGATCCCTTCTACGCCTATGGCGATCTCGACCCTGTCGAGGTGTTCCGCGAAGGCGTGCGGATCCTTCATCTCGACCACCCGCTCGACGAGGCCGCGCGCGTCGTCACGCGTTCTCCAGCCGACATTCTCGGCCGCGCCGATCATGGCCGCATCGCCGTCGGCCTTCCCGCCGATCTCGTGCTGTTTTCGGCGCGGCGCTGGAGCGAATTCCTTTCCCGTCCGCAGGCTGACCGCATCGTGATGCGGAATGGCATGGGCATCGACCGTAGCCTGCCGGATTATCGTGACCTTGACCCGATCATGAAAGTTTAAAGGCCATGCCCGATTACGCAGCGATCATAAAGGAACTCGATGGCATTGCGGTCGAGGACAATCCCGCGCTCGTCAAGCAGAAGAGCCGCGACTTCTACTGGTACTCGCCGATCCTCAAAGCCCAGCTCGACAACGTCGTGGGCGACCTCGTCGTCTCGCCGAAGAACGAGGAAGAGGTGATCCGCACTCTGAAGGTGGCCTACGCGCACGGCGTTCCCGTCACTCCGCGCGGCGGCGGCACCGGCAATTACGGCCAGGCCATGCCGCTCTCCGGTGGCATCGTGCTGAACATGATGAACATGAACAAGATCAAGGCGATCCACCCCGGCCGCGTGATCGCCGAACCCGGCATCATCACCGCCGAACTCGATCGCCTGACCAAGGAGCATTCCGGCCAGGAACTGCGCTTCCATCCCTCGACGACGGGCACTGCGACGCTCGCCGGCTTCATCGCAGGCGGTTCGGGCGGCGTTGGCTCGATCACCTGGGGGGGCTTGCGTGACCTCGGCAACATCCTGCGACTGCGCGTCGTCACCATGGAGGCCGAGCCGCGCGTGCTTGAGCTTTCGGCCTGGGACCTGCAGAAGGTCTCCCACGCCTACGGCACCAACGGCGTCATCACCGAGGTTGAGATGCCGCTGGCGCCGGCCTATGACTGGGTCGACGTGATCGTCGGCTATGACGACTTCATGGACGCCGTGAAGTTCGCCGACAACCTCACCCACCGCAACGGCATTCTCCTCAAGGAAGTCGCGCCGATCAGCGCGCCAATCCCCTACGACTACTTCACCCGCCACAAGCCATGGCTGAAGGAAGGCCAGTCAGTCGTCGTTCTGATGGTGGCGCCGCATTCGATGGAACCCTTCGTCGCCTATGCCGAGAAGATGAAGGGCGACATCCGCTTCCGCTCCGACACGGTGGAAAGCATGAAGGGCATCCCGCATGCCTACGAGCTTGCCTGGAACCACACGACGCTGCGCGCGCTGAAGCTCGACACCGGTTTTACCTATCTCCAGGTCCAGTATCCCGGCCCCGACCATGTCGAGAAGGTCCGCCAGATGTCGGACATGTTCCCCGGCGAAGTGTTCGGCCATCTCGAATTCATCAAGTTCGACGGCGCGATCCAATGCGCCGGCCTGCCGCTGGTGCGCTACACGACCGAGGAGCGGCTGGAAGAAATCATCCGTCTGCACGAGGAAAACGGCTGCCCGATCTTCAACCCCCACCGCTACACGCTGGAAGAAGGCGGCATGAAGCAGACGGACACCGTCCAGCTCGACTTCAAGAAGGAAACCGACCCGAAGGGCCTGCTCAATCCCGGCAAGATGATCGCCTGGGACAATCCCGATTTCGATTTCAAGGCAGGCAAGAACTACCTTTTCCCCGGCCTCCAGGCATTTCAGGAGGCTTGATACCGCCAGACTGACTTAAACTTCCGAAGGTACTCCCGATCATGACCGGCCCGCCGGCCGTGATTCATGGAAACGACCATGGTGATCGAAGGCCCGGCTTTGGCGGCGGGCCTCTTGCTCATCGGGACAAACGGCGCGGAAAAATTTCAACCCGACACCGGGACGCCCCCCGCGCGGCCCGGCGGCGAAATGGAGCTTTTCAACACCATGCGCGTACTCGTTCTGCACTCCCATCCCCTCGATGAAAGCTATGGCCGGGCGCTCTATCGCCAGACCTGCGAAAGCCTGACCAAGGCCGGCCACGAGGTCGACGGCTGCAATCTCTATGAAGAGGGTTTCGATCCCGTGCTCTCGGCACACGACCGGACCGTCTATCACGACTATCCGGAAAACACGGTTTTGGTGAAGAACTACGTCGACCGGCTGCAGGCCGCCGAAGCGCTCGTCATCGTCACGCCGGTCTGGAACTTCGGCTTCCCGGCCATGCTGAAGGGCTACTTCGACCGGGTCTGGGTCAAGGGCGTATCGTTCGACCTTGAGGACGGCAAACTGACGCCGACGCTGCGGCACATCAAGAAACTCGCCGCCGTGATGACCTATGGCGCGACACCCTGGCGCGCCTTCCTCGTCGGCAACCCGCCAAAGAAGATCGTCACGCGCGTGCTGCGTGCCCAGATCAAGATCGGCGCGCCGGTGAAGTATCTCGCCCATTACGACATGAACAACTGCACCGACGAGACGCGCGCCGCCTTTCTGGACAAGGTGAAGAACCACATGGAACGGTTCTGACCTGCTGCCCGGCTTGTTGCGCACTCTATTTCCTGCGAAAAAGTAGCAAGAGACAAAGAAGAGGCCGATATGACCGCCGGGCGCCCGTTTTTCCATCGCATCATTGCTCCGCTGCGGCCACGCGACCCTGACGAACATCATCGCGTGGCCACACCTCTGGAATTGCTGTTCGACCTGGTAACGGTGATTGCGATTGCCTCAGCCGCAGCAGGCCTTCACCACGGCATTGCGGAAGGCCATGCGCTTCAAGCGCTCCCTATGTTCGGCATGGCCTTCTTCGCCATCTGGTGGGCTTGGATGAACTTCAGCTGGTTCGCTTCGGCCTACGACAATGACGATGTCCTCCATCGGCTCCTGACCATGGTGATCATGGCCGGCTCGCTCGTCATGGCGGCCGGCATTCCCGTACTCTTCACCAACCAGCCCGATTTCACCGCCGTAATTATCGGCTACGTGCTGATGCGCATCGCGATGGTCGTTCTTTGGCTGCGCGCCGCCTGCGCCGATACGCCCCACAGGAAGACGGCGGTCGCCTATGCGGTCGGCATCACGGTCGTGCAGGTGTACTGGGTCACCTTCGTCCTGGTGCAGCCCCTTTCGACTGCGACCGCCTATGGGATGTGGGTCATCGGCGCGCTTCTTGAGATTGCCGTGCCCGCGGTCGCGGAATCACTGACATCCAACACCCCCTGGCATCGCCATCACATCATAGAGCGCTACGGTCTGCTCAACATCATCGTACTGGGGGAAACTCTTCTTGCCGGAACTATGGCGCTGCGCGAGACCGTCGAGCATTTTGACATCATGCTCGTGCATACGGCGCTCTCCGCGCTGGCAATCGTCTTTTCTCTCTGGTGGGTCTATTTTTCGACGGACGACCATCTGCCCACGCGTCACTTGCGAAGGGCCCTCATCTGGGGTTACGGCCACTTCTTCATCTTCGCGTCGGGTGCCGCAGTCGGCGCAGGCTTCGCCGTTCTTGTCGACATTATCACCCGTCATTCCGAAATCCCGCTCATCGCCGGATACTATGCAGTCGCTGTACCGGTCGCGGTCTATTTCACCTCTCTGTGGATCGTGCGAGAGCGCTATGCCTGCACCGGCCTCGCAATGGCTGTCCTGCCTTTCTTCGCCCTACTGGCACTGATCGCACCGCTGACAGGATTGGGCCTCGAGGGCGTCGCGGCCACAGCCGCACTCTGTGCAGTGGCACGGGCATGGCTGATATCCTCGGCGGACCTCACCACGGGCGAAGCGAAGACAACTGAACATCACATGTAGAACCGGCCTTCCTCTCGGAAGGCCGGTTCTCGGCGAAGCCGTAACTTTGAGGGATTACTGACCTGCCGGAGCAGGGTTTGCCGACGGAGCGGCCGGAGCCGGGGCTGCATCGGTCGGGGCAGCAGGGGCAGCCGGTTCGGCCGGAGCGACCGACGGGGCGGCCGGAGCCGGCTCAGCCGGGGCCGACGACATCGGAGCCGTCGTTTCAGCCGGGGTTGAGCCCGAGGTCGTGGTCGACGTATCCGTGAAGAAGAACACGGCGCCGACACCGAGCGCGATCGCGACGAGCAGGGCGACGATCCAGCCGGCACCGCTGCTGGTGCGGTCGTTATTGATGACGGTCGGCCCACCGCGATCGGCAGGCGCGCGAGCATCCTGCGGATGGACGGGACGGGTACCGTTGGTGTGAGAATAGTCTGTCATTTCAAATCTCCTCAATTGTTGCGCCCGAGGTCGAGCGCGTTGGCCGGATCCGGGAAGAACCGCGGCCCGACATGGCGAATGTTCAGTCTGTCTGCGGGGATTGGACGCGCTTCGAAGACATTCTTCGACACGCCTCCAAGGTCCGATTGGGCATCCTGTTCAACGGCCGCGGCCTCCATCCATTCGACACTTTCGGTGGCTGAATGCTGATCGATCAGTTGTTCGGGCCGATCGATCATCTGGTGGGCAGCTTTCGCCGAAAGGGCGAGGGCAAGTCCAATGACAACAGTATTCACTGCAAGGATCGGCTTGTTCATCGCCCTCTCCCACCGTTTCGCGTTCAAGATGTCCGATAGTCTTGATGTCCCGGGCTTTGGGCCTGTCGCCCGCCCGGAAAGGTCAGGTCTTATTCAACGACCTGGACGACCACATGGGTCTGCGGATCGACGATCACGCGCTGGTTGTTGACGACCGCATAGGCATAGGTCGGGTTTTCAGGAACCGGGGTCAGCACCACGGTCTGCGGGACAGGCTTGCCGATGACGATCGGCTGCTCGATCACGACCGGCTCCACCGGAACCGGCTGCTCACGGACATAGGTGACCACCTCGACCGGCGGCGGGGCGACCGCGGTACCGGCGATGGCACCGACGACGCCGCCGACGGCCGCACCCACGGGACCACCGACGATCGCACCGGTCACCGCACCGCCGGCTGCGCCGGTAACGGTGCCTTCCTGAGCGACAGCCGGAGCGGCAACCGAACCCAGTACGATGGCCGTAACTGCAAGAATCTTCGTCTTCATGGCGATTTCCTTTCCTGTAAGTCTGCCATTGACCGTAGAAACTTGCGGGCCTCCGTTTTGTTCCGGCAAAGACATGCTCACGCGCAGGGCAATGTTCTACCTCTCACCCCGAGCGGCAGGTGGAAATGGCAGGGAAATCGACTTCAAAGGGCTGGTAAGCGGGACTGTTACACCACCTTGGCCGCGGTCACTTCGACCTCGACGAGAAAGTCCGCGCGGGTGAAGCCGCCGACGACGATCAGCGTCGAGACCGGTTTTGGTTCCAGCGTATAGCGGTCGCGAACGGCCATGTAAGCGGGAAAATCCTCCCGCTTCGTCACGAAGCCCGAAATCCGGATGACGTCGGCAAAACTCATCCCGGCCTCTTCCAGAATTGCCTTGATCGCCTCGAAGCAGAGCTCTGCCTGTCCGGTGACATCCGGCGGAATGCTGTCGTCGGGCCGGATGCCCAGTTGGCCCGAGGTGACGAGCAGGCTGGCGCCGGGCGGCACCAGCAGACCGTGGTTATACTGGCCGAAGGGCGGACGGACGGAGGGTGGATTGAAG
The DNA here is from genome assembly GCF_054551725.1 of Rhizobium sp. CAU 1783. NCBI lineage: Bacteria > Pseudomonadati > Pseudomonadota > Alphaproteobacteria > Hyphomicrobiales > Rhizobiaceae > Rhizobium > Rhizobium sp. CAU 1783. The sequence continues at coordinate 474,543 of NZ_JBTOLM010000001.1, read as the reverse complement.
ACGCGTTTCATGATGGGTCCTGCTGGCTGGGGAGGAGGCGATTGAACCGCGTCCCGCCCCCGGTTTCAAGGCGCCGGCGCCTCCCGCCTCGTCCTTTCCACCGGTGAGCGCAGGCGGCCCTCAGTGGCCGGCAGCCACGGGCGCCGCACGGTTGCGGCGTACCTCGTGGGCGATGTGGCCGAACAGGGCTGCAAGTACGATAGGCCCGCCCAGCATTGTCGCCTGGGAGGGCACTTCACCCAGGATCAGCCAGACCCAGAGCGGCGTCAGCGGCACCTCGAGCGCGGTGAGCAGGCTGGCATCCGCCGCCGGCAGGCGCTTCGATGCAGCCGTATAGAGGATCAGACCCAGCGCATTCTGCACGATCCCGAACGCAACGATCAGGCTCATGTCCGAAGCCGACACCGTCAGTGGCACGGCAAACCAGAAGGTCGTCAGCGAGCAAAGCCACGCAGAACCCGCCATCGCCGGCAGCATGGGTACGGTGCGGTGCTTACGCATGACGGTCGCAAGCCCGGCGACGGAGACCGTCATCACCAGGGCGAGCCCCTTGCCGAAAAGCCCGCCCGGCTCGCTCTGGTGATCGGAGAGCATGACGAGAACGCCGAGCACGGCAATCACGCTGGCGATCAGCGTCGCCCGGCTCGGCCGCTCGCCGATCATTAGATAGGCAAGCCCCGCCGTCATGAAGGGAACGGTCGCGTAGATCACCATCGCATCGGCGATCGACGTGTAATACATCGAGCCGATGCCGGTCACCATGCTGATCGCCGACAGCACCATCGCGGCCACCGACGGCCCGCGCATGCGCCGCAGGATGACGAGCGCATGTCCACGCTCCAGCCAGAGGAACAGCAGGAACACGCAGCCGCCGGACACCAGACCACGCCAGAACAGCATGGTCATCAGGTCGGTGGTGATGGAACGAATGAAGAGCCCGGACGAGGACCAGGCCAGTGCCGAGATCGCCGCATAGACCACCCCAAGGCGGTATTGTCGCTGGTCGTCAAATGTCATGAAGAAATGCCGGGCTGATGAAACGTAGCGAGAAGTATCGTGTCGACGCCGGGTCGGCAAGCGCGCCCCGACGACATATCGCTCACATTTTGGGCAACTCAGCCTTCCATGCCATCGAGGATGCGATACCAGGTGACCAGCGCGCCGACACCGATCTGCCGGAACGCATGGAAGGGTATGGGCTCGATCGGCGTGAGCGGGAGCGGCAGGACCGCCGGGTCCCCGCCCATGATGTAATCGACAAGCCTGGGCCCGATCGCCGTCATCAGCGCGACACCCCTGCCCTGACACCCACCGACAGCCAGGAGTCCCTTCTCAGGCTCGTGGATATGCGGCAGATGGTCGAGCGTCATCGCCACGCGTCCGAACCAGCGGTGCTCGATCGGCACGCCATCGAGCATCGGAAAGAGCCTGAGCGCCGCGTGCTGCAGATGCGCCCAGTCCTTCTCGCTGCGCGGTTTCGCCATCCGACCCCGGCCGCCCAGCACGAGCCTCCCGTCCGGGCTGCGCCGGTAATAGGTCACGATCCGGCGACTGTCGGACACCGCATGCCCGTGCGGCAGGATCCTCTCCTGCAGGGCCGGTGAAAGCGGTGCGGTCGCAATCTGGAAGGAATGAAGCGGAACAAGGCTTCTTGCGAGGCCCGGCACGACCCGGTCGGAATAGGCATTGGTCGCAACGACGACCGATCCGGCACTGATCGTCCCGCCCGCGCGCGTTTCGAGCTGCCAGGCATTGCCCTCGCGCCTCACCTTCCGGACCGTCTGGCCGGTGGCGATCCGGACACCCGCCGCCGCCGCGACCCGCGCCAGTTCAACGGCGAAGGCCAGCGGGTTGATGGTACCGGCCCGCCGGTCCAGCCAGCCGCCGAGATAACCCTCCGCCCCAGTCAGCAGCGCGACCTCGGCACCGTTCAGCAGCACCACGTCGGCGCCGCGCTCACGCCACTGGCGGTTCTTGTCTTCCAACGCGGCAAGTGCCGTCGGCGTATGCGCGGCGTGGATCCAGCCGGCGCGGCTGTATTCGACGTCGAGCCGCTCGTTCTCGATCAGGTCGAAGACCGCATCTGCGGCATGCGTACCGAAATCGATCAGCGCCTCGCCACGCGCGTTGCCGAAATGCTGGATGAGCCATTCCGGTGTTTGCTTGAGCCCCGGGATGACCTGCCCGCCATTGAGGCCGGACGCGCCCTCACCGATGGCACGCGCCTCGATCACGCGGACAGACAGGCCTCTGCGCGCGGCTGCTAGCGCCGTCGACAACCCCTGAAACCCGCCACCGATCACCGCAAGGTCGACCCGCTCGGAAGCAGCGAGCGGCTCATCGACAAACGGCATGGCTGCCGGTCGACGCCAGACGGGCCTCGTGAAATGCGACGGATTCATGCAAATAGGTCCTGAAAAGGCGTTCTAAAATCGCACGCATGCTGAACGCGGGCAATGCGAAAATCAATAGATTTTTAGGGAGTATGCGGCTCGTCCCCTTAAGAAGCCGGATCGGATCGCAGGGGCGTTTCGGGCAGCCGCCAGTCGATCGGATCGAGCCCGCGCGAGACCAGGAAATCATTGGCCTTGGAGAAATGCCGGCAGCCGAAGAAGCCGTTATGCGCCGAGAGCGGCGACGGGTGGGGCGCCTTCAGCACAAGGTGGCGCCGACCGTCGACAAAGGCGGCCTTCTTCTGGGCGTAGGAACCCCACAGCATGAAGACGACGTTCTCGCATTCGTCGTTGACGGCGCGGATGACGGCGTCGGTGAACCGTTCCCAGCCACGACCCTGATGCGCCCCGGCCCGCGCCTCCTCGACGGTGAGGACGCTGTTCAAGAGCAGCACGCCCTGGCGCGCCCAGCTTTCGAGGAAGCCGTGGGAGGCAGGAAGAATGCCGAGATCGGTTGCAAGTTCCTTGTAGATGTTGACCAGCGACGGCGGAATGCGCACGCCCGGCTGCACGCTGAAGCACAGGCCATGGGCCTGACCGGCGCCGTGATAGGGGTCCTGGCCGAGGATCACCACCCGCACCCGCCCGAGCGGCGTCAGGTCGAGCGCCCGGAAATACTCGATGCCCTTCGGGAAGATCCGTTTGCCGTCGGCCTTTTCGGCAATCAGGAAGTCCCTGAGCTGCTGCATGTAGGGACTTGAGAACTCCGAACCGAGCGCCTTCTTCCAACTCTCTTCGAGGCGAACATCCGAACCGCTCATTGCCGTGACATGCCTTTTCCGGTTACACCCATCGGGCTGATTGAAGGCCTGCGGTCGGGGCTGTCAAGCGTGACGACGGCCGGCCTCGCGTTTCGATGGGGATATGCGTGAAGGCTCTTGCACTCCTGTGGCGGCGGCACCGGCTGCTCACCCTCGCCTTTCTCGGCTCCCTGCTCGTTGCCGGCGTTTTCGCCGTGCGCTTCCTGCTCTTCGTGCTCTACTGGCACGACCCCGCTCACCGCGATCAACCGCTCGAAGGCTGGATGACCATCGGCTATGTCGCGCATTCCTATGACGTCCCGCGCGATCTCCTGATCGACGCGCTGCGCCTCCCGCCGCCGGGCAAGGGAGAAAGACCGACGCTCGACAGGCTTGCCGAGGGGCGCGGCCAGACACTCGCTGCCTTTGAAGGCGAGATCGCAGCGGCGATCGCGCGGCTGCGCGCGGAAGATCCGCATCGATGACCGAACAGCTGCTGGCCCTCCTGCCGCTCTACGGCCTGCCCTTGCTCGCCGCAGTCACCGCGCTGAGCTGCCTCGGCCTGCCCCTGCCCGCATCGATCGTGATGATGCTGATGGGGGCCTTCGCCGCTGCCGGGGATTTCAATCTCGCCGGCGTGTTTTCGACCGCCCTTGCCGCCGCCGTCCTCGGCGACCAGGCCGGTTTCCTGGTCGGCCGGGTCGGGGGCTCCGCCGTCATTCGGCGGCTGTCCGGCACACCGGCCCGAAAGGCGGCGCTTGCGCGCGCCGAGGAACGCATCGCCAGCCGCGGCGCGATCGCCGTCTTCCTCACCCGATGGGTGCTCGCGCCGCTCGGCCCCTATGTCAACCTGATCGCCGGTGCGACCGCCTATCCCTGGCACCGCTTCACGGTCTTCGGCGTCGCCGGAGAAGTCTTCTGGGTCGGCGGCTATACCGGCCTCGGCGTCACCTTCAGCGACAATGTCATGGAGATCGCCGAGATTGCCGGCAGCCTCAGCGGCTTCCTCGCCGCCGCAGCCATAGCCGGGCTTCTCGGTTGGCGGATCGTCAGGATCCTGCTCCACAAGGACTGACGGGCTGCAGGGCACGAAAAGCGGCGGGAACCGATTGGCGTCGGACGCAACCACAGATACCTTTGCCTGACTGTCATACCCGGATGCTATGCGGGAATCCCCCGACACGAGGACGAGCCATGACTGTCTTGACCTGGATCTGCGCCGCTGCCCTTTCCATTCACCTGCTCAGCATCCTGCTGGTCCTGGTGCGAAAGAAGCGCGGACAAGGACCGGACGGCGCCTCGGTCCGACCGCCGGTCACCATCCTCCGCCCGATCTGCGGTCGCGAAAACCATCTCGGCAGGACGCTGCAATCCGCCTTCCGCCTCGACTGGCCCGACTATGAAGTGATCTTCTGCGTCGCGTCGCCCGGCGATCCTGCGATCGCGGTGGCCCGCAAGTGCATGGCCGATCATCCCGGGATCCGCGCCCGCCTGCTGATCGGCGAGGATGTCTTCAGCGTCAACCCGAAGATGAACAACGTCATCAAGGGCTGGCGCAGTGCGACGCACGACTGGATCGTGATCGCCGACAGCAATGTGCTGATGCCCGAAGACTACCTGCAGCGCCTCTTCGCCCGCTGGGTTCCGGGAACCGGCCTCGTCTGCTCGCCACCGATCGGCTCTGCGCCTTCGGGTTTCGCCGCAGAACTCGAATGCGCCTGGCTCAACAGCTTCCAGGCGCGCTGGCAGCTGCTGGCCGATGCGGTGGGTCTCGGCTTCGCCCAGGGCAAGTCCATGCTCCTCAATCGGCAGGTGATGGCCCGGGCCGGCGGTTTCGAGCGGCTGGGTGCGGAAGTCGCGGAGGATGCAGCCGCAACCCACATCATCCGGGCGGCGGGCCTGAAGGTCCGCCTGGTGCGCGAACCGTTCGAACAACCGCTCGGCCGGCGTTCCTTTTCTTCGGTCTGGAAGCGCCAGCTGCGCTGGGCAAGGCTGCGCCGCTCCTCCTTTCCGCTGTTCTTCGTCCCCGAACTGCTCGCCGGCGGTCTCGTTCCGATGGCCCTGATGGCGGCGCTCGCCCTGTCCGGCACCTGCGCCCCGTCGACCTTCGCGCTTTACGGCTTGGCCTGGTATGGCGGCGAGATGCTTCTAGCGCGCGGATACGACTGGCATCTCAGCCGCTGGACGCTGGCTGCCATGATCCTGCGCGACCTGGCGCTTCCCGCGCTGTGGCTCGCCGCCTGGTTCGGCGACAGCTTCGACTGGCGGGGCAATGCCATGTCGGTTGCCCCGGACGATCCGCACAAGGCAGGTGCCACGGCCCGGCTTCGCCGCGCGGTGGAAAAAACGAAGGAGCGGGCCAAGGCACTGGCCACGCTCCGTCACTAGATTGACATTGTCTGGTCCCGAAAATAGCAGAGCGGGAACGGCGCAGAAGTGCCGCCCCCGCCCCGCCGGGGAGGTTCTTCAGATCGAGCCGGCGCCCATCTGCTCGGCGATGTAGTCCGCCTGGCGGATTGCCAGCGTGACGATCGTCAGCGTCGGGTTCTCCGCAGCACCCGTGGTGAACTGGCTGCCGTCCGACACGAACAGGTTCTTGATGTCGTGCGTCTGGCCATGCTTGTTGACCACGCCGTCCTGCGCCTTCTCGCTCATCCGGTTGGTGCCGAGGTTGTGGGTCGACGGATAGGGCGGCGTCGGGAAGGCGCGGGTCGCCCCGACGGCCTCGTAGAGCGCCACGCCCTGCTTGTATGCGTGATTGCGCATCGCCTCGTCGTTCGGATGATCGGTGAACCAGACGTCCGGGATCGGCATCCCGTATTTGTCCTTCAGCTCGCCATGCAGCTTCACCGCGTTCTGCTCCTGCGGCATGTCTTCGCCGACGATCCACAGTCCTGCCATGTTGGCATACTGGTCCATGGCCGAGGCAAACGACCGGCCCCAGCCACCCGGATCGAGGAAGGCCGCCATGAACGGCACACCGAGCGCCAGCGTTTCGAGTTCATAGCCGCCAACGAAGCCCCGCGACGGATCATGCTTGGCCTCGTCGCGGATGATGCCAGCCATGGTCGTGCCGCGGTAGAAGTGCACCGGCTTTTCGAACACCGCATAGACCGAGCCTGTGGTGTGGCGCATGTAGTTCTTGCCGACCTGGCCGGAAGAATTGGCAAGACCATCCGGGAACATCGACGAATGCGAGTTGAGAAGCAGGCGCGGGCTTTCGATCGAATTGCCGGCGACGCAGACGATGCGCGCCTTCTGGCTCTTCAGATTGCCGTCCTTGTCTGCATAGACGACGGCGTTCACCTTGCCCGACGTGTCGTGCTCGATCTTCACCACATGCGAGTTCGGCCGAACCTCCAGCTTGCCGGTCGCCTCGCCCTTCGGGATTTCGGTGTAGAGCGTCGACCACTTGGCGCCCCATTTGCAGCCCTGGAAACAGAAGCCGGTCTGCTGACAGCCGATGCGCCCGTCGCGCTCCTTCGAATTGATCGCCATGTTGCCGGTGTGGCATTCCTTGTAGCCGAGCTTGTCGGCACCGGCCTTGAGGATCTTGAAGTTGTTGTTGCCCGGCAGGCCCTCGATCCCGTTGGTACGGGTGACGCCCATTTTGTCCTCGGCCTTGGCATAATAGGGCTCGAGATCGGCAAGGGTGATCGGCCAGTCGAGCAGGTTCGCCCCTTCGACCTTGCCGTAGTTCGTCAACGTCTTGAATTCGTGCTCCTGGAAGCGAAGCGATGCGCCGGCCCAGTGGGTGGTCGTGCCACCGACGGCCTTGACGATCCAGGCAGGCAGATTGGGGAAGTCCTTCGACACGCGCCAGCCACCGCCGGTCGTGCGGTTGTCGAGCCAGGCGAGCTGGGAAAAGCTTTCCCATTCGTCGTTGATGAATTCTTCGTGCTCGATCCGGTTGCCGGCCTCGAGAATGACGACGTCGATACCCTTCTGCGCAAGTTCGTTGCCGAGCGTTCCGCCGCCCGCACCCGAACCGATGATGACGACCACGCTGTCGTCGTTGAGATCATAAGGCGCTGCCATGATTTCCTCCCAGGAATTTCAAATCGGCAATTTGGAGAATGCGCCGCCGTTCCCATCCGCGATGGGCCTCCTCGAGCGGCGATGCTGATGTCTTGCGCGTGGCCTCAGAGCCACTCGAGATCGTCGAAACCGCGCTCGATATAGCCGCCCTTCGAGAAGGACTCGCCCTCGTAACCGAAGATCGGCCAGAGCTCCTTCTGGTTATAGAGGCTGACCACGAGATCGCCGCGGACGGCCTGAAAGAAAGGGCTGCTCTCGATCTCGCGCAGGATCGCGACGCGGTCGTCTTCCCAGCCCAGGCCACGATAGCCGCCAGCTCCAGCACGCTTGTCGAGATCGGCGATGCCGTCTTCGACCAGTTTTTTGTGCGCTTCGTCCTTGCCTGCCCGGTCGTCCTGCCCCTTGACGGCGATGGCATAGAAGCGGTCAGCAAGCTGGTCGTGCGGATAGATGTCACGGGCGAGCTTGATGAGCGTCGCCATGGTCTCCGGCTTCAGCGCCTTGGCCTCGACCGCCCAGGCGGCCTCGGGACAGATGACCGCCGAGCCGCTGATCACCAGCAGCGCACCGACACCGCCGCGCTTCAACAGCTCTCGGCGGGACATCCCATTCGTCTTTTCGTAAAGTGTGACCACGTCAGTCTCCTCCCAGGATGGTGTGGCATGGATGACGGCCCCGTTCCTCCCGGGCCGTTTTGGGCGGCGCGACGATCGCGCCATCCCCGTCTTGTCGGCATCGGCCGCCGGGTCCTCCAACCCGTCGGCCGTAGCCCTTACTTGAAGCGCCCGTGGCGCTGCAGAACCTCGATCTTGTAACCGTCGGGATCCGTGATGAAGAAGAAGCGGGCAAGAAGCGCGCCGTCGCGATTGAACTCGACGATCTTGCCCGGGTTGAGGCCGGCATCGGTCAACCGCTTGTGCTCGCTGTCGAGATCGGAGACGGTGACCGCAAGGTGCCCGTAACCGGTGCCGAGGTCATAGGCTTCCTCGCGCCCCTTGTTCACCGTGAGTTCGAGCTCGAACTCGCATTCGGCATTGCTGAGGTAGATCAGCGTGAAGGTTTCGAAGTCGAGCCGTTCCGCCACATTCAGCCCGAAGGCCATTTCATAGAAATCGACGGAGCGGGCTTCTTCCATCACCCGGATCATCGAATGGATCATCTTCGCCAAGGGGTACTCCTCTGACAGGCAAATCATCGAATGATCCGAGTTTCCTATGACGCCGGCAAATCGGGTAGCAGCGGGCTACCGCATCCCTGTTTTTGGCGGGTTTATTTGGCGATTCTTTCTCGACGGGAGAAGATGTCACGGCAATTTGCGAAATTGACCGAGGTCACGTCGCACAGCATAATGCCGGACAAAACAAGAATTGCCGGAGGAGCATGCCATGTGTGAAGTCTTCGCAGGACAGGACCCAGCCCGCTACCGTGCCGTCAACCGCTCGGTGAGGATCGGCGGCCATTCCACCAGCATCCAGATCGAGGCGGCCTTCTGGGTGCTGATCGACGAGATCGCCGCAAGCCAGTCCTTGTCGACCTCCCGCTTCCTGTCGACGCTCTACGACGAAGCGCTTGAGATCAACGGCGCCGTTTCCAACTTCGCCTCGCTCCTGCGCACCAGCTGTCTGATCTATCTGATGGGCAAGGCGCAGCATCCCGAGGCCCACCACGAATTCCACATCATGGCGGCCGAATGACGCCGCAAAAATAGAGCGCGGCCCGGATTTATCTCGGGCCGCGCTTCCGTTTCGGTCACCGTCTTGGGGCGGCGCCGAATGTGTCGGGTTTATTCCGCCGGCTGAAGCGCGGCCGTCTTGGCCTCTTCCTCGTAGACGAGACCGCCAAGCGCGGCATGCAGCAGATGCTCGTCCAGTTCCCCTTCCCAACGGGCGACGACGACAGTCGCGACCGCATTGCCGATGAAGTTGGTCAGAGCACGGCATTCCGACATGAAGCGGTCGATACCGAGGATAAGGGCCATGCCCGCGACCGGCACGGAAGGAACCACGGAAAGCGTGGCCGCAAGCGTGATGAAGCCTGCCCCCGTGATGCCGGCGGCCCCCTTGGAACTCAGCATCGCGACGGCGAGCAGCAGGATCTGGTCGCCGAGGGACAGATGGATGTCCGTCGCCTGGGCGATGAACAGCGCCGCAAGCGTCATGTAGATGTTGGTGCCGTCAAGGTTGAAGGAATAGCCGGTCGGAATGACGAGCCCGACGACGGAACGCTTGCAGCCGGCCTTTTCCATCTTGCTCATCAGGCCTGGAAGCGCGGCTTCCGAAGAAGACGTGCCGAGGACCAGCAGCAGTTCTTCCTTGATGTAGCGGATGAGCGCGATGATCGAGAAGCCGTTGTAGCGGGCAACCGCACCCAGCACGACCAGTACGAAGAGGAAGGCGGTCAGGTAGAAGGTGCCGATCAACATCGCGAGGTTTGCGACCGAGGCGATGCCGTACTTGCCGATGGTAAACGCCATCGCGCCGAAGGCGCCGATCGGGGCAGCTTTCATCAGGATCGCGACCAGCTTGAAGATCGGGTTGATGACAGCGTGCAGGAAATCGGTGACGGGCTGGCCGCGTTCGCCGACGAGCGCCAGCGAAATGCCGAATAGCACCGAGAAGAACAGCACCTGGAGAATGTCTCCGTCCGCGAAAGCACCGACGATGGTGGTCGGGATGATGTTCATCAGGAAGCCGACGATCGTGGCGTCATGCGCCTTCTCGGTGTAGGTCGCGACCGCCTTCGCATCGAGCGAGGCCGGATCGATATGCATGCCGGCGCCGGGCTGGATGACATTGGCGACGATCAGGCCGACGACCAGCGCCAGCGTCGAGAAAGTCAGGAAATAGAGCATGGCCTTGCCGGCGACCCGGCCGACCTTCTTCATGTCGCTCATGCCGGCAATGCCGGTCGACACTGTGAGGAAGATGACCGGCGCAATGATCATCTTGACGAGCTTGATGAAGGCGTCTCCGAGTGGCTTCAGCTGGGTGCCGAGGTCCGGATAGAAGTGACCGAGCAGGATGCCGGCGAAGATCGCGGCGAGAACCTGAACGTAGAGATGCTTGTAGAAAGGCTGATGGGCGCGCGTCATGTCGCCCGCGGATGCGATCTGCATGATGTCCTCCGTTTCGAGCCCTGTCGGAACATGTTCCGCCTCCCGGGCTCCGTCGTGTGAGCAAGTCCAACGGAAATCCGTTATCCAGAACACTGAGCAATCGCTGTGCCAGACCGGCAGAATCCGATCAATGCATTGATATTTAACGGATAACTTTGAAGGCGCACCGAACAATGCGCGCACTTGTGCGGTTATTCGCACATTCGTCTTTCAATTCAGTGCGAAATCACAGACAATATGCCGATGTTTGAAAAGAGCTCGTCCCGGAGAGAAGTGCAGCAGCGATCGCCGGCCGGCACCGTGCGGCGTGCCTGGATCGTCTTCGCTCTCGTCGCCGGCGCATTGCTGGCGGGCGGCCTCTATCTGTCGGGCGAGATCTTCCGCGAACGCGCGTTTTCCACGCTCAGAGAAGACGCCTTGAACGACGCAGGCCTCAAGGGCGCGTTGTTGCGGGCTGTGCTCGAACGCCCCCGCGCGCTTCCCCTCGTGCTGGCCGACGATGCCGAGCTGCGCAGCGCCCTGTTCGAGGGAAGTGAAGGGGCGATCGCCCGCCTCAACCGCAAGCTTGAGCATCTGGTCGAGGTGACGAGGGTTGCGGTCATCTATGTCATCCGACCGGACGGCATCGCGATGTCGGCCAGCAACTGGAACCAGTCGGACAGTTTTGTCGGGCGCGACTACGGCTTCCGCGAATACTTCCAGCGCGCGGTCGCGGAGGGCGGTGCCGAACATTACGCGCTGGGCACCGTCAGCAAGCGACCCGGCCTCTACATCTCCCGTCGCGTCGAGGGAGCAGACGGAAAACTGCTCGGCGTCGTCGTGGTCAAGGTCGAATTCGACGGCCTGGAACAGGATTGGGGCCGTTCGGGCAAACCCACCTTCGTCACGGATCGTCATGGCATCGTGCTGGTAACCAGCCGTCCGGAATGGCGTTTCCTGGCGATCCACACGCTCGACGACGCGGGACGCGGGCGCATTCGCGAAAGCCTGCAATTCGGCGAGGCCCCGCTCGAACCGGTACCGACCAAGGCAGGCGATCTCGCGCGCGACGGAACGCTCGTTTCACTCGTCCCGACCGGCGGCAAGAGCCCCGCCGACTTCCTCTCCACCGTCGCGCCGGTGGCCGACACGCCGTGGCAACTCCACCTGCTGACCCCCGCCGAGGCAACCTTGAACGCAGCCGCCTGGCAGGGGCGGTTGCAGGCGCTTGCAGGGCTCGTCCCGCTCGTGGGGGCCGCCGCCTTACTCCTCTATCGCTGGCAACGCGTCGTCCGACGCCAGGCATCCGAACGCGCCGCACGTGACCAGCTGGAGCGCAAGGTCACCGAGCGCACCGAGGAGTTGAGCCGCGCCCGCGACCGCCTGCAGACGGAGATCGCCGAGCACCACACGACGGAGGCGCGCCTGCAGACGGTCCAGCAGGAGCTCGTCCAGGCAAACCGGCTGGCGATCCTCGGCCAGGTCGCGGCCGGCGTCGCCCACGAGATCAACCAGCCGGTCGCGACTATCCGCGCCTATGCCGACAATGCCGCGACCTTCCTCTCTCGGGGCCAGAGCGCGCCGGCCGCGGAAAACCTGTCCTTCATCGCCGGCCTCACCGAACGGATCGGCACCATCACCGACGAGCTTCGGACTTTCGCCCGCAAGGGCCGCGCGGCCGCGGAACCGGTCGAGCTGGCGACCGTCGTCGAGGGGGCTCTGCTCCTGCTGCGCAGCCGCTTTTCCGGCCGCCTCGACATGCTGCACGTGGCCCCCATCCCGCGCGACGTGAAGGTCATGGGCAACCGCATTCGCCTGGAACAGGTGCTTATCAACCTCCTGCAGAATGCGCTCGAAGCCATGGCCGGGAAAGAAGACGGCCGCATCGACGTGCGATGGAGCGAAACAACGGACGACCGGACGGTCGTCAGCGTCTCCGATAACGGGCCGGGCATCGCTCCGGATATCCTGAAAAACCTGTTCACCCCCTTCAACACCTCGAAGGAAGGCGGCCTCGGGCTCGGCCTCGTGATCTCCAAGGACATCGTCGACGATTACGGCGGCACCCTCTCGGTCGAGAGCAACCCCAGCGGCACCACCTTCACCGTCACCCTGAAGAAGGCCGAGCGATGACCGCAGCAACGACCACCGAAATCTTCCTCGTCGACGACGACACCGACCTGCGCCGCGCCACGCGCCAGACGCTCGAGCTTGCCGGCTTCAGGGTTCGAGACTTCGCCGATGCGCGCTCCGCCCTTGGGGCTCTTGCGGCCGATGCCGATGCCGTCATCGTCAGCGACATCCGCATGGCCGGCATGGATGGGCTCGAACTCTTCGCAAGGGTGAAGGCGATCGACGCGGACCTGCCGGTCATCCTGATCACCGGCCATGGCGACATCGCCATGGCGGTCAAGGCGATGCATGACGGCGCCTACGACTTCATCGCCAAACCGTTCCCCGCCGACCGGCTTTCGCAGAGCGTCGCCCGCGCCGCGGAAAAGCGGCGCCTCGTCATCGACAACCGCAGACTGCGGCAGGCGATGGAGGAAAGCCAGGACGATCTTCCGCTGATCGGCCAGACGCCGGCGATGGAACGCCTGCGGCACATGCTGAGACAGATTGCCGATACCGATGTCGACGTGCTCGTTGCGGGCGAGACCGGCAGCGGCAAGGAGGTCGTGGCGACGCTGCTCCACCACTGGGGCAGGCGGCGGTCCGGAAATTTCGTCGCGCTGAACTGCGGCGCGCTACCGGAGACCGTCATCGAAAGCGAGCTCTTCGGGCACGAGGCGGGGGCCTTCACCGGCGCCCAGAAGAAGCGGATCGGCCGGATCGAGCATTCGAGCGGCGGAACGCTCTTCCTGGACGAGATCGAGAGCATGCCGCCAGCCACCCAGGTAAAGATGCTGCGGGTGCTGGAGATGCGGGAGGTGAGCCCGCTCGGAACCAACGAGGTGCGTCCGGTCGACCTGCGTGTCGTCGCCGCCGCAAAGCTCGACCTCGGCAACCCGGCCGAGCGGGGCGACTTCCGCGAGGACCTCTACTATCGCCTCAACGTCGTGACGCTGTCGATCCCGCCGCTGCGCGAACGGCGCGCCGACATTCCCCTGCTCTTCTCGCATTTCCTCGCCCGCGCCGCCGAACGTTTCAAGCGCGAGGCACCCGTCGTGACGAACGAGACCCACCGGCACCTGGCCACCCATGACTGGCCGGGAAATGTGCGTGAACTCGCCCACTACGCCGAACGCGTCGCGCTTGGGCTTTCGGACCCTCAGCCGGCCGGCTCGCCGGCTGCAACCCGCTCGCCTGCCGACCAACGAACACTGCCCGAACGCATGGAGAGCCACGAGGCGGACCTCATCCGCGAGGCGCTGCGGGAGACCGGCGGCGACGTCCGGCGGACGATCGAGGCGCTCGGCATTCCCCGCAAGACCTTCTACGACAAGCTGCAGCGGCACGGCATCAGCCGCGCCGACTACGAGAACGGCGAATAGGGGGAGCGCTCGGGGCGCCTCAGAGCGCCTTCGATTCGGCGAGCAGGTTGGCCGCCCCCTTCGCCAGCAGGCCGACGTCGCTGCCGACCGCGATGAAGCAGGCGCCGGCATCGCGGGCCAGCCGGATCATGGCGGGATCGGTGGTCATGATGCCGGCCGGTTTCCCGAGCGCGACGATCTTGCGGATGAGGCCATCGACCGCCGCCATGACGTCGGGATGGCCAGAATTGCCGGTATGGCCCATGTCGGCGGCAAGATCGGCCGGGCCGATCAGCACGCCGTCGACCCCTTCCGTCGTGACGATCGCCTCGGCATTGGCGATCCCGAGCTGGCTTTCGATCTGTACGATCAGGCAGATCTGCTCGTCGGCCGTCGCGACATAGTCGCCGATGCGGCCGAAATCGGAAGCGCGTCCGAGCCCCGCCCCCATGCCGCGAATGCCGAAGGGGGGATAGCGGCAGGCGCGCGAAAGGCGAAGCGCTTCCTCGCCGGTTTCCACCATCGGGATCAGCAGGGATTGCGCGCCGATGTCGAGCGCCTGCTTGATCATCCACGTCTCGCCGGCCGGAAGCCGGACCATCGGATGGGCTGGATGGCGGGAAACGGCCGCAAGCTGGGCGGCCAGAAGCGGAATGTCGTTCGGGCCATGCTCCGCATCGATCAGGATCCAGTCGAAGCCCGACCCCGCCGAAACCTCCGCGGCATGCGGGCTCGCAAAGGCGACCCAGAGACCGAAAAGGGTGCGATCACCCGTCTGGATGGCCTGCTTGAAGCTGTTGATCGGTGCGGGCATGGAAAAAACTCTCTCTTTGAAATTTGACTGGGCGCCTTCGGCCGCCGTAGTTGTCTGACAACACTAACGACAGATATATGAGCGCGGCAAGACCGGAAGGCGCGTTGTCCGGCAGAACATGTCGCCGCCGTCGGAAGATTGAACTCGCCGTCTTCGTCGTGATACGAGGGCGCTTCATTCACGACCTCCGGAAGATCGCCATGCTCCCCTGGATTCAGCTTGATGCCGCCAGCATTCCCGGTGGGGGCGGCGAACTGCGCCTAAAGCAGCGCGGCACCGAGTTTTCCATCATGCTCGGCACCAACGAGCTGATGAACAGCCGCCTCAGCGGCTCCGAGGAGGCGCTTGCGACCCTCGCCTGGGAACGCATCAAGGAGCGGCAGCGGCCGCATGTGCTGATCGGCGGCCTCGGCATGGGCTTCACCTTGCGCGCCGCACTCTCCGTCCTTCCGGCCGACGCCAGGATCACGGTGGCCGAGCTTGTGCCGGCGGTGGTCGCCTGGGCGCGCGGTCCGATGGCCGAAGTCTTCAGGGGCTCGCTCGACGATCCGCGCGTCACAGTGCATGTGGGCGATGTCGCCACGCTGATCGAACGCTCGCGCGCCACTTTCGACGCCATCCTGCTCGACGTCGACAACGGCCCGGAAGGGCTGACGCGCGAATCCAATGACGGGCTCTACGATTATGCCGGCCTGCGCGCCGCAAAAGCCGCGCTACGCCCGAAAGGCGTCCTCGCCGTCTGGTCCCAAGGACCCGACCAGGGCTTCACGCGCAGGCTGTCGACGATTGGCTTTGACGTCAAGGAAGAGCATATCCGCGCGGGCCGCAAACGCGGCGCGCGGCATGTGATCTGGCTGGCAACCAATGGTCCGGCCGCGGCGAAGGCAGCCTCACAGCCGAAAGAGAACACGCGGCCGCAGAAACCGCGCGGCTGAACTCATCCCCAAAGTGCCGGTTCCGACACGTGCATGATCGATCCGTCATAGCGGATCGGCGGTTGGCGATCGGCGGCAAGCAGCAGCGGCCCGTCGAGATCGGCAAAGCTCGCCCCTTGCGCCACCAGAAAAGCCGGTGCCATCGCAAGCGAAGTGCCGAGCATGCAGCCGACCATGATGTCGAAACCGGCGGCCACCGCCGCGTCGCGCATCAGCAGGGCCTCGGTGAGCCCGCCGGTCTTGTCGAGCTTGATGTTGATCGCGTCATACTTGCCGGCAAGCTTGCCCAGAGACGCCCGGTCGTGACAGCTCTCGTCGGCGCAGATCGGCAGGACGCGTTCGATCCGGCTCAGGGCATCGTCCTGGCCAGCCGGCAGTGGCTGTTCCACCAGCGCGACGCCGAGCCGGACGAGCGTCGGCGCGAGCGCCTGATACTGCTCGACGGTCCATCCCTCGTTGGCATCGACGATGATGCGGGCATTCGGCGCACCGGACCGCACTGCCTCGATGCGGCCGAGGTCGTCATCGGTCCCGAGCTTGACCTTGAGAAGCGGCCGATGCGCATTCTTCGCCGCTGCCTCCCGCATGTTCTCCGGGGTGTCCAGCGAAAGCGTGAACGCGGTCTCTATGGACCGGGGCGCGGCAAGGCCGGCGATCTCCCAGACCGGCTTTCCGGCGCGTTTGGCCTCGAGATCCCAGAAGGCGCAGTCGAGCGCATTGCGCGCCGCGCCACCGGGCAGCCTTGTCTGAAGCGCCAGCCGGTCGAGACCGTTTTCAAGATCCTTCGCGGTTCCGAGAATGGTGTCGATCACCCCGCCGACGGTTTCGCCGTAGCGCGCATAGGGCACGCACTCGCCCCGCCCCTCATGCGCGCCGTCCGAAAGTGTCACCGTCACCACCCGGATCTCGGTGCGCGACCCGCGCGAGATCGTAAACGTGCCGGCGACCGTAAAGACATCCTCGACAGCCGTGAGCTTCAGACCATTCGCCATCTTGCGTGCGCCTCCTTCATACCCGCCATGACAGCACCGCGAATCGGCGCCCCTTGCGTGGAACGGCAATCCTTTCTATATCCGTCAACAATAAGGTCGAGGCCTGACTGGTCGACGGACTGCAATTTGCCCAAATCCCATGCCGGCATGCCGTCAATGGTGGAACGGCGCTCCGTACCTCGCCTCGCAAACGCATCAGATTGACGGAAAAGCCCGTGAACACGCTGGATTTTGACAAGAAGCCGGAAGATACGCGCGTCGTCGTCGCCATGTCGGGCGGGGTCGACTCCTCGGTCGTCGCCGGCCTGCTGAAACGCGAAGGCTACGACGTCCTCGGCATCACGCTGCAGCTCTATGATCACGGCGCCGCCGTCCACCGCGCCGGTTCCTGCTGCGCCGGACAGGACATCGACGATGCCCGCCGCGTCTGCGAAACGCTCGGCATTCCGCATTACGTCCTCGACTACGAACAGCGTTTTCGCGACACCGTCATCAATCCCTTCATGGAAAGCTATTTCGCGGGCGAGACGCCGATCCCCTGCGTCGCCTGCAACCAGACGGTCAAGTTCGCCGATCTTCTGGCGACCGCCCGCGAGCTCGGCGCCGACGCGCTGGCGACCGGCCACTACATCCGCTCGAAGGCCGTCCCGCTGCCGGACGATCCGGGACACCGCGCCCTCTTCCGTCCGATCGACAGCGAACGCGACCAGAGCTACTTTCTCTTCGCCACCACGCAGGAGCAGATCGACTATCTGCGTTTCCCGCTCGGCGCCATGTCGAAGGCAGAGGTCCGCGTGCTGGCCGAAGACATGGGCCTCGTCGTCGCCCAGAAGGCCGACAGCCAGGACATCTGCTTCGTGCCGCAGGGCAAGTATGCCGACATCATCACCAAGCTCCGTCCGGATTCGGCGCTGGGCGGCGAGATCGTCCATCTCGACGGCCGCGTTCTCGGAACCCATGAGGGCATCCTTCATTACACGATCGGCCAGCGGAAAGGCTTGGGTGTCGCGACCGGCGAACCGCTTTACGTGGTCTATCTCGACGCCCGCTCGCGCCGCGTGATCGTCGGCCCGCGCGAGGCGCTGGAAACTCATCGCGTCTATCTGCGCGACATCAACTGGCTGGGTGACGCACCGCTTCAGGACATGGCCCGCGACGGCTTTGCCTGCTTCGCCAAGGTCCGCTCGACGCGCCCGCCGGCCCCGGCCATGCTGCGCGCCGACGAAAACGGTGTGTATGTCGATCTGGAAATCGGCGAAGCCGGAATCGCACCCGGCCAGGCCTGCGTGCTCTACTCCGCCCCCGGTGCGGACGCCCGCGTCTACGGCGGCGGTTTCATCGATCGCTCCGAGCGCGCGGCCGATGCGGAAAGCCAGCTGAAGGCCCTGCTCGCAAGCCCGGTTGCGGCCTGATCGGCGGCGATCGGCCAAGTCCACAGAAGCGCTTAGGTTTTTGCTGACCTCGCGCTTGACACTGGCAGGATCATCGCCTTATAAGCCGCCCATCGCTTCGGACGGCTCCGCTTTTCAGCAGGCCTTCGCGATGTGTGGCGGGGTAGCTCAGGTGGTTAGAGCGTGGGATTCATAACCCCAAGGTCGGCGGTTCAAGTCCGCCTCCCGCTACCAACTCTCTCTCTCAAGACAAGATGATGAAACGATCCGAGAGGCATTTGCCGCTGTGGCAGTTCCTCCTGATCACAGACACTCGCCCCTGCCTGCACCCATAAAGGTCCGGCAACTTTTCATTAAATTTTAAGGAATAGACTGGGCGCTCCAAGCGAGGTCTTTGTCATGCGTACCGCCCTTGTCTCCACCCTCAGCGTCATGCTGTTGCTGACCGCTTGCGCCAAGCCGCCGAGCCAGACGAAGAACGCCTGCGCGATCTTCGAACAGCGCGACGGCCTGTTCAACAACTGGCGGCGCGCAGCCGAGAAGACCGAGCGGGAATACGGCGTTCCGGTGCCGATCCTGATGGCGACGATCTACACGGAATCCGGCTTCCGCCACGACGCCAAGCCTCCGCGGACCAAGCTGCTCGGCTTCATCCCCTGGAAGCGCAAGTCCACCGCCTACGGCTATTCGCAGGCGCTCGACGGCACCTGGGACCGCTACCAGCGCGAGACCGGCCGCTATACCGCCCGCCGCACCGACTTTGCCGATGCGATGCAGTTCATCGGCTGGTATCATCGCCAGACGGCGGAAAAGAACGGCATCCCGCTTAACGAGCCCTACCAGCTCTATCTCGCCTATCACTCCGGCCATGCCGGCTATACCCGTGGCAGCTGGCGGAACAATCGGGAAGCGCTGCAGGGCGCCAAGCGCTTCACGGACATAACCTATACCTATGCCCGCCAGTTGAAGGACTGCCCGAACTGACGGCCTGCGGGCATTCGTCCTAATACGCGTATCCTCGAATCGAAGAAGGCAGAACGCGAGCGTTCTGCCTTCTTCGTTTCTGTCGAAATGACTGTGGCTCTTGCCCTTATTCGGGCGATCCGACCGCCTGGATCGCCGAAATCTGCCAATCCGTTCCCGGCCGGCGGACGAAGGTCCAGACTTCGGTGGATTCCGACAGGTTCTCCGAATCGCCGCTGACGATCGCGCCGGTCGTACGGTCGCGCAGATAGTCGATGCTCTCGTAGCGCATCGCCACCGTCGCGTAGTCGACATTGCCCTCGCGCCAGGCTTCCGCGACATCGCCCTGCACCAGATGGACGTCACGCACCTCGTTCTTGACGCCCTTGGTGGCGTTTTCGCTCAGTTCCTCGGCGAGATAGGACATCGCCTCCGGTGTGGTGATCCGGCGAAGGGCCGAATAGTCCTCGGCCGCATAGGCCGCCTGCATGTCCTTCAGGAGTCCTTCGAAACGGTCGAGATCGACCTGGCCGACGCCGATTTCATCGCCAGCCTTCATGGCCGACGGCTTCGCAGCCGATGGTGATGCGCCGCCGAGCGGAAAGCCGCTTCCCATGCGCGGAATTTCGAAGCCCGGACCGGCGCCTGCATTGTTGCGGGCCGACGGGCCGGCGCCCGCGCCGGACATCGCCGTCTGGCGATTTCCGAACATGCGCATGGCGAAACGAACCAGAACCACGACCAGCACGATCTGCAGGAGCATTCCGAGGAAGCCGAAACCGCCGCCGAAGCCGGACCCCATCAGCATGCCGAACAGGCCGCCCATCAGAAGACCGCCCATCAGACCGCCGGCAAGCCCGCCGAACAGGCCGCCCGGCCGGTTGAAGCCGGTATTGGTCTGGGTCGTGCCCGGCTGCTGCGTGCCGTTCGTCCGCGGCGTCATGCTGCGCTCGATCGGGGCTGCCGGCGCGGGGGCGGTCCGGGTGGTGGAGGGCGTCGAGAAGGTGCGCGTGCCACGGCTGCCGAAGCCGCCGCTCGCCCGCCGGGCCTCGGCGAAATCCGCAACCGTCAGCATGGTCGCCAGACCGATTGCCAGAATTCCAAGAAACTTGCCGTAGCGCCGCATTTCATCTCCTCACTGCGTGACTGCCGTCGGACGAAACGTCCGTTGCGTCTTCATATGGCGACGGCTCGCGAAGTTTTGAAGTCACGAGTGCCGGTTTTGCGATCACAATCGCGCCATCCGTCGCGCTCACGCGCCGAGCGACAGCTTGATGACCATCGCGACCGCACCGACCGAAAGAACACCAAGAAGCCACAGGCCGGCGAACCAGCCGAGTCGCTTGGCAAGTTTCTCCTCAGCCATCAGTGATACCCCTCCTCCGGATCGACCTTGCCGCGGAACACCCAGTAGGCATAGGCCGTGTAGCAGAGAATGATCGGCACCAGCACGACCGCACCGACCAGCAGGAAGGCGAGGCTTTCCGGCGGCGCCGCGGCATCCCAGATCGTCAGCGAACCCGGCACGATATAGGGATAGAAGCTGATGCCGATGCCCGCATAGCCGAGCACGAACAGCCCGAGCGAGGCGACGAAGGGCAGAACGTCTCGTCCCGATCGCAGGCCGTTGAGAATGACGAGCAGGCAGACGAGCACCAGGAGAGGCACGACGAACGAGAAGATCGCCGTCGGATAGCCGAACCAGCGCTCGAGATAGAGCGGCTCGAGCCACGGCGTCCACAGGCTGAAGGCGCCCATCGCGGCAACCGTCGCGACCGCAGCCCCGCCGGCGATCCGCCGCGCCTTTTCGGCGAGCGGCCCTGTCGACTTCATCACCAGCCAGGTCGCACCGAGCAGGCCGTAGCCGATCAGCAGCGCAAAACCGGTGGCAATCGAAAACGGCGTCAGCCAGTCCCACCAGCCGCCGACATAGGCGCGGTCCTCGACCGGAACGCCCTGAACGAGAGCGCCAAGCGCGATGCCTTGCGAAAAGGCGGCAAGGATCGAGCCCCCGGCAAAGGCAAAGTTCCACAGGTGCTCTGCGCGCCGCGTCCGCCAGCGGTATTCGAAGGCAACGCCACGGAAGATCAGACCGAGCAGCATGGCGATCAGCGGCGCATAAAGGGCCGGCAGGATCGTCGCATAGGCGAGCGGAAAGACCGCCATCAGTCCTCCGCCGCCGAGCACCAGCCAGGTTTCGTTGCCGTCCCACACCGGCGCCACCGAGTTCATCATCTGGTCGCGGTCGTGCTTTTCGGGAAAGAACGGAAAGAGGATGCCGACACCGAGGTCGAAACCGTCGAGGATGACATAGGCAAGCACCGCAAAGGCGATGATGGCGGCCCAGATGAAAGCGAGATCAATGGCCATGCTTGCCTCCTTCGGCAGTCTGAACCACGGGCGTGATGCCGGATGCGCGGACGGGGCCATCGTCGAGATCGGGCATCGGATCGCGCGGCAGCCGCGCCATCAGCCTCAGGATGTAGAAGGTGCCCGCCCCGAAGACGAGGAAATAGACGATGATGAAGGCGATCAGCGAGGCCGCGACCGCTGGCGCAGCGATCGGCGAGATCGAATCCGCCGTCAGGAGATGGCCATAGATCGTGTAGGGCTGGCGTCCGACCTCGGTGGTGATCCACCCGGCAAGCACCGCGACGAAGCCCGACGGCGCCATCAGCACGGCCACCCGATGCAGGGCGGAACAGTCGCGCAGCCTGCCGCGGTAACGGCACCACAGGCTCCACAGTCCAACGCCGAGCATGGCGAAGCCGAGCCCCACCATGACACGGAACGACCAGAACACCACCGCGACCGGCGGCTCCTTGTCGTCGTCGATCGTGTCGAGCCCGGCAAGCGGGGCATCCAGGCTGTGCTTCAGGATCAGGCTGGAGAGCTTGGGTATCTCGATCGCATAGTCGACCCGCTTTTCGGCCTGGTTGGGCAGGCCGAAGAGGATCAGCGGCGCGCCGTCCTGATGGCTGTCGAAATGGCCTTCCATGGCCATGACCTTGGCCGGCTGGTGTTCCAGCGTGTTGAGGCCATGGGCGTCGCCGGCCATAATTTGGATCGGCGCGACGATCGCCGCCATCCACATCGCCATGGAGAACATCACCCCGGCCCGGCGCGGCGCCGTCCTGCGCAGGAGGTGCCATGCCCCCACCCCGCCGACAACGAAGGCGGTCGTCAGATAGGCGGCGATGACCATGTGCACGAGGCGATAGGGGAAGGACGGATTGAAGACGATCGCCCACCAGTCGACGGGCACGAACTGCCCAACCGCGTTGACCGCGAAGCCCGCGGGCGTCTGCATCCACGAATTGACCGCGAGGATCCAGGTGGCGGAGATCAGCGTGCCGAGTGCCACCATGCAGGTGGCGAGGTAATGGAGGCCGGGGCCGACCCGCTTCAAGCCGAACAGCATGACGCCGAGAAAGCCGGCTTCCAGAAAGAAGGCCGTCAGCACCTCGTAGCCCATCAGCGGTCCGATCACCGGACCCGCCTTGTCGGAAAAGACGCTCCAATTGGTGCCGAACTGATAGGACATCACGATGCCCGAGACGACACCCATGCCAAAGGCGACGGCGAAGATCGTCTTCCAGAAGTTGAAGAGCTCCAGATAGACCTTGTCCTTCTTCCAGAGCCAGAGGCCCTCGAGCACCGCGAGGTAGCTGGCAAGCCCGATCGAGAAGGCCGGAAAGATGATGTGGAAAGAAACCGTGAACGCGAACTGGATGCGCGCCAGCAACTGAGCATCGAAGGTTTCGAACATGTCGCTTGCTTTCTGAAATTGCCAATCTGGAACTGACACAAGACAAATAGGCTTCGTGGTCCTGTCGGCAATGCGACAAGCCGCCCCTGCGTCAAGTTGGCAAGCGTCAAGTTCCTGGCAGGTCGCGCGCATGGGCCATTGACGAGGATAGGCGCTTCGCCGACGCGCTCACGAACGCATCGTTCAATCCACATGTTTCCGTCCGATCTTGATGCGATATCTGTGGCTGATCGGCCGGAAGCCCGACGTCGCACGGGCCGACCACCTGATCACCACGTTTTTTGACGGCCGCGGTGCAAGGCTCCCTTCGCGGCCCTGAAGCGCTCAGATCTCCGCCTTGCCGATTTCCGTCGCCAGGAAGTCGATGAACACCCGCACCTTGGCCGAGAGAAAACGCCGGCTGAGATAGACGGCGTAGAGGTTGAAAGAGCCGAGCGTCCAGTCCGGCAGGATCTGCTGGAGCCTGCCGGCGGCAATGTCCTCGGCGACGATGAAGGCCGGCTGAACGATGATCCCGCCGTTCGAAAGCGCCAGAAGCCGAAGCAGGTCACCATTGTTGGCATGCACGCAGGGCTGCATCCTCACGACCTCCTCCTGGCCCGCCCCATTCTTGAAGGCCCAGTTGTCGCCTGACGACAGGTACGAATAGCTGAGCGCCGAATGGCCGGCGAGATCGCCCGGCCGTTGCGGGACCCCATGCGTCCGGAAATAGCCCGGAGAAGCGCAGACCAGCATGCGCACCGGTGCGATCCGCCGGGCGATCAGATTGGGGCTCGGCTCCTGGGCAATGCGGATCGCCACGTCGATCCCATCATGGGCGAGATCCACCACCCGGTCGGTGAGATCGACATCGAGCCGCAGATCAGGATGGCGCCGCCGGAACTCCGGCAGGACCGCGCCCAGCGCGCGAACCCCGAAGGACAATGGCGCACTGATGCGCAGCAGCCCCGACGGATTGACGGCATGCTCGCCCGCGATCGCCTCCGCCTCCTCGATGTCGGCGAGGATCTGCCCCGACCGCTCGTGAAAGGCCAGCCCCGCCTCGGTCAGCGAGGTTCGCCGCGTGGTGCGGTTAAGCAGTCGGGCGCCGAGATGCTCCTCCAGCGCCGCGATCTGGCGGGAAACTGCAGCCGTCGACGTGTCGAGCCGCTCCGCCGCTGCAACGAAGCTTCCGCCATCGACCAGCGCGTTGAACACCTGCATGGCCCTGACGATGTCCATACATCACCCGATTATTACGAGAAACGCAACAATCTCTTTCATTTTGGGCCATTTCTCAAGTCGAAATAGCGAAATACGTATCAATCCAACGCTGATGCCGAAGCGGCCGGCGAGATCGAAACCACCAACGAGGACAAGATCATGAAAGTATCCATCATCGGCACCGGCAACATGGGTTCCGGCTTCGCAAACCAGCTGGTCAAGGCCGGCCATTCTGTCACCGTCAGCGGCCGCGATGCCGCCAAGGCCGCGGCACTCGCCGACGCAAGCGGCGCCGGCATCGGCAATGCCGCCAGCGCGGCTACCGCCGACGTCATCATCCTTGCAACCGGTTTCGACACCGCCGTTGACGCCCTGAAGTCGCTCGGCGACCTCTCCGGCAAGATCGTCGTCGACGTCACCAACCCGCTGACCGCAGACTACATGGGCCTGACCATCGGTCACTCGACCTCGGCCGCCGAACAGATCGCCGCCGCCGTTCCCGGCGTCACGCTGGTCAAGGGCTTCAACACCATCTTCGCACAGCTACTGGCCGCCGGCCCCCGCCTCGGCGACAACCAGGTCCCGGTGTTCCTCGCTTCGGACGATGCTGCCGCCAAGCAGGTCATCGGCGAGCTTGCCCGTTCGATCGGCTTTGCCGTCGTCGACGCCGGCCCGCTGAAGAATGCCCGTTACCTCGAGCCGCTCGCCGGCCTCAACATCTACATCGGCTACGGCGCCGGCCTCGGCACCGCGATTGCCCCGGCCTGGCTCCCGCTTTCCGCCTGATCACGCCCCCCATAACCCAAACTCCAAGGAGACATTGAAATGAGAAACCTGATCGCCATCGCCCTTGCCGGCGCCGCCCTTTTCGCCGGCGTCGCTTCCGTCCAGGCCGAGGATGCCGCCAAGGCCGTCCCCGTCCTGATGGAAGAGCTCGCAAAGTACCAGCAGAACGAAGCCAGGATCGCAAAGAACCTCGAAACCTTCGACACCCTCGACTTCGACGTCTACACGCACCAGAAGTGGGACCGCCTGGGCGAGAGCCATGCCAAGGACATCCTGGTGCACTATCCCGACGGCTCGACCACCACGGGCCTGCACGACCACATCGAAGCCCTAAAGCCGATGTTCGTCTTCGCGCCCGACACCCGCATCGAGCAGCATCCGGTCAAGTTCGGCTCCGGCGAATGGACGGGCGTCATCGGCTACCTCGAAGGCACCTTCACCAAGCCCATGCCGATCGGCAACGGCAAGTTCATCGAGCCGACCGGCAAGCCCTTCAAGCTCGGCATGTCGACGCTCGGCCACTGGACAAAGAACGGCGTCATGGATGAGGAATATCTCTTCTGGGACAACCAAAGCTTCATGAAGCAGATCGGTCTGGCCAACTGATCGACCGCGGCCCGTCCGCCTGATGAGGCCACATGTAAAAGACCCGGCGAAGATGGCTTCGCCGGGTCTTTTCGGTCTTTTCTCGGGAGGAGAGTGCTTGCTTAGTCGACGGCGAAGACCAGCGGCTTCGCCTGGCGGATCGCCGAATGGGCGATCAGCTTGTCGAGCACTTCCTGCTTGATCGGCTCATCGACATAAAGAAGCGCAATCGCGTCGCCGCCCTGCTTGTCGCGACCGAGCTGGAAGTTCGCGATGTTGACGCCGCCCTCGCCCAGCGTGGTGCCCATGAAGCCGATCATGCCCGGAACGTCGGTGTTCGAGATGTAGATCATGTTCTGACCGACGTCGGCATCCATGTTGATGCCCTTGATCTGGATGAAGCGCGGCTTGCCGTCGGAGAAGACGGTACCGGCGATCGAACGCGTCTGGTTCTCCGTCGTGACAGTAAGCTTGATGTAGCCGTCATAGACGCCGGTCTTGTCGCGCTTGACTTCCGAAAGCACGATCCCCTTTTCCTTGATCATCACGGGTGCCGAAACCATGTTGACGTCGGACACCTGCGGGCGGATCAGGCCGGCGAGCAGCGCCGAGGTCAGCGCCTTGGTGTTCATCGTCGCGGTCTGGCCGTCATAGAGGATCTCGATTTCCTTGATCGCGCTTTCCGTGACCTGGCCCACAAAGGCGCCGAGCACGTCGGCAAGCTTGATGAACGGCTTCAGGATCGGCGCTTCTTCCGCCGTGATCGACGGCATGTTGATGGCGTTCGATACGGCACCCTTGATGAGGTAGTCCGACATCTGCTCGGCAACCTGCAGCGCAACGTTTTCCTGGGCTTCCGTGGTGGACGCGCCGAGGTGCGGGGTGCAGACGACGTTCGGCAGGCCGAAGAGCGGGCTTTCGGTCGCAGGCTCGACTTCGAACACGTCGAATCCGGCGCCGGCGACATGACCGGACTTGATCGCATCGGCAAGGGCTGCCTCGTCGACGAGGCCACCGCGGGCGCAGTTGATGATGCGCACGCCCGGCTTGGTCTTGGCGAGCGCTTCCCTGCTGAGGATGCCGCGGGTCTTGTCGGTCATCGGCACGTGAAGCGTGATGAAGTCGGCCTTGGCGAGCAGTTCATCGAGTTCCACCTTGGTGACACCCATCTCCTCGGCACGTTCCTTCGACAGGAACGGGTCGTAGGCGAGGACATGCATCTTGAGGCCGAGTGCGCGGGAGCAGACGATCGAGCCGATATTGCCGGCGCCGATGACGCCCAGCGTCTTGCCGGTGATCTCGACACCCATGAACTTCGACTTCTCCCACTTGCCGGCCTGGGTCGAGGCGTCGGCGGCAGGGATCTGGCGGGCAACGGCGAACATCAGCGCGATGGCATGCTCCGCGGTGGTGATGGAATTGCCGAACGGCGTGTTCATCACGATGATACCGCGCTTGGAAGCGGCGGGAATGTCGACATTGTCGACGCCGATACCGGCGCGGCCGATGACCTTGAGATTGGTCGCGGCGGCGATCAGCTTTTCGGTCGCCTTGGTGGCCGAGCGGATGGCGAGACCATCATAGTTGCCGATGATCTCGGCGAGCTTTTCCTTGTCCTTGCCGAGCTTCGGCTGGAAATCGACTTCGACGCCGCGATCGCGAAAAATCTGGACGGCGGTTTCCGACAGTTCGTCGGATACGAGAACGCGAGGTGCCATGACGAGGCCTCCTTCAAAGAGTTCGTTTCGATGAAAATGATGGGAATGCTGGGGCTCCGCCGAAAGCCGACGGAGCCGGAATTCGCTGTCAGGCCGCGGCCTTGGCGAGAGACGCCTTCTGCTTCTCGAACGCGTAGGTCAGCCACGGCATCAGGGCTTCCATGTCGGCCGTCTCGATCGTGGCACCGGCCCAGATTCGCAGGCCCGACGGGGCATCGCGATAGGCGCCGATATCGAAGGCGATGCCTTCCTTGTCGAGTGCGGAGACCATGCCCTTTGCGAAGGCGGCCTGCGCATCCGCATCGAGGGCAAGCACCACCGGATCGACGATCGTCAGGCAGACCGACGTGTTCGAACGGGTCGCCTCGACCTTGGCCAGGTTGGCGATCCAGTCGTTCTTCGCGACGAAGTCGAAGATCACCTTGGCATTGGCATCCGCCCGAGCCATCAGGCCGGTAAGGCCGCCGATCGACTTGGCCCAGAGCAGCGCGTCGATATAGTCCTCGACGCAGAGCATCGACGGCGTGTTGATCGTTTCGCCGGTGAAGATACCTTCGATAAGCTTGCCGCCCTTGGTCATGCGGAAAATCTTTGGCAGCGGCCAGGCCGGAACATAGCTCTCCAGGCGCTCGACGGCGCGCGGCGATAGGATCAGCATGCCATGGCCGCCCTCGCCGCCCAGCACCTTCTGCCAGGAGAAGGTGGCGACGTCGAGCTTGGAGAAGTCCATGTCCTGGGCGAAGGCGGCGCTGGTGGCGTCGCAGATCGTCAGACCCTTGCGGTCCGCCGGGATGAAGTCGGCGTTGGGAACGCGGACGCCCGAGGTGGTGCCGTTCCAGGTGAAGACGACGTCACGGTCGAAATCGACCTGCGCCAGGTCCGGAAGTTCGCCGTAAGGCGCTTCGAACTTGCGGACGTCCTTGAGCTTGAGCTGCTTGACGACATCGGTGACCCAGCCGGCGCCGAAGCTTTCCCAGGCGAGCATGTCGATGCCGCGTTCGCCGAGCAGCGACCACATGGCCATTTCAACGGCGCCCGTGTCGGAGGCCGGAACGATGCCGATGCGGTAATCCGCCGGAACATTCAGAATTTCGCGGGTGAGGTCGATGGCCTGCTTGAGCTTGGCCTTGCCAACCTTGGCGCGGTGCGAGCGACCGAGCGGGGCATCGGCAAGAGCGTCGAGCGACCAACCGGGGCGCTTCGAGCAGGGGCCAGAAGAAAAGTGAGCATTCGCCGGACGCGCGGCGGGGGCGACGATATCAGCCATATAGATACCCTTCCAGGTAATTAGCCTCTCGTTGGGGAGAGGTGTCCCGCCGCTGGAACTACGCCTGTCCAAATCCGCCGTCAAGAGAAATCAAATGTCGCTGGCAGAAAATTTTTTGACGCGCACGGAATTCCACGCACGCCGCGAAATACACCCATAACGCGAAAAGCCGCCCGTTGATTGGGCGGCTTCCATTGCGATCCGGAACTGTATTATTTGTAGACGAGCGGCTGCGGCGGAGGCTCGTAAGCGGCGACCGGCTGGGCGCAACCGCCGAACAGGTAGCGAGCACCGACATGGGCTTCATGGCTGTAGAAGCCCTTGTCATAGCCCGGGCCGCCATTCGAATTGTAGCCGAACATGTCGCCGCCGAGCGTGTGGCGGAAGCGATAGCCGACGTCGGCCTTGACGTTGCAAGTCACGTCGATCGACGCACCAGCCATCAACTGATACGCGAAACGCCAGCTGCCTTCGCCGCCGTGTTCGACTTCGCCGTCGCAACCGCCGCCATCGTCCTGGCAGGCCGTGTTGCGCAGGTTGTCCCACTTCACATAGGAGCCGCCGATACCGGCGCCGACATAAGGGGTGACCATGCCGTAGCTGCCGATATCAACATAGGCGTTGGCCATCAGAGTATAGGCGCGCATTGCGGCCACGTCGGTTGACGTGCAGGCCTCGAGCGGGGAGCCGCACTGCCCGACCGTCGAACCGTCAAAGTCCGACTTGAACATGTAGTCAAAGGTCAGGTCGGTGCGCAGGTAGTTGTTGACCTGGTAACCGACACCGGCGCCGAGCGTGAAGCTGTTCTTCAGTTCGGCCTCTTCGAAGTCCACGAGATTCCCATTCGAACCCTGGAAATATTCGGCGCCGCGCAGTTTGTTGAAGGAATAGCCAGCATCGCCGCGCAGGTACCAGCCGGAGGCTTCTGCAACTTCGACTTCGGGCGCTTCGATCGGTGCGGGCTCGGGCTGGTACATGTCTGCAGAATGGGCTGCTGTGCCGGCGAGCAGGACGGCAGCCACGGCGATAAGGCTCGTCTTCATGGCAAGATACTCCAAAAATCCATCGTTGATGCACGGGCCGGACGCGGCCGATGTTCCTATCGCCATGGATAATGAAGGAGAAAGGTTAAGCCGCGCTTAACTACGTCTGTTTACCTTGTTTTGCAGGACGAATTCCACAAACGACGGACGAGTTGCTCACCCTGCGCACGACGGTGCAGTCATCGCGGGAAATCTTACTTGCGTGACCGATTCTCTGTGTGACCATCGACCGACGAAAAGGGCCGGCGTGCAGTCCGCACGCCGGCCCCCGATCGACGATATGACCACCTGCGGCGGTTGACGTCAGCCTGCGCGTCGCAGGTCGACCGCCCCCTGCCCTGCGGCCAAGCTCGCTGACGCGCCACCGAGCGAGAACTGACCGAGCCGCTGGTCCATTTCGGTCGCCTCCTGGGCGAGACGATGGATCGCCGCCGTCGTCTCTTCCACCATGGCCGCGTTCTGCTGGGTCATCGCGTCCAGCTGGTTGACCGAGCCGTTGATCTCGGAAAGCGTCTGGGCCTCGTCGCGGGTAGAGGTCATGATTTCGCTGATGCGACCGTTGATCGCCAGCACATGCGAGCCGATTCCCTGGAGGGCGGCACCAGCCTTTTCGACCAGCGTCACGCCATGCTCGACCTCGGTGGTCGATTTGGCAAGAAGGCCGGCAATCTGCTTGGCGGCCGCAGCCGAACGCTGGGCAAGTTCACGCACTTCCTGGGCGACCACGGCAAAGCCCTTGCCGCTTTCGCCCGCACGGGCCGCTTCGACACCGGCATTGAGCGCCAGAAGATTGGTCTGGAAGGCGATCTCGTCGATCACGCCGATGATCTGGTTGATCTCCTGCGACGATCCCTGGATGGCTTCCATCGCGGCGATCGTCTCGCGCATGATGTGGCCCGACTGTTCGGTGTCGTTCTTGGCATTGCGGGCGATCTTTTCGGCATCCTCGGCACGGGCGATCTGGGTCCGAACGCCATCCGTGATGGCCTTGATCGCGCTGGCCGTCTCGGTGAGGGCGGCCGCCTGACGCTCGGTGCGCTCGGCGAGCTGGTCGGCACCGGAACGCATTTCTTCCGCCCCTTCGCGCACCGCAATCGAGTTCCCGCCGATACCAGACAGGGTGTTGCCGAGCGTCGAAAGTGCCTTGTTGAAGTTCTGGCGCAGCGTTTCGAGTTCTGCCGGGAAAGGCTGGCGGATATTGAAGGCGAGATCCCCTCGGGCGAGCCGCTCGAGCCCCTCGTCGAGTGCCGAGACCACCTGCTGCAGGCTTTGCGCCTCGGCCTCACGCTCGGACATGCGCTGGCGACGCTCGACGTCGGCACGCTCGCGCTCGCTGCGCGTTTGGGCTTCTAGATCCTTCTGTTCGATCAGGCCGAGACGGAAGCGCTCCAGCGATTTCGCCATGGTGCCGATTTCGTCTCGGCGCTCCTGGTTCGCGACGGGCGTGTCGAGCTTGCCGTTGGCGACATCCCCGGTGACGGTTGCGAGGCGAGCAAGCGGCGCAAACAGGCGCCCTGTCAGGTAGCCGGTCGCAATCGCCATGACCGTCAGCACGACCAGCGCCGTGATGGCAAGCGTCGAGGCGATATGCCATGAGCCGGCGCCCAGTTCGGCATGGGTCAGGCTCTCGACGACGAGATACTTCTCGCCCCCGTAAGAAACCGGTCGCCCATAGGCCTTTGCGGTACCGTCAGCGCGGTCGAAATCCGTCATGACCACATCCGTGCCGTTGATGGCGTCCGCAGCAAAGCCGAAGGGAGCAGCCGAGATGTCCGTCAGCTTTCCATCCGCGGAAAGGCTGATGCCGGAGCCGTCCTGCGAAAGGATTGCGACCTGCTCGCCGCTGTCCTTGGCGATGCCCTTCGACAGGATGTTGGCGACGGCACTGTCCTTGAGCTGGAACAGGAAGGCACCCTTGAACGCACCGAACTTGACGACTGGCACGGCGAAATAGATGTCGGGGGACGCTGGATCGCTGCCGGCGCGCAAGCCCGAGAAGCGTGTCGGAGCCACGTCTTCGACCGCCTTGCCCGCCTCTTCGACACTGCGGGCAAAGGCACGGCCGAGACCGGTTTCGGCCAGCGGACCGGCCGCGACATTCTCACCGAAGGTCGCCCCCTTCTTGTAGGAATAGATAACATTGCCCGTCTGGTCGACGATCAGCAGATCGCGGAACTGCGTGTCCTTGAGGAAGCCGGCAACCTGGCCCTGAACGGTTTCATGGCTCGAATAGTAGAAGCCGCTCGGCCCTTCCGGCTTCAACAGCTTTTCGAGTTCGTTCGGATTGGGGTTCTTGGTGATGAAGACGTCGCGCAGTTCCTTCCGGGCGTCGCCCGAATTCTTCACGATCGTGTTCCAGCCGCTTTTCATCGCACTGATCGCCTGCTGCAGGCTCTCGATCTTGGCGATCGAGGTCGCCTGGTTCTCGAGCTGCGCGAGCTGTTCGTTCAGGATGTCGCCACGGAAGGTGAGCGTGGTGCTCATCGATTGATAGGCCTGATCCTCGAACACAGCGCTGGACGTCGAATAGGCGAGCACGTTGAGAAGCCCGACCGACAGGACCGTCAGCAGCAGAAATATCCCGATAACTTTGGAGGACAGGGAGTTGAAACGAATAGACATCATGGTTCCCGTTTTCCGCGCCCCACTTTGCGCGCTTTTGTCATTGGCAATGCGATAGAGGGCAGAGGAGTGCCCTCCTTGCCCATCACTACCTAAAGTCGGGATTCTTTTTTAAGCGGCAGTTAAGACGTGCGGCGATTTCTGATCACCACAGGTAAAAACGCGAATTCTGCGCCATCATGCCATCTGCGCGCGCACTGCAGCAAAAATCTCGACGGACCGCAAACGCGCCTCTAGATCGTGGATCGGCATCGAGACAATGAGTTCGTCGGCACCTGTCACGCGCAGGAACTCGGAAAGCTGCTCCCCGATCTTCGCCGACGAACCGACCATCGCATATTGCAGCGTGTGTTCGACACCGTAGCGCTCGATCTCCGTCCAGATGCCGTCCATGCTGTCGACAGGGCGCGGAAACGGGCGCCGGACGTTCCGGCGCAGATTGACGAACTGCTGCTGCGATGAAGTGAAGAGATAGCGCGCCTCCGCATCCGTCTCCGCCGCCACGCCCATCACCCCTACCATGACATACGGCTTGCCGAGCTCTGCGGAGGGCTGGAAACGTTCGCGATAGATGGAGATCGCCTCCAACAGCGCATCCGGGGCAAAATGCGAAGCAAACGCGTAAGGCAGACCGAGTGCCGCGGCGAGATGGGCGCTGTAGAGGCTGGAGCCGAGCAGCCAGATCGGCACATGGCTGCGCATGCCGGGAACCGCAAGCAGGGCCTGGTCCTCGCCGGGATCGCCGAGCAGGCGCTGCAGTTCGATGATGTCATGCGGAAAACTCTCGGCGCCGGCCTCAAGATTGCGTCGCAACGCGCGGGCCGTGCGCATGTCGGTACCTGGCGCACGGCCGAGGCCGAGATCCACGCGGCCCGGAAACAGCGCCTCCAGCGTGCCGAACTGTTCGGCGATCACCAGCGGCGAGTGGTTGGGCAGCATGATGCCGCCCGATCCCACGCGTATGCGGCTGGTCGCAGCCCCCACATGGCCGATCACCAGCGACGTCGCCGCGCTGGCGATGCCCGGCATTCCGTGATGCTCGGCGAGCCAGAAACGCTCGTATCCACATTCCTCCGCCCTGATCGCCATCCGGCGAGACGCATCGAGCGCTTCGGAAACAGTGTGTCCCTCAGCGATGGGAGAAAGGTCGAGGATGGAAAACGGTATCATCGCGGTGGTCCATGCTGCATCAAACGTCTTGTCCATATGTAGACAGCCGGCGTGCCGATACCAGACCAAAAATGACGATTTGGCCGGATCGTCACCACAAACTTTTTGAAAGGAGGTTTCGTGCTTCTTGATCTCATGTTTTTGTTTTGTTCACTTTTCGCTGGCAGACCGGGAGCATGTCCGGCTAGGGTGAGATCATGCGTGACACGATTCGAATTATCGGCATTGACCCGGGCCTGAGACGCTGCGGCTGGGGCGTCATCGAGACGCTCGGCAACTCCCTGCGCTTCGTCGCGTCCGGCACGGTCACCTCCGACGGAGACATGGATCTTGCCTCGCGCCTGTGCCAGTTGCATGACGGCCTCGCCGAGGTGGTGCACACCTACCAGCCGCACGAAGCGGCCGTCGAGCAGACCTTCGTGAACAAGGACGCCGTGGCGACCCTGAAGCTCGGCCAGGCGCGCGGCATTGCCATGCTGGTGCCGGCACGCGCCGGTCTGCCGGTCGCGGAATACGCCCCGAATGCCGTCAAGAAATCGGTGATCGGCGTCGGGCACGGCGAGAAGCAGCAGATCCACATGATGCTGAAGATCCTGATGCCCAAGGCCGAGTTCAAGGGCAATGACGCCGCCGATGCGCTGGCGATCGCCATCTGCCACGCCCACAATCGAGGCGGCGACCGCATGCGCAAGGTACTGGCCTCCGCCTGATTTGTTCTTGACTTGTTCCGCTGGTAAGATATTTTCTTACCCAATCAGGGAGTAAGGCAATGCGTGTTACATCCAAGGGACAGGTCACCATCCCGCGCGATTTGCGGGAGCTTGTCGGCATCACACCGAATAGCGAAGTCGTCTTCACGATCGAGGATGGCAGACTGATCGTATCTCCCAAGAAGGAGGAACGTGAAAGTGTCGAACGCGAACGCCTGAAGGCCTTCCTGCATTCTCTTGACGCCCTCCAGGACACCGGTGACCAGGCAATCGACGCGGAAGCCCTCATGGCAATGACCCGGGACCGCTGATCCATGACAACGCTCGTCGATACCAACGTGCTCGTGGATCTGGCCGTTCGCGATCCGGTCTGGCTTCAATGGTCTCGCAACACGCTGCTGCGCCTCGCCCAAACCCAGCCGCTCGTCATCAATCCGGTCATCTACGCCGAATTCTCGGTCCGCTATGACGATATCGAAACGGTCGACAGACTGCTGCCGCGAGCGGATTTCCATCGGGAAAGCTTGCCATGGACGGCAGCCTTCGCAGCTGGGGTGGCGTTCAAGCGCTATCGCGCCGGCGGTGGGAAGCGGGAGCGCGTCCTGCCCGACTTTCTGATCGGCGCACATGCGGCAATTCGCGGCTACTCGATTCTCACCCGGGACACCAAAGGCTATGGCACCTATTTCCCGATGGTTCCACTCATCTCCCCCGAAACCCATCCTTGACGGACGCACCCCATGATCGGCAAGCTCAAAGGCACCATTGACGAAATCGGCGAGGACTATGCGCTGATCGACGTGCATGGCGTGTGCTACGTCGCCTTCTGCTCCGCCCGCACGCTGGCGCGCCTGGGTTCTCCCGGCGAAGCGGCGATCCTGTTCATCGAAACCTATGTCCGCGAGGACCAGCTGAAGCTCTTCGGTTTCATGACGGCGCTCGAGCGCGAGTGGTTCAACATTCTGCAGAGCGTGCAGGGCGTCGGCGCCAAGGTGGCGCTTGCCCTCCTCTCGACGCTGACGCCTTCCGAGCTCGCCAATGCAATCGCCCTGCAGGACAAGACTGCAGTTTCGCGTGCACCCGGTGTCGGCCCCAAGGTCGCAGTGCGCATCATCACCGAGCTCAAGAACAAGGCCCCGGCCTTCGCCGGAGAGGCAGCCGCCAATATCGGACTCAAGCAGGAACTCGGCGAAGGCGTGGCGCCGGCCCCGGTCGCCGATGCCGTCTCCGCGCTCACCAATCTCGGCTACTCGCGCGAGCAGGCGGCCAACGCCATCGCCGCCGCCCTGAAGAACGGCGGCGAAGGCGCAGACAGCGCCAAGCTGATCCGTCTGGGGTTGAAGGAGCTGTCGCGGTGACGCCGCGCTTTCCCCTTTCTCGTGAATCTGATCAAAGGCGCTTGAGCGGTCTGCCCCGGCCTGCCATCATTACCTTCAACCGGAAGTGCCCTCATGAGTGAACCCGACCGTCTCATATCATCGGAAAAGAAGGGCGAAGACGTCGACGCCGCACTCCGCCCGCAGACGCTCGACGAATTCACCGGCCAGGCGGAAGCGCGCGCCAATCTGAAGATCTTCATCGAAGCGGCCAAGAACCGCGGCGATGCGCTCGACCACGTGCTGTTCGTCGGCCCGCCCGGCCTCGGCAAGACGACGCTCGCCCAGATCATGGCCAAGGAACTCGGGGTGAATTTTCGCTCGACGTCCGGCCCGGTCATCGCCAAGGCCGGCGACCTCGCCGCCCTTCTGACCAATCTGGAAGAGCGCGACGTGCTCTTCATCGACGAAATCCACCGGCTCAACCCCGCAGTCGAGGAAATCCTCTATCCGGCCATGGAGGACTTCCAGCTCGACCTCATCATCGGCGAAGGCCCGGCCGCCCGCTCGGTCAAGATAGACCTCTCGAAGTTTACCCTGGTCGCCGCGACTACCCGCCTCGGCTTGCTGACCACACCGTTGCGCGACCGTTTCGGCATTCCGGTGCGCCTCAACTTCTACACCGTCGAGGAACTCGAACTGATCGTGCGCCGCGGCGCCCGGCTGATGGGCCTCGGCATGACCGACGAAGGCGCCCGCGAAATCGCCCGCCGGGCACGCGGCACGCCTCGCATCGCCGGCCGCCTCCTGCGCCGCGTCCGGGACTTCGCGGAAGTCGCCCGTGCCGAGGCCGTCACCCGCGAGATCGCCGACGAGGCGCTGACCCGCCTGCTGGTCGACAACATGGGCCTCGACCAGCTCGACAAGCGTTACCTCAACATGATCGCCGTGAACTTCGGCGGCGGGCCGGTGGG
The DNA here is from genome assembly GCF_054551725.1 of Rhizobium sp. CAU 1783. Classification (NCBI taxonomy): domain Bacteria; kingdom Pseudomonadati; phylum Pseudomonadota; class Alphaproteobacteria; order Hyphomicrobiales; family Rhizobiaceae; genus Rhizobium; species Rhizobium sp. CAU 1783. Next base: position 438,487 of record NZ_JBTOLM010000001.1, on the reverse strand, counting down.
TATCGAGACCATCGCTGCTGGCCTCTCCGAACCGCGCGACGCGATCGAGGACATCATCGAGCCCTACATGATCCAGCAGGGCTTCATCCAGCGTACGCCCCGCGGCCGGGTGTTGACGCAGACCGCCTGGAAGCATCTCGGCCTCCAGCCGCCCAGGGATCTTGAAGCCGCCCAGTTCCGCCTGACGCTCGAGGAGGACTGAATGATCGGCCGGCGCGGCTTCCTCAAGCTTCTCGCCGGCCTCTTTGCGGGTGGCCTGGGACCAAGCGCCTATGCCGTCGGCATCGAGCCCATGTCGCTGCCCCGCGTCACGCGTTACGCGCTCAAGCCGGCGGGATGGCCGCAAGGGCTCCGGCTGAGGGTCGTCGCGCTGGCCGATTTCCACGCCTGCGAGCCCTGGATGCCGGCGAGCCGCATCGCCGCGATCTGCGATCAGGCAAATGGACTTGGCGGCGACATCGTTGTCCTGCTCGGCGATTACATGACCAGCATGCGGTTCAAGACCCGCGATGTCGAACCGGCACGCTGGGCCGAAGCCATGATGCGGCTGAAGGCGCCGCTCGGGGTCCATGCGATCCTCGGCAATCATGATTGGCTGAACGATCCGGTCGCGCTGGCGGCGGGACACGGACCGACGCTCGCACACAAGGCGCTCGGCGACGTCGGCATCCCCGTCTACGACAATCTCGCCGTCCGCCTCGAAAAGGACGGGCAGCCTTTCTGGCTCGCCGGCCTCGCCGACCAGCTTCAGCCGGGTCGCCCGGGACCGCATGGTTCGGGCTGGATCCCCGGCCTCGACGACTTGCCCGCCACCCTCGCCCAGATTGATGACGACGGGGCGCCGGTCATCCTGATGGCGCACGAACCAGACATCTTCGCCGAGGTTCCCGGGCGGGTAAATCTCACGCTTTCCGGGCATACCCATGGCGGACAGATCCGCCTCTTCGGCTATTCGCCCCTCGTGCCGTCGCGTTTCGGCAACCGATATGCCTATGGACACGTGGCCGAAAACGATCGTCATCTGATTGTGTCCGCCGGTTTTGGGCTCTCCAACCTGCCGGTGCGCCTGGGTGCTCCGCCCGAGATCGTCGTCGTGGAACTCGGCTAGAGCAATGCCGTCGATCCACGCCACACAGGCAGATCGGCCGGCGCAAAACGAAAGAAGGGAAGCCCATGACCGATGCCTTCGACCCGACACGCGTCTTCCGCAAACTCGCGCGCAACAATGCACTCGCCAATCTGCGTCTGCACACCGCGGTGGCCCGCCTTCAGCCCGGCGAGTTCGAGGAAAGCCGGACGAGTTTCTTCCCGTCGATCAAGGCAACCCTCAACCACATCCTCGTCGTCGACTGGTTCTATGTGGACGCCCTTGAAGGCGGTTCACTCGGCCCCGCGGCCTGGCAAAACCCGGAACCCTATGGGGACGCGGCATCTCTCCATGCAGCGCAGGCGGCCGTCGATCGCCGGCTCCTCACTCTATGCAATGCCCTGACGCCCGAGGCGCTCTCGCGACCCGTTGCCGTGCATCGCGGCAGCCGCATACAGACGGACCGGCTCGACGACATCCTCAGCCACCTTTTCCAGCACCAGACACATCACCGCGGGCAGGTCCATGCCATGCTCGCCGGCACAAGCGTGACACCGCCCCAGCTCGACGAATTCATCGTCGGCGATGACGCGGCTGCCCGGACACCCGAGATGGCACGGTTCGGGTGGACGGAGGCGGAGCTGATGGCTTGAGTGACAAGCGTCAGAGGCTGTCGGCCAGACAGTGGACGGTGCTTTCGAACAGGCTTTCGCCACCCGGCTTCCACCCGAGGGCCCGGATCTTGTCGGTCGCCATCACGCGAACCGCCGCCTTGTCAGCGTGCGAAGGCAAGGCGTGCGGACATCGGGTCGCCGTGCGCACGACATCGAGCAGATCATGGGTATCCGTCACGATGTCGGAGACGTTGAAGACTTCGCCCGACACCCGTGTACTTTCCGTTTCGAGCATCAGCCGCACGGCTTGGCCAACATCACGCCCATGCACCTCGGAGCCGGCACGCGCAGGAACCGGCGAACCGGCCAGGTAGTCGGAGATGACCGAATCCCATTTGTTCGGACGCAGTGCCCCATAGACGCCCGTGAGCCTGAGGCTTGTTCCGGCGAATCCCGGTCCTGACAGATCGGAAAGCACCCGCTCACCGAGAAGTTTGACTTCGCTGTAGAGACCGGCCGGACGGAGTTCCGCCGTCTCGACGAGGGAAACACGATCTGCAAGCCCGTCATAGACGGCACGGCTCGACAGGAAGACTGCACGGCGGACGCCCGAACGTTTGGCAGTCTCGAAGAGACGTGCGGTCCCATCGAGATTGAGCCGGCGGAAGCGAGCCGGATCTTCCCCCTCCCCGCCACGGTATCGGCCGGCCACATGGTCGAAAGCCGCATGCACGAAGAAATAGGCGTCATCGAAGGCACTGGTCTGGTCGAGATCAGGATCGAGCGAAAGGGGCCTGAACTCCACCGGTCGCGAAAACAGGCCCGCTTGCGGCGGATTGCGCCCGCCGACCACAACCGCATATCCCGCTGTCAGCAGATCCTCGACGACATACCGGCCGACCAGCCCGGTTCCGCCGGAGACCAGAACTTTCATGCAGCTTCCGCCCGGACCGGATTGGCGAGTGTGGCAAGGTCCGGAATGCCGTCTCCCGTGTGGAATGCGTGCCACAGGTCGATCAGCGGCCGAAGCTGTGCCACCCGCGGATGGTCGGCCTCCCATGGCTTTTCATACTGGTAGTGCAGGACGCCGATCTGCTTCCAGTCCCAGAGTTCCGGCAGGTTGAACCAGACATATTGCAGCATGTTCATGAACACCGGCAGGCCCTGCCAGTCGGGGAAGAAGTGTTCGAGAAAGGTCTGGTCGGTGCGGCGCCAGAAGACCTCCGGTTCGCCCAGCCGCCCGAGCATGCTGTCGAAGGTCGCAAGCGACGGCCTAGCGACGAAGACGCCCGAATTCAGCCGGTGGAAATCGGCAAGGCTCTCATAGACATTCGGTGCGGCCGAAAATTCCGGATAATCGAACAGCTTGTCGATGTTCCGCAACACCAGCGCATCGGCATCGATGAAGACGCAACTGAAATAGTCTATCAGCTGCCAGAGCCTGAGCTTGCAGAAATTGTCGAGTGGCGAGTGAAAAGCCGGCTTGCGTCCCTTGGTGAAAGGCGCGTTCGCATGCAGGTTGCCGCGGGCATGACGCTGGTTGAACGCCTCGGAGAGCGGCAGATGCTGGACTTCCACCAGGCGGCAGCCGAAGGCTTCCAGCGGCGCCAGTGCATCAATGTCCACGCCACCCGTGAACAGCACCACGATATCCGCACTGCTGCCAGTGAGCCGGATCGAACGGGCGAGCGCCGTTGCGCCCATGGCATAGTCGCCGTTCGTGACCAGGGTCACGAAGGCGTGGCGCGACGTCGCCGTCGTCAGAGGTCTGATCCCGCCAAGCGTCTCGCTTTCTGTCGTCATGATACGGATTTCAGCTTCTTGCCTTCGGGGTCGCGGTTGATCGTCCGGGCGATATCCTTGGTCCATGCCGATACCGCCGGTACACGCGAGCGATCGACGCGATAGGCGAACTTCTTCGCCACATCGACGATCTCCTCGAGAAGACCGCCCTTCAGCGTCGTCGGCTCGAGGCCGAGCCCGAGGAACTTGTCGTTCCTGACGATCAGGTCATTCTCCGGTGCTTCCTTGCGCGGGTTTGGGAGCCAGGCGATTTCCGCGCCCGTGAGACCCGCGATCATCTCCGCCAGATCGCGAACCCGGTGCGTCTCGGTCATCTGGTTGAAGATCTCGACCCGCGCGCCGCGCGCGGGCGGGTTGTTGAGCGCGATCTCGATGCAGCGTACCGAATCCTGGATGTGGATGAAGGCACGGGTCTGCCCGCCGGTCCCATGAACCGTAAGCGGATAGCCGATTGCCGCCTGGATCAGGAAGCGGTTGAGCACTGTACCGTAGTCGCCATCATAATCGAATCGGTTGACCAGCTGCGGATGCCGGCGGGTCTGTTCGGTATGCGTGCCCCAGACGATGCCCTGGTGCAGGTCGGTGATCCTCAGTCCGTCGTTCTTCGCATAGAACTGGAACAGCAGCTGATCGAGGCACTTGGTCATGTGGTAGATCGAGCCGGGATTGGACGGATAGAGGATTTCCTGCGAGACGGTGTCGCCCGTGGTGGTCTCGATACCGACCGGCAGGTATCCTTCGGGGATCGCCGCGCCGACCGTCGAATAGCCGTAGACGCCCATGGTGCCGAGATGCACGAGGTGCGAATCGAGATTGAGCTCGGTCAGCGCATTGAGCAGATTGTGCGTGGCGCTCACATTGTTGTTGACGGTGTAGTTCTTGTGCCGGTCGCTCTTCATCGAATAGGGCGCTGCACGCTGCTCGGCGAAGTGGATGATGGCGTCGGGACGTTCTTCCGCCAGCCAGTTCTTGAGAAGCTCGTAGTCCCGGGCAAGGTCGATCAGATGGAAATGGATGCGCCTCCCGGTCTCGGCGTGCCAGATGCGGGTGCGCTCCTGGATCGAGTCCATCGGCGTCAGCGACTGGACGCCGAGCTCGGTGTCGATCCAGCGTCGCGACAGGTTGTCGAGAATATGAACGTCGTGACCGGCGTCCGAAAGATGGAGGGACGTCGGCCAGCCGACGAACCCGTCTCCGCCCATGACTGCAATCTTCATCAGAGAGTCTCCTGTGCCGGTTAGGTCGGAAATCTGATAATGCCAGTTTGTGACAGAACTACAATCGACACCGGAAACGCCGGCTCCGTCAAGATGCACAACGTGTGTAGAACCAGTTAAGAGAATGAAAGATATGAGAATTTCACTTTGTGGAGAACTCGGCGAAGAGGGCCACCGGCTCACCCAGCGGGTCTATTATGAAGATACGGACTTCTCCGGCCTCGTCTATCATGCCCGCTATTTGCATTTCCTCGAGCGCGGCCGCACCGACTATCTGCGCTGTCTCGGCGTGGAACAGAGCGCACTCATCGGCATCGATGAGGAGGGCCTCGTCTTCGTGGTTCATCGCATGGAAATTGACTTCAAGGCACCGGCCCGTATGGACGACGTGCTCGAGATCAGGACGACGACCACCAAGGCCGGTGGCGCCAAGATGGTCCTCGAACAAGAGATCCGCCGCGACGATCAGCTCCTGATCGCCGCCAAGGTCGTGATCGCCGTGGTCAACCGGCTCGGCCGCCCCCGACGGCTGCCCGAAGGTCTCGCCCAGCGCTTCCTCGGCTGAGGCTCTGGCGCAGTTTATCAAATGCTAACTCTCTTTTAACCATAATGATGCCTTACTGCCCCGGTGCGGATTTGTGCATCGCACGCCTTCGTTTGACCAAATTTCGGGGCAAGAAGGCAAACAGGGAGCTTGAAGCGGGATAAGGGCGTTCGGCTAGAGCACCGCACAATCCGGCAATAGAGCTATTTCACCGCCCGGTCATGCGCCGGGCGTTTGGATTTCGGGGATTTGAGAGCGATGGAAGAAGTTGGTTTGGCAGCGGCAACGCATGACGTGAGCCTCTGGGCTCTGTTCATGCAGGCAGGCTTCATCGTCAAGTTGGTCATGCTCGGCCTGCTTGCCGCATCCGTCTGGACCTGGGCGATCGTCATCGACAAGTTCATGAGCTATTCACGGGCGCGCCGACAGTTTGACCAGTTCGAGCAGGTCTTCTGGTCCGGCCAGTCGCTCGAGGAACTCTATCGGACACTGGCCGAGCGCAACAACAGCGGCCTTGCCGCGATGTTCGTCGCCGCCATGCGCGAGTGGAAGAAGAGCTTCGAACGCGGCGCCCGCTCGCCGATCGGTCTGCAGATGCGTATCGACCGCGCCATGGACGTGACGCTGGCTCGTGAGTCGGAAACGCTGGAAGCCCGCCTCGCCTCGCTCGCGACCATCGGTTCGGCCGCTCCCTTCGTCGGCCTGTTCGGTACCGTCGTCGGTATCATGACCTCCTTCCAGGCGATCGCCGGCTCCAAGTCGACCAACCTCGCCGTCGTCGCCCCCGGTATCGCCGAAGCGCTGCTCGCCACCGCGATCGGCCTCGTTGCCGCTATCCCGGCCGTTATCGCCTACAACAAATTCTCCGGCGAGGCAGGCAAGCTGACCGCCCGCATGGAAGGCTTCGCCGACGAATTCTCCGCCATCCTTTCGCGCCAGATCGATGAGAAGCTTCAGCCTCGCCAAGCGGCGCAGTAACCGCTTCGCTTACGGAGACGCATAAATGGGAATGTCAGTTGGATCGGGCGGTGGTGGCGGCGGCCGTCGCGGAAGACGCGGCGGCAAGCGCGCGCCCGTCAGTGAGATCAACGTAACACCGCTCGTCGACGTCATGCTCGTGCTGCTGATCATCTTCATGGTCGCCGCACCGATGATGACGGTTGGCGTACCGATCGACCTGCCGGAAACGCAGGCCAAGGCGATGAATTCGGACACCCAGCCGATCACGATCTCGGTCAACCCCGCGGGCGAGATCTACCTGCAGGAAACGCCGATCGCGATCGACGAGGTCGTCGCCAAGCTCGAGGCCATCGCCACCACCGGCTACAACGAACGCATCTATGTGCGCGGCGATACCGCCGCCGCCTACGGCACCGTGATGAAGGTGATGGCGCGCATTTCCGCGGCCGGTTTCAAGAACATCGGCCTCGTGACGCTGCAGGAACAGGACAAGTGATCGGCTAAAATGAGAGGCAGTCTCATTTCTTCGGCTGTTCTGCATGCACTGGCGCTCACCTGGGCGCTGGTCAGCATCAGTGCGCCCGAATCTTTCGACGTCGCCGACGTCGAGGCCTTGCCGGTCGACATCGTCCCGATCGAAGAGATCACCCAGATCCAGCAGGGCGACAAGACCGCGCCGGTCGCCGAGAAATCCGCTCCCGTCCCGACCAAGAAGCCGACCTCGGTGCCTGACGCCGAAAATGTCGGCGAGAACAAGGTCGACCTGAAGTCCGTGCCCAAGCCGGCCGAGAAACCGACCAATGCAGAGTCCTCCGCAGCACCGGAAAAGGTCGAGAAGGTCCAGCCGACCCAGGACGACCAGAGCAACGACATCAAGGACATCATCAAGGAAGAGACGGTCGCCGACACGCCGAAGCCGACCGAGGTCGCCAAGGCCGAGCCGCCGAAGCCCGAGGTGACGCCAGAGCCCAAGCCGCCGGCCGAAAGCGAGCCGAAGCCGGAAGAGGCCCAGGCTGAAGAAATCCCGCTCCCCGACAGCGTGCCCGTCCCCACGGCCAAGCCGAAGCCCGAAAAGCCGAAGCCAGCCGAAGCGAAGCCGGCTGAAAGCAAGCCGACCGAGGCCGAGGCGCCGAAGTCGCCGGACAAGAAGAAGGACACCAAGACCCAGGAAACCGCGAAGTCGAAATCCACCAAGGAGAGCGATTTCAACGCGGACGAGGTTGCGGCCCTGTTGAACAAGAACGATCCGACCGCCGGCGGTGCCAAGGCCTCGCAGGACAAGGCGGCTTTCGGCGGCAAGAAGACGACCGGCGGCTCGAAACTCAGCCAGAGCGAGATGGATGCCCTGAAGGGCGCCATCCAGAACAACTGGTCCTTCATCCCGGGCCTGGCCGGCATGGACGGCATGGTCATCACGGTCCGCTTCAAGCTCGACGAATCCGGCAACCTGATCGGCGAGCCGGAGGTGAGCGCCAGCGGCGGAGAAGCGTCCACCCAGCAAGTTATGATGGGCAGCGCCCGACGCGCGATCCTGCGCTCGGCCCCCTTCACCAATCTTCCACCCGACAAATATGACGCCTGGTCCGAGGTCGTCGTGAACTTCGACCCCAGCGAGATGATGTAAAAGCTAAAAAGGCTTGGAACTCATGATGAAACTGAACTTCTTTCGTACCCTGATGGTGGTCGTCGGCATGGCCGGCGCCTTCGCCACCCCGGCAAGCGCCGTCGTCGAGATCAACATCAACAAGGGCAATGTCGAACCCTTGCCGATCGCGATCACCGACTTCATCTCCGGAGACGGCATCGGCGCCAAGATTTCGGCCGTCGTAGAAGCCGACCTCAAGCGCTCGGGCCTGTTCGCGCCGGTCAATCGCGCCGCTTTCATCGAGAAGATCTCCAACCCGGACCAGGCGCCGCGCTTCGAGGACTGGAAGGTCGTCAACGCCCAGGCGCTGGTCGTCGGCCGCATCAGCAAGGAGGCCGACGGCCGCCTGCGCGCCGAGTTCCGCCTCTGGGACACCTTCGCCGGCCAGCAGATGACCGGCCAGCAGTTCTTCACCCAGCCAGAAAACTGGCGTCGCGTGGCCCATATCATCGCCGACGCCATCTATGAGCGCATCACCGGCGAAAAGGGCTACTTCGACACCCGCGTCGTCTTCGTTTCGGAAAGCGGCCCCAAGACCGACCGCAAGCGCCAGCTGGCCATCATGGACCAGGATGGTGAAAACGTCCGCATGCTGACCGGTTCCAAGGACATCGTGCTTACGCCGCGCTTCTCGCCGAGCCGCCAGGAAGTCACCTACATGTCCTTCGAAGGCCAGCAGCCGCGCGTCTACCTGCTGCAGCTGGAAACCGGACAGCGCGAAGTCGTCGGCAATTTCCCCGGCATGACGTTTTCGCCGCGCTTCTCGCCCGATGGTCAGCGCGTCATCATGAGCCTTCAGCAGGACGGCAACGCCAACATCTACACGATGGACCTGCGTTCGCGCACCACGACCCGCCTCACCTCGACGGCAGCGATCGATACATCGCCCTCCTATTCGCCGGACGGCAGCCGAATCGTCTTCGAATCCGACCGCGGCGGCCGCCAGCAGCTTTACGTGATGGGCGCCGACGGTTCCGGCCAGCAGCGCATTTCCTTCGGCGAAGGCTCCTACTCGACCCCCGTCTGGTCTCCGCGCGGCGACCTGATCGCCTTCACCAAACAGTCGGGCGGCAAGTTCTCGATCGGCGTGATGAAGACCGACGGCTCTGGCGAACGCATCCTGACCACCGGCTTCCACAACGAAGGCCCGACCTGGGCGCCGAACGGCCGCGTCCTGATGTTCTTCCGCCAGTCGGCTGGCGCTGGCGGGCCGCAGCTCTACTCGATCGATCTCAGCGGCTACAACGAGCAGCTCGTGCGCACCCCGGCCTTCGCTTCCGACCCGGCCTGGTCGCCGCTGCTCGAATAGGCCGCAATCGCGCCGCTTTCTTGCCGTAAAGCGCGGCAAGGAAGCGCGTTCCGGCCGTGTTTTGACACTTCATTAACTATGTTCGTTGGACGCTGGTTAACCTCGAATGGTTAAAGTCCGGCAACCCTAACGGAAAGACATCAAGGAGACCGGCTATGAGCCGCATTCACACTCCGGCGAAGAGCCGCATGCAGCAGATCGCCAGCAACCCCGCTGTCCTCGCCCTGACGATGGCACTCGCTCTGGCAGGCTGCGCCTCGAAGAAGAACCTGCCGAACAGTGCATCGGACCTCGGCCTCGGCGCCAATGGTTCCGCCGCCACCCCGGGCTCGACCCAGGACTTCACCGTCAATGTCGGCGACCGCATCTTCTTCGACACCGACTCGACCTCGATCCGCGCCGACGCCCAGCAGACGCTCGACCGCCAGGCCCAGTGGCTCGCCAAGTATCCGAACTATGCGATCACCGTCGAAGGCCATGCCGACGAACGCGGCACCCGCGAATACAACCTGGCTCTGGGCGCCCGCCGCGCTGCGGTCACCCGCGACTACCTCGCTTCGCGTGGCGTCCCGGCAAGCCGCATGAAGACGATCTCCTACGGCAAGGAACGTCCGGTCGCCGTCTGCGACGACATCTCCTGCTGGTCGCAGAACCGTCGCGCCGTCACCGTTCTCGGCGGCGCCGGCATGTAACAGGCGCCTTCAAGCGCTGGAAATTCGAGAGGCGGTCTTTCGGGGCCGCCTTTTCGTTTTCTCCACACTTTGGCCGAACTTCGGTTGCTTTTTACCGGCAATTGGAAAAAATCTCCTGGTTGCGCCAAACCCGGCGCCGCGATTCATGAAAACAGGAAAGATGACATGAAGAGACTTGTCATGGCCGCAGTGCTCGGAGCGGCGTCTGTGGCCGGCCTGCACGGAAGTGCAAGTTCGATGCAACTGCTCGCTCCACCCGTCGTGCCGCAGGCGCGCTCCGCCGATGCGGGCGGTGACCGGGCTCAGGTCCAGCTAGCCCAGAGCGCCGATCCGTCGATCCGCGTCCAGCAGCTCGAAGAGGAAATCCGCAACCTCAACGGCCGCATCGAGGAAATGAGCTTCCAGATCCTGCAGATGCAGGAACAGATGCGCAAGACCCAGGAAGACAACGAGTTCCGCTTCCAGGATCTTGAGAAGGGCGGTGCCAAGAAAAGCGGTGCGCTGGACAAGCCCGTCCAGAACGGCGGCCAGACGGATTCCGTCGCCGAGATCATCACCCAGGACCCGGCACCCGGCAGCGATGCCGGGACCGACCCCTCGCTCGGCCAGCCCGAGCAGACTCTTGGTTCGATCGAGCTCGACGCGGACGGCCTGCCGCAATCCGCATCGCTGAACGATGGCGCGGTCGACAACGGCTCCACGCCCCTGCCCGGCGTCGAGACCATCACGCCCCCGCAGCAGGAGCCGGCCCAGCAGCCCGCCCAGACGGCCTCGCTCGGCTCGGAAGCGGACGCCTACCAGATCGCCTACGGTCATGTCCTGTCAGGCGACTACGGGATGGCGGAGGGCGAACTGCGCGAGTTCATCACCAGCTACCCGACCAGCGGCAAGATCGCCGACGCCAACTTCTGGTTGGGTGAAGCCCAGTATTCGCAGGGCAACTACAACGAAGCCGCCAAGACCTTCCTGAACGCCCACCAGACCTACAGCTCTTCTCCGAAGGCCCCGGAAATGCTCCTGAAGCTCGGCATGTCGCTTGCAGCCCTAGACAACACCGAAACCGCCTGCGCGACGCTGCGCGAAGTGACGAAACGTTATCCCAAGGCCTCGCGTGCCGTGGTCGCCAAGGTTGCCGGCGAACAGAAACGCCTCCGCTGCTGATTTGTCGCAGCCCGGCTCGCCCGTCGATGAGATGCGCGAAAACGCGCCCTTTGACGCCGCCGAGCGATTCCTGAATTCCCTGTCCCGCCCGACCCGCCTACTCGCCGCCGTCTCCGGCGGGAGTGACTCGACCGGCCTCCTCCTCGCGCTGAAACAGGCGCTCGACACCGGCAAATATTCCCACAGCCTGACAGCCGCCACGATTGACCATGCGCTGCGGATCGAATCCGCCGCAGAGGCACGGGCAGTGACCGAGATGTGCGACCGCCTCGGCATTCCCCACCGAACGCTGGTCTGGACGGGCCAGAAGCCCGCGACCGGCCTTTCATCCGCCGCCCGCGACGCGCGCTACCGTCTGCTCGCCGAAGCCGCCGCCGCATCAGGCGCCGATCTCCTCGTCACCGGCCACACGGCCGATGACCAACAGGAAACGATCGCCATGCGCGCTGCCCGGGCACAGAGCGACAATCTCGGCCTCGCGGGCATGGCCGAGGCCACGCTCTACGACCGGCGGCTCTGGATCTTCCGCCCGTTTCTCGGCGTCTCCCGCAGTGCCATTCGCGCCTGGCTGACCGGACAGCAGGTCGGCTGGATCGACGATCCGAGCAACACCGACCCACACTACGAGCGGGTGCGTATTCGACATCGTCTCGATGGTAACCAGAAGTTCGATCCACACGTCGCGGGCGCCGGACGTCGCGCCCTCTCCGACGCCACCGCAGCCCTGATCGATAGCTGCGCCACATGCCATGCCGGCGCCCTGATCCGGCTCGCACCAGACGTGCGAAAAGCCGATCCGGTTTTGCTCCGCCATACGCTAGCAACCCTCGTGGCGATCGCCGGTGGCCGCTCCCACCGTCCCGCGTCCGACGCGATGGACCGCCTGATGACACTCATGATCTCGGATCTGCCGGGGCGCATGACCCTGTCACGCACGCTGGTCGTATCACGGACTGACGGGATCTACCTGACCCGGGAAGCCCGCGATATTTTGACGCTCATGATCGAACCGCATGGCGCCGGCATCTGGGATGGCCGTTTTCTTGTCGCCAATCAGAGCGACGAAGCCCGGATCATCGAGGCCGGGGCCTCGCCGCCGTCGGCCGACCGGCAGATGCGGCTGACCGCCGGGCAATTGCGCCACCTGGCACGTGTCCTGCCGCAGATCGCGGCACCGGGATCAAAGGAGCACGAGGCTTCGGAGGCAGCGCATCGATGCAGCGTGGAACCGACCTTTCCGCTCTTCGACCGCTTCCTTCCCGACTTCGACCTGCAACTGGCGAACGCCGTCGCAAGGCTTTTCGGACGGAAGGCCTATATGCCCACCCCCGTTTAAGGGTTATTGACGGAAAACGCATTGTGAAGGCCGCTTTGCCTTGGCAAGGCCCCACTGCAATCCTATGTTAGTCGATAATCTGGCGGGCTTCGGTCCGCGACACATGTTCGGGGAGTTCGATGAACCCAAATTTTCGGAATTTCGCGCTGTGGGCGATCATAGCTCTGCTGTTAATCGCCTTGTTCAGCATGTTCCAGACGTCGCCGTCGCAGACCAGCTCGCGCGAAATACCGTATTCGCAGTTCCTTCGCGAAGTGGATGCCGGCCGCGTCCGTGACGTCACTGTCACCGGCAACCGCGTCCTCGGCACCTATGTCGAGAACGGCACCGCCTTCCAGACTTACTCTCCGGTCGTCGACGGCAGCCTCCTCGACAAGCTCCAGTCGAAGAACGTGATGATCGTCGCTCGCCCCGAAACCGACGGCTCGTCCGGCTTCCTGAGCTATCTCGGCACACTTCTGCCGATGCTCCTGATCCTCGGCGTCTGGCTTTTCTTCATGCGTCAGATGCAGGGCGGCTCGCGCGGCGCCATGGGCTTCGGCAAGTCCAAGGCCAAGCTGCTGACGGAAGCGCACGGCCGTGTAACCTTTGACGACGTCGCCGGTGTCGACGAAGCCAAGCAAGACCTCGAGGAAATCGTTGAATTCCTGCGTGACCCGCAGAAGTTCCAGCGCCTCGGCGGCAAGATCCCGCGCGGCGTGCTGCTCGTCGGTCCTCCGGGCACCGGCAAGACGCTGCTCGCCCGTTCGGTCGCCGGCGAAGCCAATGTGCCCTTCTTCACCATTTCCGGTTCGGACTTCGTCGAAATGTTCGTCGGTGTCGGTGCATCCCGTGTGCGCGACATGTTCGAGCAGGCCAAGAAGAATGCGCCCTGCATCATCTTCATCGACGAAATCGACGCCGTCGGTCGCCATCGTGGCGCGGGTCTCGGCGGCGGTAACGACGAACGCGAACAGACGCTCAACCAGCTGCTGGTCGAGATGGACGGCTTCGAGGCCAATGAAGGCATTATCCTGATCGCCGCGACCAACCGCCCCGACGTTCTGGACCCGGCACTCCTGCGTCCCGGCCGTTTCGACCGCCAGGTCGTCGTGCCGAACCCGGACATCGTCGGCCGCGAGCGCATCCTCAAGGTACATGCCCGCAACGTGCCGCTGGCGCCGAATGTCGACCTCAAGGTTCTCGCCCGCGGTACGCCCGGCTTCTCCGGCGCGGATCTCATGAACCTCGTCAACGAAGCCGCCCTGATGGCCGCCCGCCGCAACAAGCGCGTCGTAACCATGCAGGAATTCGAAGACGCCAAGGACAAGATCATGATGGGCGCGGAACGCCGTTCGTCCGCCATGACCGAAGCTGAAAAGAAGCTGACCGCCTATCACGAGGCAGGACATGCGATCACCGCGCTGAACGTGCCGGTCGCAGACCCGCTTCACAAGGCGACCATCATCCCGCGCGGCCGCGCGCTTGGCATGGTCATGCAGCTGCCCGAGGGCGACCGCTACTCGATGAGTTACAAGTGGATGGTCTCCCGCCTCGTCATCATGATGGGCGGCCGTGTCGCCGAGGAACTCACCTTCGGCAAGGAGAACATCACGTCTGGCGCATCCTCCGACATCGAGCAGGCCACCAAGCTTGCCCGCGCCATGGTCACCCAGTGGGGCTTCTCCGACGTGCTCGGCCAGGTCGCCTATGGCGAGAACCAACAGGAAGTCTTCCTCGGTCACTCGGTCTCGCAGTCCAAGAACGTCTCGGAATCGACCGCCCAGAAGATCGACACCGAAGTGCGTCGCCTGATCGACGAGGCCTATACCGAAGCCCGTCGCATCCTGACCGAGAAGCACGACGACTTCGTCGCGCTCGCCGAAGGACTGCTGGAATACGAGACGCTGTCCGGAGAAGAAATCAAGGCGCTGCTGCGCGGCGACAAGCCGGCCCGCGATCTCGGCGACGACAGCCCGACCAGTCGCGGTTCTGCCGTTCCCTCGACCGGCTCCAAGAAGGACGCCCCGAAGGGCGGCGAGCCGGAAAGCGGCCTCGAGCCCCAGCCGCACTGATCGTCGACAGACGACACCATCAGGCCACCCCCGGAAGCGGCGGGTGGCCTTTTTCTTTGTTACTCACAAGATGTAATCGCCTTTGACGGTAATTTACGTGCCCTTGGGCACATTTTGTGGCATGAGCACGCCAATTGAAGCCGCCTTGCCGCGTTCTGCCGCAAGGCCTTGCACATCCGCCGCGCGTCCCCGCGCCGGCCCCCGGTCATGCAGGAGCACTAATGACACGTCGCTATTTCGGTACGGACGGCATTCGCGGGCAGTCCAACAAGTTTCCGATGACGCCCGACCTCGCCATGCGGGTGGGCATCGCCGTCGGCACCATCTTCCGCCGCGGTCATCATCGTCATCGCGTCGTGATCGGCAAGGACACCCGCCTCTCCGGCTACATGCTGGAAAACGCGCTGGTGGCTGGCTTCACCGCAGCCGGCCTCGACGTCTTCCTGCTCGGCCCGATCCCGACGCCTGCCGTCGCCATGCTGACCCGCTCGCTACGCGCCGATATCGGCGTCATGATCTCCGCCTCGCACAACCCCTTTGCCGACAATGGCATCAAGCTGTTCGGCCCGGACGGCTACAAGCTGTCGGACGAGATCGAGAAGCAGATCGAGGACCTTCTCGAACAGGACATCTACGCCCAGCTTGCCCCGGCCCACGAGATCGGTCGTGCCAAGCGCGTCGAGGGTGACATCTATCGCTATATCGAATTCGTCAAGCGCACGCTGCCCCGTGACGTCACGCTGCATGGCCTCAGGGTCGCGATCGACTGCGCCAATGGTGCCGCCTACAAGGTCGCGCCGCTGGCACTGTGGGAACTCGGCGCCGAGGTCGTGACGATCGGCAACGAGCCGAACGGCACCAACATCAATCTCGACTGTGGCTCGACCCACCCGGCGGCACTGCAGAAGAAGGTGCATGAAGTGCGCGCCGACATCGGCATCGCGCTCGACGGCGACGCCGACCGCGTCATCATCGTCGACGAGAACGGCACAGTGGTCGACGGCGACCAGCTGATGGCCGTCATCGCCGAGACCTGGGCGCAGGACCAGATCCTGCGCGGCGACGGCATCGTGGCGACCGTCATGTCCAATCTCGGCCTCGAGCGCTTCCTCTCCGACAAAGGCCTGTCGCTCGCCCGCACCAAGGTCGGCGACCGTTACGTCGTCGAACACATGCGGAACCACAACTTCAACGTCGGTGGCGAGCAGTCCGGCCACATCGTGCTGTCCGACTTCGGCACGACCGGCGACGGCCTCGTCGCGGCGCTTCAGATCCTCGCCTGCGTCAAGCGGACCGGCCGCACCGTGAGCGAGATCTGCCACCGCTTCGAGCCCGTGCCGCAGCTTCTGCGCAATGTCCGCTTTTCCGGCGGCAAGCCGCTCGAAGACAAGACCGTCAAGCAGGCGATCGCCGATGCCGAGAACGAACTGGCCCTGAACGGCCGCCTCGTTATCCGTCCGTCCGGAACCGAGCCGCTGATCCGCGTCATGGCGGAAGGCGACGACCGCGAGCAGGTCGAACGCATCGTCAACGAGCTGGTCAGCGTGATCGGCAGCGTGAAGAGCGCGGCGGCTTGATCCCACCCAATTGCCCCTCATTCCCCAGCCGGGACCTTCTCCCGGCAAGCGGGGCGAAGGAGCAGAGCGCGGCGACCCCATCGGCCTTCTCCCCGTTCAGGAGGAGAAGGTGGCGGCAGCCGGATGAAGGGGTAACTTCCGACCACCAAAGTCCCAGACAAAAAAGCCCGGTTGCGATCCGCAACCGGGCCTTTTCCATTGATGCGACGTGAAATCAGGCCGAGAGCTTGGCCATGACCTCGTCGGAGACTTCGAAGTTCGAATAGACGTTCTGGACGTCGTCGTCGTCTTCCAGCGTGTCGATGAGCTTCATCAGCGACGTCGCCTTTTCTTCATCGACTTCGATCGTGTTCTGCGGCTTCCAGATCGCCTTGACGGAGGTCGCTTCGCCGAGCACGGCTTCGAGGGCCTTCGACACTTCGTTCATGTCTTCGAAGGCGCAATAGATGGTGTGGCCATCTTCATCCGAAACGACGTCTTCCGCGCCGGCTTCGATTGCCGCTTCCATGACCTTGTCGGCGTCGCCGACGGAGGCCTTGTAGGTGATTTCGCCGACATGGTCGAACGAGAAGGAGACCGAGCCGGTTTCGCCGAGTGCGCCGCCGGCCTTCGAGAAGATCGAACGGACGCTGGAGGCGGTGCGGTTGCGGTTATCGGTCAGCGCCTCGACGATGATCGCCGTACCGCCCGGACCGTAACCTTCGTAACGGATCGCATCATAGGTTTCGGCATCGGCACCCGATGCCTTCTTGATGGCGCGGTCGATGTTGTCCTTCGGCATCGACTGGGCCTTGGCGTTCTGCACGGCAAGGCGCAGAGCGGCGTTCATGGCCGGGTCAGGCAGACCGGTCTTCGCCGCAACCGTGATTTCGCGCGCAAGCTTGGAGAACATCTTCGAACGGATGCCGTCCTGCTTGCCCTTGCGGTGCATGATGTTTTTAAACTGTGAATGGCCAGCCATGGCACCCCTGATCAGGTCTAATTGTGAGGAATGGCGCCTTATACGAGCGAAACCCGACCGGTTCAAGGGGACGAACCGCATTACCGTGGCATTGAACGGGTGCCGACCCTCTGCTTTCCAACACCGCCTCGGGCCATGGGCACCGGGAACATCTCCCTCCTCCGCCCGTTGATCGTCTGACGACATCAATGGAAGGAGACGCATGATGGCAAGCTTCACCGAGGCCCGCGAGACCCCAGCCAAACAGCTGTGGGACGAGATCGACGACATTCATGCCGGCATGCTGGGCATCGAAGGAGCCGACATGCACATGCAGCCGATGGCGCCCTTCGCCGACCCGACCACGAATACTATCTGGTTCTTCACCAAGACGGATTCCCATCTGGTCCAGTCGCTCCGTCCGGGAACGCGGGCCCACTTCTGCGTCATCGGCAAGAACCACGACTATCACGCCTGCTTGGGTGGCGTGCTTACCGAACGCAAGGATCCGGCAAAGATCGACGAGCACTGGAATTCGATCGTCGAAGCCTGGTACGACGGCGGCAAGGCCGACCCGAAGCTCACCATGCTTGCCCTTCATCTCGACGACGGCGAGATCTGGGCCTCGACCGGCAATCCGCTCAAGTTCGGCTGGGAGATCGCCAAGGCCAATCTGAAGGACGAGAAACAGCCGGACGTCGGCGTCCACCGTCGTATTGCCTTTGCCTGATCGATATACTCAGTTCATGCCCGCCGCCCGGCCCTTCGGCCGGGCGTTCGGTCAGACCCCTCTGAGAACGAGGATCAACGGCTTGCGCGGCAGGGTTCGCGCCGTCACCGTGATCGCGTCGCTGTCGGCGATCTTGAAATCGAAGCTCTGATCGAACATGCCGAGGAAAGTCTCGATTGGCGGACCGCGACGATGCATCGGCAGGATCAACGCCGAGCGCAGCCGTTTGATCGTACGGCTCATGCTGTCGGCCCCCATGGTCAGGCCGCCGTCGACCGGCACCATCACTACATCGAGCCTGCCGATTTCCGCGAAATGCGCATCGGTGAGCTCGTGATGCAGGTGACCGAGATGGCCGATACACAGTCCGGCGACCTCGAAGATGAAGATCGAATTGCCATTGGGCTCGAAAGCGCCACCCCAACTGCGGATATCGGTCGGGACATTGCGAATATAAGCATCGCCGACGACCAGGCGATGCTCGGCCTTCTCACCGGGACGCTCGTCATTCCAGCCATGCAGTACGGTGGTGATGCCGGGATCCGGTGTCAGGGTATAGTGGCTCGAATGTGCCTTGTTCATCGTCACGACGTCGGGCAGATCTGCCCTGCGCAGCCAGCCGTTGAAGTCCGTGGCGATCGAAATGCCGCCGGGCGTGTCGATCTGGAAGGTAGAGTGGCCGAGGAAGCGGATCGTCACCTCCTCTTCGAGCGCCGCGTATATGAGCGGCCGCGGTCCCGGCTCGAACTTCGCGAAGTACGCCTTTGGAAGTCCTTCTGCGACCAGCTGGCACTGGCTGACCGGTGGACGCTCGTCCTCTGCGGCGACCGGCGCCGCAAGGCCTGTGATGGCGCAAAATGCAAGGAACAGTCTCAGCAGCATCAGGCCGCCCCCGTGCCTCGTTGGGACGCACAAAGGATGCGGCAGAGAGCGGACATGGTAAAGCCGGGAGCCACGCCCCCGGCCTCACAATGCCGTGACCGTCGGTGCGTAGGGTCAGCCGACCGAGCGCCGCTCAAGCCGCTTGAGACCGTCGAGGACCTGACTGGAGGCAACCTCAACGCAGCGCAGTTCATTCAGCGCGCCGCGGATATCGCCGGCGTTGTAGCGGCGCACCGCCTCGATGCCGTGACTGTGAACCTTTGAATGGGGCTCGTCGATCGCCACGAAATCGGGACTTGATCCAATCGCAGTATGGCGGCAGCCGTCGTACCACTTGCCGAGCCGGCAATTGTGATGATCCGCCAGTTCGTTCGGCTTCAATCCTTCGCGACCGATGATCATGTTGGCAAGCCTGCGCTTCCAGATGACGTGGTCGGACTGGGCGAGCTTGACGACCTTGCCTGGAACATTGGCGCTGCCGAGGGTCTGGAGTCGCGAATTCAATCCGCCCTGCGCCTGCTCCATCGCCGAGATGATGCCGTCGAGCTGGGCGGTCGCCTTGCTCGAGCTGGCCGCCACCGTCCCCACGCCACGCGCGACGTTCTGCGAGGCTTCACGCTGCTGGTTCAGCGCCGTGGAGATATGACCGGCATTGACGATGACGCTGTCGAGTTCCTTTGCCGCAGCAGTGAGCGAGCTTTGAAGCACATCAAGAGCCTGACCACCCTGTTCGGCGGATTGGCGGCTGGACGTCATCGCATTGACCATCGCCGTCAGCCCGCTGTCGAGCTTGCTGATGATGTTACCGATTTCGAGCGTCGCATTGGCCGTGCGGTCCGACAGCGCCTTGACCTCGGCGGCGACGACTGCAAAGCCGCGGCCCGCCTCGCCGGCACGCGCAGCTTCAACGGCCGCATTGATGGCCAGCATGTTGGTCTGCGAGGCAATCTTCTTGATGTTCGCGGCGATCGTGGAAATGCTCTTGCCGAGATCGTGGATGGCGCCGATCCGCTCACCGGTCTCGATCAGCGAACTGTTGATGGCGTTCATCCGTTCGCTGGTTTCCCGCAGCGCCTGCCCGCTGGCCTTGCAGGTCTCGCCGGCACGCTGCGCATTGCGGAAGATCTCGTCACCGTGCTGGGCGACCTCGTTGACCGTCTCGGCCATTTCCTCGGCGGCCGCGGCAATGCCCTGCGCCTCCTCGTCGACCTGGCGCAGGTCGTAGAGCAGGTGTGCGGACATTCCAGCCGTTTCGTTGACGCTCACGGAGATCGAAACCACGTCGTCGAGCTGCGCCGACGTCTGGCTGCGGCAGCGTTCGATCAATCCGGCGATCGCGCGCGACAGACTGTCCGTCCCCGTCGGAATACGTGTGAAATCGTCGCTGAGCGCCGCCTCGACGCAAGTCAGCAGGTCATCGGCTTCGACATCGGTTTGGTTAAAGAGGGCATGGGCGGCGGAACTCAAGGTGTTCTCCCAAAAACTGTTTGTTCTTCGGGATTTAGGCACACCACCACCACCCCGTATGGGGAGCTATTAATTACGCAGCGAGGTTAATTATTCTTTTAAGAATGAGTTCCAGCTAAAGAATTTGGGGTGACCTTCAGCGCCAGAACTCCGGCAACGTCTCAGTCAACCGCGGCCCGATGCGGACCGGCGCGATCTTTTCCGCAAGGCCGGTGCGGTCGGAAATCTCCACACCGACGCCGCAGATGGTCGCCGGGCCGTGAGCCGCCTCGAAACGCCCCTTCGGCATCTTCGAGATGAAACGGTTGAGCGGCTCTTCCTTCTCCATGCCGAGCGAGGAATCGTAGTCGCCGCACATGCCGGCATCCGACATGTAGGCGGTGCCGCCGTTGAGGATCTGATGATCGGCGGTCGGCACATGGGTGTGGGTTCCGACCACGAAGCTGGCACGCCCGTCGACGAAATGACCAAAACACTGCTTCTCGCTGGTCGCCTCAGCGTGGAAATCGAAGACGATGGCATCCGCCTGTTCCTTCAATGGGCAGGCGGCCAGGATCGCCTCGGCGGACTTGAAGGGATCGTCGAGCTCGGGATGCATGAACACCCGGCCCATGATGTTGGCGACGAGCACGCGCGCACCGTTGCGGGCGTAATAGAGCCCGGAACCGCGACCCGGGGTCCCGGCCGGATAGTTGGCCGGTCGAAGGAACTGGTCATGACGCTCGCAGAAGGTCACGGCTTCCTTCTGGTCCCAGACATGGTTGCCGGTCGTGACAACGTCGGCGCCCGCATTGATCGTCTCGAGATAGATGTCCTCGGTGATACCGAAGCCGCCGGCGGCATTTTCTCCGTTGACGATGACGAAATCGAGCTTCAGGTCCGCGATCAGCCCCGGCAGACGCTCCCACACTGCAGTGCGTCCCGTCTTGCCAACCATGTCCCCGAGAAAAAGAAGTCTCATTCGTTCGTCCAGTCTCCGTCAGAATTGCCTGTAGCCGCTTTCCGTCACGATAGCCTGCAGCCGGACGTCATGCGGTTCCGTGGGCACTTCTGCCACCTCCTGGCAGTCGAATGCAATGCCGACGAGCCTGGGTTCCCGGCCTTTTTGCATCAGCCGGGCGATCGCACGGTCGTAATGGCCGGCACCATAGCCGATCCGATGCCCATGTCGGTCGAAGGCCGACAACGGCACCAGCAGAATCTCAGGATCCAGCGCGGCGGCGTCCGGGCCGGGGCCACGCGTTCCAAAACCCGTGTCGACAAGTTCCGTACCCGTCGCAAGCTCACGGAAGACGATGGTCATCTTGTCGAGAACAACCGGCAGGCACAGCCGTGCGCCCCGTGCCTTCAATCGTGCCATCAGCGGCCGGATATCCGCCTCCGAGCGGATCGGCAGGAAACCGGAGATGATCGTCCCCGGCTCGAAATCGAACGCGTCTCCACCATGGTCTGCTATGGCGAGACTGAACTCGGTGCGGGTCTCCCCGGAAATGAGGTCACGTGCCGCCAGCCTCTCTTTGCGGAAGGTAGCCTTGAGATCTTTGATGGTCATGTCGTGTTCGGTCCCCGAAAGCCGACGGACGATATCCGAGATGACAGCCAATTCAAAGCCGTCCTTGCGGCAAGGAGTGACGGTCCGGGCCACATCGAGGAAGCGCGGAATGTCCAGGTTCCGCTCCGTCGATGCCCCCCGAATTTCGACGTGCCATCGCGGACTTTTGCGATAACATGTGGTCGTTGAGGCCAATCCGATTTTTGAGGTGCAGATGTTTCTACTGTCGCACATGCTGAAATCATTCATCCGCAAGGGCCAACTGACGATCGTTGACGCCGAAGGAAGGCGGCACGTCTTCGGACAAGGCGAGCCGGGGCCGCAGGTCACAATGCGGCTCACCGATCCCCGGCTCTACCGCAGCCTGGTCTTCAAGGCCGAACTGGTGGCCGGCGAAGCCTACATGGACGGCACCATGCGTTTCGAGGAGGGATCGTCCCTCCGCGACTTCCTGATGCTCTTTTCGATCAACCGCCTGTCGCTCGGCAAATATCCGATCCAGAAGATCCTGCGTGCCGTGAAGATGCCGTTCCGCAAGCGCCTGCAGTCGAACCGCAAGGGGGAGGCCCAGCAGCACGTCGCCCATCACTACGACCTTGGCAACGATTTCTACCGGCTCTTTCTCGACGACAACATGCTCTACTCCTGCGCCTATTTCCGCGAGGAGAACGAGACGCTCGAACAGGCCCAGCGCAACAAGCTGCGATTGCTCGCCGCCAAGCTCGACCTGAAGCCGGGCATGAAGGTGCTCGACATCGGCTGCGGCTGGGGCGACCTCGCGCTTTATCTCGCGGCGCTCGAAGATGTCGAGGTCGTCGGGGTGACCCTCTCGAAGGAGCAGCATGCCCTCGCCACGAAGCGTGCCGCCGAAGCGGGGCTTGCGGACCGCGTCCGCTTCGAACTCAAGGACTACCGCGACGTGACGGAGAGCTTCGACCGCATCGTCTCGGTCGGCATGTTCGAGCATGTCGGCGTTCAGCACTATGACGAGTTCTTCAAGAAGCTGAACGCCCTGATGCCCGACGACGGCCTCGCCGTCATCCATTCGATCGGGCACATGAGCCCGCCCGGCATGACCAGTCCGTGGATCCGCAAGTACATCTTCCCCGGCGGATATTCGCCGGCCCTCTCGGAAGTCGTCTCCGTCACCGAGCGAAACAGCCTGTGGGTCACCGACATCGAAGTTCTGCGCCTGCACTACGCCATGACGCTGGCCCACTGGTATCAGCGCTTCGACGCCAATCGCGACAAGGTGGTCGCCATGTATGACGAGCGCTTCGCCCGCATGTGGGAATTCTATCTGATCAGCGCGGAGATGACCTTCCGGGCGGGAAGCCAGATGGTCTTCCACTTGCAGCTTTCCCGCAAGCGGGACGGCGCCCCGATCGTGCGCGACTACGTGACCGACCGGCAGCGGGCCTATATCGAGCGGGAAAGGGAACTTGGACTTGCCGTCTGAGGCATATGACTAGTCGAGCCCGCCATAGGTCTTGACCAGTTCGGCCATCGCGCCGGCCTCGACGGTCCCCATGCCCGCCAAGCCCGCCGCGACGCCCCGCCGGTCGGGCTCGCCCCGGTTCTGGCTGACCTTCCACTTACCATCGATCGCGGTGATCTCGACCTCGATGCCGACGATGCCCTTCAATTGCGCGGTGATGAACTCGTCGGGCGCGTCGCCGACGGCCCACGGGATCATGCGTTTGCTCTCGTGACCGTCGGTCAGCCTGTCCACCTGCGCCCTTAACCACTGGCTGTCCTCGATCACCCGGACCGTGCCCCGCACCTGGACGATGGCATAGTTCCAGGTGGGTACGACCTTGCCGGTCTCACGCTTCGTCTCGTACCAGGACGGGGTGATGTAGTGATCGGCGCCTTGGAAGACGATCAGCGCCTCCGCGCCTTTGCCCAGCGCCCGCCATTGCGGATTGGCTTTCGCCATATGCGCCTGGAGCGTACCCAACCCCTGCTCCACCTTCGCCAGCCTAAAGGGGATCGGATTGGCGAGAAGCCCGCCCTCCCCCGAGGAGATCAGCAGCCCGAGCGGATGATTGCGGATGAGGTCGTGCTGGACGTCGAGGCGCTCCTCGCGGAAATGAGGTGGCTGGTACATGAAAGGAGTCCCTTGGATTCTTCGGCTGTTTGCCATTTCGACCATCGAGAAATCCATGCGTCAATCCCGGCAGCCCTTTGCCCTTTCCCGCTTGCTGGATTAGAACGGTCTCGATTGTTCATCCATGCGGTGCCCTGCCATGTCGCTCAACACCATTCTCTGGTTCATACCCGCCTGCTTCGCGCTCAACATGGCCTTCGGGCCGAACAACCTGCTTGCGCTGACCAACGCCATGCGCGTCGGCATCGGCAAGGCCCTGATCGCCTCGCTCGGCCGCATCGTCGCGTTCGCCATCATGATCGTGATCACCGCTCTCGGACTCGGCGCCCTCCTGATCGCCTCGGAGGTCGCCTTCTCCGCCATCAAATGGGCGGGCGCCGCCTATCTCGTCTGGCTCGGGATCAAGCTCCTTCGCTCGCCCGCACCGATTGTCGGCGGTCTCGACGAGGCCCTGCCGGTCCGCAGCACGCAAAGCCTTGCCCGGCAGGAATTCTGGGTGGCGATCGGCAATCCCAAGGCGATCCTGATCTTCACCGCCTTCTTCCCGCAGTTCCTCGACCGCGGCGACTATGCGACCAGCTTTGCGGTCCTGGGCACGATTTTCCTCGTGCTCGAACTCGCGGCCATCGCCGTCTATGCCTTCATCGGCAGCCACCTTGGCCGCTTCGCCGGCCGGCCGAGCGTCTTTGCCTGGATGAACAAGGCAAGCGGCGGCCTGATGATTGCGTTCGGCGCCATGCTGGCACTCGCCCGCCGCCCCGCATGACAAGAGCGGAACCCAAAGGGGAACCGCTGCGCCGCCATCGCGATATAGGCCGGACCGAAACGAAAAGGGAAAGTGCGATCCACGGCAACCGATGGAGATTTACGATCCTGGGTGCCTACAAACGTAGGTGGGCGCCATATGTCCAAGCCCACGGGCCTGGCCAGGGACAGCTCCCTTTGGATCGAGTATGGCCCCAGGGATTGTGGTTCCTGTCGTGAGGCGCAGACCGCAACCGAGATATAGGTCCAATTTCGTCCCGGCGCCAGAGCCGGAACGCATCGCGCCCAAATTAAAGGCTCGGGCTCTTCGCTGCCGGTCAGCTGTCCTGCCGGGTCGCGGCCGGCCGCGCCGTCAGCTTGCGGGTAATCCCGTTCAGCCGTTCGGTCAGCTCGGCAAGCGCCGTCGTCAGCATTTCCTCGCGGCGCTGCGCGTCTTCGAGCGCCCCGTCACGGCCGGCGCGGAACGAGGCGAGCTCCGCCTCCATCGCCGCCATACGGCGGTTCACTTCCGAAAGCTCGTCCATCACCATGATGCCGGACATGACCGTCAGCCTGAGGTCGCCGATCTCGCCAAACTGTGATTTCAGGTGGCTGACATAGCGATCGAACTGGGTGGCAAGGTCGATCAAATGCCCTTCCTGGCCCTCTTCACAGGCCATCCGGTAGGCTTTTCCATCGATGGTGACCGTCACCTGTGCCATGAACTATCCCAGTTGCAGCCGTCCAGCCGGCTTCGCATTTCGTCGGATCCTAGCGGTCGAGGACCGCCCGGATCGTTTCCATGGCAGTGACAAGCCGCCGCGAGACTTCGCGGTTGACTTCCTCGAGCCGGTTCGCGCGGAACTCGGACTGGTCCAGTTCCTGGGCGAGCCGCGCGCGATCGGCGTGCACGCGCCGCACTTCGCCCTCGACCTCGCCGCTCTCGCGTTGGGCTTCAATACGCATGTCTATGGCGTTCTCAAGGCCGGCCACCGCCTGCCTGAGCGCGCCAAGCGCCGCTTCGACCGAATTTCCTGTCGGCATAGTCTTGTCCCGGCTTTCCAGAAGAGGCCGTTCGAATCGACCCAGAAGACCCGCTTTGATGAAGGCGGACAGTAAGCTTCTCGATTGCCACCCGTCAATAAATGCAAGGGGGCTCGGCGGTGCCATTCCTGTGGACGACTGCCGCATCGAGGGCGTCGCAATGAGCTGCACAGAAAACAGACAAAAGCATGAATATCTGTACGACAAAAGGCCAGAATACCGGGCATTTGTTGACTCGTGCGATTCACCTGCTATGGATCAGCCGCTTTCAGACGGACCGTGCTGCCGTACGGTCGTCCCTCAAGACCCGGAACAAGCGGAACAGCCATGATCTCTCCCGAAAAACACAACCGGATGGCAAATGCGATCCGATTCCTCGCCATGGACGCGGTGGAAAAAGCCAATTCTGGCCACCCCGGCATGCCGATGGGCTGCGCCGACATCGCTACCGTTCTCTTCACCCGTTTCCTGAGCTTCGACCCGAAGAATCCGCTGTGGCCCGACCGAGACCGTTTCGTCCTGTCGGCCGGCCACGGCTCGATGCTCCTCTACAGCCTGCTTTATCTAACCGGCTACGAGGACATGACCATCGAGGACATCAAGGCGTTCCGCCAGATGGGCGCCAAGACCGCCGGCCACCCGGAATACGGCCACGCCTCGGGCATTGAAACGACGACCGGCCCGCTCGGCCAGGGCATTGCCAACGCCGTCGGCATGGCGATTGCCGAAAAGAAGCTCGCGAGCGAGTTCGGCTCCGAGCTGATGAGCCACTACACCTATGCGCTGGTCGGCGACGGCTGCCTCATGGAAGGCATCAGCCAGGAAGCGATCTCGCTTGCCGGCCACCTGAAGCTGAACAAGCTCATCGTTCTCTGGGACGACAACGGCATCTCGATCGACGGCGCGATTTCGCTCGCTGACTCGACCGACCAGCATGCGCGCTTCCGCGCTTCCGGCTGGAACACGCTCGCCGTCGACGGCCACGATCCGGATGCGATCGCCGCTGCGATCGAGACCGCGAAGAAGTCCGACAAGCCGACCATGATCGCAGCCAAGACCGTCATCGGTTTCGGCGCCCCGAACAAGGCCGGTACCCACAAGGTTCACGGTTCGCCGCTCGGCGCCGACGAAATCGCCGCCACCCGCAAGGCACTGGGTTGGGAAGAGGAAGCCTTCGTCGTTCCCGCCGACGTGCTCGACGCCTGGCGTCTGGCCGGCCTTCGCTCGACCAAGACCCGCAAGGACTGGGAAGCCCGCCTCGCTGCCGCCGACGCCGACAAGAAGTCCGAGTTCAACCGCCGCTTCGCCGGCGACCTGCCGGGCAATTTCGACGCCGCCATCGACGCCTACAAGAAGAAGCTCGCTGAAGCCAAGCCGACGGTCGCAACCCGCAAGGCCTCCGAGGACGCGCTGGAAGTCATCAACGGCGTCCTGACCGAGACCCTCGGCGGTTCCGCCGACCTGACCGGCTCGAACAACACCAAGACCAGCCAGACCAAGTCGATCACGCCCGACGACTTCTCCGGCCGCTACATTCACTACGGCATCCGCGAACACGGCATGGCAGCCGCCATGAACGGGATTGCGCTGCACGGCGGCCTGATCCCCTATTCCGGCGGCTTCCTGATCTTCTCGGACTATTGCCGTCCGTCGATCCGTCTCGCCGCGCTGATGGGCATCCGCGTCATCCACGTCTTGACGCATGACTCGATCGGCCTCGGCGAAGACGGCCCGACGCACCAGCCGGTCGAGCACATGGCAGCGCTCCGCGCCATCCCGAACCTGCTGATGTTCCGCCCGGCCGATGCGACCGAAACCGCGGAATGCTGGCAGATCGCGCTCGAACAGAAGCACCGTCCTTCCGGGCTGGCGCTGACCCGCCAGAACCTGATCGCCGCCCGCACCGACTATGAAGAAAAGAACCTTTCGGCCTACGGCGCCTATGAGCTGGTTTCCGCCAGCGACGCCAAGGTTTCAATCTTCGCCTCCGGCTCGGAAGTCGAGATCGCCCTCAAGGCCCAGCAGACGCTCGCACAGAAGGGCGTCTCCGCCCGCGTCGTCTCGGTTCCGTGCTTCGAACTGTTCGCCGAACAGCCCAAGGCCTATCGCGACGCCATCATCGGCAACGCGCCGGTCAAGATCGCGGTCGAAGCCGGCATCAGGCAGGGCTGGGACGCCTTCATCGGTTCGGACGGTGCCTTCATCGGCATGTCCTCCTTCGGCGCCTCCGGCCCCTACAAGGAACTCTACAAGCATTTCGGCATCACGGCTGAAGCCGTGGTCGCCGCCGCCGAAGCCAAGCTCGGCTGAGGGTCAAATTGTCGCAAGGGCGTTTTCGAACGCCCTTTCTTCCCATAGTCTGAAGTTCTGAATTAAAAAGCGGGAGTGAAACGCAATGACTGTAAAAGTTGCCATCAACGGCTTTGGCCGCATCGGCCGTAACGTACTGCGCGCCATCGTCGAAAGCGGCCGCACCGACATCGAAGTCGTCGCCATCAACGACCTCGGCCCGGTTGAAACCAATGCGCACCTGCTGCGCTACGACAGCATCCACGGCAAGTTCCCGGCCGATGTGAAAGTCGAGGGCGACACCATCATCGTGGGCGGCGGCAAGCCGATCAAGGTCACCGCGATCAAGGACCCGGCAACGCTCCCGCACAAGGAACTCGGCGTCGACATCGCGATGGAATGCACCGGCATCTTCACGTCGCGTGACAAGGCAGCGCTCCACCTCCAGGCTGGCGCAAAGCGCGTCATCGTCTCGGCTCCGGCCGACGGCGCAGACCTGACCGTCGTCTTCGGCGTCAACCACGACAAGCTGACCAAGGACCATATGGTCATCTCGAACGCCTCCTGCACGACCAACTGCCTGGTGCCGGTCGTCAAGACGCTGGACGACGCCGTCGGCATCGACCACGGCTTCATGACCACGATCCACTCCTACACCGGTGACCAGCCGACGCTCGACACCATGCACAAGGACCTGTACCGCGCCCGCGCCGCAGCCCTGTCCATGATCCCGACCTCGACCGGCGCAGCAAAGGCTGTCGGCCTCGTCCTGCCGCACCTCAAGGGCAAGCTCGACGGCACCTCGATCCGCGTTCCGACCCCGAACGTCTCGGTCGTCGACTTCAAGTTCGTCGCCAAGAAGAACACCACGGCGCAGGAAATCAACGACGCCATCAAGGCTGCCTCGAACGGCGCCCTGAAGGGTATCCTCGGCTACACCGAAGAGCCTCTCGTCTCGCGCGACTTCAACCACGACAGCCACTCGTCGATCTTCGCCATCGACCAGACCAAGGTTCTCGAAGGCAACTTCGTCCGCATCCTGACCTGGTACGACAACGAGTGGGGCTTCTCGAACCGCATGTCGGACACGGCAGTGGCTCTCGCCAAGCTGATCTGATCGCATAAAAATTAGCGCTCGCTTTAAAAAAGGCGGATCGGAAACCCCGGTCCGCCTTTCAAATTTTAAACTTCCGCCCTACTCTGATCACGATTGAAGACGATAGGTTTTTCATCTCGTCTTCCGGCAGTCCTGCCAGATCACTCCATCCTCGTCACCGACCTTGGTCCGGGACGCAAAGCCTTGCCGACGCGGTCGAGCAGCGCCTGAGGTGTGACCTGTCTCGACCGGCGGAAGACGGCGCGGTCGATGAGAGGGACGAGGGGTGGACGAATTCTATGCGATGACGCTGGTGGCGACGGCCCTGGTTCTGCTGGCCGCATTCTCCAGCCTGATTGCCTTCCGCTTCGGCGCACCGCTGCTGTTGCTCTTCCTGCTGATCGGCCTCGTCGCCGGCGTCGACGGCCTCGGCATCGAGTTCTCCAACAATTCGCTCGCCTATGTGCTCGGCTCCATCGCGCTGGCGATCATCCTCTTTGATTCCGGCTACGGCACCTCTCTGCAATCCTTCAAGCTCTCGGCCATTCCCGCCCTCACCCTGGCAACCGTCGGCGTGCTGATGACCGCGACGCTCTTCGGGGCGCTTGCCTATCTCCTGCTCGACTTCAGCTATCTCGAAGGCGTGCTCCTCGGCTCGATCGTCGCCTCGACCGACGCGGCGGCCGTGTTCTTCCTGCTGCGCATCGGCGGGATCAACATCCGCGACCGGGTGCGATCCTCGCTCGAGGTCGAATCCGGCACCAACGATCCGATGGCCATCTTCCTCACCATGGCGCTGGTGCAGGTTCTCTCCGCCGGCGAGAGCTATGGCGGACTCGACCTCGATCTCGTGCGCCTATTCGTCGAGCAGATGGGCATCGGCCTTGCGCTCGGCCTCATCGGCGGCGCGCTCATCGTCTTCGTGCTGAAGCGGATCGCCGTCGAGCGGGGTCTCGCGCCGATCTTCATGCTGGCCATGGCGCTCCTGGTCTTCTCATACACCGGCGCCGTCGGTGGCAGCGGCTTCCTCGCCGTATATGTGGCCGGCATCTATGCCGGCAGCCAGAAGATCCCGGCCCGCGCATCGATCACCCGCTTCCAGGACGGCATGACCTGGCTTGCCCAGATCGTCATGTTCCTGGTGCTCGGCCTGCTCGCCACGCCGTCGCAGTTTCCGTCGATCCTGCTGCCGGCCGTGCTTCTCGGCCTCTTCCTTGTCTTCGTCGCACGTCCCCTCGCCGTCTGGGTCTGCCTTCTGCCCTTCGACTTCACCCAGCGCGAGACCGGCTTCATCGCCTGGGTCGGCCTGCGCGGCGCCGTCTCCATCCTGCTCGCCATCCTGCCGATCCTCGGCAATCTCGAAGACGGCCAGACCTATTTCAACGTCGCCTTCATCGTCGTGATGATCTCGCTTGTGCTGCAGGGCTGGACCATCAAGCCGGTCGCCCGCAGGCTCGGCCTGATCATCCCACCGCGCATCGGCGCGATCGACAAGCTGGAACTCGACCTGCCCGGTTCCGCCAATCACGAACTCCTCGCCTACCGCGTCGTTGCCGAGAGCCCGGTCCTGCGGGGCGAGCGCATCCCGCGCTGGGCCATGCCCTCGCTGGTCATCCGCGACGGCAAGTCGATGCGCTACCAGTATGCCGGACGCCTGAGGGAGAACGACCAGGTCTATCTGTTCATCGCGCCGGGCTATTCGAAGCTGCTCGACCGCCTGTTCGCCAGCAAGGCGCCGGTAGAGGAGGACGACAGCGAGTTCTTCGGCATGTTCGCGATCTCGCCCGGTACCCGCGTCGACGATCTCGACCAGGCCTACGGACCATTGACGGTCACCGAAGGCGAGCGCGCCAAGACGATCGCCGAGCTTATCTCCCATCGCCTCGGAGGCCAGGCCGACTATGCTGACCGCGTGCGCCTCGGCACGATCGTGCTTATCGTCCGTGACCTCGACGAGACGGGACACGTCTCTTCGGTCGGCGTGTCGCTCGAGCCCGTGGCGCCCGCCACCAACCTGCCGATCTTCCTCAACATCCGGGAACTGGCTCACGCGATCCGCGACTACCTCCGCCGCAAGCGCGCGGAGCGTACAAAAGTCGCAGCTGGTGAAAAATGACACCCCATCGCCTTGCGCCGCTCGACGGGCGGTGTAAGGTCCGGCGCGTCAGCCCCCCATCCTGCAACAGTTAAACGACGGGTATCACCATGCCGGCTTTCAAGACTCTTGACGATCTCACCGACATTGCGGGCAAGCGCGTGCTTGTGCGCGTCGACCTCAACGTTCCGGTCGCCGACGGCAAGGTCAGCGACGCCACCCGCATCGAACGCGTCGCCCCGACGATCAAGGAATTGTCGGCCAAGGGCGCCAAGGTCATCCTGCTCGCCCATTTCGGCCGCCCGAAGGGTGAACCGGTCGCCGACCAGTCGCTGTCGCTGATCGCGCCGGCCGTCGAGGAAGTCCTCGACCAGAAGGTCGCCTTCGCTTCCGACTGCATCGGCGCTCCGGCGGCCGACGCAGTCGCCGCCATGCAGAACGGCGACATCCTGCTTCTCGAAAACACCCGCTTCCACAAGGGTGAAGAAAAGAACACGCCGGAATTCGTGGCCGAACTCGCAAAGAACGGCGACATCTTCGTCAACGACGCCTTCTCGGCGGCACACCGCGCCCACGCCTCCACCGAAGGCCTCGCCCACCACATGCCCGCCTATGCCGGCCGCACCATGCAGGCCGAACTCGAGGCGCTCGAAAAGGGTCTCGGCCAGCCTGCCCGTCCGGTCGTTGCGATCGTCGGCGGCGCCAAGGTCTCGACCAAGATCGATCTGCTCTCCAACCTCGTGAAAAAGGTCGACGCACTGGTGATCGGCGGTGGCATGGCCAACACCTTCCTCGCCGCCCAGGGTATCGATGTCGGCAAGTCGCTCTGCGAGCATGACCTCGCCGAGACCGCGAAAGAGATCCTCGCAACGGCCAAGACCGCCGGCTGCGCCATCGTCCTGCCGGAAGACGGCGTCGTCGCGCGCGAATTCAAGGCAGGCGCCGCCAACGAGACGGTGGACATCAAGGCCATTCCGTCCGACGCCATGGTGCTCGACGTCGGGCCGAAGTCGGTCGCAGCGATCAATGCCTGGATCTCCAAGGCCTCAACGCTGGTCTGGAACGGTCCGCTCGGCGCCTTCGAAATCACACCGTTCGACGCAGCCACGGTCTCGGCCGCGAAGCACGCGGCGGAAGAAACCCGCGCCGGAAAGCTCGTCTCGGTCGCCGGCGGCGGCGACACGGTTTCGGCGCTCAACCATGCCGGCGTGGCGGACGATTTCAGCTACGTTTCCACGGCCGGCGGCGCCTTCCTCGAATGGATGGAAGGCAAGGAACTTCCCGGAGTGGCGGTTCTGACGTCTTCGAAATAAGCGCTTTTCGAAAGGCGGCAGATATTTAAATCTGCCGCCATTAACTTTAAGCATTATTTATTGAATTTTAAAACGATTGAAGTGATTTCAATCGTTTCAATAGGTTAGGCTGCCATTTTCCTACCATGGAAGTTCTGTTATCGGCGGTGGCATCTTGGTCTTGCGAGGCTGAAATGACGGAATGTCTCGTGGAAATTGGTCCCGAGACTGGTCAAGTCGGCTTTGCCGCCTAGTTGCAGAAACACAGAACACACGTGAGCGCGCGACGCGCCATGTTTAGGGATAGGAGTGAGCTATGGTAGACGCGAAGATGTTGGACAAGATCAGCTCGGCGCCCGGTTTCATTGCGGCGCTGGACCAGAGCGGTGGTTCGACCCCCGGCGCGTTGCGTCTCTACGGTGTTTCCGAGTCCGACTACAACGGTGACGAGGAAATGTTCCGCCTGGTGCATGCCATGCGCGTCCGCATCATGAGTGCTCCGGCTTTCTCCGGCGACAAGGTCATCGGCGCCATCCTGTTCGAGCGGACCATGGACGGCGACGTCAATGGTGAAGCCGTTCCGTCCTACCTCTGGGAAAAGCGCGGCGTCGTGCCGTTCCTGAAGGTCGACAAGGGCCTCGAAGCCGAACAGAACGGCGTTCAGCTGATGAAGGCCATGCCCGATCTCGACGCTCTCCTCATCCGCGGTCGCGAAAAGGGCATGTTCGGCACCAAGATGCGCTCGGTCATCGCCCATGCCGACAAGGCCGGCATTGCCGCCGTCGTGAAGCAGCAGTTCGAAGTGGCCCGCCAGATTATCGGCCAGGGCCTGATGCCGATCGTCGAACCGGAAGTCTCGATCAAGAGCCCGACCAAGGTTGAAGCCGAAGCCATCCTGCGCGACGAGATCGCCAATGAGCTCGACAAGCTTCCCGCCGGCGAATCCGTCATGCTCAAGCTGACGATCCCGACGGTCGCCGACTTCTATGCACCGCTCGTTGCTCACAAGTCGGTCGTGCGCGTCGTCGCCCTGTCCGGCGGCTACAGCACCGTGGATGCCTGCGAAAAGCTCAGCCATAACCACGGCATGATCGCCAGCTTCTCGCGCGCCCTGGCTGAGAACCTGCGCGTCAGCATGACAGACGCCGAATTCAACGCGAGCCTGGCCAAGACGATCGACGCGATCTACGCCGCGAGCGTGAACAAGGCTTGATCCGGTTCTGAAGGCTTGCCTTCCGGCAGAGCGAAAAACAGAGCCGCCGGCAAGATCCTCGAGAACCTGAGAGACAGCATCAGAGCCCCGCCACCGGCGGGGCTTCTTCATTTCAGGGAAAAGACAACCTTCGCCGCCGCTTGCCTTCCCGGCCGGCGAAACTATAATTGCGAGCGCTGAGGACGACCTCTCCCCACAATGGGCATTTGACCGGGACGACCCGACCTGATCCTCGTGTGGGAGACAGAATATGCGTAAGACCGGCGACCGGATCCGCCACGCCATCAGTTTCGAAGTCATTGCCCTCGGGCTCGTGACGCCGCTCGGCGCCTGGGTCTACGACCTGCCGTTCACTGATATCGGAGTCGTCAGCGTCGGCAGCGCCACCATCGCGATGCTCTGGAACTACATCTACAACATCGGCTTCGACCATGCGATGCAGCGGCTCGTCGGCACCACCGCCAAGACGGTGCCGATCCGCGTCGCCCATGCGGTTCTGTTCGAAGGGGGCCTTCTCTTCGTCCTTGCCCCCTTCATCGCCTGGTATCTCCAGGTCGGGCTCTGGCACGCGGTGGTGATGGACGTGTCGTTCTCGCTGTTCTACCTGGTCTACGCCTTCGTCTTCAACTGGAGCTATGATCGCGTCTTCCCGATCCCGGAATGGCAGACCCAGGATGAGGCGGCAGGCTGACACGGGAAGAAACAGCCTAAATCCAGCGGAGAAATCATGCGCGACATCCCGTTCGTCACCGTCGACGTCTTCACCGGCACCCGCTATGCCGGCAACCCGCTGGCCGTCATCCTCGACGGGCGTGACCTGACGGACGGCGAAATGCAGAAGATCGCCGCGGAATTCGGCTATTCCGAAACCACCTTCGTGCTTCCGCCACGCGATCCTGCCAATACTGCGGAGGTCCGCATCTTCACGCCGGTGACAGAAGTTCCCTTCGCCGGACATCCGAATGTCGGGACAGCCTTCGTACTCGGTCGCCTCGGTCAAGTCTTCGACCGGAAGACGGATACCCTCATGCGTTTCGAGGAGAAGGCGGGCTTGGTCGAGGTCGAACTGGTCGAAGCCGACGGCACTGTCACCGGCGCCTCCATCCGTGCGCCCGGCCCCCTGTTCGTCGGCAGCCGGGTTCTGCCGGCAGAGCTTGCCCCCTGCGTTTCACTCGCAGAGGTGGATATCGTGACGACCCGTCACGAGCCGGTTTTCGCCTCCGTCGGCCTGAAGTTCATCTTCGCCGAGGTAAAAGGACTGGAAGCCCTCGGACGAGCAACGCCGCGGATTGAGCCTCTCGGCACCCTTCACGACACCTATGCCAATGAAGAGAGCGACTGCGCCATCTTCCTCTACACATGGGTCGGCGAGGATCACGTCCGCGCCCGCATGTTCGCACCATTCGACAACGTTCCCGAAGACCCGGCGACCGGTAGCGCATCGGCGGCCCTCGGCGCCTATCTGACCACGCTGGAGACAGCAACGCCAAGCCGGCAGTTGCTCGTGGAACAGGGTGTGGAGATGGGCCGGCGGAGCGTCATCCGGGTGAATGTCTCGACCCGCGACGGCGTCTTCGAAGACGTGTCCGTGGCCGGCAACTGCATCGAGGTCATGCGCGGCACGATCAGCCGCTGATCACCGCAGGCGACAGGGATACACTAGGGGCGGATCAAAAGCGTGATCGACCAGATCACGAAGGCGACGACGGCAATCTTCCAGAAGTCGCTGCGGCGGCGCAATCCCGGCAGACCGAGCGGCTTGATGACCTGGATCGCCATGGCGAGGATGAGGAGAAGGCCGATCACCTTGGTCATGGAGATTTCCCAGCGCGCCGATTCCGGCAATGTCACAACGCCGACACTTTTGCCCGCCAGAAGAATTTCCCGCAAGCGCCGATCTGTGTTCAGCTCTCGGTAGGAACCTTGCCCTAATCTATGACGTTTCAGTACCCCCGCTTGTCTCCACCTCCGGCCAACCCCGTTCGATAGCGAAGCCATGCGACGAAATCTCCTGCCAGTCATGGCGCTCCTGCTTGGAACCCTCTTCCTTTTCCTGGGGAACGGCCTGCATGGCCTGTTGCTGCCGGTACGAGGTTCGGCAGAGGGCTATTCGAACGAAATCCTCGGCCTTCTCGGAACGTCCTGGGCAACCGGCTTCGTTCTCGGCTGCTTCCTGGCGCCGAAACTCGTCATGCGCATCGGCCATGTCCGGGCCTTTTCGAGCTTCATCTCGCTGATCGCGGTCATTGCGCTGATGACCGGCATTGTTGTCGACCAGTACTGGTGGGTCGGCCTGCGCGCCTTGACCGGCTTCTGCATCGCCGGAACCTCGATGATCATCGAGAGCTGGCTGAACGAGCGCGCCACCAACGAGAGCCGCGGCACGATCTTCTCCTTCTACATCTCGATCACCCTGATCGGCGTGGTCGGCGGACAGATGCTGGTTGGCGTGGTCGATCCCTCGACCACCATCCTCTTCATGATCTGCGGCATTCTCTATTGCCTCGCCATGCTGCCGACCACGATGTCGACGGCGGCCTCGCCGCAGCCGCTGAAATCGGTCAAGCTCGACCTGCCGAGCCTCTACCGGAACTCGCCGGTCTCCTTCGTCGGCATCCTGCTGATCGGCATTGCCAACGGCGCCTACGGCACGCTCGGCGCCGTCTTCGGTGCCCGCGCCGGCCTTTCGCCCAACATGATCGCCATCATGCTGTCGGTGACCATCTTCGTCGGCGCCCTGATGCAGTTTCCCGCCGGCAAGGCGTCCGACCGGACCGACCGCCGCTACGTGCTTGCAGCCCTCTCGGCCATCGCCGCTGTCGCCGCCCTTGTGCTTGTCCTGCTGCAGCCGCACAATCACGTCGTCATGATCGTCTTCGTCACGATCTATGGCGCCGCCGCCAACTCGCTCTACCCGATCGCCGTCGCCCACGCGAACGACTTTGCCAGCTCCGACGAGTTCGTGAAGGTGTCCGGCGGCCTTCTGCTGCTCTTCGGCATCGGCACGATCATCGGCCCGACCATCGGCGGCCCGGTCATGACCGAGCTCGGCCCCTACGCGCTCTTTGCCGTGACCGCCGTCGCCCACGTGTTGCTGACTGGCTATGCCATCTACCGCAGCCGCCTGCGCGCTGCCGTTCCGGTCGGCAATCGCGAGCACGTACCGAACATCCCGGTCACCGCCTCGCCGATGAGCACGCCGGAAAGCCTGACCCTCGACCCCCGCGCGGCACCCTTGCCGCCGCATGAGGCCGACCAGCAGGCGAATCACACGAGGGCAGCCGGGGAGGCCAGACCATGATTTTCGACGAGGACAAGCCGAAGAAGCCCGTTTCGCACGAGATCGGCAGCGACCTTTCCTTCCTCTCGGCTGACGAACTCACGGCCCGGATCAGCCTCTTAGAGGCTGAGATTGCGCGACTCACTGAGGAGCGTCAGCGCAAGGAAGCGGGCAAGCGCGCAGCCGACAGCTTCTTCAAGCCCAAAGTATAGTCTCGAAAAAATACATATCCGGCGGATGAAGCCCTGGAAAATCGGGGTTTTCGGATTTACATTTACTATCCGTTAAGCCTTTTGAGCGAATATAGCTTCATCCGGCCATGCTGGATTCAGTTCGTTTCTCCTTATGGCGATCGTCTGATTTTTCTCCCTGTTTTACCTTGAGAGCCGCTTTTGCGGCTCTTTTTTTGCGTTCGGGTCGGGCCTATATTGAAAATTGTGGGAATTAACCCTTCTTTAATAAACGGCTTGCGCATTTGGGGTATTGGTAGCATCGTACGGCCATGAAAAGCGGCAGGAACAAGTCAAGCGTCCATGTCGTTACCCAGTAAAAGTGATGCGTAATTCAGGGGTGAACCGATGTCTGAACTCGGATTGAACACTGTGAGCTTTGCCGGACGCGCCGCTGCATCGACGCAGTTCAAGGCGACATATGCCGAGGGCATGGGCCTGGTGGAAGAAACCGCCGCCTATCTTGATGGCCCGGGCCGCGCCGCTGCCAAGGTTCTGCCCCGCATGGCATCCGTGCTTTACGCTGCGGAATCGATGCGTCTCACCACCCGCCTGATGCAGATGGCCTCCTGGCTGCTCCTGCAGCGCGCCGTCAACAACGGCGAGATGAGCCGCGATCAGGTTATCTCCGAAAAGAGCAAGGTCCGCCTCGACGGCTTCAACGTCGACCGTCAGGCTCCGGGCTGGAACGATCTGCCGGAATCCTTCCGCGACCTCGTCGAGCGTTCGCTGCGCCTCCAGAACCGCATCGCCCTTCTCGACCGCGAAATCTATCGCCCGTCCGACGCCCCGATCGTCCCGGACAACGAAAACAGCGTCCAGGCCCAGCTCGATCTGCTGCGCACCGCCTTCAACGCCAACTGACCGGCGCACCGCGCCAAACATCGGCGAAACAAACGCCCGGCCTGCATCGCAGTGCCGGGCTTTTCTTTGCGCAACAGACGCCGGTTCCCGAAATGCAGGCAACAAAAAAGCCCGGTCGAAGCCGGGCTTTTTCGAAAAACGTCGATCGTCGATCGATCAGAGGCCGAGGCCGCCGAAACGCTTGTTGAACTTCGAAACGCGACCGCCGCGGTCCATCAGCTGCTGGTTGCCGCCGGTCCAGGCCGGATGGGACTTGGGGTCGATTTCGAGGTTCATGACAGCTCCTTCCGAACCCCAGGTAGAACGGGTTTCGTATTCGGTACCGTCGGTCATGACCACCTTGATGGTGTGGTAGTCGGGATGGATATCAGCCTTCATTGCGATCTTCCTGCTGTGCCGGAGGGTCCAAATGCCGCAATTGCGTCACGGAGACCTATTCAATAAATCAAGCCGATGTCCGAACAGGCCACGGCTTCCCAATTCGATGCGGTGCCTATACATGAAGGGCGCAAGGATAACAAGTGCCATGGCACGAAAGCCCGCAAGCCGGGCCGGAGAAGAGTGAAGTGTCCGCAGTCACCGATGTCGACCAGCCGAAACGCCGTTCCCTGAAACCCCTGGCGGGCTTGTTGCCCTACGTGATGCGCTACCGGAAACTCGTCGCCGGAGCCCTGTTATTCCTCGGTCTTGCTGCCGCCACGACACTGGCCCTGCCGCTTGCGGTGCGTCGCATGGTCGACCACGGCTTCAGCGCCGCCGACAGCGGTTTCATCAACAACTATTTCGGCATGATGATCGTCATGGCCATCGTCCTCGCGATCGCCAGCGCGATGCGCTACTACTACGTCATCACCATCGGCGAGCGCGTCGTTTCCGACCTCCGGCGCGATGTGTTTGCTCATGTGACGCGGCTTTCGCCTGCGTTCTTCGACGTGAACCAGTCGGGCGAGATCGTCTCGCGCCTGACCGCCGACACCACCCAGATCAAGTCGGCCGTCGGGGCCACCGCCTCGCTGGCCCTGCGCAACTCGATCCTCTGCCTCGGCGCGATGGCGATGATGATCTATACGAGCCCGCGCCTTTCGGTGCTGGTGCTCGCCGCGATCCCGATCATCGTTTTCCCGCTCGTCGCCTTCGGCCGCTCCGTGAGGCGCCGCTCCCGCGCCGCCCAGGATACCCTGGCCCAGGCATCCGCCTTTGCCGGGGAAACGATCGGTGCAGCCCGCACCGTCCAGGCCTTCAACGCCGAAGGCATCGCCAACCAGCGCTACGGCCATGCCGTCGAGGGCGCCTACGAGGCCGCCCGCGCCGCCATCAAGTCGCGCGCGCTGCTGACCGGCGTCGCCATCACCCTCGTCTTCGGCAGCATCGTTGCGGTGCTCTGGTTCGGCGCTCAGGGCGTGCTCGCCGGCACGCTGTCCGCAGGCACGCTCGGCCAGTTCCTGCTCTACTCCGTCATCGCCGCCGGCTCGATGGGCACGCTGTCCGAAGTCTGGGGCGAACTCGCACAGGCTTCCGGTGCCGCCGAGCGCCTGACCGAACTGCTGCAGGAAGTCTCTCAGGTTTCGGCGCCGCTCCATCCGAAGGCGCTGCCGGTTCCTGCCCAGGGCGGCGTCGCCTTCTCCGACGTGCACTTCGCCTATCCCTCCAGCGCGGCAAAATCGGCGCTGAAGGGGCTCTCCTTCGCCGTCCAGCCCGGAGAGACCGTGGCAATTGTCGGACCTTCGGGCGCCGGCAAGAGCACCGTCTTCTCGCTGATCCTGCGTTTCTATGACCCGCTGAAGGGTGCAGTCGCCCTCGACGGTATCGACATCCGCGACGCCGATCCGGAAAGCGTCCGCGCCCGGATCGCCATCGTGCCGCAGGACGTAACCGTCTTCGCCGCCTCCATCCACGACAACATCGCCTTCGGCTCGCCGAACGCGACCCGCCAGATGGTCGAGGCCGCCGCCGACGCCGCCCAGGCGACGGAATTCATCCAGCGTTTGGAACACG
The DNA here is from genome assembly GCF_054551725.1 of Rhizobium sp. CAU 1783. NCBI lineage: Bacteria > Pseudomonadati > Pseudomonadota > Alphaproteobacteria > Hyphomicrobiales > Rhizobiaceae > Rhizobium > Rhizobium sp. CAU 1783. The sequence goes on along the minus strand of NZ_JBTOLM010000001.1, from coordinate 398,665 downwards.
GTTTCGACACGCAGGTCGGAGAACGCGGCATCACGCTTTCCGGCGGCCAGCGCCAGCGTATTGCGATCGCCCGCGCGCTGCTGCGCAATGCGCCCCTGCTGCTCCTCGACGAAGCAACCTCTGCTCTCGACGCCGAAAGCGAAACGCTCGTTCAGAAGGCGCTCGACGGCCTGATGAAGGATCGCACCACGATCGTCATCGCCCATCGCCTCGCGACGGTTCTCAAGGCAGACCGCATCCTGGTGCTGGATGACGGCCGCATCGTCGAGGAAGGCACCCATCACAGCCTGATCCAGCAGGGCGGGCTTTATGCCAAGCTGGCGCGGCTGCAGTTCGAGACCGGCGGGCGGGACTTCACCGCTCCCGCGTCCTAGTAACGGGCAATTTTACAGTCGGAGCTGTCAGGCTCCGACTGAACGGCCCGCGATGCGTCCGGAGAACAGGCAGCCACCGAGGAAGGTCCCCTCCAGCGCATTGTAGCCATGCACGCCACCGCCGCCGAAGCCTGACACCTCTCCGGCCGCATAGAGACCCGGCACCGGCTTGTTGGTGCTGTCGAGCACGCGGGCCGAGAGATCCGTATGCAGACCGCCGAGCGTCTTGCGCGTCAGCACGTGCAGCCTGACCGCTATCAGCGGACCGGCCTTGGCGTCGAGCAGGCGGTGCGGCCGCGCAGTGCGCATCAGCTTGTCGCCGATGAAGTTCCGCGCGCCCCGGATGGCGGTCACCTGGGCATCCTTGCTGAAGCTGTTTTCGATCTCGCGATCCCGCGCCTCGATCTGGGCCCTGAGGTGATGGATGCCGATCCTGTGCTCGCCGGTCAGGGCATTCATCGCCAGCACCAGGTCTTCCAGTGTGTCGCGGACGACGAAATCCTCGCCCCTGTCCATGAAAGCCTGCACGGGACCTGGCGGGTTCTTGCCGAGGCGTTTCAGGAGAAGGCGGATGTTCTTGCCGGTGAGATCGGGGTTCTGCTCCGATCCGGACAGGGCGAACTCCTTCTTGATGATCGCCTTGTTGAGCACGAACCAGCTGTACTCGTCGCCCCGTGCCCGGATTGCCTTCAGTGTCGCCAGCGTGTCGAAACCCGGCATGGCCGGTGCCTGGAAGCGGTTGCCGTCCGCGTCACACCAGAAAGAGCTCGGACCGGGCAGGATGCGGATGCCGTGGTTCGGCCAGATCGGGTCGAAGTTCCGCAGCCCTTCCGTATAGTGCCACATGCGGTCGCCATTGATGACCTCCCCGCCGGCGGCACGCGCAATCGCCAACATCCGGCCGTCCACATATTGCGGAACGCCGGCAACCATCGACCGCGGCGCCGGTCCCAGCCGATCAACGGGCCAGCTCTTGCGCACCAGGTCGTGATTGCCGCCGATGCCTCCGGACGCGACGACGACCGCACCAGCAGTAATCTCGAACTCCCCGATTGCCTCGCGCGATGTCGCGGCCCCGCGTGGAGCGGCATCGCTCGCCAGAACGGTTCCCCGCGCCCCCGTGACGGCGCCGTTGGTGACGACAAGATCATCGACCTGATGGCGGAAGCGGAATGTCAGCCGGCCATTTTCCTCGGCCGCCCTGGCACGGCGGATGAAGGGCTCCACGACGGCCGGCCCGGTTCCCCAGGTAATGTGGAAGCGTGGCACCGAATTGCCGTGTCCGCTCGCGAGCGACCCGCCGCGCTCGGCCCAGCCGACCACTGGAAACCAGCGGACACCCTGCCGGTGGAGCCAGTCGCGTTTTTCACCGGCCGCAAATTCAAGGTAAGCGTCGGCCCAGTGGCGCGGCCAGTAGTCCTCGATCCGGTCGAAACCAGCCGACCCGTACCAGTCCTGGCGCGCAAGTTCATAACTGTCGCGAATGCCGAGCCGTCGCTGTTCGGGACTGTCGATGAAGAAGAGACCACCGAGAGACCAGAAGGCCTGTCCGCCGAGATTCTGGATGCCTTCCTGATCGAGCACGCAGACCTTCAGCCCGCGATCCGCGGCCTCTGTCGCCGCCACCAGTCCTGCAAGTCCCCCGCCGATCACCAGAACATCGAATTTCATCCGCAGCCTCCCCCTCGCACTCCCACATGCTCATCTTACTTTTACGGGCACGTAAGCTGCGAGACAACCCAGCAGTTCTGCTAGGTCTACCGGAATGTCAACGTTCGGTGAGCTTGAGCTCGATTCGGCGATTCTGGGCCCTCGCCTCGACGCTGTCGCCCTCGGCGATCGGCTGGTATTCGCCGAAGCCGGCAGCGACCAGACGGTTGGACGGCACGCCCTTCGCAATCAGATACTTGACCACCGAGATCGCGCGGGCAGCCGAAAGCTCCCAGTTGTCGGCAAAACGGCCGGCACCGGTCAGCTGGACATTGTCGGTGTGACCGTCGACGCGCAGAACCCAGTTGATCTCCGGCGGAATCTCTTTGGCGAGGTCGAGAAGCGCGGTCGCGAGCTTTGCCATTTCGGCTTCACCTTCCGGATTCAGCTCGTTTCCACCGGAGGGGAAGAGCACTTCGGACTGAAAGACGAAGCGGTCGCCGACGATGCGGATGTTTTCCCGGTCGGACAGGATTTCCCTGAGCCGTCCGAAGAAGTCGGACCGATAGCGGTTGAGCTCCTGGACGCGTTGGGCGAGTGCCACGTTCAGCCGGCGGCCGAGATCGGCGATCTTGGCCTGCGAGTTCTGGTCGCGCGCCTCGGATGCCTGAAGCGCCTCCTCGACGGCGGCGATCTGGGCACGCAAGGCCGCGATCTGCTGGTTGAGCAGTTCGATCTGGCTCATCGCCCGCTCGCTCACCTGCTTTTCCGCGTCGAGCTGTTCGGTAAGCCGGCCGACCTTCTCGTTGGCCACGTCCGCCGAGCCGCTTCCGGCATCGAGCAGCTGCTGCAGGCGGCTGCGCTCGCTTTCCGAAGACGCGAGCGACGACTGCAGCGCAGCAAGCGTGTCTTCGAGATCCTGCTTTCCGCTCTTTTCCAGGGCGAGAAGCTGCGTCAGTTCGGCGATCTGGCTGTTGAGCCTAGTCAGCACCTCGTCCTTGCCGGTGATCTCCCTGCTCAGGATGAATTGCGCAAGCACGAAGACGGTGAGCAGGAACATGATGGCGAGCAGCAGTGTCGACAGGGCATCGACGAAACCCGGCCAGTAGTCCACGCCCCGTTCGCGGCGGCGGTTGCGGCCAAGCGCCATGGCTACTTGCCCCCGCCGAACTTCTCGTTCAGGCCTTCAAGCGTCTTGCGCATGGCACGAGCGTCTTCCTGCTGCGCCTCGATCCAGTCACGCAGCATCTGCTGTTCGTTGCGCATGTTCTTGACCAGCCCCTGTATGCCCTCGGCAAGCCCGGCGATGGCGGCCACCGAACGATCGCTGCCGCCGGTACCGGCGCTCTCCTTGCTGGCGATCCTGGCGAGCTGGTCGACCAGCCGCTTTATGTCGTCCGCCGGAACACCCGTCAGGCCATTGCCGGCAGCAATCTCCGAATCGACATCGGTCACGGAGGAGAGCCAGTTTTCCAGCTCGGTATAGAAGCGGTTCTGCGCACGGCCGGCCTGCAGATCGAGGAAGCCGAGGATGAGCGAGCCGGACAGACCGAGCAACGAGGATGAAAACGCCGTGCCCATACCGGACAGCGGGCCGGTCAAACCGGTCTTCAGCGCCTGCAACACATCGCTGCTGTCGCCGGAAGCCGGATCGAGCGACTGGATGACCTCGCTGATCGAGGCGATGGTGCCGAGCAGGCCCCAGAAGGTGCCGAGCAGGCCGAGGAATACGAGCAGGCCGATCAGGTAGCGTGACGTGTCGCGTGATTCGTCGAGACGCGTGGCGATCGAATCGAGGATCGAGCGCAGCGCGGTCGTCGAGATCGCCGGAGAACGCCGTCCGCCGATCAGCGCCCGCATCGGCGCGAGCAGCCGCGGTTCGCGCCCGACCTTGTCGGCATTGCCCGCCGCACGGAACGAATTGAACCAGCGGACCTCGGGGCGAAGCGCCAGCACGTGGTTGAAGACCAGCACGATACCGACCGCCAGAACCCCGAGAATCAGGCCGTTCAGCCCCGGATTGGTGACGAAGGCCGCATGGGCCTGCCGGTAGAGGATTGCAGCGATGAAGCCGACGATGATCAGGAAGATCAACATGGTGCTGAAGAACGGCATCGGGCTCGAGAGCTTGTGACCGTATTCTCCGGGGACGGCATCGACCGCCTCCAAATCCGCCAGCTTTACTTTCGCCATGTCGTACTCAGCCTCCGGGAATCTGTGCGCCGGAGGCTAGTGGAAAATTGCGACGAATTGAAGCTAAAAGCCGCCGGCTGTTGCGACGGCTGAAAAGGCTCAGGCCTTGGGGATAGGCCGCGCGATGACCTCGGTCAGCGCATTGCGGATATATTCGTTGCCGGCGACCACGCCCCCGGTGTGGAACATGTCCTGGCCGCCATGCATGTCACTGACGAAACCACCAGCTTCCCGGATCAGCAAGAGGCCTGCCGCCATGTCCCAGGCATTGAGCTCGGCTTCCCAGAAACCGTCGAGGCGACCGGCCGCGACATAGGCGAGGTCGAGTGCTGCAGCTCCCATGCGGCGGATGCCGGCCACTTCACCCATGACATGGCGCAGTTCGACGAGGAACTTGCCATGCGCGCCGCGGCCGAGATGCGGCACGCCGCAGCCGATGACGCAATCGGAGAGAACCTTACGCGCGGCGACACGGATGCGGCGATCGTTGAGGAAGGCACCGCCACCCTTCTCCGCCGTGTAAAGCTCGTCGGTCGCCGGATTGAAAATGACGCCGGCGACGATCTCACCATTGCGCTCGAGCGCGATCGATACCGCGAACTGCGGAATGCCGTGCAGGAAGTTCGTCGTGCCGTCGAGCGGATCGACGATCCAGCGATGCGCGCCGTCGGTGCCCTTGATTTCTTCGCTTTCCTCTCCGAGGAAGCCATAGGTCGGGCGCGCCTTCAGGAGCTCCTCGCGCACCAGCTTCTCGGCCTTGAGATCGGCCTGGGAAACGAAGTCGCTCGGCCCCTTGACGGAAACCTGCAGGTTCTGAACCTCGCCGAAGTCGCGCGACAAGGACTTGCCCGCCTTGAGGGCGGCCTGAACCATGACATTGAGGAGAGCTGAACGAGCCATTGGCGGTTTCCTTGAAATTGCAGCATGCGCCGGGAACGGCGGCAGAAGCGGCGCGATGTGTCGCGGCGGCGGTTGGGCCGGTTCAAGACCACAAAAACAGCCGGATTTCAAGGGGCAACCACCATTCCGCCAGACCTAGAAAGTTTCAGGTTGGCCCGGCGACCACCCATCCGGCGATACCCGCGGCGACCGAAAGCAGTGTCGCGCCCCAGAGGTGAAGCGCAAAGCGCCCGTTGCCGAAGATCGTCGCATAGACCGCCTTGGCGAGCATGTTGCTGAGCACCGCGGTGCCGATCGCCTTGACGGCCATCGGCACCGCGACGGTCTTGAGCATGCCCGCGACCGTCACGGTCGCCGCATCGACATCGGCGAGCGCAGAGATCGCAGAAGCGAGGATCAGGCCCGCATCGCCGAAGGTTACGGTCGCCGCGCGGGCGAGAAAGGCCACGACGGCAAGCAGCAGCGCCATCTTCGCGACGGCCGTCAGCTCGAACGGGTTTGCCGGAAGCTGCCGGTCGCCCGAAGCCTGTCCGTGCCGCGCCAGCAGCATCGCATAGAGAACAAGGGACGCGGTTCCCGCCGCAAGCGGTGCCAGGAGCGAAGGCAGCAAGGCGGCGGCGAGCGTGCCGATGAGAAAGGCGGTGCGCAGCAGAGAGACGGCACCGGCGCTGATGGCGCCGGCAGCGAGCGTCAGTTCAGGTTCGCCTGCCGCACTGCGCCGCGCGAAGGCGACCGTCGTCCCGGTCGACGAGACCAGGCCGCCGATCGCGCCGGCCAGCACGTCACCGCGCGTGGCCCCGAAGAGCCGCACCGCGACATAACCGGCAAAGGAGATGGACGCCAGCGTGATGGCGAGAAGCACGATGCTCTTCGGCGAGACCCCGCCGAACGGCCCGACCGGCGCCTCGGGGATGATCGGCAGGAGCACGAACGTCATCGCAAGCAGTATCACCGCCGAGCGAAGCTCGATCCATTTCAGCCGGCGGATGCCCTCGTGCAGGAATTCGCGGCTGGCAAGAATGGCGATCAGTACGGCCCCGCCGGCCGAGGCGATGGTCATGTCGCCGAGCGCGGCAAGCGCCCCGAGACCGAAGGTGAGGATCGCGGCGATCACCGAGGTCACGCTGTAGGACTGCTGGGCGATCGCCTCACGTATCTCGAACACGGCCATGACGGTGGCGACGGCGATCAGGAACCCGGCCAATGCGATCCCCGGGTAACCGGAGGCGAGGCCGAAGCTCCGCTCGATGAGGCCGGCCACGCCCCCGACCATGCCGATCATCGTGAAGGTGCGGATCCCGGCAGTGCGTGCCCCTTCCGGCTCGTCGCGCTCGCGCCAGTGACGCTCGACGCCGACGGCCGCACCGATGGCGATCGCCAGGCCCAGCCGCTGAAAGAGTTCGAAACTGTCCACGCCCTGCCCCCTTGCAGCCCGCCCCCTTTTAGCCCGCCACGGCCGCGATCAGATGCGGCGGAACTTGTTCGCCGCGTCGATAGCCTTCTTCTGCTCGTCGTCGTTCAGCCCGAGATAGAAATCCTCGAGCGCCGGGTCCTTGAGACCGGCACGCCGCGACAGCACATACCACTTGGCCGCCTCGACCGGGTCCGGGCGAGTGCCCAGCGCGTTGATATAGAGATGCGAAAGCCGGTTCTGGGCCACGACGTTGCCGCGCATGGCGGCAATCTTCAGCCATCGAAAGCCTTCTTCGAGGTTTTTCTCGCCACCGATGCCGTTGATCAGCCAGATGCCCATGTCGAGCTGCGCTGTATCGAAGCCCGCCTTTGCAGCGCGCGCCAGCCAGGCGCGTGCCTGTTTCCGCTTTTCCTCGGGCAAGTCCTTCAACGCGTCATAGATCTGCGCCACGGAATACTGCGCGTCGGCAATCCCCTGCTCGGCTGCCTTCTCATAATAGGGAAGCGCGAGATGGAGGCCCTTCTGCCCCGGATTGTCCGAAACGAGGATCTGCGCCCAGTTGAACTGGGCCGAACTGTTGCCGGCATCTGCCGCCTTGCGCATGTATTCGTCGGCCTTGGCCTTGTCCTGCGCGACGAGCTTTCCTTCCATCAGCAGCATGGCGTACTTGAACATCGCCGCGGGATCACCGGCCGCAGCCGCCTGCCCGTACCAGAAGGCCGCCCCCTTGGCGTCCTTCTTGATGCCAAGGCCACGATCCATCAGCTCGGCAAGCAGGGTCTGCGCAGCCGGGTCGCCAAGCTGGGCGCGCGGCAAAGCCTTGTCGACGGCGGTCAGGAAGAAACCGCGCTGGAAGGCGCCGTAGGCCTCGTCGACTTTGCCCTTGTATTCGGGTTCCGGAGGAAGATCCGGCAAAGGCGCGCCCATCCGGGCAAAGATGTTGATGCCCTGGTCGGGATCGGCCCTGCCGGCCACGCTGTCCTTGGCGGTCGGCCGGTCGCTGCGGTCAAGCTTGCCGGCATCGGCCTCCGCAGGCGCTGCGCGCTGGAGCACCCGCACGTCGGACGGAGCGAGCGGCCGCATCGTCGGCTGTTCGAGCCCCTGCTGGGCGAAGACCGCGAACGGGAGGCCGCCGGCCGCAACGGCGGCAAGCAGGGCTGACAGGAGTGACCGGTTGACAGGACTTGAGCGCATGATGCGTATCAATCTTCAAACCGTGGCGCTTTTTCGTCAAGTTCGGCATTGATCCGCGCCACGATCGTGGCGGCCATTGCGGGGTCGGCAAAGACGGCCTCGCGCAGCGCCACGAATTCGACGCCGGTTGTCGCGACGGCGAGTGCGGAGGCCGGATCCTGACCGCCCATGACGATGCAGGGAATGTCGATCATCGCCGACCACCATTCGCCGAGCGCGAGGTTCTTGTTGTGGGCTTCCGGCTTGATGTCGCCGTCGAGCTTTCCGAAGAAGATGTAGTCCGGCTGCAGCTCGCCGATCTCCAGCGCATGGTGGCGATCCATCGCATTGCCGCCGCCGACGATCATCTTCGGAACATGCTTCTCGATCGCCTCGGCAAGTGTGGCCGCATTGCCGCTGACATGCAGGCCATCGGCCTTGGCGCGGCCGGCGATCCGGCTGTTGTCGGCGACAAGTGCCGCAGCCCCGGCGTCCTGGATCACCGGAACCACCAGTTCCGCATGCTTCTGGAACACCGAGTCGTCGAGCCCGTATTGCGGCAGGATGACCGATGCGACATCGCCGCCCTTCAGCGCATCGCCGACGACCCGCGCCTTCTCTCCGGCATCGGCGATGTCGGGCACGATCAGGACGAGGCGGCAGCGGTCTTCGGGAGCGGTCATGATGGCATCCATGTTCCGGAGGGCGGCAGATTCTGCGCGGCCCTCCCTCGTTTTGAAATCCTAAATCCGATAGACCGGTCCTTCGAAAGGATCAACAGAAACAAATGTCACCGGATCCCCTGTTCTATGCGGCAGCCATTCCCGCAGTGGCACTTGTCGGCCTTTCCAAGGGCGGGCTCGGTGGCGCCTTCGCGCTGATCGGCGTCCCCCTGCTGGCCATGGTCGTTCCACCGATGCAGGCAGCCGCCATCTTCCTGCCGATCCTCATCGTCATGGACATCGTCGCGCTCGTCGCCTGGCGCAAGCATAACAGCCGCTCGACGCTCCTGGCACTACTGCCCGGCGGCATTGTGGGCATCGCCTTGGGCTGGGCGACGTCGACCTATGTCTCGGCCGGCGTCATGCGCCTAGTGCTGGGCTCCATCTCCGTGATCTTCGCGCTGCGCTATTTCATCGAGACCGCCCGCCAGTCATCCTCTGTCGAGCCGACGGCCACCCCTGAACGCCCGGTCGCCGCAACCGTCTGGGGCACACTTTCCGGCTATGGCAGCTTCGTCGCCCATGCCGGCGGACCGCCCTTCCAGATCTACACCCTGCCGCTCCGGCTGGACCCCTTGTCCTACACCGGCGCCAGCACGCGCTTCTTTGCCATCATGAACGCGATCAAGGTCCTGCCCTATTTCGCGCTCGGCGAACTCGGCACCACCAATCTCGGCCTGTCGGCAACCCTCCTGCCGGTCGCGCTGGTCTCGACCCTGATCGGTGCACGGCTCGTGCGCTACCTGAAGCCGAGCGTCTTTTACCCACTGATGTACGGAATGGTCCTGATCGCCGGCGCGAAACTGCTCTACGACGGCGTCAGCGGCCTTTAAAAGTCAGCATTCACAGCCAGAAACGCCATGCTGCGGCGCAGTTGCACGCTTGCCGGGTCTCAGCGATTGACGTAACCTCCGCGGGATGACGAACCCGGACCCGTTTACCGCGATTGCAGACCCGCACCGCCGCCATCTGCTGGAGGAGTTGCGGCGCGCGCCGAAAACCGTGAACGACCTGGCAAGCGGCTTGCCGATCAGCCGCCCGGCCGTCTCCCAGCATCTGAAGGCGCTACTCGACTGCAACCTCGTCAGCGTCACATCCGAGGGCACGCGCCGGATCTACTCCGTAAACCGCCTCGGGTTCGACCGCCTGAACCTCTGGCTCGATCAGTTCTGGTCCTAGTCTCGCCCTTGGCATCCGGGCAAAATAAAAGCCCCGAAAACCGCCTTGGCTTCCGGGGCATGTTGTCCTTGACTTGCCGGCCGCCCGGCCCGGATCTGCGCTTGAGGCGATCCCCGGCCGGTGGCCTTGTCAGATAAATCAGTGCCGGGTCGATGCCCTCAGGCGTTCCATTTCATCCTTGAGACGCAGCTTGAGCCTCTTCAGCTCGGCGATTTTCTGGTCGTCGATGGAGGGAGACGTAAGAGCAGTGTGGAGCTTTTCCTCAAGAGCGCCGTGCTTCTTTTCGAGCGATTCAAGATGAGCCTGCATGGTCATTTGACACGTCCTTCCTTTCGCCTACCTCCAGCCCTCAGAACGCTGGAGTTTCAGGCTTTACGAAAGTAATGTGACACGAAGAATGCGTTTTGTCGAAGGCGAAATGAGGGTTTTGGCGCGGCAAATTCGCTGAGAAGGATAACTTCCCGTTACCGGTATTTGGTGATAGGAGCTTGCGCGAATATTCGGCGCATCCGACAAACGGAGGCGTAAGAAATGCGAGAATGGGGACAGGACTATGGCCGATCAGGAACAGGCGGACATCCGTCTCGCGCTGGCGAGACTTCGGCAGGAACATGAAGACTACGACGCCGCCATCAATGCCATGATCACGACTGGCTGCGACGCTTTGAGAATCCAGCGAATGAAGAAGAAGAAGTTGGCCATCAAGGACAAGATGAGTTCGATCGAGGACCAGATCGTCCCTGATATCATCGCTTGAGAGGCAAGGAGCGCCGACGATGACCGATGAACGCCCGCCTGTCGCCATCATCATGGGTAGCCAGTCCGACTGGGAGACCATGAAGAACGCCGCCGATACGCTGGACATACTGGGCGTCGGCTATGAAGCGCGGATCGTGTCCGCCCACCGCACGCCCGACAGGCTTGTTTCCTTTGCCAAGGGTGCCCGCGACGAAGGTTTCCAGGTGATCATTGCCGGAGCCGGCGGTGCTGCCCACCTGCCAGGCATGGCGGCCGCCATGACGCCGCTTCCGGTCTTCGGCGTGCCGGTCCAGTCCAAGGCCCTGTCCGGCCAGGACAGCCTGCTCTCGATCGTCCAGATGCCGGCCGGCATTCCCGTCGGCACGCTTGCCATCGGCAAGGCGGGTGCCGTCAATGCGGCGCTGCTCGCCGCAGCAGTGCTCGCCCTTCACGACGAGGACCTCGCCGACCGGCTCGACGAATGGCGCGCGCGCCAGACCGCGGCAGTTGCCGAATACCCCATGGACGACCAGATATGAGCGCACGCACGATCGGCATCATCGGCGGCGGCCAGCTCGGCCGCATGCTGGCCATGGCCGCGGCAAGGCTGAATTTGCGGACAGTGATCCTCGAACCGCAGGCCGATTGCCCGGCCGCCCAGGTGGCCAACAGCCAGATCACCGCGCCCTATGGCGATCCGGTGGCCCTGGCAGAGCTTGCCGCTGCCTGCGAGCTTGTCACCTATGAATTCGAAAATGTTCCCGTCGAGGCCGCCGCGATCCTTGCCCGCAACGTACCGGTCTATCCGCCGCCGCGCGCACTGGAAGTAGCCCAGGACCGCCTGACCGAAAAACGCTTCCTCAATGACTGCGGCATCCCGACCGCGCGCTACCATGCGGTCAACAGCCAGGCCGACCTCGAAGCGGCGCTTGCCGATTTCGGCGGCAAGGGCGTGCTCAAGACACGCCGGCTGGGCTACGACGGCAAGGGCCAGCGCGTCTTCGCTTCGCCCGCCGACAGCACGGACGGCGCCTATGCCGCGCTCGGCAGCGTTCCCCTGATCCTCGAAAGCTTCGTTCCCTTCGAGCGCGAGATCTCGATCATCGCCGCCCGTGCGATCGACGGAACCGTGGAGACCTACGACCCCGCGGAGAACGTTCACCGCAACGGCATCCTCGACACCTCGACGCTTCCGGCGCGAATCGGTGACGCGACGGCCAAGGCCGCCAGCGAATCGGCAGAAAAGCTGCTTGCCGCGCTCGATTATGTCGGCGTCGTCGGGATGGAGTTCTTTGTCCTTCCGGATGGAGCGCTGATCGCCAACGAGATCGCCCCGCGCGTCCACAATTCCGGGCACTGGACGGAGGCCGCCTGCGTCGTATCGCAATTCGAACAGCATATCCGCGCGATTGCCGGCCTGCCGCTCGGCTCGCCGGCCCGCCATTCCGATTGCGTGATGACCAACCTCATCGGCGACGACATAAACGACGTGCCGGCCTGGCTTGCCCGCCCCGACGCCCTCGTCCATCTCTACGGCAAGACCGAGGCCCGGGCAGGCCGCAAGATGGGTCACGTCACCGAACTGAAGCGCCGCGAAGGCTGAAAACGCGGGAAAAATCCGGCGCTTCGGCACGGAATCCCGGCCGGACCGGTTGACACGAAGGGTCCGGACGGAGTATTTGCCACCAACCCTTTAGGAGCGCGCCCCGTAGCGCGCTTTTGATTGTTAGAGACAAGTGGCGGATTTCATCGTTCGCCGACAACCTTTGCGGACCAGTAAAATGAAGATCAAGAACTCGCTGAAAGCGCTCAAGGCCCGTCATCGCGACAACCGTCTGGTTCGCCGCAAGGGCCGCGTTTACATCATCAACAAGCAGAACCCGCGCTTCAAGGCTCGTCAGGGCTGATGCGACGGCGCCGCGTTCGCGCGGCGTGGCTTGCCACCGGCGTTGAGGCTCAAAGGCCCAAACAGTCGATGGCGAAAATTTGAGTTTGAAAGACGGCGCAAGGGGATTACCTTATCCACATGCGCCGTTTTTTCGTTTACGCCCCAGCGATTGCCGTCCTGCTGATCGCGACTTCGGTCGAAGGGCCTGCTCGGGCAGAAGAAGCCCCGGCCACGGAAAAGGCGGCACTCGACAAGAATGCGACGGCAGCCGAATCGCCGAAGACGATCGAAACCCTCATCACCGAGCTGAAGCGCGAGCGCGATCCGGAAGCGGCCGACAAGATTGCCGACGAGATCATGGCAAACTGGAACCGCTCCGACAGCCCGACCGTCGACCTGCTGATGGAATGGGCCAACAACGCGATCGCCGAGAAACGCAATGCGGCTGCGCTCGATTTCCTCGACCAGGCGATCGTCCTGAAGCCCGAATTCGTCGGCGCCTGGAACCAGCGCGCGACGCTGCACTTCACGATGGGCCAATATCGCAAGGCCGTCGCCGACATCAATCATGTCCTGGAGCTCGAGCCTCGCCATTTCGGCGCGCTCGCCGGTCTTGCCGCCATCCTCGGCGAACGGGGCCGCGAAGAGATGGCGTTGAAGGCGTGGGAAGGCTATCTCGACATCTACCCCGCCGATCGGGAAGCACAGGGTATCGTGGACAAGCTTTCCGAAAAGCTCGCGGGCAGCCGCACGTGAGCAACCCACGCGGCCGCATGCCGGCGCTCCGTCCATAGCCCCCCTCGAAATGCACCGCCGCCACGCCATGCTGCTGACCTCTCTCGCCGCCGCCTTATTGTCGACCTCCGCGATCGCCACGGCGGTCCGTTCGCGCGCCATCGAGGCGGCAGCACCCAATCTCGGCACCCTGAACGACGTCGGCGGCTACGCGATGAACGCGCTGCACCTGCCGGCCGGTCCCGCGGCCGATCTGCCGCCCATCGTCTTCATCCATGGCGCCAGCGGCAATCTCCGCGACCAGGCAACTGCCTTCCGCGCCCCCCTGGAAGGACGAGCCGAACTGCTTTTCGTCGACCGACCCGGCCATGGCTATTCGGAACGGGGCGGACCGGAGAACGACACGCCCGACGGTCAGGCCGACGCGATCGCCCGATTGATGGAGAAGCGTGGCATCTCCCGCGCAATCATCGTCGGCCACTCCTTCGGCGGCGCGATCGCCGCAAGCTTTGCCGTACTCCATCCGGAAAAGACTGCCGGCCTGCTCTTCCTCGCGCCGGCGAGCCATCCCTGGCCGGGCGGCGTCGACTGGTATTACACGCTCGCCGCGACGCCCCTCCTCGGTCCGCTCTTCTGCAACACCGTTGCCCTGCATGCCGGCCTCGCCCGACTAGACGCGGCGACGCAGAGCGTCTTCGCCCCCAATCCCCGTCCGCAGAGCTATGTCGAGGAAACCGCCCCGGCACTCGTGCTGCGCCCGGCGACCTTCCGGGCCAACGCCATCGACGTCGCAAACCTGCACGGTTATGTCGAGCGCTTCGCCGTCCGCTACAGGGAGATCAAGACTCCCACCGTGATCGTCACCGGCGACAGCGACGATGTCGTCCTGGAAGAGATCCATTCCCGCGGCCTGGCGCGCGACATTCAGGGCTCCGAGCTCGTCTGGATCGCCGGGCTCGGTCACAAGCCGGATTACGCGGCAAATGCCCTGGCAGTCGCGGCGCTGGAAAAGATCGCCGGAAAACCGCGTGACCTGCAGGCCATGGCACGCGCGCTGGAGCCACAACTTGCCGCCAGCCGGGTCTCCGGCCCGAAAACCCATGTCGGCCTCCAGGGCGGCAACTGAGCCTTCCGACAGGCGAGCGAAAGCCCACGAAAAAGCCGCCCGGAGGCGGCTTGGTTCGTGTAGTGTTTCAACCGGGAAACGTCAGATACCGGACAGACCGTCGGAGCCGATATAGGCGATGCGCAGCATGTTGGTGGAGCCGGGCGTACCGAGCGGCACACCGGCGGAAATGATCACCCGGTCGCCGGGCTTGCCGAACTCTTCCTCGACGACGATCCGGCAGGCGCGGTTCACCATGTCGTCGAGATCGGTCGGCTCTTCGGACACCACGCAATGCAGGCCCCAGACCACCGACAGGCGGCGCGCCGTCTGAATGACCGGAGAAAGCGCAAGGATCGGCACTTCCGGACGCTCGCGCGACGCGCGCAGGCCCGTATTGCCTGACGAGGTGTAGCACACGATCGCCGTCAGCTTCAGCGTCTCGGCAATCTGGCGGGCGGCCAGCGAGATCGCGTCGGCGCCGGTCGCTTCCGGCTGGGCGCGCTGGGCGTAGATGATGCCCGGATAATGCGGCTCGCGCTCGACGGTGCGGGCGATCGACGCCATCGTCGCGACCGCCTCGACCGGATACTGGCCAGAGGCGGATTCGGCCGAGAGCATCACCGCATCGGCGCCCTCAAAGACGGCGGTCGCGACGTCGGACACCTCGGCGCGGGTCGGGACGGGAGCCGAAATCATCGATTCCAGCATCTGGGTCGCGACGACGACCGGCTTGCCGGCGCGGCGGCAGGCGCGGATCAACTGCTTCTGCAACCCGGGAACGGCCTCGAGCGGCATTTCGACGCCGAGGTCACCACGCGCCACCATCAGCGCGTCGGACAGCTCGATGATCTCGTCGATACGCTCGATCGCCTGCGGCTTCTCGATCTTGGACATCAGGCCGACGCGGCCGCGGGCGACCTTGCGGACTTCCGCGAGATCTTCCGGGCGCTGGATGAAGGAGAGCGCCACCCAGTCGACGTCATTGGTGGCCAGCACTGCATCGAGGTCGGCGCGGTCCTTGTCGGTCAGCACACCGGTCGCAAGCAGCGTGTCGGGAAGGCTGACGCCCTTGCGGTCGGAGATCTTCGTGCCCGAAACGACGGTCGTGACGATCGACTTGCCGTCGCACTTCTCGGCGCGCAGATGCAGCTTGCCGTCGTCGATCAGCAGGCGATGACCCGGCTTTACGGATTCGAGGATTTCAGGATGGGGCAGGAAGACGCGGGTGTTGTCGCCCGGCTCGTCCTTGTTGTCGAGCGTGAACGTCTGGCCCGGCTTCAGTTCGACCGTCGTTGCGGCGAACTTGCCGACGCGCAGCTTCGGCCCCTGCAGGTCGGCCAGGATGCCGATCGGGCGCCCGCAGGCGGCCTCGACCGAACGGATCTTGGCAATCAGGTCGCGCATCACATCGTGACTCGCATGGCTCATGTTGATGCGGAACAGGTCGGCGCCCGCCTCATGGAGCTTGCGGATCATCGCTTCGTCGGACGAGGCCGGGCCCAGCGTTGCGAGGATCTTCACTTTGCGATTGCGTTTCATCAGTTCTGGCTTTCCTGCGTACCGGGCGTGTCGGAAAGCTGGACCATCCAGCTGCCCTGACGTCCCGTGTCATATTCCTTGAAACCCATCTGCTGGTAACCGCGCGCGAAGCAATCCTGGACACCGACGATCTTGAACTCGTTCTCGGCGACGCACATGTTGATGTCGCCCGTCCAGCGGCCGCCGCGCGCGGCGTCCTCGGCATAGAGGTAGTAGTAGCGTGACTGGAGCTCACCCTCGATCAGGGTCGCGCAGGTCGAGGCAGGAACCTGCCACCAGCCCTCGGTGATCCAGCCTTCCGACGCCCGGTAGCCGATTGCCACGCCGACGAGGTTCGGTGTGCCGTTGCACACCCGGAATTCGGCATGGGCGGAAGCCGCCGCGAAGAACGGCGCAAGCAGCGCGCCGGCAATGAGAAAATGTCTGAGGTGACGCGCGCCGCGTCGGGCGCCAGGAATTCTGATTTGCTTAAGCACGGTTTCCGCCGGAACTCCATGTTTGTGCGTCGACTGCCTTCTTGCGATGATGGATGAAGAAAGTCAACGCAACTCTAATCGATTATATTTTTATCGTGAACCATCGGCAGCGATCTTGGCACAATCGTGACCACGGCGAAAGCTTGCGCTGGTCTTTCCCCCATGTCATCAAGCCCGCGACGTAATTTCCGGCGAAAATCCATGCAAGACTTCACCCCCTTCGAGATCCTATCCGGCCACTATGACAGGGGCTTGGTGCTGCTTGCCGACCATGCGACCAACCGCCTGCCGAACCGCTATGCCCGGCTAGGCCTGCCGGAGACTGCCTTTGGCCGGCACATCGCCTACGATATCGGTATCGAGCCGCTGACCCGGGCTCTCTCCGCCCGTCTCGGCGTGCCTGCCGTGCTGAGCTGCTTCTCGCGACTGCTGATCGACCCGAACCGCGGTGAGGACGATCCCACGCTCGTCATGAAGATCTCCGACGGCGCGATCGTGCCGGGCAACCACCCGATCACCGCCGAGGAATGGAACCACCGCGTCGAGGCCTATCACCGCCCCTATCACCATGCCGTCAGCCGGACGATCGAGGCGGTCGCGGAAGCGTCCGGCAAGGCGCCGCTGGTCCTCTCGCTCCATTCCTACACCCCGGCCTGGAAGGGCGTTCCCCGCCCCTGGCATGCCGCCGTCCTTTGGGACAGCGATCACCGCGCAGTCGCCCCGTTGCTGACTGCCCTGCGCGCGCCGGGCGATATCGTCGTTGGCGACAACGAACCCTATGACGGGGCGCTGAAGGGCGATACCATGTATCGTCACTGCATGATGACCGGGATACCCCATGCACTGCTGGAAGTTCGTCAGGACCTGATCGGCGACGCAGCCGGCGTCGCGGCCTGGACTGACCGGCTGGAGCCGATCTTCAGGAGCCTCAATGCCGATCCGGCGCTCCACCGCTACGAGCGGCATCCGTCGCGTACCGGTCCTTATCCAGGCTGAGATCCGGAGGAATTCGCCATGAGCATGCCGACCGGCGAACAGCAGACCGAATTCGAGGCGGCGGCCTTTCGCCGCCTTCTCTCGCATCTGAGGAAACGGGCGGACGTCCAGAACATAGACCTGATGAACCTGGCGGGATTTTGCCGCAATTGCCTGTCCAATTGGTATCTCGACGCCGCCCGCGAGGCCGGTGTCGAGCTGACCCGTGAAGAATCCCGCGAGATCGTCTACGGCATGCCCTACGAAGAATGGAAAACCCTCCACCAGACCGAATCGACCGAGATCCAGAAGGCCGCTTTCGACGTCAACCGGCCACGCGAGTAGCGCGATCCCGAAGGTTAGGTCTTGACGCGGACGCCGCTTCGCGGCAGGTCAGCCCCACCGATGAATTTGCCCCTATCCAAGGAGAATGCCCATGTCTGATGCCCACGGCGTCGCCCGCGACCAGCTCCGCGCATTTGTCGAGCGTATCGAACGCCTCGAGGAAGAAAAGAAGACGATCGCCGACGACATCAAGGACGTCTACGGCGAAGCCAAAGCCATGGGCTTCGACACCAAGATCCTCAAGAAGGTGATCGCGCTGCGCAAGAAGGACGATCAGGAACGCATGGAAGAAGACCTGATCCTCGACACCTACCTGCACGCCCTCGGCATGATCGAGAGCCCGCCGGAAGAATAAGTCGGCCCTCGGTCTGAGACATGAAAAAACCCGCCGGAGCGATCCGGCGGGTTTTTCATTGGAACGACATGTCCGGAACGTCTTAGCTCACGGAGCGCCGAAGCGGCTCGGGTCGATCGGAACGGTGCCCTGCTGGAAGCCGACGGGAAGCACGGCGGCCGGTGCGCTCAGCGAACGGCTGACGATGCGCGGCGCCTTGTTCGGCTTTTCGGCCTTCTCCAGACCGCCCTGGTTCAGCGCCCAGTACGAAATCATGTCCTTGGTAAGCGTGCCGCCGCTCATGGCGACGCGCGCAGCTTCTGCCTCGGCCTGGCTCGGCCGCTTGCCCTTGGTCGGCAGGCCTGCCTCGATGCCGGTATTGCCCTCGACCTTCGGAACATCGAAGCCGTCGCCGAATTCGGATGAAACAGCCTTGGGCTTCGGTTGTGGGGCAACGGACGCAACCTCCACTGCAGGCGCAGGCTCCTCGGACGGTGCAGCCGTCAACTCGGCCTGCGGAGCGGGGCGCGCAGCCGGCGTAGGCATGCTGCCCTGCTCAAGCGCGGCGGCAGCCTCGGGCGACAGGATCGCCTGTTCGACTTCGTCCATTTCGGCTTCAGGTTCACTTTGGGCGCTGGCCAGCAACGCCTCGGCAACGGCCGGACGGGCGACAGGCACGGGAACGGCGGCAAGTTCTGGATCTTCACCGGTCATGCCGGGAGCGACCGACGCGGTCATGATGTTCTGAGCTTCGGCATCACCCTTCATGCCGCGCGGACCGAGGAGGGTCGGAACCGGGATCTTCATCGACTGAAGATCGGCATAGGCTTCGCCTTCGGCCGGCTGGCCGGCGGCGACCTGTGTCAGGGCGTCTTCGGCAGCATTACGCGCCGGCGAGTAAAGGGCGACAGCAAGGCTGGTGTCGGCAGGCGCCAGCGACGGCCTTGCCTGAGGAACCGGCGCATTGACGGCAGCAGCAGACGGTGCGGCATCAGGATCGGCCTGAGCGGCACCGTTGACACCCGGCAAGGTCGACGGCTGCGGCGCGGCAGATGCGACCATCACCGGCTCTGTGGCCGTCACGATCGTTTCAGCCGGAGCGGACGGACGCTCGGCCGGCACGCCGACATCCTCTTCCTCGTCCTCGTCGCCGCCCCCGAACAGGAAGGCGAGCAGGTTCTTGCGCTTGCCGCCGGACTTCTCCTCGGCGATCATGATCTCGTTGGAGCCGAGCCGCTTCTTGTATTCGGCGAGCGCCTGCTGGTAACCCGGCAACGGTTTGCCGTCCGACGGAATGTGGACCGTCTTGCCGTCGGGGAAGAGACGGACAAGTTCCTGGCGCGACATGCGCGGCCATGCGCGAACGCCTGCGACGTCCATGTGGACGAAGGGCGAACCGGAATTGGGATAATAGCCGACGCCGCCGACCTGGGCCTTCATGCCGAGTTCGCGCAGCTTCTTGAGCGGCACGCCCGGAATGTAGAAGTCCATGGCGGTGCCGCGCATGTGCTGGCTTTCCTTCGCGACACCCTTGGAGCGCGAACGCAGCATCGCATTGGTCTGGGGCGAGCGATAGCCGGACACGACGTTGATGTAGCCCGTGGCGCCGGAGCGTTGATAGACTTCCCAGACGAGGTCGAAGAGACGCGGGTTCATCTTCGTCGGCTCATTGCGGCGCCAGTCGCGCACGATGTAGCTGAGTTGCTTTAGGCCCTTGGCGTCATAGCGACCGTTGCGCTTGAAGACAATTGCGGCCTTCTCGCCGGTATGGACAAAATGGATCTTGAGGGTGCGGGTTTCGGCAGAGGCCTTGGCGGCGGTACCGAACAGGACGAAGCAGCTGACGAGGACGACGGCAACGACCGACAGAACCAGCCTGACAACGGGCAGAGCATGCACAGCCCAAGGACTGCGCCCGAGTCTGCCGAGAGGCGCTCTTAGATCATGCGTAATCAGCAATTCAATCCCCGTCCGAAAGACTACGTCCCACGTCAACTCAAATGACTGCCAAATGCGGTAACACCATGGCAAATCTGCCACACGCACACAAGCATTCCATATATAGTGAACGTTTGTCTAACAAGTGATTAGCTGTTGGTAAGATAACAACTTTACCCAACAGTTAACAATGGGACCTTGCAGGGGCCTTATGCCGCATGCTTTTGCGGGTCGTCGGGGTCGATTCCATAGTCCTTGAGCTTGCGATAGAGCGTCGAACGGCCGATGCCGAGCTTGCGCGCCACCTGGCTCATCTGCCCCCTGTAGAATTTCAGGGCAAAGCGGATCAACTCCTCTTCGATCTCGGCGAGCTTGCGGACATTGCCCGCCTCGTCGGTGCTGATGATCACATTTCCGCCGACTTCACCACCCGAGGCCGACCGCGGTGCGACGACCGATTCGCCACTCGGGGCAACAGCGCGGGCGGAGCCGCCAAGCTCGGGATGATGAGAGACACTGCCGCGCGACACCTCTGCATCGCCACGGGGTGCCGGAAAGAGGGACGGCATGCGATCCGTCATCTGCACGCTGATCTGCGGGAAATCGGCTTCCGTCAGCACCGGCCCGTCGGCCAGCACCACCGCCCTGAACACCGCATTCTCGAGCTGCCTCGTATTGCCGGGCCAGTCGAAGCCGGTGAGCAGCGCGAGCGCGCCCGCGTCGATCCCGAGCGGCTTGGCAAGCCGCTGTTCCACGGAGAAGCGCTCCGCGAAAGACCGGGCGAGATGCGGGATATCTTCCTTCCGCCGCCGAAGCGCCGCGATCGTGATCGGGAAGACATTGAGGCGATAATAGAGATCCTCGCGGAACCGCCCGGCCTTGACCTCTTCGATCAGGTCCTTGTTGGTGGCGAGAATGAGCCGGACATTGACCTTGCGCGGACGGCGGCCCGGCACGGTTTCAATCTCTCCGGACTGCACGACCGAAAGCAACCGGGCCTGGACGTTCGCCGGGAGTTCGCTGATCTCCTCGATGAACAGCGTACCGGCCTCGGCCTCGGCAAACTTGCCCGGAGCGGCACCGGGCTCGCTTGGCGTGCCGGCTTCCTGACCGAAAAGCACCCCCTCGATCAGGCTGTGCGGAACCGCGGAACAATTCACACTGACGAAGGGACGGGCCGATCGTTCGCTGGTCGCGTGGATGGCGCGCGCGATCAGCTCCTTGCCTACCCCCGCCTCGCCTTCGAGCATCACCGGGATCGTCGACTGGGCAGCGCGGCGGCCGAGCTCGACCGCGCGCGACATCGCCGCACTGGCGGCGACGATGTCGCCGAATCCGACGGCACCGCTGCGCGAGCGGCGCACGGGCTTGCCCTGCGAGCCGCTGCGGTTGAACTTCAGCGCGCTTTCGATCGCAGCCGCGATACGCTCGGTCGAGCAGGGCTTCACCAGGAAGTCGAAGGCTCCGGCACGCATGGCCTCGACCGCGTGCTGGGTTGCGCCCTCGACCGTCTGGACGATCACCGGGGCGCTGGCATGGAGGTCGCCGATGGCATTGAGGAACGCGCTGCCTGCCCGCTCCGGCGCGGAAAGATCGACAAGCACGGCGCCGATGGCCGAACGATGCCTGCGGAAGGTTTCCAGACCGGCCTGATCGCTGTCTGCGACATGAACGACATGGCCTTGAGCTTCGATCGCTGCCTTGAGGGCACGGCGCTGGGCCGGATCTTCATCGATAACGAGGATATGAGCGGTCAAAATTAGAGCTCCCGGATTCACTGCGCGTCATGCGGAGTGCGGACTTGCAATTCAAAGTCCGGCGAGCCTGCCAGAAAGGACTGAACATCCTCTTTTGAGAAAAGGTCGCATTTTATCAATCGCATAAGGAGTTGCTAGCAAGGCTTCCGCTGTCCCCTTTTCGTCCGGCGCTTGCCCAGTCCGGCGCGACTGACTACATCTCCTTCTCGTTGTTTCGGAAAAGGAAAGATCGTCATGCTCAGAGATTTTCAGCCCGCCCGCGCCCTCGCCGCAGCGTCTCCCGCTGCTGCCGCGCCGTCGCCCGAGCTCGGTGATCTTCCGCTCTGGAAACTGGAGGATCTGTACCCCTCCCCGACCTCTGCCGAATTTCGTGGCGACCTCGAAAAGGCCGCGGCCGACTCGCTCGCCTTCGAGTCGCGATGGAAGGGTAAGCTGGAAGCATCGACCGCCGCATCAGGCTCCGAGGGGCTGGCCGCAGCTCTCGCCGAATTCGAGGCGCTCGAAGATCTTCTCGGCCGCATCGCCTCCTATGCCGGCCTGACCTATTACTCGGACATGACCGATCCGGCGAACGGCAAGTTCTTCGGCGATGTGCAGGCCAAGCTTACCGACCTGTCGGCGCATCTCCTGTTCTTCTCGCTCGAACTCAACCGCATCGATGATGCGCTGATCGACGCTGCCATGGACAAGGATGCGGCGCTTGCCCACTACCGCCCCTGGCTGGTCGACCTCAGGAAGGACAAGCCCTTCCAGCTCGAAGACAAGATCGAACAGCTGTTCCTCGAAAAGTCGATGACGGGCGCCGCCGCGCTCAACCGCCTGTTCGACGAGACGCTTGCCTCGCTGCGCTTCAAGGTCGGCGAACAGGAACTGCCGCTCGAAGCGACCCTCAACATGCTGCAGGATTCCGACCCGGCCATCCGTGAAAGGGCAGCAAGAGCGCTGTCACAGACGTTCAAGGACAATATCCGCATCTTCGTCCTCGTCACCAACACGCTGGCCAAGGACAAGGAAATCTCCGACCGCTGGCGCGGTTTCGAGGACATCGCCGACAGCCGTCACCTCGCCAACCGCGTTGAGCGGGACGTGGTGGACGCACTGGCCGCCGCCGTGCGCGAAGCCTATCCCCGCCTGTCCCACCGCTATTATGCGATGAAGGCGAAATGGCTCGGCATGGAACAGATGAACTCCTGGGACCGCAATGCGCCGCTGCCCGAAACCTCCGACCGCCTCATTCCCTGGAACGAGGCTAAGGATACCGTGCTCTCCGCCTACGGCGCCTTCGCACCCGAAATGGCCGAAATCGCCGGCCGCTTCTTCGACGGCGGCTGGATCGATGCGCCCGCCCGGCCCGGCAAGGCGCCCGGCGCCTTCGCGCACCC
Source organism: Rhizobium sp. CAU 1783 (assembly GCF_054551725.1). Lineage (NCBI taxonomy): Bacteria > Pseudomonadati > Pseudomonadota > Alphaproteobacteria > Hyphomicrobiales > Rhizobiaceae > Rhizobium > Rhizobium sp. CAU 1783. The sequence goes on along the minus strand of NZ_JBTOLM010000001.1, from coordinate 375,845 downwards.
GACGGTTCCCTCGGCACACCCCTATGTACTGCTGAACTATCTCGGCAAGCCGCGGGACGTGATGACACTCGCCCATGAACTCGGCCACGGCGTCCACCAGGTCCTCGCAGGCGCGCAAGGGCCGTTGATGTGCCAGACGCCCCTCACGCTTGCCGAAACGGCATCGGTCTTCGGCGAGATGCTGACCTTCCGGACCCTTCTCGACCGCACGACCGACAAACGTGAACGCAAGGCCATGCTCGCCCAGAAGGTCGAGGACATGATCAACACGGTCGTGCGCCAGATCGCCTTTTACGAGTTCGAGCGCAAGATCCACACCGCCCGCAAGGAAGGCGAACTGACGGCGGAGAAGATCGGCGAACTCTGGCTTTCGGTTCAGTCCGACAGCCTTGGGCCGGCAATCAAGATCTCGGAAGGCTACGAGACGTGGTGGGCCTATATCCCCCACTTCATCCATTCGCCCTTCTACGTCTATGCCTATGCCTTCGGCGACTGCCTGGTGAACTCGCTCTATGCCGTCTACCGGCAGGCTGACCAGGGCTTCCAGCAGAAGTATTTCGAACTGCTGAAGGCCGGCGGCACGAAGCACCATTCGGAGCTTCTCGCCCCCTTCGGCCTCGATGCCACCGATCCGTCGTTTTGGGCCAAGGGCCTGTCGATGATAGAAGGGCTGATCGACGAGCTTGAGGCGCTTGATAGCGCGTCCTGAACCGGAGACCGCTCGGCCCCATGGCTGACCTTTCACCTTATGCCCTGTTCCGCGACGATCGTCGCGGGAAGAGCCTGCTTTTTGCCGAGCCGAGCGAGATCGTCGTCGCGCGCACGGCCGGCGACGTGCTGCCGGCCTTCGAGCGGCTGGAGGAGGCTCGCCGCAACGGCCGGTGGCTGGCGGGTTACGTTTCCTACGAGGCAGGCTATGTCTTCGAGGAAAAGCTCAAGCCTCTGATTACCGAAGGTCGGGAGACCCCGCTGGTCGCTATGGGCATTTTCGATGGACCGGCGGCCGGCAGCCATCCGCTGGCCGCGAGGCTGGTGTCAGGAAACGCCCCCTTCGTGACGGAACCCCGCGCGGGCTGGGATTTCGACACCTATCGCGACCGCTTCGAACGGCTGCACGAGCACCTGCGCAAGGGCGACTGCTACCAGGCCAATCTCACCATGCCGATCGAGGCACGCTGGCACGGCGATCCGCGCGAGGTGTTCTGGTCGCTGGTGGCCCGCCAGCCGGTTCGCTACGGCGCCCTGATCAACCTCGGGGGTCCGGTTGTCCTGTCACGCTCCCCCGAACTGTTCTTCAAGCTCGATCGCAAGGGCTGGATCGAGACCCACCCGATGAAGGGAACGGCGCCGCGCGGTGCGACATCCAAAGAGGATGCAGCGATCATCGCCGCGATGCTGGCCGACGAGAAGACGCAGGCCGAAAACCGCATGATCGTCGACCTTCTGCGCAACGACGTCTCGGCGATAAGCGAGGTCGGCACGCTGTCGGTGCCACGGCTGTTCGAGATCGAGACCTACCCGACCGTGCACCAGATGGTCAGCCATGTCCGGGCGAAGCTCCGCCCGGATATCGGTCTACCGGAAATTTTTCAGGCGCTCTTCCCCTGCGGCTCGGTCACCGGCGCCCCGAAGATGTGGGCCATGCGCATCCTTGCCGAACTCGAGGCCGGCCCACGCGACGTCTATTGTGGCGCGATCGGATATTGCGACCCGTCCGGCCCCATGCGTTTTTCCGTGGCGATCCGCACACTGACACTTTTCAAAGACGAACGCGCAGTCTTCAATGTCGGCGGCGGCATCGTCTTCGATTCGAAGCCGCAAGCGGAATATGACGAATGCCTTCTGAAGGCACGCTTTGCGGTAGGGGATCAATGGATTTCTCGCTGATCGAAACCATGCGCTGGCAGCCGGGGGACGGTTTTCTCCGGCTCGACCAGCATATGCGGCGCCTCAGCCGCTCCGCCGATGCGCTGGGTTTCCGCCAGCCGCAGGATGCCTTGGCAAAGCTTGACGCCGAGGTGAAGGGCGACACGCCGCTTCGCGTCCGTCTGGTCATGAGCTTCCGCGGCAAGATCGAGGTAACCACCACGCCCTTCGAACCGCAGCCCGAGGAAACGGTCTGGCGGCTGCGCATCGGCAAGACCCGGCTGAAGTCCGACGATCCGCTCTACCGCCACAAGACCTCGCGACGCGAGCCTTACGAAGCCGCGCGTGCCGAGTTCGCCACGGAAGAAGCGGACGAGGTCCTGCTGCTCAACGAGCGAGGCGAAGTCTGCGAGGGTACCATCACCAATCTCTTCGCCGAGGCCGAGGACGGCCAGTATGTCACGCCGGCCCTTTCGAGCGGCCTGCTGCCCGGTATCTTTCGCTCCGAAATGATCCGCGAACGCAAAGCGAGGAGCGAAGTCCTCCGGCCCGAGGACCTCAAGTTCCGCAAGCTCTTCGTCGGCAACTCGCTGCGGGGACTGATCCGCGCCGAACTCGTCGATGGAGACGCCTGATGTTCATTCTCTCCCTCACCTACCGCAAGAGCAACGAAGAGGCGGACCGGCATATGGAACCGCACATGGCCTGGGTGAACGAAGGCTATGCCAGCGGCATGTTCCTCGCCTCCGGCCGCAAGGTGCCCCGCACCGGCGGCGTCATTCTCGCGAAGGGCGACCGGACGGCGATCGAAAGCTTCGTTGCCGCCGACCCGTTCACCATCCATGGCGTCGCCGACTACGAGATCGTGGAACTCGCACTCACGAGGACAGCGGCAGGACTGGACGGATTGAAGGGCTGACGAGTTTAATCCGCGTTCCTAGACGTCGTCTTTCAAGCTGCGCGGCGTATCCTGCCTGCCGTCAAAGATCTCGAGGATCTCGATACCCGTTTCGTCCCGCCTCAAATAGGCAAGGCGTCCTATCTTGGCGCCGCCCCAAGCTCCCTGTTGCAAAAACGCGATCGAGTTGTCACGTTTGTGGCAAACACGACAAGCGGGAACCCTTGGACTTCAATGACCTCCCTCACCTACACGCCCTATACCGGCCCGAGCAAACCCTTCACCATCGGCCTTTCTGCCCTTGACCCGGCGCGCTGGATCGAGCCGGACGCCGATCTCGGCCGCTATCTCGACGAGAAACGCCGCCTCGCCAGGGAACACTACGACGACATCTTCCGCGCGGCGCCCGAAAGCCTCGACGCCCAGCAGGAATGTCTCGACATGCTCGCCGCCCATCTCGTCGACTGTCATGGGGACGTCTACCAGCGGGAGGGCTCGGTGATGCGGATGGCCGGGCATGCGGTTGACCTGGCAGACGAACGCATCCCGCCGCTCATGAGAGCCGGATCGCTGATCGAAGACGACCTCGTCATCCTGCGCAAAAAGCCTGACGGCTGGACGATCGTCGCCGCTCACCTCGCCTTTCCCTCCTCTTGGTCGCTGGCTGAAAAGTTCATGAAACCGATGGACCAGGTCCACGCCGATGTGCCGGGTTTCCAGGCCGGCACCCGAAACGCGGCGATCGTCAACCGCGTCTTCGACAATCTCCTGCCGGAGCAGCCGGCGGAGCGCTTCAACTGGTCGGTCAACTGGACCTACGCGCTTTACCATCCGCGCCCGCAGAAGACGGCGGTCGAACCCTCGTCCCGCGGCGTGGATGCAGCCGGCGCCTTCGTCCGCGTCGAGCGCCAGACGTTGCGCAAGATGCCGAAGACCGGCGATCTCGCCTTTACGATCCGCATCTATCTCGATCCCGTCGCCGTCTTCGCCAGGCACCCCGACGGTGCCCGGATGGCAGAAGGGATGGCAAGCCAGCTCGAGGCTATGACCAACGAGCAGGTCGAATACAAGGGGCTGGCCGACAAGCGCGATGAACTGGTGCGCGCGCTGCGGGCCACCGTTTTTGCCTGAAATTCCACGCCGCCGGCTACCCGGCAGCGAAAAGCGCCCTTTATTATGTCAGGGATTTGTGGTCTAGAGCCGCTGATACCAGCGAGCCCCGCCCGCATTTCAAGGAGAAAGAAATGACCAAGCAAACCTATCCGGTTTACGGCGAGATCACCGGCCCGATCGTCATGATCGGCTTCGGTTCGATCGGTCGCGGAACCCTGCCCCTGATCGAACGTCACTTCAAGTTCGACAAGAGCCGGATGGTGGTCATCGATCCGCGCAATGACGAATCCGAACTGCTCGCCAAGCATGGCGTCAAGCACATCCAGGCGCACGTCACCAAGGAAAACTACAAGGAACTGCTGAAGCCGCTGCTGACCGAAGGCACCGGCCAGGGCTTCCTGGTCAACCTGTCGGTCGATACCGGCTCGGTCGACCTGATGAAATTCTGCCGCAAGCTCGACGTCCTCTACATCGACACCGTGGTCGAACCGTGGCTCGGCTTCTATTTCGACAAGAACATGAAGAATTCCGAGCGCACCAACTATGCGCTGCGTGAGACGCTTCGCGCCGAAAAGAAGAAGAACCCGGGCGGCACCACCGCCGTGTCCACCTGCGGCGCAAACCCGGGCATGGTCTCCTGGTTCGTCAAGCAGGCGCTCGTCAACCTCGCCCATGAAACCGGCATGAAGTTCGAAGAACCGACCGCCGACGATCGCGAAGGCTGGGCCAAGCTGATGAAGAAGCTGGGCGTCAAGGGCGTCCACATCGCCGAGCGCGATACCCAGCTCACCAAGAACCCGAAGCCGCTCAACGTCTTCTGGAACACCTGGTCGGTCGAAGGCTTCATCTCGGAAGGCCTGCAGCCCGCCGAACTCGGCTGGGGCACCCACGAGAACTGGATGCCGAAGAACGCCAAGAAGCACAAGAAGGGTTGCAAGGCCGCGATTTACCTGGAGCAGCCGGGCGCAAACACCCGCGTTCGCACCTGGTGCCCGACGCCCGGCCCGCAATACGGCTTCCTCGTCACCCACAACGAGTCGATCTCGATCGCCGACTATTACACGGTCCGCGACAAGGACGGCGAAGTGACCTATCGCCCGACTTGCCACTATGCCTATCATCCGGCCAATGACGCCGTGCTCTCGCTGCACGAGATGTTCGGCAATGGAGGCACGGCCCAGCCGGTGCTGCATGTTCTCGACGAGAACGAGCTGGTCGATGGCGTCGACGAACTCGGCGTGCTGCTCTACGGCCACGAGAAGAATGCCTACTGGTACGGCTCGCGCCTGTCGCTGGAAGAAACCCGCCGCATCGCGCCCTACCAGAACGCCACCGGCCTGCAGGTCAGCTCGGCCGTACTCGCAGGCATGGTCTGGGCCATCGAGAACCCGAAGGCCGGCATCGTCGAAGCCGACGAAGTCGACTACAAGCGCTGCCTCGAAGTGCAGTCGCAGTATCTCGGCCCGGTCGAAGGTCACTACACCGACTGGACCCCGCTCGATGGCCGCCCGGGCCTCTTCCCGGAAGACATCGACACCAAGGATCCGTGGCAGTTCAAGAACATCCTCGTTCGCTGATTCGCCTGAACACCGTGAATTGAAGGAGCCCGCCGCATCAAGCGGCGGGCTTTCTGTTGCCAAATATCAATAGGATACGTCGAAACAGGGATAACGGCCTCTCCCTGAGGCTCTGGCCTTGCTTTCACCATGCCTTCGCGTCATGGTTCTGAAAAATCGATCGGGTGGTCCGAGGTCACCCGGACAAGAACGACCCTGCGGAGACGGTGATGAAGATCAGGTCCATTTTTACTCTTGTGGCATGCGCAGCGGCCCTTTCCGCCTGCACATCGAGCGGCCCACGTCCGCTGCCGCCGGTCAATCAGGGACCAACCGTCGATGGCGCCTGGGTTGACCCGAACGGCATCGTCTCAACCTTCCAGGCCGGCACTTTCTCGACCCGCACCACCGACACCAACCAGCTCCTGGCCTCGGGTACCTACGTCTCGGTTTCCGACCGTCTCGTCGAGATCAACATGACCTCCCTGGTGCGCAACACCCAGTCCAAGGTCAACTGCGCCATGGTCACGCCAAACCAGTTGAACTGCACCTCCGACAGCGGTGCGCAGTTCTCGCTCGCCCGCCGCGGCTGAGCCGATTTTCAAGCCTTCATTCATCAGAGCGGCCGACGGAAAAGTCGGCCGTTTTCGTATTCTGGCCCCGCCTTCCGACCCGGCGTGCACTGCGCAATTTCGCTTGCAGTCTCGCCCGCTTGATGAAAACATCCCGCCCGGCAAAGCCCTTTTGAATGCCCCGGGCGCGCCTTGCGGCGTCTCGCGGCTGCCTTTGATAACAGGAGAAAAGCGATGTTGAGACACCTGCGATTTGGCCTTCTGAGCGCGTCCGTGCTCGCCCTGTCCACCTCTGCCGCCCTGGCCGATTTCGAGCTGAACATCCTGCATATCAACGATTTCCATTCGCGCATCGAGGCGATCAACAAGTTTGACTCGACATGCTCGCCGGAAGAAGCAGGCAAGAACGAGTGCTTCGGCGGCGTTGCCCGCATGAAGACTGCGATCGACGCCCGCAGGGGCGAACTGAAGGACGCCAACCTGCTCGTGCTTGATGCCGGCGACCAGTTCCAGGGCTCGCTTTTCTACACGACCTACAAGAGCGCCCCGATCGCCGAATTCATGAACGGCATCGGCTTTGACGCCATGGCGATCGGCAACCACGAATTCGACGATGGCCCCGATGAGCTCGCCCGCTTCATCGATGCGCTGAAGTTCCCGATGATCTCCGGCAACGTTCTGGCCGGCCTCAACACCCCGATCGCCGACAAGTACAAGCCTTACATCATCAAGGAGTTCGGCGGTGAGAAGGTGGCGATCGTCTCGGTGCTTGCGACAGACACGGACGAAACCTCCTCGCCCGGCGACGACGTGCTGTTCATCGACGAGATTTCCTATCTGAAGGACGCCGTGAAGGAGATCGAGGCCGCAGGCGTCAACAAGATCGTCCTGCTCTCGCATGTCGGCTACACAGTGGATCAGCGGATCGCCGCAGCGGTCGACGGCATTGACGTGATTGTCGGCGGCCACAGCCACACGCTGCTTTCCTCCACCGACGAGAAGGCGGCGGGTCCCTACCCGACACTGGTGAAGAATCCGTCGGGCAAGGACGTGCCGATCGTCACTGCCTATGCCTATTCGAAATACCTCGGCGACCTGAAGGTTGTCTTCGATGACGCCGGCGCCGTGAAATCCGCGGAGGGCGCCCCGAAGCTTCTCGACGCTTCGGTGGCTGAAGATGCCGCCTACGCCGCCAAAGTCGTCGAACTCGGCGCCCCGATCGAGGAACTGAAGAAGAAGGAAATCGGTGAGACGGCAGCGGTGATCGACGGCTCGCGCGAAGTCTGCCGCGCCGCCGAATGCTCGATGGGCAACCTCGTTGCCGATGCCATGGTCGATCGGGTCAAGGATCAGGGCGTGACGATCGCCATCCAGAACGGTGGCGGCCTGCGCGCCTCGATCGATGCCGGAACGGTGACGATGGGCGAAGCCCTGACCGTCCTGCCCTTCCAGAACACGCTGGCCACCTTCAAGCTGAAGGGCTCCGACATCGTCGCGGCTCTGGAGAATGGACTAAGCCAGATCGAGGATGGCGCCGGCCGCTTCCCGCAGGTCTCCGGCATGAAATACACCTTCGACAAGTCCAAGCCGGCCGGCAGCCGCGTCGTCTCGGTGGAGGTGAAGGAAGGGGACGCGTTCGTGGCCCTCGACCCGGCCAAGCTCTACGGCGTCGCGACCAACAACTACATGCGCGCCGGCGGCGACGGCTACAAGATCTTCGCCTCGGCCGGTCAGAATGCCTATGACTTCGGCCCCGGCCTCGAAAGCGTTCTGGCCGACTACATCGCCAAGAACAGCCCCTACAAGCCTTATACCGATGGCCGGATCACCGAAGTTGCCGGGGCGGCGCCAGCTGCACCTGCCGCGACGACCGAAGCTCCAGCGACGGCCCCCGCAGCCCCGGCGGCAGCCGAAACCGTGGCTACGGCCGCCACGAAATACACGGTCGCGCTCGGTGACAGCCTCTGGAAGATTGCCGTCGCAACCTACGGCGATGGCATGGCCTGGAAGAAGATCGCCGAGGCCAACAAGCTGAAGAACCCGAACCTGATCGATGTCGGCAAGGAACTCGATCTGCCGACCAAGTAAGGCGCGGTTTGCCGCAGACTCAAGACCGGCCCGGGCTTTCCCGGGCCGGTTTTTGCTTCTAATAGATGATCCCGAAGACGCTCTCCTTCGTAGTGGATCCGAGCGACGCAATCAGGATTTCGAAATGACCGCAGACCAGCCTCACCTTCCCCCCGGCCACCCGTCCGTTCGTTTCGGCAAGGTCGGCGTGCTTCTTGTCAATCTCGGCACGCCGGATGGCACGGACTACAAATCGATGCGGCGTTACCTGAGGGAATTCCTGATGGACAAGCGCGTCATCGAGTGGTCACCCTGGAAATGGTACCCGATCCTGTTCGGGATCGTCCTGAACACGCGCCCCCAGAAGGTCGGCAAGGCCTATGAGGAGATCTGGAACAAGGAAAAGGACGAGAGCTATCTGCGGACCTATACCCGCAGCCAGGCGGAACTGATGGCCGAGGCCCTCAAGGGCCACCCGAACGTCGTGGTCGACTGGGCGATGCGCTACGGTCAGCCATCGATCGCCTCGAAGATCGACACGCTGCAGGCCGCCGGCTGCGAGAAGATCCTGCTCTTCCCGCTCTATCCGCAATATGCCGCCTCGACCACTGCCACCGTCAACGACAAGGCATTCGAGCATCTGATGAAGCTGCGCTGGCAACCGGCGATCCGGACCGTGCCGCCCTATCACGACGACCCGGCCTACATCGATGCGCTGGCAGTCTCCGTGGAGAAGAAGCTCGCCACGCTCGATTGGGAACCCGAACTGCTCATCACCTCGTTCCACGGCATTCCGCAATCCTACTTCAAGCAGGGCGACCCCTATCACTGCCACTGCATGAAGACCGGACGCCTGCTGCGGGAGCGGTTGGGCCTGCCGAAGGAAAAGTTCATGGTGACCTTCCAGTCCCGCTTCGGACCGGAAGAGTGGCTGCAGCCCTATACCGACAAGACGATGGAGAAGCTTGCCAAGGACGGGGTCAAGCGCCTCGCCATCATGAACCCCGGCTTCGTCTCGGATTGTCTCGAGACACTCGAGGAAATCGCCGGCGAAGCGGGCGAGATCTTCCACCACAATGGCGGCGAGAAATTCGTCCATATCCCCTGCCTGAACGACAGCCCGGAGGGCATGGGCGTGCTGGAGACGGTTGTGCGTCGCGAACTGCAGGGCTGGATCTAGGTTCGTGCGCGACGCAGACCAACACTGACCTTCTGCCGAAGAGGCGTCGCGCCGGATCGGCAGGAGCGCCGACGTCAAAGATCCCCGCGGAACAACCGCCGCGGAGATGCGGTTTGACGCGAACTGGATGCGAGACGAGGAGCCGGGCGAGGCGTATATTCTCGCTGATTGGTAACGCGCGAGCTTCGGGCCAACCGTGCAGCTTTGAGCCGTCAGGTCCGGGCATCCGTGACCGAGCGCTGGCCGAAAGCGCCGCCCAGGGGCGGGTGGTGGTTGCCAAGGCAAGCAGGATCGATATGGAGGTAACGGCTGATGATGATTACCGCGATCGATGACTATTTCACCAAGGGATGCGGGCGCTGTGAGCGCTTCGCCACACCCGATTGCTCGACGAGGGCGTGGATAGCAGGACTCGAGCAACTGCGTCGCATCTGCCTCGATTGTGGCCTTACTGAAACGGTGAAATGGGGCCATCCGTGCTACATGCACGCCGGCCGTAACATCGTGATCATCGGCGCCTTCCGCAACGACTACCGGATCACGTTCTTCAATGCATCGCTGATGAGGGATCCCGAGGGCGTACTCGAGCGCCAGGGACCGAACTCGCGTCATCCGGACATGATCCGCTTCGTGAAGAACGACGACGTCGCCCGGATGGCGCCAGTCATCCAGGCCTATCTCAGGGAAGCGATGAATTATGCGGAAACGGGTCTCAGGGGAGAGAAGGAAGACGTACCGCTCGATTTGCCGGAAGAACTGGTTACCGCAATGGATGACGATCCAGTGCTAGCAGAGGCGTTTCATCGTCTCACACCCGGACGGCAGAAGAGCTACGTCATACTCCTCAACGGAGCCAAACAGACCGACACGCGCCGCGCCCGCATCCTGAAGAACCGCGACAAGATCCTCGCCGGCAAGGGAGCGCTGGAGCGCTGAGCAAAAGCCCCAGCCCCTCAACCAATTCGGCTCAAGAAATACAACCAGGAAGAAGCGCCATAGCTGCACCGCGCCTTTGCCTGGGTTCCCTGGAAAGCAGACCTGCTCAAAAAATAGACAAATTTCATGAACTTAAGCAACACCCGAAAGAATCCTGGCTCAAACGTCATCAGCCTTTAGTTGCACATTCACTCATGAATCACCCCATTCAATTCACCTAAGCCATTGATTTTCATTGCAAAATATAACAGGTAAAATCTTGCATTAACGCTAATTTAAATCGTCACTCCTAGATTTGACCTCACGAAGGAGAGACAAATGGCAACACGTAAGGCAATTCTGGCAGCAACCATGTTTGCGCTGTCAATGTCCAATGCCCTGGCGCAGACGGCAGAGCCGAACGCCAAGGCTCTGGTCACCCCCGCAGTCCTCGAAGACATGCGAAAGTTCATCGATTCCGAAATCGTCCAGATCTCGATCGACGCGCAGAACCAGAAGCAGCAGAAGCTCACCCAGGCTGAGATCGACACGCTGGACGCCCAGTGGCGCGCCGAGCGCGAAAAGGAGGACAAGCCCCTGATCGCAGCAACGCTGTCCAATCCGCTCTCGGTGTATCTCGCTCGCATACAGGGACGCTCCCTCGGCCTTTATGCCGAAATCTTCGTAATGGACCAGAACGGCCTGAACGTCGGCCAGAGTTCGGTGACGAGCGACTTCTGGCAGGGCGACGAGGACAAGTTCCAGAAGACCTTCAATGTCGCAGGCGATGCCGTCTTCGTCGATGCCCCCGAATGGGATGACGAAGCCAAGATCTGGCGTGGCCAGGTCAGCTTCACCGTCACGAAAGGTGCGGAAAAGAAGCCGATCGGTGCCGTCACCGTCGAACTCAATCTCACCGAACTCGAGCGGCGCGCTGCAGTCGGCCTCTGAACTCCAGCAAAACAGCGGCCAGTGGCGGCCAGGAACCTGAAACGTTCCCGTGGGACCGGCGCCATCAGCGAAACCAGATAGGTAAGACCATGATCAAGAACATATCCGTCAGCGCCAAGGGCTTCGCGGCATTCGGCATCCTGGCGGTCATCGCCATCGGAGCATCCGGCTTCATCTACACCCGCGTCGACACTGCCGGGACGCTGGTCGAAAACAAGCAGGTCATCGACCAGCTGCTGACCAAAACCGCGGAGCTCACCGACGACATGGTGCAGGCCGATCTGGCGCTGAAGAATTTCCTCCTCACCGGCAACCGCGACTTCGTGGCAACCCTGGAGCAGTCGACCAAGAAGATCGACGGCGAAGTGCCCACACTGGAAAAACTGTTCGAGGCAGAAGCCCAGAGCGAGCTTCCTGCCCTGCGCGAGGCCATCGGCAAGATCGGCGAATGGCGTTCGACCGTCGTGGAGCGGCAGATCAGTCTGATGCGCGACCCGATGTCGGTCGAACTTGCCCGTGCGATCGAACTGACCGGCGACGGCTCCAGACTGGTCTCGGCCTTCAACGAGAAGCTCAAGACCGTTACCAGCGGCCTTCAACAGCGCGCCGATGTCGCCTCGACCGATCAGAAATCGGCTCTGGCGACGGTGGAACTGATCAGCCTTGCCGCATCCGTGATCGTCGCCCTCGTCGCGGCCCTGATGGGCCTCCTGAACTTCCAGCTCGTATCCCGGCCGCTTGCCCGCCTTGCCAACGTGACGTCGCGGCTGGCCAACGGCGACCTGGACGTGTCGATCGACAAGGGCGGCAAGGACGAGATCGGCCAGATGGCCGAATCCATGCAGGTCTTCCGCGAAGCGGCAATCGCCAACCAGCGTCTGCAGGCGGAAGCGGAAGAGGCGCGAAGCCATGCCGAGGCTGATCGTCGGGCTGCCCAGGAACGGGCCGAGGCCGAAGCCGCCGAGCGCCTGCGCATCGCAACCTCCGGCCTTGCCGCCGGTCTGAAACGACTGGCGAAGGGCGAACTTTCCTTCCAGCTCGACGAGGCCTTCGCCCCGGACTTCGAAGCACTCCGCCACGACTTCAACCAGTCGATCAGCCAGCTCAACCAGACCCTCTCCGCGATCACCAACAGCGTCGCGACGATTGAGACCGGCACCCAGGAAATCGCGTCCGGCACCGATCACCTGTCGAAGCGCACGGAACAGCAGGCAGCCGCCCTTGAGGAGACCGCCGCCGCCGTCGAGGAGATCACGGCCAACGTCCAGAATTCGACGAAGCGGACGGAAGAGGCCCGCTCTGTCGCCTCTCAGGCCAATTCCTCGGCCAACCAGTCGTCCGAGGTCGTGGCACGGGCCGAAGAGGCCATGCGCAAGATCGAGGAGAGCTCGCGCCAGATCTCCAATATCATCGGCGTGATCGACGAGATTGCCTTCCAGACCAACCTGCTTGCACTCAATGCCGGCGTCGAAGCCGCCCGTGCGGGTGAGGCCGGCAAGGGTTTTGCCGTTGTCGCCCAGGAAGTGCGTGAACTTGCCCAGCGCTCCGCCAACGCAGCAAAGGAAATCAAGGCCCTCATCCACAACTCCACGACGGAAGTCTCGAGCGGCGTGGATCTGGTCCGCCAGGCAAGCGAAGCGCTTCGCACCATCGGCGTCTTCATCTCCGACATGAACACGCACATGGATGCGATCGCCATCTCGGCCAAGGAACAGTCGACCGGCCTCTCTGAAGTCAACCAGGCCGTCAACGCGATGGACCAGACCACGCAGCAGAACGCCGCGATGGTCGAGGAATCGAACGCCGCCTCCGCCGCGCTTGCCTCCGAAGCAGCAAAGCTCCGCGAACTCATCTCGCAGTTTACCATCAACGGCGTTGCCTCGACCCAGGCAGCAGCGCTTCGCCAGACGGCCCGCACCATGGCCCGGCCGAGCCAGCCTGCACCGGTCTCCCGCCCCGTCCAGCCGACCCGCGTGAGCGCCCCGGCCATGCGGAGCCAAGGCAATGCAGCGGTCGCGGCAGATAACTGGGAAGAGTTCTGAGCCTTTCGCAAAGGCACTCAAGGACAGAATAGAAGGAGGCCGCGCAGCCATGTTGCGCGGCCTTTTTCACGTCCGGTGCGACACCCTCGCCCGACCTCCAGACCAAGAGGCGGCTCGCGGCACGGCGCCCCCTCCTCCGCCTGTTCTCTTTTGCCGCTCGCTCATCTTGCCAAGGGAAGAGACATCGCCCACTTGTAAGCATAGCGAAGCCTTTCGCGCTATTTTTGAGGGGAGTGTTTCATGCCTTTTGCCGGTCCCGATATTGTCGTCATCGCGCTCGTTGCGCTGGTCATTCTTGTTCTCTTCGCTGGCATCAAGACGGTGCCGCAGGGCTATCGCTACACGATCGAGCGCTTCGGACGCTATACCCGCACGCTGGAACCGGGCCTCAACCTGATCTTCCCCTTCATCGAGCGGATCGGCTCCAAGCTCAACGTGATGGAACAGGTGCTCGACGTTCCGACGCAGGAAGTCATCACCAAGGACAATGCCAGCGTCTCGGCTGATGCGGTCGCCTTCTACCAGATCCTCAACGCCGCCCAGGCCGCCTATCAGGTAGCCAATCTCGAAAACGCGATCCTCAACCTCACCATGACCAACATTCGATCGGTCATGGGCTCGATGGACCTCGATGAACTGCTCTCCAACCGCGAGGCGATCAACGACCGCCTGCTGAAGGTCGTCGACGAAGCGGTCGGTCCCTGGGGCATCAAGGTGACCCGCGTCGAGATCAAGGACATCCAGCCTCCGAAGGATCTCGTCGACGCCATGGCTCGCCAGATGAAGGCCGAGCGCGAGAAGCGTGCCCAAGTCCTCGAGGCAGAGGGGTTCCGGAACGCCCAGATCCTACGCGCCGAAGGCGCCAAGCAATCGGCAATCCTGCAGGCCGAGGGCCAGCGGGAGGCCGCCTACCGCGAAGCCGAAGCCCGCGAACGCCTGGCAGAGGCCGAGGCCAAAGCCACGCGCTTCGTCTCAGACGCGATCGCCGCCGGCGACGTCAATGCGATCAACTACTTTGTTGCCCAGAAATACACCGAAGCGATGGCCGCGATCGGCTCCGCGCCGAATTCAAAAATCGTGCTGATGCCGATGGAAGCCGCGAGCCTGATCGGCTCGCTCGGCGGTATCGGTGCGATTGCCCGGGAGGTATTCGGCGACCAGCCCGCCGCAAAGCCACGCCCCGTCGCTCCACCCGCGCCCGCTGCTGCGCCGGCTCGCACCACGCCGACGGTCAACCCCTTCGCACCCAATCAGGAGAACTGAGGCATGTTCGGCCGCATCATCGCAGAACTCGGACCGTGGAGCTGGTGGCTGCTCGGCCTCCTGCTGCTTGCCGCCGAACTTCTGATGCCCGGCGTCTTCCTGGTCTGGATCGGCATCGGGGCACTTGCGACCGGGGTGCTGTCGCTGCTTTTCTGGGAGAGTACAGCTTGGGGCTGGCAGGTCCAGCTTCTGGTCTTCGCGACACTCGCCGTTGTCGCGACCTTGCTCGGGCGGCGGTTCCTGTCGAAGCCCGATCTCGTCACCGACGAACCCCTGCTCAACCAGCGCGGCGCAAGCCTCGTCGGACGGACCGCGACGCTCGCTGAACCGATCGCCGAAGGTCGCGGCCGGGTTCGCCTCGATGATACCTACTGGCCTGTCATGGGACCGGACCTGCCGGTCGGCACAAAGGTGAAGATAGTCTCGTACAACGGCCGCGACCTGACGGTCGAACCGGCCTGATCAGGCCACACCGATCCTCAGGAGATCGTGGAAGTGCACCAGCCCGATCGGACGGTTGTCCTCGTCGACGACGAGGAGCGCGCCGATGCTATGCTGGTTGAGGATCGCCAGTGCCGCAGTCGCGAGCGTGCTCGGCTTGATCGTCTTCGGCGTCCGGGTCATCACGTCATCGACCGAGAGTTCCGCGAGATTGCGCGACAGATTGCGCGCCATGTCGCCCTCGGTGACGATCCCGGCCAGCTTGCCGTCATCGTCGAGAACGGCGACGCAGCCGAAATGCTTGTGCGACAGGGTGACGATCGCCTCCGGCATCGGGGTACCCTGCTTGACGAGCGGCAGGCGGTCGCCGGTGTGCATGATGTCTCGCACATGGGTCAGGCTCGCACCCAGCTTGCCGCCCGGATGGAAAACGCGGAAATCGTTGGGGGTGAAGCCGCGCGCCTCGAGCAGCGAGATCGCGATCGCATCGCCCATGGCGAGCTGCAGCACGGTCGAGGTGGTCGGCGCCAGGCCGTGCGGGCAGGCTTCCTGCACCTTCGGTAGAAGCAGCACCACGTCAGCCTCGCGCGCCAGCGTCGAACTCTCGCCGGCGGTCATGGCGATCAGCGGGATCGAGAAGCGCCGCGAATAGGACAGGATACCCTGCAGTTCCTGGCTTTCGCCGCTCCACGACATCGCGAGGATCGCGTCGTCGCGGCCGATCATGCCGAGATCGCCGTGGTTGGCTTCCGCCGGATGGACGAAGAAGGCCGGGGTCCCGGTCGAGGCAAAGGTCGCGGCGAGCTTGGTGCCGATGTGACCGCTCTTGCCGACGCCCGTGACGATCAACCGGCCCGAAATCCCGCCGATGATGTTGACGGCGTTGCAGAAGGGGCCGGCCAGTCCGTTAGTCAGGGCCTCTTCGAGGGCCACAAGGCCGTTGCGTTCGGTCGTGACGACCCTCAGAGCCGATTCGATAGCACCGGCTTCGACGAGATTTACAGCGCGCTTGATCATGGCGGACCCTTACTGCTTTTGCCCATGGCTGTCCACTCGAAGACCGAGTTCCCCGCCGGAACCGCAATCTTTCCCATCCGACGAGTGGGGAAAAGCAGGCATTCCGCCGCATCCCCGGTCGCCCGACCAAGACGCACGTTCCAACCCGGCGATCGAAACCAAACGTTAACCACATGGCTTTACGTTTGGGTAAGCATTTAAGAGTTGCCGGGCAAAATCCAAATGGTTCAGACAGAAAAGACCGAAGCGGAACGCGCGCGCCGCCGTCTGTCCGCGACATCGGCCGGTCTCCTGGCCTGCGGCCTGTTCGGCCTTGCCGATCCGGCCGTCGCCCAGAGCGCTTCGACCTCGACCACCTGGACGCCCACGTCAGGTACGCAGACCGGAACCACTGGCAGCACCGCGACCAACGGCGCGACGACAACCGCCGCCACCGGCACGACAACAGCGGGGGCCACCATGGCCGCCGACAATCTCACGACCCAGTCGACCGGCACGGCCCGGACCGGAGTGCTCTCGGATCCAGAAGCGGATCTGGATGCGCAGCCGGAAGACTTCGGGCGACAGAACCTGCGCGAAACGACCCTCGACGATCCGACGGCCTTCCGCACCCGCCGCGATGCAGGAAACGAGCCCGACGGCATCCGTCTCGGCACGATGGTGCTGCGCCCTTCGCTGAGCGAAAAGATCGGGCACGAGAGAACCACCAGCGGCGGCACCGAAGAGAGCCGGACCTTTTCGGAAACAGGGCTGAAGGGCACGTTGACGTCCGACTGGTCGCGCCACGAGCTGACGATCGGCGGTGAAGGCTACTGGCAGAAGAACCTGACGGGCGAAGGCGCGGAAAACCCGCGCGCCGGCATCAACGCCGATCTCCGCCTCGATCTTGCCGACGATACGATCGCCCATGTGAAGGGCGGCTACAATTTCAGCCGCGAGGACAACGACGACCCGAACGCCATTTCCGGGGCAACCGTGCAGTCGGGTGTCCACCGGTATTCGGGCGGAGTTTCCGTCGAACATGATTTCGGCAGGCTGCGCGGCACGATCGCTGCCGACCTGAACCGCTGGCAGTATTCGGACGCTGAACTCGCGGACGGCACGAGCCTCGGCCTGACGGACCGCAACCGACTGGGCGGCGAATTGCGCGGCCGCATCGGCTATGAGATCTCCCCCGCCCTCACCCCGTTCGTCGAGGTGGCCATCGGCAGGATCCGCTACGACGAGACGATCGACTCGGATGGCTATGCCCGCTCCGCCGACACCTATTCGGCACGCGGCGGCATTGCCGCCGATTTCGGCGACAAGCTGAAGGGTGAGCTGGGCCTCGGCTATGAACATCAGCGCTTCGAGGACGACCGGCTCGGTGATCTCTCGGCCCTGACGGTCGACGGCAATGTCACCTGGTCGCCGCAGCAGGGCACCGATGTCGACCTCGGCCTCTCGACCACGATCGACCCCTCCACCACGCCGGGGCTCAGCGGTTCGGTGATCTATGCGCTGAACAGCGAAGTCACCCATCAGCTCCGCAGCAACCTCGTCGCCCGATTGTCGAACTCGGTCGAATGGACCAACTATCCCGGCGGCGCCGGAGTGAGCGATGCGACGTCCTACACCACGGGCGCCGGCCTCACCTGGAGCATCAACCGCTATCTCGACCTGACTGCCGACGTCGAATACGAGCGCACGCTTTACGACGCCGCGGCCGACAGCAACGCGCTGCGCACCTCGATCGGCCTGACCGCGAAACGCTGAAGCCGGACGAGAATGGAGAAAACGACAAAGGCCGCGCCCGAACCGGACGCGGCCTTTGTCGTATTTGCCAGGAAAGTCGGCTTACTTGAGGGCCGCCAGAAGCGCCTTCAGGGGCTCCTCGATCGACGGGCGGATATCGGCGCGCTCGATGGCGAAGGCGACGTTGGCGAGGATGAAACCATCCTTGGCGCCGCAGTCGAAGGTCTGGCCCTTGAAGTGATAACCGGCGAAAGCCTGCTGCTTCGCAAGCTTGAGCATGCCGTCGGTCAACTGGATCTCGTTGCCCGCGCCACGCTCCTGGGTTTCCAGGATCGAGAAGATTTCCGGCTGCAGGATGTAGCGGCCATTGATGAAGAAGTTCGAAGGTGCGGTGCCCTTGGCCGGCTTCTCGACCATCTCCGTGATGCGGAAGCCGCCTTCAAGCGTTTCGCCGACACCGACGATGCCGTATTTATGGGCCTGCGACGGATCGCATTCCTCGACCGCGATGACGTTTCCGCCGGCCTTTTCGTAAAGCTCGACCATGCCCTTCAGGCAGCCCTTTTCGCCGCGCATGATCATGTCGGGCAGAAGAAGCGCGAAGGGCTCGTTGCCGACGATGTCGCGGGCGCACCAGACCGCGTGGCCGAGGCCGAGCGGCTCCTGCTGGCGAGTGAAGCTCGCGGAACCGGCGGTCGGCAGCAGGTCCTCCAGGAGCGTGAGCTCCGCATTCTTGTTGCGGGCCTTGAGCGTCTGCTCGAGTTCGAACTGGATGTCGAAATAGTCTTCGATGACGCCTTTTCCGCGGCCCGTCACGAAGACGAAATGTTCAATGCCCGCCTCGGCCGCTTCATCCACCACGTACTGAATAACGGGCTTGTCGACAACGGTCAGCATCTCCTTCGGAACGGCCTTCGTGGCCGGAAGAAAACGGGTGCCGAGACCGGCGACAGGAAATACGGCTTTACGGAGTTTATTACGTTGGACCACACATTCCTCCTCGAGGATTCTGCCAAGGCGTCTTCATTACGCGCTTGCCCTCTAGTATATATTTACTACCATTTCGCAAAGGTTTCGAAGGCCGCCGCGCCATGGTAAAGACTTTGTTGACGGCTATTGCCTTAACGTAGGCTGAACAGCCTCCAGATCGGCTGGAAAAGAACCGTAGGACAACGGGGAAGTTCCCATGACCAGACAAAATCGCAAGCTTCTCGGAGCCCTTGCCATTTCCCTCGCCGCCAGCCTGCTACCGGGCACGGCATCGGCAGACGCTGGCTTCAAGAAATGGATCAACGGCTTCTATGCCACCGCCGCCAAGGCAGGGATCAGCGAACGGACCTATAATCAGGCCTTCGCAGGCGTCAGCGAGCCCGATCCCTTCGTATTGGAAAAGGCCGCCTACCAGCCCGAATTCAAGTCCCAGATCTGGGATTATCTCGATTCGCGCGTCAATCCCTACACCGTCAAGATCGGCCGCGAGATGGCCGCCAAGTACGGCTCCACGCTCAATGCGCTGGAACGCCATTTCGGCGTAGACAAAAACATCCTGCTGGCCATCTGGTCGATGGAATCGAACTATGGCGCTGCGCTCGAAAGGCCGGACCGGTTGCACCATGTCCCGCGCGCACTGGCGACCCTCGCCTATGCCGACGCCAAGCGTTCGAAATATGCGCGGACCCAGCTGATCGCAGCCCTCAAGATGCTGCAGAACGGCGACGTCGCCTCCAAGAACCTGATGGGGTCCTGGGCAGGCGCGATGGGCCACACCCAGTTCATCCCCTCGAGCTATCTGCTCTATTCGATCGATGCCGACGGCAACGGCAAGAAGGACATCTGGCACTCCATTCCGGATGCGCTGGCAACCTCGGCCAACCTGCTCGCCAAGAACGGCTGGCAGACAGGCAAGACCTGGGGATACGAGATCGTCGTTCCGGCCGGTGGCAGTGCGCATGCCGGCAAGACCAAGACGCTCGCCCAGTGGGCGGCCCTCGGCTTCGTGCGTCCGAGCGGCAAGGGCTTCAAGAACGGCGCCGAGCGCGCCCAGCTGAAGATGATGGGCGGTGCCAACGGTCCGGGCTTCCTGATGACGAAGAACTTCTTCACCATCAAGAACTACAACGCGGCCGACAGCTATGCACTCGCCGTCGGCCTGCTCGCCGACGAGATCGCCGGCTACAACGGCATGCAGCAACGCTGGCCGCGCCCGGAGAACGCGCTCGACATCAAGGAAAAGTTCGAGCTTCAGAGCCGGATGCAGGCCCTCGGCTACTATGAAGGCGAGATTGACGGCAATTTCGGCTCCGGTTCCAAGGCGGCGATTTCCGCCATCCAGAGCCGCCTCGGTATGTCGGTGGACGGCCAGCCTTCGCGCATCCTGCTCGACAAGTTGCGCAATTGACAATCGTCGGCACCCGCCGCACATATCCGGTAACGCCCCGTTCTTGATACGGGGCGCTTTGGAGGCAGCAGGCGCATGCGCGTGATTAGGCGGAAGATCGGCGTTCGAGGTTGGCTGGCTTGCCTTTTCACGCTCGCCTTCACCGGCGTGACCGTGCTTGAGTCTCCTGCGATCGCCCAGGAGGTTCGCAAGCCCCGTAACCTTCTGGAACTTCTGTTCGGACCGCGGGAACGCCGTGCTCCAGAGCCGGCCCCACCGCCGCGCAAGGTCAAGACGCCGCGCTCGGTGAAGAAGACCACGAGCAGCATCACCAGCATTACCACCGCCCCGAAGCCGCCGGAGCCGGCCCCGAAGATCGAAAACGCCCGCAAGGTGCTGGTCATCGGCGACTTCGTCGCAAGCGGCCTTGCAGACGGTCTCGAGGAGGCCTTCGCCGCTTCTCCGGGTGTGGTCGTCGAGGAAAAGAGCAACGGTTCGTCCGGCCTAGTGCGCGCCGACTATTTCGACTGGCAGACCGAATTGCCGAAGATGATCGTCGAGGCCAAGCCGGCGGTCGTCATCATCGACATCGGCGCCAACGATCGCCAGCAGATGGTAACGACCGGCGGCAAGCTCGAATTCCGCACCGATGCGTGGTTCCAGGAATATGAGCGTCGGGTCACGGCCCTGGCCAAGGTGGCCACAGATGCCAAGGTGCCCCTTCTCTGGGTTGGCCTGCCCGCCTTCCGCCCGCAGAACATGACCGCCGACGCGCTGACGCTCAACGCCGTCTATCGCCGTGCGGTGGAAAGGATCGGCGGCGAATTCATCGACGTCTGGGACGGCTTCGTCGATCAGGATGGTCGCTTCATCGTCACCGGCTCCGACATCAACGGCCAGCAGGTCCGCCTGCGCGGCACCGACGGCATCAACCTCACGGCCGCCGGCAAGCGCAAGCTCGCCTTCTACGTCGAGAAATCCGCACGCCGTCTGCTCGGCGACATGACCAGCCCGGATCTCGTGCGCCTCGATGCGAGCAATCTGCCGGAACTGCTGAACCTCCCGCCGTCCGAGATGCAGAACGTCGTGACCACGCAGCCGATTGACCTCTTCGATCCGGACCTGGACGGAGCGACCGAACTGCTCGGCGCCAAGCCGCTGCCGGTTTCGACGCTCCCCTCGCCCCGCGACCAGCTCGTCAAGAACGGTGCGCTTCCGCCGGCCCCCACCGGCCGTGTCGACGACGTGCGCCTGCTCAACACCGGCTCCACCCAGAAATGAAAAGGGCCGCTGGAGAGCGGCCCGATCCAGTTTAATCCGATGCTGGAGATCAGCGCGGCAGGACGCTCGCCCCCATGAGGGCTTCGTCGATCGCGCGCGCAGCCTGGCGGCCTTCGCGGATCGCCCAGACGACCAGCGACTGGCCGCGGCGTACGTCGCCGGCAGTCCACAGCTTGTCCACCGAGGTCTTGTAGTCGCGGTCGTTGGCGACAACGTTCGTCGAACCACGGCGGTCGGTGTTGAGGGTCAGCTTGCCGTCGAGTTCCTTCAGCACGCTGTCCGTGAAGGGACCGCGGAAGCCGATGGCGATGAAGGCGAGATCAGCCTTGATGATGAACTCCGAACCGGCGATCGGCTTGCGCTTCTCGTCGACCTGGCAGCACTTCACGCCGGTCAGGACACCATCTTCCCCGACGAATTCGAGCGTGCCGACCTGGAACTCGCGGATTGCGCCTTCGGCCTGCGACGACGAGGTCCGCATCTTGGTGGCCCAGAACGGCCACACCGCGAGCTTGTCCTCGGTTTCCGGCGGACGCGGGCGGATGTCGAGCTGGGTGACCTTTACCGCGCCCTGGCGGAACGCCGTGCCGACGCAGTCAGACGCCGTGTCGCCGCCGCCGACGACCACGATATGCTTGCCCCCGGCAAGGATCGGATCCGACGGCCAGCCGGCGCTGTCGATGTTCTCACGGCCGACGCGGCGGTTCTGCTGGACGAGATAGGGCATGGCGTCATGAACACCATGCAGCTCCACGCCGGGAATGCCGGCCTCGCGCGGGGTTTCCGAACCGCCGCAATAGAGCACTGCGTCATAATCGGCGAGCAAGGTTTCGACCTTCACGTCGACGCCGACATTGACGCCGCAGTGGAAGGTGACGTTTTCGCCCTTCAGCTGCTCGACGCGGCGGTCGATGAAGTTCTTCTCCATCTTGAAGTCCGGAATGCCATAGCGCAGCAGGCCGCCGGGCTTGGTTTCACGCTCGTAGACATGCACTTCGTGGCCGGCGCGGCCGAGCTGCTGGGCAGCGGCCAGACCGGACGGGCCCGAGCCGATGATGGCGACCTTCTTGCCGGTATGCACGGTCGCCGGCTGCGGCACGATGAATCCGAGTTCATAGGCCTTGTCGGCGAGCGCCTGTTCGACTGTCTTGATCGCAACCGGGGTGTCTTCGAGGTTCAGCGTGCAGGCTTCCTCGCACGGTGCCGGACAGACGCGGCCGGTGAATTCCGGGAAGTTGTTCGTCGAGTGGAGGTTGCGGATCGCCTCTTCCCACTTGTTGTTGTAGACGAGGTCGTTCCAGTCCGGGATCTGGTTGTGGACCGGGCAGCCCGTCGGACCGTGGCAATAGGGAATGCCGCAATCCATGCAGCGCGCGGCCTGCTTGGTCACCTCGGCATCCGACATCGGGATGGTGAATTCGCGGAAATGGCGAATGCGGTCGGACGCCGGCTGATACTTGGCCACGCTCCGGTCGATTTCCATGAAACCTGTAACCTTGCCCATCGTGCTTCCCCTTACCGTGTCACTACTGCGGTTCCGGATGCAGACACCATCAACATGGAGCCGCTGGACCCGGTCGAAATATTCTCATAGTCGATGTCGACGCCAACCACTGCGTTGGCACCGAGGCTTTTCGCCTGCGCCTCGAGCTCGCGAAGCGCCGTTTCCCGAGCCTCGCGCAGAACCTGCTCGTAGGAAGCGGAACGGCCTCCTACGAGATCGCGGATACCCGCGAACAGATCCCGGAAGATATTCGTTCCGAGGATCGCCTCGCCGGTGACGACGCCCTTGTATTCGAGGATCGTCCGGCCTTCGAGCGTGCTGGTGGTAGTAATGGTCATCCCGCTCATTCGGCTGCTACTCCCATGCGCATGCGTTCCATTTCCTCCAGCGCACGGCGGTACTCGACCGGCATGACCTTGCGGAACTTCGGACGGAATCCGGCCCAGTTGTCGAGGATCTGCTTGGCGCGGGCCGAACCCGTGTAATGCAGATGGTTCGAGATCAGCTGGTAAAGGCGCTCCTCGTCGTGGCGGGTCATGTCACCCGACACGTCGACCAGACCCTTGTGCATCAGGTCGCCGCCATGGTGGTGCAGCTTCTCGAGCATGTCGTCTTCCTCCGGAACCGGCTCAAGCTCGACCATCGCCATGTTGCAGCGCGAGGCGAAATCGCCGCTCTCGTCCAGCACGTAGGCGACGCCGCCCGACATTCCGGCCGCGAAGTTGCGGCCCGTTCCACCAAGAACGACGACCACGCCGCCGGTCATGTATTCGCAGCCATGGTCACCCACGCCCTCGACGACCGCGACCGCACCGGAATTACGCACGGCGAAACGTTCGCCGGCCACACCGCGGAAGTAGCATTCGCCGGCGATCGCGCCATAGAGAACCGTATTGCCGACAATGATCGACTCTTCGGCGACGATCCGGGTGTTTTCCGGCGGGCGAACGATGATGCGACCGCCCGAAAGGCCCTTACCGACATAGTCGTTGCCGTCACCCACCAGGTCGAAGGTGATGCCGCGGGCGAGGAAAGCGCCGAAGGACTGGCCGGCCGTGCCGTTGAGCGTGACGTGGATCGTGTCGTCCTTCAGACCCTTGTGGCCGAAGCGCTTGGCAAGCTCGCCCGAGAGCATGGCGCCGGCCGAACGGTCGACGTTCTTGATGTCGACGTCGAACACGACGGGCTGCTTGGCCTCGAGAGCCGGCATCGCCTTCTCGATCAGCTTGCGGTCGAGCACGTCGTCAATCGGGTGCTTCTGGCGCTCGGTCCAGTAGGTGGCTTCCTTGGCGGCCGGGACCTTGTGGAAGATCTTGGAGAAATCGAGCCCCTCGGCCTTCCAGTGCGCCAGCATGTCTTCCTTCTCCAGAAGTTCGGAAGCGCCGATGATCTCGTCGAGCCGGGCAACACCCAGCGAGGCGAGGATTTCGCGCACTTCTTCCGCCACGAAGAAGAAGTAGTTGATGACATGCTCCGGCGTGCCCTTGAAGCGCTTGCGCAGGACCGGGTCCTGGGTCGCGACGCCCACGGGACAAGTGTTGAGGTGGCACTTGCGCATCATGATGCAGCCGGCGGCGATCAGCGGCGCGGTGGCGAAGCCGAATTCGTCCGCACCGAGCAGCGCACCGATGATGACGTCGCGGCCGGTCTTGAGGCCGCCGTCGACCTGCAGAGCGATGCGCGAGCGAAGGCCGTTCAGCACCAGCGTCTGCTGGGTTTCGGCGAGACCGATTTCCCAAGGGGAGCCGGCATGCTTCAGCGAGGTCAGCGGCGAGGCACCGGTGCCGCCGTCGAAACCGGCGATCGTGATGTGGTCGGCGCGCGCTTTGGCAACGCCGGCGGCGACCGTGCCGACGCCGACTTCCGAGACGAGCTTGACCGAGATGTCGGCCACCGGGTTGACGTTCTTCAGGTCGAAGATCAGCTGTGCCAGGTCTTCGATCGAATAGATGTCGTGATGCGGCGGCGGCGAGATCAGGCCGACGCCCTGGGTCGAGTGACGGGTCTTGGCGATCGTCGCATCGACCTTGTGGCCGGGCAACTGGCCGCCTTCACCGGGCTTTGCGCCCTGCGCAACCTTGATCTGCAGCACGTCGGCATTGACCAGGTATTCCGTGGTCACGCCGAAGCGGCCCGAGGCAACCTGCTTGATCGCGGAACGCTCGGGGTTTGCCGAACCGTTGAGCAACGGCAGATAGCGATCGCTCTCCTCACCGCCCTCACCCGTGTTCGACTTGCCGCCGATCTTGTTCATCGCGATCGCCAGCGTGGTATGCGCCTCGCGGCTGATCGAGCCGAACGACATCGCGCCCGTCGAGAAACGCTTGACGATCTCGACGGCAGGTTCGACCTCTTCGACCGGGATCGGCTTGCGGCCGAGCGCCTCGGCGCCCTTGATCTTGAACAGGCCGCGGATGGTGTTCATCCGAAGCGAGCTCTCGTTCACCATTTCGGCGAACTCGCGGTAGCGGTCCTGGCTATTGCCACGGACGGCATGCTGCAGGGCAGCGATCGAATCCGGGCTCCAGGCATGGTTCTCGCCGCGCATGCGGTAGGCATACTCGCCGCCGATATCGAGCGTGTTGGCCAGCACCGGATCCTTGCCGAAGGCTGCGCGGTGACGGCTCACCGTTTCTTCGGAGATTTCCGAAAGGCCGATGCCTTCGATGGTGGTGGCGGTACCGAAGAAGTACTTCTCGACCAGCTCCGAAGAGAGACCGACCGCATCGAAGATCTGCGCGCCGCAATAGGACTGGTAGGTCGAGATGCCCATCTTGGACATGACCTTGAGGATGCCCTTGCCGACGGCCTTGATGTAGCGATAGACGACCTCGTCTTCGGAGACTTCCTTCGGAAACTCGCCGTGCTTGTGCATGTCGAGCAGGGTGTCGAAGGCGAGGTAGGGGTTGATCGCCTCGGCGCCATAGCCGGCGAGACAGCAGAAGTGATGCACTTCGCGCGGCTCGCCCGATTCCACCACGAGACCAACCGAAGTCCTGAGCCCCTTGCGGATCAGGTGATGGTGCACGGCAGCGGTCGCGAGCAGCGCCGGGATCGCAACGCGGTCCGGGCCGATCTGGCGGTCGGATAGCACGATGATGTTGTAGCCGCCGCGAACGGCAGCTTCCGCCCGCTCGCAGAGACGATCGAGCATTTCCGGCATGCCTTCGGCACCGCGCTCGGCATCATAGGTGAAGTCGAGCGTCTTGGTGTCGAAACGGTCCTCGGTGTGGCCGATCGAACGGATCTTTTCGAGATCGCCGTTGGTCAGGATCGGCTGGCGCACTTCGAGACGCTTGGCATGCGCCATGCCGGCATGGTCGAGGATGTTCGGACGCGGGCCGATGAACGACACGAGGCTCATGACGAGTTCCTCGCGGATCGGGTCGATCGGCGGGTTGGTGACCTGGGCGAAGTTCTGCTTGAAATAGGTGTAGAGCAGCTTCGACTTCGCCGACATCGCCGAGATCGGCGTATCGGTGCCCATCGAGCCGATCGCTTCCTGGCCGGTGGTCGCCATCGGCGACATCAGGAGCTTGGTGTCCTCGGTCGTGTAGCCGAAGGCCTGCTGGCGATCGAGCAGCGACACGTCGCGGCGCAGCGCCCGGGGTTCGACCGGCTTCAGGTCCTCGAGGATGAGCTGGGTGCGGTCGAGCCAGTCGCGATAGGGGTGGCTCTTGGCGAGGTCGGACTTCACTTCCTGGTCGGAAATGATGCGACCCTTTTCCATGTCGATGAGCAGCATCTTGCCCGGCTGCAGGCGCCACTTCTTGACGATCCGCTCTTCCGGAACCGGCAGCGTGCCGGCTTCGGAGGCCAGGATGACGCGGTCGTCGTCGGTGACGAGATAGCGGGCCGGACGCAGGCCGTTACGGTCGAGCGTCGCGCCGATCTGGCGACCGTCGGTGAAGCAGACCGCAGCCGGCCCGTCCCACGGCTCCATCAGGGCGGCGTGATACTCGTAGAAGGCCTTCCGCTCGGGGCTCATGAGCTGGTTGCCGGCCCAGGCTTCCGGGATCAGCATCATCACCGCGTGCGCCAGCGAATAGCCACCGCGCTGCAGGAATTCAAGCGCGTTGTCGAAGCAGGCGGTGTCGGACTGGCCCTCATAGGAAATCGGCCACAGCTTGGAAATATCCGAGCCGAACAGCGGCGAGGAGACAGACGCCTGGCGCGCCGCCATCCAGTTGACGTTGCCGCGCAGCGTGTTGATTTCGCCGTTGTGGGCAACCATGCGGTACGGATGGGCGAGCTTCCACGACGGGAAGGTATTGGTCGAGAAGCGCTGGTGCACAAGGGCGACTGCCGACTCGAAGCGCGGATCGGCGAGATCCTTGTAGTAGGCACCGACCTGGAAGGCGAGGAACATGCCCTTGTAGACAATCGTCGAGGACGACAGAGACACCGGATAGAAGCCGGTGTCTTCGCCCTTGAACTCGTCATAGATGCGGTTGGAGATCACCTTGCGCAGCAGGAACAGGCGGCGCTCGAACTGCTCCTGGGTCGCGGCGTCGCGACCGGCGCCGATGAAGACCTGGATGTGGCGCGGCTCGGTCGCCGCAATGTCCGGGGCCTTCGACAGCGAGGCATTGTCGACCGGCACGTCGCGGTAGCCGATCAGGTTCTGCCCCTCGGAGTGACAGACATCGGCGATGATCGTCTTGAAATGGGCGATCTGCTTCTCGTCCTGAGGGAAGAAGAAGTGGCCGACCGCATATTCACCGGCCCTCGGCAGGGTAATGCCCTGTTTCGCCATCTCCTCGCGGAAGAAGCGGTCGGGGATCTGCACCAGAATGCCGGCGCCGTCGCCCATAAGCGGATCGGCGCCGACGGCGCCGCGATGGGTGAGGTTTTCCAGGATGAACAGGCCGTCCTTGACGATCTGGTGCGACTTCTCGCCCTTCATATGGGCGATGAAGCCGACGCCGCAGGCGTCGTGTTCGTTCTGCGGATCATAGAGCCCCTGTTTGGCGGGAAGACCATGGGCGAGCGTTCGCACCGCGCGCTCTTCGCCGGCTGCGGTGGATGCCTGCATGATCTCTTCGGATGGCGTCATCTTGGTCATTGCCTTCCCTCCAAATTGAGCCCGGAAACCCGGGCCATACCCGCCAGAACCGCTGGCGCCGATGCCGGCGCAGCCGTCCCATTCTGGCGAGAAACGCTCTCACCATCATGACAGACGAACCGAACCGGCTCAAAATTCTCGAATTAGGTCAATTGTTCTGACCTATTTTCGAGCTTTCTATGACAGAAACCGAATGGAGACGCAAGACGCTCCGACAAAAAATTAACGAACGAAAAGCCGCTTTGTTACGAGATGAAAGGCTTCTGCGTAATTTTATTGCGCAGCTCGGCGCGATACTCACTGCTTATTGCGCAAGCGTATAAAGCGACATCGGTCCGCCGCGGATTGGATTGATCGGCACGGGGAAATCCCTAATCTGCCTCCAGCCGAACCCACCTCTTTCAAACGGAATTATTGTCATGTTTTTCGCCTCAGACAATTGGGCCGGTGCCCACCCAAGGATCGCCGAGAGCCTCGCCCGCGAAGCGGCGGGCTACGCCGCGGCCTATGGCACCAGCGATCTCGACCGGCGCATGGAAGAGCGCTTCAACGACCTCTTCCAGCGTGAGGTCGCGGTCTTCTTCGTCGGCACCGGCACGGCGGCCAATTCGCTGTCGCTTGCGGCCGTCGCCAAGCCGGGCGGCGTTACCTTCTGTCATTCCGAAGCCCATGTCACGGCCGACGAGTGCGGCGCACCGGAATTCCTGACCGGCGCATGCCGGCTCTTCCCGGTACCGGGCCCGAACGGCAAGATGGATCCCCAGGCCCTGTCGGCGGCAATTGGTCGATTTCCGCCGGGCGCCGTCCATCAGGGGCGCCCGATGGCGGTGACGCTGACCCAGGCAACCGAGATGGGCACGGTTTATTCCCTGGACGAGATCGAGGCGATCGGCGCGGTTGCCCGAAGCCACGGCCTGCCGTTGCACATGGACGGTGCCCGCTTTGCCAACGCCCTGGTCGCTCTCGGCGCCACGCCGGCCGACATGACCTGGAAGCGCGGCGTCGACATCCTCTCCTTCGGCGCCACGAAAAACGGTTGCTGGTGCGCCGAGGCGATCATCTTCCTGAAGCCGGAACTGGCGACCGAGATGCCCTTCATCCGCAAGCGCTCGGCCCAGCTGTTTTCCAAGACCCGCTTCATCTCGGCCCAGTTCGAAGCCTATCTTGATGGAGGCCTGTGGCTCGATCTCGCGCGAAACGCCAACGGCATGGCCGACCGACTGCGTGCCGGAGTTGCCGCCTCGTCGAAGAGCCGGCTCGCCTGGAACACCACGACCAACGAGATCTTCGCCGTCCTCGCCAAGGATGCGGCCACACTCGCCGAGGACAGGGGCGCAAAGTTCTACGACTGGCCGGTGCCGGCCGAAACTCCGGACCTGCTCAGCGAGAACGAAGTCCTGATCCGGCTCGTCACCAGTTTCTCGACAACCGCTGACGAGGTCGACCGCTTCCTTGAGGTCCTGGCCTGATTGCACTTGGAACCTTGGCGAACAAAGCAAAAGGGGGGCCCCGTGGGACCGCCCTCTTTCATTTCACCGAACTGCCGGATACCCCGATCAGGCGACGCGGGCTTCGATCGCCTTCGGTGCGTTGATAGCCTCGGCGCTGATCGAAATCTTGCGCGGCTTCATCGCTTCGGGAATGTTGCGCAGGAGGTCGATGTGCAGCAGGCCGTTCTTCAGCGAGGCGCTGGTCACTTCGACATGGTCGGCAAGCTGGAAGCGGCGCTCGAATGCGCGCTTGGCAATGCCGCGATAGAGGAATTCGCTCTGCTCGGCCTTTTCTTCTTCGGCCTTCTCACCCTTGACGGTCAGCACATGGGCATGCGCCTCGATGCTGAGTTCGGTCTCATCGAAACCGGCGACCGCCATGGTGATGCGGTACGTCGTCTCGCCGGTGCGTTCGATGTTGTAGGGCGGATAGGTCTGGGCCTGATCCGGCTGCCCGAGGCTGTCCAGCATGGTGAACAGGCGGTCGAAGCCGACGGTGGAACGATAGAGGGGGGAAAAATCGACGTGACGCATAAGGTCCTCCTTGAAGCGACTGTTAGCGGTTTTCGCGTCCGGCACCCCTGTTGAGGCGGTGACGGAATGGAAAGTGGTCCCGTTCTGGCGACCACGAAAGTGAGATGGGAATGCCCGATCGCGAATTCAAGAACCGGGCCGGGAGGCACGGCTAGGCAGGCGCCTCAAGCGATGAATTTCAAATGAACAGGCGGTTCAGTCCGAGTTCAGTGCGCTCCTTGTAGAACCGCATCTATCGGATGCCTCAAACCCGATGACCGGAAGATATCGTCCCTTCCTCTTCCGGTTAGCTTTCGCCGGAACCGCGCCCGTGTCCCCGAACTTGCGGTTCCGGCTTTTTTCTTTGACCTTGCCGGACCTTCGTCCTATCCGAGTCTAAAGAGGGGGCAATTGCGCCCATGTACGATTCGGCGAATGCGAGCATGGACACCATCCTTCACCCGACCCCGGGCAATCCCATCCCTGGCAACCCGATCACAGGCTTCTTCAAGGGGCATCGGGGCGTCAGGCTGCGCTATGCAGTCTTCAAGTCGGACTGGCCCGTCTCCAAGGGCACCGTTGTCCTCCTGCATGGCCGCAACGAATCCATCGAGAAGTATTTCGAGACGATCCGCGACCTGAATGCGCGAGGCCTGTGGGTTGCCACCTATGACTTCCGTGGCCAGGGCGGTTCCGAGCGACTGCTGAAGAATGTCCGCAAGGGCCACGTGTACCGCTTTTCCGACTATGTGCGCGACCTCGAGATCTTTCTCGAGCAGATCGTCCTGCCGGACACCCGCCTGCCCTTCTTCCTGCTCGCCCACTCGACCGGCGGATTGATCGCACTGTCCGCCGCGCCCCGCCTTGCCAACCGCATCGACCGGATGGTGCTGATGGCGCCCTTCGTCGGGCTCGGCGGCCAGAAGCTCTCGCCGAAGAACATTCACCGGATCTCGACGCTCGCGACCTTCACCGGCTTCGGACGCATCTGCCTGACCTCGGATGAACCGCTGAAACCCTTCGATGACAATCCGCTGACCTCCGACCAGCTGCGCTTCGAGCGCAACAACGAGATCATCCGCCGCTTCCCGCATCTGGCGCTCGGGCCGCCGACGGCGCGCTGGCTTTATGAGGCGCAGAAGACAATGAAGCGCGTGTCTTCTGCACGCCACCTCGCCTCGATCACCGTGCCGACGGTCATCGTCGCGCCCGGCATCGATCCGATCGTGCCCTATGCCTATCAGGAAAAGCTGTCGCAGTATTTCCGTGCCTGCCAACTGGTGCCGGTCCCGGGCAGCCGGCACGAGATCCTGCAAGAGCGGGACCGTTTCCGCGCCCAGGCGCTTGCGGCGTTCGACGCCTTCATTCCCGGCGGAGAACCCGAAAACGAAAACGGCGCGGCAGACGCCGCGCCGGCTCTCGCCGAGGACTGATCGCCCTCAGTTGCCGTTGAGCATCGCCAGCGCTTCGGCGTGAAGCGCTGCACTGCCGGCCGCGACGATCGAACCGCCGCCCTCCGGACGCCCGCCGTCCCAGGTGGTGACGACGCCACCGGCCTGCTCGATCAGCGGGATCAGCGCGCCGACGTCATAGGGCTTCAGCACAGTCTCGATGACCAGGTCGACATGGCCGGCCGCCAGCAGCGCATAGGCATAGCAGTCGATGCCGTAGCGGAAGAGCTTCACCCGGTCCTGCACGGCCTGGAACTTGGCAACCTCAGGCCCCTTGAAGAGATGCGGCGAAGTGGTGAAAAGGATCGCATTGCCGAGCCCGCCGCAATCGCGCGTACGGATCTGTCGCTCACCGTCCGGACCGCTGTACCACGACCGTTCGCCGTCGGCGAAATAGCGTTCGCCGGTGAACGGCTGGTCCATCAGCCCCATGATCGAGCGCCCCTTCTCCTGGAAGCCGATCAGCGTGCCCCAGACCGGAACACCGGAGATGAAGGCGCGCGTGCCGTCGATCGGATCGATCACCCAGACATGGTCGCGGTCGGTCCCGACATCTTCATGCTCCTCGCCGAGGATGCCGTGCTCCGGAAATTCGGCCTCGATCAGCGCACGGATGACGGCCTCTGCCGCCTGGTCGCCCTCGGTGACCGGGTCGAAGCCGCCCTGCTGCTTGTTGACGACGCTGAGCCCCGAACGGAAGCGCGGCAGGGTTTCGGCTTTGGCGGCATCGGCAAGACGATTGAAGAAAGAGCGATCGGGGCGCATCGGCTGTTCCGCTTGATGGTGAGGACGAGATGCCAGTCTCTTAAAGCAGTTTTGGCGATTTGCAATCTTTGCGCTCTCGGGGAGGCAGCCAGAAAAATGCGCAAAAAAGTGGCTTGCTCAAAAAAGTGACTTTTGAAACTTGACAATTGTGCGATGCAACAATAGTGTCTTCCTTACAGTCCTTGGACTGTAAATACCCTCCTTGGGTGTTTCCTCCCTAGACTTAGCCGCGCCAATGGCGCGGTTTTTTTTGACCTGTCGGGGAAATCATTCGGCCGCGAGCGCGGCATCGCCGGAAAAATCGGCAACGAATTCAGACATCTGCTGCATGAACACCGCAATGGAGCCGGCGAGCGCGCAAAAGTCGTCCCGCTTGGCCAGCGTCGTCTCGTTGACGTAGATCGCCCGGTTCACCTCGATCTGCAACGCATGCAGGCCGCGCGCCGGCCGGCCGTAGTGTTCAGTGATGAAGCCGCCGGCATAGGGCTTGTTCCGCACGGCCGTGAAGCCGAGGCTACCGAGGAATTCCAGCGCCGCCTCGGTGAGTTCAGCCGAGGCGCTGGTGCCATAGCGGTCGCCGATGATGAAATCCGGACGGATGCCGCTGCCGGCGATCCGGATATTGCCGGGCATCGAGTGGCAGTCGATCAGCACGCCGAACCCGAAACGCGCATGGGTCCGGGCGATCAGCTTGCGCAGGCAATGATGGTACGGCTTGTAGATTTCCTCGATCCGCTCCAGCGCTTCGGCCACCGGCAACCGCCGGCCGTAGATCTCCATGTTCTCCGCGACGATCTTCGGGATCGTCCCGAGGCCACCGGCCACACGCACCGAGTTGATGTTGGCAAAGGGCGGAACCGGATCGGAAAACATCTTCGGATCGAGTTCGTAGGGCTCGCGATTGACGTCGACGAAGGCGCGCGGGAAATGGGCGAGCAGCATCGGCGCGCCGAGTTCGGGTGCAGCACCGAAGAGTTCGTCGACATAGTGGTCCTCGGACCGGCGGATCGCCGTTCCGTCGAGACGGGACTGCTCGAGAAAACTCAAAGGGTAGCGCCGGCCGCTATGCGGCGAGTTGTAGACGAAGGGAATGGACTGCGTTTCCGGCTCGCGCACCTCGAACAGCTGGAAATCGACTGCCATCCCGTCCACGGTGCCCCTTCTTTACCAAGTCACAATCTTCTTCTTAACATCATGTTGCCAGTTGGCCCCGCGGAAGTCCATACTGCCAGAAATGGCGGTCGGCGCCCCTTTTCCGGTTATTCACGGGATCTTTACTCGCGAAGAGCTAGTTTTGGGGGCTGAAAGCCCTACCCGAAATGAGTGAATAGCGGTCCCCACATGACACAGAAAATCCTTCTCGCCGAAGACGACAACGACATGCGCCGGTTCCTGGTGAAGGCGCTGGAAAAGGCGGGCTACAAGGTGTCCTCCTTCGACAACGGCGCAAGCGCCTATGACCGCCTCCGGGAAGAACCCTTCTCGCTGCTCTTGACCGACATCGTCATGCCGGAAATGGACGGCATCGAGCTGGCGCGCCGCGCCACCGAGCTCGATCCGGACCTCAAGGTGATGTTCATCACCGGCTTCGCGGCCGTCGCGCTCAACGCCGATTCGAAGGCTCCGAAGGATGCCAAGGTCCTTTCCAAGCCTTTCCACCTTCGCGACCTCGTCGACGAAGTCAACAAACTCCTTGCTGCGTAAGGGGTTTCGCGGCGGCTGTAAAAAACTCTTCACAAAACCCCAAAAAGCCTATTGACGGGCGAACAGGTTTTGTGGTCTTAAGCCGCCATCGGATGGGCGTGTAGCTCAGCGGGAGAGCACTACGTTGACATCGTAGGGGTCACAGGTTCAATCCCTGTCACGCCCACCATCCAAATTACTGATTTCGTACAGAAATCGACGGCCTCGCTAACGCGGGGTCGTTTTGCGTTTTGGCGCTAGCTACCGTGTAGCAACACAGAGTCCATTGACTTTTGCGGAATATTTTCCTATATGCGAGTTGCGGCACGAACTATTTTTTGTCAACGCGCCGCACCGACCAACACCGCTTTTCTTCGCTCAGGGCGCCCTTCGTGGCGCTCTTTTTTGTTTAAGGAAACTCGTCATGAACCTTGTCTCATACCCCTCGCCCAGCGCCCCCCGTATTTCGTTGCCTCACGTATCCTTGCTCACCCGACCTGCGACACCTCAAGAGCCGCAATCATTTATCGGACCAGCCGCAGGTTCCAAGCACCCAGACACCGCTGCAGCAGTTCCCGCCCTTGTGATGCTCGGCATCGATGAAAAGGGTAAACCGCATGCGTCATGGTTTGGCCCCGCCCACGCTGAGGGGGTGGAACGAGCCGCCGAACTGATGAATTTTGGA
The DNA here is from genome assembly GCF_054551725.1 of Rhizobium sp. CAU 1783. NCBI lineage: Bacteria > Pseudomonadati > Pseudomonadota > Alphaproteobacteria > Hyphomicrobiales > Rhizobiaceae > Rhizobium > Rhizobium sp. CAU 1783. The sequence continues at coordinate 341,416 of NZ_JBTOLM010000001.1, read as the reverse complement.
GTGATCCGGGTCGACACGGACGACCTCGCAAAGATTGCGGCCTCGCTGCCACCGGGCAAATTGTTCGAGAGCGGCAAGGCCTTCGTGCCCTTCGTCAAGCGCGAGACCTACGAGCTGCTTGCTTCCCGTCTTGACGATGAATTTTTGGCGGCTGCGGCGGCTCGGGTGGCCGCAGCTACCGACGGCCAGAACTACGCCGAGGCGAGCAAGGGGGAGGCTCCTGCGCACCTGCCTGAAGACTGGTCAAAGCTTGCAGTCGGTGATCGAGTGCTGGCTTCCGACGGACCGGGCGACGGCTGGTACGAGGCGGACGTTCGCGAGATCCTGCCAGATGGTAAGTTTCGGCTGCAGTGGCGCGACTGGCCGGAGATCGCCCCGTTCAGCCGAAAGGTGACAGACATCGCCCTGCTTCACCCGAAGCACACCGGCGCTTGAGGGCGAGCCCTTGATGCGCAGCCCTTGCGACCTGTCAATGATTGCCCCGTACAGCCCCGCTGAGCGTGGAAGCGCTTCGGCGGCGGCGCCTGACCAGTCGAATCCCATTGCTGCACTCAACGACGCTTCACGGCGGGATTTCCGTCGGGGGCGGTTGGTGCTGACACAAGGCGTCGCATCGCTTGCAGACGCGGAGCTGCGACACCTGCTTCAAGAAGTACAGCGGTTCGACCAATTTACACCTGACAACGACCCCTACGGAGAGCACGACTTTGGAAAGGTCACGGTCGAAGAAGTCAGCTACTTCTGGAAGATCGATTGCTTCGACCTGGATGTGCGCTACGGATCACCCGACCCAGCCGATGCAAATGTCACGACCCGCATCCTCACCATCATGAGGAGCGACGAATATTGAGATGGTCAGATACGCTGGATGCCCTGAACGATCGAAGGCCGTACCTGAAGTGCGGCCTTCTTTTTTACCCTGCCTATTTGCCCGGTTTACGGCCCGGTCGAAGCTGCGTCGGTGGCGGCTGGTCGGATGGTGGCACCTCGAAGAACACGCCAACATCCACGCCAAGCGCAGAAGCCAACTTTTCCAGCAGATCGATCGAGGCGTTAAAACTACCGTTTTCCAGCGCGCTCACGGTCGTGCGGTCCACGTCGGCATCGACCGCCAGATGCTCTTGGCTGACACCACGCGTTGCTCGGGTAGCCCTCAGATTCCAAGCTATTCGATCACGAACCTTCATGCGCGTATGCCGCGCATCTTGATGCCGGTTTATCCATCGGATATATCCGACATAATAGTATTTCGGCTCGGTTCCGCCTACTTGCCCACGACTGAATCCCTGACACCACCGCACCCCGCCACCGGCCAATCGAATTCCGCGCCGGGCACAACATCGAAAAGGTCACCTATGAAGATCGCTACCGGAATTATCGCAATGCTGCTGGGCATGCTCGTGCTGCTGCAGTCCTGCACTGTCGGAACTGCCTCGCACATGATTGGAGACAAGGCCTCATCAGATGCAGGTGGCATCGGCCTCATCGCAGGTTTTCTCATCTTCGTCGGCGGGGCCTTTGCATTCGGGGTACCCTTCGTGTCGTTCATCGTGTTCGCGCTGGCTGGCCTGCTCGCGCTCATGGGTGCTGCAGAGTTTCCCGACCTACGAGTTTGGGCGATTGCATGCGCCGTCCTGGCGGTTATGGCTTTTTTCGCTTGGCGGACCGGCAGGAAGACAAAGTCCGGCCCAACCCCTGTGTCGGCGCAAGCGGAGGAGTAAGACTTCCATGATGACGATAAGCGGCTTTCGATCGTACTTCGCTTGCGCCGTTGTTGTTGCCTCGTGCTTTGCCAGCCCTAGCCTGAGCGTCGCGCTGGACACGGGCTATGGGGGCGGGCGAGGCATGGCAATGTTAACGCGACCTATGACCTGCTACTTCGACAACGCGACCCTATTCGGGTCTTACAGCACGGACCGAAACCGCTATAGAGAGTTCCGCTTCCAGCTGCGCGGTGACGGGTACCTGATCGTCAATGGTCTGGAAGTGAAGCCACGTGATGTGCAGCTCGACGGCACAAGCAGTTGGGTTGCCGTAGATGTCGGATCAATCATCTTCAATCCCAACGAGGCGGCAATGTTGCAATTGCTGCCACCTGACCAAAGACGCCAGTTTCAGGCTTTGGCTGCCGGTCGCGGACGGATGGCAACAGGCGGGGTTGAGCGCATAATTGATATCTCATTCTCAGATAGCAGCGTCGTGTTCCGATCGATAGTTGATGGACAAGAAACCGACATCAGCTCGGATCGATGTTAAGGCGGCGGCGGCCATGCGCCTTCAGATCGGTCGGTCGACTTCAATGATAAAGGATCCAAAAGCTGCCGTTAGAAGTTTGAGCAAATAGATGTTCCGCCCAAGGCGCAGCTGGCAATGGAACTTTACCACATCGGGCTCTTCTTGCCTGAGAGAAGAGTCAGCATGGTTTTCTTGCGGCATGGATTTGTCGCAGGTATGTCAACAACTAACAACAAATTGATGACGGTCGGCACGGCGGGCTCCGGCCACTGGGGCGGCTATCCGCAAGATTGTCGCTGTTCCTGTCCACATGAGAATTTTGGTCCAATGCGACAATGTCAGTAACGCTTAACGGAAAACCCTCGCCCCACCCGACTCGGCAGCGGCGCTCAATAAGGTCCTTACCCTTTTCGGTAAACCAAGCCTCCCTCCCAATAAAACGGGTGGTGGGCTGCTGCGGGATCCGACCCGGCGGCAAAGCTTGCGCGAATATTGCTTTAAACAATCAATGCTACAATTAATGGTGATGTCGCTCGAATCTTCGCAACTTGATTAGTAGACTGCCGCCTAACTGACTGGGGATACACAATTGGCTGACAAGAAAACACCCGAAGAGCTTGCGCGCTCTTCCGTAAAGGAGCGCTTTGTTGCGTTATCCGACAAATTGCTTCCAGCACTCATACTGATGTTCGCGTTCTCTCTGACCGTCTTGTCGATTGCGAATTACTTCATTCCCGACACACAGCGACCCGTTCAGATCACACCGACCCAAGCCGATCAGCTCCGCGAAAACGTAGCGGAATCGAAGAGGCTCGTCGCTAAGCTCGAGAACAGTCTTGCGGGTCAGCCGCTTCCGACTGAAGCGCAGAGCGCGCTTCGCGACCTGAACAGGACACTGGAGACCCTTACGTCCGACACCAGTAAAATGCTGCCGATCATCGAACATAACTGGATTCAGCAGCTGATTGGTGAAGGTCCTGTTACTCGCGCCTATGCCGAGGAAGCTTCGCCGCCTACGCTCGCTGTTGCTGTGGGATGGATGCGTCAGGGCATCGTCGTCTTCATGATCGTCGCGATTACAATGCTCCTGGCAGTATTTCTAATCATGTACTTCAAGACGACCGACCCTGAGAAGGTCAAATTCGCGGACAGCATGATCAGGATGATCGTGGGCTTCTACATCGGCGTGGTTACGGGACTGCTTGGAATACCGCCCATTTAAGCGCCCTGCGCGGATTTAGCAGCCTTGCGCTTTGCCGCGTACAATTTTCGCCGACGCCGCTTCCCTGCACCTACCCGCCATGTATGCGATTTCACGATATCGCAGTAGGTTTCGAAGGATGCAACACCGTTGGCCGACCTCGGGACGTCATAGAATTTCACGACGCGGGCCGGCGTGACCTCCGTGGTGCCGTGTTCAAGGGTGCAGTTGAAGATATCAATCCGCGCGGCGGGCTCTCGTGTTTTGTCGTGGTTCAGTTGGAATCCCGCCTCCTCTACTGCGACCAAGAGCCCCTTGAACGCTTCAGCGAGCTGATCCTCATCGGGGCCAGAGAGACAGATATCGTCCATATAGACGGAGGCCGCTACGCCGAGCGGAAGCTTGCGAATGTACGTGCCGATTGGCGACTCTGCGAGAACGAGCGTGGCCAGGATAGGCGACTGCACGAAGCCGTACGGGAGAACATACCCTCCCCCGGCAAAGGGGCTTTTCACCGTAGACCACTTTGCGTAGTATTCGGGTTTGGGAATTCCGATGGACTTAAGCACGCGTTTAACGCGATTGCGTCGGATACTGTAAAAGAACTTCTCTAAGTCAATCCGGCAGAAAAACTGATTATTCCTGTGCCTGTGGAGCGCGGCGACGTGCGAGCCGTCTTTGAAGTGGTAGACGAACTTGTCAAACTTATACTTCTTCGCAATCTTACGTTTGAGCTTGGTGCCGAGGTCAGCGCTAAAATCATTGGGTGCGAAGATCGGCTTGCCGTTCTTCCAGTACGAATGCAGGTAATTTTCGAATGCGTGTGGCATAGTTGACAGCCTTGCTGAGCAGCTCAAGTGCAACATTTACGTTCTCAAGGATGAGAAGTAGAAGTGCAAGATACTGCGCAGCAAGGCGTAGGCGCTTCTGATTTTTCTTCATCGGCGGTACCTCCATTGCTAGCTTCGGCCAATCCGCAACCTCATCTTCACGATGGAGTTGTCAACTGAGAGAGGGTTTAATTCTCGAAGCCAATGCGCCATGAAGCCGTGAAGCCGTATAGTCACATATAGGCCAGCGCGAGGTGCGTCCTATCGCCGAAGCACTCCACATTTATTGATGCGCAGTAACCTTTTCAATACTCCACAAGGGGTTGCGAAAAATAACCTTTCGTTCGCCCTCTAAGGGCACCGGTCCGCGCACCACCGGAGATGTTTAGCAGCCTTTCAGCGACGCAGAAATCCAAAGGGAAAATGGCTTCGCGACAAATTCATAGAGAAGCGAAAGCAGGATCGTTACTAGCACGCCGGCAAAGGAGTTTAGAATCTCACGCCGCAGCCAGTCATGGCCGTCTTTCCAATGGGGATTCCATCACCAGATGCCAAAGGTTCGACCCATCAGGTAACCCGCCCCTCCCACAAGAAAGGTCAGAAGCACGGCGACAATCGAGAAGCGACCGTGGGCCGCCGCCTTAATGCCGAGGATTTCGAGGAACAGGAAATCTTTGAGGTCCATAGCCGGTCCTTTCACCAAAAAGAAAAAGTGAAGAACGTCGGCTGCTTGCTGCGCAAAATACCACTTCGCGGGTGGCTCACAAGGGGGCACGTCGAGTCGGCGCCGATGCTCAGGCTAGACACGGCCCACCTGCGGCTTGAAACTGCTGCGGAATATATTTTCGAGTCGACCCAAGAGTTTACACTCTTAGCCTCAGAGGCGCCTACCGGGACCGTTATCCAGCACTGCTACCCTCCTAGCTTATTTTGCTCTATCTCTCTCAAGGCCGCGTGCAATCAATTGCGCACGCCAAGGGGGTACGATGAAACTCTACCGGGCAGATAAACGTGTCTTTCAGCAGGGCGACACTATCAAAACGGCGGGTCATTTCGAACAGAAGCATCCTGAGGCTGGTCAGAAGCTCGAAACGTTGATGCGCGAGCGGAAACCAGCGGACAAACCGGATCGCTCGGAATGCTTGATGCTGTTTTGCGATGAAGAGGCCGCGCGGCTCTTTCATTCAAAGATGACAGGTGGCCACCTTTACAAGGTCCACGTCGACCCGGCGAGCATCCTTCACGAAGGAGACATGAACCTCGTCAACCAGCTAGCGGTACTGGTCGCGGCCGGCGAAGCACCGATCGACGGCATCGACCGGTACTGGCGCGGAGAGCGAACAGATACCCCGGTCATCGAAGTGCTATTGAAGTCGGGCGTGATAGTCGAAGAGATAACCGTGACCTCCGACGAGAAGACCGAATACCTGTATAGGGCGCTTGGGATGAAGCGCACTTCAACCTCAGACTTCAGTGATGACGACTATCCTTTTCTAAGCGGCAGTTGCAACGAGTGAAGGTTTGGGCCAGCTCCAAAGGGCAATCAGAGGGTGCAGTCGGCACTGATTTTGCATCCGGCTTGTCCCGGCTACAGAATTTGATGGCGTGGGGAGAACCCCGCTTGCCATGGGCTCCAAGTCGTCATGAGGATGCTCGGACTGGGCGGGTATTCAGAATCTCCCATCGTAGAAGTTCTCGAATCTCTTACTTGTAAGCTCTTCTGACAGCGAACGGTGAGCAATCGACCCCAAATCAGGCAAAGTTCATTCAGCACTGACGGCTACAGGCACGTCGCAATAATCTACTCGGTGATGGATTTCGTTTCGGCGAGATAATCCTCCGCCTGTCTCGCTATATTACTGAAAAAGCTTCGGGCGAGTTCCGGTGCGGCCGAAGAAGCTGGCTGCTGCCCTTCATATCCCCGCTCGATCACCATTGCGATAGCGGCACCGCTCATAGACATTGGATGAGCAATTTCCGCCTCGAAAGCAGCGATCGTCGTGTCGCGAAGAATGCCAATCATGCTGCTTGTCGTCTCGAGATCCCATTTCCTTACGTCAGGTGATTCGCCTTCCGTCCTTGTACTGTCAAAACCCTCGATCATCATCAACGACACGTGAGCAATTTGGGCAGTCCGGTGAGCCAAAATCCGGTGTCTACGCAATTGAATTGCGAAGCCAGTTCTCTGGTGGCGGTCAGCATCTCTCACCTGTTTAGAAAGGTAGAGAATAGTCGGTATGGCAGCAATTACTGCGGCCCATCCGCTCGTCGCCGAAATCCATTCTCGCAGACATGCTTCGCCCGGCAAACAAAGCGGCTCCATTCCATCAACCCACGCCACTCCACCCGCGATCATGGCAACCAATGCGATTGCAATATACAAATATTTCATCCTGCCGACCCCACGTCCCTTTTGCCGTGAGAGGTAAGGACTCCGACCGGGATTCTGCAATAGCAGGCGCGCGATTCAACAGGAGTTGCCGTGTATCGTCAGAAAGTCGGATAATTGAGACTACTCAGCACCGCTTTCGATACGAACATGCAGGCGCCGCCAAGCAGCCATTATCGCGTAACGCCGGGGTATCAGCTGCTGTAACATTGGCCAGTGACGGATCTGGCTGCACCTCCTATACCGGATGCGTCACATGTAAGTTGACACTGGGTATTTGTGACGCGGTAGCCTTCGGCCTAAAGCTTGAGGTTACACATGGCACGCATCGGCTATGCACGGGTAAGTACGGTTGATCAGGATCTTGAAATTCAGCAAACACGGCTGCGAACCGAAGGCTGCGAGATTATTAGATCAGAGAAAGTGTCAGGTGGCAGTCGCGAAGGTCGCGCCGAATTGGCGACGGTTATCGAGTTCCTAAGAGAGGGCGACGAGCTCGTGGCCACGCGCCTTGATAGGCTTGGGCGCGATACCCGCGACGTGCTAAACATAGTGCACGAGTGCCATCAGCGGGGAGCATTCGTAACGATCCTCGATCCACACGTTTCTACACGCGGCGAGATGGGTCAAGTCATTCTCACCATACTTGGTATGGTTGCCCAGATGGAGCGACGATTTTTGCGCGAGCGGCAACGAGAGGGCATACAAAGGGCGAAGGCAGCGGGTGCCTACAAAGGGGGGAAAGTTCGCATCGACCGCGACATGATACGGAATCTGGTCGCTCAAGGTATGAGCCTAACTGCCGTAGCGCGCGAGGCGAAGTGTTCCCGAATGCAGGTGTATAGGATCCTCCGGAAGGCTTAGCTCGGATCGCGATGTCGGCGGTCGCTGGGCACGGTTTGGTAGGGTTCAGCTTTGAAAACGCAGGGCCAGCTGGAAGCCATGCAAAGTTAACCTCAGACGGGATCTAAAACGTCAGGGATAAAGCTCTCGCGGCTCCTGCTCGGCGAGAAGCCCGAGCTTCGCTCAGCATTTTTCGAAGAGGAACTATACTAGTCCGCCATCCCTCACCAATGATACTAGGCATCAGCAGTTCGTCGGCCAGTTCACGCGCCTCATCAAATCGATTATACTTAAGAGCCCTATCGACTAGGTCAAATGACGATTCATCGATTGAGCTAGGCGGCAAGAGAATAGGAAACCGGCGGGCGTCCTTCAGTTCGAATTTTAGGACACCGCCGCCGTAACCGCGACCGATAGCCTCTGCAGCTAACTGGGCAAACGTAGTTATCATAGAAAGCGAAATAATCTTCCGTTGGATACAACTAATATCCGTTTTAAATTGGATCTTATGTAACGTATTTGTGCAGAATATACCCGATTCAACCAAAGATATATTCGGGCCAAGGTCGTTCATATAGGTAAAGACGGCATCACAAGAGCCTTCAATTCCCACGCGCCACCATGGCTTGCGCTTATTGAGCCATACAGTGTTTCGACGCACCGAGGGTGAAATGGTAGCGAGTCGTCGCCGCACTGGTCCATCTTTGGGCCCGAGTTCAGCCGGATACAAAAGCCACGTTTTGTGACCAACTGCTGCCAGTTCTTCAAGGTCTTCCTTATGAATTTGAAGGCCACGGACCTGTTTTGCCCTGCTGACAATGGGCAACAGTGCATCGGGAGGAATGCCGAACTCCTCCACCTCGGCCCTTGTCAAAAGAAATGTCTTGTTTGCACCGGTAACAGCGCCGATTGAGAGGCGCCCGTACTCCGAAAGAGGCCGGCTGTTAAGCTTGAGTGTATCAAGTGCATCGAATGCCCGCGACCGTTGCGGGCTTCGTTTGGGTGCCACGGTTATTGACGAATTAATCTGATAGCCGTCGGCGAGCAGAAATACCCCTCGTTCGTCAGCCGCGCCGGTCCAGTCTGGTTTCGATCGCATTTCCTTAAGCTGAACATCGCGAAAATTTAACCTCAATTGACCAACTAGATCCGCCGCATAATCTGTAAACGTCGCAGCACCGGGAACAATGAACGCCAACCGTCCCCCCGGCCTTAAAAAACTTTGAGCATGAAGCAGGAAGTACACCCAGAGACCGGCGGCTCCACGGATTGGAAACGTCTGCTTCAGCTCTCTTCTAAGGCCTTCAGCAATCTGGTGGTTGCGCGTGAAGGGGGGATTTGCCAAGACTACATCAAAGGGGCCCAGCGAGGCCGGCTTCAATTTCAGAAAATCATGTTTGAAAAGGCCGGGCAAAGGAGGGTCAAGCGATTGCTGCAGCGTTGAGATCACGGTTCCATCGATATCGTAACCGCATATTGCTTCCGAGGAAGCACCACCCAAGTCATCGATCCGAGCCATCGCCGCTTTGACTAACGCACCTTCCCCCACGCTAGGCTCCAGTACCCTTTCGTGAGGCTCCCGGATGGCCCATTCACATAGCCACGCAGCCTCAGCCTCCGGGGTAAAATACTGCCCGAGGCGTTTCCTTCCATGCGGAGATGTAAAACGCATTGCGACCAGTTCGAAGAGAAGCGTTCAGAAAATTTTAGTCGGCGCTCAATAGCTCACAATGAGCTTATCGCGCAATGGCTCCAAATAGGAAGGGATTTGAACAGCTCTCGGAAGCATTATCTTGCTAACCCTACGCCGTCTCTTGGCAGCCGTAAGAACAGCAGGAACATCGATTTTATGGTTTGAAAGCATCGACGACACAGTAACAACAAAAGGTGACAGATCGAGGTTCTTGGCCCCTTGCCCCTTCTCCGTATCGGCGCGGAGGTACCCGATAGACGAATCAACACCGACATTTAAGAGATCGGCTGCTGATTTTACCGCCTGCGCTAGCCGTTGCATATCTTTGGGCAATGCAGACCTGTCCCAGAGCGACGTGAAGGTCGAGATAATCTTATCAAGCGCTTCGTACTCAGAGTGGCCCTTGGCGATAATGTCAGAGCCAGCTAGGTTGCTGAATTGTTCGATCGAAAGCTCTGCATGCTCGAGCATTGCTTTAATCTGGTAAGCAACACGCAGTTTCGCCCAGCTAACTTCGTCCGTCTTATAGGTGAGATCGTGAGTTGCGATTCCCCACGCGTGTTGCAGAAACGTCTTTATTTGAATTTCGAACAGAACATCATTGATAGGTTCGTGCCCACGAAAACTAGGTTTAAGTTTGGCATATAGCCTTAGATCGTCAAACTGAAATTCCGACGGTCTTCCCGCCGCGACCGCCAAATTTTCAGGCCGACGAGATTCGATTTTGAAGGTCCTCGAAACTGCTTCTGTGGCTGCTGAAATCTCTGTAGAGTTCCGAACAACAAACGTACAGGCAAAGAAGTCATCTATTTTAAAGCCTTCGAGAACTCTGCCAGATTCCACTTTCAAGGCGAAGCTCTCTTCCGACTTAAGTCTCGATTCATAGTGCCAACGGGCATCGAAATTGCCTCGCAGACTGTCAACCTCTCGCTTAATCAAGCTGTTTATAGCTTGATGCTCCGCGTAGGCATCGCGTATAGCCTTGTCAGTCTTCAAGTCTGCAACGCCCTTCGTAACGCACTCAAACGCTTCGCTCGCTGCGGGAACTCTGTCGTGGCACTCTGATTTGCATCAAAGTATTCGAGCGCCGCGTTGTAAAGGGTCGGTTCGCCTTGCGTTACCTGCACTTCATTGTCAGAGGAATCTTCCGCCTGCAGCTCTTGCGCATCGGGGATTTCGTGGTCAATAAACTTCTTCTCTCTTGCTATAAGCGCAACTGTTTCCATGAGTTGGAGGTACTTTTGCGCAGTATCGTCAGCAGACAATGGTTTGTCTAAAACCAAGACCGCCCATAGCACATACATATTTGAGACGCTCGACAAATAGTCGGCTATGCGCGGCTCATGATCATACATTTTAGTTAGAAAATCTCTTGCGGATGACAGAATGGTCCGGAACTTTTCCTCATCGAAAGGCGCCTCGGACTCATCTCGTTCGGCTAGATCATCGTAGTCTGCATAGACATTGTCGATTGCAGCATGTTCGAATCCAACAATCTTCTCGTCGATGATCAGCATTAGAAGCTCAGCGACGAACTGCACATCGGCCATCCGCCGAGCGCGCCCAGTGGTCGATATCCCAAGTTTACGCCAGATACCCTCGTTTACTTCTCGATCTACTTCTCGACTGAACCACCCATCATACCGAGCATTGCGTAACTCCTGCTGAGTTAGCTTGCGGGAGTTTTTGTTCATTCGCTCGAATATCTCATTGACGATCGAGCTTTCGACATCATCAAAATACTCGACGACGAATGGATAGTTCAGAAATGCGTTCCGCATCTGCGTGTCGGAGACGATATCCTTCCATCGCTTATTGTTGAGCCGTTCATCACCGTAGTCCTCCGGAATCCGGAGCCGATTATCAGCAAATTTGATGATAGTTTCAATTCTTTGCTTCCCATCGACAACATGGAACATGGCGGATCCATATTGATCTATTGTTTTATGAAGATACACAGGCGGACAGGGATAACCTCGAAATAGGGTATCCAAGAAGTAGCGACGATCCTTGGGAGTCCAAACAGATCGCCGCTGGTAAGGTGGATCGAGGTCCAAACGTCCCGCTTCGTTCTGGTCCAAGAACCAAGAAATGTCCTGCGTGCCCGGTCGCCTGCTAATTTTAACCAACTGAGGATCCAATCAATGCTCGGATTTTATCAACATCACTAGGTAGCATACCGATGCACGAGTGCAACTACCGTCACAAATGATTTCATCCCTACAAAGGCGTGCAGATCAGTGCTTGCACCGAATTCCTAGGTCGGCACCTCGGTCCTTTGGTCCTTCAAGCAATATGGCGGCTACCTCCTCCAATTCGATCCTGCTGTAAGAGTGTCCTCGGTTCGAAGGCCTCTTCGCTCGAGCATGGCGAGGCCGGAGAGCACACTCTCTTTCACTCAAAAAATACTCACTCGCTCTTCACTCACCACCTCACTCCCTCCCTCCTTGATCTGCAGCACTCCTACTGTGCACCGAAGTTGGATTTGGCAAGAGCTTTGGCTATCCGCTTTACTCACATGCGTTCGTGTACATGTAATAATTATGCTGGATGAATGCCTGTAACTGTTAGGCTCATCAATGCCGAAGCATATAGGCGTGATGCGGCAGTCACGGCAGGCTAATCAAAAAAGTGGTGTGATCATCGTGCAGACTTAAAGGGTATGAGATTGCCATGAACGCGCCTCAAACCTCTGAAGAACAGACGATGAGTAAGGCGTTGATTGAGGAGCCAAGCATCATACTCACAGAGCTCGGCAGAAGTTGCTTGTCCGGTAGCTTTTGCTTTCCCGCGCCGATTTGCCCCAGCAGGCGGAACGAACTCAACTTTGCGTTTCGCTGAGTACGCCAAAACGTTATGCAATGATGTTACCGGCTTGACGACGACAGGACGCCACTTCTTACGTCCCGCGAGAAATTGGACCGGGGGCTTTCTAAGGGGCCGAAACGCCTCGCGCACTGCATCCTGAGGTGCGTTGGTGGCAAGGACGATGTGGAAATGCATGACCCATCGGCGCACGCCCCTGTACCATTCCATCATGGCAACTTCTGCGAAACCGAATGCAATATCAGTTGAGAAGAGATGAGACGCGTTCCTAAACCGCCGCTTTATCCCAAGCGTCGCAGCCGACAGACTAAGTTGTGATAAACTGCCCGTACTGCAGGAGTACCAAGGGTCAATCACAGTAACGAAGAAAAGCCGTTTATTGGACGCCTGAAGTAGATTGGCAGCCTGTACGAGTAGGCGATTAGTCTCAGCCCGCTCTCCAAACCAACAGGCACCGCTACAAACCGTGTGAGGACACACGCCTTCTCCGCACGCCTCTAGATGACGCCATTTCTCTTCTGGAATACCGTTGCGCGCGAAGCGAGCCATCATCGCCCATTGGGCATGGTACAACTCCTCAAGCGTGCGGATCTGCTCTGCGCCGTGCAGGCGCAGTGATTCAGCCTCTCTCTTCTGTATATATCTTGCCTTCGCTTCAGCTTCACGCTTTCGAGGATCGATCACTTGGCTCTCCAACTAAACGGACGGCGGCCAATTGATGACCGCCGTCGCTCATCTCCTCAGGATTGAGACGTGCTGCCGCGAGCGTTCAACTTCTTGAAGTCATTCAGGCCTTGCACGCTGTACAAGCAGCGGGACCCCATCTTCATAAACTGGGGGCCGCCGCCCCGCACTCGCCAGTTCTCCAGCGTTTTTGGTGAAAGACCCAGATAATCTGCCGCCTCCGCAGTTCCTAAGGCTTCGTTTTCTTGATATTTACGCTTTGCCTGAGGTGCCCGAGTGCCGTAGCTAGGCAAGAAATCGTGAGTTTCTCTGTCAGCTGCCTGCGCACAAAGCGCGGCAATCCGCAGCACGAGCGCCTTCATTTCGTCCAGCGATGTTTTTTTAGAAGTTGAATGCTTCAGTGTCTTCATGACTTTTCGTCCTTGAAAGCCTAGGAGGCTGGACGAAGAGCGACACGCGGTACGACTTCAATCCAGCCGACCGAGGTCGGTTGAGATCGAAGCGTACCTTTTCTCTAAATGAGACGAGGCGGATCAGCTGATCACTGGCCCATTGCGGGCTCGGGTGCTTCATCTTGAAAGATGGATCTCGGCACTAGGCTGGTCAAGAGAAATCATCAAGTTAATTCACTCTCACCATCAAGCAAGCTTTGTATCCGCTTCGAGACATCGTCAGCGGCAAGCTTCAGGGCATCATCTGGCCGATGTACATATCTGGATGTCACAGTGCGGCCGGCGTGCCCTAGCAAACCGCCGATAGTCGAATCAGAATATCCGAGGCCGGACGCGACAGTACCAAAGGTGTGACGCAGAGTGTGGCATGTAGCGCCGCTAATATTGGCAGCCGCAAAGATTTTGGCGACCTCCCGTTTAGTTCCACTATAAGCACCTGAACCTCGACTAGCAGGGAATACGTAATCGTAACCAGCGACTTTCGGCATTGTTTGTAGTATTTTCATCACTGCCGTGCCTACGGCCCGGGTACTCCTCCCGGTTTTTGTATCTGCGAAGCGAAGGCAACCGTCCTGAAAGTCAACCTCACTCCAGCGCAAGGCTGATATTTCGCTAAGTCGACAGCCCGTCATAACGAGTAACCTGATGATCACTCTCGCGTAGGGGTGCTCAGCGGATGCCTTTAGCGCTCGACCAAGTTCTGCGAGTTCCAGATCGGTGAGGTATCGCTCGCGCGGCTGCGCTCTGTATCGCTGAACGCCGTGAACCGGGTTCGAGACTAAATACCCTTGCTCTACCGCATATGCGATTATGCCAGACAATAGATCGACCACGCGCGCGGCGGTCGTCGGCCCACCGGTAACTCTCGCCCGCCCGCGTGGTTTTGTCTTTACATCGACGGCGGTTGCTCCGCTGACTATTTCTGCCATCAGGTGACGCACTGCCTTTCGATCCAAATCTGAGAGGCGAAAAGCGCCTAGAACGGGTTTGATATGCCTCTCGATCCGCCCTCGGTCGATCTGTAGGGTGGAAGCCTTTTTTGGACGTTTGAAACGCGTTAGTACGATTCCAGCTTCAGCAGAGTGAAGATATTCATCACACAGTTCTGCAATTGTAGCGGGCGAAGATGAGGTCGAGCTTCGTGATCTTGAGATGGGTTGCCCGCCAGCAAGGATACCCAACAACCTTCGGGCCTCAGTTCTGGCTGCCTCTACCGTCCACGGCGAACCGAAGCGTCCAATTGTATGCCATCTAGCACGCCCGTTTTCGCGATACTTGAGAATGAACACTCGCGACTGCCTTTGGAGCCGTACGCCGAAGCCGCTTACGCAACCACGGCCTGAGTCCCAAAGGATCGAACCGACTTCCATCGCATCCACATCCCGTTTTGTGATCGACAAGTATAACTCCCAGACTTGATAGCAACCAATTAGCAACCGGCATCGCAGGAACTGCAGGGAAACACAAGCGGGGAAAAGCCGCGAAAAACGCCTGTTTTAAGGAGACTAGGGATGTTAGAGGAAGCACCGAGGAGCCCGACCCCGTCGTTGACATCGTAGGGGTCACAGGTTCAATCCCTGTCACGCCCACCATCCTAATTCAAACAAGGGCTTGCCGAGAAATCTGCGAGCCCTTGTCGCATTCGGGACCAGGCTTTGCGGTCCCGACTCAAGGGGCGATCTTCATCACCTCGTCCCCGACAAAGACGATGACATAACCGCCCTCAGCTTCCGTCTCACCTGCCCAACGCTTCAGGGTCGCAAGATATCCCTCGCCGCGCCAGACATCGGGACGGCGCGGATCGACCAGCACGGTGAGCTGCAGCCCCTGCCGGTAGACCATCATGTGGCTGTGTGCCGGCTCCCACTCCGCCGCCATCTGCGGATCCGTCATCCAGGAACAATAGAAGCTTCGGCACGTCCTCGGCCGCGCCTCATAGGTGAGACAGCCCTGATCGCGCACGCAATGGCGACAGAGCGTATTAGCGGGCTTGTCGAGCTCATCGATGTCCGGCAGGTCGCAACAGAGCGTGCATGCCCCGCAGACGCGTCCAGGCACTGTTCTCGTGGCAGGCTCCGTCATCGGTCCTCATTTCCATTGGCACGCATTCCTAGCATGCCCCCGCGCCCCGTCCTATCCGATCCATGCCATCTCCGGTCATGATCGGCTACGCCAGACTGAAGCCCAAAGCGAAGGCGCACATAACGGAAAAAGCCGCCGGCTCCTCATGAACCGGCGGCTTTCAGATACGCCCCTTCGGGCGGCTGGTCCGTCACGCCACAGCGTGACGAGCAGGTCGGGATCAGGTTTCCGCCGGCGGCCAGGGGCTGCGCAGCGATTTCTCCGAGATCTCGATGATCGGCTTGGGTGCCGCCGGTTCGGTCGGCAGGCTCCAGTTTTCGAGCGGCCCGAGCGACGCGGCGGGCATCGGCGCAGCGGGCTGGGCCTGGCGGTCGTTGCGGGCGACTTCGAGCTGGCCGGTCAGGATAGCGATCTCGGAGCGCAGCTGGCGAATTTCAGCCTTGGCGACTTCGGCACTCGAACGATACTGGCGGATCTCTTCCTGGTCCGCATGGCTGCGTTGGTCGAAGTCCCGCTTCAGGGTTTCGGTGTCACGATCCCGCTTGCCGCGAATGTTTTCCGAATCGCGCAGGCGCATGGTCAGTTCGCTGACCTGCAGCGACAGATCGCGGCGCTGCGACTCGTTGTCGGAATGCGTGGAACGAGCATCGGCAAGCTCCTGCGCCAGACGGTCGGCCCTGAGCGACGATGTGGCGAACTCCGCCTTCACCTGCTTGAGCTCCGAACGCGTCGCCTGAAGTTCGTCCTCGACCAGCTTGACGCGACCCCTCGCCGTCACCAGAAGCTTCTCGACCAGTTCTGCCTTCGAGCTCACCGCCTCGTTTCGGGTGACGAGCTGCGACATCTCGACGGTCATCGCGCTCTGTTTGGTGTCGAGTTCCGACTGCAGCCGCTTGAGCTTCTCTTCCGTGAAGTTCAGTTCCTGCTTCAGCGTCGTGACCTCGCCGACCAGATTGCGCGACAGGTTCTCCTGATGCACCAGGCCGGCCTTCAGCTGCCGCTTGTCTTCCGCCAGCCGTTCGATTTCACGCGCCTGCGCATCGGACTCGCGGCGCGAGGTCTCGATCAGCACCTGATGCTGAGTGCGCTCGGTCTCGTATTTCTCGCGCATGGCGGCGAAATCGCGATTGCGCTGCTCGAGATCATGATGGGCACGCTTGAGAAGGGCCGCCGTCTCGTCGTACTGGCCGATCCGCTCGTCGAGTTCGCGGGCCGCGTCACGAAGGCGGGCTTCGACCACTGCCAGGTCATGGGCATTGGCCTCGTAGAGTGCCTCGAGCCGCACGAGCTTTTCGCGCGCGTCATCGGCGTCGGACCGGAGTTGGGTATTTTCCGCCTTGAGCTCCTTGTTTTCGCCGGCCAGCCGCGCCGTCTCGGCATCCAGCTTGCGCCGCGCATTGCTCTCGTAGTCGAGCAGCGTTGCGATCCGCGCCCGCTCGGTGCGAAGCGTACCGAGTTCGGCGAGCGCATCACCATGCGACGTCAGCAGCGAAGATACCCGCTCCTGCAGGAAGCCGAGACCCGACAGCAGTTGTTCCGAGGAAAGATGGCTTTCCTCGACCACGGAACCGAAGGCCTCGCAGTCGCCGAGTTCTCCCCTGGGTTGCTGCGACATCACGGACGACGAAGATGTCGTTGCCCCGATCGGACGTCCCGCCGACGGTCCGGCCCCGGCAGAAACCTTGTACTGCTCATCGGTACGGCGAAAAAAGCTCATGACCATCTTGTCCCCCAATCCGGTCCCAACAACTATTTCGTATATTTCTAATTAATTGTTTAGAAATGCCTTTTCAGGTCACGTCGTCCACATCAGCTACCCATGATGGGAAGATTGAGCATGTTTTGACCTGCGTCAAAGCAAAGTTTCAGTGCATCGGGCAGCCCTGCCCCGATTCCAACAACTTTCTTTCAGGCATGACAATTTGGCGACGGCCGGGGGCGGTCGACCTGTGCCAAAATGCGACTTTTGATTGATGAAATATAACGGTGGCCGCCCCGTCGGATCACCTCAGCGACTGGCGACGGTGCGGTGCGCCTCGGCGACGGACTCGCGAATCGCGGACGAAAGCGTCGCCACCATCTCGGCAAGCTCTTCCTCGCGGGCATTGTAGGGCGGCGCGAGGATGACCGTGTCGCCGGCGACGCCACCGACATTGCCCGTGCAGGGATAGCAGATCAACCCCGCCTCGAAGGCGCGCCGGCCGATCGCCGCGTGCAGGCTGGCATAGGCGGGAAACGGTTCCTTGGTCTCAGGGTTGGCGACCATCTCGAGACCGATGAAAAAGCCCCGGCCACGCACGTCGCCGACTTCCGCCACATCGGCGAGCGCCGCGCGCAGTTCGGCCTGCAATTGCGCACCGCGCACGGTCACCCGCTCCAGGAGCCGATCCCGCGTGACGATCTTCTGGACGGCGACCCCGGCCGCGCAGGCGGCGGTATGGCCGGTGAAGGTATGGCCGGTCATCGCTCCGCCATGGGCGGCCATCAGGGTCTCGTGGACCTTGTCGCTGTAAAGTGCGGCGCCGAGCGGCTGGTAGCCGGCCGCCAGCCCCTTGGCGATGCTCATGATATCCGGCACGACGCCGTCATGTTCCAGCGCCCGCCAGGTGCCGGTTCGACCCGAGCCGCACATGACCTCGTCGCCGATCAGCAGGACGCCATATCGGTCGCAGACAGCACGTACTGCCCGGGCATAGCCCTCCGGCGCCGGCACGACGCCGCCGGCAGCCCCGACGACCGGCTCGAAGATGAAGGCCGCGACCTTGTCCGGTCCGATCTTCAGGATCTCGTCTTCCAGTTCCTGCGCGAGATAGGCGACGAGGCCTTCGGCGGAGACACCTTCCGGCCGACGATAGGCATTGGCGCTGGAGACGAAGGCGACGTCGAGCAGGCTGCCCTCGAAGGCATCGCGGCGCGTCTTGAAATCGGAGACGGAGAGCGCCCCGAGCGTATTGCCGTGCCAGGAGCGCCGGCGCGAGATGAACCGCCGACGGCTCTTTTCACCCCGGGCCGTATGATACTGGAGGGCGATCTTGAGGCAGGATTCCACCGCTTCGGAGCCGCTGCACACATAGACGATGTTCGGAAAGTGTCCGCCGGTGTTGCGGGTGATGATTTCGCTCAGTTCCTCGACCGCGTCGGAGGTGAAGAGATAGCGATAGGCGTGCGCAATCCGGTCGAGCTGTTCCTTCACCGCTTCCGTCACTTCCGGATGCGCATGCCCGAGGCAGTAGACCGCCGGCCCACCCGACCCGTCGAGATATCGCTTGCCGGTTACGTCATAGACGTAGCTTCCCTGCCCGTAGGCGATTTTCGGCAGGGCCTGCACACCGTAGCTGCTGCCGGTGCTGGTGATCTTGGCGTTGGACATCGTTCTTCTCTGGGCTGGCGCGCCATGGCAAGACGCGGGGACGGGTGGGCTTTCGGGGCTGATGATACAGGCCTCGTTGCCGCGCGCAAGAGAAATTAAACGAGTGTTCAGTTTCCAGATTGACGGCTCAGCCGGACGTGGTCGCGAGCATCGCGTCCGTCCATTGCTCGCAGAGCCCGATCGCCTCCTCGGAGGTGAAGGTTTCTGGGTTCAGGCACCATTCGAGCCAGAGCCCGTCATGGATCGCGACGAGGCCGATGGCCGCGAGCCGAAGATCGGGAAGCGGCCTGCCTGACGCCTCCCAAACGGCCGCGAGCAATTCCTCGAGCAGCCGGCGGTATTCGGCATAGGTGCGGTCGTGCACATCGGTCATGATCGTCGAGTGATCGATCATCCCCCAGAATACGACCCAGGTGCGAAGCGTGCTGCGCTCCAGCACCGGCGCCGACAGCGAGGCACGGAAATAGGCGCTGAGCCGCGCGCGCGCATCGCTTCCGGCCGCCTCGACCTTGTCACGGATATTGTCGAGCAGGCCGAGCGACAAGGCCTCGTAGGCATGCCCCACCAGTTCGTCCTTGCTGGCATAGTGATGATTGATGAGCCCGACCGAGATCCCGGCCTCCGCGCTGATCTTGCGGATCGAGAGACCGGCATGACCCTCGCGGGCGAGGCAGGCGAGGGTCGCCGTGATGAGCGCGCGGCGGCGCTCCTCCGGAAGCTTGCGTTCGAATTTGCCGAGTTCGCCCATGCGCGGCTCCTGCCTGGCCGGCCTTACTCGGCCGGGCCGATGGTGATGTCGACCGGCTGGAGGCCGTCGATCTCGCCCAGCACCCGGTCGCCGGGCGAAAGCGGACCGACCCCGGCCGGCGTACCGGTGAAGATGAGATCCCCCGGAACGAGATGATAGAAGCGCGACAGATGGCTGATGAGCTCAGGAACCGACCAGACGAGGTCGCTCAGATGCGCGTCCTGGCGGGTTTCGCCGTTCACCGTCAGTCGGATGCGTTGCGGGCCGATGTCGGCATAATCCGCCGCCCTCACGATCTCGGCGATGGGGGCCGAGTTCTCGAATGCCTTGCCGAGCGACCACGGGCGCTGCTTGGCGCGTTCCGCGAGTTGCAGGTCGCGTCGCGTCAGGTCGAGACCCGCGGCATAGCCGAAGATCGCGTCCGCGGCCTCTTCGGCGCCGATCCGGAAGGCCGGTGCGCCGATGGCGACCACCAGTTCCATCTCGTAGTGAAAATTCGAGGTTCCCGGAGGATAGGGAATTGCGCTGCCGCTCGCGACGATCGCCGAGGCCGGCTTGGTGAAATAGAACGGCGCCTCGCGGTCCACCTCATAGCCCATCTCGGCGGCGTGTTCGGCATAGTTGCGGCCGACGCCGAAGATGCGGTGAACCGGGTAACCGGCCGTCTCGCCCCGGACGGGGACCACGGGAATGGCCGGAATTTCGAAAAGCGTCTTCATCTCTTGCCTCGCACCTCTTCGCACATAGCCCGGTCTCGCGCCGCGCAGCATGCACCGACATAAATCAGGAACCCTGGCGCCTTGCCAGTATCGACGGGTCGGAGGCGCCGGAAAAATGCGCTGGCCACGCTTCAAGTCACACCTCGAAACGACCCTACCCTTTTTTGTTGTCCTAATAAGCGCTAGAGAAAGCGTGTATTAGCGGGGGGAACGCAATCGTGAAACTGGAAATCTATGATCTGCCCGGACATCTGGTGAGGCGCCTCAACCAGGCTTCCGTATCAATCTTCATGGACGAGACGGCGAAGAAGGGCTTCGACCTCACGCCCGTCCAGTATGCCGCGCTGAGCGCGATCGACGCCACGCCGGGCCTCGACCAGGCAACCGTTGCCAACCACATCGCCTATGACCGCGTCACCATCGGCGGGGTCGTCGATCGTCTCGTGCAGAAGGAACTGGTGCGGCGGGAGACCAACCCGAAAGACCGCCGCGCCCGCAACCTTTTCCTGACCGAGAAGGGTGCCGAGACGCTCGCCGAGATCCGCCCGGTCGTCAGGGAGAGCCAGACCATCCTTCTCGAGGGGCTGACCGACGCCGAACGCCAGGAACTGGTTCGCCTGCTGCGCAAGGCAAGCGACGCCGTCAACGATCGAAGCCGGGCGCCGCTGCGCCTCGACTGAAGCTACCGCTCCGCCCCGACCTGCGTCAGGGAACGAGAACCGCCGCTCCCTGGAAACGCCCGTGCCGCAGATCGTCCAGCGCCTCGTTGGCGCGGTCCAGCGGGTAGACGGTGGTGGTCGTCACGACGCCGGCGCGCGGCGCGAGCGCCAGGAACTCGATCGCATCGGCACGGGTGAGATTGGCAACCGACAGGATCTGACGCTCGCCCCAGAGGATGGAATAGGGAAACTGCGGGATGTCGCTCATGTGGATGCCGCCGCAGACGACGCGCCCGCCCTTGGCAACCGCCCGCAAGGCCGCAGGGACCAGGTCGCCGACTGGGGCAAAGATCATCGCCGCGTCGAGCATGGCCGGCGGCGTCTCGTCCGAGCTTCCCGCCCATGTCGCGCCGAGTGATCGTGCCATCGCCTGCGCCGCCGCGTCGCCGGAACGGGTGAAGGCATAAACTTCACGTCCCTGATAGGCACAGACCTGCGCGATGATGTGGGCCGCGGCCCCGAAACCGTAGATCCCGATCCGCCGGCCCTCTCCCACCATCTTGAGCGACCTCCAGCCGATCAGCCCGGCGCACATCAGCGGTGCGGCCGCGATTGGATCGGCAAAGCCGTCGAGCGGAAAGGCATAGGCTTCGTCCGCCACCACATGCGTGGCGAACCCTCCGTCGCGCGTGTAGCCGGTGAAACCCGGGTGGTCGCAAAGGTTTTCCCGACCGCTTTCGCAATAGCTGCAGCAGCCGCATGTATGACCGAGCCAGGGGATGCCGACCCGCCGACCGGGGGCGAGCGAGGTTTCCTCTCCGCAGCTCTCGACGATTCCGACGATCTCGTGGCCAGGCACCAGCGGAAGTTTCGGCTCGGTGAGGTCCCCGTCGACCACATGCAGGTCGGTCCGGCAGACCGCGCAGGCCTCGACCCGCACGACGATTTCACCCGGCCCGGCAACCGGATCGGGCCGCTCTTCCAGCTTCAACGCCTCGCCCGGCCGATGAAGCACCAACGCTTTCATCACATGTCTCCCTGACGCATCGCGCATGACAGCGCGGCTTGCGATCGTCTATGCTGCAAAAGCCTTCATGACGCTGTGATCGGAATCAAGTTCTTTTCGACGTCCATCCCTTCAGCCCGGACAATCCCATGTCATCCGTTGCCACGCCTGTTTCCGTCGACCCTACCGAACTGCATGCCTATTGGAGCCTTCCGCAAAGCGATCTGCTGGCCGATCTCGGCACCGGCGAAAAGGGCTTGTCGACGGACACCGCCCAAGCGCGGCTGAAGCAGGTAGGCGCCAATGTCTTTCGCGACGAGAACCGCTGGCTGGGGCTCCGGATCTTCTTCGGCCAATTCAAGAGCCCGCTCGTCCTTATTCTCGTCGTGGCCGCCGCGATCTCGATCGCGGTCGGCGAATGGCGAGAAGCCATCATCATCACCATCATCATCCTCGCCAGTTCGCTGCTCAGCTTCTACCAGGAATACTCCGCCTCGCGCGCCGTGGAAGAACTCAAGGAGCGGATCGGCTTCAAGGCAAAGGTCTGGCGCGACGGGAAGCTTGGCGCGCTCCCGGCGAGCCTCCTCGTTCCCGGCGACGTCATCGAGCTTGCGGCAGGCGACCTCATTCCCGCTGACGCCGTCATCCTCTCGGCGACCGACCTGTTCGTCAGCCAGTCGGCCCTGACAGGAGAAACTTTCCCCGTGGAGAAGCGCCCCGGCGAGATGTCGAAGGAGGCGGTGCTCGCCAATCGTTCGAACGTCGTCTTCACCGGTTCGTCGGTCCGCAGCGGCATCGGCCGTGCGGTGATCGTCGAAACCGGCTCCGCCACCGAATACGGCACGATCGCCGGTCACCTGCAGGTCGAGCCTCCGGAGACGGATTTCGCCCGTGGCATCCGCCATTTCGGCTACCTGATGACGCGGGTCACGCTGATCATCGTGGTGGTGATCTTTGCCGGCAACCTGCTTCTCGAACGCCCGCTGATCGACTCCCTGCTCTTCGCGCTCGCCATCGCGGTCGGGCTGACCCCGGAACTCCTGCCGGCCATCGTCAGCGTCACGCTGTCGAACGGTGCCCGTCGGATGGCCGCCGGCGGCGTGATCGTCCGCCGTCTCGCCTCGATCGAGAACCTCGGCAGCATGAACCTGCTCTGCACGGACAAGACCGGCACGCTGACCGAGGGCGTCGTGCGGCTGGACCGGCTGGAAGGCCCGCTCGGCACCGCCGACGACACCTTGTTGACTTTCGCCGCCCTCAACGCCCGCCTGCAAAACGGCATGGCAAACCCGCTCGACGACGCGATCAACACGGCGGCGACAGAGGCAGGCACGGACACTTCACAGTTCCGCAAGGTCGGGGAGATCCCTTACGACTTCCTTCGCAAGCGCCTCTCCGTGATCGTCGAGGAGCCCGGCAGGCCGGGCCAGCGGCTGATCACCAAGGGCGCGCTCGCCAACATCCTCGAAATCTCGACGACCTATCTCGATGGCGGAGAAAGCCGCCCGCTGGATGCCGAGACCCGCCAGACTCTCGAGAAGCGTTTCTCCGACTGGAGCGCAGAAGGCTTCCGCGTCCTCGGCCTTGCCGTCCGCCACTTCGATACGCCGCCCGAAACCTATCACCGCGACAGCGAGACCGAGGTGACCTTCGCCGGCTTCCTGCTGTTCAGCGACCCACCGAAGCAGGGCATCGTCGAGACCCTTGCCGCCCTTGCGAAACGCGGCATCGCCGTCAAGGTCATCACCGGCGACAACCGCTACGTCGCCGCCCACCTCGCCCGCTCGGTCGGCCTGTCAGCCGATCATATCCTGACCGGCGAGGAGCTTTCCAACACCGCAGACGAAGCGCTGGCGGCCCTTGCCTCGAAAACGGACCTGTTCGTCGAAATCGACCCCAACCAGAAGCAGCGCATCGTCGCCGCCCTGCGCGGGCGCGGCCATGTCGTCGGCTATCTCGGCGACGGCATCAACGACGCGCCTGCACTCCACGAGGCCGATATCGGCATTTCGGTCGAAGGTGCCGCCGACGTCGCTCAGCAGGCCGCCGATATGGTGCTCGTCGACAAGAACCTCGACGTGCTGCTCGACGGTGTCGACAACGGACGAAAAACCTTCGCCAACACGCTCAAATACGTCTCGACCACCACCAGCGCCAACTTCGGCAACATGATCAGCATGTCGGTCGCCTCCTTCGTGCTGCCCTTCCAGCCCCTGCTCGCCAAACAGATCCTGCTCAACAACTTCCTCTCCGACATCCCGTCGCTGACGATCGCCAGCGATAATGTCGACGAACAGGCCGTCATGCTCCCGCAACGCTGGAACATCGACTACGTACAGCGTTTCATGATCGTCTTCGGTCTGATCAGCACGGTGTTCGACATGCTGACCTTTGGCTTCCTGATGGTGATGACGAAGGAGACGGCGGCGATCTTCCAGACGGGATGGTTCGTGGAGTCGCTGATCACCGAGCTTGCCATCGTGCTGGTCATCCGCACCGCCAAGCCGGCCTGGAAGAGCCGACCGGGACGCTGGCTGCTGATCTCCACGATCGCTGTGATCGCGCTCGCCCTGTCGGTCCCCTACCTGCCCGGCGCCGACTGGTTCGGCTTCGTTCCGCTGCCGCCGGGGGTGCTCGCCGGCCTTGCGATCATCACGCTGCTCTATCTGATCGCCTCCGAAGTCGCCAAGCACTGGTTCTTCGCCCATGAGCACACGCGCAGAACCACGCACCAGCACCCGCGCCGGCGTCGCGCGGCGAAACATACGCGCCGTGTCAGCACCGT
Source organism: Rhizobium sp. CAU 1783 (assembly GCF_054551725.1). Lineage (NCBI taxonomy): Bacteria > Pseudomonadati > Pseudomonadota > Alphaproteobacteria > Hyphomicrobiales > Rhizobiaceae > Rhizobium > Rhizobium sp. CAU 1783. The sequence continues at coordinate 316,894 of NZ_JBTOLM010000001.1, read as the reverse complement.
GTGAAACCGGACGTTAATCCCCCTCGGATTAGCGTCCGCGGCAGTCGGCTTTCCGCCGTGACAGGCGGGACCCCGGCGACGACGTCTCCTTCGTCCGTCCTGCGGAAGGCTTGGAGTCGTCGCCGAAAAATGCAACAAAAGAACGCATCGGGGAGTTAGGGCTAAAGACCGGAGGATCGGGCAGGCATCGCCGTATTCGCCAGATACCGCGTCTCTTCTCCGGCAGCGCCGCGCCGAAATCCCTTCGTCCGCCAAACCGAAAGGCAAAGCAGAACATGACCGTGAAGATTGTACCCGTCATCATGGCGGGAGGAAAAGGAACCCGCCTCTGGCCGCTGTCGCGCGCCACTGCTGCCAAACAGTTCATCCGCTTCATCGGTGACAAGACCCTCTTCCAGGGGACGCTCGACCGGGTATCCGACCCCGAACTCTACGAACCACCGCTTGTCGTCACCAACGAGGAGTTCCGCTTCCTCGTCGCCGAACAAGCCCGCGAAGAAGGCATCAGGCTCTCAGGGATCGTGCTGGAACCAGAAGCCCGCAACACGGCGGCAGCCGTTGCCGTGGCAGCGCTGATCGCTGCCGATCTCTACGGCAAGGATGCCGTTGTACAGGTGCTGCCCTCCGACCACGACATCGTCGCCGACGACACCTATCGCAATTGCGTGGCGACTGCGGCAGCGGCGGCCCGGACCGGCAAGATCGTCACCTTCGGCATAACCCCGAACGAACCGGCGACCGGCTACGGCTACATCGAGCTGGGCGACGCGCTGCCCGGCGGCGCCCATGCCGTCAAGCGCTTCGTCGAGAAACCGAAGCTCGCAGACGCCGAGAAGATGCTGGCGTCCGGCAACTTCTTCTGGAATTCGGGCATGTTCGTCTTCAGTGCAGAGCACATGCTCGCCGAACTGCGCACCCTCGCCCCGGAAGTCGTCGCCGCCTCGGAAAAATCGGTCGAGAAATCGACGAAGGATCTCGATTTTATCCGCCTCGACGCCGCCGCCTTCGCCGAGAATCCGAACATCTCCATCGACTATGCGGTGATGGAAAAGACGCCGAATGCCGCAGTCGTCCCCTCGCCGATCACCTGGTCCGACCTCGGCAGCTGGGACGCTGTGTGGAAGATCGGTGAAGCCGATGCGGACGGCAACGTGGTGAGCGGCAACGCCACCCTGGTGAATACCCGCAACTCGCTGGTCATGTCCCGCGACAATCATCTGGCCGTGCAGGGTATGGAAGGCGTGGCCGTCATTGCGAGCGAGGACGCCGTCTATGTCGGCCGCCTCGACGACAGCCAGCAGGTCGGCAACCTCGTCAAGCTGCTCGCTGCCGACAAGAAGACCGCGGCACTGACGGAGAACCATCCGACGTCGCTGCGCCCCTGGGGCGGCTACACCTCGATCCTCAACGGCGAGCGCTTCCAGGTGAAGCGCCTCTTCGTCCATCCGGGCAAGAAGCTGTCGCTGCAGAAGCACCACCACCGCTCGGAGCACTGGATCTGTGTCAAGGGCGCCGCGGAAGTCACCATCGACGACAAGGTGATGATGCTGCACGAGAACCAGTCGGTCTACATCCCGCAGGGCGCCGTGCACCGCCTCGGCAATCCCGGCAAGATCCTCCTCGAATTGATTGAGATCCAGACTGGATCCTATCTCGGCGAGGACGACATCATCCGCCTCGTCGACGAGTTCGGCCGGAGCTGAGCGTTCGGGGCCCTCGGAGGCCACCAACCTTTCATCCAGGACCCGCGGAACCATGTTCCGCGGGTCTTTTCATTTTCAGCGCTGTTATCCTGCGTCTTTATGACCCCGCTTTTGCCCGACCACGCCGGTTGCGGAGCCAAGCAAGATGGATTAATGACTGACCGGACAGTCATTAACAGTTGAACAGAACGATGACCGAAAGAACCCGCAGACGGCGCGACCCCGAGGAGCGGCGCGCAGAAATCCTTGCCGCTGCGTTCGCGCTGTTTTCCGAACGCGGTTTCGCCGCCACACGCATCGAAGACGTTGCCGCCCGCGCCGGCATCGCCAAGGGCACCGTCTACCTTCATTTTCCGGACAAGGAGGCGCTCTTCACCTCGCTCGCCTCCGGCATGGCCTCGCCGATCCTCGCCCGCATGGCCGAGATGGCGAACAATGACAGGATCCCGCCGCGGACGGTCATTGCCGGCCTCTATGCCATGGCCGACAGCGAGATCCTCGGCACCGACCGCCGGCACATGCTTCGTCTCCTGATCTCGGAGGGGCAGTTCTTCCCGGTCGTCGCGGAATTCTATCATCGCAACGTCCTTTCCGTCGGCCTTGCCCTCCTGCGCCGCGTGCTCGAACGGGCCGTCGAACGCGGAGAACTGCGCAACCCGAAGATCGCCACCGTACCGCAATTGGTCTTCGCTCCGGTCCTGATGGCGGTCATCTGGAAATCGCTGTTCGAGCCCTACGAACATCTCGACACCAGGGCCGTGTTCGAAACCTTCCTCGAAACCCTGTTCCTGCCCTCCGAAGGAGAGGCGCCATGAAACGCGTCATTCTGCTCGCCGCCCTCGTCGCCCTCGCGCTCATCGCCGTGCCGTTCTACCTGGGCAACCATGCCGAACGGCCTTACCAGGGATGGATCGAGGCGGACCTCCTGTTCATCGGCCCGGAAAGTGCCGGGCGCCTCGCGACGGTCACCGTCGCGGAAGGCGACGCGGTCGAGAAAGGCAAACTGCTGTTTGCGACCGAGGACACTGCAGCCCGCGCATTGGTCGCGGCGAAAGAGGCGAGCTACGAGGCGCTTCAGGCCCAGCACGATCTCGCGGTCGCCGCGCAGAAGCGGCCGGAGGAAATCACCATCCTGAAGGCCTCCGAGCGCCAGGCTGAAGCCCAGCTGTCCCTCTCGGAGCAGGAACTGAACCGCATGCGCGCGCTTGCCGACAGCGGCACGGCGACCCGCGCCAATCTCGATGCGGCGATTGCGGCCGAGGCGGCAAATCGCGCCGCCCTCGACAACATCCGCGGGCAGATCGCACTGGCAGGCCTGCCCGCCCGCTCTGAAACGATCCGCCAGGCCGAGCGGACGATGGAAGCGGCAAAGGCAGACCTCGCTTCCGCCCGCGATGCGCTGGAACGGCTATCCGTCGAGGCGCCGGTCGGCGGCAGCGTCCAGACGCTTTACTACAAGGCGGGCGAAGTCGTGCCCGCTGGCCGTCCCGTCGTCGCGCTTCTGGCACCGGACGCCGTGCGCATACGCTACTTCGTCGCGGAAACCGACATCACCCGCTTCGCCCTCGGACAAACGGTGAATGTCTCCTGCGACGGCTGCGCCACCACGGCTGCAAAGGTCAGCTTCATATCCGGTGAAGCCGAATACACGCCGCCGGAAATCTACAGCCTCGAAGAACGGGCGAAGCTCGTCTACCGGGTCGAAGCGATCCCCGAGCATCCGGAAAAGCTGCGGATCGGCATGCCCGTCGACGTCACGATGGCGAGCACGTCGAAATGACCGAGGCCTCCGCCCCCTCTGAACCTGTCATCGACGTCACCGATCTGACCAAGAGCTTCGGCGACCGCGTCGTCGTCGACAAGCTCTCGCTCAAGGTCCGCAAGGGCTCCATCCACGGCTTCCTCGGGCCGAACGGCTCCGGCAAGACGACGACGATCCGCATGCTCTGCGGCCTTCTCACGCCGGACAGCGGCAGCGGCACCTGCCTCGGCTACGACATCCTCACCCAGTCGGAAGCGATCCGCCGCCGGGTCGGATATATGACGCAGAAATTCTCGCTCTACCAGGACCTGTCGATCCGAGAAAATCTCGAATTCGTCGCTCGCGTCTACAATCTGGACGACCCGAAGCGGAAGGCCCGCGATGCCATCGAACGGCTCGGCCTGTCGGGCCGCGAAAACCAGCTCGCTGGCAATCTGTCCGGCGGCTGGAAGCAGCGGCTGGCGCTCGGCGCCTGCATTCTGCCCGAACCGGACCTCCTGCTGCTCGACGAGCCGACCGCCGGCGTCGATCCGAAGGCACGACGCGAGTTCTGGAGCGAGATCCATGCGCTCGCCGCCGAGGGCCTGTCCGTGCTCGTTTCCACCCACTACATGGACGAGGCGGAACGCTGTCACGAGATCGCCTACATGGCCTATGGCAAGCTCCTCGTGCGCGGGACAGTCGACGAGGTGATCGCCTCGACGGGACTGCACACCTGGACCGTGTCCGGCCCGGGTGTGCACAGGTTGCAGCCGGAGCTGGAGGCGATCGCCGGCATCGACATGGTAGCCCCCTTCGGCACCAGCCTGCATGTCTGCGGCCGCGACGAGGCCGCCCTGCTTGCCGCGATCGCGCCCTTCCGGGCGCGTTCCGACCTGCAATGGGCGCCGAGCGAGCCCACGCTCGAAGACACATTCATCGAACTGATGAACCGTTCGGAGGACAATTTCCAATGACGACACGACGGTTCGAGGACGGCTTTCTTCGCCGCTTCTGGGCGATGACGATCAAGGAATTCATCCAGATGACGCGCGACCGGATCACGCTCGCCACCATGGTGATGATCCCGGTCATGCAGCTCTTCCTGTTCGGCTTCGCCATCAACACCACACCGCACCATCTGCCGACCGCCGTCCTGATGCGCGAGAACAGTGATCTCGGTCGCTCCATCCTCGCCGCCCTCGAAAACACCGAATTCTTCGATATTCGCGGTATCGTGACTCGCTCGGAGGACATGGACCGCCTGCTCGAATCCGGCCGGGCACTCTTCGTCGTCGAGATCCCGGAAGGCTTCGAGCGGGCCGTCAGGCGGGGCGAAAGCCCGGCGCTCCTGGTCGCGGCCGATGCCACCGACCCCGTCGCGGCAAGCTCCGCGCTCGGCGCCCTGTCAGGCATCATAACCAGCGCGCTCGAACACGACCGCATGGTATCGATTTCCGAGGCGAGCAAGCCCCCCTTCACCATCGTCCAGCATCGCCGCTACAATCCGGCCGGCTCCTCGACCCTCAACATCGTCCCCGGCCTGCTCGGCACCATCCTGACCATGACGCTGCTGATCTTCACCGCGCTTTCGGTCACCCGGGAACTGGAACGGGGCACCATGGAAAACCTGCTCTCCATGCCGATCAAGCCGATCGAGATCATGCTGGGCAAGATCGCCCCTTATGTCGTCATCGGCCTTGTGCAGGCCATCATCATCATCACCGCGGGCTATTTCGTCTTCCGGGTGCCCATTCTCGGTAGCCCGCTCGCGCTCGCTGGGGTCACTGCCCTCTTCGTCGTCTCCAACCTGTCGATCGGCTACACCTTCTCGACGATCGCCACCAACCAGCTGCAGGCGGTGCAGATGGCCATGATGTTCTTCCTGCCGAACATCCTTCTGTCGGGCTTCATGTTCCCCTTTGCCGGCATGCCGAACTGGGGCCAGTGGATCGGCGAGGCGCTACCTCTCACCCATTACATCCGCGTCGTGCGGGCCATCATGCTGAAGGGCGCGTCGATCGACGTACTGGCCTACGACACGCTGGCTCTGGTCTTCCTCACCATCGTCGCGATGACGATTGCCGTCCGGCGCTTCCGCCGCACGCTCGACTGAGACCGGCAGATCGGGCAGGAAGCGGCCCGCCGGCGGATCGACGGCCTTGCTTTATGACGCTGCATTGCACAAGATCGCACTTTAGCCCGGCAAAAAGAACAACGGGCAAAGAGGGCGAACAGCGCATATGTCGATCAAGGCGAGCATCTATCATCTCACCCACTACAAGTACGACAAGCCGGTCCGGCTCGGGCCACAGATCATCCGGCTGAAACCGGCCCCCCATTCCCGGACCAAGGTGCTGAGCCATTCGCTGAAGGTCACGCCCGCCAATCACTTCGTGAACCTGCAGCAGGATCCCTACGGCAACTACCAGGCCCGCTTCGTCTTCCCCGACCCGGTCACCGAATTCAAGATCGAGGTCGATCTCGTCGCCGACATGACCGTCTACAATCCCTTCGACTTCTTCGTCGAGGAAGAGGCGACCAAGTGGCCCTTCGACTATCCGGCCGACATCCGCGACGACCTGAAGATCTACATGACGCCGGAGCCGGACACCCCGGCGCTGGCCGCCTTCATGGAAACGCTCGACAAGACACCGGGCCAGGGCACCGTCGACATGGTCGTCGGCCTCAACGCCGCCCTTCAGCAGAAGATCGGCTACGTCATTCGCATGGAGCCCGGGGTCCAGACGCCGGAAGATACGCTGACCATCGGCCAGGGTTCATGCCGCGATACAAGCTGGCTGCTCGTCCAGGTGCTCCGCCGCCTCGGCCTCGCCGCCCGTTTCGTCTCCGGCTACCTGATCCAGCTGAAACCCGACCTCAAGGCACTCGATGGCCCGTCCGGTACCGAGGTCGATTTCACCGACCTCCACGCCTGGGCGGAAGTCTATCTTCCCGGCGCCGGCTGGGTCGGCCTCGACCCGACCTCGGGTCTCCTGACCGGGGAAAGCCATATTCCCCTTTCGGCCACGCCGCACTATCGCAACGCCGCCCCGATTTCCGGCGGATATTTCGGCCACGCCAACACCGAATTCCATTTCGACATGACGGTGAAGCGGGTCGCAGAGCATCCGCGCATCACCAAACCCTTTTCCGACGAGAGCTGGGACGCCCTCAACGATCTAGGCCATCGCGTTGATGCGGAACTGAAGGCGCGCGACGTCCGCCTCACGATGGGCGGCGAGCCGACCTTCGTGTCGATCGACGATTTCCAGTCCGACGAATGGAACACCGCCGCCGTCGGCCCGACCAAGCGCGACAAGGCCGACACGTTGATCCGGCGGCTTCGCGAACGCTTCGCACCCGGAGGTTTCCTGCATTACGGCCAGGGCAAGTGGTACCCGGGCGAGAGCCTGCCCCGCTGGACCTTCTCGCTCTACTGGCGCAAGGACGGCCGGCCCATCTGGCAAAACCCTGAACTCGTGGCCGAAGAAGGCAAACGCTATGATGTGACCGCAGACGATGCAGGCCGGATGCTCGGCGAAATCGCTGCTGCCCTCGGCATCGAGACGGAGATGGTCGTGCCCGCCTATGAGGATCCCGGCGAATGGATCCTCAAGGAAGCCAATCTTCCCGACAATGTCGACCCCGCCAACTCCAAGCTGAAGGATCCGGAAGAACGCAGCCGTATCGCCAGGGTCTTCGAGCGCGGGCTGACGGAGCCGAGTGGCTATGTGCTGCCGGTCCAGACCTGGAACAGCAAGGCCACCGGCAAGCGCTGGGTCAGCGAAAAATGGAAGACCCGCCGCGGCCGGATCTTCCTCGTACCCGGCGACAGTCCCGTGGGCTACCGCCTGCCGCTCGGCGCCCTGCCCTATGTCCCGCCGTCGCAATTTCCATATATCCACCCCGCCGATCCGAGCGAGCAGCGGGGACCTCTGCCGGAGGTCGTTGAGCCCGCCGGCCGCACCATGCCCGAAGCCTCGTTCCAGGTGGACGACACGATCCAGCAGGGCCGCGTCGAGCAGGTACTCGGCGAGATCGGCGGCGCGGTGCGCACCGCCATGTCAGTCGAGGTCCGCGACGGGCGCCTGAGCATGTTCATGCCGCCGGTGGAGCGGGTCGAGGACTATCTCGAACTGGTCGCCGCCGCCGAACACGCGGCAGCCACCCTCGGCCTGCCCGTTCATATCGAAGGCTACGCGCCGCCGCATGACGAACGCATCAACGTCATCCGCGTCGCCCCCGATCCGGGCGTCATCGAGGTCAACATCCATCCAGCCGCAAATTGGGACGACTGCGTGTCGATCACCACCGCCGTCTACGAGGAGGCAAGGCAGTCACGCCTCGGCGCCGACAAGTTCATGATCGACGGTCGCCACACCGGCACCGGCGGCGGCAACCACGTCGTCGTGGGCGGCGCCAATCCGAACGACAGCCCCTTCCTGCGCCGGCCCGATCTCCTGAAGAGCCTGGTGCTCCACTGGCAGCGCCACCCGTCGCTCTCCTATCTGTTCTCGGGTCTCTTCATCGGCCCCACCAGTCAGGCACCGCGCATCGACGAGGCCCGCCACGACAGCCTCTACGAACTCGAGATCGCCATGGCGCAGATCCCCATGCCCGGATCGGGCGGCTTGCCGCCCCTGCCCTGGCTGGTCGACCGCCTGTTCCGCAACCTGCTGATCGACGTGACCGGAAATACCCATCGCTCCGAGATCTGTATCGACAAGCTGTTCTCACCCGACGGTCCGACCGGCCGCCTCGGCCTCGTCGAATTCCGTGGCTTCGAAATGCCGCCGAATGCCCGCATGTCGCTCGCCCAGCAGCTTCTGGTCCGCGCCCTCATCGCGAGATTCTGGAAGAACCCGACCGGCGGCACGTTTGTCCGATGGGGCACCGCGCTGCACGACCGCTTCATGCTGCCGCATTACATCTGGCAGGATTTCCTCGAAGTGCTGGCGGACCTGCGCGACAACGGCTTCGACTTCAAGCCGGAGTGGTTTGCCGCCCAGCTCGAATTCCGCTTCCCCTTCTTCGGCGAGGTTGAATACGGCGAGTCGCGCCTGGAACTGAGACAGGCGCTCGAACCGTGGCACGTCATGGGCGAACAAGGCGCGATCGGCGGTACCGTCCGCTACGTCGATTCGTCCGTCGAGCGCCTTCAGGTGCGGCTGGAGACCGGCAATCCGGAGCGCTACGCCATCGCCTGCAACGGGCGCCGCGTTCCCCTGACGAAGACCGGCACCAACGGCGTCTCGGTCGGCGGCGTGCGCTACAAGGCCTGGCAGCCGGCCTCCGGCCTGCATCCCGTACTGCCGGTCAACACACCGCTAACATTTGACGTCTATGATCTCTGGTCGGGCCGTTCGATCGGTGGCTGCGTCTACCATGTCGCGCATCCGGGCGGGCGGAACTACGACACATTCCCTGTGAATGGGAATGAAGCGGAGGCAAGGCGGCTTGCGCGTTTCGAACCTTGGGGCCATACAGCGAGCAATTATCCGCTGTGGCCGGAGACGGTATCGCCGGAATTTCCCCACACACTGGACTTGCGGCGACCTCAAGGTATTTGACTAGATGGCGAACCAACCGGCAGCGGAAAGAGGCCCGGCAGACGAAGAGATGACAGAGGCGCGGACCGCAGGTTATCGCGCGCTTCCGGGCGCCGCCGACGAGATGCTCGATGCGGAGGGCAAGATCCGGCCGGTCTGGCAGTCTTTCGTTGCGGCCCTCGACCGCATGTCGGAGCACGACCTGCGTGAACGCTTCGCCCGCGCCGACCGCTATCTGCGCGATGCCGGCGTCTTCTATCGGGCCTATGGCGCGGCCGGCTCCAGCGAGCGCGTCTGGCCGTTCTCCCACATTCCCGTCCTGATCGACGAGAAGGAATGGAACGTGCTCGCCGAGGGGCTGGTGCAGCGCGCCGACCTGCTCGAGGCTGTCGTCGCGGACATCTACAGCGACAACAGGCTTGTCGAACAGGGTTTCCTGCCGCCCGCGCTCGTGGCCTCCAACCCGGAATTCCTGCGTCCTCTGGTCGGCGTCAAGCCGGCCGGCGGCCACTACCTGCATTTCTGTTCCTTCGAGATCGGCCGCGGTCCCGACGGCAACTGGTGGGTGCTCGCCGATCGCACGCAGGCCCCCTCGGGCGCCGGCTTCGCGCTGGAAAACCGCGTGGCCACGACGCGCGCCTTTTCCGACGTCTACGGTGAAAGCCATGTCCACCGGCTGGCCTCCTTCTTCGGGGCTTTCCGAGAGGCCCTCCAGGCCCACAAGCAGAACCGCGACGACCGCATCGCCGTTCTTTCGCCCGGCCCGGCGAACGAAACCTATTTCGAGCACGCCTACATTGCCCGCTATCTCGGCATCATGCTGCTCGAAGGCGAGGATCTCGCCGTCGTCAACGGGCGCGTCATGGTGCGCACCGTCGCCGGACTGAAACCGATCAGCGTTCTGTGGCGGCGCCTCGACGCGGCCTATGCCGATCCGCTCGAACTCAACCAGAATTCGCATATCGGCACGCCGGCCATGGTCCAGGCGCTGCGCAACGGCTCGGTCACATTCGTCAACGCGCTGGGCTCCGGCATTCTCGAAACCCGGGCCTTCCTCGCCTTCATGCCGACGATCTGTCGCCACCTGCTGGGCGAGGATCTGAAACTGCCCTCAATCGCCACCTGGTGGTGCGGCCAGAAATCGGAACGCGAACATGTCGCGCGCAATCTGGACCGCATGGTCATCGGCCCCGCCTATTCCCGCCTGCCCTTCTTCGACGACAATGGTCGTTCCGTGCTGGGGTCGCGTCTTCACGGCAACTCCAAGCTCTCGACCGCCGAGTGGCTGGACACCGAGGGCAGCAATCTCGTCGGTCAGGAGGTCGTCACGCTTTCCACGACGCCGGCGTTGGTCGACGGCAAGCTCATGCCGCGCCCCATGTCGCTACGCGTCTACGCGGCCCGCACCCGCGACGGCTGGCAGATCATGCCAGGCGGTTTTGCCCGCATCGGTTCCGGCAACGACGTCACCGCGATCGCCATGCAGTCGGGCGGCAGCGCTGCCGACGTCTGGATCGTCTCGGAAAAGCCCGTTGACCGGACCTCCCTCCTGCCGGCAGAGGAGAACTTCACCCGCAACATGCCCGGCAGCCTGCCGAGCCGCGCGGCCGACAATCTCTACTGGCTCGGCCGCTACATTGAGCGTGCGGAAGGGGCGCTGCGCATCCTGCGCGCCTGGCACGGCCGCTTCGCCGAATCTGCCGACCCCAAGCAGCCGCTGCTCGCCTATGTGACGCGCTACATGACGGCCCTCGACATCGACATGGAACGCGGCGTGCCGGAAAGCCTGCTGCGCAACATCGACAGCGCCGTCTATTCGGCCAGCAACATCCGCGATCGCTTCTCGCCCGACGGCTGGCTGGCGCTCAACGACCTCGCCAAGACCGCTCGGCGCTTCCACGATGCGGTCACCCGCGGCGACGACGCCTCGCATGCGATGACGGTGCTGCTGCGCAAGCTTGCGGGCTTTGCCGGCCTCGTGCATGAAAACATGTACCGTTTCACCGGCTGGCGCTTCCTGACGGTTGGCCGCTTCCTCGAGCGCGGCCTCCACATGACCCGACTGCTCGGCCATATGACAGCCGATGACGCCCCCGATGGCGCGCTCGACATGCTGCTCGAGATCGGCGACAACGTCATGACACACCGCCGTCGCTACAATGTCAGCACGGCCAAGCTGACGGTGACGGACCTTCTGGCGCTTGATCCGTTGAACCCGCGTTCCATCCTGTTCCAGCTCAACGAGATCCGCACCGAGGTAGAACAACTGCCGAATGCCTTCACCAACGGACAGATGTCGCCCTTCTACCGCGAAACCATGCGCCTCCATTCAGGCCTGGCGGTGATGACCCCGGAGACCATGACACCAGAGGTTTATGCGGCCCTCGAGCGTGACCTGGAAAAGCTCTCCGACCTGCTCGCCAACACCTATCTCGGATAACCGGATGCTCTACGACCTCTCGCTGCATATCGGCTATCTCTACGAGGTCCCGGCTTTCGGCGCGCATCACATCCTGCGGCTGCTGCCGCTGTCCCTGCCCGACCGCCAGCGCCTAGTCGCCGGCACAGTGACCGCCGATCCGAAGCCGGACGAAACCGCCAACTTCACCGACTTCTTCCGCCATCCGGCAACGTACGTGACCTATCGCTCGTCCCACGAGAAGCTCGACATCCGCATGCAGGCGCGCGTGTCGGTACAGCCCCAGGCCCTTACTGCCGACTTCTCGCCGATCCTTTCCAGGATGCCGGAGGAACTGGCCGACTGCTGGTCGCTCGGCCCCGACTCGCCGCACCACTTTCTCGGCGCAAGCCCGCGGCTCGGTGCGGAACCACTGATTGCCGACTATGCCCGTTCCGGCTTGAGGTCTGGCCATACGGTTCGCCAGATTGCCGAGCTCATCTGCGCCCGCATCCATGCGGACTTCAAATACGACCCAGACGCCACGACAGTGGACACACTCCCGATCGAATCCTTTTCGCTGAAGCGTGGCGTCTGCCAGGACTTTGCTCACGTCATGATCATCGCACTGCGGAGCCTCGGCATCCCCGCCGGCTATGTGAGCGGCTTCCTGAGAACGATTCCGCCGCCGGGCAAGGAACGTCTGGAAGGCGCCGATGCGATGCATGCCTGGGTGCGCGTCTGGTGCGGGGAAACCGCCGGATGGATAGAACTCGACCCCACCAACAACATCGCGGTCAGCAGCGACCACATCGTCACCTCCTACGGGCGCGACTATTCCGACGTGGCGCCAGTGATCGGGGTCCTCAAGAGCTACGGCAGCCACAAGACCGCCCAGGCGGTAGATGTTATTCCGGTAAAATAGCATTTCACCATATTGAATTGACGGCTTCACTACAAATTTAGCGAATCCCTTAAGTCGAAAATCAGAGTTTCCGGGTATCCGTTATCCAAAGTGTACCTTTTGGACGGATGACCATGATGATCGACACCAGAAAAAGGCACTCCCTCTACCGCGGATTCATGAAGGATCGCGGCGGTAATTTCGGGATGATGACCGCGATTCTACTTCCCGTGCTGCTGGCCAGCACGGGCGTTGCCCTGGACCTTGCAAAGCTGGTCCAGACCCGATCTGCCCTGCAGGACGCGGCGGACTCCGCGGCGCTTTCCGCCGCCTCAGCACTTGCCGGCAAGGGCATCACCGACGAAGAAGCCATCGAGCTCGCCAAACAGTTCTTGGCGGCACAGTTCAAGAACATCAGCTCCACCGGCTCGGACACGCTTCCCGAAGAGGAACAGCTCGAATACGAGAAAGTCGGCGACACCGCCCTGGCAAGCGTCGAGCGCACAACGGGCTCAGGTGGTGCGAGCAAGACCTACGAGGTCACCATCACCGGCCAGTATGACGTGGCGATGAGCAGCTTCACCCAGCTGCTCGGATACGACAAGGTTCGCGTCAGCGTCTCGAGCACTTCGGAAAGCACGACCGAGAGCAAGAATGCCCTGTCAATGTACCTCGTCCTCGACCGCTCGGGTTCGATGGCTGAGAACACGGACACCGTGAACGCCGCCCAGCCGACCAAGACCGAAAGCTATGACTGCAGCTACCAGAGTGGCTGGAAGTGGGTTAGCAAGACCTGCACCCGCGAGGTCACCAACTACGTCATCAAGATCGATGCGCTGAAGCTCGCCGTCGCGGACCTTACGACGACGCTGGATACCGCGGATCCCGAAAAGAAGTATGTCCGCACAGCCGCCATCTCGTACAACTCGTCCAGTCAGACACCGACCACATTCACGTGGGGCACCACGACCGCTCTGAACTATGTCAAGGCACTGACCGCGACAGGGGGCACTGACTCGTCCAACGCCTTCAAGACCGCCTACCAGAAGGTCACGGCGGCGTCGGAAGTGAACGCGCACATCGCCAAGAACGGCCAGAAGACGCCGGGCAAATTCATCGTCTTCATGACCGATGGCGACAACAACTACACGAGTGCGGACACCTCCACCAAGAGCTGGTGTGACTCTGCCAGAACCGCCAGTGTCGAGGTCTACACGGTTGCCTTCATGGCGCCGACACGCGGCCAGGAACTGCTGAAATACTGCGCCACCGATACGTCGCACTACTACGACGCCAAGAACGCCACGGACCTCATGGCGGCGTTCAAGGAGATCGGCGAGAAGGCCGCCACCGCGGCGACCCGCCTGACGCAGTAAAGCGCGCGCCAGCCGCGCGAGGGCATGGGGAATACGCACTTTTGGGGCCGCGTTTCGAACGGAAACGCGGCCTTTTTTGTCACGTGGCCTGGCATTGCCCAAGGATATAAATTTCAGTCACTTGGAAGCCGCATCCATCAATTAAAACGATTTTATCAAATGCCGATTTCCTGTGTTGCAAGAGCTTCGCAACGATGCGTAAACTATGCGTATTGATCGCGTGCCGTTAGGGGAGAATCGGCGCCAGATCCCGATTGGCGAGCAACCGAGTGGCGACCACATGATCAAGAGCGTTAGCAAAGCCGACCTGCCCCTGCCGAAGCCCCGCGTTTCCGATCCGGAAGTGCTGGCAGCCGAAATCATCGAGCGACTGACCTATGGAATCGGCAAGGATGCCAAGGTTGCGACGCCCCACGACTGGCTGACCGCGACCATTCTCGTCGTGCGCGACCGCATCATCGATCGTTGGATGGAATCGACCCGCGCGACCTATGCGAACAATGCCAAGCGCGTCTATTACCTTTCGCTGGAATTCCTGATCGGCCGCCTGATGCGCGACGCCATGTCCAACCTCGGGCTGGTCGACGAGATCCGCCAGGCGCTCGCCTCGCTCAGCGTCGACCTCGACGTGATCGCCGGCCTCGAGCCGGATGCAGCTCTCGGCAATGGCGGCCTTGGCCGCCTCGCTGCCTGCTTCATGGAATCGATGGCAACCGTCAACATTCCGGCCTATGGATACGGCATCCGCTATGTCCACGGCCTGTTCCGCCAGCAGATGGCGGACGGTTGGCAGGTCGAACTGCCCGAAAGCTGGCTCGCCCACGGCAATCCTTGGGAGTTCGAACGCCGGGAAAGCTCCTACGAAGTAGGCTTCGGCGGCGGAGTCGAGACGGTACCGGGCAACAATGACGAACCCCGCTTCGTGTGGAAGCCCGGCGAACGGGTGATCGCCACCGCCTACGACACGCCGGTAGTCGGCTGGCGCGGCGAGCGCGTCAACACCCTGCGCCTGTGGTCGGCTCAGCCGATCGATCCGATCCTGCTCGATGCCTTCAACGCCGGCGACCACATCGGCGCTCTGCGCGAAAGCAACAAGGCAGAAACGCTGACCCGGGTCCTCTACCCCGCCGACGCCACGGCTGCCGGCCAGGAGTTGCGCCTGCGCCAGGAATACTTTTTCTGTTCGGCCTCCCTGCAGGACATCCTGCGGCGCCATCTGCAGCAGGGCAACGACCTGTCCGCCCTGCCCGACAAGGTGGCGATCCAGCTGAACGACACCCATCCGGCCGTCTCGGTCGCCGAACTGATGCGCCTCCTGTGCGACGTGCACGGGCTGGACTTCGACGATGCCTGGGAGATCACCTGGCGGACGTTTTCCTACACCAACCACACGCTCCTGCCGGAGGCGCTGGAAAGCTGGCCGGTGGCCCTGTTCGAGCGGCTTCTGCCGCGCCACATGCAGCTGGTCTATGCGATCAACGCTAAGATCCTGCTCGATGCGCGCAAGAACCGCAATTTCTCCGACAGCGAGATCAGCCACATCTCGCTGATCGAGGAAAGCGGCGACCGCCGCGTCCGCATGGGCAACCTCGCCTTCATGGGATCCCACTCGATCAACGGCGTTTCGGCACTGCATACGGAACTGATGAAGGAAACGGTCTTCGCCGACCTGCACAAGCTCTACCCGGACCGCATCAACAACAAGACCAACGGGATCACGCCGCGACGGTGGCTGATGCAGTGCAATCCGCGCCTCACATCGCTGATCCGCGACACCGTCGGCCCCGAATTCCTCGACGACGCCGAAAAGCTGCAGGCGCTCGACGCCTATGCGGACGACGCCGGGTTCCGCAAGAAGTTTGCCGCCGTCAAGCGCGCCAACAAGGAACAGCTCGCCAATCTGGTCGCCAGCCGCATGGGCATCCGTCTCGATCCCTCGGCGATGTTCGACATACAGATCAAGCGCATCCACGAATACAAACGCCAGCTCCTGAACATCATCGAGACGGTCGCCCTGTTCGACGAGATCCGCTCCCACCCGGAACGCGACTGGGTTCCGCGTGTAAAACTCTTCGCCGGCAAGGCAGCGCCGAGCTATCACAACGCCAAGCTCATCATCAAGCTGGCCAACGACGTTGCCCGCGTCGTCAACAACGATCCCTCCGTGCGCAATCTGTTGAAGGTGGTCTTCATCCCGAACTACAACGTGTCACTGGCCGAGGTCATGGTGCCGGCAGCCGACCTCTCCGAACAGATTTCCACGGCCGGCATGGAAGCGTCGGGAACCGGGAACATGAAGTTCGCGTTGAACGGTGCGCTGACCATCGGCACGCTCGATGGCGCCAATGTCGAAATGCGCGACCATGTGGGCGAGGAGAATATCGTGATCTTTGGCATGACCGCCTCCGAGGTCGGCAAGGTAAGGGCGGAGGGCCACAATCCCCGCGCCGTCATCGAAGGGTCCCGATCCCTCTCCCAGGCTCTCTCGGCCATTGCCTCCGGCGTGTTCTCGCCGGATGATCCGGGCCGTTACGCCGGGCTCGTCAACGGGCTCTACACCCATGACTGGTTCATGGTCGCGGCCGACTTCAAGGCCTATGCGGAAGCCCAGCGCAAGGTCGACGCGCTCTGGAGCGACGACGTGAACTGGTATTCGAAGACGATCCGCAACACCGCCCGCATGGGCTGGTTCTCGTCCGACCGCACCATCCGTCAATACACCAACGATATCTGGAGAGCCTGATGGCGAAGTCACCGAAGAAGATCGGTGATACTGCACGGCCGGAGGTTCCGCCGGCCGATGAAATCCAGGCCATTGTCGAGGGCACCCACAACGATCCCTTCGCCGTTCTCGGTCTCCACCGGGGCGAGAATGGCTTCGTCGCCCGCTGCTTCATCCCCGGCGCGGAGGCCGTGGCCGCCTGCACGCTCTCCGGCACCGTCGTCGGAGAGCTCAAATCCGTTCATGCGGCCGGCGTCTTCGCCGGTCCGGTCAAGCTCGAGAGCCAGCAGCCGCTGCGCTACCGGGCGGCCCGTGCCGATGCCGAATGGACTGTGACCGATCCCTACAGCTTCGGTCCCGTTCTGGGACCGATGGACGACTATTTCGTCCGTGAGGGATCGCATCTGCGCCTGTTCGACAAGATGGGCGCTCATCCGCTGAAGCATCAGGGCGTCGAAGGATTCCACTTCGCCGTCTGGGCCCCCAATGCCCGTCGCGTTTCGGTCGTCGGCGACTTCAACGACTGGGATGGCCGGCGCCACGTCATGCGGTTGCGGCGCGACACCGGGATCTGGGAAATCTTCGCGCCCGATGTCCGCCCCGGCGCCGCCTACAAGTTCGAGGTCATCGGCAAGAACGGTGAACTCCTTCCATTGAAGGCCGATCCCTATGCCCGCCGCGCGGAACTGCGCCCGAAGAACGCCTCTGTCACAGCTGCCGAGCTAGAGCAGGCCTGGGACGACGAGGCCCATCGCAAGCACTGGGCAAGCGTCGACCAGCGCCGCCAGCCGGTCTCGATCTACGAGGTCCACCCCGGCTCGTGGCAGCGCCGCGACGACGGTTCGATGCTCACCTGGGACGAGATGGCCAAGCGCCTGATCCCCTACTGCGTCGACATGGGCTTCACCCACATCGAATTCCTGCCCGTCACCGAGCATCCCTATGACCCGTCCTGGGGCTACCAAACAACCGGCCTC
The DNA here is from genome assembly GCF_054551725.1 of Rhizobium sp. CAU 1783. Classification (NCBI taxonomy): domain Bacteria; kingdom Pseudomonadati; phylum Pseudomonadota; class Alphaproteobacteria; order Hyphomicrobiales; family Rhizobiaceae; genus Rhizobium; species Rhizobium sp. CAU 1783. The sequence goes on along the minus strand of NZ_JBTOLM010000001.1, from coordinate 299,521 downwards.
TATGCCCCGACCGCCCGCTTCGGCGAGCCGGAGGGCTTTGCCCGCTTCGTCAACGGCTGCCACAAGGTCGGCCTTGGCGTGATCCTCGATTGGGTGCCGGCGCACTTCCCGACCGACGCCCACGGCTTGCGCTGGTTCGACGGCACCGCGCTCTACGAACATGCCGATCCGCGCAAGGGCTTCCATCCCGACTGGAACACGGCGATCTACAATTTCGGCCGGGTGGAGGTCCTCTCCTACCTGATCAACAACGCGCTCTACTGGGCGGAAAAATTCCACCTCGACGGGCTGCGCGTCGATGCGGTCGCGTCCATGCTCTACCTCGACTACTCCCGCAAGGAGGGCGAGTGGATCCCCAACGAGTATGGCGGCCGCGAGAACCTGGAGGCGGTGCGCTTCCTGCAACAGATGAACCGCCTGGTCTATGGTTCGCATCCGGGCATCATGACCATCGCCGAGGAATCGACCTCCTGGCCCAAGGTATCCCAGCCCGTTCACGAAGGTGGCCTCGGTTTCGGCTTCAAGTGGAACATGGGCTTCATGCACGACACGTTGAGCTATTTCTCCCGTGATCCGGTGCATCGCAGGTATCACCACCAGGAGATCACCTTCGGCCTGCTCTATGCCTTCTCGGAGAACTTCGTCCTGCCGATTTCCCATGACGAGGTCGTACACGGCAAGGGCTCGATGATCGCCAAGATGCCCGGCGACGACTGGCAGAAATTCGCCAATCTCCGCAGCTACTACGCCTTCCAGTGGGGATATCCCGGCAAGAAGCTTCTCTTCATGGGACAGGAGTTCGCCCAGTGGAGCGAATGGAGCGAGGAGCGCAGCCTCGACTGGAACCTCCTGCAATATGCCCTGCACGAGGGCATGCGGCGCCTCGTGCGCGACCTGAACTTCACCTATCGCTCGAAGCCGGCGCTCCATGCCCGCGACTGCGAGGGCGAAGGCTTCGAGTGGCTGATCGCCGACGATCATGACAACTCGGTCTTCGCCTGGCTGCGCAAGGCACCGGGCGAGAAACCGGTGGCCGTCATCTGCAATCTGACGCCCGTCTACCATGAACGCTACGTCGTGCCGCTCCCTTCGGCCGGACGCTGGCGCGAGATCCTCAACACCGATGCGGAGATCTATGGCGGCAGCGGCAAGGGCAATGGCGGGCGCGTCGAGGCAAAGGGCGGCACGGACGGCCGCGCCACCGCCGCGCTGACATTGCCACCGCTTGCGGTCATCATGCTCGAACAAGAAAATTGATGCGGGAGGGAAACATGAAGGAAAAGAGAATCCAGCCTCTGGCGCGCGATGCCATGGCCTATGTGCTGGCCGGCGGTCGCGGAAGCCGCTTGAAGGAGCTCACCGACCGACGTGCCAAGCCCGCCGTCTACTTCGGAGGCAAGGCACGCATCATCGACTTCGCCCTTTCCAACGCCTTGAATTCCGGCATTCGCCGGATCGGGGTCGCCACCCAGTACAAGGCGCATTCGCTGATCCGCCACCTCCAGCACGGCTGGAACTTCTTCCGCCCAGAGCGCAATGAGAGCTTCGACGTGCTGCCAGCCAGCCAGCGCGTTTCGGAGACCCAGTGGTACGAAGGCACCGCCGACGCCGTCTACCAGAACATCGACATCATCGAGCCTTACGGTCCGGAATACATGGTCATCCTTGCCGGTGACCACATCTACAAAATGGACTACGAGCTGATGCTCCAGCAGCACGTCGATTCCGGCGCCGACGTCACCATCGGCTGCATGGAGGTGCCGCGCATGGAGGCCTCGGGCTTCGGCGTGATGCATGTCGACAGCAAGGATGAGATCATCGCCTTCGTCGAGAAGCCCGCCGACCCGCCGGGCATTCCCGGCAACGAGGATTTCGCGCTCGCCTCGATGGGCATCTACGTCTTCCACACCAAGTTCCTGATGGACATCCTGCGCCGGGATGCCGCCGATCCGCATTCGAGCCGCGACTTCGGCAAGGACATCATCCCCTATATCGTCTCGAACGGTAAGGCAGTCGCCCACCGTTTCGCCCGGTCCTGCGTCCGTTCCGACTTCGAGAAGACCCCCTACTGGCGCGACGTCGGCACGATCGATGCCTATTGGCAGGCCAATATCGACCTGACCGACATCGTTCCGGAGCTGGACATCTACGACAAGTCGTGGCCGGTCTGGACCTATTCCGAGATCACGCCGCCTGCCAAGTTCGTCCACGACGACGAGGGCCGCCGCGGCTCGGCGATCTCCTCGCTCGTCTCGGGTGATTGCATCATTTCCGGCTCCGCGCTCTACAAGAGCCTGCTCTTCACCGGCGTGCGCGCCAACTCCTATTCCCGCCTCGAAGGCGCGGTCATCCTGCCTAAGGTGCAGATCGGCCGCCACGCACGGCTGACCAACGTGGTCATCGACCACGGCGTTGTCATCCCCGAGGGGCTGATCGTCGGCGAGGATCCGGAAATGGATGCCCGGCGTTTCCGCCGCTCCGAAAATGGTATCTGCCTCATCACCCAGTCGATGATCGACAAACTGGACCAGGCCGGCTGATGAAAGTCCTGTCGGTTGCATCCGAGCTCTATCCGCTCGTCAAGACAGGCGGTCTCGCCGACGTCGCCGGCGCGCTGCCGCTCGCGCTCTCGAGCCACGGGATAGAGACGCGGACCCTGATTCCCGGCTATCCCGCCGTGATGAAGGCGATCCGGAATGCGGTAAAATGTGCCGAATTCGGCGATCTGCTCGGAGAACGGGCGAGCCTGCTTGCGGTGAAGCATGAAGGCGTCGACATCCTCGTCCTGGACGCCCCCGCACTGTTTGATCGCGTCGGCGGCCCCTATGTCGATCCCAATGCCCGCGACTATGTCGACAACTGGAAGCGCTTCGCCGTGCTTTCGAAGGCGGGCGCCGAAATCGCCGCCGGCGCCTTGCCCGGCTGGCAACCCGACCTCGTGCACTGCCATGACTGGCAGGCAGCCCTGACCCCGGTCTACATGCGCTACAGCGAGGCGGCCGAGCGCCCGAGCCTGATCACCATCCACAATATCGCCTTCCAGGGACAGTTTTCCGCCGACCTCTTCCCTGGCCTCGGCCTTCCGCCGCATGCCTTCTGGGAGGCACTCGAATACTACGGCACGCTGAGTTTCCTGAAGGGTGGTCTCGTCGCCTCCCATGCGATCAGCACCGTCAGCCCCTCCTATGCGGAGGAGATCCTGACTCCGGCCTTCGGAATGGGGCTCGAGGGTCTGATCGCCAGCCGGGCCGACGATCTCTACGGCATCGTCAACGGGATCGACGCGACCGTGTGGAACCCTGCGACCGACGACCACATTGCCGAGACCTATACCTCTGCCTCGCTGAAGAAACGGGTGGCCAACCGGGACGGCCTCTCCGCACGCTTCGCGCTCGACAATGACGCCGGTCCGATTTTCTGCGTCATCTCGCGGCTCACCTGGCAGAAGGGCATGGACCTGCTTGCCGAAGTCGCCGACACCATCGTGACGTCGGGGGCCAAGCTCGCGGTTCTCGGCTCGGGTGACCACGCGCTCGAATCGAGCCTGATGAACGCCGCCACCCGGCACAAGGGACGGATTGGCATGATCGTCGGCTATGACGAGCCGCTTTCCCATCTGATGCAGGCCGGCTCGGATGCCATCCTGATCCCGTCGCGCTTCGAACCCTGCGGGCTCACCCAGCTTTATGGCCTGCGTTACGGCTGCGTGCCCGTCGTCGCCCGCACCGGGGGTCTGGCCGACACCGTCATCGACGCCAACGAGGCAGCACTCGCAGCACAGGTGGCGACCGGCATCAAGTTCGCTTCCGGCACGGCCGATGGTCTGCGCTCCGCCATCCGTCGCACGGTACGGCTCCACAATTCCGCCAAGACCTGGGGTCAGTTGCAGAAGCAGGGGATGAAGTGCGATGTCTCCTGGGGCAGAAGCGCCGAGCGCTATGCCGAACTCTATAAACGCCTCGTTTCGAAAGGCCAGTAAGTCCATGATTTCGACCGTTGCCACCAAGCCTTTTGCCGACCAGAAGCCGGGCACGTCCGGCCTGCGCAAGAAGGTCCCGGTTTTCCAGCAGCCGAACTATGCCGAAAATTTCATCCAGGCCATTTTCGATTCGCTTGAGGGCTTTGCCGGCAAGACGCTGGTGATCGGCGGCGACGGCCGTTTCTACAACCGTGAAGTCATACAGAAGGCGATCCGCATGGCCGCGGCCAACGGTTTCGGCAAGGTGCTGGTCGGTCAGGGCGGCATTCTATCGACGCCGGCCGCCTCGCATGTGATCCGCAAGTACAAGGCATTCGGCGGTATCATCCTCTCGGCAAGCCACAATCCCGGCGGCCCCACCGAGGATTTCGGCATCAAGTACAATATCGGCAACGGTGGCCCGGCGCCGGAAAAGATCACGGACGCGATCTTTGCCCGTTCCAAGGTGATCAGCTCCTACAAGACCGTCGATACGCCCGGCATCGATCTCGACCGGATCGGCGCCGTGGAGGTCGGCAGCATGACCGTCGAGGTCATCGATCCCGTGGCCGACTACGCCGAACTGATGGAACAGCTCTTCGACTTTTCTGCCATCCGCAACATGTTCGGCCTCGGCTTCCGCATGGTCTTCGACGCGATGAGCGCGGTCACCGGCCCCTACGCCAAGGAAATCATCGAGCGCCGGCTGGGCGCACCCGTCGGCACGGTGCGCAACTTCACGCCCCTTCCTGACTTCGGCGGCCATCATCCCGACCCCAACCTGGTGCACGCCAAGGACCTCTATGACGAGATGATGTCAGGGGGAGACGCGCCCGACTTCGGCGCCGCCTCTGACGGCGACGGCGACCGCAACCTCGTCATCGGCAAGGGCATCTTCGTCACCCCTTCGGACAGCCTCGCCATTCTTGCGGCCAATGCCGACCTCGCGCCCGGCTATTCCAAGGGCATCGCCGGCATTGCCCGCTCGATGCCGACCAGCGCCGCCGCCGACCGGGTGGCCGAAAAGCGCGGCATCGGCATCTACGAGACCCCGACCGGCTGGAAGTTCTTTGGCAACCTGCTCGATGCAGGCAAGGTGACGATCTGCGGCGAGGAGTCTGCCGGTACCGGCTCGAACCATGTCCGCGAAAAGGATGGGCTGTGGGCCGTGCTCCTCTGGCTCAACATTCTCGCGGTGCGCGGCGAAAGCGTGAAGGACATCGTCACCCAGCATTGGGCGACCTATGGCCGCAACTACTATTCCCGCCACGACTACGAGGCGGTCGACACCGACGCCGCCAACGGCCTGATGGACGCGCTGCGTGCGCGACTGGACAGCCTTCCCGGCACCAAGGTTGGCGACCTGACGGTCACCGAGGCCGATGATTTCGCCTATCTCGATCCGGTCGACCAGTCGATCAGCCGGAACCAGGGCATCCGCATCCTGTTCGAAGGCGGCTCGCGCGTGGTCTTCCGCCTCTCCGGCACCGGCACCTCTGGTGCGACACTGCGCGTCTACATCGAGCGCTACGAGCCCGACGCCAGCCGCCATGACCTGGAGACGCAGTCGGCTCTTGCTGATTTGATCGCCGCAGCCGAGGAGCTGGCCGGTATCGGCGCCCGCACGGGCCGCGACGCCCCGACGGTCATCACCTGATCGCCCGCAGATGAACCGCATCGAAACACGGATGGGCGGCGTAGCACTGACCGACAGGGGTGCGGATTTCGCCGTCTGGTCGCATCATGCCGAGAGGGTCGAACTCTGCCTGTTCGATCCAATCGGTCGTGCCGAGGTCTGCCGCCTGCCGATGGCGCGCAATGCAGAAAGCGTACACCGGCTGCATGTCGATGGCGTCGTTCCCGGTGCGCGCTACGGCTACCGTGCCTATGGCCGCTATGCGCCGGACCACGGCTACTGGTTCGATCCCTCGAAGCTGCTCGTCGACCCCTATGCGAAGGAGCTCGACCGGCCCTTCGTTCACGATCCGAAACTGTCGATCTTCGGCACCGATACGGCAGCCATAGTGCCGAAGGCGATCGTCACCGACGACCGGCTGGCGCGCCTCGGGCGCCCCCATTTCCGCCCCGGCGGCTTCATCTACGAACTGTCGGTGAAGGCCTTCACGATGCGCCACCCCGAGGTGCCGCCGGAACTGCGGGGCACGGTCGCGGCCCTTGCCCATCCCGCTGTCATCAGCCACCTCAAGAAGATCGGCGTCGATGCGGTCGAACTGATGCCGATCGTCGCCTGGATCGACGAACGCCACCTGCCGCCGCTCGGGCTGACGAACGGGTGGGGTTACAATCCCGTTGCCCTCATGGCGCTCGACCCCCGCATCGTGCCCGGCGGGATGAAGGAACTGCGCGATACCGTCGATGTTCTCCACAAGGAAGACATAGGGGTCATCCTCGACCTCGTCTTCAACCACACCGGCGAAAGCGACCAGAAGGGCACGACGCTGTCGCTGCGCGGCCTCGACAATCTTTCATGCTATCGCCACCTTCCCGACAATCCGGCCGTACTGGTCAACGACACCGGCTGCGGAAACACCCTTGCCTGCGACCACCTCTTCGTCCGGCGCCTAATCGTCGACAGCCTGCGCCATTTCGTCGTGCATGCCGGCGTCGACGGCTTCCGCTTCGACCTTGCCCCCATCCTCGGACGCACCTTCCACGGCTTTCACTCGACCTCGCGAACGCTGCACGCCATCCTGACCGACGAGGTGCTCGAGGACCGCATCATGATCGCCGAGCCCTGGGATGTCGGTCCCGGCGGTTATCAGCTCGGCAACTTTCCGGCCCCCTTCCTGGAATGGAACGACCGCGCGCGCGACGACATCCGCCGCTACTGGCGTGGCGACGGCCACATGGCGGGTGCGCTTGCGACGGCGCTTGCCGGCTCCTCCGGCGCCTTCGGCGGCAACGGCATCCGGGAAACCCGGAGCGTCAACTTCATCGCCGCCCATGACGGTTTCACCCTGCTCGATCTCGTGTCGCACAGCCACAAGCGCAACGGCAAGAACGGCGAGAACAACCGCGACGGCCATGACGAGAACTATTCCTGGAACAACGGCGTGGAGGGCGATACCGACAGTGCCGCCATTCGCCAGCAGCGCCTTCAGGACGTCTCAGCACTGCTGTCGACGCTGTTTGCCACCCGCGGCGCCGTCATGCTGACGGCCGGCGACGAATTCGGCCGAACCCAGCACGGCAACAACAACGCCTATTGCCAGGACAACGAACTGACCTGGCTCGACTGGGAGAACGCCGATCAGGAACTGGTCTCGCACACCGCGATGCTGGCCGCCATGCGCCGGCGCTTTTCCGTGTTCAGTCGGCTGGACTTCTTCAACGGCGGCGGTGACGTGGCCTGGCACGCGGCCGATGGCACGCCGATGGCGGTCGCGGACTGGGAGGAGGACGAGGCCGCCACGCTTGCCATGCTTCTCGATACCTTCGACACCAAACTCGGCCGCAACGTGCGTCTTGCCGTTCTGTTCAATCGCTCCCGGGCGGCGCATGACTTCACATTACCGACGACAGCCGAACGCCAATGGTATTCCCTGCGGACCGCTCGCTGCCCCACGAAAATTCATGTAAAACCACGCTCGGTTGAGTTTTTTACAGAACACTGAGTTTTTTCATCATTCCGAGGCATGCACCGGCTATTCCCTGTTGGTCCAAGCCCCTGTAGGTAATTGTAAAACAAAACGATCGGTGAGGTTCCATGCCCCGTGAAATTTCGCTGTCCGAAGTGCAGTCTCTGATCGGCCAGGAGGTCGGTCTGTCGAGCTGGATCACCGTCGACCAGACGATGATCGACGCCTTCGCCGGCGCAACCAACGATCATCAGTTCATCCATGTCGATCCGGTTCGCGCGGCAGAAACCCCGTTCGGCGGCACGATCGCCCACGGTTTCCTGACGCTTTCGCTACTTTCGGCGATGAACTACGACTGCCTGCCGAAGATCCGCGAGCAGCAGATGGGCATCAACTACGGCTTCGAGAAGGTACGCTTCCTGTCGCCGGTCAAATGCGGCAAGCGCGTGCGCGGCCATTTCGTGCTGACCGAGGCGCGCTTCCGCGGCGCGGGCATGATGATGACCAATTACGACGTCTCGATCGAGATCGAAGGCGAACGCAAGCCGGCACTCACCGCCATCTGGATGACCATCATTCAGTTCGATCCGAAGGATCGGCCGGAAGGCGTCTGACAATTGGAAGCAAGCGGCGCCCAGTTTCGGGCGTCTGCATGAGCGCCGCGACAGATGCGTGCGCGGCCGGGCCGTCGATCTTCACGGCCTCCGGCAAGATGGGCTGGCCGGAGAACAACCCCGACCAGCACGTTCGATATCAGGCAGCAGCGTCCTGTGCGCCTTCGTCCAGCAGGCCGAAGACATATTCCGCGAACGAGCGCCAGCATTCGACACGGAAGGTTTCCTCGTCGACGCGATAGAGCACGATCTCGGCCTTGCCGAACACCGTGCGTGTGGCGGCGCCGACCGGGAAGGTCGCGAGCGACAGGTTGAGCGCGCAGCCGGCATTGATGGCGTTGGCAGCACCGGGACCGGAGACGATGATCGCCGTGTTCCGGTGCGACACATCCGTCGCCGAGTGGACCACGCCGGAAGCGGCGCAGTCGGCCATCAGGTCGCCGCCCTTCTCGTCGACGAGCAGCCATTCGTCGGGACCGAGCCAGAAGGCAACCCGTCCCTTTGCCGCGGCCGTGCCCTTCGGGGTGGTCGGCAGCTTCACGCCGAGCGCCTTCGACAGCGCGGCGACGCCGTCAGCATAGGCACGCAACGAGACTCGGGTCGCCGGATCGGCCGGTGTCAGCCGCACGATCGGCGATCCGCCGTGGGCGCCGGTGAGTACGGGATTGCGTTGAGCGACGATAGCATCAGCCATGGATGCGTCCCCCTTCCTTGTCAAAGAATACCGTGTCGGTCACTTCGACCGCGATGGTCTTGTCCTTCATCGGCACGTAGAGCGTTTCGCCCATGCGCGCCCGTCCGCCGACCAGCGTGGCGATCGCGATCGACCGGCCGAGGTTTTCGGACCAGTAGGACGACGTCACGTGACCGAGCATGGTCATCGGCTTCGGCTGGTTCGGATCGGCGACGATCTGACCGCCCTCTTCAAGAACCTCGTTCGGGTTCTTGGTGAGGAGACCGACCAGCTGCTTGCGACCTTCCTTGACAAGGTCCGGACGCTTCAGGCCGCGAATACCGACGAAGTCGGTCTTCTTCTTGGAGACGGCCCAGCCATAGCCGGCATCGTCCGGCGTAAGCGTGCCGTCCGTATCCTGGCCGACGATGATGTAGCCCTTCTCGGCGCGCAGCACGTGCATGGTCTCGGTGCCGTAGAGGCAGGCACCGAGGCTCTGCGCCCGCTCCCAGATCGACTGGAAGACCGAGGCGCCGAAATCGGCCGGCACGTTGACTTCGAAGCCGAGTTCACCGGTGAAGGAGACGCGGAACAGACGGGTCGGAACGCCGCAGAACTTGCCTTCCGCGATGCTCATGTGCGGGAAGGCCTCGTTCGAGATGTCGATGCCTTCGACGAACGGAGCGATGATGTCACGAGCCTTCGGACCCTGAACGGCGATGACCGCCCACTGCTCGGAGGTCGACGTCAGCCAGACCTTCAGATGCGGGAATTCCGTCTGCAGATAGTCTTCCATGTGGTTGAGCACGCGCGGCGCACCGCCGGTCGTCGTCGTCACGTGGAAGCGGTCTTCGGCAAGGCGACCGACGACACCGTCGTCATACACGAAGCCGTCGTCGCGGGTCATGATGCCGTAGCGGCACTTGCCCGGCTTCAGCGTGTCCCAGGCATTGGTGTACATCAGGTTGAGGAACTCGGCCGCATCCGGACCGACCACCTCGATCTTGCCGAGCGTCGATGCGTTGAAGACGCCGGCGACGTCGCGCACCGTCTTGCACTCGCGATTGACCGCCTGGTGCATGTCCTCACCCGGCTTCGGGTAGTACCAGGCACGCTTCCAGTTGCCGACATCCTCGTATTCGGCACCCTGGCTGACTTCATAGGCATGCATCGGGGTCTTGCGGGTCGGATCGAACAGCTCGCCGCGCGAGTGGTTGATCAAGGTACCGAAGGTGACCGGCGTGTAAGGCGCGCGGAAGGTCGTGAGACCGACCTTCGGGATTTCCTTGCCCAACACTTCGGCAGCGATCGCAAGGCCATGCATGTTGGACAGCTTGCCTTGGTCGGAGGCCATGCCGTTCGTCGTGAAGCGCTTGATGTGCTCGATCGAATGCATGCCTTCGCGCACGGCAAGGCGGATGTCCTTGGCGCAGACGTCGTGCTGGAAGTCGATGAAGGCCTTGACGCTCGTATCGCGCCCCGCCCCTTCAGCCGCACCGATCATGCCGCCGGTCCAGCCGAAGGCGTTGACGCCGGCAAGGCGGGTCGATGACGAACCGGCCGCGCCTGCGGCCTTCGCCATGTCGGCACCGGCGACAGAAGCCTCGTCGATGATCGACTGCAGGTCGTCGGTGCCGTTGCAGGTGCCGACGCAGATGCATTCCTGGGCATAGACGTCCGGCAGGAACCGGTCATTGGCCGCATCGAACTTCAGCTTGCCACGCGACTGCGAGAAGAGGTGCACCGACGGCGTCCAGCCGGCCGAGACGAGGAGCGCATCGACCTCGATCTTGCGGGCACTGCCATTGCCGTTGCGCTTGACCGTCATCGAACGGATGCGCAGACGACCGGACGTGTCGGTGACAGAATGGCCGGCCAGCACTTCGATGCCGAGATTGCGGGCTTCCGCCAGCACCTTTTCGCCCGGCTTTTCGCGGCAATCGACGATCGCGGCGACGGTCACGCCGGCACGCTTCAGGTCGAAGGCGGCTTCATAGGCCGAATCATGCGCCGTGTAGACACCGACCTTCGCACCGACGGCAACGCCGAAGTGGTTGAGATAGGTGCGGCCGGCGGAAGCCAGCATGATGCCCGGGCGGTCGTTGTTGGCGAACACCATGTGGCGTTCGATCGAGCCGGTGGCGATCACCACCTTCTTGGTGCGGACCTGCCACAACCGCTCGCGCGGGCTGCTCTTGGCCGGCTTCGCGACATGGTCGGTAACGCGTTCGGCAAGCGCCACGAAGTTGTGGTTGTAGTAGCCGAAAGCGGTCGTGCGGGTCATGACGCGGACGTTCGGCAGGCTGGCGAGCTTGGCCGCGATCGTCTGCGCCCAGTCGTAGCCGTTCTGGCCGTCGACGGTCGCACCGGTGTCGAAGTGGAACGCACCACCCATTTCCGGCTGCTCGTCGCAGATGATGACCTGGGCCCCGGTCTCGGCTGCGGCAAGCGCCGCCGAGAGACCGGCTACGCCACCGCCGACGACGAGAACGTCGCAATGCGCATAGCGGCTCGAATAGTGATCCGGGTCCTCTTCCTTCGGAGCGACGCCAAGGCCGGCGGCGCGACGGATGAAAGGCTCATAGACCGAGTGCCAGAAGGACTTCGGCCACATAAAGGTCTTGTAGTAGAAGCCGGCGGCGAAGAAGGGCGAGAAGAAGTCGTTGATCTCGCCGATGTCGAGCGACAGCGACGGCCAGCGGTTCTGCGTCTCGACCTTCATGCCGTCGAACACTTCCTGCACCGTGGCACGGACGTTCGGCTGGCGACGGGCCGCATCGCGCGAGACGTCGAGCAGCGCATTCGGCTCTTCCGGACCAGCCGTCAGGATGCCGCGCGGACGGTGGTACTTGAACGAACGGCCAGCGAGATGCATGCCGTTGGCGAGCATGGCCGAAGCGACGGTATCGCCCTCGTAGGCCGTCAGGCTCTTGCCGTCGATGGTGAAGCGGGCAGTGCGGGCCGGCGTGAGGCGACCCTTGCCCGGGATACGATTGGCGCCGCTCATTTCGACGCTCCCTTCTCAGCTGCGTTCGGGAGGAAGGCAGACACGTCGGCCTTCGGCTCTCCCGCCTTGTAGGTCAGATGGATCTTGTCGCTGACGGTGTCGCGGACAGCATTGAAGAAGCGTCCGCAACCGCTGATGTGGCGCCAGCGTTCGAAGATGAGGCCCTTCGGGTTGTCGCGCAGGAAGAAATACTCCGCGAAGGCTTCATCAGAAATCTCGGCGATGTTGGTCGGGCGGGCGATATGCGCTTCGCCGGCGGCGCGGAATTCGAGCTCGGAGCGCTCTTCCTCGCAATAGGGGCATTTGATCAGCAGCATGAGTGCAATCCCTCGTAATCAGTGCGCCACGGCAGCGGCAGCCGCCTCGTCGATCAGGCGACCGGTGCGGAACCGGTCGAGGGTAAGGCCGGCCGCCAGGCGGTGCGGCTCGCCCTTGGCGATCAGGTGCGCGAACAGGTTGGCCGAACCCGGCGTCGCCTTGAAGCCGCCGGTTCCCCAGCCGGCATTGACGAACAGGTTCTGGACCGGCGTCACGCTCTGGATCGGCGAGCGGTCGGCGGTGTTGTCGGTGATCCCGCCCCACTGGCGCATCATCTTGACGCGACGGAACATCGGGAACAGCTCGCAGATCGCATCCAGCGTGTGGGTGATGATCTGCAGGCCGCCGGTCTGCGAGTACGAATTGTACTGGTCGGTACCGGCGCCGATGACGAACTCGCCCTTGTCCGACTGCGAGATGTAGGCATGCACCGTGTTCGACATGACGACGCACGGGAAGACCGGCTTCATGGGCTCGGAAACGAGCGCCTGGAGCGGCGTCGAGTGAACCGGCAGACGAACGCCGGCCATGCCCATGACGACCGACGAATGGCCGGCAGCAGAAACGCCGATCTTCTTCGCGCCGATGAAGCCGCGATTCGTGTCGACGCCGGTGACCTCGCCGTTTGGACCACGGCGGATGCCGGTGACTTCGCAGTTCTGGATGATGTGAACTCCGCGATCGGAGGCCGCACGGGCAAAGCCCCATGCGACCGCGTCGTGGCGGGCCGTGCCGCCGCGGCGCTGCAGGGCCGCACCATTGATCGGGTAACGGGCGGTCTTCGAGATGTCGAGCGGCGGGCAATAGGCCTTGGCCTGCTCGGGCGTCAGCCACTCGTTGTCGATGCCATAGAGGTTGTTGGCATTGATGTGCCGCTTGAACGACTGCTGGTCGTGGACATTGTGCGACAGCATCATGACGCCGCGCGGCGAGTACATGACATTGTAATTGAGGTCCTGGGACAGGCCTTCCCACAGCTTGAGCGAGTGCTCGTAGATGTCCATGCTCTCTTCGTAGAGATAGTTGGACCGAATGATGGTCGTGTTGCGGCCGGTATTGCCGCCACCCAGCCATCCGCGCTCGAGCACCGCGACATTGGTGATGCCGTGCTCCTTGGCCAGATAGTAGGCGGCACCGAGACCGTGCCCGCCGGCACCGATGATGATGACGTCGTAAGACTGGCGCGGCTCGGGAGAAACCCACTGGGCCTCCCAGCCTTTGTGGGCGCGCAGCGCCTCGCGTGCCACGGCAAAAACCGAATATTTGCGCATTCGCCTCAAACTCCTGTAGGCAAGGCTTTTGGGTAGGATGACATCAGTGACAAATGCATATGCGTCACGACGGTCCTTTTGCGACGCCACGACATGCGTCTTTCGACACGATAGCCGCATACGTTCCCGGAAGCGAATTTTCTCGGAGCGAAGACCCGCGCCATATGGACTTCCTTGAGACGATCTGTTATCTGCCCTCCCTAATCGCTGGCCTCACGGCCAAGCGAAACGATTGTTTTTTGTTCCGCTGACGACCTGACTTTGGCGGAAAACAACTCAAAACCAAAGGAACGGGATAGACGTGCAGGTACTTGTCCGCGACAACAACGTTGATCAGGCGCTCCGCGCCCTCAAGAAGAAGATGCAGCGCGAAGGCATCTTCCGCGAAATGAAGATGCGCGACTATTATGAAAAGCCGTCGCAGAAGCGTGCACGCGAGAAGGCTGAAGCCGTCCGCCGCGTCCGCAAGCTGGCACGCAAGCGTGCACAGCGCGAAGGTCTGGTCAGCGCGGGTCGTCCGGCCCGCTGATCGGCCGTCTTTTCGACGTTTTCCGATGTTCTAAGGGCGGAGGCGATCGGTTCGCCCCCGCTCTTTTCATTTGAAGTTCAACTCGCTGCCATCCGATGACCGATGGGCGGCGAACAGCTCGCCGGACATTGGCCCGCCATGATCGAATACCCGCTTTCCCGCCGTTCCCGCATTGCCGGCGAAACCAAGAGCCGCCTTGCAACGACGGTGGCGTTCCTTGCGCTCGTCGGACTCGCTGGTTGCCAGACGACCGAATCCTCTGACGTGATTCGCATTGACCGAGCCCAGGGGTCGGAAGAAAACATCTCATCGCTTTCGGCTGTGATCGAGGCCAATCCGCGCGCACCTGAAGGCTACAACGTGCGCGGTTCCGCCTATGGCCGCGCCGGTCAGTTCAGCAAGGCGCTGAATGACTTCAACATAGCCCTGCAGCTTAACCCGAACTTCTATCAGGCCTATGCCAACCGCGGCCTTGTCTACCGCAACATGGGCAAGCCGGTCGAAGCCGCACAGGACTACAACACGGCGCTCAAGCTCAACCCCAACTATGACGTCGCCTATATCGGCCGCGGCAACATCTACCGCCAGGCCGGCCGAATCGACGAAGCCTTCGGCGACTTCAACCGCGCCATCGAACTCGACACCACGGACGGTCGCGCCTATCACAACCGCGGCCTGATCTATCAGCTGCGCGGCCAGCACGACAAGGCGATCGACGACTTCTCGAAGGCGATCTCGCTGTCGCCGAGCTCGCCTGAGCCCTATAACGGCCGCGGCGTCTCCTATGTCGCTCTGAACGACGACGAGAACGCTTTCGCCGATTTCAATCACGCCATCGAGCTGGACGGCAAGAACGCGGAATCCTGGGCCAACCAGGCGCTCATCTACGAGCGTCGCGGCGATAAGGCGCGTGCCGCCAAGTCCTATTCCCACGCACTCGGTCTCGATCCCAAGTATCTGCCGGCCCAGCAGGGGCTTGCCCGCACCCGCGGCGGCGGCGCCTGATCAGCGACAGAAGACGGATCCCATCGAAGATGCCGGCATTGAGCCGGCATTTTTCGTTTCCGAGCAGCGTTTCGGCTGCCGTTCCTATCGGGGATTGCCGAGGAGAAGATCGCGAGGGCGACAGCCACACTCACTGCAGACCCTGCTGAGGAGCTGCGCCATCGATGCGCTGGCCAGGCCGCCGGCGATGATCAGCAGAAGGCTGGCAAAGGCAAAACCGATCGCCGCCGTCGCAAGGCCGCTGAGCGCCGTCAACAGGATGGAAAATGGCCAGAGATCGGCCTCGCGCGCCGGAAGCACGACAAAAGCGCCGAGCACCATGGACAGGCAGGACACCACGGAGAACAGGACCAAACCGCCCTCCGACGCCATGAGTAGCCCAAGCAGCACCAGAATGAGCGCGGCAAGCAGCAAGCGATACAGCGGCGTCGTTCGCAACCGCATGGCAACCGGGCCGACAGGCAGGCGCCGGATGAACATCGCGCAGCCTCCGCCGGCCACCAGCGAACCGCTGAGCAGCGCCACCGCACCGCTCGCCAGTCGCTCCGAATTGCTGGAACCCATGCGGCTCTGCCAGAAGATTGCGCTGGTTTCCATCACCGAGAGGGACAAGAAGACCGCGGTGACGCCGTAGAGGACGAGAAGGCCGGTGAGATAGAGTGGCATCCTGTCGGCCCGCGCAGAGAAGGCGATCAGCGCGCCGAAGGTTGCGCCGAAGCCTGCCCCGAGAGCAAGAAGCAGGAAACCACCGAAGGTTGGGATCGCCGACAGCGCGGCTGCAAGCGCCGCCGCCATCATGCCCCAGATGAGAAGCGGAACGACGGAAGCAAGCGCCCGCCCCCGCGCACCACGGGTGATACCGAGTGCCAGGAGCCCTGTCGCGACCATGTCTCCTATAACGACGAACCCTTCCATGGCGATGCCTAGTGCCTGTCGCGCGACTCAGGCCGGAACAGGCCGCGCGCAATGCCGAGCGCGGCAAAAAGGCCGGTCGACGCGAGAAGGAGGGCAATGAAAGCGGAGCTGCGCGCCTCGCCCGCCGGAAACCGGGCAACGGCATATACGGCACCGCTCGCGATGACGGCGGCCACAAGGCCGCCGATCAGGACGAGAGGCTGACGCGCGCTTCGGCTGGTCCGCGACGCAAGGAACCAGCCCGCGGCGAGCGCGAGCACGAAAACGCCGATGCGAAACAGGAATGGATCATGTGCGGCAGAGAACATGGCAAAAGACGTCCGGCCGCGACGTGATCAGCGCAGGAGGAAGATGCCGGCGATGCTCAGAACGACAAAGGCGATCAGGCCGCCGATGAAGCCAGCGCCACCGAAAAAGCCGGCAGCCATCGCAAGCATGAGCGCAACGAGAATGGCCGTGCCATACTTGGTGCCGGCGATGAAGAGACCATAGGTCTTTTCATGCTCGGGATAGTTCATCGGAGCACCGGTTTCGACCGGACCGCTGTGGTGTTCGCTCATGCTCTGTCTCCCCTTGGACCAACCGCATCACGCCTGAGGTCGGCCGCCGACTTGAATTTCGTCAGGTACAGGCGGCGTCTACGACGCCTCCCCCACCTTCGATTACACAAAGGTCCGGCGATACGCAATGGATCAGAGCGGCAGATCCACGCCAAGCTCTCCGGCGGGCACGAAGCGCGCCGTCGGCAGAATGGTCAGCGGCGGCAAGGTCTGCACCTCCCCACGGGAGAACATCAGGCGTCGCTCGCACGGCGAGGAAATGAAGAAGGGGAAGCGCGTCAGAAGCTTGCGTCCCACATCCTTGGTGTCGGTCGCCATCAGCGTCAGATCGATGTTGTACTTGCCGCAGTTCTTGGTCGGCGGCACGATCGTCTGGGCGTAGAACACGCGCTTGTAGAAGGCGGCATGCTGCGGGCTGACGAGCTGGAGAACGCGATCTGTATCAAAATAGGCCGCCGCCATGATGGCGATTCTGAGCGTCAGATAGGGGATCGCCGGCATCTCCTTCATGATGGCGGGATCGGCCGCGAAACGCACCGGATCGATCAGCGACATGCCGGCATCGAGGAAGGCGTCGATCTCCTTCGGAAAGATGTCGCGGGACGAGCTGACCCGATGATCGGGTGTGACATGGTGCATGCGCACCGTGCTGATCAGCTGCTCGTCGTAATAGACGCCAAAGACATAGGCCTGTGGATCGAAGTCGACGTCATCGATCAGGCGCGTACCGCTAAGCGGCAGGATATCGGCGATCTTGTACGCCTCGTAGCGGATGCGGGCGACATCCTCCATGTCCTCGCTGCTCTCGACGCGGCGGTATTCGACATGATCGAGGACTTCCATCAACTTCGCCGAGAAGCTCTCGGTCAGTGAAGCGTGCGCGTTCATTCCGGTCCCGCCGTTTACGTTTCGTTAACCAACCCTAGCAGCCAACGTGCAATTGTGCAGTTCCGAAATCTAGTAGTGCGGCAATTTACCTTTTGTTAAGGTTAACATTCGGTTAAAGGAAATGGTTAACACGAGGTGACGGCGCTAAATGCACCCTGAGAATCTGCTGGTTTTGGAGATTTCAGGCGTTTGGGCGAGTGTCAGGCGACGTTGGCTGTGCCAGCAAGGATCAACTTCTTCCGGGCCCGTTCCGCCATGTCGGCGACCCGGCTCGACGCAATCGGCATCGAGAAGACGTAACCCTGGATCAAATCGGCACAGTTGTACTTGGTGATCAAGGCCAGCTGGTCCTGGGTCTCCACGCCCTCGACGATGATGCCGAGCTCGAGCTGACGCGACAGCGTGACGATGCCGCGCAGGAGTTTGAGCCGCCGCGCATCCTCGCCGATGTTGCGGACGAAGGAGCGATCGATCTTCACCTGGTCGACCGGAAGCGCGTCGAGATAGCTGAGGCTGGAGAAGCCCGTGCCGAAGTCGTCGATGGCGATGGTGATGCCGTGTTTGCGCAGCTGTTCGAGAATGAGGCGAACCGCAGCCATCTCCTCGATCAGGCTCGATTCGGTGACTTCGAGATGAAGCCGCTTCGGATCGAGGCCGGTGTCGGCAAGAGCGTCCAGAACCGTCTGGACGATATCGTCGTTGCGCAGGTCCTGCACCGACAGATTGACTGAAACGGCGATCCCGTCGGGCCAGGTCACGCAGTCCCGGCACGCCTGACGGATCATGAAGCGGGTCAGACCGGAAACGATGCCCATCTCTTCGGCGATCTGGACGAAGATGTTCGGCGGAATGCTTCCCTTCTCCGGATGCGTCCACCGCGACAAGGCCTCGCAGCAATCGATTCGCGAACCGTCCGGCGCGAACATCGGCTGGTAGACGACCTGCAGCCCGTCGTTCTCGACCGCCGCCTGGAGATCCGTCTTCAGGCGCTGCCGCTCGATATAGCGCGCATCCATCTCGTCGGCGAAGGCGGTGAAGCTGCCCTTGCCACGAGACTTCGATTCGAACACCGCGAGGTCGGCCTTGATCTGCCACTCCTCCATGCGCAGTTCCGAGCTCTCGATCAGCACGGCGCCAGCGGAGAACGTGATGGTGAAGCTGGTGCCGTCGACGTCGTAGTTGCCGGCGATCGCCGCGTGGATGTCGCGCATCCGCTGCTCGAGGTCCGCGCGGCCTTCGGCATTCGGGAAGAACAGGGCATACTGGTCCCCGACGAGATGGCCGACGATCGCCTCCCCGGCGGCGAGCTTCAGCAGCCGGTTGGCCACTGCGGCAAGCAACCGGTCGCCCGTCACATGCCCCTTCATGTCGTTCACATGCTTGAACTCGTCGATGTCGAGGACCATGAAGCCGATTTCGCCGCTCTTCGTGCGGGCGGCGACGTTTTCCAGGACGAGATCGGCGAAGTAGCCGCGCTGCGGAAGACCCGTCAGCGAATCGAAGCGAACCATGTGCAGGATCTTGCGGTCGGCACGTACGCGCGCCGTGACGTCTTCGAAGATCAGGACGACGCCGCCTTCCGGGCGGCGGCTGGCCGAGAACTCCAGCACCAGGTCCTCGGAAAACTGCATGACGGCGCGGGAAATGGTGCCGTCCATCAGTTGCGTGAGCTGCCGCTGGATGAGGCTCGGCATCGACCCGTCGACGAAGGTGTGGCGCACGCCGTAGCGCAGCACCACGTCGAGATCGCAGTTCTTCAGGCGGTAGCGGTCACCGAGATTGAGCAGTTCACAGGCCTTGCGGTTGATCACCTGGATCCGGTTCTGCGGATCGAGCATCAGCAGACCATGCGTCATGTTGTTGAGCGCCGTGTCGAAGGTCTCGGCGATGATCACGTTCTCGCGGGCGACGATGACGTTCTCGTAGAGGAACTCCCGCACCCCGTTCGCCATCTTGCGGGTCGTCAGCATGAACGGCACGAGCATGATCGACAGGATCACCATATGTATGTCGCCGACCAGCAGGCAGCCGATCACGATCGGCAGGCTTGCAGTCGCCGTCTGCAGGTTGACCGCCTTGCGCGAGCCGAAATTGCGGCCGACGACCGAAACCATCGACGCCATCGTAACGGCAATGCAGGCGAGTTCCGCGAACGGATCCTGAAGGACGGCAATTGCATAGCCGCTGCCGACGCCGAGCACGGTCGTCGTGGCGACGCCGCCGTAAAGGTAGATGCGCTCCCAGTCGGCGATCTCGCTGCGCGTCAGCGCACTCTTGTCCACTTCGTCGAAGCTCAGGAACCAGTAGATGCGGAAGATGCAGACGATGGAGAAGATCGCGATGAGCCAGAGATAGAAGTCCGCACCGGATTTCTGATAGACGGCCACATAAGTGAGGATGTGCACCAGCATGCCGGTGAACAGCGTCTGTCGGTTGCCAAAAAGCGAGCTGACGAAGGACAGGTAGACGTCCGTCGGCACAGCTTCCTTGCTTTTAGCCTTCATCCGATGGCCTCCTCATCCGAGCAACCTATGCAAAACGATTTAAAAATCGATTGCTAGACCATCGGAAAATCCATAGCCGACCGAGGTTTCTCAAGGGCGACGATGGGTCTGGCAATACCGTCTTTCCGGCCCGATACCATGATTGCGATAAATGGACGCCGTTGGCAATCGGCGATAGGCCCGGCGGTAAAAGTCGACTGAATCCCGGCCTGAGACATGTACCGTTTCGGGACACCGCCCTATGGGGGCAGGGCCGCACGCAGCGGTCGCTTGCCCCTTGCGGCGGGCAAGCGCAGAATTGACGAAAACCATTAGACGAAAGGCTATGCCCGAGCCGGGGCACATATTGTGAAAAGGCCGGAAATCCGGCACTTCGCCCGGTTGCACGACTGTTGGCCATGCTCTAAGCACGACCTCGATATATGGGGAGAAAACCATGAAAGTGTTATTGGCAATCAGCCGGTTGATCGATGCGATCAACGGCGCGATCGGACGCTGGGTCTCCTGGCTGCTGCTCGCCGCGGTCCTGATCAGTGCAGGCAACGCCGTTGTTCGCAAGATGTTCGATATTTCATCCAATGCGTGGCTCGAACTGCAGTGGTATCTCTACGGCACCGTGTTCATGCTGGCAGCCGCCTATGCGCTGCTCAAGAATGAACACATCCGGATCGATATCGTCTCGAGCTCATGGAGCAAGAGGACCCGCGACTGGATCGACCTGATCCTGCACATCATCTTCCTCGTTCCGTTCAGCTTCCTGATCACCTGGCTTGCTTGGCCGTGGTTCTGGAACTCGTACAAGATTGGCGAGATATCCTCGAGCGCTGGGGGCCTTATCGTGTGGCCGGCCAAGGCTGCGGTCTTCTTCGGCTTCCTGATGCTGAGCGCCCAGGCAATCTCCGAAATCGTCAAGCGCGCGGCGATCATCTTCGGCTACCTCGAAGAAGATACCGAAGTGAAAGATGCCCACGAAGTGACGGAACACTGACATGATCGATTTCATCGCGCACAATCTCGCCCCGATCATGTTCACCACCGTAATGCTGATGCTTCTGCTCGGCTATCCGGTGGCTTTCACCCTCGCAGCAGGCGGCCTGATCTATTTCGCCCTCGGTGTGGAGCTCTCCTCGATCTCCCCGGAAATCAAGCTCTTCTGGCCTCTCCTTCAGTCCCATCCCGACCGCATTTACGGGATCATGTACAACGACACGCTCCTGGCCATCCCCTTCTTCACATTCATGGGGCTGATCCTTGAGCGGTCGCGCATGGCAGAGGACCTACTCGACACCATCGGTCAGTTGTTCGGTCCCATCCGCGGCGGGCTCGCCTACGCCGTCATCCTGGTCGGCGCGCTTCTCGGGGCCACCACCGGCGTCGTTGCCGCCTCGGTCATGGCCATGGGTCTGATCTCGCTGCCGATCATGCTGCGTTATAACTACAACCGTCCACTCGTCGCCGGCACCATCGCCGCGTCGGGCACGCTTGCACAGATCGTGCCCCCGTCACTTGTTCTGATCGTCATGGCCGACCAGCTCGGCCGCTCAGTCGGCGACATGTATGTCGGCGCGCTTTATCCAGCCATCCTGATTGTCGCCGCCTATTGCGCCTACATCTTCGCCATCACTCTGATAAAGCCGCAATGGGTACCGGCTCTGCCGCTCGAAGCGCGGACGCTCGGCGGCGGGGTTACGTCCCTGGCGGTCATGATCGCGGTCTGCGTGGGGCTCTATTTCCTCGGCCAGAACGTTCTGTTCACCGGCATCGCCAGCCCGGAATGGCGTGAAGTCGCGGCACTCGCCTTCGGTGTCTTCGCCGTCTATCTGGTGGCACTTGCCAACCGGACCTTCAGCCTAAACATCATCTCGCGCCTGACCCAGCAGGTCATCATCGTCCTGATCCCGCCGCTGGCGCTGATCTTCCTCGTGCTCGGCACCATCTTCCTCGGCATCGCCACGCCGACAGAGGGCGGCGCCATGGGTGCAACCGGTGCGCTGATCATCGCCCTTCTCAAGGGTCGCCTGACATTTGCGACCGTCAAGCACGCTCTGGACGCAACGACGAAGCTCTCGGCCTTCGTCATGATGATCCTGATCGGTGCCCGCGTGTTCGGCCTCACCTTCTATGGCATCAACGGCAACGTCTGGATCGAGGAACTGCTGTCGGCTCTGCCGGGCGGTGAATACGGCTTCCTGATCGTGGTGACGATCATCGTCTTCATTCTGGGCTGCTTCCTCGATTTCTTCGAAATTGCCTTCATCATGGTACCGTTGCTCGCGCCGGTAGCCGACAAGCTCGGCATCGATCTCGTCTGGTTCGGCGTCATCCTCGGCATCAACCTGCAGACTTCCTTCCTCACGCCGCCCTTCGGATTCTCGCTTTTCTACCTGCGTTCGATCGCGCCGGCCGGCAGATGGAAGGATCAGGTGACCGGCAAGACGATGGACGGCATGAAGACCCTCGAAATCTACAAGGGTGTGCTGCCTTACATCATCATCCAGTTCCTGATGATCATGGTCGTTATCGCCTTCCCCGGCCTTGTCATGCGCTACAAGGCAGACGCACCGACGATCAATCCGAACGACGTGAAGATCGAGGTTCCCGGCTTCGGCCAGGGCAGCGGTATGTCTCTGCCGCCGCTGGGATCGGATGGCGGACAGCAACTCGGCTTGCCGCCACTCGGTACCGACAATGGCAGCGGCGCTCAGGCGCCCGCGCTCGGCCTGCCGCCGCTCAATCTGGGCGGAGAACCGCCTGCAGCGGCTCCGGCCGCACCGGCCGCCAATCCGGCCCTCGATCTCAGCCAGCCGCCGGTCATCAAGTAAGACCGGCGCAGCCGCTCTTCCTGACCTTACAAAACAAGAAAGCCCCGACCGCACGGTTCGGGGCTTTTCTCTTGGGCGTGGGGCAGGCACACGGGGTCCCGAGGGCCTGCGCGACGAGGACCGACGGGCAAAGGAAAAGCCCCGGGGCGTGCCCGGGGCTTCCGTCTTTCATTCCTTGGCGTCGAAAGCTCAGAGCTTGCCGGCGCGCTGCTGGATCATCATGAAGGTATCGAAGGTATACTCGCCGAGCTGGGCCCACAGATAGGCGTCCTTCTTGAAGGCCAGCTGGTCTTCGTAGACCTTCTTGAAATGCGGGCTCTGGGCGCTGAGTTCGGCATAGATCTCGATGGCCGCCTGGTAGCAGGCTTCCATGATCTCCTGGCTGAACGGGCGAAGCACCGTGCCTTCGGCGACGAGCTGCTTCAGCGCCTGCGGATTCTTGGCGTCGTACTTGGCCGTCATGTTGGTGTTGGCGAAGGCACAGGCATCCTGGATGGCCGCCTGGTAGTGCTTCGGCAGGGCGTTGAACTTCTCCAGGTTGAAGAAGCCGTGAACGACCGGACCGCCTTCCCAGAAACCCGGATAGTAGTAGTACTTGGCGACCTTGTGGAAGCCGAGCTTGGAATCGTCGTAGGGACCGACGAATTCGGCAGCATCGATCGTGCCCTTCTCGAGCGCCGGATAGATGTCGCCGCCGGCGAGCTGCTGCGGCACGACGCCGACCTTTTCCAGCACCTTGCCGGCGAGACCGGCGATGCGCATCTTCAGCCCCTTCAGGTCGTCGACGGTGTTGATTTCCTTGCGGAACCAGCCACCCATCTGAACGCCGGTATTACCGGCCGGCAGGCCATAGAGCCCCTGGGTGGCGTAAAACTCGTTCATCAGCGTGTTGCCGTTGCCCTGGTAGAACCAGGCATTCGACATACGCGCATTGAGGCCGAACGGAAGCGCCGTGCCGATCGCGAAGGTCGGTTCCTTGCCCCAGAAGTAGTAGGACGTGGTGTGCGCGGCTTCGACGGTGCCGGCAGCGACGGCGTCAACGGCCTGCAGACCCGGCACGATTTCGCCGGCGGCGAAGACCTGGATCTGGAAATTGCCGTCGGTTGCGGCTGCAACGCGCTCGGAGATGTCGGTTGCGCCACCGAAAATGGTGTCGAGCGACTTCGGGAACGAAGACGTCAGGCGCCAGGTGATCTTGGGGTTCTCCTGGGCAATGGCAGGCGCTGCCAGCACCGTGGACGCAGCAACGCCCGCACCGGCGACACCCGCCTTCTTGATAAATGAACGACGATCCATGAATTGACCTCCCATCATGGTTTGCGCCACCGCGAGAATTCTTGCGCCCCCTCCCGATGGCAATGCCGGCGAGAAAAGCATGTTGTCCAAAGCGTTTCAAGCGGCGGGGCAATATTCTTTCGGCGTAGAGAAATTTCGCACTCCGCTTGTGATCGTATTCGTGCTTGCGATTGTAATATTTGGTTTTTCGACAGCGCCATCCGGACTTCCGACACCCGCCAGACCGGCGAAAATCAGACGAACTTCAGCGTCCGAAACGGGCGACGGCCGCAACCGCTTCGGACGGGTTAAGGCGGTAACGGGACACCTGCCGAACTGCCAGCCAGCACACGGCAAGTGAAATTCGGATATTGACTTGAGGCCCCGGCTCACTTCATGAAATTGCTCTGCCTCGCCCAGGCTTTTTTCCGGAGTCTTTCATGCCCAGACCGATTATTGCCGTTCCCGCCGATATTCGCGAGTTCGACGGAACGCATTGGCACGCAGCCCAGAACCAGTATGTCCACGCGGCGCTCAAGGTCGCCGACGTCATGTCCTTCATCATCCCGGCCTTCGTGGATGGCAATGACACCGATGCTCTTCTGGATCGCGTCGACGGCCTGATCGTATCCGGCTCCGCGACCAACGTGCATCCCTCCCTCTACGGCGGAGAGGTCCGAGAGAGCGACGGCCCCTTCGATCCGGCCCGCGACGCGACCACCCTTCCGCTGATCCGCCGTGCGATCGAACGCGGCATTCCGCTGCTGGCCATCTGTCGCGGCATTCAGGAACTCAACGTCGCGCTCGGCGGCACGCTTGCCACCGAGATCCAGGAACAGGAAGGGGTCTGGGACCACCGCAAGCCGCAGCATCCGGATCGCGACGTCATGTACAGCATCCGTCAGGATGTCATCATCGCCGAGGGCTCCTGCATTGCCCGTTATCTCGGCGCCGGATCTATCCCCGTCAACTCGCTGCATCGCCAGGCGATTTCCAAGACGGCGCCCGGCCTGCAGGTCGAGGCCCTGGCAGAGGACGGGACCATCGAGGCCGTTTCGGTGATCGGCGCCAAGGGCTTTGCCATCGGTGTCCAGTGGCATCCGGAATACTGGGCCGAAACCGACCGCCCGTCTCGCGCGCTCTTCGAAGCCTTCGGCGACGCCGTTCGCGACTACGTCAAGACCAAGGCCTGAGCGGCGGGCATCACGAAATGACTTTCACAAGGGGCCTCAAGCCCCTTGTGGCGTTTCCGGCACCGGCGTGAGCGCCCGGCCGGTGGTGAACCACGACACGAGATTGTCGACGACCAGATCCGCCATGGCGTTGCGGGTCGGAACCGACGCCGATGCCACATGCGGCAGGACGGAGACATTCGGCAAATCGAGAAGCGCCTGGGGAACATGCGGCTCCTTCTCGAACACGTCGAGACCTGCCGCCGCGATCGTTCCGTCCGTCAGCGCCGCGATCAAGGCCGTCTCGTCCACTGTCGTGCCGCGGCCGACATTGATCAGCACGCCGTTCGGCCCGAGCGCCTTCAGCACATCGGCATTGATCGCCTTCAGCGTCTGCGGCGTGTTCGGCACGATCGAGATGAGTGTATCGACCGCTTCGGCGAGCCCTGCAAGCGTCGGGAAATGCGTGTAACCGACATCCGAGCGCGGGCGCCGCGTATGGTAGCTGATCCGCACCTTGAACGGTTCGAGGCGCCGCGCGATCTCGATGCCGATCCGGCCGAGTCCGTGGATCCCGACATGCCGCCCCTTGAGCGACAGCGGCGTCAGCGGGAATGGCCCCTCTTCGGCCCAGCGCCCCTGCCGCAGCCATGCCTCTGCCTGGGGCAGGCGCCGGATGGTGTTGATCAGCAGCGCGACCGCCGTATCGGCGACCTCGTCGTTCAGGACATCCGGCGTGTTGGAGACGACGATGCCGCGCTCTGCCGCCGCGGCTACGTCGACGCCGTCATAGCCGACACCGAAGCTCGCGACCATTTCAAGCGCGGGCAGCCGGTCAATCCAGCTGCGCGGCAGGGCACCGGAAACGGCAATCCCGCGGACCCTTGCCGCCTCGGCCTCCGAAAGCTCGAGATCGGCGCCGTGCGGCACGGCAAGAATGTCGAAGTGTTCCTTCAGCCGCTCCGGCACCCGGGAATTGATCCGGCCGGGCACCAGGATCGTGACGCGCGCGTTCGACATGCTCGTCCTCCTCTGTCTTTGGTCTGTGGGGCGTTGAGGCCTACTGGCGATGGATCGGACCGGTCGACTGACGGATCCGCATTTCCGGCTTGATCAGATGGATGCCGTCCGGCTCGTGGCTGCCGGCCAGTCTGTCGAGCAGCGCGCGGGCGGCCAGCCGCCCGACCTCCGCCTGGCCGTTCCAGACGGTGGTGAGCGCAGGCGTGGCGATCGAGGCCTCCTCGAGATCATCATACCCGGTGACCGAGATATCCCGGCCGGGAATGAGCCCCGCGCGGGCGATGCCGTTCATCAGGCCGATCGCCACGAGGTCGTTCCAGCAGACCGCCGCCGTCGGCTTCTGCGGCAGGGACAGGAAATGCACCGCCGCCTCGAAACCGCCCTGCTTGGTGCGCGGCCCTGGAATGCGCAGCTCCGGATCGACTTCAATGCCGGCCTTGCGCAAGGCATTCACATAGCCCTGATAGCGGTCGCGGCCGGTCGATGTCTGGTCGGTACCGCCGATCATCGCGATGGTGCGGTGACCGAGCCCGATCAGATGATTGGTGGCGAGCGAGATGCCATAGCTGTCGTCACCGCGATAGGTCGGAACGTCGAGGCCGTCCATCTGGCGCGCGATCAGGATCGCCGGCATCCCGTTGTCCTCCGCGAGCTTGATATCCTCGACCGGTGTCCCGATCGCCGGCGACATGATCACGCCGTCGCCGCCGAGCTGAAGAAGCGTTTCTATGAACATCCGCTGCTTCTCGACGGAGTCGTAGTGGTTCGACAGGATGAAGGTATGGCGGCTGCGGTCGAGTTCGCTCTCGATGGCCTTGAGGATTTCTCCGTAGAAGGGGTTCATGATGTCGTGCACGACGACGCCGATGATGCCGGAACGCGACGTCCGCAGGCTGGCGGCCCGGCGATTGTAGATGTAGCCGAGAACCCGTGCCTGTTCCTTGATCTTGTCCCGCGTCTCGGCCGCGACCAGCGGGCTGTCGCGCAACGCAAGTGAGATCGTCGCCGTCGAGAGGCCGAGCGTCTCGGCGATCGTTGATAGCTTTACCTTCTGAGCCACTGCCCCTCCCCTCCGGCCAAACTCTCCCCGGCCGGCATGCCAATACGAACTTAAATAGTTTAATTAAACAATTTAAGTTCGTTTTTCAATTCCCGCCAGCACGGAAAACGCCGGCCGCCCTCAGTCTTTCGGCGTATCGGTGACAAGGTTCGCCTCGACGACGGCCAGCAGCTTCACCAGTTGCCTGACCTCCTTGCCGGACAGTCCCTTCGTTGCCCGCTCCTCCGTCTCGACCGCGGCTGCGACGATCTGATCGAGCCGGTCGCGCCCGTTGGCAGTGAGATGGACTGTGGTGAGACGGCCGTCCTTGTCGTCCGATCGGCGCTCGACGAAACCCTGTACTTCCATGCGCCCGATCGTGCGGGTCATGGTCGGCGCCTTGACGCCGAGCCTCTGCGCCAGAAAGCCAGGCGTCAGCCCGTCCTCCTCCGCAAGGAGCTGAACCACGGTGTCCTGCCCGGCATAGAGCCCGCTGTCAGAGAGCCTGCGCGACAGTTCCGTGCGCATGGCCCGCGCCGCCTGGGTGACTGCGGCTGCGATCGACGGACTGCGGTCGGCCGCATCCTTCTTCTTCGCCGACTTGTTCTTCTTGTCGGACTTGTCCTTTTTCGCCATTGTCCCCCCTGTCGCCGAGCGCGATCCGCTCTTGTTGCTGTGCCGGCTAACATTCGGCGTGCCAACCCATAGCCAATTACGAAGACCGACGCCAGATGCCCTACCCCGCTCCCCGCTTCGCCGACAATGATCCCGGGCTTGCCCCCGAGGCTCGCCGCGACTGGATCGCGCTCCTGCCGCTCGGCGCCCATGAACAGCACGGCCCCCACCTGCCCTTCGAAACGGACAGGCTGATCGTCGAGGGTATTGTCGACCGACTTGTCGCGCGGCGCCCCGCGGACCTGCCGATCACCGTCCTGCCCGCCGAGCCGGTCGGCTACTCGATCGAGCACATGGACGTGGCAGGCACCCGGACGCTCGGCTATCAGGAAGCGGTCGAACGCTGGCTCGGCATTGCTGAAAACCTGTCAGAGAAGGGCATCCGCAAGTTCGTCATGCTGAACGCCCATGGCGGCAATTCTCCCCTGATGACGATCGTCGCAACCGAGGCACGGGTGCGTTTCGGCATGCTGGCAGTCGCCACCAGCTGGACGCGCTTCGGCCTGCCGGAAGGCGTGATCGATCCTCAGGAGAAGGCAATCGGTATCCATGGCGGGGAAATAGAGACATCCGTGATGCTGGCACTTCACCCCGACCGCGTCGCGATGGACAGAGCAGAAGACTTTCCCTCGCACCAGTCCGAATTCGCCGCCCGCTTCAAACACCTGCGCGCCTATGGCCCGCACGCATTCGGCTGGAAGATGGCGGACCTCAACCCTCGCGGCGTGACCGGCAACGCCGCAGCCGCAACGGCGCAAAAGGGCGAGAAACTGATCGACCATGCCGTGACAGGGCTGATCGAGCTTCTGCGGGATGTACAGATGTTCGACATCGATACTTTTGTCTGCGCAAAGGATTGAGCTGCCCTCAACAAAGCCTTTGAACTCGTCCGGGCCAGCGCCTATATGGGGTAACACCATTACAGACGCACCGTTCGCGTCGCCCATCCGATCGAGGTTTCCATGACCGAAGCTGCCGCAAAACCCATTCCCGTTACCGTGCTGACCGGCTACCTCGGCGCCGGAAAGACGACGCTGCTCAATCGCATCCTGTCGGAGAGCCACGGCAAGAAATATGCGGTCATCGTCAACGAGTTCGGCGAGATCGGCATCGACAACGACCTGATCGTGGAGTCCGACGAGGAAATCTACGAAATGAACAACGGCTGCGTCTGCTGCACCGTTCGCGGCGACCTGATCCGCGTGGTCGAGGGTCTGATGCGCCGCCCGGGCCGCTTCGACGGCATCATTGTCGAGACCACCGGCCTGGCCGATCCGGTCCCGGTCGCCCAGACCTTCTTCATGGATGACGACGTGCGCGCCAAGACCGAGCTCGACGCCGTGGTCGCCCTCGTCGATGCCAAGCACCTGCCGCTGCGGCTCAAGGACAGCCGCGAGGCCGAGGACCAGATCGCCTTTGCCGACGTCGTCGTCATCAACAAGTCCGATCTCGTCAGCCATGACGAGCTGCACCGCATCGAGGACATCGTTCGCGCCATCAACCCGTCGGCGCGCATCTACTCCACGTCGCGTTCCGGCGTAGATCTCGCGAAGGTGCTCGATCAGGGCGCCTTCAACCTCGAGCGCGCCCTCGAAAATGATCCGAGCTTCCTCGATCATGATCACCCGGACCATGTCTGCGGCCCGAACTGCGATCATGATCACGATCATGGCCACCATCATCATCACGACCATGATCATGACCACCACCACGATCACGGCCACGATCATGACGGCCATCACCATGACCACGGGCCGTCTCCGATCCATGACGTGACGGTCATGTCGATCTCGCTGCGCGGCGGCGAGATGAACCCGGACCGCTTCTTCCCGTGGATCCAGAAGATCACCCAGACCGACGGCCCGAACATTCTGCGCCTGAAGGGCATCATCGCCTTCAAGGGGGACGAGGAACGTTACGTCGTGCAGGGCGTGCACATGATCATCGAAGGCGATCATCAGCGTCCCTGGAAGGACGGCGAAAAGCGGGAGAGCCGACTGGTCTTCATCGGCCGCAACCTCGACCGCGAGAAGATCGAGAAAAGCTTCCACGCCTGCGAGGCGACCGCCTGATGCAATTCGCCACCATGCCCTTTTCGGATGAAGTCATGCCTATTGGAAAGAATGCCTGATGCCGACGGTCGCTCCCCTCGACATTGACGGTCACGTGCTGGCCGCCAGCTTCCTCGGCGACATCCCGGTTTTCGTCGCCGCCTCGGGCTCGATTCATCGGCTCGACGGCGGCGAAAAGGTGACAGAGGCCCACCAGGGCCTGCTCGCCTGCATCAAGGATAGTTCCAACCAGACGCTGGTCACCGGCGGCGAGGACGGCAAGGTCCTGCGCATCGCCCATGATGGCACGGTTACGGAACTCGCCCATGTGCCGCGCAAGTGGATCTCGGTCGTGGCCGCCGGCCCGCAGGGCGCCGTTGCCTATGCAGTTGGAAAGAACGGCTACGTCCGGCTCGCCGATGGCACGGTGAAGGAATTTGCCGAGGAGCGCACCATCGAGGCGCTGGATTTCGCGCCCAAGGGCATGCGCGTTGCCGCGGCACGCTACAACGGCGTAACGTTGCATTGGATCGGCACGACAGGCGCGCCGGTCGATCTCGACTGGAAGGGCGCCCATACCGGTGTCACCTTCTCTCCCGACGGCCGTTTCGTCGTGACCACCATGCAGGAAAGCGCCCTTCACGGCTGGAAGCTCGACAGCAAGTCGAACGAAACCCGCCATATGCGCATGACCGGCTATCCGGCGAAGGTGAAGTCGCTCTCCTGGTCCGCCAAGGGCAAGTGGCTTGCCTCGTCGGGCGCTCCGGCCGCAATCGTCTGGCCCTTCGCCGGCAAGGACGGCCCGATGGGCAAGGCACCGCTCGAACTCGGCACCCGTGCCAACATCATGGTCACCAATGTTGCCTTCCATCCGGCGGAAGATGTGCTGGCAATCGGCTTCGTCGACGGCATGATCCTCGCCGTTCGCACTGCCGACGGCAAGGAAGCGCTGCTGCGCCGTCCCGGCAAGGGCGCGATCACCTCAATGGGGTGGAGCGCCAACGGCAAGCTACTTGCCTTTGCATCAGAGGCAGGCGACTGCGGCGTCGTCGATATATCTGCCTAGTTGAATTACACTTCTCTAAAATCCGATGTATAGATAAGAAGAGAGCCCCTCAGCCGGGGCTCTTTTTCTTTTCAGGATGTTCACGGCGCTATTTTTCTTCACGGAACATATACCTTAACGCATCGGTAATTCATGCCGACTAGTTTTTGCTTTGTCCGGCGCTCTTGCCGCGTGGCCAGCCAAACATGCGGTCGGACGCCGGCGTCACCTTTCGAAGATTCAGCCAACCGGCCCGGTTGTCAGCGAATTGCGTATGTTCCGCGTTTCCCGCTGCCCTTGACGCTTGGCGTGCCACGGAAAGCAAGCTCATGCGTTTCAACATCTCTTTCATGGTCACTTCCGCCGGGCTGGCGCTGGCCGCCGGCCTTGTCGCCACCGTCGGGATCGGCATGCAGACCCTGCAGACGCTGAAGATCAACGGTCCGATCTATCATGAGATCGTCGACGGAAAAGACCTCATCGCGGATATTCTGCCGCCGCCGCTCTACCTCACCGAAGCCTACTCGCTGACCAGCGAAACAGCGCTGCATCCGGATACCGCCCAAGCCAACCTCGCACGGCTCGAGGTTCTGAAGGGGCTGTACGCCGAACGGCGTGAATACTGGAAGAACTCGACGCTTCCCGCCGAGCTTTCCTCGAAGCTCTACTCGGATGTTTTGACCAAGGGCGACATCTTCTGGAACGAAGTCAACAACGCCTACATTCCCGCAGCGAGCCAAGGCAACGCGGCCGCTGTGGCAGCCTCTCTTCCCGCGCTCAAGGAAAGCTTCCACACCCACGAAAGAGCGGTCAACGAACTCGTCGACATGTCCAACGCCTACCTGAAGACCCGGGAAGAATATGCTGCCGGCCAGACCGCGATGATGGAGATGCTCGCACTCGCGGGCGGTTCGGCGCTGATCCTAATGGCGCTCGGCGCCGTCTTCTTCATCCGGCAGCGCGCGCTCAATCCGCTCGGCGGCATCAGCAGCTTCATGACCGACATGGCGGGCGGCGAATATGACCGGGCCGTCCCCTACTCAAACCGCAAGGACGAGATCGGCGACATAGCAAACGCCGTAGAGGTCTTCCGCCTTGCCGGTCTCGAGAAGCAGCGGCTGGAAGCACAGGCAACGCACGCCCGAGCGCTCACGGAGAGCGAACGTACAGCGCGCGAAGAACGGCGTGTGAAGGAGGCCGAGGCATTGCAAATGGTCGTCGACGCGCTCGGCGCCGGCCTCAATCGCCTCGCCGAATGCAACATCCGCCTGACTATCGACGAGCCCTTCGAACCGCATTTCGAACCGCTGCGCCGTGACTTCAACAACTCGATCGCTACGTTCCAGGCCACGCTCGAACAAGTACTCGACGAGACCCGCAGCCTCTACGACAACGGCCAGGAAATGCGCGCAGCCGCAGACAACCTCTCGCAGCGCACGGAGCAGCAGGCAGCCGCGCTTGAAGAGACCTCGGCCGCCCTGGAACAGGTCACCGCGACGGTGCGCTCGTCTGCCGAACGAACCCTCGACACCCGCAACCTGGTGCGCGACACCAAGGAATGCGCAGCATCCTCCGGCGAGGTTGTGCGTGACGCGATCAGCGCCATGCAGCGCATCGAGAAGGCTTCCTCCGAAATCAGCCAGATCATTTCGGTCATCGACGAGATCGCCTTCCAGACCAACCTACTGGCGCTCAATGCCGGCGTCGAGGCCGCCCGCGCGGGTGAAGCCGGCAAGGGCTTTGCCGTCGTCGCTCAGGAAGTGCGCGAACTTGCCCAGCGTTCGGCCACGGCCGCTCGCGAAATCAAGGGATTGATCGTCAATTCCACAGTCGAGGTCGCCTCAGGCGTGAAGCTCGTCGGCGAGACCGGCCAGGCACTCGACCAGATCCAGGGTTTCGTCGCTCGCGTCGATTCCAACATCGATGCCATCGCCACGGCGGCGCGCGAACAGTCCGTCGGACTACAGGAAATCAGCTCCGCGATCAACAACATCGACCAGATGACCCAGCAGAACGCCGCGATGGTCGAAGAGACGACCGCAATCAGCCACACGCTGGCCGAAGGTGCGGCTCACCTCACGACACTGGTCGGCCGCTTCAAGCTCAATCGCCGCACTTCGATCCGCTCTGGCGAGCCCGATCAACAGATCGCGTCCGGACGGGCGGCCTGATCGCCGCCCGCAGACACGTGCGGATTTAGCCCGCGCGGTCCAACATGAAAGGCTCGCCGGTCTCGGCGAGCGTCTTGAGCCGGGACAGCGATTCCGGCCATCCGCCGACCACGGCCCTGCTCGTCGCCGTCTCGCCAGCGAAATCATCATGGACCAGGGTAAGCTTGCACGCGCCCTCGGAGATCGGCACGATCTCGAAGGTTACGCGCGACGGCTGATCCGCCGCCACGTCCGGCGCCCATTGCGCACTGAAGGTCAGAACCAGTTTGCCGGGCGGCTGCATCTCGACGATCCGACCGCCGATCGCCACCTTGTCACCCATCATCCAGGCATACTCGCCACCGACACTCCAATCGGTGAGGGACGTCATGTTGAAGTGCTGCCAGAGTGGCGTCTTCTCGTCGTCGGTTATGATCTGCCAGACGGTCTCGGCGGATGCGCGGATATAGAGCTCGTAAACATGTCTGGGTGAAACAGCCTTGGTCATGGTCTTTTCCCTCTCGAATGACTCGGCAATGGACTTGATGTCGACCAGCGAGCGGGCGAACGGCGCCGTGTAGCGCGATATCCACCGATCGCTGACCTCCTGAATGGGCACAGTATTGAGGAAGTGCAGCTTCTCGCGTCCGACTTTCCGGCAGATCACGAGGTGGGCGGACTCCAGGACTTTCAGATGCTTCATCACTCCAAACCGGGTGAGCGGGAAATGGCTTTCCAGCTCGCCGAGCGTCCGGCCGTCCCGCTCTTTCAGGAGGTCGAGCAGCGCGCGTCGCACCGGATGGCTCAGGGCCACAAAAACATCATCGTCCATGGCGATCAAACTAGGTGACTATATAGTCACATGTCAAGCCGCCGGGAAATGATGGAGCCTCCGGATCTGGAAGGAGCCCCCCGCGGCTAAATCCATGCATTTCCGCCGTTCCGATTCTGCGCTAGCATGATCACAATTGTCCGCTTCGAACGATCGGCCCGATGCGCTCCCTTCTCAACCTCTTCTCCATCCTCCTGCTTCTCAACCTGCCCCCGCAGACCGCCCGGGCAGAAAGCGGCACGATGGCCAGCCTAAGTGATCCGGTGACAGGCGCACCGGGCATGACCTATTTCGAGCTTGCGAGGCGCTTTGTCCCCGACCTGCAGCCTGATGGCATGGCATGGACCGGGCACACACTCGACGAGACCTATGCCCAGGACTGGGAGTTGGAAACCGATTGGCCGGACGGCATCGGCATGGACGGTGTCGAAACCGTCGCTTTCGAACGGGACGGCAAGCAACGGCTGGCCATCCTCTTCGGCCTGGCGCCCGCCACGGACACGGCCGAGACACCCACAATCCTCGCCCTATATGCGCTGGAGGACAGGCCTCGCCTCATCGACGCCATCGATGTCGGCCTTGACCGCGACAACGGTTTTGCCGAGCCGGCCATCCAGACGCTCAGCGACGGCGCGGCCCTCATTGCCACGGAAAGCAGCCACTGGAATTCCAGCCAGAGTTACCGGATCACCAACCTCGTCCTGGCTGAGGCGGACAAGCTGACGACGGTCGATGAAGTGCTGACGCTTTCGGAGCGCTATTGCGGCCTCAATCGCACCCAGACGCCAGCGATTGCCGTTGAACCGGGTGCGTCCGGCAAGCGGGCAGCCATCCACGTGTCGGTCAGGGTTACGGAGGAGAAGGTGGATGAGGCCTGCGACGAGCCTCCGCCCGTACCGGCACCAGAACGCCTGGTCTCCGTCACCTATCGGTGGAACGATCAGACCGGCACTTACATGCCGGACTCCCAGGCGCTCGAAGCCCTCGCGAAGGAAAACGAGGAACGCTTCTGACCGGCAAGCATCCCCGGAAAATGAAACGCCCGGCTTTGCCCGGCGGGCAAAGTCGAGCGATCGCGGTACTTAGACAATAACAGCCTTCGGTCAGAACTTCACGCCAAGACCGACATTTACGACATGCTGGTTGAAGTCGGTGTCGACCCCGCCGATGTCCTTCTCGAAATAGTCGTTGTAACGATATTCCAGGCGGGTGAAGACCCGGTCGGTGACCGCATAGTCGACACCGGCGCCGACCGTCCAACCATGCAGGGTTTCGCTTTCGTCGAGACCGCCGCCCTCAACCGAGAAATTCGTCGCGGTCCAGCCACCGGCTGCGTAGAGCAGCGCACGGTCCATCGCATAGCCGGCACGTGCGCGAACCGAGCCGCTGAAGCCCGTGCCGACATCGACGGCTCCGTAGCCGTTCTTGTTCCAGTCATAGTTCAGGTCTCCTTCGAGACCGACAACGGCGTTGCTGCCGAAGCCCCAGTTATAGCCGACGAAACCGCCGAAGCGGCCACCATCGAAATCGTCGGAGGCCTCAGCTGTTCCGTCAAAGAAGTCGCCATTGCCCCAGGCATATCCGCCGTGGAGACCGATATAGGCACCATCCCAGCTGAAGACCGGGGTGGCTTCGACAGCCTGTGGCGGAGCAGGCGGCGCCTCGTAGACGGCATCCGCGGAGAAGGCTGCTCCGGCCGAAACGAGGAGTGCCGCCGCACTCAATCCTAGCTTCTTCATCATGGTATGAACTCCCTTTCGTGCAGGCCCGCCCTGAGCAGGATCCGGCAAACGCTTGATCGTGACGTACACATCACGAAGCCCTAACAAGCGCGGGAGGGGGAATTGTTCCGACCGAATGTCGATTTTTCTGCGATGATGCACAGGAGACACGGGCGGAAACGGGAAGGTTTTCCAATAAATACAAAAGGATGGGCCCCACACCACCGGGGCGGAGCACTTGCCCGCAAAGCCTCCCCGCGGAGCGAAGACGGACCAGCTAACAACAGCACCGCACGGCGCCCGACGGGCGCCGCCCAGTCCCGAGATCAGTCCATCAGGACGTCTCAGGCAGCGCGGCGACGTCCCGGCTGCGACAGCTTGCGACCGGATGCGACGATCATGCCCGCCGCCCCGTCAAGCCAGCCCGCCTTGAGCTCGAGCGCCAGGAAGCGCTCGCGGGCGAAGGG
The DNA here is from genome assembly GCF_054551725.1 of Rhizobium sp. CAU 1783. NCBI lineage: Bacteria > Pseudomonadati > Pseudomonadota > Alphaproteobacteria > Hyphomicrobiales > Rhizobiaceae > Rhizobium > Rhizobium sp. CAU 1783. Next base: position 263,411 of record NZ_JBTOLM010000001.1, on the reverse strand, counting down.
GCCGGGCATGACCAGATGCTGTGCCTTTTCCGCGAAAAAGCCGAACCGCTCGTAGTAGGCGGCATCACCGACCAGCAGGACGGCGCCGTGCTCGCGCTTGCGCGCCTCGATGAGGGCCGCGCGCATCAGTGCCGAACCGATGCCCTTGCCTTCGTGCAAAGGATCGACCGCAAGCGGCCCAAGCAGCAGCGCATCGATTGTCCGGCCCTCGCGCGACACGCCGGCCTCGACATTCCACAGGCGGACGGTCCCGATCACATGCCCCGAACGGTCCCGCGCGACGAGTGCCAGGCCTTCGGCCGGCAGGCGCCCCTGGCGGATTTTCTCCGACGACTTCATCTTGCGCTCGGGCCCCATGGCGCGATCGAGCAGGGCCTCGCGGGCGACGACGTCGGCCGGCGTTTCAACATCGATGACAAAGGCAGGTGCAGGCGCAAAAAATGCGCGCACGACGTCCAGAACAGCGGCCATGGCGGCCTCCCGTACCAAGAAGTGTTTCCGATGATGGTGTGTTGCGCCGCGCCGGTCGAGCCGGCGCGGTCGTCGAAGGGCCCGGTCGGACCTTAGATGACGTAGGCCTTGAGCGGCTCGAAGCCGTTGAAGGCGACTGCCGAATAGGTCGTCGTGTAGGCGCCCGTTCCCTCGATCAGAACCTCGTCGCCGATCGTCAACGAGACCGGCAGCGGATACATGTTCTTCTCGTACAGCACGTCGGCCGAATCGCAGGTCGGTCCGGCAAGCACGCAGGGCTCCATCTCGTCGGCGTCGCGCGCGGTGCGGATCGGGTAGCGGATCGCCTCGTCCATGGTTTCAGCCAGACCGCCGAACTTGCCGATGTCGAGGAAGACCCAGCGATGCGCGTCGTTGTCCGACTTCTTCGAGACCAGCACGACTTCGGCCTTGATCACGCCGGCATTGCCGACCATGCCGCGACCCGGCTCGATGATCGTCTGCGGGATGTGATTGCCGAAATGCTTCTTGAGCGCACCGGAGATCGCACGGCCATAGGCTTCCGCCGACGGGATGTCGCGCAGATACTTGGTCGGGAAACCGCCACCCATGTTCACCATCTGCAGATGGATGCCCTGCTTGGCGAGCGAGGTGAAGACGCGCTTGGCATCGGCGAGCGCCGAATCCCAGGCATCGACCTTGGTCATCTGCGAACCGACATGGAACGACACGCCGAACGAGTCGAGACCGAGCTGGTGGGCATAGACGAGCACGTCGACGGCCATCTGCGGTACGCAGCCGAACTTGCGCGACAGCGGCCATTCCGCACCTTCGCCGTCCGTCAGGACGCGGCAGAACACGCGGGCGCCGGGAGCTGCACGGGCGACTTTCTCGACTTCCTCGTGGCTGTCGACGGCGAACAGGTTGATGCCGAGTGCGTGCGCACGGGCAACGTCCCGTTCCTTCTTGATCGTGTTGCCGTAGGAGATGCGTTCCGCCGTCGCACCGGCATCGAGCGCCATCTGGATTTCGGCGACCGATGCGCAGTCGAAGCTCGAGCCCAGCGAGGCGAGCAGCTTCAGGACTTCCGGAGCCGGGTTGGCCTTGACGGCGTAGTAGATCGAGCTGTCCGGCAGGGCGTGACGGAAAGCACCGTAATTTTCACGCACCACGTCAAGGTCGACCACGAGGCAAGGACCTTCCGGACGTCGGGTGTTGATGAAGTCGAGGATGCGAGCAGTGGTCATGATCGAATTCCCTATAGTTCCAAAGCTCCAGCGAAACGCTGGAGGACAAAGGGCATACGGGCGTACGATCAGGAACCAGCCGGTGGAGACCCCGGAACCTTGAACGACGCTCGACGCGCAGATAGTGAATCAACGCCCTGCCAAGGACGATAGATTCGGCTTTGTCTGCCATGGATTGGTGGGAAACCCGACCGCACTTCCGGCAATGATGGTGTGCCTCTTCAGTACCCCGGCTGATGGAAAGCCGGCAGAGAACCAGAAAGGCCCGCACCGTCGTTGCTTCAAGATGTCCTCGCATTTCCCGGTTGGCCGGAATAGCGACTGGAGGGGTTAGTTCCAGGTACCTTACCGATGACCTCACCTTAGGGATAAATCCCAGTTCGAGGGTCGGCGGACACCCACAGGCACGTGCGACTTTGGGCAGAGAGGGAGATAAGAATGTTCGCGGTCATAATCAAGCGTTTTTTGACCCCTGCGACAGAAAAATGATTGAACAATCCGGCAGCTGTGTTCACAATTCGCGCACAGCTTTGGAGGATACCTGACAATGGACACGCTGACGCGCATCCGCGCCTTTATCGATGTGGTCGAAGCGGAGGGCTTTTCGGCAGCCGCCCGCAAGACCGGCCGCTCGAAGGCCTTGCTGTCCAAATATGTCCGCGAACTGGAAGATGAGCTCGGCGCCCTGCTCTTGAACCGGACCACACGCCAGTTCTCCCTGACCGAGGCGGGCCACACCTACTATCGCAGTGCGACCGAAATCCTCAAGGAGATCGACAGCTTGGCCGATCTCGTGCGCGAAAACACCACGGACCTCAAGGGCAAGCTCAAGGTCACCGTTCCGCGAACCTTCATCGATGCCGAAGTCGGCCAGTCGCTGATCGACTTTTCGCGCGAGCATCCCGATCTCTCGCTGGAGATCGTCGCCGAAGACCGCTTCGTCGACCTCGTCGAGGAGGGTTTCGATCTCGCCATCCGCATCACCAGGCTCGATGATTCGGGTCTGATCGCCAAGAAGCTCTCTGATTTTCGCGTCTACGCCTGCGCAACGCCCGACTTCGTCGCCAAGCACGGACCGTTGAAGCATCCGCAGGAACTGTCCCGCGTCCCGGTGCTGATCGACACCAACACTCGATCCCACAACACCGTGCGGTTCGTCGATCCGGACGGCGGCGCAATCTCGATTGCCGTCAGCGGCCCGATCGAGGTCAACAGCCCGCAGGCCACCTTACGTGGCGCCCGCGCAGGCCTCGGCGTCGCGATGATTCCCGACTTCATCGCCCGGCCCTATATCGAGAACGGCGAACTGGTCTCGCTCTTCGATGACTACCTGCCGAAGGACCGCGGGATCTACGCCGTCTATCCCCATCGCCGCTACCTGCCCGCCAAGGTGCGCGCCTTCGTCGATTACCTGCATGGCTGGTTCCGCCAGCACACGTCAGCGTGATCGACGCCGCGAGGTCCCATTTCCGTCGAATTTGTAGCGGAGGAAGAAGCTGGGAATCGGGCGCAAGGGTGAAGACGGCATGAAGAGACGGTTTGCATTGATCGCGGCATTGCTGGGCACGCCGCTGCCGGCCCTTGCGCATCCGCATGTCTTTGCCGAAGCGCGCCTTGAGGTGATTTCCGGCACCGACGGCACGGTTTCGGAACTGCGCAATGTGTGGCGCTTCGACGACGTCTTCTCCTCGAGCGTCCTCATGGACTTCGACAAGAACAGCGACCTGAAGCTCGATCACAGCGAGCTGAACGAGATCGCCAACACGATCCGCACCTCACTCGCCGACTACAGCTACTTCACCTCCATCAGCCGCGACGGCGCGCCGGTTACCGTCGCGAAACCGGAGACCTTTCACGTCGACTTCAAGGAAAACCAACTTCTGGTCTTCTTCGTCGTCAAGCCGGAGAAGCCTCTGCCCCTCAAGGGCAAGCTGAGCATCGGCGTCTACGATCCGACGATGTATACGGCGATCGACTTTGCCAAGGACGATGACATGCAGACGGAAGGCGATGGCTTCAAGGCCTGCAAGCGGACCGTCGTGCGGCCGGATCCGGACGAGGTGCTCGCCCAGAACCAGGCAAGCCTCACCGAAGCCTTCTTCAACGATCCGGCCGGCACGGACATGAGCAAGCTGTTTGCAACGCGGCTCGAGGTGACATGCTGATCCGGGGCACCCTCCGGCCGGTCGCCGCTGCCGCCGCGGTCCTGCTTTTCACGGCCCTGATAGCGCACGCCGCCTCGCCGCTCGGGATCGGAACCGCCGAGCCATCATTCCAGGCGACAGGCCCCTTTGCCGGCTGGCTCGCCTTCATCAACGACAACCAGCAGGCCTTCTATCGCGCGCTCACCGGCGCGCTGAAGGCCATGCGCGAAGACCAGACCCATCTCTGGACGCTCGTCGGCCTCTCCTTTGCATATGGTGTCTTTCACGCCGCCGGCCCCGGCCACGGCAAGGCGGTCATCTCCTCCTACATGATCGCCAACGAGATCGAGCTGCGCCGTGGCATCTCGATCTCCTTCGTCTCGGCCTTCCTGCAGGGCGTCGTGGCGGTCGCGCTCGTTGGCATCACCTATGCGGCCCTGCGTGGCACGGCGATCTCGATGACCGACGCGACCCGGGCGCTCGAAATCGCCAGTTACGCCCTGATCGTCGCCTTCGGCACCTGGCTGCTGATGCGCAAGCTGAAGGGGATCTGGATCGCGCGCAGTGCGCCGATCAGCGCGGGCCTGTTCGACGGCGCGGTTTCCGCCCCTCCCGCAGCGGCGAGCACCGGGCTTTCCTTTCGCGCAACCGCCATCGAACACGGACATGATGCCCTGCCCCCTGGCTCGGTCTGCCCAGACTGCGGCGTCACGCACCTGCCCGATCCGCGCATGCTCTCCGCGCAGGATTTCAGCATGAAGGAAGCATGGTCGGCCATCGTCGCGGTGGGCCTGCGCCCATGCTCCGGCGCGATCCTGGTGATGACCTTTGCCCTGTTGAACGGACTCTATCTCGGCGGTATCCTGTCGGTCTTCGCCATGGCGCTCGGCACCGCGATCACCGTCTCGGCACTCGCGGCGATCGCGGTATCGGCAAAATCACTGGCGGTGCGCCTGTCAGGTCCGGGTTCGAAAGCGGCAGGGCGCGTTGCAAGCGCTATTGAAATCCTCGGCGCCCTTCTGGTGATTGCCCTCGGCGCCCTACTTCTCGCCGCCGCCCTGCAATCCTGAGCGCCGATCAGGCGCTCAAGGAAAGCCTCACTGCTTGTCGCGTCGACGCTGGTAGCGGGCCCTGAGCCAGAGCACGATGAAGAACGACATGATCGCCACCGTGCCGACGAGCGCCGCCAGGACCGACGAGTAGTCGCCGATCCAGAGCACGAGCTTCGGCAGACCGAGCAGCAAGGCGCCAAAGCCGAGCACGATCGCTCCTGCGGCGATCGCCGACGAACGGTTGCTCCTGTCGTCGCTCATTCGGCGGCCCCCTTGGAAAGGTCTGCGCGGATGTCTTCCAGCTTGCGGACCTGCCGGCCGTCGGCATCGAAATTCTCCGGCGCGAGCCAGGCCTCGAAGGCAGCCTTGATCAGCGGCCATTCGCCGTCGATCATCGAGAACCAGGCGGTATCGCGGTTCTTGCCCTTCGACAGCATGTGCTGCCGGAAGACGCCCTCGAACGTGAAGCCATAGCGGTTGGCGGTCGCCTTGCTGGGTTCGTTCTCGTTGTGGCACTTCCACTCGTAGCGGCGATAGCCGAGATCGTCGAACACGTGGCGCGCCATCAGGTAGTGCGCCTCGGTGGCGAGCGGCGTACGGCTCATGGCCGGACCATGGGCGACCCCGCCGACCTCGACGACGCCGTTGGCCGGATCGGCGCGCATGTAGTTGGCCATGCCGACGACCTTGCCGGTCTTGTTGTCGCGAAAGACTTCCGTGACCCAGCCGCCCTTGGTCTGCACGCTTTCGAGCCAGGCATCGAAATCCGCAATGCCGGAGAAATCCGGCTGGGTGAAATAGGTGAGCAGCGGATTGATCGCCATGCCACCGAGACCGTCCCACAGGGCCTGGAGATGCTGCGCCTTGTCATATGGCTCGGCGGTGACGAAACGGCCTTCGAGCCGGACAGGCCTTGGTGCCGGGCAGCCCTTGAAAGTGGAAAGATCGCGCATGTTTGCCTCTCGCTTAAGTCGGCAAACGATTAGGCCAGCCGCCGGGCAAAGGCAACTGGCCGAAATCGCAGCGGAAGGTACGTCCTCAGACCTTGGCGGCCGAAACCGTCGCCTCGATGTGATCGACGAGCCCGTCGGCAAGGCCAAGCCGCCCGGCGAGCAGGTCGAGGTAACCGCGTTCCGCTCGGCTGTCCGGCTCGATCGCGAGCCGCGAGGCCGTATAAAGTTCGACCTTCTGCTCTTCGGTGAGGGCCGCAGCCACCAGCGCGTCGAGATCGGTCGGGGCCGACAGCTCGGCTTCGAGGAAGGCTTCCGCTTCCGCACCGAGACCGGACAGATGGACCTTGTCCATGATCCGACCACGCTCGGCCGCATCGATGTGACCGTCGGCCTTGGCGGCAGCGATCATCGCGCGCACCAATGTCAGGGCGAAATCGTTCGACACCTTGGCGGGCTCGGTACTGAAGGCGGAGTCCGCGGGCGGTGGCAGCAGAACCGGTTCACTCGCGGCTTCGGGCTGCGGCGCCTTGCCGGCCTGATAGTTCTTGTAGGCCTGGTATCCGAGACCCGCGATCGCAGCGAGCCCCCCCAGCTGCAGGGCGCTGCCGGTCAGCGACCGCCCGGTCTTCGTGCCGAGCAGGACCGCCGCGATGGCGCCGGTCGCAAGCGGATTGTCCTTCGCGAGCTGGACGACGTCGCCGGCCTTCTGCTTCACACTTCCGTTCGTGCCCGGCACCTGGGAGCCGAGAAATTGATCAAGCAGCTTCTTCGCGTCGAACATCGAAATCTCCGTAGGTTTCATTCTCGACTGCTAGATAAGGAGGCGATCATGAAATTACAAAGACGCCGTCCGCACTTTCACGGCCGACCTGCTCAGCCGGCGAGCGCGGCTGCCTCCGCGGCGAGTTTGGTGATCCCGGCCCAGTCGCCGGCGACCACCATTTCCTTCGGCGCCACCCACGATCCGCCGACACAGACGACGTTCGGCAGCGAGAGGTAGTCCTTCGCATTCTTGAGCGAGATGCCACCGGTCGGGCAGAACATCGTGCCGGCAAGCGGCGACGAGAGTGATTTCAGATAGGCGGCTCCCCCGGCCTGCTCGGCGGGGAAGAACTTGAGGATCTGGTAGCCCTCCTCGCGAAGCTGCATGACTTCGCTTGCCGTTGCCGCACCCGGAAGCAGCGGAATATCCGAGCCGCGCGCCGCATGGATCAGCTCCCGCGTCGTGCCCGGGCTGACGATGAACTGCGAGCCGGCCTTCACCGCCGCGTCGAAATGGGCCGGATTGAGGATGGTACCGGCACCGACCACCGCGCCCTCGACTTCCGCTGCGACCCGCCGGACGGCTTCAAGGGCGGCATCGGTGCGCAGCGTGATCTCGATCGCCTTCAGGCCGCCGGCGACGAGGGCCTTCGCGAGCGGAACGGCGCTCTCTGCGTCCTCGATGATGAGCACCGGCACGACCGGCTGGAGCTTCAGGGTGGAAAGGAGCTTTTCGTTCTTCGCGCTCATCGCCGCACGCCTCTTTAAAACGATTGAAATTGTGTCAAGGATTAGCCGGAGAAGATGTCATTGTCGAGACAAATGCGCGCGGGCACGCAAGACTCCATTTGCCTTAGGCCCCACTTGCGCTACGTTGCGATGACGACATTCACGACGGACGAGCGAGATGGCCAAGGAAATCGAGCGCAAGTTCCTGGTGACGAACGACAGCTGGCGACAGCATGCCACGTCGGCCACCCCCATGCGGCAGGCCTATCTTTCCGTCAATCACGACCGCTCCGTGCGGGTCCGCACCAGCAACGACGAAAGTGCCAAGCTGACGATCAAGTTCGGCAAGACGGCGCTGGTGCGCGACGAGTTCGAATATCCGATCCCCCTTGCCGAAGCCGAGGAGATGATTGCCTTCGCCGTCGGCAACATCATCGAGAAGGTCCGCTACACGGTCGACGTCGGCGGCTTCACCTGGGAGGTCGACGTCTTCGAAGGTGCCTATCGCGGGCTGGTGATCGCCGAGGTCGAGCTGCAGTCGGAACAGGACGATCCCGAGCTGCCGGACTGGCTCGGTCGCGAGGTCACGGGCGACCGCCGCTATTCCAATCAGGTTCTGGCAACCGAGCGCCTCAAGCCCGAGCTCGTTCATGCCCTACCGAATTGACCCCGCACACCCTTTCGACGAGGAAGTGCGGCGTGTTGCGACCGAGCAGCTCCGCTCGGCGATTGCGTCTCTGGAACAGCAACCCCGGGGCCTCCACGAGGCCGTTCACGACGCGCGGAAAAACTTCAAGCGGCTTCGCGCCCTCTATAGGCTCGTCCTGGTGGACGACGCGGAACTCTTCGCCGACGAGAACGCCCGGCTGCGCGACACCGCCCGGACCCTGTCGCTGGTCCGCGACGCGACAGCAATGGTGGAGACGGTCACCTATCTCGAAGGCCATGCCCTGAACGAGGACGAGGCCCGGGCCTGCGCCCATGCCCGCGGCACGCTGACCGCACGGCGCGATGCTCTCGCACTCCAGGAAATGGACCTGCCGCAAAAGGCGGGAGGAGCCGTCGAAGACTGCCACGAGGCGATTGCCGCGATCGCGACCCTCCGCCTTCCCAAGCGGCAGCACAAGACCGCGCGCCTTCTGGCCAAGGGCTGGAAACGCATCCTGCAGAACGCGCGCATCGCCTTGAGGGAATGCCACGACAACGCCCATGAAGAAGTGTTCCACGACCTGCGCAAGGCATCCCAGACCTATTGGCGCGCGCTGTCGCTGCTTCGCGACATCTGGCCGTCGGCCATGCGGGCCAAGCGCGCGGAAGCCCGCAGCCTCACCGAAATCCTCGGCCACGAACACGATCTCGCGCTGCTCACCGACCTCCTGGACAGCGAACCGGCGCTCGCCGACGGCAGCGAGACCTTCTCCCATCTGCTTGGCGCGATCATCCGCCAGCAGCAGCAGTTGCGGCGAGATGCACTGGAGCTCGCCGACCGGGTCTTCGCCGACAAGCCGGGCCGCGAGGCAACCGTCATCGAGGCGCTGTGGATCGAGGCCGCACTGGCCTGATCGGCTGCTGACAGTTTTTGGCGGCAGCCTTATTATCCTTCCGCCATGAGCCGCTCGGAACGACTTCTTCAATTGTTACAGGTGTTGCGTCGCCACCGTCGGGCGGTGTCTGGCAAGACGCTCGCCGACGAAGTCGGCATATCGCTGCGCACGCTTTACCGTGACATCGCCACGCTGCAGGCCCAGGGCGCCGACATCGAGGGCGAGCCGGGTGTCGGCTATCTCCTTCGGCCCGGCTACATGCTGCCGCCGCTGATGTTTTCGGCAGAGGAGATCGAGGCGCTGGTTCTGGGCGCACGCCTCGTCGCAAGCCGCGCGGATCGTGATTTGGCGCTTTCAGCCCGGGATGCCCTCTCCAAGATCACGGAGGTCCTGCCCGACGAACTGCGGGAGAACCTCAGGAACAGCACGCTGCTTGCCGGTCCCATGCCCAACCTTCCTGAAGACACGGCCGATCTTGCGCATCTGCGCCAGGCAATCCGCTCCGAACAGTCCCTGAAGATCGCCTATCGCGACGAACACGGACAAACGAGCGAGCGGGTGATCTGGCCCTTTGCCCTCGCCTTCTTCGACGGCGCCCGCGTGCTAGTGGCCTGGTGCACGCTGCGAAACGATTTTCGCCATTTCCGCACGGACCGGATGGAGCTTCTCGCCCAGACGGAAACGGCCCGCTATCCAAAGCGTCGCCTGCAGCTGCTCAAGGCCTGGCGCCAGCAGAAAGGAATTCCCGACCGGGATCTGTGAGACTGCTGCCATTTTTTGCCAGCAGCATCCTTCATGATCGGGCCCTCAACACAGGAGAGCCATCATGACACCGAACCTCACCATCCTCTATGTCGACAGCCCGGAACAGAGCGCCGCCTTCTACGAAAAGCTGCTCGGCACAAGCCCCGTCGAGCGATCGCCGACCTTCGCCATGTTCATCTTCCCGGGCGGCCTGAAGCTCGGCCTGTGGTCGCGCCACACGGTGGTGCCGGCAGCGGCGGGGACGCCCGGCCTCTTCGAACTTGCCATCCCTCTCTCCGACCCGAGCGCCGTCAACGCCACCTATGACCAGTTGTCGACCGCCGGCCACACGACACTTCAGACACCGGCAGACATGGAGTTCGGTCGGACCTTCGTCATCGCCGACCCGGACGGCCATCGCATCCGCTTCTACAACCCGCCGGCCCGATAAGTACCGCTTTAGGGCGACCGCGAAGACATCCTCGCGGTCGCCCATGACGCCCAACGCCGCTGCAGTTGACAAAATTCAAAGTGCAGCGTGCCGCGCGAAAATCGTTGCGCCGCAAAGGCTGAGGCAGTATTTCCCGGGCCATGACCGAAGATCTTCAGACCCCTCGCCACGAAGAGGGCGGCGCTTTCTGCGTGGCCGCGCTCTACCACTTTGCCCGTTTCCCGCGCTTCGAGAGCTTTCGGGCGGAACTCGATGCCGTCGCCCGTGAGAACGGCATCAAGGGCACGCTGCTGCTTGCCGCGGAGGGCATCAACGGCACGATCGCCGGCACCGACGAAGGCATCGGCAACATTCTCGCCTTCATCCGTTCCCAGCCGGAGTTCAAGAACCTGGTGCACAAGGAAAGCCGGGCATCGAAGATGCCCTTCCTGCGCATGAAGGTACGGCTGAAGAAGGAAATTGTCACAATGGGCGTCGAGAATATCGACCCCAACAAGATCGTCGGGACCTATATCGACCCGAAGGACTGGAATGCCCTGATCTCGGACCCCGAGACCATCGTGGTCGATACGCGCAACGACTATGAAACGGCGATCGGTATCTTCAAGGGTGCGATCGACCCGAACATCAAGACCTTCCGCGAGTTCCCCGACTGGTTGCGCAACAATCCCGGCCTGCACAACAAGCCCAAGCTCGCCATGTACTGCACCGGCGGCATCCGTTGCGAAAAATCAACGGCGCTTGCCAAGGAAATGGGTTTCGAGGAGGTCTACCACCTCAAGGGCGGTATCCTGAAATATCTTGAGGAAGTGCCGGCGGAAGAGAGCCTCTGGGACGGCGCCTGCTTCGTCTTCGACGAGCGGGTATCGATTACCCATGGACTGAAGGAAGGCGAGCACACGCTCTGCCATGCCTGCCGCTATCCGCTGACCGCGGAAGAGGTGAAGTCGCCGAAGTTCGAGGAAGGCGTTTCCTGCCCGCACTGCTACGACAACCGCACCGAATTGGACCGCGATCGTTACCGCCAGCGCCAGATGCAGATCGCACTCGCCAAGAAGCGCGGTGAGAAGCACATCGGCAGCTGAGGCGGCCTGACGCTCAAGCCGGCCGCCTGGCCGGCGCGTGTCCACGACTGCGCAGGCGGTCGATTTCCGCGGACTCGCACGGCCGTCCGAACAGATAGCCCTGCAATTCGTCGCAGCCGGCGAGCCTGAGCGCCACCGCCTGTGCCTCGGTCTCCACGCCTTCGGCCGTCACCGGAATATCAAGTGACCGCGCCAGCGCCACCGTTGCCTGCAGCATCTCCACCGCCTTTGGACCGCCGTCGAGCGCGGTGATCATGGAACGGTCGATCTTCATCCGGTCGAAGCCGAACTGCCGCAGGTAACCGACGCTCGAGAACCCGGCGCCGAAATCATCGAGCGCGATCCTGACACCGATCCGGCGCAGTCGTTTCAGAGCCTGGGCGGCGCGTTCCGGACTGTGAATGAAATAGGTCTCCGTCATTTCCAGCACCACGCGTCGCGGGTCCATGCCCGTCTCACGGAACACCGTTTCGACATGACCGACAAAGGCCGGGTCACGGAACTGGCCGGGAGAGACGTTGACCGAAAGCCGCAGATCGGGCCAGTCATGCATCTGGCGGCAGGCGTGGTGCAGGACGCAGATGCCGAGCTCGTCGATCAGGCCGCTTGCCTCCGCGATCGGAATGAACACGTCGGGCGCCACCGGTCCGTGCCCCTTCCGGTTCCACCGCGCCAACGCCTCGACGCTGACGATCTCGAAGCTGTTCGCATTCACCACCGGCTGATAGACGACCGCGATCTCACCGCTCTGGATCGCCGCCCTGAGGTCGAGTTCCAGCTGGTGGCGCTCCTCCCGCTCTATATCCATCTGCGGATCGTACGGGGTCCAGCAACCGCGCCCGTTGTCCTTGGACCGGTACATCGCCATGTCGGCACGCCGCACCAGCTCCTCGCCCTCGGTCGCTCCGGCAGTCGACACGCAGAGCCCGATGCTGCAGCCGATCACGGCCACCCGCTCGCCGATCTCGAAGGGCTCCGCGACGAATTCAAGGATGCTTTCGCACAGTTCGACAGCCCTTGTCCCGGCATCCCTTCCGCTGATCGCGATGGCAAACTCGTCACCGCCGACCCGCGCGAGGATAGCCCCCTCGCCGACGAGAATGGTCAGGCCCGCGGCGACGCCCCGGATCAGCCGGTCGCCAGTGGCGTGGCCATAGGCGTCGTTGACCTCCTTGAACCCGTCGAGGTCGAGATAGAGCAGTGCCACGTCCTCGCCCGTCCGGCTCGCCGCCTCGACCCTCGCCGCAAGTCCGACGAACAGGCCCTCGCGATTGGCAAGCCCACTCAGCCGATCGATGCGGGACATCCGGATTGCCGTCGCCTCATCGGCCCGGACACGTCGCACCTCCTTGGCGCCGACCACGACCAGCAGCAGACAATAGAGCCCGACAATGACCGATGCACTGGTCACCAGCGGCCGCACCTGCTGGCGGCTGACATCGCCCGGTGCACGCGGATCCCAGCCGAGGGCGCCGAGGGCATAACCCGAAGGCGACAGGATGTTGACCTGGTGAGAGGCCGTGGCATAGGCGGGTGTCAGCCGCAGCTCGGGCAACACGTAAGCCTCGCCGAGCCGCGTGACAGTATCGGCGCGCAGATGACGTATGAAGATGAGATAGGCCGGATTGCGTGGGGGCTCAGTAATGAGATCGGCAGACTTCATCCGGATGAGTGCGATGCCGGCAGCGCCGATGCCCTTCGCGGTCCGAGTGAAGCCGAGCACCTGCGGCCGCTCGCCGACCGCCGTGTTCCTCACCTGCGCGAACATCGCCTTGACGTCGGCATTGACGAAGGCTTCGAGCTGACCTTCGATCGGGGCACCGTCCGAATAGGCCATCAGGCTCGCGCCCTGGCTGTCGAGCAGGATCGCGACGTCGAACAGGTCGCTTTCGAAGGTCATGTCGCCGAAGTTGCGCACGATCCAGTCGGCGTCCTGCTTGTTGTAGACGTAGTCGGCGGCATCATCCCAGGCCGCATAGTCGTTGAGCGTGGCGCCCAGCTGGTACTTGAACGTGCGGATGGCGCCGGTGACCGTCTCGCGTGACCGTTCCTCGTCGAGATGGTTTGCATAGCCTGCAACGCGGTCGAGGGCAGTAAACACGATCGTCGTCACCACGACGGCGACGGCGGCAAAGACGAGCAGCATGAACATCACCGCGAAGCGGCGATCGAGGGAGGCTGGCCGCCTCCTGAGGTTGAACGTCTTGAAACGCATGGACAGACCTTGGAGTGAGAGATCAGCCTGCGGCAGAATGTGTTCAATTTGATTTAACGCAAGTGCCCGAAACCCATAGCCTTGCGGCTAAAAGGCGGAAACAAAAAGAAAAACCTCCCCCGGGGCCGGGAGAGGTCGAGACAAGGCGCGGCCGGGCCGCAGGCAGACATGCGATCCGCTTACCAGGACGGGATCAGCGCGCCTTTGAACTCCTCGTTGATGAAGGCCCGGATGCTGTCGTCGTGATAGGATTCGACCAGCGTCTTGACCCAGGGAGCATCCTTGTCTGCGGAACGCACGGCGATGACGTTGGCGTAAGGCGACTTTTCACCCTCGATGGCGATCGCATCCGTCTTCGGGTGCAGGCCGGCTTCCAGCGCATAGTTGGTGTTGATCACCGCTGCGTCGACGTCGTCCAGCGAGCGCGGCAGCTGGGCCGCATCGAGTTCGGCGAACTGGATGTTCTTCGGGTTCTCGGTGACGTCGGCCGGGCCGACCTTGAGACCCTTGGCTTCATCGACCTTGATCAGGCCCTTCGAGGCCAGGACGAGCAGAGCGCGGCCACCATTGGTCGGATCGTTCGGGATCGCCACGGTCGCGCCGTCCTTCAGCTCCTCGAGGCTCTTCACCTTCTTGGAGTAGACGCCCATCGGCGTGGTGATGGTCGTGCCGACGCTGACGAGATCAAAACCGCGATCGGCAATCTGGTTGTCGAGATAGGGCTGGTGCTGGAAAGAGTTGGCGTTCAGGTCGCCGTCGGCCAGTGCCTGGTTCGGCACGACATAGTCGGAGAACTCGATGATATCGATGTTGAGGCCCTTCTTGGCGGCGATTTCCTTCACCTTTTCCATGATCTGGGCGTGTTCGCCGGCGGTCACGCCGACCTTGATGTCCTCGGCGAGGGCAGCGGTGGAGAAGAGTGCCGCGACGGCGGCGGCGACGATCAGTTTCCTCATTGTGTTTTCTCCTTGAGTTTTCTGATGATGGGAATTCAGTTGCGACGGCTGCGCTTGTCGAAGCGGCGGGCGAGATGGTCGCCCGCGCTCTGCACGGCCTGCACCAGCACGATCAGCACGACCACGACCGTCAGCATCACCTCCGGCATGAAGCGCTGGTATCCGTAGCGGATGCCGAGGTCGCCGAGACCGCCACCACCGACCGCGCCAACCATGGCCGAATAGCCGATCAGGCTGACGAGCGTCAGGGTGAGCGCGAGCGTGATGCCGGGCTTTGCCTCGGCAAGCAGAACCTTGGTGACAATCTGGAATGGCGTGGCGCCCATGGCACGCGCAGCCTCGATCAGGCCCTTGTCGACCTCGCGGATCGCCGCCTCGATCAGGCGCGCCACGAAGGGAATGGTCGAGATGGTCAGCGGCACGATCGCAGCGATCGTGCCGATCGAGGTGCCGGTGACCAAACGGGTAAACGGAATGATCGCGACGACGAGGATGATGAAGGGTGTCGAGCGCAACGCATTGACCACCAGACCGACAATCCGGTTGACAGCCGGCGCGGCAAAGAGCTCGCCGCGCGCGCTCGTTGCGAGGAAGACACCGATCGGCAGGCCGACTAGCGTGCCGAGCAGACCGGCCGCGGCGACCATCTGCAGGGTCTGCCAAAGAGCCTTGACGAGCAGATTTATAAGCATTTCAGGCGCCATAGCCGAGCACCTCCGTGGCGAGACCGGTTTCCTGGTAGAAGCGGTTGGCCCGCTCGAGTGTCGCCGGATCGGCGGGATAGGAGACGACGAGCGAGCCGAAGGGCTCGCCTGCGATCTCGTCGATCGCGCCGGCCAGAATGTTGAGATCGGTGCCGATCTCCGCGACAAGCCGGGCCGTCAGCGGCTGGAAGGCCGTGTCGCCGAAGAAGACTAGGCGCACGAGCGCCCGGTCGCCGACAGCCGGTACCGGCTTCAGGTCGGAGCGGATCCACTCAGGCAGCTTCGCCCCCACCGTCGCGGAGAGGAGCACACGGGTGGTCTCGTGCTTCGGTGCCGTGAAGACGTCGAAGGTGCGTCCGCTTTCGACGATCAGTCCCCGGTCGATCACCGCGACATGCGAGGCGATGGTCTTCACCACCTCCATCTCGTGGGTGATCAGCAGCACGGTGAGATCGAGGTCGCGGTTGATGGTCTTCAAGAGTTCCAGGATCGACTGCGTCGTCTCGGGATCGAGCGCCGAGGTCGCTTCATCCGAGAGCAGCAGCTTCGGCTCGGTGGCGAGCGCACGGGCGATTCCGACGCGCTGCTTCTGCCCGCCGGAAAGCTCCGCCGGATAGCGTCCGGCCTTGTCGGCAAGACCGACCAGTTCCATCAGCGGCTTGACGCGGCGATCGATCGCCTGGCGGTCGAGACCGGCGATCTCGAGCGGCAGGGCGATGTTGTCATGCACCGTGCGCGAGGACAGCAGGTTGAAGTGCTGGAAGATCATACCGACTTCTCGGCGCAGCGCTCGGAGCCCTGCTTCGTCCAGTGCCCCGACGTCGACGCCGTCGACCAGAACCTTACCGGTGGACGGCAGCTCAAGTCCGTTGACGAGCCGGATCAGGGTCGACTTGCCGGCACCCGAGCGGCCGATGATGCCGCTGATCGCGCCCTTCGGGACCGAATAGTCGATGCCGGCCAGCGCGGTGAAGCCTGTCTGGCCGTTCGCACCGCCGAAATGCTTGGTGACACCTTCGAAGGCCACCATGGGACGCCCCGTCCCGGCAGTATGGTCGGCAGTCGCAATCATCGGACACCCCCCGGCGAGGCAGCGCGAGAAACAGGTCGGTCGGTCATGGAATTCTCTTCGGTGAAAACCGCAGGATTGCGGCAAAGATGCGTGGATGTCGGCTTAGTGCGACATACACATTCGGACGGTTCGGCGTCGCTCTAACATCTTTGGTTTCACCCTTTCAAACCCGCGGGACGCAAGTCAGCTATGCGCTGCGGAAATCTGATGCGCTTATCGCACCCGTCGGCGGGTCCGCACAGGGATGTTTTTCCGCCTTAAATCGGATCGCGGGGAATATTTGCCCAAATCGGGCCGAACTCTCGCGGGCACAACCAATCGCCCGCATCGACGTTCGACGTGGCGCCGGCGCCTTGGCGGAGGGCCGATGGCCGGGACGGCCAGACACGGCAGATGGACAGATGCCGGGGCCGAAGCCCCGGCATCCTCAAACCTCACTTCACGACGCTGATGAAGCTGTCCTTCGCCCGGCGAACCTTCTTGAGGTTCACCAGCCAATCGCCCTCTTCCTCACGATAACCAATCGGCATGATGGTGACCGAGCGCAGGCCGCGTTCGCGCAGCCCCAGGATCTCGTCCAGTTTCGCGGCGTCGAACCCTTCCATCGGGGTTGCATCCACGCCTTCGAAAGCGGCCGCGGTGAGTGCCAGGCCAAAACCGATATAGGCCTGCCGCGCCGCATGCTCGAAGTTCACCTGCGGGTCGCGCGGAACATAGGTGTCGAGCAGCATCTTCCGGTAATTCTCCCAACCTTCGTTGGTGAAGCCGCGCTCCTTGTTGACGAGATCGAACATCATGTTGATGCGCTCGGGCGTGTAGT
The DNA here is from genome assembly GCF_054551725.1 of Rhizobium sp. CAU 1783. Classification (NCBI taxonomy): domain Bacteria; kingdom Pseudomonadati; phylum Pseudomonadota; class Alphaproteobacteria; order Hyphomicrobiales; family Rhizobiaceae; genus Rhizobium; species Rhizobium sp. CAU 1783. The sequence goes on along the minus strand of NZ_JBTOLM010000001.1, from coordinate 246,483 downwards.
TGTCCCAGGCCGCGAAGACCAACAGATGCGAACCATCCGTGACCTGCGCCTGGTTCCAGGCAATCTCGCGAATCTTGGCACGCGTTTCCGGGTTCGTGACGACGATGATTTCGTAGGGCTGCAGGCCGCTGGACGTCGGCGCCAGGCGGGCCGCCTCCAGAATGCGTTCGACCTTGTCGTCGGAAACGACCTTCGCGGGGTCCATCTTCTTGGTGGCGTAGCGCCAGTTGAGTTTTTCGAGAAGCACGGTTTGACCTTTCCTGGTTTCCGCGCGCCTCGCAACGGTCCCTTGGGAGGTCGGACTGAGCGGAGCTGGCGCACGGTATCATTTAGTAACCAGGCTCAAATAGGTAACTTGAAAAACCGCGCAAGAAGGCACATTTTTGTTACCAACCAGCGGGAGAAGAGGAATGCCGAAACACTATGATCCGGCCAAATGCCAGACGGTCTGCGAGATGCTGTCACGCATCGGCGACAAGTGGAGCGTGCTCGTCATCATGATCCTCGGCGACGGACCGACCCGTTTCAGCGACCTCAAGCGCGCGGTCGTCGGCATCTCGCAACGAATGCTGACCCTGACCCTGCGCGCGCTGGAGAGAGACGGCCTGGTCCGCCGGACCGTCTATCCGACCGTCCCGCCGCGGGTTGAATACGAGTTGACAGAACTCGGCCAGTCCCTTCGCGAGCCGATCCAGGCCATGGGCGGCTGGGTCTTTCGCAATCACGACCAGATCAAGAACGCTCGCGCCGAGTTCGACGCGCGGCATGCCGGGGAACAGGCCGACCCGAAAGTTGCACGCCTGGGGTAAGGCGCGACGCCCCGCCGGCGGCAGCGATGCTCGCCAGGGGACGCACGACTCACGGGTTTAACTGCCTTTGTGGTTGCCCTTCGGGAATTCCCGCGACAAGTCGCTGTACCACTTGCCGCTCTTCTTCACGGTCCGGACCTGTGTATCGTAATCGACATGGACGAGACCGAAACGCATCCGGTAGCCCTCCGCCCATTCAAAATTGTCCATCAGGCTCCAGGCAAAATAGCCCCGCATCGGGAAGCCATCCTTGATCAGATCGGCGACCACGCCCAGATGCTCGGCGTAGTAGTCGAGGCGCGGCTGGTCGTCGACCTCGCCGTTCTCGACGCCCATGTTGTAGCAGGCCCCGTTTTCGGTGATGTAGCAGACCGGCAGCTCGTAGCGATTGTAGAGACCTTCGACGAGCGACTTCAGCGCCGGAGCATAGACCTCCCAGCCGATGTCGGTCTTCACCTTCGAAACCGGCGGAGCATCGGCCGTCGCGGGGAATACGGCGCCCGGCGTCGGATCGTCGGCAACGCGCATCGGCGTGTAATAGTTGAGCCCCCACCAGTCGAGTCTCTGGCCGATGATGGCCATGTCGCCGTCCTCGATCTTCGGCATGCGGTCGCCCAGCGCCGAGAGGAAGTCGGCCGGATACTCGCCCTTGAACACCGGATCGAAGAACACGCCGTTGTGGAACTGGAAGGCCCGCTCGGCGGCCGCCGTATCGGCCGCACTTTCTGAGGCAGCAATGACCGAATGCGCATTGAGCACAAGACCCGCCGGCACCTGCGGCGCCACCTGCCGGATCGCGTCGATGCCCAGCCCATGGGCCAGATTGGTGTAGTGTAGCGCATGCAACGCCGCGTCCATGTTCTTCTCGCCGGGAGCGTGGATGCCGTAGAGGTGGGAAAGCCAGACCGAGCACCACGGCTCGTTGAAGGTCGCCACCGCATCAAGCCGGTCACCGAGGCGAGCCATGACCACCTTGGCATAGCGCTGGAACGCATAGGCCGTCGAGCGCGCCGTCCATCCGCCTTCGCCCATCAGTGTCAGCGGCAGGTCCCAGTGGTAGAGCGTGGCGAATGCCTTGATGCCGCGATCCTTCAGCCCGTCGACCAGCTTGTCGTAGAAATCGAGACCCTTCTCGTTGATCCGTCCGGTGCCGTCCGGGATGATCCGCGGCCAGGCGATCGAGAAGCGGTACGCCGAAACGCCCATTTCCTTGATGAGATCGAGATCGGCCTCCCAGCGATTGTAGTGATCGCAGGCGACGTCGCCGTTGTGCCGGCCATAGACCCGCCCCGGCATGTTGGAGAACGCATCCCAGATCGACGGCTTGCGGCCGTCGGCTTTCGACGCCCCTTCGATCTGGAACGAGGCGGTCGCGACGCCAAAGGTGAAATCGCCGGGGAAACGGGCGGCAAGGCTCTTCGGATCGATCATGGGAACTACTCGTCTTTGCTGATGCGCCACGCCGGCCTTGTCAGGCTCCGGCCCGGCGACGGATTTGGCCGCGCGCGGTTTAGACCAATCAAGCCCGAAGGTACAGGCCAGACCGCCGTTTTCTGCAACGTTTCAGAATTCGCGATCAACAAAACATCAATGAAAGGTGCCGCGGCAAGTAAAATCGCCGCGGCGCCTGTCGTCAGGGCCTTACCCAGGCCCCGTTCTGGCGCGAAGAGGCGATGCAGGCCTCGACGAAGGCGACACCCTTCACGCCGTCGTCGATGGTCGGATAGGTGACCGCCGGATCGACCGGCGCACCGGTCCTTGCCGCGTTGATCGCCGCGGCCGCTTCCGAATAGATCGTCGCGAAGGCCTCGAGATACCCTTCCGGATGGCCGCTCGGGATGCGCGTCACGCGCTGGGCGGCGGCACCGGCACCCGCGCCGCCACGGGTGATCAGCTGCTTGGGCTCCCCGAGCCGGGTGAACCACAGATAGGTCGGGTCCGCCTGAACCCATTCGATACCGGCCTTGGTGCCGTAGACGCGAACCTTCAGCCCGTTCTCGTGTCCGACCGCCACTTGGCTGCACCAGAGCAGCCCCTTGGCGCCACCTTTGAACCGCATCATCACATGGGCGTTGTCGTCGAGTTGCCGGCCGGCCACGAAGGTGTGCACGTCGGCGGCAAGTTCCTCGATCTCGAGCCCGGAGATGAAGCAGCCGAGATTGTAGGCATGCGTGCCGATGTCGCCCGTCGATCCGCCGGCGCCCGACTGCTTGGGGTCGGTGCGCCAGGCCGCCTGCTTCTGGCCCGTCTGTTCGATCGGCTCGGCCAGCCAGTCCTGCGGATATTCCATCTGCACCAGCCGGATCTCCCCGAGCGCGCCCGATTGCACGAGTTCGCGCGCATGGCGCACCATCGGATAGCCGGTGTAATTGTGGGTCAGCACGAAGAGCGCCCGCGAGGCCTCGGCGACGGCCTTCAGCTTCTTCGCATCCTCGAGATTGGACGTCAGCGGCTTGTCGCAGATGACGTGGATGCCGCGCTCGAGAAAGGCTTTCGCCGCCGGATAGTGCACGTGGTTCGGCGTCACGATCGACACGGCCTCGATGCCGTCTGCCCGCGCCGCCTCCTTTTCCGCCATTTCCTCGAACGAGCCGTAGCACCGATCGGGGTCGAGGCCGAGTTCACGGCCCGAGGCCAGCGACTTCTCCGCCGTGGAGGACAGCGCGCCGGCCACCAGCTCGAAATGATCGTCGAGCCGCGCCGCCATGCGATGCACCCCGCCGATGAAGGCACCCGAACCGCCCCCCACCATGCCGAGCCTGATTTTCTGCGTCCGCGCTTCCGTCTTTCCCTCGATTGCCATGAAATACCTCCTGGAGAAATCTGATGTAGTGGAATTGCCCCTCATACGGCTGCCGCAACCTTCTCCCCGCTGGCGGGGGCCCGAAGGACAGGTCGAGACACGTGGCTCGACCCCGATCGGGTCAGGGTGAGGGGCAAATTCCGTCGCTCAAAGCCCCAGCATCCGCCGGTTCGCCGCATCATCGGTGCCGCTCGACGCGAAGTCGTCGAAGGCGTGTTCGGTGACGCGGATGATGTGGTGCTTGACGAATTCTGCGCCCTCGCGCGCGCCGTCTTCCGGATGCTTGAGTGCGCATTCCCATTCGACCACCGCCCAGCCGTCGAAATCATTGGCTGCCATCTTGGAGAAGATCGCGCCGAAATCGACCTGGCCGTCGCCCAGCGAACGGAAGCGGCCTGCGCGATTGACCCAGCCCTGATAGCCGCCATAGACGCCCTGCCGGCCGGTCGGATTGAACTCGGCATCCTTGACGTGGAACATCTTGATCCGGTCCTTATAGATGTCGATGTTGTCGAGATAGTCGAGGCACTGCAGCACATAGTGCGAGGGATCGTAGAGCATGTTGGCGCGGGAATGGTTCTTCACCCGCTCGAGGAACATCTCGAAGGTCACCCCGTCATGCAGGTCCTCGCCCGGATGGATCTCGTAGCAGACATCGACTCCCTGTTCCTCGGCATAGTTCAGGATCGGTGTCCAGCGGCGAGCGAGTTCATCAAACGCGGTCTCGACCAGGCCCGCCGGACGCTGCGGCCAGGGATAGACAAAGGGCCAGGCAAGCGCGCCGGAGAATGTCGCATGCGCGTTGATGCCGAGGTTGCGCGACGCCCTGAGCGCGTATTTCACCTGGCTCACCGCCCATTCCTGCCGTGCCTTCGGATTGCCCCGCACCTCCGGTGCGGCAAAACCGTCGAAGGCCTCGTCATAGGCCGGATGCACAGCCACCAGCTGGCCCTGCAGATGGGTGGAAAGCTCGGTGATCTCGACGCCGTTCTGGCGCGCGACGCCCGCGAGCTCGTCGCAATAGTCCTTGGATTCGGCCGCCTTCTTGAGATCGATCAGCTGCCCGGCCCAGGTCGGCACCTGCACGCCGACATAGCCCTTCTCGGCTGCCCATTTCGTGATGGCATCCCAGGAATTGAAGGGAGCGGCATCGCCTGCGAACTGCCCGAGAAAGATGCCGGGGCCCTTGATCGTCTTCATGTATTCTCCTCCCAAAGAAAACTGTAACGTTGCCGTAAGCGTTTTTAGCACGACAAAACCATCGCACAACGTGAAAAGCCGGGGAACGGCAGAGATTGAAAATGGCGAACTGCGGCAGCATCCGCGGCCGCCTGTCGCCGGCCCCTCAAGGAAGGGCCGGCGATCGTTTTGCGGAACCTGGTCTGGCCTGAAGGCTCAGAACGGCGAGTCGGGGAAGTAGTAGTTCTGCGCGTTGTCCTTGGTCACCAACGTCGCATCGAGCGTGTAGGTGCCGTGGACCGGGACCTGGTCGTAGATCGCCGCGGCAGTCAGTTCCATTGCGGTGCCGACCATCGACGGCGGATAGAGCACGTCGACCGGGATCATCTTGTCGCCGTCCATGACCTTCTTGATCATGTCCTTCGAGCCGGCGCCGCCGACGACATACTTGATGTCCGTGCGCTTGGCCTGCTCGATCGCCTGCAGCACGCCGACGGCCATGTCGTCGTCCTGGCACCAGACGACGTCGATCTTCTGATACTTGGTCAGGTAGTCCTGCATGACCTTGAAGGCGTCGTCGCGGTTCCAGTTGCCGAACTGGCGGTCGAGAACCTTGACGTTCGAGCCGGCGATCGCCTTGTCGAAACCGTCCTGGCGCTGCTGGTCGATCGGGATCGGCAGGCCGCGGATCACCACCACCTCTGCGTCGGGCGTGTTTTCCTTGATGTACTGGCCTGCCACTTCGCCGAGCGCCGGATTGTTGCCGGCCACATAGAGATCGCGCACGGAGCTGTCGTTGACGGACGGCGCACGGTCGACGATCGACACGAAGGTCCCCTTGCCCTTCACTTCCTTGATCGCGTTGACCAGCGGATCCGGATCGGTCGGTAGGATGACGAGCGCGTCGATGCCCTGCACCTCGAGATCCTGCAGCGCATTGGCCTGGGTCGCCGGATCGGGCGAAGTCTTGACCACCACCTTGAGACCCGGATGCTCCTTCATCAGCAACTCGGCCACGCGGTTGGCATGATAGACGACACCGGCCGTCCAGCCGTGGTCGGCCGCCGGGATCGAAACCCCGATCGTCTTTTCCTCCTGCGCCTGGGCGACCCCGATCAGCGCCGTCATCGCAAGCGCGATGCCCATCAGTTTCTTGTGCATGTTTCTTCCTCCCATAATGCCGGGGTCCTTCGGCATCGGACCGGGCGACCCCTTGAGCCCGGCCCGTTCACGACCTGCGCGTCAGCGAGCGCTGGACGAGCATCGCGATGATGATGATCGAGCCCTGGATGGCGCCGATCAGGTATTCGCTGATGAAGTTGGAAAGCAGCATGATGTTGCCGACCAGTTCGAGGATGAAGGCGCCGCAGATCGTTCCCCACACGCGCCCTGCCCCGCCCTTCAGCGCCGTGCCGCCGACCACGACCGCGGTGATGGCCTGCAGCTCCCAGAGAATGCCGGTGGTCGCCGAGGTGGAGCCCAGGCGCGGCACGTAGAGAAGGACCGCGATCGCCACGCAGAGCCCCTGGATCACGAAGGCGATGGTGCGCACGTGGTCGACCACGATGCCGGAATAGCGTGCCACGTCCCGGTTCTAACCGACCGCCACGACATGCCGTCCATAGCGGGTGCGATAGAGGATGAAGGCGGCGATTGCAGTGACGATCAGGATCACCAGGATCGGCACAGGCAGGCCGAGCACGGAGCCGAAATAGGCTGGCCGGTAGAGCGTCTGCAGATCCGGCGAACCAAGCGTGATCGCGCCCCCTTGGCTCAGCCAAGTGGTCAGCCCGCGATAGATGCCCATCGTGCCGAGCGTGGCGATGAAGGGCTCGATCCGCCCGACCGTGGTGATGAGGCCATTGGCCAGTCCGCAGGCCCCGCCGATCACCACCGCAAGCACGACGGCCGCCGTCAGCATCAGCGACGGATCGGCGATCGCGCCCGAGTTCATGAACAGGATCATCAGGCTCGCAACGAAGGCGACCATCGAGCCGACCGAAAGATCGAGATCGCCGGACGAGATCACGAAGGTCGCGCCGACGGCAATGATGGCGATGAAGGCCGAGCGCGTCGCGACATTGGCAAGATTGGTGAGCCCGATGAAGTTCGGATTGACCAGCGCGCCGATAACGAGCAGCAGCGCAAGCGCCGCGAACGGCGCGACGGCTCTCAGATCGACGTCCCGCCACAGCGTGTGCCGCTGGGCCTGGGGTTCGGGGCTACCGTTGACAGACATGTTCAATCTCGACCTCCCGGCGATCCGGTCGCGGATCGCCCTCCTTCTTCTTCCCGTGCCGCAGTCGCGCCTCAGGCGCTTGCCTGCCGCCGCAACCCTGCCGCATAGCGCATGATCATCTGTTCGGAGATCTCCTCCCCCTCCAGCATCCCGACCATGCGGCCCTCGCGCATCACGGCGACGCGCGTGCAGAGGCCGATGACCTCCGGCATCTCGGAGGACACCACGATGATCGAGCGCCCCTCGCGGGCCAGCGCTGCGATGAAATGGTAGATCTGCTGCTTGGTCCCGACGTCGATGCCGCGCGTCGGTTCGTCGATGATGATGATCTCGGGCTCGGTTTCCATGATCTTGGCCAGCAGTAGCTTCTGCTGGTTGCCGCCGGACATGCGCCCGACCCGCACCTTTTCGTCGCGCACCCGGATATCGAAGCGACGCTTGGCACGCGCCATGGCATTCGCCTCGCTCGCCGGATCGAGATAGCCGTGCCGCACATGGCGTTCGATCGACTGCAGCGTCAGGTTCGCCGTCATGCCCTCGCCAAGCAACAGTCCCTTGCCCTTGCGATCCTTGGTCATGTAGGCGAGCCCGCGCCGGTTGGCCTCGCGGAAATCGCCGGGCGGAAGGGGCTGCGACTTGACGCGTACTTCACCGGCAAGGCGCGGACGCAAACCCGCAACCGCTTCCATCAGCTCGCTGCGCCCCGACCCGATCAGCCCCGAGAAACCGAGAACCTCACCCTTGCGCAGCTCGAAGCTCGCATCGCGCACATAGCCGGTGCAGAGCCCCGCAACGGAAAGCACGACCTCCTCATCGACATTCGGTTCGTGCTTCGTCGGATAGAGGCTCGAAAGCTCGCGGCCGACCATCAGCTGGGCAATCGCTTCGCCGTCGAGCAGCGATGTCGGCGCCGTCTTGATCCACTGGCCGTCGCGCAGCACGGTGACCCGGTCGGTCAACTCCATCACCTCGTCGAGCTTGTGCGACACGAAGACGAAGCTCGTGCCTGCGTCGCGCAGCTTGCGTACCTGATCGAACAGGATATCCGTCTCCTCTCGCGACAGCACGGCGGTCGGCTCATCCATGAAGACGACGCGCGCATCGCGGCTGATCGCCTTGGCGATTTCCACCATCTGCTTGTCGGCAACGGCAAGTGAGCTGATCAGCGCGTCCTCATCGATGTGCGAACCGAGCTGGTCTAGAACCCGGCGTGTCTCGGCGCGCATGAAACGTCGGTCGAGCACGCCAAAACGCGTGACTTCGCGACCGAGGAACAGGCTTTCGGTGACGGTCAGATGTTCGGCAAGATTGAATTCCTGGTGGATCAGGACGATCCCGAGCGCTTCGGCCGCACCATTGGCCGGAAGCGTCACCGGCTGGCCGTCGAGCAGCAGCCTCCCCGAGGTTGGGCTTTCAAAGCCGGACAGGATCTTGACCAGCGTCGACTTGCCGGCGCCGTTCTCGCCCACCAGCGCATGAACCTCGCCCGGCAGCACGTCGAAATCGACGCTGAAGAGCACCTGCACTTCGCCGAAAGACTTCGAGATTCGCTCGGCCGCAAGCACAGCCGTGCGCGGCGCGTCACCACCCAGTGTCATGCTGTCCTCCCGCGGCTCCTCAACCGCTTATGTCGTTTTGTGTAAACCTTTACATCATCCATGTAAAGGTTTACATCGAGCTTTATTGGGGATTGTTCCATCCCGTTCCGCTTTGGCGGTTGCGGGGCTGCCGAATTGGCCGCAAGCCATTCAAAACCCAAGGGGAACGGGGCCTTTCAGCCGTGTCGAATTCCACGCCTGCCACGATCGAAGATGTCGCCCGCCTCGCGGAAGTCTCCATCGCGACGGTCAGCCGTGCCATTCACACGCCGGAGAAGGTAGCGAAGACCACCCGCCAGCGCGTCAACCAGGCGATCGCCATCACCGGCTACACCACCAACGCTATGGCGCGGTCGCTGCGCATGGGCCGTTCCAACATGATCCTGGTGCTCGCGCCGGACATCGGCGATCCGAACTTTTCCAGCATCCTCGTCGGACTGGAAAACGAGGCACGCGCCCATGGCTACGGCGTGCTGATCGGGCATACCCAGAACGACCCGGAACGCGGCCTCGAATATCTGAAGTTCCTCAGTTCCAGCCAGGCCGCCGGCATGGTGCTCTTCACCGGCCACGAACCCTTTGGCCATCAGGCGATGACCCAGCGCCTGCCACCCTCCGTCGCGGTGTTCGAGCCGGTCTTCGGCAGCACCATTTCCTATGTCGGCGTCGACGACACCGCCGGCGCCCGCAAGGCCGCCGAATACCTGCTCGCCTCCGGCCACCGCTCGATCGCATTCGTCGGCGAATCGAAGACCCGGCTTGGCCATGTCCGCCGGCGCAAGGGATACGACATGGCGCTCGATGCCGCCCGCATCCCGCCGGAACAGCGCATGATCATCGACGGCGAAGGCTCGATCGAAAGCGGCCGCCTGGCGGTCGAGCAGCTGTTCATGCGCGACACGCTGCCGACCGCCTTCATGTGCGTCAACGACGCCACCGCCGTCGGCGTGATGAACGGCCTTGCCGCCCGCGGCTACGACCTGCCGCGCGACTTCTCCGTCATCGGCTTCGACGACGTACCGCAGGCGACCTACCTCAATCCGGCGCTTACCACCGTCCGCCAGCCCCGGACCGCGATCGGCAAACAGGCCATGGCCCTGCTGCTCGAAACGCTCGCCACGCCGCTCGGCGAAAAGCGCGAGATCCTGATCCTCCCCGACCTGATCGTGCGGGGATCAGTGACGGCACCGCCGAGACGGTAGGGAGAAGGATTGCCACGGGCATACCGCCGGCGGCCCGTTCGTGGCGCGCTGCAGTCCATCGGTGCCGTCGCCCTCCCCGTCCGCCGAACAGGCGGTCGTGTCGGCACACGACCGTGGATCCTCGGGTCAAGCCCGAGGATGACGGGCGTTTGGACAACCAAAGGCCGGGACGCTTCCGCGCCCCGGCCCCCAAACGCACTCAAGGCGTCGAAATCAAACGTAGCGATTGACGACGTTCTCGAGCAGTTCCTGCTTGCCCGACTTCGGCTGCGGATTGATGTCCCCAGCCGAAACCCGGGACGCGATCGCGTCGAGGCCTTCCTCGCCGCGCAGCATCTTCTGGTTTTCGGCGCTCCCCCAACCGGCATAGCGAGCCTCGAGCGGAGCCGACAGCGCCTTGTCCTCGATCATCTTCGCGGCAGCCTTCAGACCCCGGGCACAGCAATCCATGCCACCGATATGGCCGATCAGCAGGTCTTCCGGATCGAGCGACTGGCGGCGCAGCTTGGCGTCGAAATTCGTGCCGCCCGTCGTGAAGCCGCCGCCGGCAAGAACCTGGTAATAGGCCAACGCCATCTCCGGCACGTTGTTGGGGAACTGGTCGGTATCCCAGCCGGACTGATAGTCGTTGCGGTTCATGTCGATCGAGCCGAAGATGCCGAGCGCGTTGGCGAGCGCTAGTTCATGTTCGAACGAATGGCCGGCGAGGATCGCATGGCCCTGCTCGATATTTACCTTCACTTCCTTCTCGAGGCCATAGTTCTTCAGGAAGCCGTAGACGGTGGCGACGTCATAGTCGTACTGGTGCTTCGACGGCTCCTGCGGCTTCGGCTCGATCAGGATCGTGCCCTTGAAGCCGATCTTGTGCTTGTACTCGACCACGAGATTGAGGAAGCGGCCCATCTGGTCCATTTCCTTCTTCAGATCCGTGTTGAGAAGCGTCTCGTAGCCTTCGCGGCCACCCCACAGCACGTAGTTCTCGCCGCCGAGTTTCTGGGTCGCGTCGATGCAGGTCTTCACCGTCGCCGCGGCAAAGGCAAAGACGTCCGGATCGGGATTGGTGGCGGCACCCGACATGTAGCGGCGATGCGAGAAGAGATTGGCCGTACCCCAGAGCAGCTTGACGCCCGTGGCCGCCTGCTTCTCGGCGAAGTAGTCGACGATCTCCTCGAGGTTTCGCGTGTTCTCCGCGAAGTTCCGGCCCTCCGGACGCACATCCGCATCATGGAAGCAGTAATAGGGCGTGCCGAGCAACTGGAAGAATTCGAAGGCGACGTCGGCCTTCAACTTGGCGGCGTCCATCGTGTCCTTGAACCAGGGGCGCTCAAATGTGTTGCCGCCGAACGGATCGGTGCCCGGCCAGGTGAAGGTGTGCCAGTAGGCGATCGCGAAGCGCAAATGGTCTTCCATGCGCTTGCCCATGACCAATTCGTCCGGGTTGTAGTGGCGGAAGGCGAGCGGATTGGTGCTGTCGGGGCCTTCATACTTGATCTTCTGGGTATTGCCGAAAAAGCCTGTGCTCATTGGTTGTTTCCTCCTGGGTTCGTGTTTCCTGCCTGTTGCGCCGTCAAGGCGCCGCCCCTCATCCGCCTGCCGGTTCCTTCTCCCCGTTGTCACGGGCAGAAGGAACAAGCCGCACTGCAGAGGCAGTCCCCTCTCCCCGCGAGCGGCGAGAGGGTCAGGGTGAGGGGCAAATGTCTCAAAGTCCCCGGATCGCCGGATAAAGGCCTCGGTAGCGCCCATAGGCAGCCTCATAGGCATCCGACAGTGCCGTCACCGGTGTAATGGTCTCCGCAGTCTCCGGCGCAGTGCAGACGGAAAGCGGGTCCGCTCCGGTCGCAGCGATCAGTCCGAGTCGGGCGGCCCCGAAGGCCGCGCCGAAATCGCCGTCAGCGGGGATGTCGACGGGCACGCCGAGCGCCGTTGCGATCGAGGCAAGCCAGTAGCGCGAGCGCGAGCCGCCACCGATCGCGGTCACCCGCTCGATCGTCGTTCCAGCCGATTTCAGCGCCTCGAGATTGTCGCGAATGGCAAAGCTCACCCCTTCGAGCACGGCCTGCGTCAGCACGGCGCGCGAACTCTCGTGGCCGAGACCGATCAACGCACCGCGGATCTTCGCGTCGTTGTGCGGCGTCCGTTCGCCGGAAAGATAAGGCAGGAAGGTCACGCTGCCGGGCGCCTTCAGTTCGTCGCCGAGTTCGGCGGTCAGTTCGCCCGCCGACCGGCCGGTGACACCGCTGTGCCAGTTGAGCGCGTCGGTCGCCGAGAGGATGACACCCATCTGGTGCCAGGTACCGGGCAGCGCGTGGCAGAAGGCATGCACCGCACTTTCCGGCTTCGGGAGATAGGACGCATTGGCAGCGAACAGCACGCCCGACGTGCCCAGCGAAACAAAGGCCTGGCCTTCGGCGACGGTGCCCATGCCGCAGGCGGACGCCGCATTGTCCCCTGCCCCGCCGGCAACGACAACGCCCGACCCCATGCCCCATTCGGCGGCAAGCGTGTCCCGCAGGCTGCCGGCGACATCGGTCCCCTCGACCAGCCCCGGCATCTGCGCCTCGCTGAGGCCGGTTGCCGCCAGAAGTTCGGACGACCAGCGGCGGGCTCCGGTATCGAGCCAGGACGTGCCTGCCGAGTCCGACATGTCGGAGAGATATTCGCCAGTCAGCCAGAGCCGCAGAAAATCCTTCGGAAGCAGCACCTTGGCGACACGGGCAAAGACCTCCGGCTCGTGCTTCGCCACCCAGGCGAGCTTTGGCGCCGTGAAGCCGGGAAAGACGATATTGCCGGTGAGAGCCCGGAAACGCGAGTCAGCATCAAGCGCGGCGGCCTCGACATGGCTGCGCGTGTCGTTCCACAGGATGCAGGGCCGGAGCACCTGATCGGCCGCATCGATCAGCGTCGCTCCATGCATGTGGCCGGAAAGCCCGATGCCCCGGACCGCCCCGAGTTCGCGTCCGTGCGAAGCTTTGAGGCCGGAGACCGCCTCACGCGTCGCGCGGATCCAGTCGAGCGGATCCTGCTCCGACCAGCCGGGATGCGGCCGCGAAACGTCGAGCGCGCCGTGACCGACGCCGATCACACGCTGGTCGGCGTCGATCAGCATCGCCTTGACACCCGAGGTGCCGAGATCAAGCCCGAGATACATGTCCGTCTCCTTGCTGCTGCCTCACGGCAGGTTGTCCTTCAGAAAGATGTCGATGCGGATGCGCTCCTGGCCGGCGAGCAGCGGCGCCCCGTCGGCCTTGGCCTTCAGCACCCGGATGGCGCTGCGCACCTCATGGCCCGCATCCTGATTGAGCACGGCGTCGATCAGGCCTTCGATGAGCGCTTCCCGGGTCGTGCCCGTCAGTTCGTGGGCCACCACCGCAATCCGGTCGCGCCGTGAGGCCGACCTGAGCGCCGCAAGAAGGCCGCGATTGCCGGCCCCGAGGCTGTAGATTCCGGAAATATCGACTCTTCGGTCGAGTTCTGCGCCAAGCAGGCGTTCCACCACCGCCGGGTCGTCGCGCCCTTCGATCGCATCGAGCACGGTCAGATGCGGATAGTCCTGCGCCATCACGACACGAAACCCCTCGAGACGTTCCCGGTGATCCCGCACCAGAAGCGAACCGGCGACCACCGCTATCGAAGCCGGCTCTCGACCGACGAAGCGACCGAGAAGGCTCGCCGCGGTCCGCCCTGCGGCAAGATTGTCGATCCCGGCGAAATGACTGCGACGCGACGTCGGCAGATCCGACACCAAGGTCACGATCGGGATACCCGCCTCGACCAGCCGGTCGACCGCGGCGACCACCTCCGGTGCGTCGACGGCCACCAGCGCGACGCCGGCCGGCTTCTCGTCAATCAACGCATCGAGAGCCCGCACCAGAGCACCCGCGTCAAAGGGCGGGACCTTGACGATGCTGATCGCCGTGCGCTCGACGGGCGCCCGAGCAATTGCTTCGCGCACCTCGGCCTCGAGATCGCGCATGAAGGAATTGTCATTGGCCGGCAGCACGAAGGTCAGCGGATAGACCCGGCCCTTGGCGAGGTTGGCGGCGGCGACGTCGCGCACGAAGCCGAGCGTGCTGACCGCCGCCTCGACCTTGTCGCGGGTGCGCGCGCTGACCCCCGGCCGGCGGTTCAACACCCGGTCGACGGTCGCCAGGCTGACGCCGGCGACGGCGGCAATATCATGGACTGTGGGCTTCATTCTTCCTCCGCGCATCCTCGTAGCGGAGATTCTGAGGTACGTAAATCACTTTTCGATGTACGTACCTCAGATTTCCCCGAACGAAGAGGACCGTCTTCCGTGAGGGGAAGGCGGTCCTCGGCGCTGCGGTGGATTTCGGAAAGATCTGGCGGGGCTAGTGGCCGGAGCCCGCAGGTGCCGCTCCGGCAGGCTTCTTGATCAGCAAGGTCAGAAAGACCAGCGAGGAAAAGAGCAACGTCAGCCCCATGAACACGTCCATGAAGGAGAGCATCCAGGACTGCTGGGTGATCACGCCGGACAGCTTCTTGATCGCGACCGTCGTGCCGTCGAGACCGTAGCTGTCATAGTTGGCACCGACACTGGCGAGCCAGTCGAGCGCCGCGCGATTGCCCCAGTCGGCATGCTCGGAAAGCCGCGCATAGTGCTCGTCGGAACGCTGCGTCAGCATCGTGTTGATGATCGCCAGACCGACGGCACCGCCGAGATTGCGGGTCAGGTTGAAGAGACCCGAGGCATTCTTGATGCGATCCGGCGGCAGGGTCCCGAGCGCGATGTTGTTGATCGGCACCATGCACAGCATCAGCGAGCATCCGCGCAGGATCTGCGGCAGAAGGAGCTCGTAGAAATCCCAGTCCGCCGTCATGTAAGTCATCGTGTAGGTGCCGGCGGCAAATCCGGCAAAACCGATCATCATCATGACCCGCGGATCGAGCTTGTTCGACAGCGCACCTGCCACCGGCGCCGTGAGGAACATGGCCGCTCCCGAGACGAACATGGTCTCGCCGATCATCATCGAGTCATAGCCGCGGATCCGGCCGAGATAGACCGGATAGAGATAGGTCAGGCCGTAGAGGCCGACGCCCATGACGAAGGAGAACAGCGAGCCGAAGGCGAAATTGGCGTTGGAAAACGCCCTGAGGTCGACAACCGGGAACTCCACCTTGAAGGCCCGGAGAAAGAAGAAGAAGCCGCCGACGACCATGATCACGGTTCCGACGACGATGTGCCCATCGTTGAACCAGTCCTTGTTGTTGCCCTCTTCCAGCACATATTCCATCGTGCCGAGGAAGAGCGCCATCCACAAAAGTCCCCACCAGTCGAACTTCCTGAGCAGGTGCAGGTTCGGCTTGTCGAAGTCGATCAGGCTCCAGGTGACGGCCGTCACGATGATGCCCGGCACGACGTTGATCAGAAACAGCCAGTGCCAGGACATGGCATGGCTGATATAGCCGCCGATGGTCGGACCGATGGTCGGAGCAAGCGTCGCCACAAGACCGACGATCGGCGAGACGATGTTGCGTTTCGACGGCGGGAAGATGGTGAAAGCTGCAGCGAAGACCGAAGGGATCATGCCCCCGCCGATGAAACCCTGGATCGCGCGGTAGATGATCATCTGCTCGATGTTCGTGGCCGTCGCAGCAAGGGCGCTGGCGATGGTGAAACCGGCGGCCGAGAAGGCGAACAGCACGCGCGTCGAGAGGATACGCGCGAGCGCCCCCGACAGCGGGATCATGATGACTTCGGCGATCAGATAGGACGTCTGGACCCAGGCGATTTCGTCCGAGCCAGCGCCGAGGCCGGCCTGGATTTCCGCGAGTGAGGCCGAAACGATCTGGATGTCGAGGATCGACATGAACATGCCGAACACCATCGCGAAGAATGCGATGATGCGCTTCGGATCCATGCGCTCTTCGGCGGCCGGCAACGCCACCGATCCGGCTGCCGTCGTTCCCGCTGCCGCCATTGTCCTGTCCTCTGGCCTTCGCTTACTTCGCCGCCAGCGCGGCACCCTCAGGCGCCGTGCGCGTGTCGACGTCGACGATGACGCTGAGGCCGGCGCGCAGGTGGCCTTCCTTCAGCACTTCGTCGGGGATCGCGATGCGAACCGGGACTCGCTGCACGACCTTGGTGAAGTTGCCCGTGGCGTTCTCCGCCGGCAGCATCGAGAAGACTGCACCCGAAGCCGGCGAGATGGAGGTTACCGTGCCTTCGATCGTCTTGTCGCCATAGGCGTCAACATGAATGCCGACCTTGGAGCCTGGAACCAGCTTGGCGATCTGCGTTTCCTTGAAATTGGCCTCGATGTAGAGCTCCTGAACCGGAACCAGCGCGGCGAGCCGCTTTCCGGCAGAGACGAGATCGCCCGTCTGGACGGAGAGGTTGCCAACGACGCCGTCATAAGGTGCCTTGAGAACCGTAAAGCCGAGATCGCGTTCCGCCTTCTCGAGTGCGAGCTCGGAAGAACGGATGCCGGCATCCGCTTCGGCGCGCTGCGCGCGAAGCACGGCAATATTGGCTTCCGCAGCCGCGATGTTGGCGTCCGCACCGGTGAGATTGGCACGCGCCTGATCGAGCTGCGTCTTGGCGCTGTCGAGATCGGCGGTCGAGGCGACGCTCTGCGCCTGCAGGCCACTGACTCGCTTGTAGGAAAGCTCGGCAAGATCGAGGCTGGCGGCCGCGGCCTGCTTCTGGGCATTGGCCTGGGCAAGCGTGGCTTCGGCACCCTTGGTCTGGGCATCAATGCGGTTGAGCGTCAGGTGCTGGACCGCAATCTGTGCCTTGGCCTGGTCCACGGCGATCCGGTAGTCGCCGTCGTCCAGCGTGACGAGGCGGTCGCCCGCCTTGACCAGCTGGTTGCTCTTGACGTCAACCGATTTCACATAGCCGCCAACCTTCGGCGAAACGATGGCGATGTCACCTTCGATATAGGCATCTTCGGTCGACACCATGAACCGGCCCTCGGTCCACCAGCCATAGCCGTACCAGGCCGCACCCGCGACGAGCGCGGCAAGGATCACCGGCAAGACCGGATTGCGGCGCTTCTTTGCGGCCGGAGCGGCGGGGGCCTCGGTGGCGGCATCGCTCTGTGCAGCGTCGGCACGCGCTTCGAGAGCGGCGCCTTCGCGCTCGGTCGGCTGCTGGTCGTCGACGTTGACGGCGCGAACTGCGCTTGTCCTTTGAGATGAAGACATATTCAAACCATTCGGTGGCGGATGACAGAAATCGAACTGAACCGTTCGGTTCGATTGACTTAGAGCCTCTCTTAACACATATCAAGAGGGAGAAAGCCCCGAGTGTGTATCAAGTGGGCAACTGAAGTTAATTTTCGGATAGTGTATGACCCGACAACCCAAAAAGGTCGAGCGACCACCGGCTCCAGATTTCCCCTACCCGGTCTTGCCGAGCCGGTTCCCGGCCGGCGGAGATCCCGTCAAGCGGGGGCAGATCCTCGATGGCGCCAAGACTGTCTTCATGAAGATGGGCTTCGACGCGGCGAGCATGAACGACGTGACGCGGGAAGCCGGTGTCTCGAAGGGAACCATCTATGTGTATTTCGACAGCAAGGAAGACTTGTTCGCCGCGCTGATCGAGCGCGAGAAGGGCCTCTTCACCGAAGCGCTGCGCGGCCTGCTTGCCGAATGCAACGATGCGGCCGAGGGCCTGCAGCGCTTTTCCGACGCTTTCGTCCACCAGATCATCGAGACGGACATGATACCCGCCATGCGCACGGTGCTCGGCGTCGTCGACCGCATGCCGGGCCTCTGTCACCGCTTCCTGGCAAGCACGCCTGCCAATGCGCGTAGCGTCCTTGAGGACTTCATCCGCCGCCAGATCGACAGTGGCGCGCTCGTCACAGACGACCCCGATCTCGCCGCCCGCCAGTTCATAGACCTGTCGACCGGAACTTTCTTCAAGCAGCGCCTGTTCGGCGAGATGCGCATAAGCCCGCCCCAGTCGGAAATCGACCGGGTAACAGCGAGCGCCGTGCGCGTCTTCATGGCAGCTTATGGCGCGAAGGCACCTGCGAACGGCCAATAGCGACCGGAAACCAACTTTTTGTTCCCTGAAGGCGCCGGGGCCTTGCCGCGGCGCAGAGCTTGCTCCATTTGTTGGCTTCGGCCCGACACTGCTAACCGGAAAGAGCTCATGCAGGAAATCACTGCTCTCCTACAGGATCCCGCCGCCTGGATCGCCCTGATCACCCTCGTGGTCATGGAAGTCGTCCTCGGTATCGACAACCTGGTCTTCATCTCCATCCTGACCAACAAGCTGCCGCCAGAGCAACGCCAGACGGCGCGTCGCGTCGGTATCGGCCTTGCGCTCGTCATGCGCCTTGCCCTGCTCGGCACCATCGCCTGGATCGTCAAGCTCACCACGCCGCTTTTCGAAGCTTTCGGGCACGGCTTCTCGTGGAAGGACCTGATCCTCATTGCCGGTGGCCTTTTCCTCGTCTGGAAGGCAACCAAGGAGATTCACCACAACGTCGACCCGATCGATCATGAGGAAGACTTCATCGCATCCTCCAAGTCGGGCACGATGACCGCCGCGATCGGCCAGATCCTGTTGCTCGACCTCGTCTTTTCCGTCGACAGCATCATCACCGCCGTCGGCATGACCGAGCACCTGCCGATCATGGTCGCCGCCGTGGTCATCGCGGTCACCGTCATGCTGGTCGCCGCGACCCCGCTCGCCAACTTCATCGAGAAGAACCCGACGATCGTCATGCTGGCGCTCGGCTTCCTTCTGATGATCGGTACGACGCTGATCGCCGACGGCATGGGCTTCCACGTTCCCAAGGGCTATGTCTATGCCGCCATGGCCTTCTCCGGCCTCGTCGAGGGGCTGAACATGCTGGCCCGCCGCAAGAAGCAGGCCGAAAGAGCCGCGAAGGCGACAAAGCACTGATCGGCAGGATCCCGCCGTTCGTTCAGGAAGGCCCGCGCATCGTCGCGGGCCTTTCCGTTTGAGGCGAGACCGCAAACAAGGGAACAATCACTCGCATCATGCATTGACTGGCGATTGCCCGCCTTCCCGCATGTCTTCCTGCCCTCTTCACATGACCGGAGTTCCATGACCACCGAGCAACTCCTCGCCTTCGCCGTTATCGCCGCGATGATGATCGGCTTTCTCTGGGACCGGCTGCGCTACGATGTGGTCGCCTGCCTGACGCTGGTCCTCGCCGTTGTGCTCGGCCTCGTGCCGCCGGAAAAGGCCTTTTCCGGATTCAGCGACGACATCGTCATCATCGTCGGCAGCGCCCTGGTGGTCAGCGCCGGCGTCGCCCGATCCGGCATCGTCGACATGGCGATTAAGCGGTTCTTCCCGTCGCTGAAATCCCTGCGCGCCCAGATGCTGCTTTTGCTCGTCACGGTCACCGTGCTCTCCGCCTTCATCAAGAACATCGGTGCGCTCGCGATCATGATGCCGGTCGCCTTCCAGTTCGCTCGCCGCTCGAACACCTCACCCTCCACCTTCCTGATGCCCATGGCATTCGGAGCCTTGCTCGGCGGCCTCGTCACCCAGATCGGCACCTCGCCCAACATCGTCGTGTCGCGGCTGCGTGAGGAGATCACCGGTGAGGCCTTCACGATGTTCGACTTCACCCCGGTGGGCGCCGCACTGGCCGTCACGGGCATTCTGTTCCTGATGTTCTTCTACTGGCTGGTCCCCCGGCGAGAAAACCAGAACCCCTCGCTGCAGGAAGCGCTCGAAAACTCGGCCTTTGCCACAGAGGCGACGATCGCCAGACAATCGCCTTTCATCGGCAAGACTCTGAACGAACTGCTCGGCTTGGCAGCCGGCGAGGTGATCGCGACCGCGATCCTGCGCGGCCACACCCGCATCTCTCCCTTTCCCGACGTCATCCTGAAGGAAAACGATGCCGTCATGCTCGAAGGCCCGTCCGAAGCCCTCGACCAGATCGTCTCCCAGGCAAAGCTCGCGCTTTCCGGCAAGACACTTGAGAAGTCCGACATGCCGCCGGGCGAGATCACCGCGATCGAAGCCGTGGTCAGCCACGAGTCGGCGTTGATCGGGCTGTCGGCCCGCGAGCTCTCGCTTCACAACACCTATGGCGTCAACCTGCTCGCCGTCAGCCGCAAGGGTAAGCGCATCCGCGAGCGTCTCGGGGAACTGGTGCTGCGCCCCGGCGATGTGGTGGTGCTGCAGGGACAAAGACAGTCGCTGCCCGGCCTAATGCTCGAACTCGGCTGCCTGCCGCTCGCCGAACGCGAGATCCTGCTCGGCACCACGCGAAACACGATCGTACCGCTTGTCATCCTCGTCGCGGCGATGGGCGCGACGGCGCTCGGCCTTGCCCCGGTCGCCGTGGCCTTCTTTGCGGCGGCACTCTCCATGGTGCTCTTCAAAGTCATTCCGCTCAGCGAGATCTACCGCGCCGTCGATGGCCCGATCCTTGTCATGCTCGCAGCCCTGATCCCTGTGAGCGACACCCTGCGCACCACGGGCGCGAGCGACGTGATTGCCGGCTGGCTGGGCGCCGCTGCCGATGGCCTGCCCGCCTATGGCGCTCTCGCCCTAATTCTGGTGACCGCGATGGCCGTGACACCCTTCCTCAACAATGCCGCCACCGTTCTTGTCATGGCCCCGATTGCCGCAAGCTTCGCCGCCGGCCTGGGTTACAAACCGGATGCCTTCCTGATGGCGGTTGCGATTGGGGCCGGCTGCGACTTCCTCACCCCGATCGGGCATCAGTGCAACACGCTGGTGATGGGTCCGGGCGGGTATCGTTTCAGCGACTATCCGCGTCTCGGACTGCCGCTTTCGTTTCTCATCATCGCCGTGTCGATCCCGATGTTGCTGCTCGTATGGCCGGTTGCCTGAAGCCGATACGCTCCATCGAAAAGGAGAAAAGCCTGCATCGGCGGGATGCAGGCTTTTCAGGGCGGGGACTAGGGGCGAACGCGGCCGGACTGGTGAGGGGCTCGTCTGCCATTTCGTTGGCCACGGAGAGAAACCGGAAAAATCTCCGTGTTCCCCTTTACCCGTCGCGTCCGGTTGGCACGGCCGGCGTTCTGGCGGAAGAACGCGCACGGGGACGAGTGGTTCCCGCTGTTTCGCATTTTTTTGCGAAATGACGAATTTCCATTTCCGGCATCGCAGCCATGCCCTGTCCGCACCGCAGTTTTCCTTGACGCCCGCGGCTGAATATGGCCTAAGGCCACGCAGCGGAAAGGATAGGATTGACGCGCAGTTCCGGCGTTTTCCCGTCCTCCGCCGATTGTTTTCCCTTTTTCGAGGATCCGGCGGGCCACCGCTCGATCACCCCGCACGTCACTACGAGCAAGATTCCATGAGCACTTCCGGCGTCCGCGTCCGCATCGCACCCTCCCCGACTGGCGAGCCCCATGTCGGCACCGCCTATATCGCGCTGTTCAATTACCTCTTCGCCAAGAAACACGGCGGCGAGTTCATTCTGCGCATCGAGGACACCGATGCGACGCGCTCGACGGCCGAGTTCGAGCAGAAGGTGCTCGATGCGCTGAAATGGACCGGGCTCACATGGTCGGAAGGTCCCGACGTGGGCGGCCCCTACGGCCCCTATCGCCAGTCGGAGCGCAAGGACATCTATCGTCCCTTCGTCGAGCAGATGGTGCGCGACGGCCATGCCTTCCGCTGCTTCTGCACCCCGGAACGCCTGGAAATGATGCGCGACGCCCAGCGCGCCAAGGGCCTGCCCCCGGGCTATGACGGCCACTGCCTCAACCTCAAGGCCGAGGAAGTCACCGAGCGCATGGAAGCCGGCGAACCGTCGGTCGTGCGCCTGAAGATCCCGA
Source organism: Rhizobium sp. CAU 1783 (assembly GCF_054551725.1). Taxonomy (NCBI): domain Bacteria; kingdom Pseudomonadati; phylum Pseudomonadota; class Alphaproteobacteria; order Hyphomicrobiales; family Rhizobiaceae; genus Rhizobium; species Rhizobium sp. CAU 1783. The sequence goes on along the minus strand of NZ_JBTOLM010000001.1, from coordinate 224,881 downwards.
CCGAAGGCTCCTGCGACTTCCACGACGGCGTCTACGGCGACGTGTCGATCCCGTGGGAAAGCGTCGACATGCAGGTCCTGTTAAAGGCCGACGGCATGCCGACCTATCACATGGCCAATGTGGTCGACGACCATCTGATGAAGATCACCCACGTCGCCCGTGGCGAGGAATGGCTGGCCTCGGTTCCGAAGCACATCCTGATCTACAAATATCTCGGCCTCGAGCCACCGAAGTTCATGCACCTGTCGCTGATGCGCAATCACGACAAGTCGAAGCTGTCGAAGCGCAAGAACCCGACCTCGATCTCCTATTATTCGGCGCTCGGCTACCTGCCGGAAGCGCTGATGAACTTCCTCGGCCTGTTCTTCATCCAGATCGCCGAAGGCGAAGAACTGCTGGACATGGCCGACCTGATCGAGAAGTTCGACCCCGACCACCTCAACAAGGCTGGCGCGATCTTCGACGTCCAGAAGCTCGACTGGCTGAATGGCCGCTGGATCCGCGAGAAGCTCTCCTCGGAGGATTTCCTCGCCCGCGTCTTCAACTGGGCCTCGGAGAACGATCGCCTGACGGAAGGCCTGAAGCTTGCACAGAGCCGCATTTCCAAGCTCGGCGAACTACCGCCGCTGACCGGCTTCCTGCTGGCGAACGACGTCGGCCTGACGCCCGCCTCGTTTGCTGGCCTCAAGACCTCGCCGGCGGAGACGCTGGAAATCGTCAACACGGTGGCCTTCGACCTCGAAAAGATCCTCGAATGGAACGTCGGGACGATCGAGGAAGAGCTGCGCGCGATTTCCGAGCGCATGGGCAAGAAGCTCCGCGTCGTCACCCCGCCGCTCTTCGTCGCCATGTCCGGCTCGTCGCGTTCGCTGCCGCTGTTTGACTCGATGGCGCTGCTCGGCCGCTCGGTCGTGCGTCAGCGGCTGAAGGTGGCAAGCCAGGTGCTGACCTCGATGGCGGGTGCGCAGAACTGATTTGATTGAGTGCCGCCTCAACGGGCGGTGCAGATAATACCCCCCTCTGCCCTGCCGGGCATCTCCCCCTCAAGGGGGAGACTATCGAGTGGCCGGCCCAGTGCCCAAACTCATGACATGTCGGCAGCACCGTCAGAGGGGAGCGAATAGCGTACCCCCATCCGATCTCCCCCTGAGGGGGAGATTCCCGGCAGGGCAGAGGGGGGTGACCGAAACGACGACAGCCGCCGAAGGCAAACACACGATGACCGAACAGAAGACCGAAACCGCCCTCTCCTCCGACCCGACCGAGGTCCGCCGCCAGAAGCTTGACCAGCTGCGCAAGACCGTCGGCGACGTCTATCCGGCCCATTTCCACCGCACGATGACCAATGCGGAATTCGCCGAGAAATATGCGGGGCTGGAGCCGGATCAGGAGTCGGACGATATCATCACTGTGGCCGGCCGCGTCTATTCCTCGCGCAACTCCGGCATGTTCATGGACATCCATGACGCCTCGGGCAAGATCCAGATCTTCAGCCACAAGGACATGACCCCGGAAGAAGCCCGCGCGCTGCTGCCGATGATCGACCTCGGCGACATCATCGGCGTCAAGGGCCAGGTGCGTCGCACCAAGCGCGGCGAGCTGACGATCAACGCGCATGAGATCATCATGCTCACCAAGACGCTGCTCCCGATGCCGGAGAAGTATCACGGTCTCGCCGACATCGAGCTTCGCTACCGCAAGCGCCATCTCGACCTGCTCACCAACGAGGACTCGAAGCTGCGCTTCCAGCAGCGCTCCAAGATCATCTCCGGCGTTCGCCGCTTCATGGAAGGCGACGGCTTCATGGAAGTCGAGACGCCAATGCTGCAGACAGTCTATGGCGGCGCGACCGCCGAGCCGTTCAAGACCCATCACAACACGCTGAAGATGGACATGTACCTCCGGATTGCGCCGGAACTGTTCCTCAAGCGCACGCTGGTCTCCGGCCTGTCCGACAAGGTGTTCGAGATCAACCGCAACTTCCGCAACGAAGGCGTCTCCACCCGGCACAATCCGGAATTCACCATGATGGAGTGCTATTGGGCCTATGCCGACTACGAGGACGTGATGGACCTCGTCGAGCGCCTGTTCTCGGAACTGGCGATGAGCCTCCATGGCACGACCGAGGTGCCCTACGGCGACAAGGTTCTATCCTTCAAGGGTCCCTTCCGCCGCATCTCCATGCCGGGCGCCGTCAAGGAGAAGACCGGCATCGACTTCCTCGCCATCAAGACCGACGAGGAGGCGCGCGCCGCCGCCCGCCATGCCGGCTTCGAAGTCGAGAAGGATGCGACCTGGGGCGAATGCCTCGCCTTCGTCTTCGAGGAAACGGTCGAGGGCGACCTGATCCAGCCCGCGCACGTCATCCACTTCCCGAAGGACATTTCGCCCTTCGCCAAGGAAGTGCCGGGCGAGCCGCGCCTCGTCGAGCGCTTCGAGACCTATGTCAACGGCTGGGAACTCGGCAACGCCTTCTCCGAACTCAACGACCCGGAAGAACAGCGCGGCCGAATGGTCGAGCAGCTGACCCAGGCCCATGCCCGTGGCGAGAAGGAAAAAGCCCTCGACGAGGAGTTCCTCGATGCGATGGACCAGGGTATGCCGCCGGCCGGTGGTCTCGGCATCGGCGTCGACCGTCTGGTCATGGTGCTGACCAACGCACCGTCGATCCGCGACGTCATCCTGTTTCCGGCCCGCCGCAACAAGGCCGACTGATTGCTATAATCAAGCAGGTCTCTTCTAGAAGGCGGTGCTTCGGCGCCGCCTTTTTTGGTCTTCCGCCCGACCCGACCTTGCGCATGGATTGTTCAACGTTCGGAGAAGCGCCATTCCAGGCGACCCTTCAACGGTGCCACGACCTGGCCGGAATTGTGCGAGGCCGAGCCGGCATTCGCGATTTCGGCGCTGCCGCTCCAGGCGCCGGGGCCACCGGCAGGCTGCTCATGAATGGCAATGAACCGATCACCCTCGACCAGTTTTACCGCGCGTTCGTCGGTGAAGGCGCCGGTGCCGAGCGAAACCCCGACCGCCAGCGAGGCCGGCAGGCGCAGGCTGATCGTCTTCGCCACCGTGTCAAGCGTCATCTCGATGCCGCAGACGGCATCGGTGAGTGCTGCGTCCGTCGCGGGCAGCTCGCGGCTCCCGTTGCGCGTGAACCTGTACGCCCTGGCCGGCTCCGGCGGCGGAATATAGACGCCGGTCAGGACATCCTTCACCACCAGGGTGCCCTTGGCGCAGGTTCCGGACCTGTCGCCGGCAAAGTTCCGGTAACGCCCGGGCTGCTGTCCTGTCATCTGCTGGAAGACATTGGCGCCGCCGCCACCGGCCGCCGCGAACTCCATCATCGTCCGCGCCAGACAGGCCTGATCCTCCCCGCACGCCTCGATCTTGCCTTTCAGGCTGTCCATCTCCGGAGAGAGCACAGGACCGTCCCGCTTCGCCGCGACGATCGGCAGCCCGTCATTGCCCACGTCGACGAGCGCGAACTCGACGGCCATCGACCGTCTGGCCTCGATTGCCGCCCACTCGACGCCATTCGGCAGATCGACGCGGTTGGTGCCGGAAAGCTCCAGCTTCACGCTGAGCATGCCGCGCGGGCTGCCCTCGAACGGGTCTTCCGCCCAGGCGACTGTTGTTGTGGTCAGGAACAGGCTTGCAAAGACAATGGCGACGCGCACGGCAACTTCCCTCGTTCAATCGCTGGCGTCCTGTGATAGCGACCCGCGATTTTCGCGCCAATGCCCGGAGGGAACCTAAAAGCTATGAGAAACGGTCGAGAGTTATGCGCAACTGCCGGCTTTCGCCGGCAGCGCGGAAACATGCGGAAAATCGCCTGAAAAAGAAGGACGCGGTGGCGTCAGACCGCCCGCGTCATCGCTTCGCCGACGGTCAGTGGCCGGCCTCGGCCTTCTGCTCGCCCTCGGCCTTGTCACTCGCTTTCGGCGGCAGGATGAGGCTGTCTTCGGCCGGGATTTCCCCGGCGGAAGCGCCGCCATGTCCGTCGGCCGCGTGGGCATCGGCAGCCGGTGCCGCGGCGGCCGCACCGTCGTGACCACCTTCGAGGGGCTGTTCCCGCAGCTTCTTCAGCCAGGCGGCACCGGCAGCGCTTGCCTTGGTGCCCTCCTCGGCCGGAGCAGGTGCGGCAGCGTGCCCTTCGGCGGACGCGTCCGCTTCGGTCGCGGCATGCCCCTCGGCCTCGGCCGGAGCGGCTTCATGAGCGACGGGCGTCGCATCATGCGCATCCGGTGCCGGATGATCGTCCGGCGAGACTGGAGCGGCCTGGTGTGCAACCGGCGCCGCCTCAGGGGCATCTGGCGCCGCATGACCTTCGGCCTTGGCGGGCGCGGCCTGATGATCGGCCGTTGCGGCCGCGAGCGGAGACTTGGCCGCCGGATCTTCTTCGCTGCCGAGTACCATGCCCTTCAGCGAGGAGAACCAGCCACCCTGTGCAGCCTCCGCAGCGGCAGGTTCGTGCGTTTCAGCCTTGACGGCTTCATGCTCGGCAACGTCGGCCGCAGGTGCTTCCGGTGCATGAGCAGCCTCTGCCGCCGGTTCGGACGCTTCGCCATGGCCTTCGGCGGGAGTTGCCGCATGGCCATCCGCCGGTTGTTCGCCTGCCGGCGCCTCGCCATGGCCCTCGGCCGGCGCAGCACCATGCTCCTCGGAAGGAGCCGCCGCATCATGACCGGCATCCGGGGCGTGCCCCTCGGCTGCCGCCGGAGCTTCCTCGCTACCGAACACCATACCCGTCAGCGACGCGAACCAGCCCTTGCTCTCGGCCGCACCGTGATCGGCAGCCGCTTCGCCTTCGCCATGGCCCTCTGCGGCGGCCGGGTCGCCGTGCCCTTCGGCGGGCGCCGCCTCACCATGGGCGTCGGCCGGGGCTTCCGCACCATGCTCGCCGGCAGGCGCAGCCTCCCCATGGCCACTGGCTTCTCCGTGACCCTTGGCTTCTCCATGCCCCTTTGCTTCCCCGTGGCCGGCCGGGGCTCCATGGCCCTCCGGCACGACGACCTCGGGCTTGATGCAATCCGTCTTGTCGTCGAGGCGCGCGACGAGATTTGCGATGTCTGCGTCCTGCAGCACGATCTTCTCGCCGTAGAACAGCCCTTCCGCATTGGCCGGCTTGTCGACATAGCGTGCGGTGAGCTTCGCCCCGTTCGCCTCTTCGGGAACGCGGCTCGGATCGGGAACGAAGATGACGTCGGCGCCGATGGCACGGCCGCGCATGGCGGAACGGTCCTTCGGCCCGCTCTTGTCGAGCACGACGACCTGCACCAGATCCGGCTTCTCGGTCTCGTAGACGGCCCCCGCGACGCGCAGCGCCGTCCTGACGCGCGCCAAGCCATCGCCAGGCTCGTCGGTCGTTATGTATTTGCGGACCCAGAACCGGTCCTTCTTCTTGATCTTGGTGACCTGCACCTCGGTGCAGGAGAGGCCGTTCAGCTCGGCATAGGACGGTCCGAGGATCTTGTCGGCGCCGATGAAGACGGCCGCGGCTCCGGTCGCGCCACACAGCACGAGCACACCGCCGAAGGCAAGCACGATCTTACGCGACAGATGGATCTTGCTCAAAAGACCCTTCACGCCAACAACTCCGCCATGCCCACGCCCCGCAGTTTTACGCAATACTGGAGCCGATACTTGTCATATCGTTCTTGAGGAAGGTTTAATCCACTCGCAACAATCCGATCCACCATCGGCGTCGGACGATAAAAAGAGCCCTCGGCGAACAATCTTTTTGCGAACCGTTCGCAAAAAGATTGACAAGTGTGATTTCCGCTTTAGCTTTTAATGAGAATTATTCGCAAGAAGTCCTTTTGGAGCCATCCATGCTGATGCGTATCGCAGGCGTCCTGACCGCCGCGCTGGTGTTTTTGCCCCTTCCGCTCGCCGCGGCCGAGAAACCGAAGGTCATCACCACCTTCACCGTGATCGCCGATATTGCGGCCAACGTTGCCGGCGACCGTGCCGAGGTCAACAGCATCACCAAGCCCGGCGCCGAGATCCATAACTACCAGCCGACGCCGCGCGACATCCTGAAGGCAAGCGATGCCGACCTCGTCCTGTGGAACGGCCTCAATCTGGAACGCTGGTTCGAGAAGTTCCTCGCCAATCTCGGTTCGGTGCCGAGCGCGGTCATCAGCGACGGTATTCAGCCGATCAGCATCTCCGGGGGCGGCTATGACGGCAGGCCCAACCCGCATGCCTGGATGTCGCCCGACAATGCGCTGATCTATGTCGAGAACATCCGCAAGGCCCTGAGCGGCATCGATCCGGAAAACGCTAAGGCCTATGCAGCGAATGCCAAGGCCTATTCCGACAAGATCCGCGCCGAGATCGAGCCCATGAAGGCACAGATTGCGGCACTCCCCGCCGAGAAACGCTGGCTCGTCACCAGCGAAGGCGCCTTTTCCTATCTCGCCCGCGATCTCGGGCTGAAGGAACTGTTCCTCTGGCCGGTCAATGCCGACGCCCAGGGCACGCCCCAGCAGGTGCGCGCGGTCATTGACGCCATGCGTGAGCATCAGGTCCACGTGATCTTTTCCGAGAGTACCGTCTCCGACAAGCCGGCCCGGCAGGTCGCCGAGGAAACCGGCGCGGCCTATGGCGGTGTGCTCTATGTCGACAGCCTGAGCGAGGCGGATGGTTCCGTGCCGACCTATCTGGAGCTTCTGAAGACGACGGTTTCGACCATCGCGCAAGGACTGGCAAAATGATCATGGGCTCTTCCGGAAAACCGAAGACCGACGGGATTTCCGCCCGCGACGTGACGGTCACCTACCGCAACGGCCTGACGGCGCTGCGCCATGCCAGCTTCGCCATCCCGAAGGGAACCATTACTGCGCTGGTCGGCGTCAACGGCGCCGGAAAATCGACCCTCTTCAAGGCGATCATGGGCTTCGTGCCCCTCGCAGACGGCGAGATCTCCGTGCTTGGCATGAGTGTCCGCCAGGCGCTGCGACAGAACCTGATCGCCTACGTGCCTCAGGCCGAGGAGGTCGACTGGAACTTCCCCGTTCTGGTCGAGGACGTGGTGATGATGGGCCGCTACGGGCACATGAACTTCCTGCGCATCCCGACGCGCCGCGACCATGAAAAGGTCGAGGAGGCGCTTGCCCGGGTCGGCATGCGCGACTACCGCAAGCGCCAGATCGGCGAACTCTCCGGCGGCCAGCGCAAGCGCGTCTTCCTCGCCCGGGCGCTCGCCCAGGAAGGTCAGGTCATCCTGCTCGATGAGCCCTTCACCGGAGTCGACGTAACGACCGAGGAACAGATCATCGCGCTGATGCGGGACCTCCGTGCCGAGGGCCGCGTCATGCTGGTATCAACCCACAATCTCGGCAGCGTGCCGGATTTCTGCGACCGGACGATCTTCGTCAAGGGAACGGTGATCGCCTCGGGCCCGACGGAAGACACCTTCACCGAGGAAAACCTGAAGACCGCCTTCGGCGGCGCCCTTCGTCATTTCGTTCTCGGCGGCACCGACCTGCACGACGATGCGGACGCCCGCCAACTCAAGGTCATCACCGACGACGAGCGCCCCTTCGTCATCTACGGCAAGCCGCAACCGGAAAAAGCCGATGACCAGTCTCCTGCTTGAGCCCTTCACCTACGACTACATGCGCAACGCTATCCTGGTGAGTGCGCTCGTCGGCGGCGTTTGCGGCTTCCTGTCGTCCTACCTGATGCTGAAGGGCTGGTCGCTGATCGGCGACGCGCTCTCGCATGCGATCGTCCCCGGCGTCGCCGGCGCCTACATGATCGGCCTGCCCTTTGCCTTCGGCGCCTTCATCTCCGGCGGACTGGCCGCCGCTGCCATGCTCTTCCTCAACCAGCGCACCCGACTCAAGGAAGACGCCATCATCGGGCTCATCTTCACGTCCTTCTTCGGCCTCGGCCTTTTCATGGTTTCGCTGTCTCCGGTCTCGGTGAACATCCAGACCATCGTGCTCGGCAACATCCTCGCGATCACGCCCGCAGACACCCTGCAGCTCGTCATCATCGGCGGCGTCAGCCTCGTGGTGCTGACGGCCAAGTGGAAGGATTTCATGGTCGCCTTCTTCGACGAGAACCATGCCCGCTCAATAGGCTTGAGACCTGACCTTCTCAAGGTAATCTTCTTCACCCTGCTCGCCGGCTCGACGGTCGCCGCGCTCCAGACCGTCGGCGCTTTTCTCGTCGTCGCCATGGTGGTCACGCCCGGTGCCACCGCCTATCTGCTTACCGACCGCTTCCAGCGCCTGATCGTCATGGCCTTCCTGATCGGTGCGGCGACGAGCTTCGTCGGCGCCTATCTGAGCTATTTCCTCGACGGCGCGACCGGCGGCGTGATCGTCGTGCTGCAGACCGCCCTCTTCCTCGTCGCTTTCGTCTTCGCGCCGAAGCACGGGATCCTTGCGGCTCGTCGCCGCGCGGCCGCGGCCCTGGAGGCAGCCCCGTGAGCGAAACGACCGAACTCCTGCTGCTCCCCTTCCAGCTGCCCTTCATGCAATCGGCTTTCGCGGTCACGCTGATGATCGCCGTGCCGATGGCGCTGCTCTCCTGTTTCCTCGTGCTGAAGGGCTGGTCGCTGATGGGCGACGCGGTCTCCCATGCCGTGCTGCCGGGTGTGGTCGTCGCCTACATGCTCGGACTGCCGCTGGCCGTCGGCGCCTTTGTTGCCGGCATGATCTGCGCGCTGGCGACCGGCTACGTGAAGGAAAATAGCCGCATCAAGGAAGACACGGTGCTCGGAATCGTCTTTTCCGGCATGTTCGGTCTCGGCCTCGTGCTCTATGTGAAGGTCCAGGCGGACGTTCATCTGGACCATATCCTGTTTGGCGACATGCTCGGCATCCTGCCGCTCGACTTGCTCGAAACCGGGCTGATCGCGCTTGCGGCGACCGCCTTTCTCATCGTCCTGCGCAAGGATCTGCTTGCCCATGCCTTCGATCCGCAGCATGCCCGCGCCATCGGCCTTCCGGTCCGCCTGCTGCACTACGGCCAGCTCGCCGTGCTCTCCCTGACGGTGGTCGGCGCACTCAAGGCCGTCGGCATCATTCTATCGGTTGCAATGCTCGTTGCCCCCGGTTCGATCGCTTTCCTGATCACCCGGCGGTTCCAGACCATGCTGTTGACGGCGGTCGGTGTCGCGGGGACCGCGACCGTAGCAGGCATCTACCTGAGCTTCCTGATCGACAGCGCCCCTGCCCCGACCATCGTGCTGTTGATGACAGGCATGTTCGTCCTCGCATTCCTGCGCACGGTCCTCAAGTCCCGCAGCACGTCGGCACAGACCACCGGAAGCTGAGAAGGACTTGCCTTAAGTCAATTCACAATCGTGGCGCTTCCTGTAGGGTCGCGTTCAGGAATTGACGATGAGGAGCAAGACGTGACCGCACTGAAACTTCTGGCGAAGCCGAACCGCCACCTGTTTTTCACCGGCAAGGGCGGTGTCGGCAAGACCTCGATCAGTTGCGCGACCGCGATCGCGCTCGCCGACAAGGGACTGTCGGTTCTTCTGGTCAGCACCGACCCGGCCTCAAATCTCGACGAAATGCTCGGCGTGCCGCTCGGCAGTGATCCGAAACCGATCCCCGGTGTCCCCGGTCTTTTTGCCATGAACATCGATCCGGAGACCGCGGCGGAAGACTATCGTCGGCGCGTGCTCGACCAGATGGATCCGTCGGCCACGGACAAGGAGAAGGCGACGGTCCGCGAACAGTTGTCCGGCGCCTGCACGACGGAAATCGCCGCCTTCGACGAGTTCGTCGGACTACTTGCGGACGAGAATCCGCAATTCGACCATATCATCTTCGACACCGCACCGACCGGCCACACCTTGCGCCTGCTCAGCCTGCCGAAAGCCTGGACCGGCTTCCTGGAGGCCAACGAACGCGGCGCCTCGTGCCTCGGGCCGCATTCCGGCCTGAAGATGCAGGAGCAGCGTTTCCGCGAGGCGTTGGAATGCCTGGGCGACCCAGCCCGCACAACCATCGTGCTGGTGACCCGCGCCGAACGTGGCGCAATCCGCGAAGCCGCCCGCACCGCCGGCGAACTGCACGAACTCGGCCTCTCCAACCAGATGCTGGTGGTCAACGGCCGCTTCACGCCGTCCGACACGTCGGATCGGGTCGCAACCGCCTTTGCCGCCGAACAGACGCAGGCGCTCACGGCACTCCCGGCCGGGCTTGCCGGCCTCCCGCGCGACGAGGTGGCGCTACAGCCCTTCGACATGGTTGGTCTCGCGGCCCTGCGCGCGCTTCTTGCGCCATCTCGCACCGTCGCGCAGACGGCCGTGGGCGTGCATTCTGCTATCCCGGACCTGCCGCATCTTTCGGCGCTCATCGATGATGTCGAGGCCGGCGGCAAGGGCCTTGTCATGGTGATGGGCAAGGGCGGCGTCGGCAAGACGACCATCGCAGCCGCCGTGGCGGTAGGGCTCGCCGCCCGTGGCCACTCTGTCCACCTGACCACGACCGATCCCGCGGCCCACCTGTCCTTCGTTGTCGGGTCAGAAGCCATGCCGGGCCTGACCGTCGACCGCATCGATCCCGAAGCCGAGACTGCCCGCTATATCGAAAAGATCATGACGACCAAGGGCCGTGATCTCGACGAGGACGGTAAGGCTTTGCTGCGCGAGGACCTCGCCTCGCCCTGCACCGAGGAGGTCGCCGTCTTCCACGCCTTTTCTCGCGTCGTCGGCGAGGCGCGAAGCAGCTTCGTCGTCATCGACACCGCCCCGACCGGCCACACGCTGCTGCTACTCGATGCGACCGGCGCCTACCACCGCCAGATGACCCGCCACCTCGATGAAAGCGCGCCGGGCCGGATGGTCACGCCACTGATGCGCCTCCAGGATCCGGCCTATACGCGCGTCGTGCTCGTCACTCTGCCGGAGACCACACCGGTTTCCGAAGCCGGCGCCCTTCAGGACGATCTGCGCCGGGCCGGCATCGAGCCCTACGGCTGGGTGATCAACAAGTCGATGGCGATCACCGGCACCACCGATCCGCTTCTCGCCGCCCGCATCAAGGGCGAGGCGATCCAGATCGAACGCGTGAAACGTGATTTCGCCAGCCGGGTCTACGGCCTGGACTTCCGCGCCGTTGCCCCGGTCGGCCTCGACGAACTGCGCGACATCGCCACCCGCAGTTAGGACACGTGCCCCCGCCGGTTACATCGCCGGCGGGGCCGCAGGTTCAGAAGCGGATATCCAGCCGTCCCTTGAGCTGCTGCTGCCAGTCGCCGGCGCCTGCCTGGCCGGCATAGGAAAGGCCGACAGTCGCATTTTCCCGGATGGAGAAGGAAAGACCCGCCTCCATCACCGCGACGTCGGAAGCGATCGGAACGCCCTCTACCGTGAAACTGTCGCTTCCGGCAAAGGCATGCCGAACGCTCGCCGTCCCGTCGCCGAAATCATGACGCCAGCCGAGCATGCCCTGGAACAGGGCCGCGGTTCCGCCGATCTCCACGGCCCTTTCGCCGCGCAGGCCGAACGTGCCGTAAGTCGTCGCATAGCTACCCGCCCCTCCGGAAAGCGCGGATACGCCGCCGCTCTCGGAATAACCGTCGCTCTGCAGATGGACATAGGCCAATCCGGCAAACGGCGAGATCCGCCCGAAGCCGGTTTCGACGTCGTAGCTTGCCTCTCCAAACAACTGTGCGGTCGCAGCGTCATAGCCCGCTTCGTTGCTGTCGGCGAGGCTGCCAAAATCGACGGTCCGCTCTGTATTCAGCCGATGCCAGGTATAGGCTGCGCCGAAACGAAGATCGACCGGACCGAAAGAACGGCCACCATAGGCACCCAGCGTGTTGTTGTCCGACGTCCCGGAGGACGAACGGGAATCGACATCGAAGGCGGTACGGCTGTAGCTTGCGGCAAGACCGATGCGCCAGTCGTCGGCGAAGATCCCGTCCACGCCACCGGAAAAACCACCCGTCCCGTAGGCCAGCGACCCGGCATTGCCGTCGCTTTCCGATCGTGCCCACGCACCATAAGCGGAGGTCCAGAAACCGTAACCCTGATGATCCCCGTCGAGCAGTCGCGCATTGAAGGCATCGCGGACGAAATGGCTGTCGTCGACCAGCATCGCTTTGGCCGAGGCATGAACATCGCCGGCAAGGTCGTCGAAAGCGCCGGGCACAGCGGCAGCGCCAAGTCCGGACACCGCATTGTAGAGCGCGTCGGAGGTCGAAAGTGTCTCCAGCGCACCAGCGACGGCCAACTGGTTGTCCGTCTCGGCAAAGCTCGTAAAGCTCACACCGTTACGCAGAAGCGTCAGATAGACGTCATTTGCACCGTAGCTCAAGGTCGCATCAAGGAAGGCGAAACTGTCAGTCAGGGTTCCGAAGGTGCCGGTGACCCCGCCGGCGGCCGTCAGGATCGTGTACACGGTACCGGACGTATAGGAGGTCCCGTCGTCGGTGCCGTTGACCGGCCCGACGTTGACGCTCGCACCACTGTCAATCGTGGCGATGCCGGATGCATTGATCAGATCGCTCGCGCCCGCATCGTTGACTTCCACCGAATAGATCGACCCGGCAGCGAAGGTGATGTTCGCCACATTGATCGTGCCGATGGAATTGCCCGGCGCAACCGTGCCGCCGCTCGCGACGGCGACATTGCCGAGCGTGCCGTTGCCGCCCAGCGTCGCGCCACTCAGGACGTCGGCGACGACGGAAAGGGTCGACGTGTTGACCGAGACATAACCGCCAGCGATCGACAACGCGCCCGTGAAACCGGTGTAATCACCAGTCAGCTTGGTCGTTCCGGACAGGAAGGAAAGCGTCCCGTCCCCTATCACCGTGGAGCCGAAGATGTAATCGCTGGCCGTATGATTGAACACGATCTCGCCAGTGCCATCGCCGAAAGTCACGGTCGACGCTGTGACGGTGCCGGCCGTCGCCGCGGTGCTGCCTGCGGCGGCGCCGACGTTCAGGACACCACTCGACGAGGCTTCGTCGGCGATCACGATACGCCCTGCCGATACCGTCGCACCATTGGATACGGTCAGGCTGCCGTCACCCTCGATGCCGATCGACAGGCGATCATCGATCGTCAGATTGGAGCCGGTACCCGATACGAGCACCGTGCCGTCAGATCCGGCTTCGTTTGCAATGTGGAGGCGATTGCCGACCACGGATCCCCCCGCCAGGACCGAAAGATTGCCAGTACCGAAGCGTCCGACATTAAGGTCGCCGGAGTAGAGGACCATCGGATCGACGATCGCCGACCACGTGGACCCTGTACCGGTGACAGTCATGGTGCCGATGGAACCGCTGAGGTCCCCCAAGATCCCCTGCAGCGCGCTGATCTTACCGCCGGCGGAAATCGTCACCGTGCCTTCGGCCCCGGTGTTATGACCGACAAAAAATGCGTTGCTCATCTCCCACGACGATCCCGCTCCGGTCACCGTCGCTTCGCTGTCGGAACCGTTCTCGGTACCCACATAGCCGAGTGTGCTCGTGACGACGCCGCCGTCGGCAATGGTGAGGAAACCATCGCCGAGATTGCCGACATAGAGCGTGTCGGTGTTGTCCCAGCGACTGCCGGAACCGGTGACCGTGGCCGTCCCGCTCGCCGACGCATTCCAGCCAAGGATGGCTCCGTCCGAATCGACCGTGCCGCCGTTGCGGATGGTCAACTCTCCCTCACCATCGTAACCGACACCAATGCGATCGACGATGTCGAGCGTCGCGTCGTCGACATTGATCGTCCCGCGCCCCGTGCCTGTGCTGCCGAGATAGGCAGCGTCGACATCGACATCGCCGCCGTCGAGGATCTCCAGCGTGCCTTCCCCGACCGCGCCAAGAAGGAGATCGCCAAGGACATTCCATCGGCTCGCGGTTCCGCTGGCACTTCCACTCACCGTGACAAAGCTGCCCGAAGCAGCCGCAGAGTTGGCCACCGCTGCACTGCCGGCTTCGACATAACCGCCATTGGTGATCTCGAGTGTGCCGAGGCTGCCGCCGCCGACGAGAAGATGATTGGCCGTGTCCCAGGTCGATCCGGCTCCGTCTACCACGGCGCTGCCGTGGGTGTTGGTGCCGTTGGAGATCACGCTGTTGGCGCTTGTGACATCCGACCCGGAGAGAACATTGAGATAGCCGGTTGCCCCGGATACGCCATCCCCGCCGAAACCGACATAGAGATAGCCGGACGAGGATAGCTGAGAGCCGTTCTCCAGCGTGACCGTACCGGTCGAGGTAGGTCCGCTGCCGATGTAGAGCGCACCCGTGCTGACCGACGCGCCGCCGAGAATGCTGATCAAACCCTCACCGGCATTACCGACGTAGATGTCACCGGAGTTGATCCAGGCATTGCCCGCGCCGTTGATGGTCAGCGCCCCGCTCGAGCCGGCACTCCAGCCGAACGTCGCCGAGGTCGAATTGAGATCGTCGTTGACGGTAAGGTCCCCGGTCGAACCCAAGCCGATCAGGAGATTGCCCACATATCCGGTCGCGTTGTCGAGGATGACACCCGAGTTGTCGATTCGGCCCTCGTCACCTGCCCCAGGGGTATGATTGTACCATTCCCAGTTGCCATCGTTGAACCAGTCGTTGTTGACGGCACCCGTCCACTTCACTTGGTCCGCTCCCGCAGCTCCCGAGAGCCCGGCGGCCACACACAAGGCCAGAACACTGGTCGAAGATAGCCGGCGCAGGCGGGCATGACGGGCGGATTTCACAGGCAAACCTCCCCGAAGCGTCAATCCGCAGGGGAACAAAATATCCGCCTAAATCAACAACTTCGAATATATAAACAGAATCTTACCACCCCTTTCTGGACAACGCCTCGCACCGGGTCAACGAAGCCGTGAAAGAAAATGAAACTATGACCTAAATTGGTCTTAGCGGCTTTAGGCGATGCGCAAGTTTCATTTGTCGGAGGCAGCAATTGCCGCATTCCGCCGTGCCAGCACATTTTCGCGCCATACAGTGAAAAGCCCCGCCCCGACGACGATGACCGCGCCGATCACCATATTGGCCTTCAGCGTTTCCCCGAAGACGATCACCGCGATGCCGGAAGCGAGAACGAGCTGCAGGTAGGTGATCGGCTGGACCGCGACGGCGTGGAGATTGTCATAAGCCTTGATCAACAGGAAATGGCCAGCGATCCCGGTGCAGCAAAGCAGGATCATCCACTTCCAGTCGGAAGGCGAAAGCGGTGTCCAGAAGAAGGGTCCGGCGATCGAGAGCGCGACGGCTCCGACGGTGCCGATGTAGAAGAAGCTGGTCATAGGGCCATCGACCCGGCTCACCAGCCGGGTCAGCAGGCCGTAAATCGCACCGATCACCGCCGTCGCGATCGGCAGAACGATCAAGGGGCTGAAATCACCGCCGCTCGGTGACAGGATCAGCAGCACGCCGCAGAGCCCGACACCGATCGCCGTCCACCGGCGCCAACCGACCTTCTCGCCGAGGATGGGCACCGAGAGCAGCGCGACGATCAGCGGACCGGAGGCGAAGATCGCCTGGGACTGCGCAAGGCCGACCAGGGCGAAGGCGGAAATGGCGATCGGGATCTGGATGGCGAGCAGCATGCCACGCGCGATCTGCAACAGCGGACGCCGCGTTGCAGCCGCCGCCTTCAGCCCGCCACGCGCCCGCATGGCCAGGAGGATCGCGAAGGCGGCAAAGGCCCAGTAGCGGAACATCGCCACCAGCACCGGCGGATAGGCCATGCCGAGATGTTTCGAAACCGCGTCCTGCACCGAGAAAATGATGAAGGCGAGGATGGCGAAGGCATAGCCGAGCGGCGTGGATTTCATGAAACCGGCAGACCGTGGAAGAGAGCGGAGAAGTGCCCTGCTCCGGGCACAAAGACACGAATCGATCGTATACGTCTCTTGTCATTTGCAAAGTCGGAACTTTGCACATCTGCCGTGCGGCGGGCGGGAGGATTGAAACCTCCGCACCGACCCATCCGGCAGTGCGTCCGCCGCTTGCCCTTCCGCCCCCGGCCGTGCTCTAACCGGCCATGGCCTTCACGCTTCGCCAATTGCAGTATTTCGTTGCCGTCGCCGAACAGGGATCGGTCACGCGCGCCGCACAGAACCTGTCGATCTCGCAGTCCTCGGTGACCGAAGCGATCAAGGAACTGGAGGGCGATCTCGGCGTCGAACTTTTCGACCGCCACCCACGCGGCCTGTCGATCACCCACAACGGCCACCAGTTCCTCCGCCATGCGACGAAGATCCTGGCGACCGTCTCCGACGCCCGAAACTCCTTCTCCGAAACCCAGGTGAAAGCTGGCGGCACCCTCAATATCGGCGTCACCTCGCTGGTCGCCGGCTACGTCCTGTCCGACCTGCTCGCGCGTTACCGGCGCGCCTGCCCGGGCGTCGAGGTCTCGGCCATCGAGGACAACGGCTCGTATCTTGAACACCTCTTGATCGGCGGCGAGCTCGACGTCGCCGTCATGGTCATTTCCAACCTCCGCGACCGCCTCGCGCTGCAGGCAGAGATCCTCGAAACCTCTCCCTATCGCCTGTGGCTACCCATGGGTCACCCGCTGGTCTCCGCCGACATCATCTCGGTCGCCGACATCGCCCGCGAACCGCTGATCATGCTGACGGTCGACGAAATCGAGGAGAACACCGGCAAGCTGCTCTCAGCGCTCGGCGCCCGCCCCCATGTCGCCTTTCGAACCCGTTCGGTGGAAGCGGTCCGCAGTCTCGTGGCAACCGGCGCCGGGGTCGCCCTTCTCCCGGATCTGGTCTACCGCCCGTGGTCGCTGGAAGGCGACCGCATCGAAAGCCGCGACGTCTCCGGCGCCCTTCCCGTCGTCCAGGTTGGCATGGTCTGGCGCAAGGGTTCGAGCCTGCCGCAATCGGCCCGGGACTTCGTCGGCATTGCGGAAGCGCTGAGAAGCGGGCGGGGACGGTAATTCAGGAATGATTGGAGTTTGCCCCTCACCCCGGACCGTCTCCCCGTCAGAACGGCGGTGAGGAATGGTCGGCGCAGCCGACGAAACGATCCGGTGAATCGTTTCGAATGACGAACGCCCTTAGCTTGAGCGAAGGGCCGGCCAAGGTGCCGGCAGGCGGATGAGGGGCAAATTCCGCTGCTTTCGGAAAAACCGATAACGACTTTCTGACAAATGAATTTGCGAATGCGGCCATTTCGCGTCACCTTTCCTGTCGGGAACAAACGCCGCGATAAGGCGGCCCCCAAACGGGAGAAATTGCCATGAAGAAATTTTTGCAGTCCTGCACCGCGATCACCGCCATCGTCAGCTTCGCGACGACCGCCGTCGCCCAGGAGCCCCTGAAAGAACTCGGCAAGGGTGAAGGCGCCCTCTCCATCGTCGCCTGGGCCGGCTACATCGAGCGCGGCGAAACCGACAAGAACTACGACTGGGTCACCAAGTTCGAAGCCGATACCGGCTGCAAGGTGACCGTCAAGACCGCCGCGACCTCCGACGAAATGGTCGCCCTGATGAACGAAGGCGGCTTCGACCTCGTCACCGCCTCGGGCGACGCCTCGCTGCGCCTCGTCGCCGGTAAGCGCGTCCAGCCGATCAACACCGACCTGATCCCCTCGTGGAAGACCATCGACGAGCGCCTGCAGAACGCACCGTGGCACACCAAGGACGGGGTCCATTACGGCACGCCCTATGTCTGGGGCCCGAACGTGCTGATGTACAACACCGAAGCCTTCAAGGACCAGGCGCCGACCAGCTGGAAGGTCGTCTTCGAGGAAATGACCCTGCCGGACGGCAAGTCCAACAAGGGCCGCGTCCAGGCCTATGACGGCCCGATCTACATCGCCGACGCCGCCCTCTACCTGATGAAGCACAAGCCCGAGCTCGGCATCAAGGATCCTTACGAGCTGAACGAAGACCAGTACAAGGCCGCCCTCGACCTGCTGCGCGGCCAGCGTCAGCTGGTCGGCCGCTACTGGCACGACGCCATGATCCAGATCGACGACTTCAAGAACGAAGGCGTCGTCGCTTCCGGTTCCTGGCCGTTCCAGGTCAACCTGATGAAGTCGGAAGGCGCCAAGATCGCCTCGACCTTCCCGGAAGAAGGCGTAACCGGCTGGGCCGACACCACCATGCTGCACGTCGACAGCGAGCACCCGAACTGCGCCTACATGTGGATGGAGCATTCGCTCTCGCCGAAGGTTCAGGGTGACGTCTCCGCATGGTTCGGCACCGTTCCGTCGGTACCGGCCGCCTGCAAGGGCAACGAGCTCTTCACCGACGAGGGCTGCACGACCAACGGTCTTGAGAACTTCGACAAGATCAAATTCTGGAAGACCCCGACCTCGAAGTGCGAAAGCCAGGGCGAGTGCGTACCTTACCACCGCTGGGTTTCCGACTACATCGGCGTCATCGGCGGCCGCTGATAAAACCATGTGAGAGGGCTCTGCCCCTCACCCTAGCCCTCTCCCCGCCAGCGGGGAGAGGGGACATGCCCCTAGCCGTCGCAATAACGCGCGACAATTTTTGATCCGTAAGGCCGGAAAGGTTCGGCCTTCTGCCCGCATGCGGGGAGAAGGCGCCGGCAGGCGGACGAGGGGCCATTCCAGCCATCCGGAGTACCCATGACCGCAGCCGTTGAATTCTCGAAGGTGTCGCGCCATTTCGGCGCCGTCAAAGCCGTCGACGCCGTCGACCTCAAGATCGCCCCGGGCGAGTTTTTCGCCATGCTCGGGCCGTCCGGCTCCGGCAAGACGACCTGCCTCCGGCTGATCGCCGGCTTCGAACAGCCGACCTCCGGTCATCTCGAGATCTTCGGCGAGACCGCCGAGGGAGTCCCGCCCTACCGCCGCAACGTCAACACGGTGTTCCAGGACTATGCGCTCTTCCCGCACCTGAACATCCTCGACAATGTCGCCTATGGCCTGATGGTCAAGGGTGTCGACAAGAGCGAGCGGCTGCAGCTTGCCGAACAGGCCCTCGAACTCGTCAAGCTGCCCGGCTACGGCGCCCGCAAGCCCGGCCAGCTCTCCGGCGGCCAGCGCCAGCGCGTGGCGCTCGCCCGCGCCCTCGTCAACAAGCCGAAGGTGCTGCTGCTCGACGAACCGCTCGGCGCGCTCGACCTCAAGCTGCGCGAGCAGATGCAGGAAGAACTGAAGACCCTGCAGCGGTCGCTCGGGATCACCTTCATCTTCGTCACCCACGACCAGGGGGAGGCCCTGTCGATGGCCGACCGCGTCGCCGTCTTCAACGACGGCAAGATCGTCCAGGCCGGCACGCCGGAAGAAATCTACAACCGGCCGAAGACCCGCTTCGTCGCCGATTTCGTCGGCTCCTCCAACGTCGTCGCCCCGGCAGACATGAAGAAACTCGGTGGCGAGGCGAAGTGGGCGAGCCTGCGCCCCGAAGCGATCCGCCTCGTCTCCGAAGGAGGCATTCCCGCAATCGTCCGCTCGAAAAGCTTCCTCGGCGCGGCGACCCGCCTTCATGTCTCGGCCGACAATATCGGTCTCTCCGTCATGGTCCCGGCCGGCCAGCCCGTCCCGGCCGTCGGCGACACCGTCCACCTGCTCTGGCAGCCGGGCGACCTTCACTACATGGACGACGCCGCATGAGCACCGTCGTCTCCACGTCGATCCTTCCGGCCCGCAGCGGCCTTCTCAGCCGATTGTCGGACCTGTTCTGGCGGCGCCCGAGCCTGCTGCTCGTCCTGATGCTGATCCCGCCACTGCTCTGGCTCGGTATCATCTACATCGGCTCGCTGATCGCGCTGCTGCTGCAGAGCTTCTTCTCGATCGACGAATTCTCCGGGATGGTCAATTACGAGTTCACGCTCGCCACCTATGGACAGCTGCTCAACCCGGCGAATTTCGACATCATCCTGCGCACCCTTCTGATGTCGATCGCAGTGACGCTCGCCTCGGCCGTGCTCGCCTTCCCGATCGCCTACTACGCGGCGCGCTACGCGACCGGCAAATGGAAGGCCTTCTTCTATCTGGGCGTCATGCTGCCGCTGTGGTCGAGCTATCTCGTCAAGGTCTATGCCTGGAAGCTGATCCTCGCCAAAGAAGGCATCCTGACCTGGGTCTTCGAAAAGCTGCACCTCACCTGGCTGCTTGACACCGTCCTGGCGACCCCGGTGATCGGCGGAAACTCGCTGTCGATCAGCTATATCGGCACCTTCCTGGTCTTCGTCTATGTCTGGCTGCCCTACATGATCCTGCCAACCCAGGCGGCCCTCGAGCGCGTGCCCGGAAACCTCATCGAAGCCTCCGCCGATCTCGGCGCGCGCCCGGGCCAGACGTTCCGCAATGTGCTGCTGCCGCTGGCGCTGCCGGGCATCATCGCCGGCTCGATCTTCACCTTCTCGCTGACGCTCGGCGACTACATCATTCCGCAGATCGTCGGCTCCTCGCGCCTCTTCATCGGCCAGGCCGTCTATGCCCAGCAGGGAACCGCCGGCAACGTGCCGCTCGCCGCCGCTTTCTCGATCGTCCCGATCGTCATCATGGGCATCTATCTCTGGATCGCCAAACGCATGGGGGCCTTCGATGCGCTCTGACCGCTCCACCGGCGCCACCTGGCCGCTCAAGATCGCAGCCGCAGGCGGGCTCCTTTTCCTCCACCTGCCGATCCTGCTGATCTTCGTCTACGCCTTCACGACAGAGGAGAAGAGCTTCCAGTGGCCGCCGCCGGGCTTCACCACCAAGTGGTTCGCCGTCGCCTGGAACCGTCCCGACGTGTGGGAAGCACTGGTGCTGTCGACCAAGGTCGCCGCGATCGCCACCGTGGTCGCGCTCGTCCTCGGCACGCTCGCCGCCGCCGCGGTTGCACGTACCAAGTTCTTCGGCCGGGAGGCGATCTCGCTGCTCGTCATCCTGCCGATCGCCCTTCCGGGCATCATCACCGGTATCGCGCTGCGCTCCGCCTTCTCGCTCGCCGAGATCCCCTATTCCATGTGGACGATCATCCTCGGCCACGGCACCTTCTGCGTGGTCGTCGTCTACAACAACGCGGTCGCCCGCTTCCGCCGCACCTCCGGCTCGCTGATCGAGGCCTCGATGGACCTCGGCGCCGACGGCTTCCAGACCTTCCGCTACGTGGTGCTGCCGAACATCGCGACGGCACTGCTCGCCGGCGGCATGCTCGCGTTTGCGCTGTCCTTCGACGAGGTCATCGTCACCACCTTCACCGGCGGCCAGCAGGCAACCCTGCCGATCTGGATGCTCGAGGAGCTGATCCGCCCGCGCCAGCGCCCGGTCACCAACGTCGTCGCCATGCTGGTGGTGATGGTCACCTTCCTGCCGATCCTCGGCGCCTATTACCTGACCCGCGATACCGACACCGTCGCGGGCAGCGGAAAATGAACCCCGTCCGGACCGCGGCGATGATCCGCAGGCGGTCCGCACCTGAAAGACAAAACTGAGGGAGAACGATATGGACACGCAAATGCTGATCGGCTCGACGTTCGAGGCCGGCACGGAGACGGAAGAGAAGATCCTCAATCCGAAGACCGGGGAAGCCATCCTCGACCTGCCTGAAGCCTCCCTCGCCCAGGTTGATGCAGCCGTCGACGCCGCCGAAAAGGCGTTCGACAGCTGGTCCGCGACGACGCCGGGTCAGCGCTCTGCCTACCTGCTCGCCATCGCCGACGCGATCGAGAAGGATGCCGACGGCTTCGCGGCGCTTGAGAGCCTGAACTGCGGCAAGCCGATCAACGCGGTGAAGAACGACGAAATCCCGGCCATCGTCGACTGCTGGCGCTTCTTCGCCGGCGCCGTCCGCTCGCTGCACGCACCCGTAGCCGGCGAGTACCTCCCCGGCTTCACCTCTATGATCCGCCGCGATCCGGTCGGCATCATCGGTTCGATCGCGCCGTGGAACTACCCGCTGATGATGATGGCCTGGAAACTGGCCCCCGCGATCGCCGGCGGCAACACGGTCGTCTTCAAGCCCTCGGAACAGACCCCGCTCACCGCCCTGAAGCTCGCCAAGCTGCTTGCCGACATCCTGCCGGAAGGCGTGGTCAACGTCGTGCTCGGCCGAGGAGAGAGCGTCGGCAACGCGCTGATCAACCACCCGAAGATCGGCATGGTGTCGATCACCGGCGACATCGCCACCGGCAAGAAGGTCCTTGCCGCCGCGTCCAAGACGGTGAAGCGCACCCATCTCGAGCTCGGTGGCAAGGCCCCGGTCATCATCTATGACGACGCCGACGTCGATGCCGTTGTCTCCGCGATCCGCACCTTCGGCTACTACAATGCCGGCCAGGACTGCACCGCCGCCTGCCGTATCTATGCCTCAGACAAGGTCTATGATAACTTCGTCGCCGACCTCGCCTCCGCCGTCTCGACGCTGAAGTTCAACCAGGTCGACGACACCGAGAACGAGATCGGCCCGCTGATCTCGAAGCGCCAGCGCGACCGCGTCGAAAGCTTCGTTGCCCGTGCCTCGGAACACAAGCACATGGAAGTCGTGGCCGGCGGCAAGGTTTCGGGCGACAAGGGCTTCTTCTACGCCCCGACCGTCATCGCCGGCGCCCGCCAGGACGACGAGATCGTCCGCCGCGAGGTCTTCGGTCCCGTCGTCTCGGTCACCCGCTTCTCCGACACGGACGATGCGATCGGCTGGGCCAACGACAGTGACTACGGCCTTGCGTCTTCCGTCTGGACCAAGGACATTTCCCGCGCCATGAAGACAGCCGCCCGCCTTCGCTACGGCTGCACCTGGATCAACACCCACTTCATGCTGTGCAACGAAATGCCCCATGGCGGCCTGAAGCAGTCCGGCTACGGCAAGGATATGTCGGTCTACGCGCTGGAGGACTACACCGCCGTGCGCCACGTCATGATCGCGCACTGAGACGGAACAACGACGGCGCGGCTCCACCGCGCCGTCGATCCCCATGCTTCAGCCGACCCGCCTGAGAAAGGCGATGTTTGCCTGAAGCGCCCCGGCCGCACTGGCAACCGAAGCGCCGACGCGCTCGTGGCGGCCCAATAGACGGCTTGCCACCCGGTCAAGAGCGACGGCGGCCTTCTGCGGTTCCGAACTGATCTTCTTCAACCGCTGCAGCGCTGCCCTGGTGGCTCGCTCCTCGCTGTCGGACAGCGAACCATCGCGCACGAGATCCTGAAGCGACAGGATCGAGTACCCGATCGACAAGATGGCAAGCGCGCCGTCCGTGACTTCGCGATGCGTGCCGCCGCTCCGCTCGGCAAAGCGGATCAGTCGGAAAAGCCGGTGATAAAGGCGCGCACGCCATGTGAGGCGATGCTGCGAGGCGTCCTCGGCACGCGCCATATCCTGCAGTTCGTGCACCATCATGGAGATCAGTGTTTCGAGGCGCGCACCCGCATTGAGGGGAAAGATCACCCTGTAGGCGAGGATCGCCACCAGGGGCGCGGCGACCACGGCCACGATGCTCGAAAGCATGGTCGGAAGATCGCCCGGCAATGGGAACTCCGGATGGAGAAGCAGCAGCGACACCATCGCATAGTCGAACGCGGAGGGAAGCGTACGCCGATGGGAGAAGAAAAGCGCGCCGGCGAGAATGAACGGCATGGTGAGCAGCACCACCTGCAACTCGTTGGCCGCCAGTGGCCAGGCGAGGAAGCGGCAGGCGAACGCACCCGCGGCCCCGAACACCTGACCGAGCAGCACGAAGCGCATCGTCTGCGCCGGGTTGTCGAAGGTCGAGAAGATCGTCGTCATGATCGACAGGCCGAGCAGCAGGAAGGGTGCCGCCGTCCAACCCGTGACGACCCAGAACAGGCCGACCGCGAGCATGCAAAGCATCGCACGGATCGCCGCCTGCCGCGCGCCGACCCAGTCCCGGTGCAGCACCACCGGATGGCTGCCCTGTATGGCGGTACTCGTCGTCCCCACATCCTGCCCGAGCGCGATGCGATAGGCGCGGATCGCCTGGCTGAGCGATTGCAGCGCCTCGCCGAGATCGCCTTGCAGGCCGGCGAAATCGGCCGCCCGGTCGATAAGCGCCAGCGGTCCGTCCGAACCATTGCCGCTTTCGAAGCCCGCTGCCGCCTCGTCCAGCAGTCCCGCAACCGCTTCGCTTTGCCCATGACCGCCACGGCGGCCGGCAAGCAACAACGAAATCTGCACGGAGAGCACCGTGCGCATGGCACGAACCGCCTGGCGCGAGCGACGTGACCCGGCGCCGTGTGGGTCGAGCATTTCGTCGATGGCCGCCATTTCGGCGAGGAGGCTGCGCTGTTCGTCGTCGAGCGCGGTCGCACTGCCTTCCCTCAGCGACGCGGCGAGATCGCGCAGCAGACGGGCCGTCAAGCGGCGCATCCGGCCGGTCATTTCCTGCTCGGCGGCGGACGGAGTCAGGACCCAGCCGATCACCAGCGCCGTCAGGACGCCGAGCAGTATTGTCGCGGCCCGGTCCGCGCCGAGCGCCAGCACATGGTCGGGATGAGCGGTATCGAGCAGCGCCACCATGGAAGCCGAATAGCCCGAAAGCATGGCCCCGTACGAGACATAGCCGCGAAGCAGGTTTCCGGCGGTCACGCAAATCCCGATCCAGAGCGAAAGGCCGATCACCAGCGGTCGCGGATCACCGCCAGAAACGGCGACCAGCACCACCCCCGCCACCACGCCGACAAGCGTGCCGAAAATACGGAAGAAACTCTTTTCCAGAAGCTGTCCCCGTGTGGGCTGCGCCGCCGCCCACACCGTCATCGCCGACCACTGCGGATGTTCAAGACCGATCAACCACGCGATAAAGAGGGCAAGACACGCCGCAATCGCGGTGCGCAGCGCGAAGTTCAGCCGCGGCAGGTCGAAACCGATTGCCGCTATTCTCTCGATCATGGACAAGGCTCAGCGTTCCTCGGTCCGGGACATCGCCCGGATGCGCGCTTCGATCTTCTCAAAGGCGCCGAGAAGCACGGCGATCTCGGCATCGTCCAGATCCCGGAGCATCTCATCCTCGCACGGGATCAGGCGTGTCAGGATCTCGTTGAGGCGCTCGGTGCCGGCCGGCGTCAAGTAGAGACGCTTCGTCCGGCGGTCTTCCGCCCCCGTGCGACGCTCGACAAGTCCCTGTCCCTCGAGGATATCGAGGAGCCTGACGAGGCTCGAGCCGTCGAGGCCGATCCGCCTCGCAAGCTCTTTCTGCGTCAGGCCGTCGCCGATCCGCTCGAGATGAAAAAGCGGCGACCACGTCGCATCGCTCAACCCGACGGCAGCCACCGCCTCGTCCACGTGCTGGCGCCAGCGCCGTGACAATCCCACGAGCCGAAACCCGAATTCCCTGCGTGATGTCTTCGTCATGAAATTGATTTGCATCACAATCATTTTGATATCAAGCAAATTCACTCGACAAAAGTTTGCGACCCGATCAGCGATGCAAGGCTGGCGTTTACCTTGGTCGTGGAAAATGCGGCAACGAAAGCGCCGCTGTACTATCGTCAGCCGCAGTCAACGGAGTTTCCGCATGTACCGCGCCCTGTCCGCCCTGGTCGCCCCCGCCTTTCTGGCCACGGCCCTCTGCCTGCTGCCGCCGGCGCTGTTCGCGCAGGAGCCGCAGGTCATCCCCGCGCCCGGCGTCGGAGGTGTCGCGCCGATGGACGGGTATGTGTGGCATGTCCGCGGCCTGCCGCCGGGCCAGCCGCTCCCAGTCTATTCCGGCGCCGGGTCCGCCTTCCGCGTCATCCTGATGCTCGAAGAGGGAACGCCGATTGAGCGATTGAACTGCAAGGAAAGCCGCGGCGGCTTCTGGTGCCGCGTCGCCACCGTGGGGCGGCCGCGCATCAGCGGCTGGGTCGACGGTCGTTTTCTCCTGGAGGAAGCAGGCTTCGCATCGCCGGAGGACCTTCGTCCGTCGACGGATCCGTTGATTGTCATAGACCCCTTCGAGCACCCACCGAAAAAATAGAGGACACGGCTGACGGGCCCAATATGGGGGGAACGTCGTATGCAGGTTCGCAATCCATTCGCCCGGACAAACCGTACTCATGGATCCTCGGGGCAATTAAAGTCAAAGGCGGAGCGCGAACCCCGCTCCGCCTTCGGCAAGCCGGTATCAGGCGGCGAGCGCCTTGGCGATCTGGACGCGCAGCGTGCCGAGATCCTTGGCGAAGCCGCGGATGCCCTCGGCGAGCTTTTCGGTCGCCATGGCGTCCTCGTTCATCGCCCAGCGGAAGGCCTTCTCGTCGAGCGAGACATGCGGCTCGGCCTTGACGCTTTCCGGAGAAAGAACGCGCGGCAGGGTGCCGGTGGCGGCATCGAGTTCGTCGAGCAGCTGCGGGCTGATGGTCAGGCGGTCGCAGCCGGCAAGCGCTTCGATTTCAACGGCATTGCGGAACGAGGCGCCCATGACGATCGTCTTGATGCCGTTCGACTTGTAGTAGTTGTAGATCGACCGCACGGAGAGCACGCCCGGATCGGTCTCGGCGGTGTAGTTCTCGCCGGTCGACTTCTTGTACCAGTCGAGAATACGGCCGACGAAGGGCGAGATCAGGAAGACATTGGCTTCGGCGCAGGCGATTGCCTGGGCCTTGGAGAAGAGAAGCGTCAGGTTGCAGTCGATGCCTTCGCTCTGCAGCACTTCCGCCGCGCGGATGCCCTCCCAGGTCGAGGCGAGCTTGATCAGGATCCGGTCACGCTCGATGCCGCGTTCCTTGTAGCCGGCGATGATCTGGTGGGCCTTTTCGATCGATGCCTTGGTGTCGAAGGAGAGGTCGGCATCGACCTCGGTCGACACCCGCCCCGGAACGAGCGCGGCAAGCGCTGCGCCGACGGATACGGCCAGGCGATCGGCAACCGCGCCGACCACGGCGTCGCTCGCCCCGCCCTTGGCCTTGCCCCAGGCGATCGCTTCCTTGAACGCGTCGGCAAAGGCATCGGTGCCGAGCGCCTTCAACACGATCGACGGATTGGTGGTGCAATCGACCGGCTTCAGGCGCGCAACGGCCTCGATGTCGCCGGTGTCGGCAACGACGGTGGTCATGGAGCGAAGCTGTTCGAGTTTGGAGGTCATCGTCTTTGTCCCTGTGCTGGCCGGCAAGCCGGAAAAATCCACGCGACTATCACCAGCCGAAGATGGCAAAGTCAAGGACGGGCACCCCAGGATTTCAATCGATTTATGCACAGGTTCGACGCTATCAGCCGCCCACTTTTCCCGCTTCCCAGCCGAGCATGGCGCGTTTGCGGGTGAGCCCCCAGTGATAGCCCGTCAACGCCCCGCTCTTGCCGAGCGCCCGATGGCAAGGCACCACGAAAGAGATCGGGTTGCGACCGACGGCGGCACCGACGGCACGGCTCGCGGTCGGTTGGCCGATCCTGGCCGCGATGTCGGAATAGGTGACCGCCTTGCCGAGGGGGATCTCAAGCAGGCTTTCCCACACCCGGACCTGGAAGTCGGTGCCGATCAGCACGACCTTCAACGGCTGGTCGCCGCACCATTTTGCCGGATCGAAGACACGCTCGGCATAAGGCGCTGTCGCAGCCTGGTCGGCGACGAAATTCGCCGCCGGCCAGCGCTCGGCCATGTCGTCGAAACAGGCTGCCTCGCCGCCTGGATCGGCGAAGGCAAGGCCCGCCAGCCCGCGATCGGTGGCCATCACCAGCGCCAGACCGAAGGGCGACGGAAAGAAGCCGTAGCGGATGGTGAGCCCCGCCCCCTTCGCCTTCCATTCGCCCGGCGACATCGCCTCGTGGGTGACGAAGAGATCATGCAGCCGCCCGGGGCCGGAAAGCCCGAGCTCGATCGCTGTTTCAAGAAGGGGCATGCCCTCCCGGCCGAGCAACCGCTTGGCGTGGTCAAGCGTCACCGCCTGCAGGAAGGCCTTCGGCGACAGCCCCGCCCAGCGGGTGAACGTCTTCTGAAGCTGGCTCGGCGACTGCCCGAGCCGCACCGCCATCGTCTCCAGCGACGGCTGGCGCTGGTAGTCGAGCGTCAGCATCTCGATCACCCGGCGGACCGTTTCGTAGTCGGAGCCTTCAGGCGTGACGTCGCTGATGGCGGAAAGGTCGATCTGTTGCGCAAGGGTCATGGCTTTGGTCCTCATCTGTGACCCGACTTCACCACGCGAGCGGCCAGCGCGCCACCCGTTTCTTGCCGGGCCAGGAGACGTTCGATGACCTCAAGTCAAAAGATTGCCCCTCACCCTGACCCTCTCCCAACAAACGGGGAGAGAGGACGGCGATGGCAGTTCCGCTTGGGTCTTCTCCCCATGACCATGGGAAGAAGGTGCCGGCAGGCAGATGAGGGGCTGATCACCGACCTCTCAAAGGACACCCAAGTCAGATCCGCCGCTTCACCGTCGCCAGCGCCCCCTTGAAGGCCCGCGCGAAACTCTCACGATCGTCGGGATTGAGGAAGGACCCGACATCGGTGCGCTTCCCCTGCCCTGCCACCTGCATGGAGACGATGCCGATCTCGTCGTGGCGTTTGACGAAGAAGCGCGCCCAGAACGGGTTGAAGCGATGTTCGGTCATCCGCCCCGAGGGCGTGAACTTGCGGATCGAAAGATTGGTGCGGGAGACGATGACCTCCTCGCGGGCGCGTGCCGCCCGGTAGTTCAGCCAGAAGGCACCGTAGAGCAGGAGGAAATCGAGGCCGAAGAACAGGCCGATCGGCCAGGCACCGGTCGCCATGAAGAAGGCGGCATGTACGGCGCAGACGGCACCGGTGATCATCAGCAGGATGCGAAAGCCCTTCCGCCCGAGCGAGCGATAGGGCACGAGCTCCGCCGCAAATATCGGCTGTTCTGCGATAGTGTCCACATTGCCTTCCGTCATTGTGCCCGACTATAGATTGTCCATGACCGACCCGATCAAGAAATCCAGCACCCAAACCTTGAAAAAGTCAAATCCCGGGAAGGCAGTTCGCAAGGCCGCGACCCGCTCGCTCTACTCGAAGACCGAGCTAGAGGAGATTTTTCGCCGCTTCTCGATCCAACGGCCCGAGCCGAAGGGCGAGCTTGAACACGTCAATCCCTTTACCCTTGTCGTCGCCGTGGCGCTCTCGGCCCAGGCGACCGATGCCGGCGTCAACAAGGCCACTCGCGCCTTGTTCAAGGTCGCCGACACGCCGGAGAAGATGCTGGCGCTCGGCGAGGAAAAAGTCCGCGACTACATCAAGACGATCGGCCTCTACCGCAACAAGGCGAAGAACGTGATCGCGCTTTCCCAGCGCCTCGTCGACGTGTACGGCGGAGAGGTGCCGAAGACGCGCGAGGAACTGGTGACCCTGCCCGGCGTCGGCCGCAAGACCGCCAACGTGGTCATGTCCATGGCGTTCGGCATCCCGACGATCGCGGTCGACACCCATATCTTCCGCATCGCCAACCGGCTCCGCCTCGCCCCGGGCAAGACCCCGGACGAGGTCGAGGACAATCTGTTGCGGATCATCCCGAAGCACTGGCTTTACCACGCCCATCACTGGCTGATCCTGCACGGGCGTTACTGTTGCAAGGCGCGCAAGCCGGAATGCGAGCGCTGCGTCATCGCCGACATCTGCAAGTCGCTGGAAAAGACCTGCGACATCCCCGCCCCGCTGGTCGAGCTTCCGCCGCAGGTCTTCGGAGAGACCGCTTAAACAGCCAGCGGGTCGCGCTGCGTGAGCTTCTTGTGCAGGTGGACCATCATGCTGGCGGCAAAGAGCGGCGTCAGCAGGTTGAGGATCGGGATCGCCAGGAAACCGGCGATCACAAGACCGCCGACGAACACCGTGCCGGAATGGCGCGAGCGGAATAGCCGCGCGTCCTGCGGTGAACGGAAGCGCATCGCGGCAAACTCGAAGAATTCACGCCCGAGCAGATAACCGTTGACCAGGAAAAAGGCGACGATGTTGACGCCCGGCACCAGAAGCAGCATCAGCGCCACGATATTGCCGGCGATCACGATGCCGAAGAACTTGAGCGAGGCAATGATCGCCTCGCCGATCGGCATGGCAATTCCCGGCTGGTCCGTCGGATAGTCGCGCTTCTCGATAACCTCGGCGACGTCGTCGAGGAAGAGGCCAGCGATAATCGCCGTCACGGAGGACAACAGAAGGGCAAGCGCCAGCGCAAGGCCGATGCTGGCAAACAGCCCGAAGACCAAGGTCAGCCAGCCGGCCCAGGCCGGCGTTCCGGGGAGCAGGCCTTCAACCCATGGCATGGCATAGGTCATGAAGGCCTCGCGCAGCCCGAGCCACAGGCCGGCCAGCACCAGAAGCGTCAGTCCGATCACCTTCCAGAACACGGAGCGTGTCTCGGGTGCGAAGAGATTGCGCAGGGCAAGGCCTGCCGCGTCGAGGATCATCCGGGTCTCCTTGAATGGCCGTTTCAGGTGGCCGGATCGCATGTAGGGTGCCGACGAGGAGCGGACAAGATCGCGACCTTGTCCGCCGGGCGAGCCTAGCCGATGCGGTAGAGGCTAGGGCGCCGGTCGACGAGATACGGGTTCTGACGACGGCAGTCGTCATAGGCCGACCGGTCGAGCTCGGCGACCAGCAGCGTCTCGCGGGTACCTGCCCGGGCGAGCTCGTCGCCGTCCGGACCGACGATCACCGATCGTCCGCTATAGGCAAAGTCTCCTTCCTCGCCGCACAGGTCCGCATAGACCAGGAAGACGCCATTCTCGAAGGCGCGCGTCGGCACCACCATGTCGGCGACCCGCCGGCTGATCTCGCCACGCGGAAGCGCCGTCGGCACCAGCACCAGTTCCGCACCGGCGAGCGCCAGCGTGCGCACATATTCAGGAAACTCGACGTCGTAGCAGATCAGCATGCCGGTACGGATGCCGAAGAGATCGAAGACATGCGGCACCTCGGCACCGGGCGTGAACGACGCGCGTTCGCCGTCGCCGTAGAGATGCCCCTTGCGGTAGAATTCGCAGCTTCCGTCCGGCCGGACCAGGACGGAAGAATTGTAGACGGTCGCGCCGTCCCGCTCCGGGAACCCGGCACAGACCGCGAGATCGAATTCGGCGGCGATGTCGCAGAGCGCAGCGATGACTTCGCCGTCACGCCCTTCGGCGATCTCGGCGAACCCTTCCGGGGTCAGCCCATAGCCGCTGAGCGCGAGCTCCGGTGCGACCAGCAGTTCGGCCCCCATGTCGGATGCCGCTTCCGCCGCCTGGGCGATCTTGGCGAGATTGGCGGCCGCATCGCCCGAAACGGGCTGCATCTGGTATAGCGAAATCAGCATGGCATGTCCTGCGCGTGAGATGGGATGGCGGACGATAGGACGGCGCGGAAGACTTTGCAAAGTGCTTCGCCGGCCGCAAACAGCTTTCCCGCGTCAGAAGATCGTCGCGGTCAAAAGGAGAATGAAGCCCTTGATGAGCGCGACGAGGACACCCGCCACCACCGTCACCGACAGGGCGAACATGACTGTGCCGAGCAGCACGCAGAACCCGTCGCGCTCCAGGATGCCGAAGGAGAACAGGCAGATCGCGATCGCCGGCAGGATGTTGCCGAGCGGAATGGGCAGGATGAGGATGATCGACAGGATGAGACAGAGCAGGCCCGTCAGGTACTCGGCCGGCGGATAGACCAGAAACGAAAGCCGTGGCCTGAGCATCCGCTCGCCCCGCGCCAGCCACGGCGAGATGCGGCTGACAATCGAGGCGAAGTCGGTGCGCGTCATCGACCGGTTGGCGATGACCTTCGGCAGCCAGGGCGACTGGCCGAGCATCAGCTGCGCCGACAGGAATACGAGCGGCGCCCCTGTGAGTGCCGAGGTGCCGGGCGGCGTCGGGACGATGTTGGGAAGCGCGAAGATCAGGATCAGCGCCCCGAAGGCTCGATCGCCCATGGCCCGGAAGATGTCGGCGACGGAGACGCGATCGAGGCTTTCATCACCGGCGATGCTGGTCAGGATTTCGGAAAGCCGGCCGCCATGTCTGCGCGCACGTCCCTCTCTCGGACCGTTCTCGCGCTCTCCGTCGATGGACTCCATGCAATCTCCCCGGCACTCTCTCGTCTGTCTGTTCACGGTCATAAAGACAGACAATGACCGATGTTTGATGAACACCGTCCGAAAGGCCCTGCCGGCCGAATTGAAAGCCGGCCTGCAAGGATGCAGGTATCCCGGCGGCTCACACCTGCACGAGATGCCCGGCCGAAACCTCGCGGTACTGCCGCTGCGGCGGCTGATAGCCGACCGGTCTTACCGGGCTCTTGATCTCGTCGGTCGAAATGTTGCGCCGGATGCTTCGCCGCGCCGGGTCGGGCACGGGCACCGCCGCCATCAGTTTCTTCGTATAGGGATGCTGCGGATTGTCGAACACCGCCTGCCGCGGACCGATCTCGACGATCTCGCCGAGATACATGACGGCGACCCGGTGGCTGACCCGCTCGACGACGGCCATGTCGTGGCTGATGAACAGGTAGGCGAGATTGAAGCTCTGTTGCAGGTCGAGGAGCAGGTTGCAGACCTGCGCCTTGATCGACACGTCGAGCGCCGACACCGCCTCGTCGGCGACAATCACCTTCGGATCCAGCATCAGCGAGCGGGCAATCGCGATGCGCTGACGCTGGCCGCCGGAAAACTCGTGCGGATAGCGCCGCATCATGTCCGCCTTGAGCCCGACCCGCTCGAGCAGGTCGGCCGCCTTGTCGCGCGCCTCGGCCTTGCTGCCGAGCCCATGCTCGACGAAGGGCTCCATCACCGCCGACCCGACGCTCATGCGCGGGTCGAGGCTGGCGAAGGGGTCCTGGAACACCATCTGGATGCTGCGGCGCATGTTGCGCAGCGACCGTCGGTCGAGCCGCACCACGTCGTAACCGTCGAGCGCGATGGCGCCCGCCGTCGGTTCGACGAGCCGCGTGATGGATCGCCCCGTTGTCGACTTGCCGCAGCCGGATTCACCGACGAGAGACAGGGTCTCGCCTTCCCTGAGATCGAAGGACACGTTCTCGACGGCATGGACCGCGCCGCTTTTGCGCCCGAACAGACCGGAATGAATGTCGAAACGCGTCGTGAGGTTCTTGACCTCGAGCACCGGCCGCTTGGTGCGATCCACCCCGCCTGCCTCCGTTTCCGGAACCTTCGTCTCACCCGTCGCGATGTCGATCACCGGGAAGCGCATCGGCCTCTCGCGCCCGCCCATCGACCCGAGCCGCGGCACGGCGGACAAGAGTGCTCGGGTATAGGGGTGTTTGCCGCGATTGAAGATGTCGTCCGTCGTGCCGGTCTCGACCGCCTCGCCGCGAAACATCACGATCGTCCGGTCGGACACTTCCGCCACCACGCCCATGTCGTGGGTGATGAAGAGGACGGCCATGCCCTCCTCTTCCTGAAGCACCTTGATGAGGTCGAGGATCTGACCCTGGATCGTCACGTCGAGCGCGGTGGTCGGCTCGTCGGCGATCAAGAGCTTCGGCCGGCTGGCCAGCGCCATGGCGATCATCACGCGCTGGCGCATGCCGCCGGAAAACTGGTGCGGGTAATCGCCGAACCGTCCCTTCGCGTTCGGAATCCGCACCTTGTCGAGCAGGCGCAGCACCTCGGCATTGGCTTCAGCGGTCGAAACGTCGCGGTGGCAGGTGATCGCCTCGGCGATCTGCTTGCCGATCGGGAAGATCGGATTGAGGCTGGTCATCGGCTCCTGGAAGATCATCGCGATGTCGTTGCCGCGGACCTTGCGCATGTCTTCCTGGCCGAGCGTCAGGAGTTCACGCCCGTTGAGCTTGACGCTTCCCTCTATGCGGCTCGCATTGGCCGGCAGGAGTCGCATGATCGACAGCGACGTGACGCTCTTGCCCGAACCGGATT
This sequence comes from Rhizobium sp. CAU 1783, assembly GCF_054551725.1. Lineage (NCBI taxonomy): Bacteria > Pseudomonadati > Pseudomonadota > Alphaproteobacteria > Hyphomicrobiales > Rhizobiaceae > Rhizobium > Rhizobium sp. CAU 1783. Next base: position 191,239 of record NZ_JBTOLM010000001.1, on the reverse strand, counting down.
CGCCGACGATCGCCACCGTTTCCTTTGGCGCTATATCGAAGCTGACACCCTTGACCACCGAGCGCCATTCACCGCCCACTCGGAACGAGGTCGTGAGATCCCTTACCGAGAGAACCGGGCCGCTGCCCGTTGCTGCCTTGCCGTTGACTGAAACTTCCACCATCCGACGAACCCTCTTAAACCTGCAGTTTCCAACAAGCACGTCCGGTAGCCGAAGATCACGCCGCCAGCGCGGTCTCGGCCAGCGTCACCCAGTAGCTGATGCCATAGGGGATCGCCTCGTCGTTGAAGTCGTAGTCGGAGTGGTGGAGATTGGCGCTGTTGCCATTGCCGATGAAGACGAAGCTGCCAGGCCGGGCCTCCAGCATGTAGGAAAAGTCCTCGGCCCCCATCATCGGCGCGATCTCGTTGTCGACCGCCTTGTCGCCGGAAATACGTCGCATCACGCCGATGGCGAATTCCGTCTCGTCGGCATGGTTGAACGTGACCGGATAGCCGCGCCGGTAGTGCACGTCGACACGCCCGCCGAAGCTTGCGGCGATGCCGTTCGCAACCTCGGAAAGGCGCCGTTCCGCATAGTCGCGCGTCTCCGGAAGCAGCGTTCGAACCGTACCCGTCAGCTTGACCGTGTTGGCAATCACGTTCGAGGCCTCACCGCCATGCACGGTCGCAACGGTGACGACCACCGATTTCAGCGGATCGACCTCGCGCGAAGCGATTGCCTGCAGCGCGATCACGATGTGGGCGGACATCAATACCGGATCGATCGTCTTGTGCGGCTGGGCGGCATGTCCGCCCCGCCCGTGCACGATGATCTCGAATTCGTCGGCCGCCGCCATGACCGAGCCCTTGCGGGTGGCGAAATTGCCGACCGGGATGCCCGGGTGATTGTGCATGCCGTAGACCTGGGAAATCCCGAAGGTCTCCATCATGCCGTCCTCGACCATTTCGCGACCGCCGCCGCCGCCCTCTTCCGCCGGCTGGAAGATCACCGCGATCGAACCGCGGAAGTTGCGGGTCTCCGCCAGGTATTTCGCCGCGCCGAGCAGCATTGCGGTATGCCCGTCATGGCCGCAGGCATGCATCTTGCCGGGGGTCTTCGAGGTCCATTCCTTGCCGCTCGTCTCGTAGATCGGCAATGCATCCATGTCGGCGCGGAAACCGATCACCGGTCCCTCGCCGCGCGTACCCCTGATGATGCCGACGACGCCGGTTCGCCCGATCCCGGTCTTGACGACGTCACAACCGAAGGCTGCTAGCTTCTCCGCGACGAATTCCGCCGTCTCGTAGACGTCGAACAGCAGTTCCGGATTCTCGTGGAGATGGCGTCGCCAGGCCGCGACTTCACCCTGCAATTCGCTCGCACGATTGAGAACAGGCATGCGTCGATCCCTCGTTTATTGTTGTCGTTCGCATTCTTGTGGCGACATACTGCGCTGCCTCAAAGCGCTTTTGCAAGCTGCAATTTTCCGCCTTGAACGCAAAATAGGCCTATGCTTAGATGGCTCAAATTTTGATCAGGCCCGCATTTCAAGGATCTCTTTTTCCAACGGGCAACCACACCGAGCGGAGGCCGAAGAATCAAAATTACGAAACAGGGTCAGTGAGATAACTTTGGACTGACCTTGATTGCCGGGAGAGCGGGAACTCTCCACGGAACGCAATGACGCTCACAACTCCAATCATAATAACAGGGGAACGACGACATGCAGAAATTCCGTATTCTATTGGCAGCTTCCGCCGCGGCATTGGCCATCCAGGCTGCCCCGGCGCTCGCCGAGCGCGGCTCGGACGGCGAACTCAAGATCCTCTTCTGGCAAGCCGTCTCCACCATGAATCCCTATCTCTCGGGCGGCACGAAGGAAGTCTATTCGGCCTCGATGGTTCTCGAACCGCTGGCCCGCTATGACGAAACCGGCACCCTCGTGCCGATGCTGGCAGCCGAAATCCCGACCGTCGAGAACGGCGGCGTCGCAGCCGACCTCAAGAGCATCACGTGGAAGTTGAAACCCGACCTCAAGTGGTCTGACGGTTCGCCGGTAACCGCCGACGACGCGATCTTCACCTGGAAATATTGCACGGCACCGGACGGCGGCTGCGCCCAGTCGGCCTATTACGAAGGCGTGACCAATGTCGAGGCCGTCGACCCGTCGACCATCAAGGTCTCGTTCGCGGAAGCCAAGCCCTACCCCTACAGCGCCTTCGTCGGCGCGCAGTCACCGATCATCCAGGCCGCCCAGTTCAAGGATTGCCTCGGACCCAAGGCGCCGGAATGCACGGCCGCCAACTTCGGTCCGATCGGCACCGGCCCGTTCACCGTCAAGGAATTTAAGGCCAACGACGTCATCACCTTCGAGGCCAACAAGAACTACCGCGATCCTGCCAAGCCCGCTTTCGCCACCGTGACGCTGAAGGGTGGCGGTGACGCAGCCTCCGCCGCGCGCGCCGTGCTGGAGACCGGCGAATTCGACTATGCCTGGAACATGCAGGTCGAGCCGGAAATCCTCGCCACCATGGTCGCCGCCGGCAAGGGCAAGCTCGTCACAGCCTTCGGTACGCAGGTCGAGCGTATCGACGTCAACGCCTTTGCCGTCGATCCATCGCTCGGCGACAAGCGCTCGACGAAGGAGGCGGGTCCGCACCCCGCCCTCAAGGACATCGCCGTCCGCAAGGCCCTGTCGCTCGCCATCGACCGCGACATCATCGACGAGACCGGCTACGGCGAAGCAGGCCAGCCGACCTGCAACATCCTGCCGGCTCCGGATATCTACAAGTCGACCGATGTCGACTGGTGCCTGAAGCCGGATGTCGACGCCGCCAACAAGCTGCTCGACGACGCAGGCTGGGTGAAGGGCTCCGACGGCATCCGCGCCAAGGACGGGGTGCGCCTCTCCTTCCTTTACCAGAGCTCGACCAACTCGGTCCGCCAGGCAACCCAGGCACTGGTGAAGGACATGTGGTCACAGATCGGCGTCGAGGTCGAACTGCGCAACATCGCGGCTTCCGTCTTCTTCGGCGGCGACCCGGCCTCGCCCGACACCTTCCAGAAGTTCTATGCCGACGTGCAGATGTACACCAACAACTTCGACGGCACGGATCCGGAGAAGTACATGGCCGGCTGGATGTGCGACAAGATCCCGAGCCCGGCCAATGGCTGGCAGGGTGAGAACATCGTCCGCTACTGCAACGAGGACTACGACAAGCTCGTCGTCGAACTCGGCAAGACCTCCAAGCTCGAAGAGCGTGCGGTCATCGCCAAGAAGCTCAACGACATGCTGACCAACGACGTGGCGCAGATACCGCTCATCCACCGCGGCAGCGTCTCGTCCCATTCGGTCACGCTCGAAGGCGTCAAGATGAACGCCTGGGACAGCGAGCTCTGGAACGTCGCCGACTGGTCGCGCAAGAAGTAAGTGCCCCTTCGCCGGGCCGGTTCGTGCCGGCCCGGCGATCGCATTTCCTTCGTGACAGTCTGGAGACCATCCGATGTTCACCTTTACCTTGCGGCGCCTGCTGTTCGCGGTGCCGACTCTGCTGGTCATCAGCTTCATCATCTTCGCCCTGCTCGACCTCGCCCCCAGCGACCCGCTGAGCGACCTGCCGCTGACCATTCCTCCCGAGGTTCGCGCGCAGATCCGCGAGGCCATGGGCCTCGATCAGCCCTTCTTCATCCGCTATCTCCGCTGGCTGCAGCAGTTCTTCGTCAACGAACCGCTCAACATCTTCGAGCAGATCACCGGCATCACGGTGGGCGACGGCAACCGCATGCGCGTTCTGTCCTGGGCGACCCGGAGCCCCGTGGTCGACCTGATCGTCCAGCGCCTTCCCCAGACGCTCTGGGTCGTCGGGCTCTCCTATCTGTTCGGCGTGCTGCTGGCGATCCCGATCGGCGTCGTCTCGGCTTATCGCCAGTATTCGGTGTTCGACCAGATCGGCACTTTCGTCTCGATGGTCGGTTATTCCGTCCCGACCTTCTTCACCGGCGTCCTGCTGATCGTGATCTTTTCCTCCTGGCTTCAATGGTTCCCGTCGATCTACGACACCAACCTCGTGGTCAACGACTGGGGAAGCTTCGTCCAGCAGGTCAAGCAGATGTTCCTGCCGGTGATGGTGCTGACGCTCTACAACACCTCGCAGATCAGCCGCTTCGTGCGGGCCTCGATGCTCGACAACCTGCACCAGGACTATGTCCGCACGGCCCGCGCCAAGGGCGTGAAGGAAAAGGTCGTGCTGCTGGTCCATGTGCTGCGCAATAGCCTGATCCCGGTCGTCACCGTGATCGCGCTCGGCGTGCCGACGATCTTTTCCGGCGCCATCATCACGGAACAGATCTTCCGAGTGAACGGCCTCGGCCAATTGCTGATCACCGCGATCCAGGGCGCCGACATCCCCCTCGTCCAGACGCTCACCTTCATCTTCGCGGTGCTGATCGTCCTCTTCAACCTGATTGCCGACGTGCTCTACGGCATTCTCGACCCGAGGATTCGCTATGACTGATGCGATCGCCACCATCGAGACCAAAGCCGGCGGCTCGTTCGCCCGCGATCTGTGGAACCAGTTCCGCGCCCATCCGGGCGGCGTTGCCGGCCTGATCGTCTTCGCCTTCATCGTCGCCGCGGTCTTTCTCGGCCCGCTGATCCACACCATCGATCCGAACAAGATCGACATCCGCGCGAAGAACCAGGGGCCGTCGCTCGCCCACCCCTTCGGCACCGACAATCTCGGCCACGACATGCTGGCGCAGGTCATGGCCGGTGGGCAAATCTCGCTCGCCGTCGGCATGACGGCGATGCTGCTCGCCCTCATCCTCGGAACCTTCGTGGGCGTGCTTTCCGGCTATTTCAAGCGGATCGACGGCCTTCTGATGCGCATCACCGACCTTTTCCTGGCCCTTCCGCTGCTGCCGTTGCTGCTCGTCATCATCATGCTGTTCCGCGATACGCTGAGAGCCGCCTTCGGGCCGGAAACGGGGATCTTCATCCTGATCGTTTTCGTCATCGGCGTCACCAGCTGGATGCATACCGCCCGCATCGTTCGAGGCGACGTACTGGCCGTCAAGAGCCAGGAGTTCGTGCTGGCCGCCAAGGCGAGCGGCATGTGGGAGTACCGGGTGATCCTCAAGCACATCCTGCCGAACGTCATGAGTTCGATCATGGTCTCGGCGACGCTCGGCATCGCCTCCGCGATCATCACGGAATCGGCGCTCTCCTTCCTCGGCCTCGGCTTCCCTTCGGATTTCCCGACCTGGGGTCGCCTGCTCTACGACGGCGCCAACTTCCTGCAGATCAACCCGTCGCGCGTGCTGTGGCCGGGGCTCGCGATCTCGCTGACCGTGCTTTCGGTCAACTATATCGGCGATGCGATCCGAGACGCGCTCGACCCGCGGATGCTGAAACGCTGAACGACATTACACCTACCGTCGTCATGGTCGGGCTCGACCCGACCATCCACGGCGCCACACGCCTTCGGCTTGGATCCTCGGCTCAAGGCCGAGGACGACGACAGTGGAGGCGGTCGGGCCTACGCCCGGTGAGCAGATCGGTGGTAGCCCGCCTTCTCCTCTTTTCGCCACCGAGGGGAAGAGAGATTCGCCTCACACTCCGCTGATCAGTTCGATCTTCGAACCGTCGAAGAAGCGCGACAAGCGGAAGGCGGTCGGATCGACGCAGGGAGCACGCCCGGTCACCAGATCGGCGGCCAGCCGTCCGGCACCGGGCCCGATGCCGAAACCATGGCCGGAGAACCCAGTGGCGATAAAGAAGCCGGAAACCGCCTCGACCGGTGAAATGACCGGAACGGCATCCGGCGTCACGTCGATATAGCCGGCCCAGCGCTGGGCGATCTCGGCATCGGCAAAGACCGGATAGCTCTTGCGCAACTCGGACAGCGCATAATCGGTCCACTTTTCGGAGGGCTTCGGATCGAGCACCCGGCAGCGTTCGAAGGGGCTCTGCTCGTCCATGCGCCAGCGCTGCACCATGCGCGCCTCCTCCAGGAAGCGGCCCGAGACGCGGAAGCGCAGGGACTTCCATTCGCTCTTCAGCGCCGGCAGGAATTTCAGCATGTAACGAAAACTGTCGGGCACGATATCGACGATGTTGTCGTAGGGCGAGGCGATCGTGTAGCCGCCGTCCTGGCGCTTGCGGAAGGCGAAATTGCGTCCGTAGAAGGTCTGCTCCGGACCGCCCTCGATCGGCTTCGTCCGGATGACCGTATTCATGACCTTGAGCTGCGGCAGGTCGATGCCGGCATTGCGCGAAAAGAGGCTCGACCACGCACCACCCGCCAGCACCACCGACGAACATGCGATCGGCCCGCGCTCCGTGATCACGCCCGAAATCCGGCCGCCAGCAGTCTCGATGCCACGCACGGCGCAGTTGGTCAGGAGATGCGCGCCCTTGTCACGTGCCGCCTCGGCGATCGCCGGCGCAGCCTTCTGCGGCTCGGCGCGTCCGTCGGCAGCGGTGTAGAGCGCGCTCTTGAAATCGTGTTTCATGCCGGGATAGAGCCCGCTGAGCTCCGGCCCGTCGACCATGCGCGACTTCATCTGATAGCCGCCGAGCAGCTCCGGCCAGCGTTCGTTGTTGGCCAGGTCGGCATCATCCTTGGAGCCGAAGACGATCCCACACTGGCGGTAGCCGGTGTCCCGGCCGGTGCGCTGGTCGAGCCCCTGCCAGATGCGGATCGCTTCTGCCATCAGAGGCACTTCGCGCGGATCGCGCTGGGAGATGCGAACCCAGCCCCAGTTGCGGCTGGACTGCTCCTCTCCGATGCCGCCCTTCTCGCAAAGCGCCACCGAAACGCCGCGCTCGGCAAGTTCGAGCGCCGTCGATGACCCGATGATGCCCCCGCCAATGACCACGACGTCGACGCGGGACGGCAGCTGAGCGTCACCCTGGACGGGAACGACCTTGGGACCGGGCATGGCGGATCTACTCCTGCAAGCGTGGGGCGGGTCCGGCGGGAAATGAAATGGCGAAGCCGCCGGAGGAAGGAACCTGAGCTATAGCAGGGCGAAGCTCGCCCGTCACCCGGCTGGCGCCACGCACCGGCCATGCGCCGCCCGCAAGGCGGTCAGTGATATTTGGCCTGTTCCGCACTCAGGATGCTGTCGGCGTCGAGTGCTGCGATCGGCAGATCGGTATTGGCCGGAATATCGCCGGAAAGCTGGAGTGCGAGGTAACGCCCGCAACAGACGCGGAGGAAAGAAGTGAAGTTGCCGAGGTCGTGGCCGGCATCGATCGATTCATGATAGAGCTTGGCGATCAGCTGGATCACCGTCATGCGGTCGCGCCGTCCGATTTCCTCGAGCGTCATCCAGAAGAAGTTTTCCAGCCTCACGCTGGTCACCATCCCGTCGATCCGCAGCGACTTGGTATGGCTTTCCCAAAGGGCCGGATCGGCCTGGATGAAGAGCTTGCACATTCTGTCCTCCCGGATGTGCGATCCTCTGTTCGGATGGCAACCTATAGCGAAACGGCGGAACCTTGAAGCTCCGCCGTCTCGTCCATTGGTCATGTCTCAGGCGGAAAGCACCGCAAGGAACTGCTTCAGCCACGCCGGATGCGCCGGCCAGGCGGGTGCCGTCACCAGATTGCCGTCGGTGACGGCCGCGTCGATGGCGATGTCGGCATAGGTGCCGCCGGCAAGCTCAACTTCCGGACGGCAGGCTGGATAGGCCGAGCAGGTACGGCCTTCGAGCACGCGTGCCGCCGCAAGAATCTGCGCGCCGTGGCAGACGGCCGCGACCGGCTTGTTTGCGTCAAAGAAGTGCTTGACCGCCGCGATAACCTCCGGATTGAGGCGGAGATATTCCGGTGCACGCCCGCCCGGAATGACCAGCGCGTCGTAGTCCGAAGCCTTGATGTCGGCAAAGGTAGCGTTGAGCGCAAAGTTGTGGCCGCGCTTTTCGCTGTAGGTCTGGTCGCCTTCGAAGTCGTGGATGGAGGTGGCGATTGTCTGTCCGGCCTTCTTGCCGGGGCAGACGGCATGAACCACATGCCCGACAGCCAGGAGCGTCTGGAAAGGCACCATGGTCTCGTAGTCTTCGGCAAAATCGCCGGCAATCATCAAAATCTTTTTCGACATATCATCCTCCCGTTCTGGAATGTCGGGCGGACGCTAGCAAACAGGCCTTGGCCGCGGGTATTATGGCAATACTACAGCCGAAATAATTCACCCTCGCTGTCCGGGACCGCGGTCCTGCGATCGTGGGAAACGAGCATGGCGAGGTTCATCAGGTGAGCGTGGTTCCAAAACTTCGATTGTTCTTCGAATGGGGCGGTGGCGCCTTGTGGTGCGGAAACGAGGCGGCCCTGCAGCGTTTCGACGTCGGTCCGGTGGAAGAGAAGCTGCCGCTGTCGAACGCGATCCGCCGACGGCTGGAGGACATGACGGCGTGGCACGACACGGCTCTCGACTGGGACAACCCCTCCGGCCCCAGCCCGTGGTCGAAGGCGGAGGACGAGAAATTTGCCGAAGCCGCCGCCCGCCTTTTCGACGATCTCAGGCAGGAACTCGGCCCCGGCTACGATCTGGTCAACGAACACCGCCCGGTTCACTGAAAGCAGTTGCCGTCGTTGCGGTACGCTTCCGTCGCTTGATTCCGCACGCGGACAAGGCCAGTCTCGCCGAGACCGCTTCGCGGCGGAGACGAGACGACGAAAGGCTGAAACATGGTTTCCCACCTCAATCTGCTGACCGATGTCGAGGGTGTCGCGGTCGGCCACGCCACCGACCTGAAGCTCGGCTCGGGCGTCACCGCGATTGTCTTCGAGGAGCCTGCGACCGCTTCCGGCAGTGTGCTCGGCGGCGCGCCGGGCGGGCGCGAGACCGCGCTCCTCGATCCGGCGATGACCGTCGAGGCGGTCGATGCCTTCGTGCTCTCGGGCGGCTCCGCCTTCGGCCTCGACGCCGCCGGCGGCGTACAGGCGGGGCTTCGCGCCATCGGTCGCGGCTTTCCGGTCGGCGATGTGCGCGTGCCGATCGTGCCCCAGGCCATCCTGATGGATCTGCTGAACGGCGGGAACAAAGACTGGGGCCTGCATTCCCCCTATCGCGACATGGGCTACGAGGCTTTCCTCGCCGCAAAGGGAGGCGCCTTCGACCTCGGCAGCGTCGGTGCCGGCACGGGCGCCACGACGGCGACCTTCAAGGGCGGCTTGGGCTCCGCGAGCGTGATGACCAGCAGCGGACATACGGTTGCGGCCCTGGTCGCTGTCAATGCCATGGGCTCGGCGACCATCGGCGACGGACCGTTCTTCTGGGCGGCACCCTTCGAGATTGACGACGAGTTCGGCGCACTCGGCATGCCCGCCGCCTTCTCCTCCCCCGACACGATCCTGCGCGCCAAGGGCATCAACCTGACGGCAACCACCATCGGCGTCGTCGCCACCGACGCGGCGCTGACCAAGGCGCAAGCCCATCGTCTGTCGCTGATGGCCCATGACGGCCTTGCCCGCGCCGTGCTGCCGGCCCATCTACCCGCCGACGGAGACACCTTCTTCGCCGCTGCCACCAATCGCCTGCCGCTTTCGAGTTCCGCCGATTTCATGGAACTCTGTCATCTTGCGACGCTGGTGACGGCGCGCGCCATTGCGCGCGGCGTCTTCGAAGCAGCCTCCTTGCCGATCGACGGAGCGCAGGGGTCGTGGCGCGACCGTTTCGGCTGACTGCCCCCGCCGGCAAGCTGGCGTAAAGGGTGTGACACTGCTTCATTTGACCGCCGCCAGCGAGTAACTATATTGCATCGCAGCAATTCCGGGCGATAACGGATGCCCAAGATGCGCGGATCGTTCGCAAGGCCGTCACACAGACGGGCTAGGCCTTGAAGGGGGCGGAACGCCGCGCCCGATGCTGGAGGTGAAGGCATGTCGACATCGAGCAGGACCCGCAGCGGAGACGCAGCGCTTGCAAACATCGATACGGCGCTCGACGCGCTCGGTTTCGACGACGGCTCCCAGGCTGCCGGCTTCGATGCACTCAATCGGATGAACGAAGCGCTGATCGCCCCCCTGACCGGCGGCATATCGCCCGCCGCCATGGCACTCGCCATCTACGACTGGTCGATCCATCTTGGCATGGCGCCGGGCAAGAGGCTGGAACTCTTGCAGAAGGCGATGCGCAAGGGCAATCGCCTCGCCACCCATCTTGCCGCCGCCGCCCTTGATCCAGAAACCCCGCCCTGCATTGAACCCCTGCCCGGCGACGAGCGTTTCAAGGGCGAGGAATGGCAGCGCTTCCCGTTTAACGTGATGGCCCAGTGCTTCCTGCTGAACCAGCAGTGGTGGCACAATGTCACCAACGACGTGCCGGGTGTGACGCCGCACCATGAGGACGTCATCTCGTTTGCCACCCGCCAGCTACTCGATGTCTTTTCGCCGTCCAACTATCCGCTGACCAATCCGGTGGTGATGAAGCGCGCCGCGGAAACCGGCGGCATGAATTTCTTCGAAGGTTTTCGCAATTTCGTCGAGGACACCAATCGCGAGCTGACCGGGCAGCCGGTCGCCGGAACCGAGGACTTCGTGCCCGGCCGAACGGTCGCAACGACGCCGGGTCGTGTGGTCTACCGCAACCGCCTGATCGAGCTGATCCAGTATGCTCCGGCGACAGATACCGTTCATGCCGAGCCGATCCTGATCGTTCCGGCCTGGATCATGAAATACTACATTCTCGATCTCTCGCCGGAAAACTCGCTGATCCGCTATCTCGTCTCCCAGGGACACACGGTCTTCTGCATTTCCTGGCACAATCCGACCGCAGCCGACCGCGACCTCGGCATGGACGACTATCGCCGCCTCGGCGTGATGGCGGCACTCGACGCGATCAACGCCATCATGCCCGACCGCAAGGTGCATGCGACCGGCTACTGCCTCGGCGGCACGCTGCTGTCGATCGCCGCCGCCGCCATGGCCCGGGCGAAGGACGAGCGCCTTGCCTCGGTCACCCTCTTTGCCGCCCAGACGGACTTCTCCGAACCCGGCGAGCTTGCCCTCTTCATCGACCACAGCCAGCTGCACTTCCTCGAAAGCGTGATGTGGAACCGCGGCTTCTTGTCGGCCGACCAGATGGCCGGCGCCTTCCAGCTGCTACGCTCCAACGACCTCGTCTGGTCACGCATCGTCCACGACTACATGATGGGCGAGCGCAACCCGATGATCGACCTGATGGCCTGGAACGCCGACACGACGCGCATGCCCTTCCGCATGCATTCGGAATATCTCCAGCGCCTCTATCTCGACAACGAGCTCGCCGCCGGCCGCTTCATGGTCGACGAGCATCCGGCGGCGCTGCAGAACATCCGCGTCCCGGTCTTTGCCGTCGGGACCGAGCGCGATCACGTTGCACCCTGGAAGTCCGTCTACAAGATCCACTACCTGACCGACACCGACGTGACCTTCGTCCTGACCAGCGGTGGACATAATGCCGGCATCGTCAGCGAGCCCGGCCATCCGCACCGTCACTACCGGGCGACCACCAAGCGCGCCGTTGACCCTTGCGTCAGTGCCGAGGAATGGCTGGCGGAATCGCCTGTCGCGCAGGGCTCCTGGTGGACCCACTGGTCTCGATGGCTTGCGTCCCATTCGGCAGCGGATAAGGTTGCACCGCCGCCGATGGGCTCGAGCGAAGACGGCTACGCCGCCAAGGAGGCGGCACCCGGCACCTATGTCCACCAGAGATGAGCGACCGATGAACAAGCCACTCCTCACCAACCGCACCTTTGATGAACTCAAGGTCGGCGACAGCGCGACGATCCGGCGCAAGGTCGGGCGCGAGGACATCGAGCTCTTCGCCCGCTCCTCGGGCGACTTCAACCCGGCCCATCTCGATCCCGATTTCGCCGAGAAGGATTTCTTCGGCCACATCGTCGCGCATGGCATGTGGACGGCAGCGATGATCTCCGCCGTACTCGGGACCAAGCTTCCCGGCCCCGGCACCATTTATCTCGGCCAGGAGCTGCGTTTCCAGAAGCCGGTCGCTCCCGGCGACACCATCACCGCTGTCGTCACCGTCACCGAGAAGCGCGCGGACAAGCGTATCGTCGTCTTCGACACCCGCTGCACCAATCAGGATGGCGAGGACGTGCTGAGCGGTCAGGCGACCGTGATCGCCCCTTACGAACGCGTCGAGTGGCCGCAGGTTACTCTTCCCGCGCTGGCCGCCCAGCATCACGATCGCTTCGACGACATCGTCGCCGAAGCCCGCTCCCTTCCCCTGCTGAAGACGGCGCTGGTCCATCCCTGCTCGCCCGAAGCGATCCAGGCGGCGGTCGAGATCCGCGAGGAGAACCTGCTCGACCCGGTCCTCATCGGCCCCAAGGCGAAAATCCGCGCCGCCGCTGACAAGGCGGGCGTTGCCTTGGATGGGTTCGAGATCGTATCGGTGGAACACAGCCACGCGGCCGCCGAGAAGGCCGTCGAGCTTGCGGTCGCCGGCAAAGTCGCGACCATCATGAAGGGCAGCCTGCACACCGACGAACTGCTCGGCGCCGTCGTCGCCCCGGGTTCGGGGCTCAAGACCGAACGGCGCATCAGCCATGTCTACGTGATGGACGTCCCGGCCTATGACAAGTTGCTGGTGGTGACCGATGCCGCGATCAACATCGCTCCGAGCCTCGATCACAAGCGGGACATCTGCCAGAACGCCATCGACCTCATGCAACTGCTCGGCAACACCAATCCGAAGGTCGCCGTGCTCGCTGCCGTCGAGACGGTGAACGACAAGATGCAGGCGACGCTCGACGCCGCGGCACTGACCGTCATGGCCTCCCGCGGCCAGATCACCGGCGGCAGCGTCGACGGGCCGCTCGCCTTCGACAATGCGATCAGCCCCGAGGCGGCCCGGACCAAGGGCATCGTCTCGCCCGTCGCCGGGATCGCCGACATCCTGCTCGTTCCCGACCTCGAGGCCGGCAACATGCTCGCCAAGCAGCTGCTCTATTTCGGCGGTGCCGATGCAGCGGGGCTGGTGCTCGGCGCCCGCGTGCCGATCATCCTGACGAGCCGCGCCGACAGCCTGAAGGTGCGCATCGCATCTGCGGCCCTGGCCAAGCTCGTGGCGACCCGACGCGCCGCACAGAGGCTGCCGGCCCGATGACGGACAAATTGCTGCTCACCTTCAATGCCGGATCCTCGACGGTGAAGATCGGCCTCTTCGTCCGCGAGGGCGAAAAGGCCCGCCGCATCGGCAAGGGCATGATCGATTTCCGCCATACGCCCCTGACCTTCCATCTGGTTGAAGGACCGGAAGTCTTCGACGTACCGCTGGTAGCCGAGGGCGGCGACGTCCTTCATGAAGTCCTCGACGAAACCTTCGGCTGGCTCGCCAATCATTTCGACATTGACGCCGTAACGGCCGTTGGCCACCGCGTCGTCCATGGTGGCGACGTTTTTTCCGGCCCCGTCTTGATCGATGAAACGGCGATCGGCCGGATTTCGGCGCTCACCCCGCTTGCCCCGCTCCACCAGCCGCAGAACCTCCGGCTGATCGAGGCGATCCGCCACCTGAAACCGCATCTGCCGCAGACCGCCTCCTTCGACACCGCCTTCCATCGCACCCAGTCCCCGACAGTGCAGCGCTTCGCAATCCCGCGCAGCTATTTCGATGAGGGCATCAAGCGCTACGGCTTCCACGGCCTCTCCTACAAATACATCGCAGGCGCCCTCGCGAAGATCCGCCCCGAGCTCGCTGGTGCCCGCACGGTGATTGCCCATCTCGGCAGCGGCGCCAGCGTCTGCGCCATCCGCGACGGCGTGAGCCGCGACAGCTCCATGGGGTTCTCGACCATCGACGGCATCCCGATGGCGACACGCTCCGGCGCTCTCGATCCCGGCGTGATCTTTCACCTGATGGGCGGCCTCGGCCTTTCACGCGAAGCCGTGGAGGATATCGTCTACCACAAGTCCGGCCTGATCGGCCTATCCGGCATCAGCGCCGACAGCCGAATCCTGCTCGAAAGCGAGGCAAAGGAAGCCGCCGAGGCGATCGACGTCTTCACCTTCCGCATTGCCGGCGAGATCGCCCGCCTTTCGGCGACCATCGGCGGCCTCGACGCCCTCGTCTTCACCGCCGGCATCGGCGAGCATCAGCCGGCGATCCGGCGCGCGGTCTGCGAACGCCTGGCCTATCTCGGCGTAGCGCTGGAAGAGCGTGAGAACCTGGCGAATGCTCAGATCGTCTCCCCTGCAGGCGCGGGCGTCTCCGTCCTGGTGATCGAGACCGACGAGGAACAGGTCATCGCCGACGAGGCGCTGACCGTTCTCTAGACGTCGCGCCGCAACAAGCCGGAAACCGACATAGAACAGTCATACGCCATCGCTATGCACACTCGCATGCAAGGGCGCGATCTGAGTCTTCTTCGCCGCCCTCTCCCGCCCCTGCCGACGAGGATGTCCGATGCTGGTCGAGACCTTTCAGAATGGCGAACCGCGCCAAGGCGCCGATGCCGAACCCTTCGTGATAACCAATGCGAAGATCGTACTCGCCGACAAGATCTTCGAAGGCTCGATCGTGATCGAGGATGGCCGGATCGCCGCGCTGGAACCGGGCCGCACCGGTTCCTCCGCGATCGATCTCGGCGGCGACTACCTCCTGCCGGGCCTCGTCGACATTCACACCGACCATTTCGAAAAGCACGTCTTCCCACGACCGCATGTGCGCTGGGACTATATGCGGGCAGCACTTTCTCACGATGCCCAGATCATCGGTGGCGGTGTCACCACAGTCTTCGACAGCCTCTGCGTCGGGGTCTCTTCCGAAGAAAGCGAGCGCGCCGAAATCCTCGGCCCCATGATCGACGTGCTGGAACGCGCCCAGGCCGGCGGCATGCTGCGTGCCGAGCACTTCGTGCATCTGAGATGCGAAGTCGTCGACCCGCGCACGCCTGAACTCACCGCAGCCAATATCGACCGGCCGCTGGTCCGCGTCGTCTCGGTGATGGAGCATCTGCCGGGGATCCGCCAGAGCCGCGACATCGACCAGTATGTCAATCGCCTGCAGAAGGCCGGCGGTGAAAGCGAAACGATCATCCGCGACCGCATCGCCCGGATGGTCGACGAAAAATCCGACATCGGCCGGACCGTGCGTCCGGAGATCGTGGCACTTGCCCGCTCCCGCGGCCTGCCTTTGCTTAGCCATGACGACACGGACGTCGAACACGTCGATCTCGCCGCCGACGAAGGTGTGGCGATTTCCGAGTTCCCCTGCACGCTGGAGGCGGCACGCGAGGCACGCGCTCGGGCCATGCTGATCGTCGGAGGCGCTCCCAACATCGTCCGAGGCGGCTCACAATCCGGCAACGTCGCCGTTCGCGAACTGCTCGAGGAGCGGCTGGTCGACATCCTCGCCTCTGACTACGTGCCCCGCTCTATGCTCGACGCCGCCTTCCTGATCGCAGGGGATGAGGCACTCGACTACGACCTGCCGGCCGCGATCCGTCTGGTCACGAAGGCCCCCGCCGAAGCTGCGGGCCTCCCCGACCGTGGCGAAATCACCCAGGGCAGGCGCGCCGACCTGATACGGGTTGGCACGCATGAGGGTCACCCCTTCCTGAAGGCCGTCTGGCGGCAGGGCCGCAGGGTCGCTTGAGACCCTGCGGACGTCAGGCCTCGCGGCGAAAACCTTCGCTCGCCCGCAGCAACTCGCGCGTATAGTCCATCGAGAACTCGCGCGAGCGCAACTGACCGACGTCGAGCGCCTCGACCACCTTGCCCTTGCGCATCACGGCGAGCCGTTCGCACATATGGCTGATGACCGCCAGGTCGTGGCTGACCATGGCAAAGGTCAGTCCGCGATCCTTGCGCGCCTGTTCGAGCAGGTTGAGGATTTCCGCCTGGATCGAGGCGTCGAGCGCCGAGGTCGGCTCATCGAGCAGCAGCACCTTCGGCTCGACGATCAGCGCACGCGCGATCGCGATGCGCTGGCGCTGTCCGCCGGAAAGCTGGTGCGAGAAGCGGAACCGGAACCCGGAACCCAACCCGACTTCATCAAGCGCCCGGGCAATGCGTGCCTCGGTGTCTGTAAAGCCGTGGATCGCCAAAGGCTCCAGAAGCAGCCGGTCGACGGTCTGGCGGGGATGCAGCGAACCATAGGGATCCTGGAACACCATCTGGACTGTACGGTAGAATTCCTGGTCGCGCTTGCGTCCGCCATAGCTGCGGCCGTTGACCGTCAGGCTGCCGCTGTCGAAGCGGTTGAGGCCGGCGACGGCGCGCAGCAGGGTCGACTTGCCCGAACCGCTTTCGCCGACGATCCCAAAGGACTCGCCGGTCGCGATATCGAGGCTGACCTCGTCCAGCGCGCGGAAACCGTTGAACGTGACGAGCATGTCGCGGATGGAGAGTGCAGGTCCGGTCATAGTTTCCACTCCGCCTGGCGTTCGAGGACCGGCAACGGGTGACGGTCACCGTTGATCTGCGGCAGGCAGTTCAGCAAGCCCCGCGTATAGGGATGCTTCGCCTCGGAAAGGCGCGAAGCCGGCAGCTCCTCGACCACCTTGCCGGCATACATCACGAGGACCCGGTCGCAGAAGGACGAGACGAGCCTCAGGTCATGGCTGATGAAGATCAGTCCCATGCCGCGCTCGGAGACCAGCTTGTCGAGGATGCCCAGCACCTCGAGCTGAACGGTCACGTCGAGCGCCGAGGTCGGCTCGTCGGCGATCAGTAGTTCCGGCCCGCAGACCAGCATCATGGCGATCATGATGCGCTGGCCCATGCCGCCCGAGACTTCGTGTGGGTAAAGGTTGAACACGCGCTCCGGATCGTTGATCTGCACGGCTTCCAGCATGGCGAGCGCCCGCGCCCGGGTCTCGGCACCGGAGAGACGCTCATGCGTCTGCAGCGTTTCCATGATCTGTCGCCCGATCGGCATGACCGGGTTCAGCGAGTATTTCGGATCCTGCAGGATCATGGCGATCTTCTTGCCACGCAGCGCCCGGCGTTCCCGGTTGGAGATCGACAAGAGGTCGGTGTCGCCGAAGGCAAGCCGGTCCGCGCTGATCTTCGCATGTCCGGGCGTCAGCCCCATGATGGCACGGCCGGTCTGCGACTTGCCCGAGCCGCTCTCCCCGACGATGCCAAGGCGTTCACGCCCAAGCGTGAAGTTGACCCCACGCACGGCCTCGATGAGGCCGGTGCGGGTCGGGAAACTGACCCTGAGGTTTTCGACGGTCAGAAGCGGCGTCATTGGCCCGCCTCCTTCGGATCGAGCGCATCACGCAGGCCGTCACCGAGCAGGTTGAAACCGAGCGAGACGATCAGGATGGCAAAGCCCGGCATCGCGGCGACCCACCACTGGTCGAGGATGAAGCGGCGACCCGATGCGATCATCGCGCCCCATTCCGGCAGCGGCGGCTGCGCGCCGAGGCCGAGGAAGCCGAGACCCGCCGCCGTCAGGATGATGCCGGCCATGTCGAGCGTGACGCGCACGATCAGCGACGACATGCACAGCGGCATGATGTGGAAGATGATGATGCGGATGGGCGATGCCCCCATCAGCTTCACGGCCGCGATGAAATCCGAGTTGCGGAAGGTCAGCGTCTCGGCGCGGGCAATGCGCGCATAGGGCGGCCACGAGGTGATGGCGATGGCAAGCACCGCATTCTCGATCCCCGGTCCGAGCGCCGCGACCAGCGCCAGCGCCAGAACCAGTTTCGGGAAGGCGAGGAAGATGTCGGTGACGCGCATCAGCACGGCATCGACCCAGCCGCCTGCATAACCCGACACCGTGCCGACGATAAGGCCGATCGGCGCGGCGATGATTGCCACGAGGAAGATGACGAAGAGGGTCAGGCGGGATCCGTAGATCAGGCGCGAGAGGATGTCGCGTCCCTGGTCGTCGGTGCCGAGCAGATACCCCTCGGAACCGGGCGGCAGGAGCCGTGCGGCGCGCAGGTCCCCCTGGATCGGCGAATGCGGCGCGAGCACGTCGGCAAAGGCCGCGACGAAGATCAGGCCGAGGATGATCAGCAGGCCGAGTACGGCGAGGCGATTTTCCGAAAAACGCCGCCAGATGATGTAGAGCCGTCCGAGGCGGGCCTGCCGGCGCGATTGCGGTCGGTCGGAGAGCAGCCAGTCGCGCAGGCTTTGGGTGGATTGCATGGGGGTGTCGCTCATCGGCTGCGCGTCCTCGGGTCGAGGGTCCGGTAAAGGATGTCCGAGAAAAGATTGATGCCGATGAACACGGCACCGATCACCATGGTACCGCCGAGCACGGCATTCATGTCGGCATTCTGCAGCGAATTGGTGATGTAGAGGCCGAGCCCCGGCCAGGAGAAGATCGTCTCGGTGAGTACCGAGCCTTCGAGCAGGCCGGCATAGGAAAGCGCGATCACCGTGATCAGCGGCACGGCCGCGTTACGCAGAGCGTGGAACCAGATGATGCGGGTCTCCGACAGGCCCTTGGCGCGCGCCGCGACGATATATTCCTGCGACAGCTCGTTCAGCATGAAGGAGCGTGTCATTCGGCTGATATAGGCGAGCGAGAAATAGCCGAGCAGCGCGCCGGGCAGGATGATGTGGCGGAACAGGTCCCAGAGCACGTCCCACTGCCTCTGCCAGGCAGCATCGAGCAGGAAGAAGCCGGTGACCGGCGTGAACGAATACTCGTAGACGATGTCGACACGGCCGGGATAGGCGACCCAGTTGAGCTTCGCATAGAAGAACACCAGTGCCAGAAGCCCGAGCCAGAAGATCGGCACCGAATAACCGACGAGCCCGATGATGCGGACAATCTGGTCGGCGAAGGAGCCGCGCTTGACGGCGGCCAGAACGCCAAGGGGAACACCCAGGAACGCGCCGATCAGCGTGCCGACGGTGGCAAGCTCGATCGTCGCGGGGAAGACGCGGCGAATATCGGTCATCACCGGATTGGTGGTGAGCACGGACGTGCCGAAATCGCCGGAAAGCGCCTGTCGGACATAGATGATGAACTGCTGGTAGAGCGGCAGGTTGAGGCCGAGCTCCTCACGCACGCGCTCGACGACATGCGCCGGAGCGCGGTCGCCGACGATGGCGAGCGCCGGATCGATCGGCACGACCCGGCCGATGAAAAAGGTGACGGCGAGCAGGCCGAGATAGGTCGTCACCACGGTTACCAGGAACCGCAGCAACGACATCGCGAAGGCCGAGGCGCCGGCGCCGGAGCGCCGCGCCTCGGTTTTTGTCTCCAAGGTGGCCAAGGGCCTTAGTCCTTGGAAATCGTGTAGACGAAGTTGGTATCGAAGCTCGGGCCGAGCTTGAAGCCCTTGAGCTTGTTCGAGTAACCGGCGACTTCGATCTGCTGGAACAGCATGACGAACGGACCGGTTGCCAGAACCTGCTTCTGCAGGTCTTCATAGATCGCGGCGCGCTTGGCGGAGTCCTTCTCCAGAAGGGCAGCCTGGGTCTTGGCCGTCAGGTCCTTCGGGTCCCAGGCATTGCGCCATGCGAGCGTCTTGTTCTTGCCTTCATCCGAATTGTCGGCGTTGAAGGTGAAGGTCTCGGCGTTCGAGTTCGGGTCGAAATAGTCCGAGCCCCACTGACCGATATAGATGTCATGCTGGCGCGCGCGGTACTTGGTCAGCGTCTGCTTGCCGTCACCCGGGATGATTTCCAGCTTGATGCCGGCCTGGGCGAGCGTCTGCTGCACGTTTTCGGCAATGCCGGTGACCGGCTGCGTGTTGCGCACGTCCATGGTGACGGTGAAGCCGTCGGCGAGACCTGCCTTGGCGAGCAGTTCCTTGGCCTTGGCAACGTCGAGCTTGTAGGGCTTGTCTTCGAGCGCGCCGAGCTGGCCGGCCGGCAGGAAGGTCTGGTGGACGGTGCCTATGCCCTTGATCAGGGTTTCGCCGATCGCGTCATAGTCGACGAGATACTTGAAGGCTTCGACGACTTCGGGCTTCGCCAGCTTCTCGTTCTTCTGGTTGAGGCTGAAGTAGTAGAGCGTACCCTTGGGAGCCGACGTGGTCGCCATGCCTTCCTTCTTGGAAACGGCATCAACGTCACCGGGCTCGAGGTTGCGGGCCACGTCGATATCGCCGTTTTCGAGAGCGAGACGCTGGCCGGCGCTTTCCTTCATGTGGCGGTAGATGACGCGGGCGAGCTTGGCCTTTTCGCCGAAGTAGCTGTCGTTGCGCTCGAGGACGACCACTTCGTTGGCGCGCCATTCGCGGATCTTGAACGGACCGGAGCCGGCATAGCCGGTCTTCAGGAACTCGTTGCCGAAGTCGGTGTCGTACTTGTACTCGTCACTCGGGGTGACCGGCTTGGCGTTCTCGCTGACGACCTTCTTGTCGACGACCGAAGCGACCGTCGAGGTCAGCACGTTGAGCACGAAGCTCGGTGCATAGGACTTGTCGACGGTCAACACGAAGGTCGAGGCATCGGCTGCCTTCGCCTTTTCGGTGACGTTGTCGCCGGTGAGGCCGAACTGGGTCAGCAGGAAGGCCGGCGACTTGTCGAGCTTGACGGCGCGCTCGAACGAATAGGCGACGTCATCGGCGGTGATAGGATTGCCCGAAGCGAACGTCAGGCCGGGCTTCAGCTTGAAGGTATAGGTCAGGCCGTCGTCGGAAATGGTCCAGCTTTCGGCGAGTTCGCCGACGACCTTCGACGTGTCGTTCATGTCGAGGTTGACGAGCTTGCTGTAGGTATTGGCGGTGATTTCCGCAGTCGAGAGCTCGAAGGCTTCGCCCGGATCGAGCGTGATGATGTCGTCGAAGGCGAAGCCCTCGACCAGCGTGTCGGCCGGCGTGACGGCAAACGCCTGCGGTGCTGCGGCCAGCAGAAGGGCCATGGCCGCGCTCGACGTCAGCAGGCGCATCTTTTTGTTCAATGAATGCATCATATTATCGTTCCCCTGTTTCAAACTAGGTTGGTTTTTTCGGACGTCAGCCGGCTTATTCGTGCCAGGCGGAAGCCAGAACGCGGAGCCAGTTTTCCCGGCATATTTTAGCAAGATCCTGATCAACGTATCCGGCTGATTTCAGGGCCGCAACCAGTTTCTGGTTGCCGCCCGCGTCGGCGATTTCGGCCGGAACGGTCGCACCGTCGAAGTCCGATCCGAGCGCCACGCAGTCGATCCCCATGCGCTCGACGAGATGGTCGACGTGCCGGATCATGTCGGAAAGCGGCGTCTCGGCATCGTCGCGCGCGTCGTCGCGCAGCATGGTCACGGCATAGTTCAGTCCAACGAGGCCCTTGCTCTCCTTGATCGCGTCGAGCTGCCGGTCCGTCAGGTTGCGGGCAACCGGCGTCAGGGCATGGGCGTTGGAATGGCTGGCGATCAGCGGCTGGTCGGACGTCTTAGCCACGTCCCAGAAGCCCTTTTCCGTAATGTGTGAGAGATCGACCAGGATGCCCATGCGATTGCAGGCCCTGATCAGCTCGAAGCCGGCATCGGTAAGGCCCGGCCCCGTGTCCGGCGACATCGGATAGGCGAAAGGCACGCCATGGCCGAAGATGTTGTTGCGGCTCCACACAGGTCCGAGCGACCTCAGCCCGGCGGCGTAAAACACTTCAAGTGCATTGAGATCGGCATCGATCGCCTCGCAGCCCTCGATGTGCATGACCGCAGCGAAGATACCGTCGGAAAACGCCTTGCGGATGTCAGTCGTCGAACGGCACAGGCGCCAGGCGCCGGCCTTGTCGAGCTTGAGCGCGATTGAGGCCATCTCCATCGCCGTGTCAAGCGACGGCTGACGTTCGAGCGGACCGGCGAGCGGTGTCGCATAATGCCCCTTGTCGTCCGGCTCCTCGAGCACGAATTCGCCCGGCGACGGGATGTAGATGGCACAGAGACCACCGGCGAGACCGCCGGCCTTGGCACGCGGCCCGTCGATATGCCCCTCGGTCGTTCCGCCCTGGAATTCCTTGACCGGATCGCTTCCGTTCTTGCGTCCATTCCACAAACGGAGAAGAACGTCATTGTGACCGTCGAACATCAATTCCATGAAACACACCTGCGCAAATATGCTGATATATTAACGTAGGACCAAATCCTTGGCGTGTTCAAGTCAAATAAAATCTTTCCAACAGGCGCCGCAAAAAGTCCCGAAAACGACCTTCTCGCCGAGGCAAGGCGCGCCCGCGCTCAGTCCAGCGCCGGCATTTGCGACAGAAAATCCGTCGCTCGTTCATAGGCATAGGCAATGTCGAGCACCTTCTCGTCGGCGCGCGGCGCGCCGATGATCTGGATTCCGGCCGGCAGTCCGCCGGGCCCGAACCCTGCCGGCATCGCCGCCACCGGCAAGCCCGCCATGCTCGGGCCGATCACGACCTCCATCCAGCGATGATAGGTATCCATATGACGCCCGGCGATGTCGCGCGGCCACGGGATTTCCGCGTCGAAGGGGAAGACCTGGGCCGTCGGAAGCAGGAGAGCGTCGAACCGCTCGAACAGCCTCAGCATCTCTTTATACCAGGCGGTGCGAATGGCAGAGGCTCTGTAGACGTCGTCGGCGCTGACCTTCAGACCGTGACGGATCTCGAAGTGGATCTCCGGCTTCAGGAGCGCCCGATCCGCCGGGTTCTCGAAATGATCGCGCAGGCTCCCCGCAGTGAAGAAGCCACGCAGCGTCGTCCATGCCCACCAGAGGCTCGCCATGTCGAAATCCGGCAACACGTCGGTGACCGCGCAGCCCATCCGCTCGAACACCGGAAGCGATGTGCGGCAGGTCTGCATCACCCCGGGTTCGAAAGTCAGGTACCCGCCGTAGTCCCCGAGCCAGCCGACCTTCAGCCCGCGGGGATCGAAACGTTCCGAAAGCACCACGGGTGCCGTCTCGATCGACATCGGATCGCGCCGATCGAAACCGGATTGGGTGTTGAGCAGGGCGACCACATCCGGAACCGTGCGCCCCATCGGCCCCAGCGTTGCCAGCTGGTTGAGATAGGCATCCTTGCCCGGCAGCGCCGGCACCCGCCCGAAGCTCGGGCGGAAACCGACGACATTGTTGAACGCCGCCGGATTGCGCAGCGAACCCATCATGTCCGACCCGTCGGCGACCGGCACCAGGCGAGCCGCCAGCGCAGCCGCCGCGCCGCCGCTCGATCCGCCCGCGCTGCGGCTCGTGTCATAGGGATTGCGCGTCACGCCGAACACGGGATTGTAGGAATGCGAGCCGAAACCCCATTCCGGCGTGTTGGTCTTGCCGATGAAGATCGCCCCCGCCGCCCGCATCCGCTCGACCTGGATGTCGTCGAAATCCGGCACGAAGTCGGCATGGAGCGGCGAACCATAAGTACAGCGCAGGCCCTTGACCTCGCTCAGATCCTTGACCGCGACCGGCAGGCCGTGCAGCCAGCCCGACCGTCGGCCCGCCGCCAGTTCCCTGTCACGATCGCGCGCTTCGCTAAGAAGCTCGTCCGGGTCCCGCAGACTGACAAGGGCATTGAGCCGCGGATTGTGGCGTTCGATCCTGGCGAGGTAAGCGCCCATGACCTCCTCGCAACTCAGCTCCCCTCTCGCAATCGCCGCGGAAAGCGCGACGACGGACATCATGGTCGGATCAGCCATTGGAAACCTCGCATCGGACGGGAACGGATCGTACGGAGCATCAATCCGCCGCCAGCCATCTCAATGCCTGCCGCAGGCGGCGTCAAGGCGTTCCAAGGGCTCCGACACGGGTTCGGGCGACACCTGCAGGAAAAGCGTGAGGATGCCTGAAATAAAAATGGTCAAACGACCAATTTTGAGGCAACATGCCAAAATCCTGCCCTCGGGCTGGATCGGACTGGAGGGTCCGGAAGGAGAAGCGGCACCGCCGATCGCGTGGATTAAGATCGCGAACGACAGGAAATGCCGCTGGGAACGGGAATGAACGGGAGGATCAGGTCATCTTGCAGCGCGTGGCACACTTATTGCGTCGTTCGTAACCGGTGAACGGAGCCGTTCCGCTCTCTTGTCGGAACCCGCCGGAAGTGAAACAGTGACGGAAATTCCATTAGAAGTTGGGGATATTTCTTGAGTTCGACATCGAAGAAGGCCGCGATTGAAATCCGGGACGTCAGTCGCGTCTACGGTTACGGCAACGCCCAGGTGACCGCATTGGACTCGGTCTTCCTGACCATCCGGGAAAACGAATTTTTCACGCTGCTCGGACCTTCCGGCTGCGGCAAGACCACCCTCCTCCGGCTGATCGCCGGCTTCGACTTCCCGACCAAGGGCGAGATTCTGCTCAACGGCGAGGACATCGCACCGCTGCCGCCGTTCAAGCGCCCGGTCAACACTGTCTTCCAGTCCTATGCGCTCTTCCCGCACATGACGGTGGCGGAGAACATCGGCTTCGGTCTGAAGATGCTCGGCCGGCCCGCAGCGGAAATCAAGGCGCGCGTCGACGAGATGCTCGCCCTCGTGCACATGGAGCGGATGAAGGACCGGCAGGTCAGCCAGATCTCCGGCGGCCAGCAGCAGCGCGTCGCACTGGCCCGTGCGCTCGCCCCCAAGCCGAAGGTCCTCCTGCTCGATGAACCGCTTTCGGCGCTCGACTACAAGCTCCGCAAGGAAATGCAGATCGAACTGAAACGCGTACAGGCCGAAACCGGGATCACCTTCATCTTCGTCACCCACGACCAGGAAGAGGCGCTGACCATGTCGGACCGCATCGCGGTCATGTCGAACGGCGAGGTCCGCCAAGTCGGATCCGCACACGAGATCTACGAGCGCCCGGCCGATCGCTTCGTCGCCGACTTTATCGGTGAATCGAATTTCCTGGCCGGCGAGATCGTCGAACTCAAGGAAGAGACCGGCACCGTGCGGCTCGCCTCCGGTTCGGTCATCGATGCCTCGCTGCCCGGCGAAGGCTCGCCGTCCGGCAAGGTCACGGTCGTCATCCGGCCGGAACATGCGTCCCTCGGCGATCCCGGCACCGGCAGCTTCGACGGTGAACTGGTGGATGCCATCTACTTCGGCACGGACACCCATTTCCATGTCCGGCTCGACAACGGCGAGACCTTCGTCGTGCGCGAGCAGAACATGCGACAGGGCACGGTACCGCACGACAAGGGCTCGCGCGTCGCGGTTCGCCTCGGGCTGCGGGCAGCCCAGATCCTGAGGGACTGACGGTATGAGCACCGCAGCCGAAGCCGCTGCAGCGGCAAAACGCAAGGACATCGTCAATCGCTGGCTGCTGAGCACGCCGGCCCTGGCCCTGATCGCCATCGCCGGCGTCGGCCCCCTCCTCATCGTCCTGGTCTATTCCTTTCTCGCTCCCGGCAACTACGGCGACGTGAAATGGGAATTCTCGACGGAAGCCTGGTTCAAAGTTTTCCTCGAGCGCGACATCTTCGACAACACACTGTCGCTCGCCGACGCCCATGTCAGCATCCTCTGGCGCTCGATCAAGCTGGCAATCGCCACCACGATTCTGTCGCTGGTGCTGGGTTTCCCGACGGCCTACTTCATTGCCAGCCGCCCGGCCCATCTGCGCCAGGTCTGGCTCTTCCTGATCACCATTCCGTTCTGGACCAACATGCTGATCCGCGGCTTCGCGATCCAGGAAATGATCCGCAACGAAGGCCTGGTGAACACCCTCCTGATGAAGCTCGGCATCATTTCCGCACCGATCCAGATGCTCTACACCGACTTCGCCATCCTGCTCGGCATGGCCTATGTGCATCTGCCGCTGATGGTGCTGCCGCTCTATGCCAGCATGGAAAAGCTCGACTTCCGTCTCGTCGAGGCGGGCTACGACCTCTATGCGACCCGTTTCCAAGTGCTGCGCCGGATCATCATCCCGCTCGTCAAGCCCGGCATCATCGCCGGCTCGATTCTGGTCTTCATCCCGGCGCTGTCGTCCTACGTCATTCCGCGCATCCTCGGTGGCGGCAAGAACCTGATGATCGGCAACCTCATCGAGCTTCAGTTCGGCCAGGGCCGCAACTGGCCGCTCGGCGCCTCGCTTTCCATCACCCTCGTCATCATCGTTCTGGCAGCCATGCTCTACTACGTGAAGAACGCCGGAAAGACGGGAGGCGGCCATGCATAAGCGTTTCGACGTCCGCGTCCAGCCGGGCTTTGCCACCATCGCGATGATCTGCTTCGCGATCCTCTACGTGCCGATCTTCACACTGGTCGTTTTTGCCTTCAACTCGGGCACCTCGATCGCCAAGTGGGAAGGCTTTTCGCTGCGCTGGTTCGCGGCGGCCTGGAACAACAGCCAGGTGATCGAATCCTCGATCCGCTCGGTCGAGATCGCCGGCATCGCCGCGATCGTCGCGACGGCCGCCGCCACGCTTGCGGCGATCGCCACGACCCGGACCGCGCCCTATCGCGGCCTGACCTTCAAGTATTCCTTCATCAACATGCCGCTGATGGTGCCGGAAATCGTCACCGCGGTCGCCCTGCTGATCTTCTTCTCGCGCATCAAGGTCTGGAGCGGTTATTCCGGCCTCGGCTACCTGATCATGGCCCATACGGCCTTCTGCATTCCCTTTGCCTATCTGCCGATCCGTGCCCGTCTCGAAAGCATGGATCTCGCCCTCGAACGGGCTGCAGCCGATCTCTACGCGACCCCGTTCAAGGTCTTCCGTTATGTCACCCTGCCGCTTCTCTGGCCCGGCATCCTCGCCGGTGTGATGCTGGCTTTCGTCATCTCGCTGGATGACGTGGTGATCACCGAATTCGTGAAATCCGGCGGTCAGGACACCCTCCCGACCTACATGCTGGGCCAGTTGCGCCGGTCCATCACGCCGGAAATGAATGCCATCTCGACAGTGTTTCTGCTGCTGTCGCTGGCGGTTGTCACGATCTTCTTCTTCCTCAGCAGACCCAATCAAAAAACCGAGTAAACACAGGAGTGGGAACCATGAAGCATACCCTGAAGCTCGCCGCCAGCCTGGTGGCCCTGATGGCCTCCGCGGCGATCGCCCATGCGGAAGGCGAACTCAACATCTACAACTGGGGCAACTACACCAACCCCGACCTCATCAAGAAGTTCGAGGAGACCTACAAGGTCAAGGTGACGCTCACCGACTACGACAGCAACGACACCGCGCTTGCCAAGATCCGCCAGGGCGGCCACGGCTTCGACATCGTCGTTCCGTCGGCCAGCGCCATGCCGATCTTCATCGGCGAAGGCCTGCTGCTCGAATCCCGTCCGGACCAGCTGGAAAACTTCAAGAATGTCGATCCGCAGTGGGTTGACGTACCGTTCGATCCGGGCCGCCACTACTCGATTCCGTGGCAGTGGGGCACAACCGGCATCGCCGTCGACAAGTCCGTCTACTCCGGCGACCCGAACACCTCCGCCATCTTCCTCGACCCGCCGCCGGAACTGGTCGGCAAGGTCAACGTCGTTCCGGAAATGTCGGACGTCATGCACATGGTCGTCACCTATGCCGGCGGCGAGCCCTGCACCGGCGACCTGACCGTCCTGAAAAAGGCCCGCGATCTGCTGGTCGCCGCCAAGCCGAAGTGGATCTCGATGGACTACGGCACGGTCGAGAAGTACACCAAGGGCGACCTCGCCGCTTCGGTCGACTGGAACGGCGCAACCTTCCGCGGCCGTCTCGCCAACCCGAACATCGTCTACGGCTATCCGAAGGAAGGCTACCCGATCTGGATGGACAACGCCTCCATCCTGAAGGACGCCAAGAACGTCGAAAACGCCAAGCTGTTCCTCAACTTCATCATGGACCCGGAAAACGCCGCCATGCTCTCTGCCTTCGCTCGCTATGCGAACGGCATCAAGGGCTCGGAAGCCTTCATGCCGGAAGACATGAAGACCGCTCCGGAAGTCAACATTCCGGAATCGGCCAAGGCCGCCGGCAAGTTCAACCTCGCCTGCAAGCCGGAAGTCCAGGAACTCTACACCAAGATCTGGACCGAAGTTCAGAAGTAACCTGGCCCATATCGATACCTGCATGAAGACGGGGGAGCCTCGCGGCTCTCCCGTTTACGGGAACACGCTCCATGACCACCGAATTCAAGACGACCCACGGCTTCGAACGCCGCGACGTGACGATCGCCAACTGGCGCACCGCCCCGTTCAGCCGGTGGAGCTTCCAGAACCTGCGCGAGATGGTGCCGACCACCGAGATCCGCGCCGCTGCCGAAACGCCTGAGGTGGCACTCTCATCTTCTCCGTTGCTCGACCTGCCGCTCGAGACCGGGCTTGCCGGCACGACCAATGCCCGCGCCTTCCTCGACCACGCCCATACCGACGCCTTCGTGCTCATGAAGGGCGGCCGGATCGTCGCCGAACACTATGCGCCGCACGCCGACATCAACGCCCGCCACATCGTCTTTTCCGTCAGCAAGTCGCTGACCGCCCTCGTCTCAGCCGTCCTTGAAGAACAGGGCATCGTCGATCCGGACTGCCCGGTCGTCGATCTGGTTCCCGAAGCGAAGGGCTCCGCCTATGGAGACTGCACCTATCGCGACGTGCTCGACATGCGCGTCAGCCTCGACTTCGACGAGGCCTACCTCAACAAGGACGGCGCCTTTGCCCGCTATCGTCGCTCGACGCTCTGGAACCCATCCGAGCCTGGCGCTCCCGTCGAGACGCTCACCGAATTCCTGATGACATTGCAGAAGGCGGACCGCCCGCATGGCGGCCCCTTCTACTACGCATCCCCCAACTCAGACCTGCTCGGCATCCTGATCGAACGGGCGAGCGGCCGGCGCTATGCCGACCTGTTCTCGGATCTGCTGTGGAAGCCGCTCGGCGCGAAGAACCACGCCCTTGTCAGTGTCGACGGTGCCGGAACCGCCCGCTCGGCCGGCGGCGTCTGCGTGACGGCCCGCGATCTCGCCCGCGTCGGCCAGATGCTGCTCGACGGCGGCCGCGCGGAGGGCCGTCAGGTCGTCTCTTCGGCCTGGGTCGAGGACATGAAGACCGCCGGCGATCCGAAAGCCTGGGCCGCGAGCCAACCGACCATGCTGCCGAACGGCCGCTATCGCAGCAAGTGGTATCAGACCGGTGAAGCAGACGGCGCCTTCTGCGCCATCGGCATTCACGGCCAGTGGCTCTACGTCGATCCCTCGACCGAAACTGTCATCGTCAAGCTCTCGTCTCAGCCCAATCCGCTCGACGACGAACTCAAGCAGGACAATTTCGCTTTCTTCCGCGCTCTCAGCCGCATCAGCGCCTGACCGCCAGCCCCTCATCCATCCAGGACTGACATATCATGCCCAAGACAGCCGATCTCATCATCCGCAATGCACGCGTGCTGACCATGGACGAAGCCGCCCCGAGAGCGGAGGCCGTCGCCCTTGCCGGCAATATCGTCCTTGCCGTCGGCAACAACGACGAGATTGGGGCGCTGGCCGGCCCTGAAACGAAAGTGATCGACGCCGGGGGCAAGACGGTCCTGCCGGGCTTCAACGAGGCCCACATGCACATCTTCCCGGGCTCGGTTTCGCTGCGCCAGCTCAACCTGCACGGCGTACACGGCTTCGAGGCCCTGAAGGAAGCGATGCAGGCCTATGCCGCGGCCAATCCCGACGAGCCGCTGCTGATGGGCTTTTCCGCCGACTACTCGATCATCTCGCTCGACGAATCCGTCACCCGCCATCACCTCGACGCGATCCTGCCGGACCGGCCGTTCATGATGTTCGCACCAGACCATCACACGGCCTGGGCCAACACCGCCGCGCTGGAGAAGGCCGGCCTGCTGCATGGCAAGGATGTCGGTGTCGGCAACGAGGTGGTGATGGGCGCCGACGGCATGGCCAGCGGCGAACTGCGCGAAGGCAATGCCTTCGGACCGGTCTCCGCGCTCGCCTCGACCGGCGGTCGCGAAGAACTCGGTATGGTGACCGGCATGGACCCGGAGAACGTTACGCCGGAACAATTTGCCCTCGATCGGGCGATCCTCAAGAACGGCCTGGAATACTGCGCCTCCTGGGGCGTCACCTCAATCCAGAACTTCGACGGCAACCACTACCAGCTGCGCCTGATGCGTGATCTGGAACAGGCGGGCGAACTGCCCTGCCGTATCCGCATTCCCTTCCACATGAAGAACTTCATGGACCTCGCCGAACTCGACAAGGCGGCGGAATGGAAGAAGGAGTTCTCCTCCGACATGGTGCGCGGCGATTTCGTCAAGGTCTTCATGGACGGCGTCCTCGACAGCCAGACCGCCTTCATGCTCGAAGGCTACGGCGACCGTCCGGGCTACACATACGAACCGCTGTTCACCGCGGAGGCTTTCAACGCCATCGCTACGAAGGCCGATGCACTCGGCCTGCAGATCGCCGTCCATGCAATCGGCAGCGCGGCTATCCGCCAGACGCTCGACGGCTACGAGGCCGCCGTGAAGGCGAACGGCAGACGAGACCTCCGCCACCGCATCGAGCACATCGAGATCATCGATCCCGCCGACATCCCGCGTTTCAAGGAGCTCGGCGTCGTGGCCTCGATGCAGCCGGTTCACGTCCCTGGCGGCACCTGCTTCCCGCTGGAGCCGACCGATGCCCGCATCGGCGAGGACCGCTGGGAATATGCTTATGCCTGGCGCACGATGAAGGAGGCCGGGGCTCCGGTCGTCTTCGCCTCCGATTGGCCGGTATCGCCGGTTTCGCCCTTCCAGTGCATCCAGGATGCCATGACGCGCAAGCTGTGGAAGGAAGGCCTCCCCGACCAGCGCTTCACGCTGGAAGAGTCGCTCGAAGCCTATACCGCGATCGGCGCCTGGGTCGAATTCATGGAAGACCGCAAGGGCAAGCTGAAGCCCGGTTTCCTCGCCGACGTCGTGGTCCTCACCCACGACATCGAGCAGGTCGCACCGGAAACGATCATGGACACGGTCCGCGCAGCGATCACGATCTGCGACGGCCGCATCACCCACCAGGCGGCCTGACCGCCCGCGATCGGGGCACGGGATGCGTCACCGCTCCCATCCCCGGCTGAACTGCTGCCATTGCGTGCAGCCGACCCGGCACGCCGCCGGAACAACAAGAAGAGACGAAACGGAACAGCGCCATGGATATCATCATTCGCAATGCCCGCGTGCTCACGATGGAAGACGCGCAGCCGCGCGCCGAGGCCGTGGCGATTTCCGGAAACCGCATAGCTGCGATCGGCGGCAATGCCGAGATCGACGCGATGGCGACGCCGTCGACCCGGATCATCGATGCCGGGGGCGCAACCGTCATGCCGGGCTTCAATGAAGCCCACATGCACATCTTCGGCGGTTCCGTCTCGCTCAACGAATTGTCGCTATTCGG
Source organism: Rhizobium sp. CAU 1783 (assembly GCF_054551725.1). Taxonomy (NCBI): domain Bacteria; kingdom Pseudomonadati; phylum Pseudomonadota; class Alphaproteobacteria; order Hyphomicrobiales; family Rhizobiaceae; genus Rhizobium; species Rhizobium sp. CAU 1783. Next base: position 160,090 of record NZ_JBTOLM010000001.1, on the reverse strand, counting down.
GGTCAAGGGTTTTGACGCGCTGAAGGAAGCCGTCACCGCCTATGCCGCTGCCAACCCAGACCTCGAACTGCTGGTCGCGCAGACGGCCGACTACACCATCCTCTCGGAGGAGGAACGGGTTACCCGCCATCATCTCGACCGCATCATCCCCGATCGGCCCTTCATGATGGTCGCGCCCGACCGCCATACCGCCTGGGCAAATACCATCGCGCTCGAAAAGGCCGGGATCTTGCATGGACGTGACGTCGGCGTCGGCAATGAAATTGTCATGGGCGAAGACGGATTGGCCAACGGCGAACTGCGGGAGTCCAACGCCATGCGCCCGGTTGCCGTCATGAGCCGGACCGGCGGCCGCGAGGGGCTGGGCGTCGGCACGGGCGGCGAGCCGGAAAGCGTGACGGCGGAACAGCGTGCCGGCGATATCGCTGTCCTGAAGCAGGGGCTCGCCTACTGCGCCTCGCTCGGCATCACCTCGTTCCAGAACATGGACGGCAATCTCTACCAGCTGGAATTGCTGAACGAGATCGAGGAGACCGAAGGCCTTCCCGCCCGCGTACGCATGCCCTTCCACATGAAGAACTTCATGCCGCTGACCGACCTCGAAGACAAGGCCGCCGCCTGGCGCGCGCGGTTCGACAACGACAAGCTGCGCTGCAACTTCGTCAAGGTCTTCATGGACGGCGTCACCGAAGGCGAGACCGCCGTCTTCGTCGACGACTATGCCCACAAGCCCGGCTGGAAAGGCGACCCGCTTTTCTCCGCCGAACACTTCAACCGGGTTGCCGTCGAGGCAGACCGTCTCGGCCTGCCGGTCGCGGTCCATGCGATCGGCGATGGTGCCGTGCGAATGGTGCTCGACGGCTACGAGGCCGCCCGCCAGGCCAACGGCCCGAGCGATCGGCGCAACCGCATCGAACACATCGAGGTGGTTCATCCGGACGACATACCGCGCTTTGCCGAGCTTGGAACGGTGGCGTCCATGCAGCCGACCCATCCGCCGGGTTCCGCCGGGCTTCCGCTCGAACCGTATCTGACATACATTGGCGAGGAACGCTGGCAGCATGCCTTCGCGTGGAAGACGCTCGTCGATGCCGGTGCCACGATCGTCTTTGCCACCGACTGGCCGGTCTCGCCCCTTCCGCCGCTGTCGTGCATCCGCGATGCGATGACCCGGACGCCGTGGCGCGAAGACATGCCGGACCACCGCCTGACACTTGATGAAACGCTGAAGGCCTATACCCGGACCAGCGCCTGGGTCGAGTTCATGGAAGACCGGAAGGGTGTGCTGAAACCGGGTTACTACGCCGACGTCGTGGTTCTCTCGGGCGACATCGAAGATCGCCCCTACGAGGAAATCGCCGACCTCGCGCCCGTGATCACCATCTGCGACGGCCGCATCACCTATGAGGCGAACTGACACCAAGATGGACGACGACCCGACAGAGCCTCAGGCAGCCGCCCCCTCCCGCCCGGCGGGAGCGACCCGCAAGGGCGCCGAAACCCGCGCGCGCATCATCAAGGGCGCGCTTGAGGCGCTGGAGAATGGCGGCATGGAAGCGCTGACCACGCGCAAGATCGCCGCCAGCGCCGGCGTGCAGCTCGCCACGCTGCACTATTACTTCGACAGCAAGGAAAGCCTGCTGCTCGCCGTGCTCGAGGACCTGATCGAGGACATGGCCGCTACCTATCAGGCGGAAATCCCGAGTTCGGCGGATCCGGAAGAGCGGATCGAAACCGTCATCCGGTCAATGTGGCGTTACGTCCAACGCACCCGCAACAAGCAGATCGCCCAGACCGAGCTGACGCTCTACGCGCTCCGGACGCAAGGGGCCGAGTGGCTCGCCAAGCGCCAGTACGATGCCTATATCGATTTCTACGCCAGGCTGATCTTCGACGGGGTCGGCGAGATCAGCGAGAACCACCAGCGCATCGGCAAGGCCGTCGCCGGCTTCATGCTGATCGGCATCGATGGTTTGATCCTGCAGAACTTCGCCCTACACCACAACGAGGATGCCGAAGACGGGCTGGAAGCACTCGTCGTGGCGACCCGCGACTATCTTCACCGTCTGCTGGCAGAGGCTGCCCCGACGGCAGGCTGAGTGGGAATTGCGCGGCCTGCGTGCTACAGGTCTGCGCGAGACTCACCGAAAGCCAGAACCGAAGCGCCCATGCCCGCCGACCAGACTTCGTCGCTGCCGCGTCCCCGGCCGAACCGCGTCACGCCATTCGGTGTTCTGGAAGCCACCACGACAAGGGGTGCCCTGATGGGCAATCGCGGCGACCTGCACGGCCCCGATGGCGACATTCGGAGGAACTATCTCGACAAGGCCTGGATCTGCTGCACCCTGGAAGAACGCAATGGCCGACGCGTCACCTTCGACCGGAAAGGCCGTTACACACCACTGTTCTTCTGGGACGAAGCCGTTGCATTCGCCGCCGGCCACCGGCCCTGCGCCGAATGCCGCCGTGCCGACTTCAGACGTTTCAAGTCTTCATTCAACCGAGCCCATGGCGCTGCAGAGGACCGTTTCGTGGCGATCCGCGAGATCGACCGGTTGCTGCACGCCGATCGCCTCCACAGGAAAAAAAGCCAGCAGCGCTTCTCCTCGGCGCTCGGCGACCTGCCATCCGGCACATTCTTCGTCACGCACCGATCGCCGGAGACACCTGCCTTGCTCTGGCAGGCCAAGGCCTATCCGTGGAGCCATCACGGCTATGGTCCGGCAAGCCGTCCCGATCTGCACGAGGAGGTCTCCGTACTGACGCCGCGTCTGCTCGTCGATGTGCTGCGCGCCGGCTATCAGCTGGAACCGAGGTTCTGACCAGCCGCAAGCGGCTTACTCAAAGGCGCGGCTCGCCCAAACGAAAAAGCCGGGCGTCTCCGCCCGGCTCCTTCAACAACGGTGAAGGCGAATGCCTTACTTGATCATCGGCAGCAGTTCGGAAACCGACTTCTTGGCATCGCCGTAGAACATGCGCGTGTTGTCCTTGTAGAACAGCGGGTTCTCGATACCGGAATATCCGGTGCCCTGGCCGCGCTTCGACACGAACACCTGCTTGGCCTTCCACACTTCGAGAACCGGCATGCCGGCGATCGGCGAGTTCGGATCTTCCTGCGCGGCCGGATTGACGATGTCGTTGGAGCCGATGACGATGACGACGTCCGTGTTCGGAAAGTCCTCGTTGATCTCGTCCATTTCCAGCACGATGTCATAAGGCACCTTGGCTTCGGCAAGCAGCACGTTCATGTGGCCCGGAAGACGGCCCGCCACCGGGTGGATGGCGAAACGCACTTCCTTGCCGGCGGCGCGCAGCTTGCGGGTCAGTTCCGATACCGCCTGCTGCGCCTGGGCGACCGCCATGCCGTAGCCCGGCACGATGATGACCGAGTCCGCCTCGTTGAGGGCGGCAGCGACGCTTTCGGCGTCGATGGCCACCTGTTCGCCGGAAATCTCCATCGCCGGACCCGTAACGGTGCCGAAGCCGCCGAGGATGACCGAGATGAAGGAGCGGTTCATCGCCTTGCACATGATGTAGGACAGGATCGCACCAGAGGAACCGACCAGCGCGCCGGTGACGATCAGGAGATCGTTGCCGAGCGTAAAACCGATCGCCGCTGCCGCCCAGCCGGAATAGCTGTTCAGCATGGAGACGACCACCGGCATGTCGGCGCCGCCGATGCCCATGATCAGGTGGTAGCCGATGAAGAAGGCGAGCAGCGTCATCAGGATCAGCGTCCAGATGCCCGCACCGCTGAAGAACATCACCAGGAGGATCAGCGAACCAATCGCCGCACCGGCATTGAGCAGGTGCCCGCCGGGCAGTTTCTTTGCCTTGCCATCAACCTTGCCGGCCAGCTTGCCGAAGGCAATGACCGAACCGGTGAACGTGACCGCACCGATGAACACGCCGAGGAAGACTTCGACCTTGAGGATGGCCACCAGCGTTCCCGTGGGGTCGGCCAGCTTGTGTGCGAGTACGGCGGCAAATCCCGTGAGCGCGTGGCGGGCGGCCTCGTCCATGCCGGCAACCCGGCCGAGTTCGATCTCGGCATTGTAGCCGATGAACACGGCGGCGAGGCCGACGAAGGAGTGGAGTGCCGCAACAAGCTGCGGCATCTCGGTCATCTGAACGCGGCTCGCGACATAGTAGCCGAGCACGGAACCGCCGGCGATCATCAGCAGGATGACGAACCAGTTGCCGACATCCGGTCCAAAGACGGTCGCGGCGACGGCAAGGCCCATGCCGACGATGCCATACCAGACGGCGCGCTTGGCGCTTTCCTGGCCGGAAAGTCCGCCGAGTGAGAGGATGAAAAGAACGGCCGCAGCAATGTAGGCGGCGGAAACGATACCGATCGTCATGATTTAAATCCCCTCCCCGATCAGGATTTCTGGAACATGGCGAGCATGCGCCGGGTGACGAGGAAGCCGCCGACGATGTTGATCGTGGCGATCAGCACCGAGATTGCGGCGAGGATGACAACCAGCCAGTTGCCGGAACCGACCTGCAGCAGTGCGCCGAGGATGACGATACCGGAAATCGCGTTGGTCACGGCCATCAGCGGCGTGTGCAGCGAATGGCTGACATTCCAGATCACCGAGAAGCCGATGAAGCAGGCGAGCACGAAGACGATGAAATGCGCCATGAATTCGGACGGTGCATAAGCACCGACCAGCGCCATCAGTGCCCCGCCGACCACGAGCAGGCCGACCTGGCTCCTGGTCTGCGCCTTGAAGGCGGCCGCTTCCTGGGCGCGCTTTTCCTCGGGCGTCAGTTCCTTGGCCTTTTCCTTCGGCTTCGCGGCCGCGATCGCCTGGATCTTGGGCGGCGGCGGCGGGAATGTCACTGCCCCTTCGAAGGTGACGGTCGCGCCACGGATGACGTCGTCTTCCATGTTGTGCACGACCTTGCCGTCCTTGGCCGGCGTGAGGTCCGTCATCATGTGGCGGATATTGGTCGAGTAGAGCGTGGAGGCCTGGGCCGCCATGCGGCTCGGGAAATCGGTATAGCCGACGATCGTCACGCCATTGTCCGACACGATCTTCTGGTCGGCGACCGTCAGGTCACAATTGCCGCCGCGTTCGGCGGCAAGGTCGATGACGACCGAGCCGGGCTTCATCGAAGCCACCATGTCGGCGAGCCAGAGCTTCGGTGCGTCGCGGCCGGGGATGAGCGCCGTGGTAATGACGATGTCGATCTCGGGCGCCAGTTCGCGGAACTTGGCAAGCTGCTTCTCGCGGAACTCCGGCGAGGACGGAGCGGCATAACCGCCGGTCGCAGCCCCGTCTTGCGCGGCTTCGAATTCGAGATAGACGAATTCCGCGCCCATGGATTCGATCTGTTCGGCCACTTCCGGACGCACGTCGAAGGCATAGGTGATCGCGCCGAGCGAGGTTGCCGTGCCGATCGCCGCAAGACCCGCGACGCCGGCACCGATGACCAACACCTTGGCCGGCGGCACCTTGCCGGCAGCCGTCACCTGGCCGGTGAAGAAGCGGCCGAAATTGTTGCCGGCCTCGATCACCGCGCGGTAGCCGGCGATGTTGGCCATCGACGACAGCGCGTCCATCTTCTGGGCACGCGAGATGCGCGGCACCATGTCCATGGCGATGACGTTGGCGCCCTTGTCCTTGGCCTGCTCGAGCAGGTCCTTGTTCTGCGCCGGATAGAAGAAGGAAATGAGCGTCTTGCCCGGGGCGAGCCTGTCGAGTTCCGCCGTTTCCGGCGGACGCACCTTGGCGATTACGTCGGCGGCAGCATAAAGCGCTGCGGCCCCTTCGACCACCGTCACGCCGGCGGCCCGATAGGCGTCGTCGGAAAAGCCGGCGGCCTTGCCCGCTCCCGCCTCGACGACGCATTCATAACCAAGCTTCTGCAGCTGAAGCGCGCTGTCGGGGGTCATGGCAACGCGTGCCTCCCCTGCAAACAGCTCCCGTGGCGAACCGATCTTCAAACCCATCTCCCATCTCGCATTAGGCTAAAGTCGAAATTTAGCGGCCTGAAACCGAGCAGAATGTCTCGTTGCTGTCCAGCCCACTTCCCCCCTCAAGTGAAGGTTTCGCGCGTCGGAGGCAGCTCCGTCAACGATTAAATCGCTTACCGGGCCGCCTGCGGCGTTTGGCCGTTTTCACCGGCAGGCGCCGCGATGGAACAAATTGGCCCGGCTGCTGTTTACGACAGGAATTCGTAAACGGAGAACATCATGCTTCATTGGATCCTGATCTTCCTGCTGATTGCCGCCGTGGCCAGCCTTCTCGGCTTTCGTGGTGTGGCCGGTGCATCGGCAGGCATTGCCAAAATTCTGATCTTCATCGTGCTGGTGATCCTCATCATCGCGCTTTTCACGGGGGTGCTGGTCGTCGCCTGACGACCTTGACTATCCAGGTCTGCCCTCCCCACGAAAAGAAGGGCCGGTTCTCACGAACCGGCCCTTTTTTTGTGCCGCAGCATCGCCACTGTTCAGATGAACGGCCTGAGCTTCGGCTCCCCGGGGTTCCAGTTTGCCACCGCCTGTAGGCCTTCCGGATCGAGGACCTCGCAGCCCCGGTCGAGCCACCGGATAAGGCCGCGCTCGGCGAGCTTCTTCAGCGTTTTGTTGGTGTGCACGATCGAAAGGCCGAGCGTGTCGGCAACATGCATCTGCGTGACCGGCACGTGGCGGCGCTCCTCGTCCAGAAGCCCGGCAAGACGGCCACGCTCGAACAGGAAGGCGAGCAGGTAAGCCGCTCGTTCCGTGGCCGTCCGACGACCGATGCTGAGCAGATGCTCGTCGAGAATGCTCTCCTCGCGTGCCGCGAGCCACGTCAGGTCGAAGGCCAGCCCAGCGTGTTTCTGGAACAGCGTGAACAGCCGGTTTCGCTCGAAGACACAGAGCGTGATCGGCGTGAGCGCCTCGACCGAATGCTGCATCTCCGACATCACGGCCCCCTGCAGCCCGACCATGTCGCCGGGAACGACGTAGTTGAGGATCTGCCGGCGGCCGTCCTCCAGGATCTTGTAGCGGAACCCCCAGCCTTGAAGCACCGTATAAAGGTGAGCGCTATGCGAGCCTTCGACCAGCACGGTCGACCCCGGATCGGCATTGAGCTCACCGCGCTTGAAATGGGAGACGAAGTCCAGTTCCTCGGAGGAGAAGGGACGGAAATGACTTTTCAGCCTGAGGGGACATTCATGACAACTGACACGGACCGGATTGTTGCGGAATTCGCTCGCCATGCAATGTCCTCTTTTGGCGGTCAGGGTGCGGCCCGTGCCGAACCGCTCTCGATCACATGTCTTTTTTAAATGACGTCCTGCGCATGCGCGCCCATAACGCCACTCGGCAAAAAAGGAAAAGCCATGCACAACCCGTCGCTGCGTGTTCTCGTCGCGGAGAACCAATACCTGATCGCGATGGAGGTCGAGCGCATTCTCCTCGACGCCTTCGGCTGCGACGTCACAATCACCCCGCTGTCGCAACTCGAGCGGCAGCTTGCCGCGTCCCGCTACGATCTGGTCGTCGTCGACAGTGCACCGTCCGGAGCGCTCAACCTCAAGCGCGCGGAGACGATTGCCACCGCCGGCGCATCAGTGATCTTCCTCTCCTCCTATGACGGTGAAGCCACGGAAAATCCGAACTTGCAGAGTTTTCCCGTCATCGAGAAGCCGATCCATCCCGAGGAATTGACGCGCGCCGTGCTTGCGGCCACGGCCCAGCCCCGGGCCTGATCGGTCACACCGCGAAGGCGCGCTTGGTGACGGCAGAGCTGTGCGCGTCGGGGCCGTAGTCGCCCTCTCCGCTCACTCCGAGAAGCTCCTGCAGCTTGTTGCGGGCCCGGTTGATGCGGCTCTTGATCGTGCCGACCGCGCAACCGCAGATCTCTGCCGCTTCCTCATAGGCAAAGCCCGACGCACCGACCAGGATGATAGCTTCGCGCTGGTCACTCGGCAGTTGGTCGAGCGCCCGCTTGAAGTCCTGCAGGTCGAGCGAACCGTATTGCTGGGGGTGCGTCGAAAGCTGCGCCGTGAAGATGCCGTCACTGTCCGAAACCTCGCGACCGCGCTTGCGCATCTGGGAATAGAATTCGTTGCGCAGGATGGTGAACAGCCAGGCCTTCATGTTGGTGCCGGGCTCGAAATGGTCCTGCTTGGCCCAGGCTTTCATGATCGTGTCCTGCACGAGGTCGTCAGCGACATGATGGCGCCCGGTCAGCGAGACGGCGAAGGCACGAAGATTGGGGAGAGCAGCAAGCAGCTCTCGCTTGAACGAGCGTTCTACGGACGTTGCATCAGAGGTCATAGGGCGGAATCCTTGACGCGAACACTGGACTCGGCCTGCTTCTCGGCCTGTTCGAGCTTTTCGAGCAGGCTGAGAAACCGGTCGGGGATTTCTTCATCTTGCACCGCTTGATAGAGTTCGCGCAACTGGGTGGCGATACCCGGATGAACACCAGCAAGGTTCATCTTCTGCAGGGCTGATGGATCATTGTCGAATTTGGTCATGCTTTTCCATCGGGGTTGGGTTCGTTCGTTGCGACACAACGGACAAACGGTCAGAAGGTTCCGAACTCTCGAATTATTTTGATGCCTAGTGCGAAAAATCTGTGCCGTGACCATCGATGTCGGCCGATGGAACAAATTGTCGGCCCCGCCGTTTTCCTGCCATCGGAAAAAGGAGAGAAACCCATGCTGTATTACGCACTTGTCTTCCTCGTCGTCGCCCTGATCGCCGGTGTACTCGGTTTCGGCGGCATCGCCGGTGCCTCGGCCGGTATCGCCAAGATCCTGTTCCTGGTCTTCATCGTGCTTTTCCTGATCTCGCTCGCGTCGCGCCTGTTCCGCCGCGCCTGATTCCGGAAGAATTGACCTGAAAGGAGCCGGCATCGCCGGCTCCTTTCTTTTGCGATCCGGCCATCCAGGAGGACGCCATGCGAAAAGGCCGCCCCTTAACGAGGCGGCCTTTTCCCTGTCTATCCTGTGGCGAGATACTAGTTGATCAGCGTTGAGCCGATCATGACCCCCAGCGCGGCGAGCACGAGGAGCAGGGCTGTGATCGTTGCATTGGAGAAGCGGGGCGGAACTGCGGAAAGATCGGAATCCAGCTGCGCCTCGTTGGCGATTTCACGCATTTCCTGATCGATTGACCGATCACGTTCTCCAGGCGACACCGTCATCGGTTGGCCTCCCCGACCATACCCGGGACAGCGGGAAAGCGCGCAAAAGGATCCTCGACGAACGCCTTGGCGGTCACGCCGGCCGGAACAGCCGTCTTGAGCTCGGCGAGCCTGACCGGATCGATCGTTTGGCGGATCTCCCGGCCGGCGAGAAGGTCGGCATCAACGGGTACGCAGTCTCCATAGATCAGACCCGCCATCTTGCGGGCCTTCTCCATTTCGGCCGGCAGGGCGGTACGACAATCCGCACCGGAGCTGAAGGAAATCACGGCGACCGGCTCTTCCAGACAACTGGATTGCTGGGGATGGCAAGCAACGAGTACCATGAGGGCAGCAAGCGTGTTCATCGTCGTTCTCCTTGTGAAAAGGTTAACGTCAAGAGACGATGAATGTTCCTTAAACCCCGCAATTCCGGCCTTTTGGCTGACGATCGGAGTGCTTCACATGCTGGTTGCGCCGTGCACGAGGTCGTGCACGTATTGCAGCTTCTTGAACACCGGCACCGACAGGACAAAGGGGTAGAGGTCGCGCTGTCCCATGCTGCGGTTGATGCTGTTGAGCGCGACCGTCAGCGGTACCCAGGCATCGACGAGCACCTTGGCGTCGACCGCTCGATAAGCGTCGAAGGTCGTGGTCAGCGTCAGTTCCGGAGAGGCGATTTCCGGCCGCGTCCGAAGGCCGAACGCGTCGGCGGTGTCCAATGCATCGACGATGTGGAAATAATGCGCCCAGGTCTCGGCGAAGTCCTCCCAGGGGTGGCTCGCGGCATAGGCGCTGATGTAGCTCTGTTCCCATCCCCCCATTGGCCCGTTGGCATAATGCTGCTGCAGTGCCTCGCCATAGTCCCTCCGTTCGTCACCGAAGAGCGCGCGGAAAGCCTCGAGGTCGCCGCGGTCCTGAACCAACCGATCCCAGTAGTAATGGCCGATCTCGTGGCGGAAATGACCGACGAGCGTGCGGAAGGGCTCGCCGAGCGACACGCGACGGGCTTCCCGCTCCGCATCGCTCGCCTCCGCGATGTTCAGCGTGATCAGCCCGTTGGCATGGCCGGTCATCACCGGCTGCCCACTTGGAACCGCTTCGTCGGCAAGGAAATCAAAACCGAGCCCCGTTGCCGGATCCTCGGCTCGGGTGACCAGCGGCAGGCCGAAACGCAGCAGGGAATAGATGACGTATCGCTTGGCAGCCTCGATCCGCTGCCAGTTGGCGACATTCTCCTGCGTGGAAAGATCGGGAATGGTGAGGTTGTGGCGGCAGGCAAGACAGAGCCCAGAGCAGTGCCCATCCTCGACCAGCCAGTTGCATCCACCCGCGTCGGCATTGCCGCACGGCTGCAACAGGCTCGCCGGCCCCGCGGGATCGTGAAATATTGCGCCGTCGGCGGCAATCGCCACCATGTCAAACTGGCTCGGACGCCATGCGAGCCGCATCCCGCAGGTCACGCAGCCCACGTTGTCGAAGTGGACGATGTTCGCGCAATTCGAACAGTTGAAGAGACGCATGAGAGGCTCCCTGCGCTGAGGCTTGTAATCGAACTCGTCATTTGCCCGCCGCAGCGGCGTGCAAGGCGCGTGGTCGGCGGCGGGAGAACGGTACAATCCACAGTTCGTTCCCGCGCTTGCCGGCGCCTATTCGAAGATTTCCTGAGGAAAGACGAGCTCGTAGCGGAGTTCCTTGTCGTCCAGCTGGTGCGTGGCGCGCCCGTTGACCGAGGACGGCACGACCCGTTCGAGCACCGTGCTGCCGAACCGGACGCTCCTGGCAGTGCTCAGTGCCTCTTTGTCGATGTTTCCGACCGGCTCCACCCAGCGGATACGGATCTGCGGCCCTGCATCGGTCTGGAACCGCTCACAGCTGACCTCGATCGGGCGACGCCGCTGAAGGAAATCGCCATGGCTCACGGCATTGACGACGAGCTCGTGCAACGCCAGCCCGATATGCAGAGATGCGTTCGGCGTCAGCAGTACGTCCTCGCCCGAGACATGCACAAGACTGCCGTTTTCCTGCACATACCGATCGACCTGCTGCTTCAGCAGGTCGCGGAAATAGGCGCCGCGCCAGCTGGAGTCGGTGATCAGGTCCTGCGATTGCGAGAGCGCGTGCAGACGACCGCGGAACTTGCCGAGGAACGCGTCGAGCGTACCGGAATAGCGTGCGGTCTGGGAGGCGATACTCTGGATGATCGCGAGAAGGTTCTTGGAGCGATGGCTCACCTCGCGCAGAAGTGCCCGCAACAGCCGCTCTCGCCGCCGGTCCTCCGTGCGGTCGAGAACCACCGTCATCAGGTTGATCTCGTGATTGCCCATCTCGACCATCCGGCAGCGAAACTCGAAGAAGGTGTCGTCACCGGCCTCGATTTCCAGTTCTGCGCGGTCGCCCGGTTTGACCAAGCCGGCCTTTAGCTCGCCGAGCCTCGTCCCGAGCTCAGGGCCGAAGATCGCTTCGTCGCTCGGCTCCACGCCGGGCTTCAGCATCCAGCGCGCGGGCAAAGTGGTGATGCAGATATACTTGCCCTGCTGATCCTGCAGAGTGAGGCTGGCACTCATGTCGATCAGGGCGGTAATGAAGAACTCACGGAGCTTGTCTTCAGCTCGCGCAGGTTCGAACCATGTCAACCGGTGTACCAACTTCTCACTCCGCCGCTGATCGGCAATCCGTAGATGACCCCCTTGGGCCCGGCTCCGAACGTGCGGAGCGGGCCCCTTCCCCGGTACGCTCTTTCCTCGTCAGGCCTGCTCGACCACCCGTTCGTTGAAGAAGAGCGCCTGGCTGATAAGTGCCTTGACCATGTCGGGATTGAAAGGCTTCGTGACCAGGAAAGCCGGCTCCGGCCGCTCGCCGGTCAGGAGCCGCTCGGGAAACGCGGTGATGAAGATGACTGGCACGGAATCGACCTTGAGAATGTCGTTGACGGCGTCGATACCAGAGCTCCCGTCCGCGAGCTGGATGTCGGCCAGCACCATCTTGGGGTTCGTGCGGTTGTAGAGTTCGACGGCCTCGCCATGGGTGCGGGCAATGCCGGTAACCCGATGTCCGAGATCTTCCACCATCTGTTCGATGTCGAGGGCGATCAGCGGCTCGTCCTCGATGATCATGATATCGGTCGCCACCTGGCGCGAGATCTCCACGGAAGCCTCGTTGAAAAGCTTGTTGAACGCCGCCTCGTCGACGCCCAGCACTTCGGCGGCTTCGGAATTGGAGAAGCCCTCGACAGTGATCAGCAGGAAGGCGTGGCGTGCACGCGTCGGAACGGACGCAAGGTTGGCGGCCGCGCGCTTCTCCCAGGCGAACGGCGATGAAACAGCCGGGATCTCGACATTGGTGCTGTCGAAAAGTTTGACGAAGAGCTTGTAGAGCGAGACGCGATCATTGGCGCCCTTCGGGAAGATGGAAATATCCGCGATCAAGGCTTCGAGCACGGCCGCGACATAGGCATCCCCGGACGTCTGGGACCCGGTGACGGCTCGGGCATAGCGCCGCAGGTACGGCAGATGGACGGCAACGCGGGCAGTAAGAGACATGCGATTTCTCCAATTGGATACAATATGGGTGCGGACTCGGCGGAAAACGTGCCTCGCGGAAGAAAGTTCCCCCGGGGATGGAACTTTTTTGCGTTGACCCACTTAACAGAATAATTTCAATTCCGAACAGGGGATATCAGGGGTTTCATGGCATGCGCGGCAAGCAGAACGATGAGGGTGATTCACCGGAAACGGCACAACCGGAGACGCAGAATGCGAACGCGCTGATCGCGATGAAGCTCCGGGGCTATTATGACAGCATCATCGAGGAAGGCACTCCACCACAATTCCTCGACCTGCTGGAACGCCTCGACAAGGCAGAACGCGGACAGAAGGACTGACGGCTGTCGACCATTCGTCTGCCTTTCCCCTCACGCAATCCTCCCCCAGTCTTGGGTTCAGTGCTCTCCAGATCTCTCCTTGGGCCTTCTTCCAAATCCCTGGCTGCGCGCCAGCACGTAGGCAAAGCTGCTCACCATGACGGCGGCGGCGATCGGGCTCGCGCGGATCATCGACGGCAGTTCCTGGACCAGGCGCGCCGTGAGCGGATCCGGCCTGGCAGCGGCAAGCGCCGCTTGGCGGGCGAGCACCAACTGCTCTGTCCGCCGATTGAGCACGGCGACAACAGCAAGCACCACGAGCGCGGCAGCCATGGCCGCGGCGGCGACAACGAGCGCTGCCGCGACAGCGCCGGCCTCTGTGGCCACGTAGAAGGCCAACGCCATCACCAGCGCCACATAGGCAGTCAGGAAGAATACGCCGGCGATCAGTCCGCCGACAGCCTTGCGTTTCACCTCGACCGCAGTGGCGCTCATGTTGACGAGCCCCAACCCGATCATCTGCTCGACTAGCCCGCGCATCCGTCACCGCCGGGTGAGAACTGCTGCCAGGAAGCCGATTCCGGCCGCGACTGCAATCGACTGAAGCGGGCGACTGCGGATATGGGCCTCAAGATCCTGCTCGGCCGTCGCCAGGCTGGAGCGGGCGGTTTCGACATACTGGGCCGATACATCGGCGACATCGGCACCGAGCTGGCTCGCCCGGTCGCCGGCTTCCTTGAGCTTGCCATTCCCGAACGATGCAAGGGCCTGGGTAAGAGCGGCTACGTCACGACGCAGGTTCTCCAGCTCCGCCTGGACGTCGCTCGCCGAAGCGCTCGAGGAAGCCTCCACCTCATCGAGCAGGCTGTCAGCCTTCGCACGCGCCTTTTCTGCCATGGATACGGTCGCCATCGGATGTCTCCTTACTGATTGGTTCGACTTGAGAACGCCCGGAAGGCCGATCTGTTCCCCGCTTTTTTTTTGCAGCCCACGGCGCCTTCACCGTCCCGTCGAGAGGAACTTCCGGGACGAACCGGCGTTTATCAATCCGAGGACAACGGCCTCTATCGCAACGAAACCAGGAAGGAGTTCGACATGAACTGGAATCAGATCGAAGGCAATTGGGAGCAGTTCAAGGGCAAGGCCCAGGCCCAGTGGGGCAAGCTCACCGGCGACGATATGGACGTGATCGCCGGCAATCGCAAGCAGCTCTCCGGCAAGATCCAGGAAGCCTATGGCAAGACCCAGGAAGAAGCCGAACGCGAGATCGACACCTGGATGAACAGCCGCCACTAAGGCGCTGCCCAGAGAATCAAAGAGCCCGGAACATGACGTTCCGGGCTTTTTTCGTTATTCCAAGATCCGTGAGCGAAAATCGCGTCAGCCGCGGTCCGCCACAGTGCGTCTCCAATTCGCGCAATAGGCGGCAAGTTCAGGCTCCGGACAAACGACGCGTTCCTCGCCGGGTGCAAGTGCGATCCCGGTCAGCAGTCCTGCCCCTTGCGCCGTGCCCGTAGGCGCGCCGCCCGGTAGAATGATGACGTTGCGCCCGGCAGCCGTCGCCAGCGCGCGGAGATAGATCATATTGCTGGCGAACGGCCCCTCGACGACAATCGGACCGCGATTACCGATGAGTTCGAGGCAGGTCTCGGTCATCAGCGCAGCATAGAGGGAGGCGGCAATCTGCCGCTCGGCTTCCGTTTCGGCCACACCCAGCCACTCCGTCTTCCGTCCCGGGAAAGGTCCTGAACCGGAGGCCACGTTCGGCAGGATCATGACCTCTCGGACGAGGACAGCGGCAAGGGCCTCGTCAAGCTCCATTGCGCTCGCCGGAGCGAGCGCTTCCGTCAGCATTTCGTATTCCCGTCCGCCCATAAAGCGCGCCGAAGGAACCGCACGTCCATACGCATCCACATTGGCCAGTGTATCGCGTGTGGGATCGAGCCCGTCGAGATCGCCGCCGACAGCAAAGCAGACCACCCAGGTCCCCGTCGAGACGACGGCAAACGGCGCCTCGCGGCGAAGGAGATGCGGCAGCAGCGAGGCGTTGGAATCGTGGATGCCGCAATGAACCGGGACCGGCGCGGCAAGGCCGATCCGAATGCAGATGTCCGGCAGGAGCGGGCCGAGCGCATCGAAGGCCGGACGCACCGGGGCCATCAGCGAGCGAATGTCCAGCCGATCGACGAGAGCGGAATAGCATCCCGCGTCGGGTCGCCAGAGATCGGTATGGCAACCGAGCGACGTCGCCTCGTTGGCGGCAACCCCGGCCAGCCGGAAGGCCCAGTATTGCGGATAGGTGAGAATGGTGGCGACGCGGCCGAAATCTTCCGGAAAACACGCCTTCTGGAAATGAAGCTGCGCCCCGAGATTGAGCCCGCCCGAAAGCCGCGGCGAACAGGTCTCGGCGAAATCCGGCCGAAGCCGGTCATAGTCGTCGCGGATGGCTTGCGGGTATTCGAACTCGTAGTCGAGCACCGGCAACGCAAGCTCCCCTCGCGCGTCGAGAAGGGCAGCACTCGCGCCATGCGTGGTGATCGAGATGGCCTCGAAACCCGGCTTCACGGCGAACTCCGAAAGCGACGACAGGATGAAGACCCACAGCCCCTCGACGTCGTAATGCGGATAGGGCGCAGTAGCTAGAACCTTGTTCGGCGTCTTGCAGACTGCGATCTCCGCACCGGTTGCCCCGTCGAGCACGACCACCTTGGCATTGGTCTTGCCGATGTCGATCACCGCGATGCGGGCATGACGGGAGGCGCTCATCTGAGGTGGAACACAGTGACGAGATCGATCGCAACCGGCGAATTGTCCGGATTGCTCTCCATGATGTCGGCCATGTGTGCCCACCACCGCTTCATCACCGGGTGCTCGGGCAGGCTTGCCATCCCATGGTTCTTCGGCCGGCTGAGAACGCCGAAGAGCGTGTTGGTCTCGCGGTCGAGATGGATTGTGTAGTCGCTCACTCCTGCATCGTGCAGCAGGTCGACCAATTCCGGCCATATCTCGTCATGGCGTTTCCTGTATTCGGCCTCCATGCCCGGGAAGAGCTTCATCTTGAAGGCATGCCGTTCCAGTTCGCTCATCTTGCGGCCCTCGCCTGCTTGATGCGGCGGCCGATGATCGGCAGCGCGATGGTGACGATCAGAAGCAGGCCGATGAAGATCGACATGACGATGCCGGGCACATTCAGCAAACCCAGGCCGAAGGTCACGAGGCCCATGACGAAGGCCGCGATCACCACGCCGGCGATCGTTCCGGCGCCGCCGAGGATCGACACGCCGCCGAGCACCACCATGGTCACGACCTCGAGCTCCCAGCCTTGCGCGATCGACGGACGGGTCGAACCGAGACGCGAGGTGAGGCAGACGGCGGCGATCCCGCTCATCAGGCCGGTCAGCAGGAAGAGAATGAACTTCACCCGCTCGACCGGAATGCCCGAAAAGCGCGCCGCCAGCGGATTGTTGCCGATCACATAGACATGACGGCCGAAATTGGTCTTGTGCAGGAGGATGGCAAACAGGCCGGCCATCACGAGGAACAGCACGAACTCGAAGGAAAACACCCAGAAGACATAACCCTGGCCGAAATAGGCGAAATCGGCCGGATATTTCCCGTAGGCCTGGTCGCCGAGCACGATGTAGGAAATGCCGCGGAACAGGCTCATCGTGCCGATCGTGACGACGATCGACGGAAGCTTCAGGCCGGCGATCATGAGCCCGTTGAAGGCGCCGCAGGCAAGGCCGGTACCGATGCCGATCGCCACCAGCCCCGGCGCGCCGACGCCCATCTGCGCGGCATAGCCCATGGCGGTGGAGGCGAGCGCGATGATCGCGGCGACCGAGAGGTCGATCTCGCCGGCAATGATCAACAGCGCCATGGCAAACGCGATCATCGCCTTTTCGGTGAAGTTGAAGGTGGCGTCCGACAAGTTCCACGCATCGAGGAAGTAGGGCGAGGCCAGCGAATTGGCGATGAAGATCACCACCGCCACGCCGAACAGCAACACTTCCCAGCTTCCGAGCAGCCGCTTCAGCGGCGTGCCCAGACGATCGGGGATCTGGCGGCGGGTTGACACGGTTTGAGACGTCGCGGTGCTCATGCGGCCACCTCCTGGCTTTCCTTGGCTGCGCGGTCACGCAGGATGATGCGGCCCTTCTTGGCCTCGGCGCGGGCGTTGAAGACGACGGCGAGTACGATGACCACGCCGGAGATCGCCATCTGGGCGAACGGCGAGATGCCGATGACCGGCAGCGCGTTCTTGATCACGCCGAGAAACAACGCACCGAGCACTGTGCCGATGACCGAGCCGATGCCGCCGGCAATCGATACGCCACCGATCACATTGGCGGCGACACTGTCGAGCTCGAATCCGGCGGCGATGTCGACATAGGCGACCGCGTAGCGCGACACCCAGAGATAGCCGGCGAGCCCCGCCAGCGCGCCAGACAGCACGAAGGCGAGGAAACGGGCCCGGCCGACATCGATGCCCGCGTACACGGCGGCGGTCGGATTGCCGCCCGCCGCATAGGTCGAGCGGCCGAACGGTGTGCGGCTCAGCACGAACCAGATGAGGAAAACGATCGCGATCGCCACCCATGACAGGATCGGCAGGCCGAGGACGGCGATGCGCGGCAGGTCGAGGAAGTCGGGCGTCATCTGGTGGGCGTTGACCCAGCTGCCGCCCGACAGCACGAAGGCCATGCCGCGATAGATGGTGAGCGTGCCGAGCGTCACCACGATCGGCGGGATCTGCAGGAGCCAGACGAGGAAGCCGTTGATGGCGCCGAGGGCCGCACCGATGCCGATCGAGAGAACGATGAGCAACGCCAGCGGCAACCCCGGATAGGCGGCGTCGAGCATCGCGACCGCCATGCCGGTGAAGGCGAGATTGGCGGCGACCGAAAGATCGATCGACTTGGTGAGGATGACCGTCATCTGCCCGAGCGCCAGGATGATCAGGATCGAGGTGTCGTTGAAGATGGTCGCCAGATTGCCGGGCGTGGCGAAGTTCGACGCCCGCGTCGAGAAGCCGGCGATCATCACGATGATGATCAGTGCCAGCAGGATTTCGCGGTTCTTGAGAAGCCGTTGCATGTGTTCAGTCCTTAACCATTGCCGGTCGCCGCACGGACCAGCGTCTCGGCGGAGAGCCCCTCGCGCGGATAGATGCCGGCCATCAGACCCTCGCGCATGACCATGACCCGGTCGGACATGCCAAGGATTTCCGGCAGTTCCGACGAGATCATGATGATCGAGAGCCCCTCGCCCGCGAGTTCCGAGATGAAGCCGTGCACGGCGGCCTTGGAACCGATGTCGATGCCCTTGGTCGGCTCGTCGAGAATGATCACCTTCGGCTTGGTGGCAAGCCACTTGCCGATGACGACCTTTTGCTGATTACCACCGGAAAGCGTGCCGACCGGCACGGAAAGGGCAGCGGCCCGCAGGTCGAGCCGTTCGGCATACTTGCGGGCAAGCCCGAATTCGTTGGCGGCTTTCAGGAAGCCGCGCGCCGAGGTGCGCGCCAGCGACGGCAGCGACATGTTCTGGTAGATCGGCATTTCGAGCGCGAGACCATGACGTCCGCGTTCTTCCGGAACATAGACGATGCCGGCGGCGATCGCATCGGCGGGGCTGCGGATCGTAATCTCACGGCCCTCGAGCGAGAGGCGGCCGGAGGCGGGCGCCGTGATGCCGAACAGCGACTGGCAGAGTTCGGAACGCCCGGCACCGATCAGGCCGTAGACGCCGAGGATCTCGCCCTGCCTCAGTTCGAAGGAAATGTCGCGGAATTCGGTGTCGTGGCAGTAACCGTCGACCGAAAGAACCGTCTTGCCAATGTTCACGGCAACCTTGGGGAAGACGTCGTGCACGTCCCGGCCGACCATCAGGCGGACAATCTCGTCCTGCGGCGTCGACTTGAGCGCGCCGGAACCGACCATCTTGCCGTCGCGGAAGACGGCGTAGTTTTCGGCGATTTCATAAAGCTCGTCGAACTTGTGGCTGATGAACAGGATCGCCTTGCCCTGCTTCTTCAGTCCTTCGACGATGCGGAACAGGTCGTCGATTTCCTTGCGCGACAGGGCGGCAGTCGGCTCGTCCATGATGACGATGCGCGCCTCGACCGAAAGCGCGCGGGCAATCGCGACCAGATGACGCTGCGCAATGGAAAGATCCTTCAGGCGAATGGTCGGATCGATATTGCTTTCGAGCTCCGCCAGCAGCTGGCGAGCACGCTGGTTGATTGTTTTCCAGTCGATCAGGCCGAAACGGGTGCGCGGCGCATGGCCGAGAAAGATGTTCTCGCCGACGGTCAGCTCGTCAAACAGCACGGTTTCCTGGTGGATCGCGGTCACGCCCGCGTCGATCGCATCCTGCGCATTGGCAAAGGCGATCGGCTTGCCGTCGATCAGGATCTCTCCCTCATTGGGACGATAGATGCCGGTCAGGATCTTGACGAGCGTCGACTTGCCGGCGCCGTTCTCGCCGATCAGCGCGGTCACCTGGCCCGGATAAAGGGCGACATTCACCCCGTCGAGGGCCTTCACGCCGGGAAAGATCTGCGAAATGCCACGCATTTCGAGGATCGGCGTGACGGCGGCGAGCGGCGCGGTGTCGATTGTTTTGGCTTGAACGGTCATGGTCTTTTCAGGTCCTGTAAGCCCCTCATCCGCCTGCCGGCACCTTCTCCCCGCAAGCGGGGTGAAGGATCCAAGCCACACGGCGTCATCCTATCATCGGGGCACGTCCCCTCTCCCCGCGTGCGGGGAGAGGGCTAGGGTGAGGGGCAACAGCCCTCGAGCTCGAAAACGCAGGATCAGAAGATCTTCGAGAACTCGTCGATGTTCGACGAATTGTAGACGAACGGATCGGCCATCGCGGCTTCGCCGTTGTCGCCGACCTTGATCTTGCCCATGCGGCCGGCTTCGATTTCCGCGCCCGGCGCGCCGTCGGTGTCGCCCTTGACCAGGTGATAGGCGATCTGGGTGGCCGAGTAACCGAGGTCGATCGGGTTCCAGATGGCGAATTCCTTGGTGGCGCCCGACTTGATGGCGCCGGCCATTTCCGACGGCAGGCCGAGACCGGTCACGTAGACCTGGCCGATCTTGCCGGCATCCTTGACAGCCTGCGAGGCGGCGAGAACGCCGACGGTCGTCGGAGCGACGATAACCTTGACGTTCGGCGAGGACGACAGGAGGCCGTTGGCTTCGCGGTAGCTCTTGTCAGCCAGGTCGTCACCATAGACGGTCGTGGCGAGGTTGAGGCCCGGGAAATCCTTGAGCTGCTTCTTCATCTCCTCGATCCAGATGTTCTGGTTGGTCGAGGTGGTGGTCGCCGACAGGATGGCGAAGTCGCCCTTGCCGCCTTCGAGGTGGTTTGCGGCGAGCTGCAGGCACATCTTGCCGATCAACTCGTTGGACGACGGGTTGAGGTGCATGATGCGGCCTTCGGCGGCAACGCCCGAATCCCACGAGATGACCTTGATGCCGCGCTGGGCAGCCTTCTTGAGCGCCGGAACGACGGCATCCGGATCGTTGGCCGAGATCGCGATGGCATCGACGCCCTGCGCGATCAGCGAATTGATGACTTCGATCTGCCCTTCGGCCGTGGTCGTCGTCGGGCCGGTATAGATGATCTCGACGCCGCCGAGTTCCTTGGCTGCTTCCTCGGCGCCCTTGTTGGCGGCTTCAAAGAAGCCGTTGCCGAGCGACTTGACGACGAGTGCGATCTTCATGTCGGCTGCATTGGCCGCGGACGCCATTGCCATGGCGGCAAAGGCCACGCCGGCGAGCAGTGTCTTGGACAGTTTCATTTCGTCTTCCTCCCAGGTTGATAGACTGCTTTGAACTCCCCACGCGGCCTGATCACATCATGCGACCGACGTGGAATCCTCCTTCTCGGCCGAAGCCATCGGCTTGACCGTTATGAGCTTTACGCCGGCGTCGGTGACCATGGCGGCCGCCTCGTCCGGAATCTTGTCGTCGGTGATGATCGTCGAGACGTTGTCGAGCGAACACAGGATCAGGCTCGAGCGCTTCGAGAACTTGCTGGAATCGACCATAATGATCAGTTCCTCGGCCTGGCGCACCAGCTTCTGTTCGCTCTGGATCACCAGCGCGTCGGACTCCATCACGCCGAGCGCATTGATGCCCTGCGCGCCGATGAAGATGCGCCGTGCGTAGAAATTCCGGATCGCGTCATTGTCGAAGGGCGACAGGATCAAGCTCTGGTCGCGGTAGATCGCCCCGCCCGGCACCGAGACCGTGCACTTCGAATGCTTGACCAGATGCTCGGCTATGGCGAAAGAATTGGTCATGACCTGCAGGCGGCGCGCCGACATGAAATGCACCATCTGGAAGGTCGTCGTGCCCCCGTTGATGATGATCGAGTCGCCTTCCTCGCAGAGATCGACCGCGGCGCGCGCAATTGCGCGTTTCTTGTCGATATTGACCGATTCCGAAACGCGGAACGGTCGCGCGGCCAGATTTCCGAGCTGCGGCGGATGCACCGCCTCCGCGCCGCCACGGACCCGGCGGAGCTTTCCCTGCACATGAAGCGCGGCGATGTCGCGGCGGATCGTGGCTTCGGAAGCCTCGGTCAGCTCGGCGATGTCCTGCACGGTGATGACCGGCTTTTCCTGGATCGCGCTTAATATGATGCGATGACGTTCGCGTTCGTGCATGGGCTCCTCCTGAGCGTGATTTATTCGGATTGCGTTTACGCTGTCAATCACAAACGATCAAAAAAGATAATGTTGCGTCGCACAATGAATGTTTGTGATCGAAATTGATTGACAAACATCGAGCGGATGCGCGATACCGTGCACCAGAAGGAGATGGGTCGCCAGCCGGCAACCCGTGAAATCGACACGCACAGGGAGGAAGCAATGACGGGCCAAACCCGCCTTCTCGAAAACCGTTGGGACGACGCCTACGCCGCAAAGCTCGATGAGCCGGGCAAGCTGCTCTACCGCTCCAATCTCTTGGGCGCCGACAAGCGCATCACCAATTACGGTGGCGGCAACACCTCCGCAAAAGTGCTCGAAACCGATCCGCTGACCGGCGAAAAGGTCCGCGTCATGTGGGTCAAGGGTTCCGGCGGCGACGTCGGCACCATCAAGCTCGGCGGCTTCTCCACCCTCTACATGGACAAGCTCGAGGCGCTGAAGACCCTTTACAAGGGCGTCGAGGACGAGGACCGCATGGTCGGCTTCCTGCCCCACTGCACCTTCAACCTGAACCCGCGCGCCGCCTCGATCGACACGCCGCTGCACGGTTTCGTGCCGTTCACCCATGTCGACCACATGCATCCGGACGCGATCATCGCGATCGCCGCATCGAAGAACTCGAAGGAACTGACGCAACGGATCTTCGGCGCCGACATCGGCTGGCTGCCGTGGCGCCGCCCTGGCTTCCAACTCGGCCTCGATCTCGAAGCCTTCGTCAAGGCAAACCCGACCGCCAAGGGCGTCGTGCTCGAAAGCCACGGCCTTTTCACCTGGGCGAATGACGCCAAGGACTGCTACCTTCTGACGCTCGAGATCATCAACAAGGCGATCGAGTGGTTCGCCAAGGAAACCGAAGGCAAAACGATCTTCGGCGGCGCCGTTGCAAAGAGCCTGCCGGAAGCGGAACGCCGCGCGATCGCCGCGAAGCTGATGCCGGAAATCCGTGGCCGCATCGGCAAGGCCGAACGCAAGCTCGGTCATTTCGACGACCAGGCCGCCGTCCTCGAATTCGTCAATTCGAAGGACCTGAAGCCGCTCGGTTCGCTCGGCACCTCCTGCCCCGACCACTTCCTGCGCACCAAGATCCGTCCGCTGATCGTCGATTTCGACCCGGCCAAGCCCGATGCCGACGCCGTGATCGCCGGCCTCGACAAGGCTCTCGAAGACTACCGCGCCGACTACACGCGCTATTACGAGACCTGCAAGCACGACAATTCGCCGAAGATGCGTGACCCGAATCCGGTCATTTTCCTGGTTCCGGGCGTCGGCATGCTGTCCTTCGCCAAGGACAAGGCGACCGCCCGCATCGCCGGCGAGTTCTATGTCAACGCCATCAACGTCATGAAGGGTGCCTCTACGGTTTCCGAATATCAGGGCCTGCCCGAACAGGAAGCCTTCGACATCGAATACTGGCTGCTCGAGGAAGCCAAGCTGCAGCGCATGCCCAAGCCGAAGTCGCTTGCCGGCCGCGTAGCCTTCGTCACCGGCGGCGCCGGCGGCATCGGCCGCGCCACGGCCGAACGCCTGATGTCCGAAGGCGCCTGCGTGGTGCTCGCCGACATCGACGCCAATGCGCTGGCCGACACGATGGCCGACTTCTCCAAGCGTCATGGCGCCGACAGCGTTCGTTCCGTCACGCTCGACGTGACGAAGGAAGAGGCCGTCGCCTCCACCTTCGCGGAAGCCTGCGTCGAGTTCGGCGGCGTCGACATTCTCGTTTCCAACGCCGGCATCGCGTCTTCCGCTCCGGTCGAGGACACCACGCTTGCCATGTGGAACAAGAACATCGACATCCTGGCGACGGGCTACTTCCTCGTCTCCCGCGAGGCTTTCCGCCTGTTCCGCCGTCAGGCGATCGGCGGCAACATCGTCTTCGTCGCGTCGAAGAACGGCCTCGCCTCCTCGCCGAACGCGTCCGCCTATTGCACCGCCAAGGCCGCCGAGATCCATCTCGCCCGCTGCCTGGCGCTGGAAGGGGCAGACGCCGGCATCCGGGTCAACACGGTCAACCCCGATGCCGTGCTGCGCGGTTCCAAGATCTGGAACGGCGAATGGCGCGAACAGCGGGCGGCGTCCTCGAAAATCGAGGTCACCGATCTGGAGGAACACTACCGCAAGCGTTCGATGCTGAAGCTCAACGTCTTCCCGGAAGACATTGCGGAAGCGATCTACTTCCTCGCCTCTGATCTCTCGGCCAAGTCGACCGGCAACATCATCAATGTCGATGCCGGCAACGCCCAGAGCTTCACGCGCTGACATCCGCTTGAGATAATGCCTGCTGCCGGTGTCTCCCAAGACCGGCGGCAGGCCCTTCGGGTTTTCAAAAAGTCGCAGCCTTGCCCTCGCCCCGATCGAGATCCTGATGCAAGCGCCTGCGCGGGGAGGAAGACAATGACCGATCAGAAAATCGCCGCCGACCTCATCGCGGCCGAGAACGAAAAGCGCGCGGCCGCGCTCAAGTCCGACTATGCAGCGCTCGGCGAAAAGCTCGCCCGCACCGGCATCGACATCGACGCAGTCACCCAAAAGGTCGCCGAATTCTTCGTCGCCGTTCCCTCCTGGGGTGTCGGCACCGGCGGCACCCGTTTTGCCCGCTTCCCCGGCCTTGGCGAGCCGCGCCATATCTTCGACAAGCTGGAGGACTGCTCGGTCATCAACGAACTGACGCGCGCCACGCCGACCGTGTCGCTGCACATTCCGTGGGACAAGGCCGATCCGAAGGAGCTGAAGGCAAAGGGCGAAACGCTGGGCCTCGGCTTTGACGCGATGAACTCCAATACCTTCTCGGACGCGCCCGACCAGGCTCACTCCTACAAGTATGGCTCGCTCAGTCACGTGGATGCGGCAACCCGCGCCCAGGCCGTCGAGCACAACATCGAATGCATCGAGCTTGGCAACGCGATCGGCTCGAAGGCGCTGACCGTCTGGATCGGCGACGGCTCGAACTTCCCCGGCCAATCGAACTTCACCCGCCAGTTCGAACGCTACCTCGCCTCCATGGCCGACATCTATAAGGCCTTGCCCGACGACTGGCGTCTGTTCTCCGAACACAAGATGTACGAACCGGCCTTCTATTCGACCGTCGTGCAGGACTGGGGCTCCAACCTGCTGATCGCCCAGACGCTCGGCGAAAAGGCGTTCTGCCTCGTCGACCTTGGCCATCACGCGCCGAACACCAATATCGAGATGATAGTTGCCCGCCTCATCCAGTTCGGCAAGCTCGGCGGCTTCCACTTCAACGATTCGAAATACGGCGACGACGACCTCGACGCTGGCTCGATCGAGCCCTATCGCCTGTTCCTGGTGTTCAACGAACTGGTCGATGCCGAACATCGCGGCGTCAAGGGTTTCCACCCGGCCCATATGATCGACCAGAGCCACAACGTCACCGACCCGATTGAAAGCCTGATTTCGAGCGCCAACGAGATCCGTCGCGCCTATGCCCAGGCGCTGCTGGTTGATCGCACGGCGCTTGAAGGCTTCCAGGACAGCAACGACGCGTTGATGGCGACCGAGACCTTGAAGCGCGCCTACCGCACCGATGTCGAGCCGATCCTGGCCGAAGCCCGCCGCCGTGCCGGCGGCGCGATCGACCCGGTCGCCACCTATCGCGCTAGCGGCTACCGTGCCCGGGTCGCCTCCGAGCGCCCGGCCGTCAAGGGCGGCTCCGGCGGCATCGTCTGATCGCCGGATACCGGCGAAGATCCTGATCACGATGCCGGGCTCGTCCCGGCATCCTTCGTTTTGCCCGCGACGGGCCGTTTGGATCCCGAACCGGCCTTGCCACGCCGCCCGCCCTTCATTCTAATGCCCCCTCAAGAAGTGAGGAGTGCCCCATAGCCATGCTGAAGATCGTCTTTCTCGACCGTGACACGCTTTCCCCCGAAACCGTGCTGCGGGCGCCGGCCTTTCCCCATGAGCTGATCGTTCATGATCGAACCGCACCGGACGAAGTTGCCGAGCGGATCGCCGACGCCGACATCGTCATCTCCAACAAGGCACCGCTCCGCCGCGAGAGCCTCGGCCGCGCAAGTCGGTTGAAGATGATCGCCGTTGCCGCGACCGGGACGGACATCGTTGACCTGCCCGCCGCCCGCGAACAGGGCATCACCGTTTCCAACATCCGCAATTACGCAAAACACACCGTCCCGGAACACACCTTCGCACTGATGCTGGCCCTGCGTCGCTCGATCCTGTCCTATCGCCAGTCGGTGCTCGACGGCCGCTGGCAGCAGGCCGCGCAATTCTGCTTCTTCGACCACCCGATCGCCGACCTCGGCGGCTCCACACTCGGCATCATCGGCAACGGCACGCTCGGCCAGGCCGTCGGCCGCATCGCCGAAGCCTTCGGCATGACCGTGCTGGTCGCCGGACGCCGGGGCTCGGATGAACTCAAGCCCGGCCAGACACCGTTTGACGAAGTGATGCGCCGCGCCGACGTCATCACTTTGCACTGCCCTCTCAACGCCGAGACCCGCGGCATCATCGGGACACGCGAATTCGCGCTGATGGAACGCAAGCCGATCCTGATCAACACCGGCCGTGGCGGGCTGGTCGATGAAAAGGCGCTGGAGCAGGCACTGGACGACGGCCGGATCGCCGCCGCCGGCTTCGACGTCACCGACGGCGAACCGCCGACCGCCGACAGCCCGATGATGCGCGTCGCCACCCGCCCGAACGTCATCCTCACACCCCACGTCGCCTGGGCCAGCCGCGAGGCGATCCAGGCGCTCGCCGACCAGCTGATCGAAAACATCGAACTCTTCGTTGCCGGCACGCCGAGGAATGTTGTGGGCTGAGCCCGGAGGCACTCAATCGGCGTCTGCCCCTCACCCTGACCTTCTCCCCGTGGCAACGGGGAGAAGGTGCCGGCAGGCGGATAAGGGGCGATTCCGGATAAGATAGATCAAATCCAATCTCGCCGCCGCCCGCGAAAGATCGCATGCTTCCTTTTCGCAACCCCGACTTTCGACCGGGATGATTGCCCGCCGGAAGCTGTGCTAAGCCGGTCGGCAATGAAACGGCGCGGGCGAGGAGGTCCGCACCGATCTCGTGGAGGAGACCCATGGATTTCACCCTGAGCGACCAGCAGCAGGCCTTTGTCGACATGGCGGCCGATTTCGCCGCCGAGGAACTGGCGCCCTTTGCGCTGGACTGGGACCAGAACAAGCATTTTCCAGTCGACACCCTGAAGAGGGCCGGCAGCCTCGGTCTCGGCGCGATCTGCGTCGCCGACGATGTCGGCGGCTCGGGCCTCGGCCGGCTCGACACCGCGCTGATCATCGAGGCTCTGGCGACCGGCTGCCCGACGGTCGCCGCATATATCTCGATTCACAACATGTGCGCGACGATGATCGACCGCTATGGCACGCCGGAACAGCGTGAGGCGCATCTCCCCGCGCTTGCCACCATGGACGCGCTCGCCAGCTACTGCTTGACCGAACCCGGCTGCGGCTCCGATGCGGCAGCGCTCAAGACCCGCGCGGTGCGCGACGGCGACGACTATGTGCTGACCGGCCAGAAGCAGTTCATCTCCGGCGCCGGATCGAGCGCGCTTTACCTCGTGATGGCCCGCACCGGCGAGGACGGCCCGAAGGGTATTTCGGCCTTCCTCGTCCCGGGCGACGCCAAAGGGCTGACCTTCGGTGCCAACGAGAAGAAGATGGGCTGGAACGCCCAGCCGACCCGGGCCGTGATGATGGACGCCGTGCGGGTGCCCGCGGAAAACCGGCTGGGCGCCGAGGGCGAAGGTTTCCGGATCGCCATGTCCGGCCTCGACGGCGGGCGCCTCAACATCGCCGCCGCCTCGCTCGGTGGTGCACGCTCCGCCTTCGACAAGGCGGTCGCCTACATGAAGGACCGCAAGGCCTTCGGCAAGCCGATCGCCGAGTTCCAGGCGTTGCAGTTCGAGCTCGCCGACATGGCGACCGACCTGGAGGCGGCGCGCACCTTCCTCTGGCGCGCGGCGAGCGCCCTCGACGACAAGGCGCCCGATGCGACCCGGCTATGCGCCATGGCCAAGCGCCTGGTCACCGACCGTTGTTTCGAGGTGGCCAACCGCGCCTTGCAGCTGCATGGCGGCTATGGCTATCTCGCAGAATACGGCATCGAGAAGATCGTCCGGGACCTGCGGGTCCACCAGATCCTCGAAGGCACCAACGAGATCATGCGGGTGATCGTCGCCCGCTCGGTGATCGGCAATTGAGGAGACGTCCATGCACTATCTGACCACGACGGACCTTGCCGGTGAGGACGTGCTTTCCGGACGCAACGGCACTCTCGGCGTGATCCTGCTCAACCGGCCCCGAGTGCTGAACAGCCTGTCGCTTGCCATGGTGCAGGCGATCGACGCTGCCCTCGACCGTTTCGAACACGATCCCGCGGTTGCCGCCGTGCTGATGACCGGCGAAGGCGAGCGCGGCCTCTGCGCCGGCGGCGACATCCGCACCTTCTACGAGAGCGGCAAGGCCGGCGACGGCCGCGCTGCCGACTTCCTGCGCGCCGAATACCGCATGAACGTCCGCATCGCCACCTTCCCGAAACCCTATGTGGTCTTCATGGAAGGCATCACCATGGGCGGCGGCGTCGGCGTCTCAAGCCATGGCAGCCATCGCATCGTCACCGGCACGACGAAGCTCGCAATGCCCGAAACCGGCATCGGCTTCTTCCCCGACATCGGCGCCACCTGGCTGTTGGCGAAGGCGCCCGGCGAACTCGGCACCCTGATGGGCCTCACCGGAGAGGCCGTCGGCGCTGCCGATGCGATCGAGGCCGGCTTCGCCGACTGGTTCGTTCCGGCCGAAGCGCTCGGTGCCCTTGCCGAACGTCTCACGTCCCTTGCCACCGGCGCCGGAGCCGCGGGCGTATCCGCCCTGATCGAAGAGTTTGCGGCGCCCGCGCCCAGCGGAGAGTTCGCCGAGAACCGCGCGTTGATCGACCGCTGCTTCGGCTTCGATACCGTGGAGGAGATCGAGGCAGCATTGGCGGCCGAGACATCCCCCTTTGCGACGAAGGTGCGCTCCGCGATGCTCGCCAAATCGCCGACCAGCCTTAAGGTGACACTGGCCCTCCTGCGCGCGGCCCGCCGGTCACCTGATCTTGAGACCTGCCTGGAGCGCGAATTCGCCGCGACCGCACAGATCCTCCACACACCCGACTTCTACGAAGGCATCCGCGCCGCGATCATCGACAAGGACCGCAATCCGAAATGGTCACCGGCAAGCCTCGACGCGATCGGCCCGGACATCGTCGACCCCTTTTTCCGCCCGCATCCGAAGCCACTCTTCGGGTGAGCGTGTCGGAGGGGCTGTCATCGCCCCGTCCGACACTCACCCAAGATCCGCACGACCCGTGCCTTTAGTCCGGAAGGCGAACGGTCATTTCCATCTCGATCTGCAGGTCGGGCCCGGCAAGGGCGGCAACACCGATGCCCGTAAGGCTCGGCTGCGCACCGTTAAAGAAGGCGCCGAGATGGGTCATAGCCTCCCCCACCCGCTCAGGCGTCAGGTCGGTCACGTAGACACGCACCAGGGCGATATCCCGCGGGGTCGCACCGATCGCATCGAGCGCCGCCTTGGCATTGACGCAGACGAGCCGCGTCTGCTCGCCAAGATCCGCCGGCACGGGTCCGTCGCCGGCTTGCCAGGCAACCTGGCCGGAGACAAAGGCAAGCCTGCCCGGCTCCATCGTAGTGATCTGCGAATAGCCAAGCGGGCCTGCATCCGGCAGGGTCGGCGGGTTCAAACGGTGAAGTGTTTGTGCCATGTCTCTTCCTTCCTTGTGGTCCTTGCATCTGCGGGCTTGAACAGCCGTGAAGCCCGATCGCTATAACCTCTTGATTGGCGAATGGGCGTCGACACAGAAACGAAGAAACGGACTGAGTTCATGCTGCGTGCCAACCTCAACGATATCCAGGTCTTCATGGCGGTAGTCGATGCCGGTAGTTTCATCGCTGGCGGCAAGGCGATGGGCCTCTCGCGCTCGGCCGCCGGCAAGGCCGTGATGCGACTGGAAGACCGGCTCGGTGTGCGTCTCCTCCATCGCACGACGCGTACGATCGGCGTCACCGAGGAGGGGAAACTGCTCTATGAACGCGGATTGCAGATCCTCGCCTCGGTTGACGAAGCGGAAGCAAGCGTGGCGGGGAAAAGCGGCCTGCCGCGCGGCGTGTTGAGACTGACCCTGCCCGACGCCTACGGCCGGCGCGTGCTGCTGCCGATCGTCGCCGCCTATATGAAGACCTGGCCAGAGGTTCAGGTCGAGGTGAGCTTCACCGACCGAATCGCCGACATTGTCGAGGATGGCTATGATCTTGCGGTCCGCATCGGTGTCACCAGCCAGGATTCAAGTTTCGTCTCGCGGGTGGTGGCGCGCTGCCGCGCCATGCTGTGCGCCTCCCCCGGCTACATTGCCGAACGGGGAGACCCGGCAGACCTTGATGAGCTCATGGACCATGACTGTCTCGTCCACACGAGCCGCAACCAGCGCCAGGCCTGGCGTTTCCCTGTCGGGCAAGGTGGCTCCGTCAAGGCGCAAGGGCGCAGCCGTCTGCGGCTGGACAGCGGCGAGGCACTTCTCGACGCCGCGCGCGCCGGCCTCGGTATCGCCTACCTTCCGGATTTCCTCATCGCCGAAGACCTGGCCGCCGGGCGTCTGCGTCGAGTTCTCCCCGAACATGACTCTGGCGATGTCCCGATCCTTGCGCTTTACCCCGACAAGCGCCTGCTTGAACCCCGGGTCAGGCGGTTCATCGATCTAATGGTGGAGAAACTGGGGGCGTAAGTTGGGACCTGGCCGTGCAGAAATCTCTCCGGAACAGACGACATAGGGAGCACACTTCGAAGCAACCTCAAACGCGCCGCTCACTCGATCTCGTACGGCGTCGCATTTCGCACGCTGTGATCGACGACCAGCCGGCGCTTCAGCGGCGGCACGGCGCGACTGCTGCATTTGACCCGTTCGCAGATCCGGCAGGAAATGCCGATCGGGTCGAAGGCCGCGCGGTTGGAGAGGTCGAGATCATCGGCATAGACGAAGGAGTCGGCGTAGGAGATCTCGCAGCCGAGCGCCAGCGCATAACGAGGCTGGGCGGCTCTGAAGCCGAGCGTCCCCTTGTTGACCTGCATGGCGAGACAGAGATAGCGCACCCCGTCCGGCGTCTCGGCGAGCTGCCGGATGATGCGGCCCGGGGCCTCGAAGGCCTGGTGCGCATTCCACAGCGGACAGGCCGCGCCGAAGCGGGCGAACTGCAGGCGGGCCGCGCTGTGCCGCTTGGTGATGTTGCCCGCCCGGTCGATGCGGGCAAAGAAGATCGGCACACCCTTGAGGCCGGGCCGCTGCAGCGTCGAGAGCCGGTGACAGACCTGCTCCAGCGAGGCGCCGAAACGGGCAGCCATCAGCTCGATGTCGTGACGCAGTTCGCGCGCCGCCTGGAGGAAACTGCGATAGGGCAGGATCAGCGCGCCGGCAAAATAGTTGTGCAAACCGATCCGGCAGACCTCCACCGCTTCCTCGGTGCGGAAGCCGGCCTGTTTCAGGACCTGCTCGATTTTCTCGCCGGCATGAAGCTGGGCGATTTGCGTGGCGACCTGGAAATCGCGGGTCGGCGCCGAGGCGTAGCGGCTGAGTGTCAGCACCCGGCTTTCCGGATCGAAGCGACGGATCGCATCGTCGCCTGCGTCACCACGCACCACGCGCACCCCATAGCTCTTTTCCAGGAAGGCCGTCAGCGCAGCGTAGTTGTCGCCGTCCCCGAGCTTCAGTCGGCCGGCCAGGCTCTCCGCCGTAGTGTCAATGTCGTGGATGTAGTTGTCGACGAAGTGAAAGAAGTCGCGCACCTCTTCGTAGGAGGTCGTCTCGTTCGACTGCGGCGCGCCGAAGCGGTCGTCATAGCTCGCCAACTGCTCGCTGTTGCGGCGATAGGCCTGGTGGCAGGTGATCAGCGCGTGGGCGAGGCCTGGTGCGTTCTGGCTGATCAGCTTGAGTTCCTGCAGGCTCGGCGTGTAGGTTTCGAACAGCGGATCGCTGAGCGCCTCCGAAAGCGCCGACATCAGCCGATCGTTCTGCCCGGAGGAAAGCTCGGTGATGTCGATCCCGAACTTTTCCGCGAGCGCCAGGAGTACGGTCGCGGAGACCGGTCGCTGGTTGTTCTCGATCTGGTTGAGATAGCTGGTCGAGATGCCGATCATGTCGGCGAAATGGCTCTGCGTGGCCCCATTCGCCTGACGGATTTCGCGCACCTTGCGGCCGATGAAGAGCTTGCCGATCGCCATTTGCAATTTCGCATTTTTCAGTTTGCAAATTTATAAATCCACAAATGCACCTGTTCAACCATTTTCTTTGGGCGGCCCGGTGCTAAAGAGCCGTGACCAAACACTTGCGCCTTGTAAATCGTGGGAGGAAGCATGCGACTGATATTGGACCAGCTTGAGGCGCGCCGCGCCGAAGCACATCTCGGCGGCGGCAAGCGCCGCATCGACGCCCAGCATGCCAAGGGCAAGCTGACCGCCCGCGAACGCATCGAAGTGCTGCTCGACGAGGGCTCCTTCGAAGAATACGACATGTATGTCACCCACCGTTGCACCGACTTCGGCATGGCGGACCAGAAGGTCGCCGGCGACGGCGTCGTGACGGGCTGGGGCACGATCAACGGCCGCCAGGTCTATGTCTTCTCGCAGGACTTCACCGTCCTTGGCGGCTCGCTGTCTGAAACCCATGCCCAGAAGATCTGCAAGATCATGGACATGGCGCTCAAGAACGGCGCTCCCGTCATCGGCCTTAACGACTCGGGCGGCGCCCGCATCCAGGAAGGCGTCGCCTCGCTCGCCGGTTATGCCGACGTGTTCAAGCGCAATGTCGATGCCTCAGGCGTCGTGCCGCAGATCTCGGTCATCATGGGCCCCTGCGCCGGCGGCGCGGTCTATTCGCCCGCCATGACCGACTTCATCTTCATGGTGCGTGACTCATCCTACATGTTCGTGACCGGCCCCGACGTCGTGAAGACGGTCACCAACGAGATCGTCACGGCCGAAGAACTCGGCGGCGCCGGCACCCACACGAAGAAGTCCTCGGTCGCCGACGGCGCCTACGAGAACGACATCGAGGCGCTCGAACAGGTTCGCCTGCTCTTCGACTTCCTGCCCTTGAACAACCGTGAAAAGCCGCCGGTACGCCCGTTCCATGACGATCCGGCCCGCGTCGAGAACCGCCTCGACACCCTGATCCCGGATTCGTCGAACAAGCCCTACGACATGAAGGAGCTGATCTACGCGCTGGCCGACGAGGGCGATTTCTTCGAAATCCAGGAAGCCTTCGCCAAGAACATCATCACCGGCTTCCTGCGCATGGAAGGCCAGACGGTCGGCGTCGTTGCCAACCAGCCGATGGTGCTGGCCGGCTGCCTCGACATCGATAGTTCCCGCAAGGCAGCCCGCTTCGTCCGTTTCTGCGATGCCTTCAACATCCCGATCCTGACGCTGGTCGACGTTCCCGGCTTTTTGCCCGGCACCAGCCAGGAATATGGCGGCGTCATCAAGCACGGCGCAAAGCTGCTGTTCGCCTACAGCCAGGCGACCGTGCCGATGGTGACCCTGATCACCCGTAAGGCCTATGGCGGCGCCTATGACGTCATGGCCTCCAAGCATATCGGCGCCGACATCAACTATGCCTGGCCGACCGCTGAAATCGCCGTCATGGGTGCCAAGGGTGCGACGGAAATCCTCTATCGTTCCGAACTCGGCGACGCGGAGAAGATTGCCGCTCGCACGAAGGAATACGAGGAGCGTTTCGCCAACCCCTTCGTCGCCGCCGAACGCGGCTTCATCGACGAGGTGATCATGCCGCATTCCTCGCGCCGCCGTATCGCCCGCGCCTTTGCATCGCTGCGCAACAAGCAGGTCGGCACGCACTGGAAGAAGCACGACACGATCCCGCTGTAAGGAAGGACGCCGATGGCCAAGCTTCCCGAAATGACGAAACATCGTGGCTTCCCCTCCGGCCTCAGCGGCACGGGATGGCAGTTCACGATCCGTCGCGCGAACCCGAATGGCGTGGCCCCGCTCACCGAGCGCCCCCGCCATCTGAGCCGCGACAAGACCGAGAGCCTGGCCGACGCGGCCTTTCTTCATGCCGCCTGGCATTATTTCGGCGCAGAACCCTTCGTGCGCGGCAATCTCGACGCGGGTCGACTGTCGCGGCTGTTCGGGCGTGAAATCATTCCGGCAGAAAAGCCTTTCGATCCCGCCTCCTACGAGGCGATGCTGAAAATCAATGAGCGAGTGGCCCGGGAAAGCTTTCCCCAAGCCTTCGACGACATAATGGAAGTTTGAAAACCATGATCTCCAAACTCCTCATCGCCAACCGCGGCGAAATCGCCTGCCGGGTCATCAAGACCGCCAAGAAGATGGGCATCAAGACCGTCGCCGTCTATTCCGACGCCGACCGCGACGCCCTGCATGTGAAGATGGCCGACGAGGCCGTCCATATCGGTCCGGCCCCGTCCAACCAGTCCTATATCGTCATCGAGAAGATCCTCGAGGCGATCCGCCAGACCGGCGCCGACGCCGTGCACCCCGGCTACGGCTTCCTCTCGGAAAACGCCGTCTTCGCCGATGCGCTCGCCAATGCCGGCATCACCTTTGTCGGCCCGCCGGTCGGAGCGATCCAGGCCATGGGCGACAAGATCACCTCGAAGAAGCTCGCGGCAGAAGCCGGCGTCTCCACCGTTCCGGGCCATATGGGCCTGATCGAGGATGCCGACGAGGCCGTGAAGATTTCCGACCAGATCGGCTACCCGGTCATGATCAAGGCATCCGCCGGCGGCGGCGGCAAGGGCATGCGCATCGCCTGGAACGCCGAGGAAGCCCGCGAAGGCTTCCAGTCTTCGCGCAACGAAGCCAAGAACTCCTTCGGCGACGACCGCATCTTCATCGAGAAGTTCGTCACCGAGCCGCGCCACATCGAAATCCAGGTGCTCGGCGACAAGCACGGCAACGTGCTCTATCTCGGCGAACGCGAATGCTCGATCCAGCGCCGCAACCAGAAGGTCATCGAGGAAGCCCCCTCGCCCTTCCTCGACCCTGCCACCCGCAAGGCCATGGGCGAACAGGCGGTCGCGCTCGCCAAGGCGGTCGGCTATCATTCCGCCGGCACGGTCGAGTTCATCGTCGATGGCAAGCAGAACAAGTTCTACTTCCTCGAAATGAACACCCGTCTCCAGGTCGAACACCCGGTCACAGAACTCATCACCGGCCTCGACCTCGTCGAGCAGATGATCCGTGTCGCCTCGGGCGAAAAGCTTTCCTTCGGCCAGGATGACGTCAAGCTGAACGGCTGGGCGATCGAAAGCCGCCTTTACGCCGAAGACCCCTACCGAAACTTCCTGCCCTCGATCGGCCGCCTCACCCGCTATCATCCGCCGGTCGAAGGCAAGCAGGACGACGGCACGATCGTGCGCAACGATACCGGCGTCTACGAAGGCGGCGAGATCTCGATGTACTACGACCCGATGATCGCCAAGCTCTGCACTTGGGCTCCGGATCGCCTGACCGCGATCGACGCCATGTCGAAGGCGCTCGACAACTTCCAGGTCGAGGGCATCGGCCACAACCTGCCCTTCCTCTCGGCCGTCATGCAGCAGGAGCGCTTCCGCTCCGGCAAGATCACCACCGCCTATATCGCCGAGGAGTTCAAGGACGGCTTCACCGGCGTAGCGCCGGACGCCGCTTCCGCCCGCAAGCTGGCCGCAATCGCAGCCGTCATCAACCAGACGCTCCAGGACCGTGCGGTTCAGATTTCCGGCACGATCGGCAACCACCAGCGTAAGGTCGGCAAGGACTGGATCGTCACCCTCGCCGGCTTTGAATTCCCGGTCACCCTGTCGACCGGCGTCGATGGCATGGCGGTCGCCTTCGCCGATGACGGCAAGTGCTCGGTAACCGGCGGCTGGCTGCCCGGCCAGCTGCATTCGGTCTTCCATGTCGACGGCGAGACCATCGGCGTGAAGATCAACCTCGTCGGAGCGGCCGTTCGCCTGCGCTGGCGCGGCATGGATGTCGTGGCCCGCACCCGCTCGCCGCGCGTCGCCGAGCTTGCCAAGCTGATGCCGGAAAAGCTGCCCCCGGACACGTCGAAGATGCTGCTCTGCCCGATGCCGGGCGTGATCACCTCGATCGCCGTAAAGGAAGGCGATCAGGTCGAAGCCGGCCAGGCCCTCGCCACCGTCGAGGCCATGAAGATGGAAAACATCCTCAAGGCCGAGAAGCGCAGCGTGGTGAAGAAGGTCGCGGTCAAGGCCGGTGACAGTCTCGCCGTCGACGAGCTGATCATGGAATTCGAGTGATGTTGGCAGGGGCTACCTTACGCCCTCTGCCCTGCCGGGCATCTCCCCCTCAAGGGGGAAGATCACGGAGGGAGCGGCCCCGCCAGCAAGATATGTCGCATTCGCAGGGAAAAAGCTGACGATACCCCGCAAGGCCATAAGGTGGGCGCCAGGGCGCCTCCAGCCGATCTCCCCCCTTGAGGGGGAGATGCCCGGCAGGGCAGAGGGGGGTGTCTCGATCACGCACACCGAGGAGACTGTCCAATGACCGAGAAGACCATCAAGGACTGGGAAGCACTGGCCGAGAAGGAGCTGAAGCGCCCGGCCGACAGCCTCGTCTGGCAGACGCCGGAAGGTATTCCGGTCAAGCCGCTCTACACGGCCGACGACCTCGAGGGCATCGACCATCTCGGTTCGCTTCCCGGCTTCGCGCCCTTCGTCCGCGGACCGCGCGCCACCATGTATGCCGGCCGCCCCTGGACCATCCGCCAGTATGCCGGCTTCTCGACGGCCGAAGAGAGCAACGCCTTCTACCGCAAGGCGCTCGCCGCCGGCCAGCAGGGCGTCTCCGTCGCCTTCGACCTCGCCACCCATCGCGGCTATGACAGCAACCACCCGCGCGTCGTCGGCGATGTCGGCAAGGCCGGCGTGGCGATCGACAGTGTCGAGGACATGAAGATCCTATTCGACGGCATCCCGCTTGAAGACATCTCCGTCTCGATGACCATGAACGGCGCCGTCATTCCGATCCTCGCCAACTTCATCGTCACCGGCGAGGAACAGGGCGTATCGCGCGATAAGCTCAGCGGCACCATCCAGAACGACATCCTCAAGGAGTTCATGGTCCGCAACACCTACATCTACCCGCCGGCCCCCTCGATGCGCATCATCGCCGACATCATCGAGTACACGGCAAAGGAGATGCCGAAGTTCAACTCCATCTCGATCTCCGGCTACCACATGCAGGAAGCCGGCGCGACGCTGGTGCAGGAACTGGCCTTCACGCTGGCAGACGGCCGCGAATATGTCCGCGCCGCCCTCGCCAAGGGCCTCAACGTCGACGATTTCGCCGGCCGCCTGTCCTTCTTCTTCGCCATCGGCATGAACTTCTTCATGGAGGCCGCGAAGCTCCGCGCCGCCCGCCTGCTCTGGACCCGCATCATGCAGGAATTCGAGCCGAAGAAGGCATCGTCCCTGATGCTGCGCACCCATTGCCAGACCTCGGGCGTGTCGCTGCAGGAACAGGACCCCTACAACAACGTCATCCGCACCGCCTACGAGGCTCTCTCGGCCGCGCTCGGCGGCACCCAGTCGCTCCACACCAACGCGCTCGACGAGGCGATCGCCCTGCCGACCGAGTTCTCGGCCCGCATCGCCCGCAATACCCAGCTCATCCTGCAGAACGAGACCGGCGTCACCAAGGTCGTCGATCCGCTCGCCGGCTCCTACTATGTCGAAAGCCTCACCAACGACCTGGCGGAAAAGGCCTGGGCCCTGATCGAGGAAATCGAAGCCATGGGCGGCATGACCAAGGCGGTCGATGCCGGCCTGCCGAAGCGTCTGATCGAGGAAGCCGCGACCCGTCGCCAGGCGGCCGTCGACAAGGGCGAGGAAGTCATCGTCGGCGTCAACAAGTTCCGCCTCGAAAACGAAGCGCCGATCGACATCCTCGACATCGACAACACCGCCGTTCGTGCCTCGCAGATCAAGCGCATCGAACAGACCCGCCGCCAGCGCGATCCCAAGGCCGTCGAAAAGGCGCTGGCCCGCATCACCGACTATGCCCGCACCGGCGAGGGCAACCTGCTGGAAGCCGCCGTCGAGGCCGCCCGCGCCCGGGCCACCGTCGGCGAAATCTCGGATGCCATGCGCGTGGTCTTCGGCGACCATGCGGCCACGCCCAAGGTCGTGCACGACATCTACGGCAAGGCCTATGAAGGCGACCCGGAAATGCAGATGCTCTCCGGCCGCCTGAGCGACTACTCCAAGAAGGCCGGCAAGCCGCGCATCATGGTCGCCAAGCTCGGCCAGGACGGTCACGACCGCGGCGCCAAGGTCATCGCGTCCGCCTTCGGCGACATCGGCTTCGACGTCGTCGCCGGCCCCCTCTTCCAGACCCCGGAAGAAGCGGCAGACCTCGCCGTTGCGGAAAAGGTCCAGGTGGTTGGCATGTCCTCGCTCGCCGCCGGCCACAAGACGCTGGCACCACAGCTGGTTGAGGCGCTGAAGGCCAAGGGAGCCAAGGACGTGATTGTCGTCGTCGGCGGCGTCATTCCGCGCCAGGACTATGATTATCTTCTGGAACACGGCGTCTCGGCCGTCTTCGGCCCCGGCACCAACGTGCTCGATGCCGCCCGCACGGTGCTCGACCTGATCGAAGGCCGCCTGCGCAATACCTGAGCGTCAACGCTCCGCTCACAATGCCGGACGGCTTGCCTCAGGCCGTCCGGTGAACGATCCGCCGCTCCCACGGACGACATCCCGCAGAAACTCGATCACCGTGCGTACCCGCGCTACCTGCCTCAGATCGTGATGGCAGGCGATCCAGTAGTGGCGGCAGAGATCGACATCGTCCTCCAGCACCACCTGCAGTTCCGGATACTGCTTGGCGATGAATATCGGCAGCACGCAGAGCCCGAGCCCGCTGCGCGTCGCGATGAGCTGCGAGAAAATGCTCGAACTCTGAAAGCTCGGCCGGATGCGCGGATGGATGTCGCCGAGATAGTCCAGCCCCGGCGCGAAGATCATGTCCTGGATATAGCCGATGAAGGCGTGTTCCAGCAGGTCATCGCGCGTCCTCGGCTCGCCGCGCCGGGCAAGATAGTCGCGCGTGCCGTAGATCTTCAGGTGGTAGTCGGTGAGCTTTTCGGAAAAATAGGGACCTCCCTTCGGCGCATCGAGCACCACGGCGACGTCGGCTTCCTTGCGCGACAGCGCCATGATCTGCTGGATCGTCACCAGTTCGAGCGAGATGCTCGGATGGCGGCCGGTGAAATCCGGTAACGTGTGCGTGAAGAAGAAGTTGGAAAACCCCTCCGGAGCCGACAGGCGGACGACGCCACGCTGCCCCGTCGCACCGCCGGCGAGGTCGGCCTGCAGACGCTCGGTCTCCTGCTCGATCTTTTCCGCCGTCTCGATGAAGCGCTGCCCCATCGTCGTCAGCACATAGCCACGCGGATTGCGTTCGAAAAGCTTGACCTTCAGGGCAAACTCAAGACGGTCGATCCGCCTCGAGACCGTGGCATGGCTGGATCTCAGCTGCCGCGCCGCGGTGGAAAGCTGTCCTGTCCGCGCCACAGCAAGAAAGAACTGCAGATCGTCCCAGGTGAAACTCGCATTGCTCATGACCCCTCCCTCTGTTCAAAAATGAACAGACCCTGTTTGCAATTAGTTAAGCTCTGCGCTTGCGTCAACGGTGTTATTCCGGGATCATGCCTCATGACATGCCGTTCAGAGGAGTACGGCTGGTCAATTTTGAACAGGTTCGCGACCTGCACTCTGGGAGGAGATCAAATGCGCAACAAGCTCATCGCGTCCATGGCTATCGTATTGGCGTCAAGCACGGCGGTTCTCGCCGAGCCGTCGGACGGCAAGGTGAAGATCGGTATCCTGAACGACCAGTCCGGCGTGTACGCCGACTTCGGCGGCAAGTTCTCCTACGAAGCCGCCAAGATGGCGGTCGAGGACTACGGCGGCAAGGTTCTCGGCGTCCCGGTCGAGGTCGTCACCGCCGACCACCAGAACAAGGCGGACATCGCTTCCAACATCGCTCGCCAGTGGTACGACACCGAGCAAGTCGACACCATCATGGAACTGACCACCTCTTCGGTCGGCCTCGCCGTGCAGGCGCTCTCGAACGAGAAGAAGAAGATCACCATCAACACCGGCGCTGCCTCGACCGAACTGACCGGCAAGCAGTGCACCCCTTACGGTTTCCACTGGGCGTATGACACCTACGCGCTGGCCGTCGGCACCGGCGGCGCCATGGTCGAACAGGGCGGCGACAGCTGGTTCTTCCTGACCGCCGACTACGCTTTCGGCTATTCGCTCGAAGAAAACACCTCCAACTTCGTCAAGGAAAAGGGTGGCAAGGTACTCGGTTCCGTCCGTCATCCGCTGGCGACCACCGACTACTCCTCGTTCCTCCTGCAGGCCCAGTCGTCCGGCGCCAAGGTCATCGGCCTTGCCAATGCCGGCATGGACACGCAGAACGCCATCAAGCAGGCAGCCGAATTTGGCATCGTCGCCGGCGGCCAGCGCCTGGCGGCTCTCCTCTTCACGCTTGCCGAAGTCCACGGCATCGGGCTTGAGGCTGCCCAGGGCCTGACCCTCACCGAAGCCTTCTACTGGAACCGCGACGACGAAAGCCGCGCTTTCGGCAAGCGCTTCTTCGAGCGCACCGGCGCCATGCCGAACATGGTCCATGCCGGTACCTATTCGGCCGTCACGTCCTACCTGAAGGCCATCGAAGCCGCCGGCACCGACGAGACCGAAGCTGTCGCCGCCAAGCTGCATGAACTTCCCGTCAACGACGTCTTCGCCAAGAACGGCAAGGTCGGCCCGAACGGTCGCATGATCCACGACGTCTACCTGATGGAAGTGAAGAAGCCGGGCGAGAGCGACATTCCGTGGGACTACTACAAGGTCCTCGCGACCATCCCCGGCGACAAGGCCTTCAAGGACCCGGCCCAGTCCGGCTGCCCCCTGGTCAAGTAAGCAACCGAAGAACGCGGACGAATAGATGAGCAATGATCCTGTGCACCAGCAGGACGAGCCGCGGGTGGTCCTTTCCGCCCGCGGTCTTGGCAAGGATTTTTTCGGCTTCACCGCCGTGAACAACGTCGACCTCGACGTCCACCACGCCCGTATCCATGCCCTGATCGGGCCGAACGGCGCCGGCAAGACGACGGTGTTCAACCTCCTGACCAAGTTCCTGCAGCCCACCCGGGGAAAGATTACCCTTCTCGGCACCGACATCACCAACACCAAGCCCGACAAGATCGCGCGCATGGGCATGGTGCGGTCGTTCCAGATCTCGGCCGTCTTTCCGCACCTGACCGTGCTCGAAAACGTCCGCGTCGCCCTTCAGCGGCCCAATGAACTGGCGGTCCAGTTCTGGCTGCCGCTCTCTTCGCTCGACCGTCTCAACGGCCGGGCGGAAGTCCTGATCGACGAACTCGGGCTCACGCCCTATCGCAACACCCGCGCCGCCGACCTGTCCTATGGCCGCAAGCGCGTGCTGGAGATCGCAACGACCCTTGCGCTCGACCCTGAAGTCCTGCTGCTCGACGAACCGATGGCCGGCATGGGCCAGGAAGACGTGCGCATGGTGGCCGACATCATCCGCGAAGTCGCCCGCCATCGCGCCGTGCTGATGGTCGAGCACAATCTCTCGGTCGTCGCCGACATCTGCCACCACGTCACCGTCCTGCAACGCGGCGAGATCATCGCCGAAGGCGACTACGCCACCGTCAGTCAGGATCCGCGCGTGCGCACCGCCTACATGGGCACGGAGGACTAATGGCACCGCTCTTGAACGTTGCCGGGCTTCAGGCCTGGTATGGCGAAAGCCACGTCCTTCATGGCGTCGATCTCTACGTCAACGAAGGCGAAATGATCTGCATTCTTGGCCGAAACGGTATGGGCAAGACCACGACGCTCAGGACCATTATGGGCATCCTGCGCAAGCGGTCGGGCGAAGTGACCTTTGCCGGCCAGGACATGATGTCGATCCCGCTGCACAAGACGGCCCGTGCCGGGCTCGGCTTCGTACCGGAAGAGCGCGGCATCTTCGCGACGCTCTCGGTCGAGGAAAACCTGATGCTGCCCCCGGTGGTCGCCAAGGGCGGAATGAGCCTGGAGGAAATCTACGAACTCTTCCCCAACCTCCAGGAACGCCGCAATAGCCCCGGCACCAAGCTGTCCGGCGGCGAACAGCAGATGCTGGCCATGGCCCGCATCCTGCGCACCGGTGCTCGCTGCCTCCTGCTCGACGAACCGACCGAAGGCCTTGCCCCGGTGATCATCCAGCGCATCGGCGAGGTTCTCGTGAAACTCAAGGAGCGCGGCATGACCGTCGTGCTCGTCGAGCAGAATTTCCGCTTCGCCTCCAAGGTCGCCGACCGCTTCTACCTCATGGATCACGGCCAGATGGTCGCCGAATTCCCGGTCGCCCTGCTGCCGGAGCGCATGGACATGCTCAACAAGGTTCTGGGGGTCTGAGACCATGACAATGATTTTCGGCATTCCCCTGCAGGCCTTCCTCGGCCAGCTTCTGATCGGCCTGATCAACGGTTCCTTCTATGCACTCTTGAGCCTCGGCCTGGCGGTCATCTTCGGCCTGTTGCGGGTCATCAACTTCGCCCATGGCGCGCAATACATGCTCGGCGCCTTCGTCGCGCTGCTGCTTCTGACCAAGGGCGGTGCGAGCTACTGGGTCGCACTCGTCGCCTCCCCGATCATCGTCGGACTGGTCTCCGCAGCGATCGAACGCACCATGCTGTCCAGGCTCTACAAGCTCGACCATCTCTACGGGCTGCTCTTCACCTTCGGCCTCGCGCTGACGATCGAAGGCACGTTCCGCTACTTCTTCGGCGCCTCCGGCCAGCCCTATCCGGCTCCGTCGCAGCTCCAGGGCGCCGTCAACCTCGGCTTCATGGTGCTGCCGATCTACCGCGGCTGGGTCGTCATCCTGTCGATGCTCGCCTGCCTCGCGACCTGGCTGCTGATCGAGAAGACCAAGCTCGGCGCTTATCTGCGCGCCGCGACCGAAAACCCGGTCCTCGTCCAGTCCTTCGGCATCAACGTGCCGCTGCTGCTGACGCTCACCTACGCACTCGGCGCAGCGCTTGCCGCCTTCGCCGGCGTGCTCGCCGCTCCGATCTACCAGGTCTCGCCGCTGATGGGCACGAACATCATCATCGTCGTCTTCGCCGTGGTCGTCGTCGGCGGCATGGGTTCGATCATGGGGGCGATCGTCACCGGCTACATGCTCGGCATCGCGGAAGGCCTGACCAAGGTCTTCTATCCGGAAGCCTCCAACATCGTGATCTTCGTCATCATGGCAATCGTACTGATCCTGCGTCCGGCAGGCCTCTTCGGGAAGGATGTCTGACATGTCCCACCACGCACCCGCCGTCTCGGACGCAAACACCGTCGCCGCCCACCCGCAGGCCCTGCTGCTGCGCAATGCGCTTCTCGCCATCATGCTGGTGTTGCTCGTCGTGGCGCCCTTTCTGGTCTATCCGATCTTCGTGATGAAGCTCCTGTGCTTCGCCCTCTTCGCGAGCGCCTTCAACCTGCTTCTCGGCTATACCGGGCTCCTGTCCTTCGGCCATGCCGCCTTCTTCGGCGGAGCGGCCTACTTCACCGCCCATGCGGTCAAGGAATGGGGTGTGCCGCCCGAAGTCGGCATTCTGATCGGGGTCGCGGGGGCGTCGTTCCTCGGCCTGTTGATGGGCCTGATCGCACTCCGCCGCCAGGGCATCTACTTCACCATGATCACGCTGGCACTGGCGCAGATGTTCTTCTTCTTCTGCCTCCAGTCGAGCTTCACCCATGGCGAGGACGGCATCCAGTCGGTGCCGCGCGGCCACCTGTTCGGCGTGATCGATCTCTCGGTGACCACCAACATGTATTATTTCGTGCTGGCTGTCTTCCTTGTCGCCATGGCCGTGATCTGGCGCTTCATCAATTCGCCCTTCGGCATGATCCTGAAGTCGATCCGCGAGAACGAGAACCGCGCCATCTCGCTCGGCTACTCGGTCGTCCACTACAAGCTCGGCGCCTTCGTCATGTCGGCGGCTCTGGCCGGCCTCGCCGGCGGGGTCAAGGCACTGGTCTTCCAGTTCGCCACCCTGACCGACGTCACATGGCAGATGTCCGGCGAAGTCGTGCTGATGACCCTGCTCGGCGGCATCGGCACCATCATCGGCCCGATCTTCGGCGCCGGCATGGTCGTCGCGCTGCAGAACTTCCTCGCGACCTCCGACTTCCCCGTGACCGTGATCACCGGCGTGGTCTTCATGGTCTGCGTACTGCTCTTCCGACGCGGCCTGATCGGCGAGTTCTACGGATCGCGGCTCGGCCGCAAGCTGGGCTTCGACCACCGCGTCTGAGCGCGGACGATCGACGCCCGAAACAGTATTTGAAATTGCGAAATGACAATTCTCGGCCCTCGGGCCGGGAACGGTGTCCCTCGGGGTAAGACATGGAAAGCTTCGACTATATCGTCATCGGCGCCGGCACCGCCGGCTGCGTCATGGCCAATCGGCTTGCCGCCGACCGCACGACCCGCGTCCTTCTGCTCGAGGCCGGCGGCAGCGACAACTACCACTGGATCCACATTCCCGTCGGTTATCTCTATTGCATCAACAACCCGCGTACCGACTGGTGCTTTTCCACCGCGAAGGAAGAGGGCCTGAACGGACGCTCGCTCAGCTATCCGCGCGGCAAAGTGCTCGGCGGCTGCTCCTCGATCAACGGCATGATCTACATGCGCGGTCAGGCCCGTGACTATGACCAGTGGCGCCAGATGGGTTGCGAGGGTTGGGGCTGGGACGAGATCCTGCCCTTTTTCCGCAAATCGGAGGACTTCTACAAGGGCGCCGACGACATGCACGGCGCGGGCGGCGAATGGCGGGTCGAGAAGGCCCGCGTCCGCTGGGCCGTGCTGGAAGCCTTTCAGCAGGCGGCCAGGGAAGCGGGCATTCCCGAGACTGCCGACTTCAACCGCGGGAC
Source organism: Rhizobium sp. CAU 1783 (assembly GCF_054551725.1). Taxonomy (NCBI): domain Bacteria; kingdom Pseudomonadati; phylum Pseudomonadota; class Alphaproteobacteria; order Hyphomicrobiales; family Rhizobiaceae; genus Rhizobium; species Rhizobium sp. CAU 1783. The sequence goes on along the minus strand of NZ_JBTOLM010000001.1, from coordinate 115,310 downwards.
CAACGAAGGTTCCGGATACTTCGACGTCAATCAGCGTTCCGGCATCCGCTGGAACACTGCCAAGGCCTTTCTCCGGCCCGCCGTCAAGCGTGGCAACCTGACCGTCCTCACCAAGGCCCATGTCAAGCGCCTCGTCATCGCCGATGGCGCCGTCACAGGGGTCGAGGTCCATCATGACGGTGTGACGAAGCGCTTTGCAGCACGGCGCGAAACCGTGCTCTGCGCCGGCGCGATCGGTTCGCCCCATATCCTCGAACTCTCCGGCATCGGCCGCGGCGAGGTTCTTCAGAATGCCGGCATCGAGGTGGCCAAGGAAGTCCGCGATGTCGGAGAGAACCTGCAGGACCACCTCCAGCTCCGCCTCGCATTCAAGGTCACCGGCGTGCCGACGCTCAACGAGAAGGCCTCAAGCCTGATCGGCAAGGCCTCGATCGGGCTGGAATATCTGCTGAAGCGTTCCGGTCCCATGGCCATGGCGCCGAGCCAGCTCGGCATCTTCACCCGCTCTGGCCCCGACAAGGAAACACCGGACCTGCAATACCACGTCCAGCCCGTCACGCTCGAAAAGTTCGGCGAGCCGGTCCATCCCTTCCCGGCGATGACGGCAAGCGTCTGCAACCTCAGGCCAGAAAGCCGCGGTTCTGTCCACGCAACTGCCCCGGACTTCGCCGCACAGCCCGTCATCGCGCCCCGTTATCTTTCGGCGCCCGCCGACCGCGATGTCGCGGTCCGGTCGATCCGGCTGACCCGCAAGATCGCCAGCCAGCCTTCGTTCGCGCGTTACCGGCCGGAGGAATTCAAGCCGGGCCCGGCTTACGAGACAGACGAGGACCTGGCGCGTGCCGCCGGCGACATCGGCACGACGATCTTCCACCCTGTCGGCACCTGTCGCATGGGTTCGGACGAGGCAAGTGTTGTGGATCCTCGCCTGAGGCTCCGCGCGCTCAAGGGGCTCCGGATCGCCGATGCCTCGATCATGCCGACGATCACCTCCGGCAACACCAATTCCCCCACGATCATGATCGCCGAAAAGGCGGCGGCCATGATCCTGGCAGACAATCGCTGACGCGAAGGACCAAGGAGACCAAGATGGCCACTATTGCATTCATCGGACTGGGCAACATGGGCGGGCCGATGGCCGCCAACCTCGTAAAGGCCGGCCATTCCGTGAAGGGCTTCGACCTGTCGGCCGAGATCCTGAAGACCGCCGCCGGAAACGGCATCTCTCCCGTGACCTCGCTCGACGATGCCGTCGCCGGCGCGGATGCCGTCGTCACCATGCTTCCCAAGGGCGCGCATGTGCTGTCGGTCTGGGGAGCACTCGTCAAGGCCGCGACTGCCGGAACCCTGCTGATCGACTGCTCCACCATCGACGTCGAAAGTGCCCGCAAGGCCCATGAGCTCGCCGCAGGTGCCGGCTGCCTGTCGCTCGACGCACCGGTTTCCGGCGGGACCGGCGGAGCGTCAGCCGGGACCCTCACGTTCATGGCCGGCGGCAGCGACACGGCCTTCGCCAGCGCCAAACCCTTGCTCGAAGCCATGGGGCGGAAGATCGTCCATTGCGGCGGCGACGGCGCGGGACAGGCGGCGAAGATCTGCAATAACATGATCCTCGGCATTTCGATGATCGGCGTCTGCGAGGCCTTCGCGCTCGGCGAAAAGCTCGGCCTCAGCCACCAGGCGCTGTTCGACGTGGCCTCGACCTCGTCCGGCCAGTGCTGGTCGATCAACACCTACTGCCCGGTGCCCGGCCCGGTGCCGACCTCGCCCGCCAACAATGACTACAAGCCCGGCTTTGCCGCAGCGCTGATGCTGAAGGACCTGAAGCTGGCACAGGAAGCAGCCCTTGCCGCCGGCGCGGCGACCCCGCTCGGCGCTGAAGCAGCCCAGCTCTTCGACCTGTTCGACAAGCAGGGCAATGGCGGGCGCGACTTCTCGGCGATCATCGAAATGCTGCGCGGCTGATGCTCCCCCTCCCCCGCGCTGGCGTTGCGGCCGATGGATTGGGTTCCATCGGCCGCAATGCTTTTAAGAAGTGGGAGGAGCGCGACTCTTGGGGGTGGGGTGTGCCGCACTCCTCCCGCGATACCTGTCGAGATCTTGAACCGTCCGGCATGGGGGGCAGGACGATTCCGACAGGCACCGCAGCGGTCCCATAGGGACCGATCTGGTAAGCTATCGGGATCCCGACGCTATGCGCTCGGTTTCAATCGCTAACGGGCCTGAAGCCCGAAGCGTCGCGGTGGAATATCGTGACTGTAGGGATGCGCTGATGCGGCGCGCCAGAAGCTGCGCCATCCGGTCCCGGACCAAGCCGGGCCGACACGACAAGCGTCTATCCGCCCTGATCGCGGACAATTCAATGCACGTCATGTGCCCATTCCCATCTCTCATTTTCCGCGACGTCATGCGCAGAATTCCTCTTGGAACAGGCAAAGGGTTAGACCCCAGGTGTAAAGAACTGCTTAACGGAAATGGTCGCATTTGCCGCTGTCGCCACGCTCTCCACAGGTGCGCAAACCAACCTGGGGACAAGTCGGATTTTCAAGATTCGTCCGGCATGGGGATGACGATAGCTGAACCGTCCACGCCTTTATCGGTCGTGCTTTCCGGCCGCGCCGTGGCGGCGATCGATCCTGCGACGCTGTTGGTGGGCGCAGGGTCGATCCCGGCGACAGGCGCCGCCGCAATGTCCTGTGCCTGTTCGAGCGCGAGCGGCATGCCGCCGGAGCCCTGGGCGAAGGCCAGTGTCTCGATGGTCCGCCCGTTAACCGGCTTCAACTGCAGACCGGCCATCAGCACGGCGAGACGCTCTGCGCCGAGCTTCGGGTCGCAGAAACGGAGCCTGACGCGCATGCCGTACCCCTTGCCGATCGCCTCCGGTCCGACCTGCTGCCAGGCGAACACGCAGGCCTCGCCCCGGCCGGTCGTGCCAGTGGCGAGACCATGGACGCCATAGCCGTTCTGGTGCGCAACACCGTCGAAGGTCAGTCGGGCGTCCGGCAGGGCCAGCTGCATCTCGCGCTGCAGTTCCGACTGGCTGGGACCACGGCGATAACGCTGCGAGCCCGAAGGCCCGAGCTCGATCGACAGCGTGTTCTCGCCCGCCGCCGTCGAACGGTTCTGGTAAACCACTGTCTGTTCGGCAACCTCGCCGGTCACGCTCTGGCGCACCGAAAGGATCCGGCCGGCGGACGAGGGAAGCCGGCCAAGCGCGAACTGGGAATCGACCTCGGCCTTTGCCGACGCGGTGGCGGCCACCGGCGCCGCCGTGGAAGCGGTCAGCACGGGATCTTCCACCGTGCTGCAGCCGGCGAGCGCAGAGAGGGCGCCCATCACGAGCGCGATCCGGATTGCCAGCATGTCAGCCTCCAAGTCTTTCGCGGATGATCGCAAGCGCACGCCGGTTGGCAGAATCGCTCATCACCATGTCCGCACGTTCGAACAGTTTGCGCGCCTCTGCCAGATGACCAAGGTGATAATGCGACCAGGCCCGCATCTGCGTGATGCCGCCGGTTTCTGGTGCGATCTGGAAACGGGCGTTCAAAGCATCGAGCGTCTGCTGATAGCGGCCGGCATCGAACGAGGCGCGGGCCTGCTGCCAATAGATCTCGGCGCGAAGTTCCTTGTCCCGTTTCGCACTCATCGGATAGGCGCCGACAATCGTGCTGGCCTCACCCGTGAGTCCTGTGCGCAGCAGCGTGAGCGACAGGCCGTAGGCCGCATCTTCGCCCGCCTGGCCCTTGCCGTGCAATGCGACCAGAAAGGCGCCGCGTGCCTCGGTCAGGTGGTTGAGCTCCAGATGGCACCAGCCCTTGACCAGCGAGGCATTGGCATCGAGCGAACCGGCAGCTTCTCTAACCCGAAGCTTGTCGATGCAGTCGCCGAAACGCTTGGCCCTGAAGGCGGCCAGATAGTCGGCCTCGCGCACTGGCACGGCGCTGGCGACATCGCTTCGGCCGCGGCCCGACGGCGCAACCGCGCTCTTCAGTGCCTCGAACACCTGCGGATAGACACTTGCATACTGTTCGCGCAGCGCCTTCACGCCGGCCTTGTCACCGCCCTGCTGGCGGGCAAGCAGCAGCCCCTTCAGGCTGTCCGGTCCCTTTTCCCATTCGAACGACTTTTCGAACCAGGCCTCGGCGGGGGCGAACTGGCGTGAATTGTAGGCATACCAGCCGATCACCTCGGCATGCTTGGCGGCATGGGAAGACTGGATCGCCGTGGCATAGGCCGCAACCACCGCCGCATCAATGTCCCCGAGTTCAGGCTTGCCGAAACGCGGCGAAAGGGCCGCCATGACGAAATCACCATCGGCGGCAATCAGCGCCAGATGGCGAACGGCAAGCGCGTAGGCGGCCTCCGCCTTGTTCTGTGCGGAAAGCGCCGAGTAGAGGCCCTGCACGGTCTCGATGGTCGGTTCGATGTCGACGGCGCGGCCGAACCAGTTCTCGGCCAAGATCGGCTGACCGGTCTTCAGGCGATACCAACCCAGAAGGCCGAAATCTGCCGTAGACTTCGCATCCATCGCGGCCTTTTCGAGCGCGGCCACCTCTCCGTCCGAAACCTTTTCTGTCTCTGTGGACGCATTGGTGTATTCGGCGACTTCGCGCCGCACCAGATCGAGGCGCAGCGGCTCGAGCCGGGCCGCCATGGTGAGAGAACCTGCCGAGAACTGCTCGATCGCGGCCTTCAGGTCGACGACCGGAAAGTCGTTGAGCGCCTTCTGCAGGGTGGTGACGAGGATATCGTCGGAGAGCCGGCGATCGCCTTCCCGCATCAGGATGCCCCGATACACGGTGACCATCGGCGCGCTCATGTTCTTCTCGCGATAGGCGTCGAGAAGGTGCCAGAGCAGGTCGATCTCGGTCTCCGTCGTCGGGTCCAGCGCACCGGCCGCCGCGATGACACCGTCCCAGCTATGGGCAGACGCGGCATCCTCGATCGACTGGCGCAGCTTGCGGCGCTCGAGCTTGACGGTAAAGTCTTCCGAGGGCTGCCAGCCGGCATTGGCCGCGGCAAGCCGGGCAAGCTCGGTTTCGATCCCGGCAAAATCGCCCTTCTCGTACAGAGCCCAGAGCGGGGCCTCGTCCACCTTGGGTCCGGTGTCCTGCGCATAGAGGTCCGAGGGCGGGGCGAAACCCGGATACTTGGCCTGCAGCCGCTGGGTTTCGGCCTCGACGCGGCGCACCTCACCTTCCTTGGCGTAGTAGTAGAGGGCGGCGAGTTCCACGGCATCGGGACCGGCCGGCACTGACGCTGAAGGCGTGGCAGCGGCGACGCTTGCCGGCGCAGGTTCGCCAGCGTCGAAAAGCGACGAGGTCGACCCGGCGATCGCGGGTGCCGCAATCGGCAGGGTCAGAACCGAGGTGAAGAGGGCGATGCAAAGGGTTTGGCGGTGGTTCGTCACAGGTCCGTCCTCACGCCCTTGCGGGGAATGGTCATGCCGAGCCAGAAGCCGAAGCCGCCGAGCAATGCCAGCACCAGGCCCACATAGACCTTGAAATTGTCGGAGAGCCAGGCTGCGGCCAGGCGCCGGAGGTTCGAGAAGCTGGCGTCGGCGATCGGCGCGAAGACATAGGCGTCCGGCATGCGGATGACGAGATCGTCGCCCGAACCGTGCAGCGTGGCGCTGCCGCCGTTGAGCCGCTGCCAGATCGCCGGGTCGGTGAGCTTGCCCACGCCGGTTTCGAGCGCCTCGGGCGTTGCGGCAGAAACGGTCGTCCAGACCCCGTCTCCGAGCGGTGCGGGCTCCTGCGAAACCTCAAGCAAGACGTTCTTTTCGCCGCCGGTGCGCGGCGCCTCGACCGTATCCTGGTATTTCAGCCAGCGCCCGATGACCGTCGATGCCTTCGACAGGAAGACAAGCGTCTTCGTCCGCCAGGATATCTGGTCGTCGTCAAGCGCGGTGCTGGCCTCGAAAGCACTGAGCAGGGCTTCCGACTGGCCGCTCAACTGTCCCTCGTCGCCGGCAGCGGGACGAACGGATGCCGTCTCGATGGGGTCGACGAGGGGACCGTCGCCGGGGGTACCGAGACGCGCCGACTTGTGAGCGGCAACCGAAGCCGTACTGACAATCAGGGCGTTGCGCCCCGATGCCTGCTCCGCCTCACCAACGGCAAGCACGGCCTGAAGCGGCTTGCGCGCAGTCAGCGACAGGCGGCCCACCAGCGTCAGGGCCGAGCCGATGGTGGCTTCGTCGGCGCGATCGACCACCAGGTCGAAGGCCTTGCCGTCGTTGAACGGATAGGCAGTGCCTGCAAGCGCTGCCAGATCCGGGGACTTGCCGATATGGGCAAGCGCCGGAATAGTGAAAGAGGAATCCTCCAGCAGCACGAAGCGCGGCTTGGCCCCGCCGGTCTGGCCGGGTTCGCACGCCGCATCGCCCACAACAGGAAGCTCGGCCAGAACCTCGACCGTATTGAGCCCCGCATGGAAGGCCCTGAGCGGAAGGCGGATGCGGCGGCCGTCGAAACGCTGGCCCTCCTCGCTGTAGAGGATGTGGCTCGTCACCGCGCGATCATTAACCCGGAGGATCAGCTGTGCACCCGGGGCGAGCCCTGGCGCGGTGGCAGCGATCAGATTGAAGTCAACCGTGCCGTAGTCGCCGGGATAGAAGTCGCCCGGCATCTCGATCTCGAAACGGGTACGGAACAGCCGGCCGGAGAAGGATTCCGCACGGTAACCGGTATCACCCAGACTGAAGGTTTCCGTGGTGCTGGCGGAGATCGGCCCCACCGAGCGATCGAGCAAGCCCTGCTGCAGCCCATCGCGCATCGGCCCCTGGGCCGCCTGGGCAAGGGCTGCGGCCACCGCCTGCTCGTCTGCGGCGCGCAGGACAACGGCCGCACGTCCGGATGAAGCACCCTTGCGGACGGAAAGACCGAGCGGCGCCGACGAAAGGATCCCGCGCGCGGCATCCGTCTGCGGCATTCCCTGGACCTCGCCGGCATAGACATCGATCCCCGGCCCCCCGCCCGGCAACTCGCCGACCGATACCCTGACTTCCGCGCGATTGAGGAAGAGGGTCAGGGTTTCGACCAGGGGAAGCGCACGACGCGCGACGGCCTCGGCCTGCCCGGCCGGGGCGACCAGCCGGATCTCCGTCACGCCGTCGGCCTTGCGCCCCACCGAGAGGAGATCGTCGAAGGTCGAGAACGCGATCGGGGCGGCCGAGACGAAACCGCTCTTCTGCGGATCGATCTCGGTCCAGAGCTCGTAGGTCGCAGCCAGCGAGCAGTCGACACGGTGATGCTGGCGGGCACGGAGGCGCAGGTCGTTGCGCCCGACCTTCAGCATGTCGGCCGGAACGACGGTGTCCTCGATGCGGACGCCGTCCGGCGAGCGGATCGCGATCGATCCGGCGGCGTGGCCGTTCACTTCAAGATCGAGCACCGCGTCGTCCGGCAGGATCGATACCGCATTGTTGTAGGCGATCCGGATCTTGCCGCCGGCACGGACCTGATCCGGCGAAAGGAAATAGGACAGCTGACGGCTGTCGTCCTCGCCGGTCAGGCGAAGCTCATGGCGCGTCTGGACGAAGGGGATCACAGCTACACCCGAGGGGGAGGACTGCGTCGCCACTTCGGTCTGAGATGCCGCCGGCAACAGGGAAAGGTTCGCATTCTCGGCGGCGCCGCCTGCCGGAGCGGCCAACATCATAAGAAGCCCGATTGCGGTCATGGTGCGCAGATCAGCCATAGATCATGCCTCCGGCAACAGGTGAGACACCAACGTCGTTGGCGACGAGCGCATCGAGCTGGGCATGGCGCGGGAGGATCTGCAGCGGGGCGTCGCCGAACGACTTTTCGGTCTGCTCCCGCACCAATCCGCCGGCATACTGCAAGGCACGAAGCGTCTCGGTGATCGTCCAGCGGGCGAAACGAAGCGTTCCGACGAACATGCCCTGCCGCTTCTGCCGGTGGGTCAGGCGATCCTGCAGGACCGACTGGTCGGCATACATGATCTCGGCAATCGCCATGAAGGTATCGGCCGTGCGGCGCGCATAGGCGAAACCGTAGAGCGTCTCATCCTGGCGCTTGCTGACGCCGCGGCACACCACGTCGAGCGGCATGACCTGACCGCCACGGCGCAGTTCGATACGCGCCTCGCCGCCGGCGGCAAGAGCGTCCGGCGCGCGGCCGTCGACGAACTGTATCGACATGCCGCCACTCGAAACGTCGCGCACGATGATGTCGTGCAGGCATTCTCCGACGCGCAGCAGTGCGTGGCGCTTGACCTGCAGGCGATGATTGCGGCGACGCTCGCGACGTTCCGAGACCACACCGAGCGCGGCCCCGGCGATACCGAGATTGATGGTGTTCCACCCCGCCACGATCAGGAGCAGCTCGGAGGGCATCGGCTCGGTCATGTAGCGCCAGATCGCATAACAGGTGGCGCCCAGCAGCAGGAAGAAGATCGCGAAATACGGTCGTGCCAGCGGCGATAGCTTGCTCTCCTCCAGCGTTTGCCCCTTCGCGGTGACGTTGAAGGTCGGCTTGCGCGGATTGCGCACGACCGAAACGATCGAGCCGAACAGGAGCACCGACTGGACGTATTCGTAGAGCTCCGAGATCCACGGCCAGCGCACCCGGCCGTAGAGATAGCTCTGCAGCGCGAAGGACGAGACCAGGTAGGTAATGGAATAGAGGCCGAATTCGATGATGTTGGCCTGGAAGATCTCCAGCGAGAAGAAAATGTAGAGAAGCGGCGCGAACATGAAGACGAGCCGCGACAGCGGAAAGAGCCAGAACAGGTTGGTGCCGGCATAGCAGATGCGCTGCGCCATCGTCAGGCCGCGCGCGAGGAACGGGCGGTTGAGGATGAGGACCTGCAGCATGCCCTGGCTCCAGCGGGCGCGTTGGCCGATGAAGGAAACGAAGGTTTCCGGCTGCAGCCCGGCGATCAGCGGCTTGTCGACATAGACGCTGTGCCAGCCGCGGCTGTGCAGCGAAAGCGCGGTCTCGCAGTCCTCGGTGATCGACTGGCCGGAAAAGCCGTCGGTTTCGAGCAGTGCCTTGCGGCTCAGCACGGCGGCGGAACCGCAGAAGAACGAGGCGTCCCACTTGTCGAGGCCGCACTGGACGACCGAATAGAACATCTCGTTCTCGGACGGCATGCGGGCGAAGGTCTCGAGGTTCTTCTCGAGCGGGTCCGGATTGAGGAAGAAGTGCGGGGTCTGGACGAGGAAGAGCTTCTCATTCTCTCGGAAATAGCCGACCGTCTCGTTCAGGAAGTCGCGAACCGGCGCATGGTCGGCGTCGAAAACGACGACCAGCTCTCCGGACGAGATCGAAAGCCCGGCATTGAGGTTGCCGGCCTTGGCGTGGCTGTTTTCCCGGCGGGCGTGGTAGCGCACGTCCATCGCTTCGCAGAGCGCCGAAAGCTGCTCGCGGCGCGAACGGGCGGCAAGCGAGACGCGCGGGTCGCGGTGATTGCACTTGGCGTCGGTGCCGCCGTCGTCAAGCAGATAGACGGTCAGCTTGTCCTTCGGATAGGCCATCGATTTGGCCGCGGCGAGCGTCATCGCCAGCAGTTCCGGGTCCTCGTTGTAGGACGGAATGAACACGTCGACGGTTGGGTACTCGGACGCGGAGAGCCGCGGGGCCGAATTGCGCTTCAGCGGATCGGCCAGCATGAAGAAGCTGACGGCCAGCATCACCAGGCAGTACATTTCGGCACAGTAGAGGATGATGCCGGGAACGAAATTCTGCGGTTCGGAGAAGTTGGGCAGCGTCTCTGTCGTACGCCAGAACGCATAGCGCAGCGCCAGCACGGCGACGAAGACAAAGGTCAGAATCCGGAAGGATTTGATCTCGGGACGGCTCATGAAGAAGAACATGAGGCCGAGAACGGCAACGCTCAAAACGAGCTGTGCCTGAAGGCTCACGGGGAGCCACAACAAAAACAAGCCTAGCACGCCTGCAATGATCGCAGGCCATTTCGCGCACTTCATGTGCCCCATTCCCCATTTTTCATCGCCCGCCACGTCATGTGCGGAGTTCCGACTGGAACAGGGGGAGCGTTAGATCTCAGTCCTCAACGAATTACTAAAATCGGTCGAAGTTGAAAGGTCACCCGTGCCGATGGTTAAATTCGGGTAAATAGCACGCCCGCAGAATTCACATTAACGAAACAGCAATACTTTCAGGCCGCACTCTCGATCAACGTGTTGTTTTCATTACAGCACCACGAAAAGCAAAACCTCCCCGCGTTTCCCCGGGGAGGTCCTGAAGTGTCACGAAACGGGACGACCGGCTCTGTTATCGGTCGTCGGCCGCCATGGCGCCCAAAAGCTTTGGCAGATCGCCAAAACGGGCGACGAGACCGAAGACGATGCCGGCGACGACGACGAACAGGATCGACACCGACGCCATCACCGGCGTGTAGCCGTAGCGCAGCGCGTTGAAGATCTTGATCGGCAGCGTCTCCATGGTGAAGCCGACCGTCATGTAGGCGACGATGTATTCGTTGAGCGACAGCACGAAGGCGAACGCATAACCCGACACCAGATAGGGCCGGATGAGCGGCAGGACGACGGTGCGGAACACGGTCCGATCGTCAGCGCCCATGGTGCAGGCCGCCTCGACCAGCGACCGGTCGATCGCGGAAAAGCCGAGCGACAGGGTGACGAGCGGCAGCGTCACGAAGAAGATCGCGTGGCCGATGACCGCCGTCCAGGGCTGACCGTAGAAGCCGGTCGTCGCCCAGAAGGTCAAAAGACCGAGCGCGGTGATGACCGGCGGAAGGGTGAACGGCGCAATGCCCAGCACCTGGAAGATGTTCGCCCAGGGCGCGAGACGCCGCCACAGGAACCAGGAAAGCGGAAGGGCGATCAGCACAGCAAGGGCAGCCGAGGCCAGCGCCAGCACGACCGAGGCGAACAAGGCGGAACGCCAGCCCGGATCGGTGAAGATCGCGCCATACCACGCCAGTGAAAAGCCCTCCGGTGGGAAGGTCAGGCTCTGCTTCTCGTTGACCGATACGCCGGCAACGACGACGATCGGAGCGGCGAGAAAAATGCCGATCAGGAGGAAGTAGAAACGCGTCAGCAAGGTGTTCATGCCGCTTCTCCCTTCCGGCCGACGAAGAGCGTGAGAGCCACCATGCCGAGCGTGACGAGCACGAGGAACACCGCCATCGCGGCCGCGAACGGCATGTTCGACTGGTAGATTGCCTGGTCGGTGATCAGCACCGACAACGTCCAGTGCTGCGGCCGTCCGAGGATCTGCGGCAAGAGGTAGGAGCCGAGCGCGAAGATGAAGACCATGATCAGCGTCGCGAGGATCGTGTTGCGCAGGGCCGGAGCGACGACAGTGAAGAAGGCGCGCAGCGGCGAGGCGCCGAGCGTGCGGGCCGCCTCCGTCAGCGTCGGGTCGAGGCGGACGAGCGCGGGATAGAGCACCAGCACGGTATAGGGCAGCGCCTGATAGGTCATGCCGGTCAGCACCGCCGCGAAGTTCGGCATCAGCGCCACCGGCTTTTCCATGAGCCCGATCATCACCAGAAGATTGGTAATGCCGGCGGTGCGGGAAAACAGCGTCGACCAGGCGAAGCCGATGATGACTTCCGACAGCGACAGCACCGAGAGCAGCGCCACCAGCCAGACGACCTGGGCTTTTCGCGACATGCGGGTGAGCAGGTAGGTGAACGGCAGGCCGAGCGCCACGCAGACGGCAGCGACCGCGATCGCCAGCATCAGCGAGAAGCCGAGCACGCCGGCGAAGAACATCGACAGGAAGCGGGCATAGTTGTCGAACACGAAGGCCGGCGAGTAGAAGCCGGCGGGATCGCGCTGGAAGAAGCTGACGGCGATCATCGTGCCGAAGGGCACGACGAAGAACAGGATCAGCATGCCCGCCGGAAAGGCGAGCGGCGCATAGTCGAGCGCGGTCTTGGGCGGTTCGCGTCTCATGCGGCGAGCACCACGGCGGTCTGCGGATCGATCACGAGGCCGACCTCCTGGCCAACGCTGACGACCGGACGTTCGCGCGGGGTCGAGACCGCGATCACCTCGGTGCCGCGCACGTCTATGAAGGTCTCGATAGTGCCACCAAGGTCTCGGATGAAGGTGACGCGGCCCGAAAGACGCCCTTCACCAGGCGCCGACAGATGGATGTCTTCCGGCCGGACCGAAAGGCTGCAGGCCGCCTGGTCTGCCGAGATGCCCTCGACCGCCTGGCCGAGAATCAGCGTGCGGCCGCTTTCGACGGTCACCGGCAGGAGATTGGTCGAGCCGATGAAGTCAGCGACGAACCGGTCGGCCGGCTTGCGGTAGATCTCGATCGGGCTCGCGGCCTGGCGGATCTTGCCGCCGTTCATCACGACAACGGTGTCGGCCATGGTCATGGCTTCGCGCTGGTCGTGGGTGACGACGATGGTGGTGATGCCCAGTTGCTGCTGCAGCTTGCGAAGTTCGACCTGCATCGCCTCGCGCAGCTTGGCGTCGAGGGCCGAGAGCGGCTCGTCGAGCAGGAAAAGCTTCGGCGATATGGCCAGCGCACGGGCAATCGCCACGCGCTGGCGCTGGCCGCCCGACAGCTTGGTGACGGGGCGGTCGGCATAACCCGGCAGATGGATCATCGCCAGCAGTTCCTCGACACGCTTGACCTGTGCCTCGCGCCCGATGCCGCGAATGCGCAGCGGATAGGCGATGTTCTCACCGACGGTCAGGTGCGGGAAGAGCGCCAGCGACTGGAAAACCATGCCGAGATTGCGCTTGTGGGTCGGAACCTCGGTGATGTCCGCACCGTCGAGCACGATCGAGCCGCCGGTCGGCTGCTCAAGACCGGCGATCATCCGCAGCAGGGTCGTCTTGCCGCAGCCCGACGGGCCGAGCAGACACACGAAGCGCCCTTCCGGCACCGAGAGCTGCGCCTGATCCACGGCCGTGAAGGGTCCGAATTGCTTGGTGACACCGTTGAGGATGAGTCCGGACATTCTGTCTCCGAAAGAAAAAGGTAATGGGGTCTTCGTCCCTGTCTGCCCCGGCCGCGACATCCCATCAAGGGTTTGATTGTCGCGCACTCTTGCCCGGGGCTCAAGCGGGATCGTTGGTCCGCTATCAAGGCGGGCACACAAGAGAATTGCCCCTGATACGCCCTGCCGGGCACCTTCTCCCCGTTAAAACGGGGAGAAGAAGACTTGCCGCACCGCGTCCGTCCCCTCTCCCGCAAGCGGAGAGAGGGTCAGGGTGAGGGGCTTTCTCCAGTATCAGCCGACGATCAGCTCGGTCCACTTCTGGTTCAACCAGTCCGACTTGGTCTGGTAGAGGTCGTAGCGCGGGGTGATCGGCTCGATGTCGGAGGACACGGCGGCGAATTCCTCGGCCGTCAGGTCGAGCAGTTCGCGCTTGACGGTCGGCGCGGTGCCGACCTTGCGCGACAGCGTCGCCTGGATCGACGGCTGGCACATGTAGTCGATGAAGACATGGGCTTCCTCGACCTTGGTCGAGGCGCGCGACAGGGCCCAGCAGCCGGAATCCTGGATGCCACCTTCCTTCGGGAAGGTCGAGCGGACCGGGTGGCCGTCGGCGGCAGCAAGGCCGGTGACGTCGTGGTAGTACTGGCCCATCGGGATTTCGCCCGACTTCAGCGCCTGCTCGAACTGGGCTTCGTCACGATACCAGAGGCGCACATTCGGCTTCACTTCGGCGAGCTTTTCGAAAACCTTGAGGATGCCCTCTTCGGTGTCGAGGGCATTGGTGCCGCCGAAATGGGTCTTGGCGGTCACTTCCAGCAAGAAGGAGTTGGAAACCAGGGCCAGAAGGCCGAGCTTGTCGGCATTTGCCGGATCCCAGAGCGCTGCCCACGAGGTCGGGGCTTCCTTGTAGACGTCGGTGTTGGTGACGAGCGTGATGTACCAGGCAACGGCGCCGATGCCGGCGATGCGGCCATCCGGATACTTGTTGACGAAACGGTCGATCAGGTTCGAGGCGTTCTTGATCTTGGCGGTGTCGAGCGGTGCCCAGAGTTCGGTCGACTGGCCCTTCAGCATCGAGACCTGGGACATCATCGACAGGTCGGCCGGAGCCTGGCCGGCCTTGGCGGCCTGCTCGAGCTGCACGAGCCAGGCTTCACCGGTCGGCTCCGCGACGGATTCGATGGCGATGCCGGTCGCCTTGGTGAATTCGGGGAAGATGTTCTTGTCGAAGGAATCCTTGAAGTAGCCGCCATAGACGCCGACCTTCAGCGACTTGTCCTGGGCGCGCAGGATCGACGGCATGGCGAGCATGCCGGCACCGGCAAGCGAACCGGCCAGCACGCCGCGGCGGCTGACGGAAGTATTGAGGATTTTTTTCATGGTCCTGTTCCCTTGTCTTCGTTGGTTGTCATGAAGTGCAGTCCGCGAGCGGGATAACCCCGCCGCGGACAAAATGCCAGTCGCTCAGCGGCCCTTGATCGCCGGACTATAGACCATCAGGCTCAGGATTTCGAAGAGAACCTGAGCGCCGGCATGGGCCGTGTTGTTGGTCGCATCATACTGGGGCGCCACCTCGACGACATCGCCGCCGACGAGGTTGATTCCCTTGAGCCCACGGATGAGTTCGAGCACTTCGCGCGACGAGAGGCCGCCGATTTCCGGTGTTCCTGTGCCGGGCGCGATGCTCGGATCGAGGCTGTCGATGTCGAAGGAGAGATAGGTCGGGCCGTCGCCGATCACCTTTTTCGCCTTCTCGATGATCGCCGAAATGCCGAGACCGGTGATCTCTTCGGCATGGATGACCGTCATGCCGGACTCGTAGGAGAATTCCCACAGATATTCGGCCGGGCCGCGAATACCGATCTGGATGGTGCGGGTCGGATCGAGCACGCCGTCAAGCACCGCGTTGCGGAAGGGGCCGCCGTGATGGAACTTGGTCTGGTCGAAGGCACCGCCGGTGTCGCAGTGAGCGTCGATGTGGATCATGCCGACCGGGCCATGCTTCTTGGCCACGGCCTTCATGATCGGGTGGGTGATCGAATGGTCGCCACCGACCGACAGCGGCAGAATGCCGGCCTCGACGATCTTGGTGTGGTGTTTTTCGATGTCCTCGTGGCTGAGTTCGAGGCGATAGCGGCTGGAGAAGGGAACGTCGCCGATGTCGCCGACCTTGAGGTCAAAGATCGGAGCGCAGTCGAGCACATGGTTGTAGGGACCGATGCGGTCGATGGTGCGAAGCGCCCGCGGCCCGAAGCGCGAGCCGGGGCGATTGGAAACGCCGAGGTCCATCGGCACGCCGACGATCGCCACCTGCAGGTCGCCGAAATCCGGAGCCTTCGGATCGATCGGCCGATGCGGCGCCGACAGGAAGGTCGGCACGCCGGCATAGGGAGCGGCACGCGTGCCATTCGAGAAGATCTTCTCGCCCACCTTGGCGAATTTCGGATCGAAGATTTCCCCGGCCTGGTCACCGCCGAACTTGGCGCGCAGTTCCGAGAGCTTCTTTTCGTCGAACGTCATGATCAATCACCCTCTTCGCATCCGCAGGGCGACGCGCACCAGCGGAGACTGTTTAATCGGCAGATCTCTGGTCTGCCTCTAATCTGAGCATTAACTCGCAACCACTATGGAAAATCAATTCACGATGTTATAGCAATCCCTGTGAGAAAAATTCATAGAGTTTTCGACCAATGTCCAGCCGGCTTCCCCCGCTCAATCCGCTGAGGGCCTTCGAGGCCGCGGCGCGGCGCGGCTCGATCTCGGCCGCGGCACGCGAGCTCAACGTCACCCACGGCGCAGTCAGCCACCAGATCAAGACCCTTGAGGAAACGCTGAAGGCGGCGCTCTTCGAACGCGGCGGCAAGCGCCTCAAGCTGACACCGCAGGGCGCCTTGCTGCTGCCGGCGGTTTCCTCGGCCTTTGACGGCATTGCCGCGGCGACCGCCCTGATGAACCGGCCCTCGACGAGCGGCACGCTGCGCGTCGCCTGTGTTCCGGCGCTGCTTTCCCTCTGGCTGATTCCGCGGATGAATGCCTTCTCCGAACAGTATCCGGAAATCAGCCTCAAACTCTCGTCCAGCAACGACAGCAACCTCATCCACTCGCCCGACGTGGATGTCGCCATCCTCTACGGACCGGGCGGCTGGCGCGACTGCTGGACGAGGCTGTGGAGCACGTTCGAGCTTTTCCCGGTCGTGTCCCCCTCGCTGCTCAATTCCCGGCCATTGCGGTCCGTCCGGGACCTGCGCGATCATGTGCTGCTGCATGGCGACGACGGCCGTGAATGGAACACCTGGCTCGCCGCCGCCGACCAGCTCGACGCGCCGCGCGGGCGCCAGCATTTCATGAGCGACGCCCGGCTTTCGACCGAGGCCGCCCGCCACGGCCAGGGCATCGCGCTCGGCGACAGCATTACAGCATCCAGCCTGATCGCCGCCGGCGAACTCATCATTCCCTTCGATCTTTCGGTGCCGGCCTCCGATGCCTTCTATGTCGCGGCCCGCAACGAGATGCGGGCGGCCCCGATCGTCCGCGTCTTCATCGACTGGATGTTCGCCACGCTGGAGAACGAGCGCAGCTCGCAGATCCGTCCGGCGGTGCGCCAGACGACGCGAAGTCGAACACCTCGCGCCGGCAAGACGGCGCCGATACCAGCAGAACCCGCCTCCGATGCTGCCCTTTCGGCCTGATCCAACCCCTTTGAAACCACACAAGTGAACGACATGCCCGCACCCGCATTCAACGCCCTCGTTTCCCGCCTCTCGCCGCCGCCGGTTCCCTCCGTCTTTGCCTGGGCGCGCGCCTATGGTGGCGCCCGTGGCCCGCTGATCGACCTTTCGCAGGCCGTGCCCGGCTATCCGCCGCATCCCGACCTGCTCGCCTGGCTCGGCGAGGCCGCCGCGTCCCGCGCCTATGCGGGCTACGGACCGATCGAAGGCGAGACGGACCTGCGCACGGCCTATGCCGCCGAGGTCGCGGAGCTCTGCGGGGCACCGGTCACGGCGGATAACATCCACATCACCTCGGGCTGCAACCAGGCCTTCATGGCCGCCGCGATGGCAATCGCCGGCCCCGGCGATGCCGTGGCATTGACCGACCCCTTCTATTTCAACCAGGAAACCACCCTGGCGATGATGGGCATTGAGCGCCGCCTTCTGTGGCTCGACCCGGCAGACGGCTTCGTCCCCGGGATCGACGCGGTCCGCGAGATCCTGGCGACCGGCGTCAAGGCGCTGGCCCTCGTATCGCCCAACAATCCGACCGGCGCGATCTATCCGGCAGGCCTGCTGCGCGAGATCTTCGATGCCTGCCGCACGGTCGGCGCCTGGCTGATCCTCGACGAGACCTATCGCGACTTCCTGCCCGAAGGACAAAGGCCCCACGACCTCCTGTCCGTGCCGAGATGGGAAGACAACCTGATCCTGCTCTACTCCTTCTCCAAATCCTTCTGCATTCCGGGCCACCGCCTGGGCGCCGTGACCGCCGGCAGGCAAGCCGTTGCCCAGATCGCCAAGGTCATGGACAACCTGCAGATCTGCGCGCCGCGTGCACCGCAGGCCGCCGTTGCCCGCGCAATCCCGGCACTCAAGGAATGGCGCGACGCCAACCGCGCCGAGATCGTCCGCCGCGCCGATACGCTGAAGGACGTCATGGCCCGGCTTCCGGCCTGGCAGATGGATTCACTCGGCGCCTATTTCGCCTTCATCCGCCACCCCTTCGCCGGAACGCCGTCCGCGGTCGTGGCGGAAAAGTTGGCGAAAGAGGCCGGCGTCGTCTGCATTCCCGGCGCCTATTTCGGCGAGGGCCAGGAAAACTACCTGCGCTTCGCCTTCGCCAATGCCGACAGCACGACCATCGCCTCGCTCGCCGACAGGCTCGCCGGCTTCACCCTCGATTGAGCGCCGGCAGGCGATGAAGGGCAAAATGACGACCAGGCGTATTGCAATCATCGGCGGCGGACCGGCGGGACTGATGGCGGCCGAGGAACTGTCCCGGGCCGATCATGCCGTGACCGTATACGAAGCCATGCCGACGGTTGCCCGCAAGTTCCTGCTCGCCGGAAAGTCGGGCCTGAACATCACCCATTCCGAGCCCTATGAGCGCTTCGTCACCCGCTACGGCGCGGCCGCGCATTGGCTGCGGCCGATGCTCGACGGCTTCACGCCGGATGATGTGCAGGACTGGACGACCGGGCTCGGAACGGAGACCTTCACCGGTTCCTCGGGACGGGTCTTTCCGACCGTCATGAAGGCCTCGCCGCTGCTGCGCGCGTGGCTGAAGAGGCTGGAGGCTCAAGGGGTGATCATCCTCACCCGCCACCGCTGGATCGGCTTCGACGGCAATGCCTGCCGGATAGCCACGCCTGAGGGGGAACAGACCGTCGAGGCCGACGCCGTGCTGTTGGCACTCGGCGGTGCAAGCTGGCCGAAACTCGGCTCCGACGCGGTCTGGGTTCCGTGGCTGCAGGCGCAGGGCGTCGAGGTCGCCGAATTCCGGCCTGCCAATTGCGGCTTCGACTGCCGGTTCTCCGAGGTTTTCGTCGAACGATTCTCCGGCGAACCGGTCAAGTCGGTGACGGCGACCAGCGCAGCCGGCACGACGCAGGGCGAATTCGTCATCAGCCGGAACGGCATCGAGGGCAGCCTCGTCTACGCGCATGCGGGCGCGCTCCGCGATGCGCTCGCCCGGGACGGCCGGGCGAACCTTACCCTCGACCTCTGCCCAGGACGGACACTCGACAAGCTCGCGCGAGATCTTGGCCGCCAGGATGCCAAGGCGAGCTTCTCCAATCGGCTGCGCAAGGCGACCGGTCTCGACGGAGTGAAGGCAGCCCTGCTCCGGGAGCTTATGCCCGATGCCAATCGCCTCGATGCCGGGTCACTCGCGGAGACGATCAAGGCGCTGCCACTGCCGGTCGCCGGCCCCCGGCCGATCGCCGAGGCGATCTCGTCGGCGGGCGGCATCACGTGGGACAGCGTCGACGAAAACCTGATGCTCAAGGCCCTTCCAGGCACCTTCGTCGCCGGGGAGATGCTGGATTGGGAGGCGCCGACCGGAGGCTACCTGCTCACTGCCTGCCTCGCCAGCGGGAGGAGCGTGGCGCGCGGCATGGAAGCCTGGTTGTCAGGCGGGGGCGCGTGACCCCCGGCCGGCGTTGGTGATCCGTCAGTCCGATCCGAGCCGCTTCAGGAAGTCGGCATACTCCTCGGGCGGCATGGCCACCTCGTGACCGATCTCCGGATAGGCGCCGGAACGCACATCCTCGGCATATTCGGAAAAGGCCGCGATCCGCTCGTTCTGCAGCCGATCGAACTCGGCGGAGAAATTGCGATAGACCTTGGCGTGGCGGGGATAGTGCCCCCGATGCGCGCCGAGCACGTCTTCGGCGAAGAGATACTGTGCGTCGCAGCCGGCCCCGGCCCCCATCGACAGCATCAGCAGCGAGGTACGTTTCGAAATCGCGCTCGCGACCTCGCTCGGCACCACCTCGATCTCGACGGCAAACGCCCCGGCTTCCTCATAGGCCTTGACCTGGCGCCACACCTCCCAGGCGCTGGCCGATGTCTTGCCGACCGCCCGGAAGCCGCCGGTCCAGGTCGCCTTGGAAGGGATCAGCCCGACATGACCGCAGACCGGAATGCCTTCGTCGCGCATGCGCCGCACGGTGGAAAGGCTCGCGGCCGAATAGACCGCATCGCCCCCCGCTTTCAGGGCGGCAAAAGCAGCGCGGATGTACTCCTCGGCCGTGACATAATCACCGTATTCGAGGCCGGGAGAGGTGAAGCAGGTCGGCGC
Source organism: Rhizobium sp. CAU 1783 (assembly GCF_054551725.1). Lineage (NCBI taxonomy): Bacteria > Pseudomonadati > Pseudomonadota > Alphaproteobacteria > Hyphomicrobiales > Rhizobiaceae > Rhizobium > Rhizobium sp. CAU 1783. The sequence goes on along the minus strand of NZ_JBTOLM010000001.1, from coordinate 95,594 downwards.
AGCCTCGCGGAAAGCCGGCCCGAGAAGCGAAGGCGGCACGGACAGGAGGTCGATCCCCGCCTTCTCGGCGGCTTCTGCCTCCTCCAGCGTCACCACGCGAAGCATGGTGAGCTGCCGCTTGCCCTTCAGGGACAGGAGGTCGTGAACGGTCGGGCGGCGATTGCGCATGGTCTCTCCGGCGGTCGATGAGATATTGGCCTTCACGCTGCCCGCCTCAGGCGGCGAGCAGCTTCTTGAGCTTGGAGTCCGCAGAGGCAAGCGATGCCGGATCCGGACACGCCCGCACGGCGATCAGCATTTCCGCAAGCCGTATGTCCCGGGCGACCGCATTGCCACGGCCGATGCCGCTTGCGGCGAGCAACCGTCCCTCGGGATCGAGGTGAAAGAGGATGAACGCCTCCTCGCCGAGATCCCGCCGGACCGTGGTCGACGCGCCCTCCGCAAGGCCGGCGATCTGCAAAGTGAGATCGTACTGATCCGACCAGAACCACGGCACGCCAGGTTTTTCGACGCTGTCGCCCAGCATGCTCGCGGCAGCGAGGTGCCCCTGGTCCTGCGCATTGCGCCAGGATTCGAGCCGAACCCGTCTGTCGCCATAGAGTGCCTGCGGAAAGGAACAGCAATCGCCGGCCGCGAAGATCTTCGGATCGGACGTCGCCAGACGCGCGTCGACGGAGATGCCGTTTTCGATTGCAAGCCCGGCCTGTTCGGCAAGGGCAGTATTGGGAATGGCCCCGATGCCGACCACCGCCAGATCGGCCCGGACGATGCTGCCGTCGGCAAGCTGCACCGACACCTCGTCCGGTTCTTCCGCCAGGCTCGCGATCGCCGTGCCGCACAGCACCTTGACGCCCTCCGCCTTGTGCCTCGCCTCGACAACCTCAGCGACCTCGGCCGGAACGCCGCGCGAAAGCAGCCGGGGCTGTCCCTCGATCACCGTCACCTCGGCGCCGAGGCGCCGCGCAGTCGCGGCAAGCTCGAGACCGATAAAGCCGCCACCGATGACGGCGAGCCGCACGCCCGGCACGAGCCGGCTGCGGATGGTCGCCGCATCCTCGTGACTGCGGAGTGTCAGGATACGTTCGCTCCCCTCGGCGACACCCGGCCACGGGCGGGGCCGTGCGCCGGTCGCGAGAAGAAGCCGGTCATAGGCGAGCTCTTCTCCCCCGGAAAGCAGCAAGCGAGATCCCGCACGGTCGATTTTCTCGACCCGCTCGCCGATTATGAGCCGGATGCCGGCGCTGCGGTAATCGTCCCCGGCCGCGATTACCCGGGGCTCCGGCTCGTCGATCAGGGTCTGTTTCGAAAGCGGCGGCCGTTCGTAGGGCGGCAGCAGCTCTTCGCCGACCAGCGTGACGCTACCGGCAAACCCGAGTCCGCGGAGAGCGAAGGCTGCCCTTGCCCCGCAGAGACCGGCACCGACAATGACGATGTGTTCGGTCATGGTCGTCACTCCAGCCCGATAAAGACGTCGCCGGCCTCGACCTTGACCGGATAGGTCTTGAGGTTGACGCAGACCGGGGCGCCCTTGGCCTGACCCGTCTTGTAGCTGAAGCGGCCGTTGTGTTTCGGACACTCGATGATGTCGTCCATCACCAGGCCGTCGGCGAGATGGATCTTCTCGTGGGTGCACAGTCCGTCGGTCGCGAAGAACTCGTCGTCGGGGCTGCGATAGATCGCAAACGTCTGGCCGTTGTGGTCGAAGCGGATGACGTCTTCCTCGTCGACTTCATCGATCGCGCAGGCCCTTACCCAATTGTCGCTCATGGTCTTTTCCTCCCGGGCAATCGATTATTCGGCAGCCGCCGCCACAGGCGTGGCATGGAATTCCTCGCGATACGGCCGCGCCGTCGGCGGCAGCACACGCTTGAGGAAGTAGTCCTCGTTGCAAAGCTGGCGCAGGAAGGTCGGGATCATTTCGCGATAGCCATCGAGCATCGACGGGTTGGCGGCCGGCAGGTCGTGCCTGATCAGCGCGTGCAACTGCGGCAGTGCGTGATACGGCACCATCGGGAACATGTGGTGCTCGACGTGATAGTTCATGTTCCAGTAGATGAACCGGCTGATCGGGTTCATGTAGACGGTCCGGCTGTTCAGCCGGTGGTCGACGACGTTGTCGGCAAGTCCGCCATGCTGCAAGAGGCCGGTCATGACATGATGCCAGGCACCGTAAAGCCGCGGCAGGCCGATCAGCATCAGCGGCAGGATCGAGCCCATGGCGAAGGCGGCGAAAAGCGTGACGGCATAGATCGCCAGCCAGATGCGCGCGGCCGTGACGACCTTGCCCTGCTCCATCTCCGGAATGAACGATTTTTCGGCGGCACTGAGATGGCCGAAGGCGTTGCGGACCATGTCGGTCATCGCATGCCAGGCATCGAGCAGACCGAAGAAGTTGAGGATCAGGCGTGCCAGATCCGGCGGCCGCATGACGGCGATTTCGGGATCGCGACCGACGATCACGGTGTCCGTGTGGTGGCGGGCATGGCTCCAGCGCCAGGTGACCGGATTGCGCATGATCATGAAGCAGGCGATCTGGTAGACGACCTTGTTCATCCACGGGGTCTTGAAAGCCGTACCGTGGCTGCATTCATGCCACCGGCTGTCCGAGGCCGAACCGTAGAGCACGCCATAGGCGAGGAAGAACGGGACGGCGATCCACGAACCCCAGAAATAGATGCCGAGGCCGGCAAACAGCGCCATCGAGCCGAGCCAGATCGCCGTATCGCGAATGGCAGGCCCGTCCGAGCGCTGCATCAGCTCCTTCATCTGCTTGCGCGGAACGTCGGTATGGTACCACTCGGCCGAGGCAAGCCCGATCTCCACGGCCCGCTGCGCATGGCGCCCCGTCAGGCTGTAGTCTCGCTTCGATCCGATTGCCGCTGTCGCTGTCGTCATCGTCATCCTCCTCCAGGCTGGCGCTTTTCAGCTCATCTCACTGCCTCGAAGATAAAAGCACTTTCCTCCTGCAACAATCGGGCTATGATAGTTTCTATCTTTTAGCATCATTTGATGAGTGAAGATCATGATGGATTCAATCAAGAAGTCCCAACGCCGTCGTCCGACGATCAAGGATCTGGCGGAACGGTCCGGTGTCAGCGTGGCGACCATCGACCGGGTATTGAACGGCAGGCTGCCGGTCAGGGAGGAAACGGCACGAAGGGTTTACGAGGCGGCCCGCGAGATCGGCTATCATGCCGCAAGCCTGATCCGGCAGCGCGCCTTTGAGGACCTTCCCCACTACAGGCTGGGTTTCCTGCTGCAGAAGCCGGCCCAGGCCTTCTATCAGAACGTCGAGGCAGGCTTTGCCGAGGCATGCGAGCAGGCGACCACCGCCCGCATCACCAGTCAGATCGAATACACGACAGCCTCGACGCCCGCGGCGATCGGTGAAAAGCTCCGCGCGATGGCGAACCGCTGTCAGGCGATCGCGCTCGTCGCCCCCGACTATCCCGGCATCACGGCCGCGATCGACGAACTCAAGGGCCGCGGCATTCCGGTCTTTTCGCTGCTCTCCGACTTTGCCGCCGGCGTCCGCGAAGGTTATGTCGGACTGAACAACCGCAAAGTCGGGCGCACCGCCGCATGGATGATCGCCAAGGCAGCCACGAAGCCCGGCAAGGTGGCCTGCTTCGTCGGGAGCCACCGCTTCCTGGGCCACGAGATGCGCGAAATCGGCTTCCGCTCCTATTTCCGCGAAAACGCCCCCGGTTTCGAGGTGCTCGAAACGCAGATCAATCTCGACACGCCGGAAATCACCCACGAGGCGGTGCTGAACCTCCTGCAGCAACATCCGGACCTCGTCGGCCTCTACCCTTGCGGCGGCGGCATGGAAGGCGCGATTGCCGCACTGCGCGAGGAAAACTGCGCCGGGCGTGTGGCAGCCGTCGTCAACGAACTGACGCCCGAAAGCCGCGAGGCACTCGCCGACGACATCGTCACGGCCGTCATCGCCACCCCGGTCGCGGCACTCACCGCCGAGACAGTGCGACTGATGATCGGCGCGATCGAACGGGGCGAGGCGAGCATTCCCGGCCAGACCTTCCTGCCCTTCGACCTGCTCATCTCCGAGAACATATGATGATGGATTGCCATCATGCCGGTCCGACTATCTTGCAGGGATGATGGACCCTGCTCTCGAGCGGCCTTTGACTGACGTCAAGAGATTTGCTCAATTCCCGCCTCGGCACCGGCCCGTCTCCCCATGCGGAGACCGTCGCCCGTCTGGGAGGAACAAGGAAACCCATGTCTCTGCAATTCGCACTCAACCACATGACCACGCCGTCACTGAAGATCGCAGACTTCCTCGATCTCGCACTTTCGCTCGGCATCCGCGCCGTCGAGATCCGCAACGATCTTGCCGGCAACGCCATCCTCGACGGCACCGCGCCCGAAGAGATCCGCAAGCTGGCAAAGGACCGCGGCATCGAGATCATCTCGATCAACGCCCTTCAGCGCTTCAACGAATGGAACGAAACGCGCGCCCGTGAGGCAGACGAACTGATCGCCTATGCACATGCCTGCGGCGCCCGGGCGCTGGTTCTGGTTCCGAAGAACGACGGCACCGGCCAGGAGGACGGCCAGCGCCAGCAGAACCTGCGCGAAGCGCTTACCGCATTGAAGCCGCGCTTGGAAGCGACTGGCATCATCGGTCTGGTCGAGCCCCTCGGCTTCGAGATCTGCTCGCTGCGTTCCAAGCAGGAGGCGGCGGACGCCATCCGGGCCGTCGGCGGCAGCGAGGTCTTCAGGCTCGTGCACGACACCTTCCATCACCATCTTGCAGGCGAACCGGCGCTCTTCCCTGAACTCACTGGCCTCGTCCACATCTCCGGCGTCACCGCCCCGGACGTCGCCGTCTCCGACATGCGCGACAGCCACCGCGTGCTGGTCGACGGCAACGACCGGCTCGACAATGCCGGGCAGATCCGCGCCCTCGACGCGGCCGGCTACCGCGGCCCCCTTTCCTTCGAACCCTTCGCCGAAACCGTGCATGCGCTGACCGACCCGGCCGCAGCGGTGAAGGCCAGCATGACCTATATCGGCGCGACGATCTGAGCATAGCATCGACGCGGGCGGGCACCGTTCGGTCCGCCCGCCCGCGTCGATCCAGCCCTGCCGTTCCGGCAACCGAGGCGCGCTGCGCAGACTTTTCTTCCCCAAGACCTGCTTCAACAGTCCTTCACGCCCATAAATGGAACGGAAATTCCATTTATGAACAGGCGCAAAATTGCGTTTTTCTCCACATTTCCCGGCAGGTAGCGGAAATCTGCCTGTCCGATGCATCTGCGCCGTTGACGGGCGAAACAAAAAATGGAATAAATTATCTGCATTTCCGGACTGGCGGTCTTTTCATTCCGTTTTCCGGCGCGTCGGGAGCGCGGGACAAGTGCATGGCCGGACGAAATCCGGTCTCCGGCAGGAGAAGGTGACGCCGGACACCGTTTGAGGAGGAAATATCATGAAAAAGCTTATTCTGGGCGCCGCCATGTCTGTTCTTTTGAGCACGGCCGCCCATGCCGAAACCATCGGCGTATCCATGGCCCTGTTCGACGACAACTTCCTGACCGTCCTGCGCAACGGGATGCAGGACTACGCCAAGACGCTCGACGGCGTGACGCTGCAGGTTGAAGACGCACAGAACGACGTCGCCAAGCAGCAGAGCCAGATCCAGAACTTCATCGCAGCCGGCGTAAACGCCATCATCGTCAACCCGGTCGACACCGATGCGACCGCCGCCATGTCGAAGATCGCCGCCGACGCCGGCATTCCGCTGGTCTACGTCAACCGCGAGCCGGTCAACGTCAACGAACTGCCGGAAAAGCAGGCGTTCGTCGCCTCGAACGAAGAAGAGTCCGGCACGCTCGAAACCCAGGAAGTCTGCAAGCTGCTCGGCGGCAAGGGCAAGGCCGTCGTCATGATGGGCGAGCTTTCCAACCAGGCCGCCCGCATGCGTACCCAGGACGTTCATAACGTACTGGCGACCGACGAGTGCAAGGGCATCGAGATCGTCGAAGAGCAGACCGCCAACTGGTCGCGCACCCAGGGCGCAGACCTCGTGACCAACTGGCTCTCCGCCGGTCTCGAGTTCAACGCCGTCATCGCCAACAACGACGAAATGGCGATTGGCGCCATCCAGGCGCTGAAGGCAGCCGGCAAGGACATGAAGGACTATGTCGTCGCCGGTGTCGACGCAACCCAGGACGCCCTTGCGGCCATGGAAGCCGGCGACCTCGACGTCACCGTGTTCCAGAACGCGGCCGGCCAGGGCAAGGGCTCGGTCGACGCGGCGCTCAAGCTCGCCAAGGGCGAAGCCGTCGACAAGAAGGTCTACATTCCCTTCGAACTGGTCACCCCGGCCAACCTCAAGGACTACCAGAGCAAGAACTGATCCCTTCCGGGATCAAGCGGATGCGGGCTCAGGCCCGCATCCCACCGCATGAAGCGCGAGGAGATTTGCCATGGTCAGTCCGACAACGATGGCCGCTGTCCGCAAGAGCGGCGCCGTACCCACCGCCGAGTATCTTCTGGTCGCCGAGGGCGTCCGCAAGGAGTTTCCCGGTGTCGTTGCCCTCGATGACGTGACCTTCCGCCTCAAGCGCGGCAGCGTGCATGCGCTGATGGGCGAGAACGGCGCCGGCAAGTCGACGCTGATGAAGATCCTCGCCGGTATCTATCATCCCGACAAGGGCACCGTTCAGCTGAAGGGCGTAGACATCCGCCTGGAATCACCGCTCGACGCGCTGGAGAACGGCATCGCCATGATCCATCAGGAACTGAACCTGATGTCGCCGATGACGGTTGCCGAGAACATCTGGATCCGCCGCGAACCACTGAACCGGTTCGGGTTCGTCGATCACCGCGAGATGAACCGCAAGACGGCCGAACTCTTCAACCGGCTGAACATCACCATTCACCCCGAGACCCGCGTCGGCGAACTCTCGGTCGCCAATCGGCAGATGGTAGAGATCGCCAAGGCGGTCTCCTATGAATCCGATGTGCTGATCATGGACGAACCGACCTCGGCGCTGACGGAGCGCGAGGTGGAGCATCTGTTCCAGATCATCCGCAGCCTGCGCGACCAGGGCATCGGCATCGTCTACATCACCCACAAAATGAGCGAACTGTTCGAGATCGCCGACGAGTTCTCGGTCTTCCGCGACGGCAAGTATATCGGCACCCACGCATCGACCGACGTGACACGCGACGACATCATCCGCATGATGGTCGGCCGAGAGATCACCCAGATGTTCCCCAAGGAGGACGTGCCGCTGGGTGACGTCGTGTTGTCGGTCAAGAACCTGACGCTCGACGGCGTGTTCCGCGACGTATCCTTCGACGTGCGGGCTGGCGAGATCCTTGGCGTCGCAGGTCTCGTCGGCTCCGGCCGCTCCAACGTCGCCGAGACCATTTTCGGCGTGACGCCTGCCTCGTCCGGTACCATCGAGATCGACGGAAAGCCCGTCTCCATCACCAGCCCGACGGAAGCGATCCGCAATCGCATGGCCTTCCTCACGGAGGACCGCAAGGACACCGGCTGCCTGCTGATCCTGAGCGTTCTGGAAAACATGCAGCTCGCCGTCCTGCAGGACAGGTTTGTCAGCAAGGGCTTCGTCACACAGACGGATCTGACCGCCGAATGCGAGGAGATGTGCCGCAAGCTGAGGGTCAAGACCCCGAACCTGGCAGAGCGCATCGAAAACCTTTCGGGCGGCAACCAGCAGAAGGTGCTGATCGGTCGCTGGATGCTCACCAATCCGCGCATTCTGATCCTTGACGAGCCGACGCGCGGCATCGACGTCGGCGCCAAGGCGGAAATCCACCGCCTCGTCACCGAGATGACCAGGAACGGCGTCGCCGTGGTCATGATCTCGTCGGAAATGCCGGAAGTGCTCGGCATGAGCGATCGCGTCATGGTCATGCATGAAGGCCGCGTCACCGGCTTCCTCGACCGAGCGGAAGCCACACAGATCAAGGTCATGGACCTGGCGGCCCGTTGAGCCGGCCTTCGGTCGTGAACCTTTGAGGGAGGAAACAATGAACAGCAAAACCGTGGCCAAGGGCGAGGTCGACCTGAAGACCGGCAAGCCCCAACATCGCCGCATCCCGCCGGAAGCGAACATCTTCCTCGTGCTGATCGGCATCGCGCTGGTCTTCGAGGTCCTCGGCTGGGTTTTCGTCGGCCAGAGCTTCCTGGCGAACCCGCAGCGCCTGACCATCATGATCCTGCAGGTCTCGGTCATCGGCATCATCTCGGTCGGCGTGACGCAGGTCATCATCACCGGCGGCATCGACCTGTCGTCTGGCTCCGTCGTCGGCATGACCGCGATGTTCACCGCGAGCCTTGCCCAGTCGTCGACCTGGTCCCGCGCGCTCTATCCGAGCCTGACCGACCTGCCCTTCTTCATTCCGATCGGGCTCGGCATCGCCGTCGGCCTGCTCGCCGGCTTCATCAACGGCCAGCTGATCGCCAGGACCAAGATCCCGCCCTTCATCGCCACGCTGGGCATGATGGTGACTGCACGCGGCATCTCGAAGTGGTACACCAAGGGCCAGCCGGTCTCCGGCCTGACCGACCAGTTCAACTTCATCGGCACGGGCATCTGGCCGGTGGTGGTCTTCCTCGTCGTCGCGGTGATCTTCCACATTGCCCTGCGCTACACCCGCTACGGCAAGTTCACCTATGCCATCGGCGCCAACGTCCAGGCGGCCCGCGTGTCCGGTATCAATGTCGAGGCACACCTGATCAAGGTCTATGCGATCGCCGGCATGCTGGCAGGTCTCGCCGGTGTCGTGACCGCCGCCCGCGCCCAGACTGCCCAGGCCGGCATGGGCGTCATGTACGAACTCGACGCGATTGCGGCAGCCGTCATCGGCGGCACTTCGCTCTCGGGCGGCGCCGGCCGCATCACCGGCACCGTGATCGGCACCATCATCCTCGGTGTTATGACCTCCGGCTTCACCTTCCTCCGGGTCGACGCCTACTACCAGGAAATCATCAAGGGCATGATCATCGTGACAGCCGTCGTTGCCGACGTCTATCGACAGAAGAAACGCAAGGTCTGACGATAACTCCCACCGCGAAAGCCACCTGGCGGCGCCTCGGCGCCGCCTTTTCTTTACGAACGTGCCTAGCGCTCTGAAGCACTCCGCGCCGGGCGACCCGGCCTTTCGAACTCGACCACGGTCTTGGCGACCGGCAAGCCGAACTTCGTCACCAGCGCCGTGTTGAGAACGGTGCCATCGGCGCGCAGCACCATCTTGTCGTAGAAGCGGACCTTGTTCGCCTGCTTGGCGGAATCGAGATAGACCAGATAGTTGAACCGCGCGACATTGCCCTGGATGGTCACCCGCGTCTCGCCGATCACGTCCTCACGCGTACCGGAATAGCTTAACGGCCCGGTCTTCACGAAGCGCCAGGTCTTCCGGTCACGCGTGCCGTCACTGAATACGAAGTCCTCTCGCAGCGTCAGCGTCCGACCGTCCCACTTGCCGGTCAGATCGACGGTGAACTGGCGTTTCACCCCGTTGATGGCGCTGAACGAACCTGTCGCCTTGCTCTTTCCGGCAAAGAAGCCTTCGAGCGTAAACGCCTCGGCCGCGGAGACGGCAGAAGCGGACATGAAAACGGGGAGAAGAAGCGCGAGGAACATGGACCTGGTGTTTGACATCGGAAGGGCTCCTGTATGGGGTTCTCGCCCTTTTACGGTCGGTGACGGCAAATGGATCTGCCGCCCGGCTTCACCACGGGATCGACTGCCCGTCATAAGCGTGGAATGAACCGCTTGCCGCCGGATCGAGCCCGTCGAGCACGACCAGCATGCGGCTGACGCTGTCGCCGGGACTGAACCTCTCATGGCCGGCGGAGAAGCGGTCGGAAAGCGAGGTCGCGACTGTCCCGGGGTGAAGGGCTGCAACGACAGTGAGGGGCCGCGTCCGGGCGATCTCGATCGCGGCTGTGCGCACGACCTGGTTCAATGCCGCCTTGGAGGCACGATAGGAGATCCAGCCGCCAAGCCGGTTGTCGCCGATCGAGCCGACCCGCGCCGAGAGGAAAGCCATCAGGCTGCGCCGGTCTCGGGAAAGCAGAGCTGAGAAGTGTTTGAGAACCAGCGCCGGGCCGATTGCATTGAGGGCAAACTGCGCCGCCATGGCATCCGGCGCGATGGCACGGATCGTCTTCTCAGGGCCGACGCCGTCGATCGTCAAGGCCCCGGTCGCGCAGATGATAACGTCGAATGCGGCGCCCTCCTCCCAAAACCGCTCTGCCGCAGCCGAGACGGAAGCCTCATCGGTCACATCGAAGCCGTCGTCGCGGCGCGACAGGCCGAGGGCTACAGTGCAGGCAGGATCCTTGCGGAAAGCTGACAGATACGCTGACCCGATCCCACCCGACGCACCCAGCACCAATGCGCGATAGTCGCCCCCGAGCGACGGCAACACCCTGTTTTCCATGACCGCCCCTCTCACCCTCGACAAAGGGCCCCGCACAGGTTTGGCGGGCGCTTCTTCAATCCTCTACGGGCGTGGATCGGCAGCGGATCAACAGGACCACCGGACGACTCGATCAGTCCTCGATGGTCACCCAGCGCTTCTCGGCAAAGGACTGCGCCATGGCATGAACGCTGCGCTCGATGCGCAGGCCGTCTTCGAAGCCAATGAGATGCGCCTTCTGGCCGGCGATGGCGGCAACCAGTTCGCGGCATTCGATGACCTTGAGGTCGTTGAAGCCGAGACCATGGCCCGGCGCGGGGATGAAGCGATCGTAGGGCTTGTGGTGGGGTGCGGCGAGGATCGTGCGGAACCCCTGCTCTTCCGGACGACCCGAGGCCTGGTAGAGCTGGAACTCGTTCATCCGCTCCTGGTCAAAGAGGATCGAACCGGCCGATCCGAAGATCTGCACGGCGATGCGCCCCTTGCGCCCCCAGGCCGAACGGTCCGCCATCAGGGCTGCCGAGACGCCACCCTCGAGCCGCAGCAGCACGCTGGCAATGTCGTGGTTCTCGACGGCCCGGCTTCCGCCGGCGGCAAGCGGCCGGGTCTCGTACGGCTTGACCATGTCGGTCACGACGGCATCGACGTGGCCGAACAGGGCGAAGAGCAGCGACAGCGGATGGACCGCGAAATCGTCGAGCGCGCCATAGCCGGAGGATGCCTCGCTCTTCCAGTAGAAGGGCTGGCTCGGATCGGCCATGAAGTCCTCGTCCATCTCGACACGGACGTGATTGACCGAACCAATCGCGCCTTCGTCAATCAGGCGGCGCATGTGGCGGATCATCGGATTCTGGATGTAGTTGTAGCCCATGGCCGCGACCTTGCCCGAGCGGGCGGCCGCCTCGCGCATGCGGATCGCATCGGCGAGCGCCGGCGCCATCGGCTTTTCGCACCAGACATGCTTGCCGGCCTCGAGTGCTTCGATCGCCATCTCGGCGTGGAAGGCGTTCGGCGTGGTGACCGAGATCACGTCGATGGACGGATCGGACAGCAGGTCCCGCCAGTTGCCGGTCGACTTGGCGAAGCCGAGCTCGCCCGCCTTCTTCGCCGCCAGGTCGGCATTGACCTCGGCGAGTGTGACAAGGCGCGGCCGCTCGACGTCGCCGAAGATGCTCGCCACGTTGTTCCACGCCAGTGCGTGGCATTTGCCCATGTAGCCGGTACCGATGAGCCCGATGCCGAGACCCGCCATTGTCTTCCTCCCAGGAGTCGAAAATTGAATTGCCGTGCGACGGCTTACGGATTGTCGCGCCGGAAGATCCAGTCGTGGTCGGGATGGTTCTGGAACCGCCACTTGCGCAATGGACCGGCCATCACGTTGAGGTAATACATCTCGTAGCCGTAGGGCGAACCGCAGGGATGATGCCCCTTGGGCACGAGGACGACGTCGCCGTCGCTCACCGCCATCGTCTCGTCCAGCGAGCCGTCCTCGGTGAACACACGCTGAAAGCCGAACCCCTGCGCCGGATTGAGGCGGTGGTAGTAGGTTTCCTCGAGATAGGTCATCTCCGGGAAATTGTCCTCGTCATGCCGGTGCGGCGGATAGGACGACCAGTTGCCCGACGGCGTGAAGACCTCCGTCACCAGGAGCGCGTCGGCAACGTCGCGATCTTCCATGGCGATCGGATAGATGTAGCGGGTATTGGCGCCCTTGCCGCGCTCGACCAGTGAAATCCCGGCGGGGCCGATTACTTGGGCCTCGCGCCCCGGCTCGGCGGGTGCCGTGCAAAGGGCAAGCGTGCAGTCGGTCGTCGCGCTGGCCGACCAGTCGGAGTCGGCCGGCACGTAGACGCAATGGGGGGCCTTGCGCTCGAAAACGTTCATCCGGTCGCCGAGCTCGCCGAAATCCTTGCCCCCGCCGGAAACCATCGCCTTGCCCTCGACGAGCACCAGGATGACCTCGGTATCGCCGGTCGGTTCCGCCACGCTCTCGCCGGCCTTGAGCCGGTAAAGGCCGAAGCCGACATAGCCCCAACCGGCAACCGCCGGCGTGATGTCGTGCACCTTGCCGGAGGTGCCCTTCGGCTTGCGCAGCAGATCGCTCATCCCTCGTCTCCCTTGTCGTCTCTTGCGGCCTCGTCTGTCGCCGGCCTGGCATCCGCCGCCGGCTTCGGCGCCAGAAATAGCTCGTATCCCGCATAGGCCGCCGCTCCGAAGAAGACGATGGCCCAGCCCCCTTCGCCGTTCGAAAGCTCGACGAGAGCCCAGGCCGCCGGTGCGACGACGGTCAGGATGCGGCGCCAGAGCGGCTTGAAGAACGGGTGCTGCGGATCGAGAAATTTCACGCTGTCTCCTTGTCCAGCCCGGCCTCCCTGGCCATGGCCTTCAGCGATTTCAAACCAAGGCTCTGGTACTCGAAGGGATTGCGGACATCCGGGTCCTGCTCCGCCTCGATGACCAGCCAACCCTGGTAACCATGCTCTGCCGCGATCCGCAAGACCGGCGGGAAGTCGACGCCGCCCTCGGCGTCGCCCGGCACGGTGAAGACACCGCGGCGCACGCCTTCGAGGAAAGACAGGTTCTCGTCGCGGACCTGCCGGGCAATAACGGGCCGGACATTCTTCGCATGGATATGGCCGACCCGGTGCATGTAGTTCTTCGCTACGCGCTCCGGATTGCCACCGCCGAACAGGCAATGGCCGGTGTCGAGCAGCAGCTTGGCATGGGGTCCCGTGTTGGCCATCAGCCTGTCGATCTCGTCTTCGCTCTCGACGATCGTGCCCATGTGATGGTGATAGACGAGCGCAATGCCCTGGGCAGCCGCATATTCGGCAAGCGCTTCGACGCCAGCGCCGAACTTAGCCCAGTCGCCCTCGGAGAGCTTCGGACGGGCATTGACTGCAACCGCGTCATTGCCATGGATGGCATTCGACGTCTCGCAGACGATGATGACCTTCGATCCCATGGCCTTCAGCAAATCGAGCGCCGGCTGCATCGCTTGCTTCTCGTCCTCGATCGACTGCGTGAGCAGGTTCAGCGAATGCCAGCCGGAAACGTAGCGCAGGCCACGGGGTTCGAGGACGGCCTTCAGGCCCGCGGGATCCTCCGGGAACTTGTGTCCCTTCTCGATGCCGTCGAAACCGATCTTGGCCGTCTCGTCGAGGCACTGATCAAGGCTGATATGCGCGCCCAGCGAGCGATCGTCGTCGTTCGACCAGGCAATCGGATTGGTACCGTAGGAGATCATGCTTAGCGTCTTTCCTTGAGGGCCGCCTCGTAGCGGACACGGGCTTCATTGACTTCCGCACGGGGCGAGACTTCCGGAACGGCAACGTCCCAGAAATATCCGCCGGCATCCGGCGTCGGATAGGGATCGGTATCGATGACGATAACCGTGGTGACGGTCGCCTCGCGTGCTGCCGCGAGCGCTTCTTCCAGCTCCGCGATCGACGCGACCTTGCGGGCGCTCGCTCCCATGGAGGCGGCATGAGCCGCAAAGTCGATGGCAATCGGGTTGACGTTGGTGTGGGAGTAGAGGTTGTTGAACTCGGCCCCGCCGGTGCCCATCTGCAACCGGTTGATGCACCCGTAGCCACGGTTGTCGGTGATGACGAGCGTGATCTTGACGCCCATGGCGACGGAGGTCGCAAGCTCCGAGTTCATCATCATGTAGGAACCGTCGCCGACCATCACGATGACGTCGCGATCGGGTTCCGCAAGCTTGATCCCGAGCCCACCGGCAACCTCGTAGCCCATGCAGGAGAAGCCGTATTCCATGTGATAGGAGAGTGGCAGCTTGGCCTTCCACAGCTGGTGCAGCTCGCCCGGCATCGTTCCGGCGGCGCACATGACGACGGTGTTGTCGCGCGACTGGCGTTGCACGGCGCCGATCACCTGCATGTCAGTCGGCAGCGCGTTGCCGTCTTTCGGCGGCGCGGTCACGGCATCCGCCTTGACGAACCAAGCATCCTTGAGACCGGCATCCGGGGCGGAGAACACATGATCACCGAGCGCGGCCGACAACCGTTCGAGGCCGATCTTCGCATCCGAGGTCAACGGGATGGCATCATGCTTGGCGCTGTCATAGGCCTGCACGTTGAGCGCCAGGATACGGCGGTTCGGGTTCTTGAACAGCGCCCACGAGCCGGTGGTAAAATCTTGGAAGCGGGTGCCGACGCCGAAGACGAGGTCGGCCTTTTCGGAGACGATGTTGGCGCATTCCGTGCCGGTTACCCCGACCGCCCCGAAATTCAGCGGATGATCCCAGGCGAGCACCGACTTGCCGGCCTGCGTCTCGACGACCGGAATGCGGTGCTTTTCGACGAAGGCCTTCAGCGTCTCGGTCGCACCGGCGAAGTGGATGCCGCCACCGGCCACGATCACCGGGTTCTTCGCCAACTTGAGCGCTTCGACGGCGGCAGCAAACTCATGAACGTCCGGCTCGGGGCGGCGGTGGCGCCAGACCTTCGGCTGGAAGAAGCTTTCCGGATAGTCGTAGGCCTCGGCCTGGGTATCCTGGCAGAAAGCGAGTGTGACCGGACCGCAATCGGCAGGATCGGTCATGACGCGCATCGCCCGCGGCAGTGCCGTCAGCAGATGTTCCGGCCGCATGATGCGATCGAAGTAGCGGCTGACCGGCTTGAAGCAGTCATTGACCGTCATCGTACCGTCGCCGAAGTCCTCGAGCTGCTGCAGAACGGGATCGGGCCCGCGATTGGCGAAGACGTCGCCCGGAATGAAGAGCACCGGCAGCCGGTTGACATGGGCGAGCGCCGCCGCCGTCACCATGTTGGCCGCACCCGGTCCGATCGACGACGTCACCGCCATCGCACGCCGGCGGCGCAACTGCTTCGTATAGGAGATCGCCGCATGGGCCATGGACTGTTCGTTCTGACCACGCAGTGTCGGCAGCCGGTCGCGGATGCCGTGCAGTGCCTCGCCGATACCGGCCACGTTGCCGTGGCCGAAGATCGCCCAGACGCCGGCGATATAGGGTTCGCCATGCTCGTTGAGCTGGTTGGCGAGGTAGCGCACCATCGCCTGTGCGGCGGTCAGTCTCACCGTCTTCATGCCTTCTCTCCCTTGGCAGCACGAGCGTCTTCGCGGGCCTTGTCCCAGACATCGCAGAGGCTGCGATAGCGCTGCGCCATTTCCTTCACGGCGTCTTCGTCGGTGATCGCACCGGACAGCCACTTGCGCGCCGCCTCGCCGAAGATCGTCCGGCCGACGGCGAAACCCTTGACCAGATCGAAACGGGCGGCAAGCGCGAAGCTTTCCTCCAACTCCGCCTGCGGTGCATCGAGCCCGAGGACCACGATGCCGCGCGTATATCGATCATGCCGCTCGACGGCGGCGCAGGCATTGGCCCACGACGCCTCGGTCCGCATCGGCTCGAGCTTCCACCAGTCCGGATAGACGCCGATCTCGTAGAAGCGGTCGATGATCCGCGCGACCGTGTCGTCATCCGTCGCGGCGACCTTGGACGGGATCACTTCGAGCAGCATTTCCAGACGGTTGCGGCGGGCGGCATGGAACAGGCGGACCACGGTCGCCTCTTGCTCGGCACGCATCTCCGCCGTGTCGTCGGGATGATAGAAACAGAGAACCTTGACCACGTCTTCGAGCGGCCATTCGACGAGACCGCCGAAATCAGGACCGATCTCCGGCTCCAGGGTCAGCGGACGCGAGCCCGGCCATTCGACCGGCCGGCCGATCCAAAGGCCGGAGCCGCTCGCGGCATACAGCGCATCGCGGCCGATCCGGTTGTCACAGAGAATGCCGTAACCCGCAGTGCCCCCAGAGACCTCCAGCGCCGCATTGAGGCACAGCTTCTTGAACTTGCCGATCCGGCCTGCCTCGACGCCCGCCTCGCTGGCCATGGCCTCAAGCTGCATGCGGTGATCGAAGGCAAAGACCCGCATCGTCGACCAGTCGCCCTTGCGGTTGGTCGACCAGTGCACCTGTTCCAGCGCCTCGTCCTTGCGGAGCGCCTTGTTGCGGATGCCGGCCTTGAAGAAATACTGCAGTTCCTCCCAGCTCGGATAGGCCGGCGTGCAGCCGTGGCGCGAGACGGCAAAGGCGCCGCAGGCATTGGCAAACTTGAGGCTGGTCGGCCAGTCCTCTCCGGTCAGCCAGCCCTTGAGCAGGCCGGACATGAAGCCGTCGCCGGCGCCGAGCACGTTGAACACCTCGATCGGGAAGCCCTCACCCGTCTGGCCCGCATCCAGACTGCCGGGGATCGCACCTTCGAACACCACGGCACCCATCGCGCCACGCTTGCACACGAGCGCCGCATCGGAAACGCGCCGCACCGCCTTGAGCGCCTCGACCGTATCGGTCGTGCCACCGGCGATATGGAATTCCTCTTCCGTTCCGACAATCAGGTCGAACAGATGAAGCGTCGCTTGCAGCTTTGCGGTGACCGCCCGAGATTCGATGTAACGGCTCTCACCCGCGCCATGGCCCGCAAGCCCCCAGAGATTGGGACGGTAGTCGATGTCGAGCGCGGTCCTCGCGCCGTTTTCACGGGCGATCTTCAGCGCCTTCAAGACGGCGGCCTCGGTGCGCGGATGCGAAAGATGCGTCCCCGTCGCCAGCACGCAGCGCGCCTCGCCGACGAAGGCCGGATCGATGTCGTCTTCGCAAAGCGCCATGTCGGCGCAGTTCTCGCGGTAGAAGATCAACGGAAACTGGTGTTCGTCGCGGATGCCGAGCAATACGAGCGCGGTCAGGCGCTCCGGGTCGGTCGCGACGCCGCGCACATCGACGCCTTCCTTGACCAACTGCTCGCGGATGAAGCGGCCCATATGCTCGTCGCCGACCCGGGTGATGAGCGCAGACTTCAGGCCTAGCCGCGCCGTGCCGGCAGCGATGTTGGTCGGCGAGCCGCCGATATACTTGTTGAAGGAGGCCATATCCTCGAGCCGGCCACCCACCTGCGCACCATAAAGGTCAACCGACGAACGGCCGATCGTGATCAGATCGAGTACTGCCAAGCAAACCTCCCTGCGGCGGCAGGTGTATCCCCGCCTTCCGTGATCTCGGGCGACCGCACCACTGCGGCCTACCTTCTCCTCTAAGAATGAACTTTAAATTCTATTTTTGGAATTTTCAACACAAATATTCAGTTATCCTGTCGCGCCGTACCGACCGCGACGGAAAGCGTGATCGCCAGACAGAGCGTCGCCGACAACGATCGGAACGCACCGAAATCGACTTCAGACACCGAGAGCGTGAGCGCATTGAATTTCCGCAAAGGGCTGACGATCGTGTCGGTCACGGCGACCACCGGGATCCCCCGGCCGGAAACCTGCTCGACGAGATCGATGGTCTCGGCGGAATAGGGCGAAAAGGTAATGGCAAGCAGCACGTCGCCCGGCCGGATCGCATGATGGTTTTCCAGCTTGCCGACAGCGCTATGCAGCATGGCCGGAACGTTCATCTTCTCCAGCGCATAGGCCATGTAGCTTGCGACCGGGAAGGATCGCCGCATCCCGATGATGTGGATCATCTGTGCCTTGGCCAGCGTTTCCACGGCCATTTCAAGCATTTGCGGGTCGATCGTCTTCAGCAGACCTTCAAGGGAAGTACGCCCGGCCTCGACGAATTCGGCAAGCAGCGCGGTCGGGCTGCCCTCGGCCTTTTCCCTCAAGTGATGGAGACGGGTGGAATAGTCCGGCCATCCCCCGACGAAGGAATCACGAAACAGCTTCTGCATCTCGGAGAAACCGGAAAACCCGAGAATCTGGCAGAAACGCATGAAGGCCGACGGCTGGACACCCGCCCCTTCCGCCATTTCCGCGACGGTCGAAACCGCGATCCGATCCTTGTTCGCCGCGACATAATCGGCGCATTGGCGCAGTCGCTTGGGGAGATTTTCCGAGACCTCCAGCAGTCGCTCCTCGAATGCCTTGATGCTGGTCGGCCCGCCGGTTTCCGTCATGACTGTCCTTTCCGCAATGGCGCTTGACACAAACGATATCGCAATCTAGCAAAATAGAATGTATATTCCAAATGGAGTTTTGGAACATCCATCGGAGGCGGCGGCCCGAAGCGGCCTTGTCTCGTCCTTTCGCTTGCCGTGAAAAGGACGGACCCCGCACGCGACGCCACAACACGTGTCTAGGGCGCTTGAGGCCGGTTCGGCAAGGCGACCAAGGGAGGAGAAGATCATGGTAACGAAACTGGCCCTTCTGGGCGCAGGCCGTATCGGCAAGGTGCATGCCCGTGCGATCGCCGAAGACAAGCGGGCGAAACTCGTCGCGGTCGCCGACGCCTTTCCCGAGGCGGCAAACGCGATCGCCGCGGCCTCCGGCGCCGCCGTCAGGACGATCGACGAGATCGAGGCCGACAAGGATATCGATGCGGTCATCATCTGCACGCCGACCAACACCCATGCCGACCTGATCGAGCGCTTCGCCAAGGCGGGCAAGGCCATCTTCTGCGAGAAGCCGATCGATCTCGACGTCGCACGTGCCCGCGCTTGCCTTGAAACGGTGCGCAAGGTCGGCGGCAAGGTCATGCTGGGCTTCAACCGTCGTTTCGACCCGCATTTCCGCGCCGTGCGCCAGGCGATCGACGATGGCCAGATCGGCAAGGTCGAGATGGTGACGATCACCAGCCGCGACCCCGGCCCGCCGCCGGCGGAATACATCAAGGTTTCGGGCGGCATCTTCCGCGACATGACGATTCACGACTTCGACATGGCACGCTTCCTTTTGGGCGAGGAAATAGACAGCGTGATGGCATCCGCCGCCGTTCTGGTCGATCCGAAGATCGGCGAACTGGGTGACTATGACAGCGCCAGCCTGGTGCTGACCACCAAGAGCGGCCGCCAGGCGATGATCTCGAACTCCCGCCGCGCCTCCTACGGCTACGACCAGCGCATCGAGGTGCACGGTTCGCTCGGTTCGGTCTCGGCGGAAAACCAGCGGCCGGTGTCGATCGAGATCGCCACCAAGGACGGCTACACCCGCCCGCCGCTGCACGACTTCTTCATGACCCGCTACACCGCGGCTTACGCCGCGGAGATTTCGGCCTTCATCGACGGCCTGGAAAACGGCACTCCGCTGTCGCCTTCCGCCGAAGACGGCCTGATCGCGCTGGCGCTCGCCGACGCGGCGGTTCGCGCCGCCGAAGAGAAGACCGCGGTCAAGGTCACCTACTGATACAGCGCCCAGACCGAACAAGAAGCCGCCCGATGCGATCGGGCGGCTTTCTGTTTTCCACGACCACGCGGCTAGACCGAAAGCTCGCGGCGTTCGGCTTCGGTGCGCAGCGCAAGATCGAGAACCCTCTGCAGGTTGGCTGCGTGGCGGAAGTCCGGTTGTTGCCCGCGCCCATCGCGGATTGCCGCGACGAACTTCTGATAGTTGGTCTCGACCGGCTCGACCGGTATCTCTTGCCAGATTGCTTTCTCCACGTCCTCTCTCAGGCAAGCCCTAAGAATGGACCCGTCGGGCCGGTGAATGACCTCGAGCGCGCCCTTGTCGCCGTGAACCCTCAGCCTGAGCTCGTTCAGATGCCCGGTCGCCCAGCGGCTTGCATGGATCACACCGATAGCGCCGTTGGTGAACTCCGCCGTCATGATGAAGCTGTCATTGGCGTCGAGATCATATTCCCCGATCCGCTTGCCGGCGGCCTTGTCGAAGGTCTTCAACCGGGCAAAGACGTGATCGATCTCGGTCGCGGCCCCAAATCCCGCAAAGTCGAGGATATGGATGCCCACGTCGCCGAGCACGCCGTTCGACCCGTGCCGGGTGGACAGCCGCCAGAGCCACTGGCTCTCGGTCGTCCAGTCGCCCCATGCCTTTGAAACCAGCCAGCTTTGCAGATAGGACGCCTCGACATGGCGCACGCGGCCGATCTCGCCGTCGACGACCATCTGGCGCGCCTTCTGCACCTGCGCCACGTTGCGATAGGTGAGATTGACCATATTGACGAGGCCGGACGTCTCGGCCGCCGCAGCCATCTCCGCGGCCTTTGAATAGGTTTCGGCAAGCGGCTTCTCGCACATCACATGCTTGCCGGCGGCCAGCAGCGCGAGCGTGGTCGGATGATGGATGCGGTCCGGCGTCACGTTGGTCGCGGCGTCGAATTCGCCCCAGGCAATCGCCTCCTCGAGCGAGGTGAAGGTGTTCGGAATATCGTGCCGGGCGGCAAAGGCACGAACCTTGGCAAGGTCGACATCGACGGCCCCGACCAGGGTCACGTCGGGAATGGTGGAAAAATTGAGGGCATGCGTATTCGCCATGCCCCCGGTGCCCAGGACGAGAAGACGGATCGGTGCCATCACTTGTACCCTTCCTCGCCGGACTGGTGCAGCTTCGGACCGCGCTCCGTGATCGACTCCAGGGCCCGCTCGACGGGCACGTTCGGCGCATCGTGAACACCGATATGGGCTGACATCGGATTATAGGCCCATTTGACCGCACTACGGATGACCGTCTGGACATTCGCGTCGTGATAGGTCGGATAGGTTTCGTGGCCGGGACGGAAATAGAAGATGTTTCCGGCACCCCTGCGCCAGGTGAGCCCGGAGCGAAAAACCTCGCCGCCGGCGAACCAGGAGATGAAGACGGTTTCCAACGGCTCGGGAACGGAGAAGAATTCGCCATACATTTCCTCATTCTCGAGGACGAAGCTCTCGGGCAGCCCCGCGGCGATCGGATGACCCGGATTGACCGTCCAGATCCGTTCCCGCTCGCCCGCCTCACGCCACTTGAGCGCGCAGGGCGTGCCCATCAGCCGCTTGAACGGCTTGGAGAAGTGGCCGGAGTGAAGGACGATCAGCCCCATGCCTTCGAAGACCCGGCGCGCCACCCGCTCGACCACCTCGTCCGCGACGGCCCCGTGGTCCTTGTGCCCCCACCATACCAGCACATCCGTGCCGGCGAGGCGCTCGACGCTGAGACCATGTTCAGGCTCCTGCAGTGTCGCGGTCGTCGCCTCGATGCCATCGCCGGCATTGAGCGCCGCGGCGATCGTCGCATGCATTCCGTCGGGATAGATCCCGCGAACCACGGCATTGGTCTGCTCGTGGATGTTCTCTCCCCACACCACGGTTCTGATCGTCATACTCCGCCTCCTTGCTTGCCAGCGACCTCGTGCCCTAGTGTCTGGCATGAAATCCGAGGCGCCCCGGTTCCGCAAGCCCCGCGGTTCCGGCGACCTCGCTCGCGGCAATCGCGGAAAAAAGGGACGAACGCTTCATGCCAGCCTCCGTCGTTGTCGTCGGCCACATCAATCACGATCGCGTCTGGCGGCTTCAGGAGCCGCTCCGGTCCGGTGCCCGCATTGTCTGGACAGGCCGGACCGTTCGCCTCGGCGGTGGGGGCTACTATACCGGCCGCATGCTGCTCGGCCTCGGCCATCCCGTGCAGATCGTCTCGACCCTGGCGACCGACGCCCATGGCCTTGCCGCGTTGGAACGGCTGAAAGAAATGGGGTTCGGAACGGAGCATGTCCGGCTCTCCGAGGGCCAGACGGAGTTCGCGGAGATCTTTCTCGATCCGGCCGGGGAGCGCACCATCCTCGGCAGCACGCGGCGCATCGCCCGCGACTTCTCGCTCGCGGAGCCGATCACGGCCGACGCCTTCTATGTCAACGGCGCCCGGCTGTCCAACACGCTCCTGCGCTCGCTGGAGGCAGCCCCGCTGGTCGTCAGCCAGTTTCCGCTGCGAGACCCGACCCCGCGGCCGGCCGACGTCGTCGTTGCCTCGCGCGCAGATTTTCCCGGCCGCACCCTTCCCGACATCTGGTCGGCAGCCGTCAGCGTCGCCGGTGCCCGACTGAAGGACCTGATGCTCACCGACGGGCCGAACGCGATGACGCTCTTCGACGGCCGGATCGAGACCCGCATCAGCCTGAAGGAACTGGTCGTCACCGCCGATACGATCGGCGCCGGCGACAGCTTCAGCGGCGCCGTCCTGCACAAACTTCTCGCTGGGGTTTCGATGGAGGACGCCGCTGCAGCCGCCGGCGAATACACCGCAGACTGGCTTCGTCGCCGTGACGCGGGCGAGTTCGATGCGCTGGAAGGATCACCCGACGCACCGGCCTGAGGCTAGGAAGTCCGGTCTAGGCAAGCCACGAATTTTAACAAAATCGTCATGGAACTTCGGCGCCGCTCGCGTGTTCGTGCAGTCGCAATGGAGAATGTCATGACCGTTACACCCCTTGAGATACAGCCCACCTGGGCCGATCCCGTCGAACTGAAACTGCAATGCGGCCTCGCCCGGACCTTCCGCGAGCCGGTCGATGCACTCTACTTTCTCGAAGAAGAATGGCCGACGCGGCACGGCGCAGCTTACCTGCGTGCCAGCCGTTGGTGCCGGCTGGCGATTGAGTCGAAGGATGCCGCACCCATTGCCCGCGCAGCCTTCATCGACGCCGCCCGCCAGGCGGGACTGCTGCTTCCACAAGTTTCCGCAAAGGACGCGGACGGCATGCGAGACGGCCGTTCGGGGCCGCAGGGCGAAGTCGCCTGACGCAAAGCAGGCCCCATCTCTTCCAATGCCCTTCGCGGCGGTCGCAAAATCCGGATTGTGCGGCCGCGCGCGAGATGCAAGTATTTTCCGCACTGCAAACCGCCGAGCTCCGGAAGACGGCGGACGGGAAGAGGAACAGGGGAAATCCATGAAATCAGTATCGTCGGCTGGCAGCCCATCGCTCTTGCGGGGGCTCGCGCTGGCTCTCGCCGCGACCGTTTCGTCAACTCTCGCGGGCGCCTTCCCGGCACTGGCCGCCGACAGAGAACTGACGCTCGGCATGACGATCGAGCCGACCGGCCTCGACCCGACGATCGCCGCCCCGGTCGCGATCGGCCAGGTGACCTGGCAGAACATCTTCGAAGGTCTCGTTACCATCGACCGGAACGGCAAGGTCCAGCCGCAGCTTGCCCGCAGTTGGGAGATTTCCCCGGACGGCCTCACCTATACGTTCAAACTCGAAGACGGCGTGAAGTTCCATGACGGCGAAGCCTTCGACAGCACCGTGGCAAAGGCCTCGCTCGAACGCGCCCGCGGCGCGGACAGCGTCAATCCGCAGAAGCGCTACTTTGCATCGATCGACACCATCGAGACTCCCGATCCGCTGACCCTGATCCTGAAGCTGAAGGCCCCGGCCGGAAGCCTGCTCTACTGGCTCGGCTGGCCCTCCTCGTCGATCGTCGGAACGAAGAGCGCCGCAAACGACAAGACGACGCCGGTCGGCACCGGCCCGTTCCGGTTCGTCAGCTGGGCCAAGGGCGACAAGGTGGAACTCGCCGCCAATGCGGACTACTGGAACGAGGCGGCCAAGGTGAAGCTCGACAAGGTCACCTTCCGCTTCATCGCCGACCCGCAGGCGCAGGCCGCCGCGCTGAAGTCCGGCGATGTCGATGCCTTCCCGGAGTTCGGCGCGCCGGAATTGGTGGAAAGCTTCAAGGGCGACGAAAAGCTGGCGACCGTCATCGGCAACACCGAGCTGAAAGTGGTCGCCGGCATGAACAACGCGCGAAAGCCCTTCGACGACAAGCGCGTTCGCCAGGCCTTGATGATGGCGATCGACCGTTCCGTCATAGTCGACGGCGCCTGGTCGGGCTTTGGCACGCCGATCGGCAGCCACTACACCCCAAATGACCGAGGTTATGTCGATCTCACCGGCACCCATGCCTACGATCCGGAAAAGGCAAAGGCCCTGCTTGCCGAGGCCGGCTATCCCGACGGTTTCACCTTCACCATCAAGACCCCGCAGATGGCCTATGCCCCGCGTTCGGCCCAGGTGATGCAGGCGATGTTCGCGGAAATCGGCGTGACCATGAACATCGAGCCGACCGAGTTCCCGGCCAAATGGGTCCAGGACGTCTTCAAGGGCACCGACTACGACATGACCATCGTCGCCCATGCCGAGCCGATGGACATCGACATCTATGCCCGTGATCCCTACTACTTCAACTACAAGAACCCGGCCTTCAACGACGTGCTCGCCAAGATCGAGGCGACCGCCGATACCGCCGAGCAGGACAGGCTCTACGGCGAGGCGCAGAAGATCCTCGCCGCGGACGTTCCGGCACTCTATCTCTTCGTCATGCCGAAGCTCGGCATCTGGAACAAGAAGCTGAAGGGACTGTGGGAAAACGAACCGATCCCCTCCAACGTGTTGACCGAGGTCTATTGGGAGGAGTGAGCGACAGGGTAAGCACCGCGCTGGTTCCCAGCCCCCTGCGAGA
This sequence comes from Rhizobium sp. CAU 1783, assembly GCF_054551725.1. Taxonomy (NCBI): domain Bacteria; kingdom Pseudomonadati; phylum Pseudomonadota; class Alphaproteobacteria; order Hyphomicrobiales; family Rhizobiaceae; genus Rhizobium; species Rhizobium sp. CAU 1783. The sequence goes on along the minus strand of NZ_JBTOLM010000001.1, from coordinate 70,957 downwards.
TGAGCCATGAGCATCATACCCCCCTCTGCCCTGCCGGGCATCTCCCCCTCAAGGGGGGAGATTGGTAGGGGCTGCCCTATGCACATTGCGGTCCGCGTCGAGAATTGGTTTTCCCTTCTCGTCAGTCGGGAGTTTATCCTCCTTGCCCAACCCGACGCCAATCGGCATGGCGGTAGCGATCCACGCGCGATCTCCCCCCTTGAGGGGGGTGAGAAGCGGTATGCGCAGCGGGGCAATCGATTCAATGAATCGATTGCAGCGACGAACGCTGGCAGGGCAGAGGGGGATGGTTTGACAAGGCGAAAGAAGCGAGCCGACAAAATTGAGAGATCACATGACGGGAGTATGCCCCCATGCTGACACTTCTCGCCCGGCGCATTGGCAGTCTGATCGTGACCCTTGCGGCCGTCTCCGCGCTCATCTTCTTCGTCATGGACGTACTGCCGGGAGACCCGGCATCGATCATGCTCGGCACTTCGGCGAGCCCTGACACCCTGGCTGCACTACGCCTTGAACTCGGCCTAGACCAGCCGCTTCCCGTCCGCTACCTGCAATGGCTCTCCGCCGCGCTGACGGGCGATCTCGGCCGGTCCTACACCTATGGCGTCCCGGTCGCAGGCCTCATCGCCGAACGGCTGGCGGTTACGCTGCCGCTCGCCTTCACTGCAATCGTCCTCTCGGTCCTGATCGCCATCCCACTCGGCGTCGCTTCCGCCGCCATGCGCAATTCGGCACTGGATTATGTGGGCGGGGTTCTGTCGCAGGCCTTCATCGCGGTTCCGGGTTTCTGGGTTGCGCTGTTGCTGATCCTTGCATTTTCCGTCTCTCTCGGCTGGATGCCGGCCGGTGGTTTTCCGGGTTGGGACGCGGGGCTTGTGGCCGGAATGAAGGCCCTGACGCTTCCCGCGATCGCCCTTGCCCTGCCGCAGGCGGGCGTGCTGACCCGCGTGACCCGCGCCTCGGTGCTCGAGGTGCTGCACGAAGACTTCGTCCGCACCGCCCGTGCCAAGGGCCTGCCACGCCGGGTGGCGCTCTGGCGTCATGCGGTGCCGAATGCCCTCGTGCCCGTGGTCACTATTCTCGGCCTGCAATTCACCTTCCTGATCGCCGGTGCGATCCTGATCGAGAACGTCTTCAACCTGCCGGGTCTCGGGCGCCTCGCCTATCAGGCGCTCGCCCAGCGCGACGTGATTGTCATGCAGGACGTGGTGCTGTTCTTCGCCGGGCTCGTCATCGTGATGAACTTCCTGGTCGATCTTTCCTATCTGGTCCTCGATCCGCGCCTGAGGAGCCGCACGCGATGACCGCACGCTCCGGAACGAGTGGTCTCTCCAGATATCTGCGGCGCCCCAATCTGGCGATCGGCGGCAGCATCATCCTTATCCTGCTCGCGCTGGCGCTCCTCTCGCTCGTCTGGACGCCCTTGCCCCCGGCGAAGATGCAGATCATCCACAAGCTGAAGGCGCCGCTCGCCCATGGCCTCCTGGGCACCGACCAGTTCGGCCGCGACATCGCCTCGATGCTGATGGCCGGAGCCTGGAATTCCCTGTCGACGGCCGCTGCCGCAGTCGCGATCGGCGCATCGGTCGGCACGGTGCTGGGCGTGATCGCCGCCGCACGGCGCGGCGTGATCGAAGCCCTCGTCATGCGCGCCAATGACGTGCTCTTCGCCGTTCCGCCGATCCTCTCCGCCATGATGCTCGGTGCACTGATGGGAACCGGCCGCTTCACCGCGATCATCGCCATCGCCACCTTCATGGTCCCGGTCTTCGCCCGCGTCACCGCAGGTGCTGCCCAACAGATCTGGTCGCGCGACTACGTCCTGGCCGCACGCGGCGCCGGGAAGGGCCAGCTCCTCATCACCGTCGAACATGTCCTGCCCAATATCGCGAACCAGATCATCGTCCAGGCGACGATCCAGCTCGGCCTTGCGATCCTGACCGAAGCGGGGCTCTCCTTTCTCGGCCTCGGCATGCCGCCGCCTGCACCGACCTGGGGCCGGATGCTGGCGGACGCCCAGACCTATCTTGGTGCCGCACCCTGGCTCGCCATCCTGCCCGGCCTCGCCATCGCCTGCACCGTTCTCGGTTTCAACATGCTCGGCGACGGTCTGCGCGACCTGCTCGATCCTCGCGACGGGGGCGCCGCATGACCCAGCCGCCTGCCGAGCATCCCGATCGCCCCCTCCTCTCGGTGCGCGACCTGTCGATCTCCATCGACCGCACCGGCCGCAGCGCACGGGTGCTGTCTGACATGTCCTTCGACCTCCCGGCCGGCGAAACGCTCGGCGTCGTCGGCGAGAGCGGGTCCGGAAAGACCCTCCTGGCGCTTTCCATCATGGGCCTCCTGCCATCGGTCGCGAAGGCGACCGGCACGATCAGCTTCGCCGGAGAGAACCTTCTGTCATCGACGGAGGAACGGCTCTGCGAGATCCGCGGCAATCAGATCGGCATGATCTTCCAGGAACCCATGACGGCGCTTAACCCGGCCATGACCATCGGCGACCAGATCGCCGAAGGTCTGGTCTGGCATCGCGGTCTGTCCTGGCGCGACGCGCGGGCGCAGGCGATCGAGCTGATGGACCAGGTGCGCATTCCCGATGCCCGGCGCAGGGCGAAGAGCTATCCGCATGAACTCTCCGGCGGCCAGCGCCAGCGGGTCGGCATTGCCATTGCGCTCGCGCCGAAGCCGGCCCTGATGATCGCCGACGAGCCGACCACCGCGCTCGACGTCACGGTGCAGGCGGAAGTGCTCGACATCCTCGACGATCTCACCAGCGAATACCGCATGGCGCTGATGCTGGTGAGCCACGATCTCGGCGTGATCGCCCGCATGTGCGATCGGACCCTCGTGCTCTATTCCGGGCGGCGGATGGAGGAAGGCGGAACGCGGGCGGTCCTGACCGATCCGCTCAATCCCTACACCCGCGGCCTCATCGGCGCAGTGCCCCGCCGCGTCGGCGACGGCGGCCGCCTTCCGACCATTCGCGGCACGGTTCCCCCCTTCGACCGCCTGCCTCCGGGCTGCGTCTTCTCCGACCGCTGTCCCGACCGCATCGACGCCTGCAGTGCCGCCGAACCCGACTGGCAGGAATTTGGCGACAGCCGCGGCGTGCGCTGCATCCGGGCCATGGAGGGTCGTGATCGATGAGACGTCGAATGTCCGCCAATGCAATTGCGTGTTGGAAGCGGGGTGGGCGCAACATGTCGATCGCTCCCCTTGAGGGGGAGATGCCCGGCAGGGCAGAGGGGGGTAGCCACACCCGACAAACCAATCTTCGTGCGGCGCGTGGAGACTTCCGATGAGCGAGTCTCCCCTCCTTGATATTCGTAACCTCTCTCGCGACTATGTCAGCCGCACACTGTTCGGACCTGCCCATGTGACCCGCGCGCTCGATAAGGCGTCGCTGACGGTCGAGGCCGGCGAGATCTTCGGCATCGTCGGCGAAAGTGGTTGCGGAAAGTCCACGCTGGCGCGGCTGGTGATGGCGCTCGACCGGCCGACCGCCGGTCAGGTTTTCTTCGCGGGCGAGGACCTGTTCGCCCTGCCGTCGAAAGAGCTGATGCGACGGCGCGAGAACTTCCAGATGGTGTTTCAGGATCCGTTCGCCTCGCTCGATCCGCGCCAAAGGGTGGGCCGCATCGTCGCCGAGCCGCTGCATGTTCTCGCCCGCAAGCCGTCTCGCGCGGAAATCCGCGACCGCGTCGTCGACATGCTTGAAAGCGTGGGGCTGAAAGCCGAGCATGCGGAACGGCATCCACACGAATTCTCCGGCGGCCAGCGGCAGCGCATTGCGATTGCCCGCGCCCTCGTCACCGAGCCTAGGCTGGTGATCGCCGACGAACCGGTCTCGGCCCTCGACCTGTCGGTCCAGGCGCAGGTGCTGAACCTTCTGATGGATCTGAGAAAGCGGCGTGGCGTCACCTTCCTGTTCATCACCCACAATCTCGCCGTCGTCGACTGTATCGCCGACCGTGTCGCGGTGATGTATCGGGGGCGTGTCGTTGAGACCGGCCCCGCCCATCAGGTCTTCGACCGGCCGCTTCATCCGTATACGCAAGTACTCGCCGATGCCGAGCCCGCCATCGACCGGTTCGGCCGTCCAGCCAGAGAGATACAGCCGGTAAAGCCGCAAACAGATGATACGACAACAGGCTGCGCCTTCCGCAATCGATGCCCGCTGGCGATCGAACGCTGCGCCCGGGAGACGCCAGAATTGCGCGCCATCCTGCCGGTGCGCTATGCCGCCTGTCATCGAGCAGAAGACGAGATCACGCAGACGTCCCCGATAACATCCTAAGGAAGACATCCCGGATCGATTTCTTGAAGGAAGCGGATAGAGACATGAGCGATGTGCTGAACCTGACGACCAGGGATGTTCTTGCCAACTTCAGGGCCAAGACGCTCACCCCCTACGAGTATTGGCTCGCGGTCGAGGCCCGCATCGAGGCCTTCGAGCCCCATGTCTGCGCCCTCTACTCCTACGATCCCGAGATTGCCCGCGCGCAGGCCAGGGCTTCCACCGAACGTTGGCTGAGAGATGCGCCGCAGGGCGTGCTCGACGGCATACCGGTCTCGCTCAAGGAACTGATCGCCACCAGGGGCCATCCCATACCACTCGGAACCGCAGCGGTCGATCTCGTGCCGGCCGAGGCCGACGCTCCGGTTGCGGCCCGCCTGCGCGAGGATGGAGCCGTGATCTTCGCCAAGACGACTTGCCCCGACTACGGCATGTTGTCGTCCGGCCTGTCCAGCTTCCACCCCTTGAGCCGCAATCCCTGGGACCTGACGAAGAACCCCGGCGGATCGAGCGCCGGGGCGGCGGCAGCTGCCGCTGCCGGCTACGGGCCCTTGCATATCGGCACCGACATCGGCGGCTCGGTGCGCCTGCCCGCCGGCTGGACTGGCCTGTTCGGCTTGAAGCCGAGCAACGGCCGCATCCCGGTCGACCCCTTCTATGTCGGACGTTGCGCAGGGCCGATGACCCGCCGCGTCGATGACGCGGCCATCGCCATGGCAACACTGTCGCGGCCCGACTGGCGCGATGGGACCAGCCTGCCGCCCAATGACTTCGACTGGCTGGACCGCGAAATCGACCTGCGCGACATGAAGATCGGGGTCATGCTCGATGCCGGTTGCGGCCTGCCGGTCGAAGACGAAATCCGTGATGCGGTGCTGAAGGCGGCCCGGATGTTCGAGGAGGCCGGCGCCACGGTCTTCGAAGTCGGGCCGGTGCTGACGCGGGCGATGCTCGACGGTCTCGACAGCTTCTGGCGAGCCAAGTTCTGGGGCGATATCCGCAACCTCCCCGAAGAGCGCCGCGCGCTGATCCTGCCTTACATCTACCATTGGGCGGAGAAAGGCGCCGACGTGAGCGGCGTCGAGGCCGTCCAGGGTTTCGGCCAGACGATCGAAATGCGAAGAGCCTGCGGGCGGCTGTTTTCCGCCGTCGATGCAGTGCTCTCCCCGACCAACCCCATCGTGTCCTATCCGGCGGAGTGGGCCTCGCCGACCAACGACCCCGAACGTCCTTTCGAACATATCGCCTTCACCGTACCGTGGAACATGTCCGAGCAGCCGGCGGCGTCGATCAACTGCGGTTTCTCGAAAGACGGAATGCCGATCGGCCTGCAGATCGTCGGCCCCCGCTTCGACGATCTGCGCGTGCTGAAGCTCAGCCGGCTGTTTGAGACCTGGACCGGCGGCGTACGCGCCTGGCCGAAGCCGCCGTACACCTCGCCGGTCACTTGACCTATGTCATTTTCAACCGCTTGAATTTCGCAGAACTGTAACGGGCCGACTATTGCACATGCGAAAAGCATGTTGTTTTAATCAATCGATTAGAAATGATGCGGACCTCTCCGGCACACCCGGTTGCCGTCCCGATGACAGGAGTATCAGGCTGTGGCTTCAGCACGTCGAAACGGGATCCTGATCGCGCTCGCCTTGGCGCTCGCGGCGGGCGGCGGTTATTATGTCTGGCAGTCGCTCAAGGCATCCGAACTCGCTGACGGGATCGCCAGCGGCAACGGCCGCATCGAGGCTGTAGAGGTCGATGTCGCGACCAAGCTGGCCGGCCGGGTCAGCGAGATCTTCGTCGACGAAGGCGATTTCGTGAAGCGCGGCGACAAGATCGCCCAGATGGATGTGCGCCAGTTGGAAACCCAGCTCAGGCAGGCCCAGGCCGAAGCCCGGCGCGCCGACATCGGCATGGAGACCGCGAAGGCACTGGTCGCGCAGCGCAATGCGGAAAAGCGAGCCGCCGAAGCGGCCCTCGCCCAGCGCAAGATCCAGGCCGACAGCGCGGAACGCCAACGCGTCCGCGCCGAGCAGCTGGCCGGCAGCAGCACCATATCGCAGCAACAGCTCGAAGACGCCCGGTCGGCGGCCGAAGGTGCGCGCGCCGCCGTTGCAGCGGCCGAAGCCCAGTCGGCGTCCGCTGATGCTGGCATCAGCGCCGCCAATGCGCAGGTCATCGACGCAGAAGCCGCCGGCGACGTGGCCAAGGCCGCGATCGAAAGCATCCAGACCCAGCTCGACGACAGCACGCTGACTGCCCCGCGCGACGGCAGGGTCCAGTTCCGTGTGGCACAGCCCGGCGAAGTGCTTGCCGGCGGAGGCAAGGTGGTCAACCTGGTCGATCTCGGCGACGTCTACATGAACTTTTTCTTGCCGACCGACGAGGCCGGCCGGCTTGCCATCGGCGCCGAGGTGCGCCTGAAACTCGACGCCCTGCCGACGCGCCTGATCCCGGCGACCGTCTCCTATGTCGCCAATGTCGCCCAGTTCACGCCGAAATCGGTCGAGACCGCCATCGAGCGCGAAAAGCTGATGTTCCGCGTAAAGGCGAAGATCAGCCCCGAGCTTCTGCAGAAATACATCCAGCTCGTGAAGACCGGGCTTCCGGGCGTCGCCTATGTCCGCATCGATCCCAAGGCGGAGTGGCCGGCGGCTCTCACCGGTACGCTCGTCGAATGACGACCGCCACGCAATCGTCGACCCAGCCGGCCTCTCCAGCGGACGAGTCGGTGGTGGCGCTCGACGGAGTCTCGCTGTCCTACGGCGGCACGCGCGCCCTGAGCGACATCACGCTGGACCTGCCGGGCGGGCGCCTGATCGGCCTGATGGGGCCGGACGGCGTGGGCAAATCGAGCCTGCTGTCGCTAGTCGCGGGTGCCCGTGCCGTCCAGAAGGGCACGGTCCGTGTGCTCGGCGGCGACATGTCCGACAGCGGACACCGTGCGCGCACCTGCCCGCGCATCGCCTACATGCCCCAGGGCCTCGGCAAGAACCTCTATCCGACGCTCTCGGTGTTCGAGAATGTCGACTTCTTCGGCCGGCTGTTCGGGCACAACGCCCGTGAACGCAAGCGCCGCATCACAGTCCTGCTCGACAGCACCGGCCTTGCGCCCTTCGCCGACCGGCCGGCAGGAAAGCTCTCCGGCGGCATGAAACAGAAGCTCGGCCTCTGCTGCGCCCTGATCCACGATCCCGACCTGCTCATCCTCGACGAGCCGACGACCGGTGTCGATCCGCTGTCGCGCCGTCAGTTCTGGGAGTTGATCGACCGCATCCGCAAGGGGCGTCCCGGCATGACCGTGGTGGTGGCGACCGCCTACATGGAAGAGGCCGCCCGTTTCGACTGGCTGGTCGCGATGGACGATGGCAGGGTACTGGCCACAGGAACACCTCAGGACCTTCTGGATCGCACAGGCGCGCCGAACCTCGACAAGGCCTTCATTGCGCTCCTGCCGGAAGAAAAGCGCAGCGGCCATGGCGAGCTTTCCATTCCCCCGCGCGATCCGGCGCTCGACGGCGAGATTGCCATCGAGGCCGATCACCTGTCGATGCGCTTCGGCGACTTCACCGCCGTCAATGACGTGAGCTTCCGCATCGAGCGCGGCGAGATCTTCGGATTTCTCGGTTCGAACGGCTGCGGCAAGACCACGACGATGAAGATGCTGACCGGCCTGCTGACGGCAAGCGAAGGCACGGCCAAGCTGTTCGGGCGCGAGGTCGACGGTTCCGACCTCGCCGTGCGGCGGCGCATCGGCTACATGAGCCAGGCCTTCTCGCTTTACGGCGAACTCACCGTCCGCCAGAACCTCGACCTCCACGCCAGGCTCTTTGACCTGCCCGGCGACAGGATCGAGGCCCGCATCCGGGAAATGGCCGAACGCTTCGACCTCCTGGACGTGATGGACGCCCTGCCCGAGGCTCTTCCGCTCGGCATCCGCCAGCGCCTTTCGCTCGCCGTCGCCATGGTCCACGCGCCGGAGATCCTGATCCTCGACGAACCGACCTCCGGCGTCGACCCGATCGCTCGCGACGACTTCTGGCAGACCCTCGGCGAACTCTCCCGCAAGGACGGCGTGACGATCTTCGTCTCGACCCACTTCATGAACGAGGCCGAGCGTTGTGATCGCATCTCGCTGATGCATGCCGGCACCGTTCTGGTCAGCGACACGCCCGCCAACATCGTCGGAAAGCGTGATGCGAAGTCGCTCGAAGAGGCCTTCATCGCCTATCTCCAGGACGCGATCGACGACAAGTCCGCCGGTGAAAGTGTCACCGCGTCCGCGGAGAATCCGGTGGCGGCGCCGGCGGAGCTCGTGCATGCCCCTGCCCCCGGCCCCCGCCGCTCGTTCTTCGGCCGGTTCTTCGACCTCCGGCGGATGCTGAGTTACTCCCGCCGCGAAGCGCTCGAACTGCAGCGCGACCCGATCCGCGGGACGCTCGCTACTCTCGGCAGTGTCATCCTGATGTTCGTGATCGGCTATGGCATCAACCTCGACGTCGAGAAACTGACCTTCGCCGTCCTCGATTATGACCAGACGACGATCAGTGACGACTATGTCGCGCAGCTCGCCGGATCCCGCTATTTCACCGAAAGGCCCCCGATCAAGGACTATGCCGATCTCGACCGCCGCATGCGCAGCGGCGAACTGAGCCTGGCGATCGAGATCCCGCCGAACTTCGGCCGAGACGCGCTGCGTGGCGATACGGTCGCGGTCGGCGCGTGGATCGACGGTGCCATGCCGACGCGAGCCGAGACGGTGAGCGGTTACGTCCAGGGCATGCATGCCCATTGGATCACCGAGAAGATCCGCGAGGCCTATGGCGAACAGGCGACCAAGGGCAATTTCACCTTGGAGACGCGCTATCGCTACAATCCGGACGTCAAGAGCCTGGTTGCCATGGTGCCGGCGGTCATTCCCCTTCTGCTGCTGCTCATCCCCGCCATTCTCGGTGCGCTGAGCGTCGTGCGCGAAAAGGAACTCGGCTCGATCATCAACTTCTACGTGACCCCGACCACCCGCCTCGAATTCATCATCGGCAAGCAACTGCCTTATGTCCTTCTCGCGATGATGAACTTCCTGCTACTGACGGCTTTCGCGATCGTCGTCTTCAGGGTGCCCTTCACCGGCAGCTTCCCGGCCTTCGCACTGGCCGCTCTGCTCTACGTGATTTCCACCACGGCGCTTGGCATGCTGGTCTCGACCTTCGTGTCGAGCCAGATCGCGGCACTCTTCGGCACCGCGCTGCTGACTCTCATCCCGGCCGTCCAGTATGCCGGCATCATCGACCCGGTCTCGTCATTGAAGGGCGCCGGCGCCATCATCGGCCAGTACTACCCGACCAGCCACTTCGTGACGGTCGCCCGCGGCACCTTCTCGAAGGCGCTCGGCTTCGCGGATCTCCGCCAGCAGTTCATCAATCTGCTGGTCGCCATTCCGATCCTGGTCGGGTTGACTGCCGTTCTCCTGAAGAAGCAGGCGAGGTAGGATCATGCACTTTCGCCACATCGGTCATCTCATCGTGAAGGAACTGCGCGGCCTGCTGCAGGACCGCATGCTGTTCGTCTTCATCCTCTACTCCTTCTCGCTGTCGATCTACACCGAGGCCCGGGCCCTGCCCGAGACACTCAACATGGCGGCGATCGCGATCGTCGACGAGGACCGCTCGCAGCTGTCGATGCGCATCGAGGATGCGTTCTATCCGCCCTATTTCACCAAGCCGGAGATCATCACGCCGGGCGAGATGGACAAGCGCATGGACGCCGGCCTCTCCACCTTCGCGATCGACATTCCCGCCAGTTTCCAACAGGACGTTCTCGCCGGGCGCGTGCCGACCGTGCAGCTCAATGTCGACGCGACCCGCATGACCCAGGCCTTCAGCGGCGCAGGCTACATCCAGAGCATCCTCACCAGCGAGGTGAACGAGTTCGTCAATCGCTATCGCAGCACGACGAGCCTGCCGGTCGACCTGACGATGCGGGCCCGCTTCAACCCGCAGCTCGACAACACCTGGTTCGGGGCGATCAACAACATCATCATGAACATCACGATGCTGTCGATCATCCTGACCGGCGCCGCACTCATCCGCGAGCGCGAGCACGGCACGATCGAGCACCTGCTGGTGATGCCGGTGACCGCCTTCGAGATCATGGTCAGCAAGGTGCTTGCCATGAGCCTGGTGGTGCTGATCGCCTCGGGCTTTTCGCTTTTGGTGGTCGCCCACTGGATCCTCGAGGTGCCGCTGCAGGGTTCTGTGCCGCTCTTCATCGCCGGCACCGCGCTTCAGCTCTTCGCCACGACCTCGCTCGGCATCTTCCTGGCGACGATTGCCGGTTCGATGCCGCAGTTCGGCCTGTTGCTGATGCTGATCCTCCTGCCGCTCCAGGTCCTGTCGGGTGGGCTCACCCCGCGCGAAAGCATGCCGGAGATCATTCAGCTGATCATGAACTTCGCGCCGAACACGCATTTCATCGCAATGGCGCAGGCAATCCTCTTCCGCGGCGCTGGGATGGATGTCGTCTGGCCGGATTTCCTGTGGCTCGCGGCCATCGGCACGGCGCTCTTCCTCTTCTCTCTCGGACGCTTCCGCGCCTTTCTCAGATAGGCGCGGACAAGGATCAGCCGACGACCCCGGCGGGCGGGAAGGTCACCATCGCCTTGAGACCTCTTCCGGCGGCGCCTGCCGCAAGGTCGAGCCTGCCGCCGAACAGATGGGCGATCTCCTCGACGATCGGCAGACCGAGACCCGCACCCTCGCCGGTGTCGCCGCGTGAAAAGCGTTGGCGGACCGCGGCCATCTTCTCCGGCGCGATACCCGGCCCGTCGTCCTCGACCTCGAGCCGTACACTGCCATCCGCATCGAGCACCCTGACGGTCACCTCCGCGCCCGGGCCGGCATAGGCGACAGCGTTGGAGATCAGGTTGCCGAGCAACTCGCCCATCAGCAGCGGCTCGGCCAGAATGGCTGCGGTTCCCGTTCCCTCAAAGCCGAGGTCGATGCCGGCCTGCGTCGCCTTCGGCACATTGTCCGCCGTGATGTCCTGCGCGAGCTGCACGAGGTCGATCTCGCCCGGCGGTCCGCGGCGGTCGGATCCCGCCGCCTCGATCTTCGCCATCAGCAGCAGCTGCCCTAGCACATGCTCGGCATGGGCGACCGCGCGGTCGCCTTTCTGGGCGGCCTCCCTGGCCTCCTCCAGCGTCGTCGCGCGTGAAGACAGCGCCAGCTGCGTACGGATGATGGCGAGCGGCGTTCTCAGTTGATGGCTCGCATTGCCGGTGAAGTTCCTCAGCGCATCGAGCGCCGAACCGAGACGGCTCATGAACGAGTTCACCGTATCCACCAGTCCCTGGACCTCGGTCGGCACCGATTGCTCGATCGGATGCAGGTCGTCGGGATTGCGCTCGGCGATCGCCTCGCCAAGCCGGTAGAGCGGGCGCAGCGAATAGGTGACGGCGACCCAGACGATCGCCCCGGCGCCACCGATCATCAGGGCCAGGCGCGCCGCCGAACGCAGGAGGATCGCACGCGCCAGCTGGCGCCGGGCGATCGTGGTTTCGGCAACCGTCACCGAGAACGGAACGGAATCGATCCCGGTCGAGGCGGAGCGCTGCAGCACGGCCACGCGAATCGGCTCGCCGCGGAAGATCGCGTCGGTGTAGAAGGACGACTGACCGCCGAGATCGGCGAAGGTCGGCAGGTTCTGATAACCGGTGATGAACTGCCCCGGCGGGCCGTCGACGCGATAGAAGACCCGGTCCTGGGCCGCCGATGTCAGCATTTCGAGCGCCACATACGGAATGTCGACTTCGAGCGTCCCGTCCTCCGAGACGATCACCCGCTCCGCGATGGCCATGGCCGAGCCCGCGAGCACACGGTCGGAGACGGCATCAGAGGTGCGAACCGCCTCGCGATAGGTGTCGATCAGCGCGACGATGCCCAGCACGGCGGTGGCCAGCAACAGCCAACCCAGAAGGCGCCGCCGCAGCGAATAGACGGCCGCCGTCATGCCGGCTCCGCCGCCTTGTCGAGATAGTAGCCGATGCCTCGGGCGGTCCGAACGGTTAGGCCGTAAGGCCCGAGGCGCTTGCGCAGCCGGCTGACATACTGCTCGATGGCATTGGCGCTGAGATCGTCGTCGAAGCCGGCGAGCGACTGAATGATGGCCTCCTTCGGCACCACCTTGCCCGCCCGCATGAAGAGAACCTCGAGGATCCCGAGTTCGCGGGCCGGCAGGTCGATCAGCACGCCCTCCGACGAGAAGCTGCGCGAATTGAGGTCGAGCGACACGTTGCCGTATTGCACCGAGGAGGACCTGAGCCCGGCATGGCGTCTGAGAAGGACGCGCACGCGCGCCTCGAGCTCGCTGACGTCGAAAGGCTTGGTCAGGTAGTCGTCGGCCCCGAGGTCGAGCCCCTTGACGCGCTCCTCCGTCGTGCCGCGCGCGGTGAGGATCAGCACGGCCGCCTTGTTCTGGCGCGCGCGCATGGATCTGAGCACATCGAGCCCGCCCATTTCCGGCAGGTTGAGATCGAGGATGACGAGATCGAAGCTCTCGGTCTTGGTGACGGCATCCGCCGAAGCGCCGTCGCCGACGACGTCGACGGCATAGCCGCTGCCGCGCAGGATGGAGGCCAGTCCGTCCGCCAGCGTCTCGTTGTCCTCGACCAGAAGTATCCGCAAGTCTCTCCCCTTTGCACGCCACTCTAGCGAGCACGCCGCAGCTTGTGAACGCTTGCCGCCCACGGCATTATGTTTTTATGCGGAAACTTCTCCCCTTGCTTATCGCTCTCTGTCACCCGCTGCCAGCGCTGGCCGGTGCGACCACTTTTCCCGCACTTTCGGGAAGCGCCGATGCGCGCACGCTGGTGGTCTATTCCTCGCTCGACGAACCGGTCGCCGAGCCGATGATCGCCGCCTTCCAGACGGCACACCCGGATATCGCGGTGCGCTACGAGGACATGCTGACCGGCGAGATCTACGACCGCATCGTCAAGGAGACCGACGGCGGGGAGAAAACCGCGGACTTCGCCTTTTCCTCGGCGATGGACCTGCAGGTGAAGCTCTCGAACGACGGCTATGCGCAGCGCAGCGACCTGCCGATGAGTGCCCGCTGGCCCGCCTGGGCCAACTGGCGCAACACGGCCTACGCGCTGACTTTCGAGCCGGCCGTCTTCGTCTACCACAAGCCGAGCTTCGCCCACGAGAAGCCGCCGGCGACGCGGGCGGAATTCGTCGACTACCTGAAGCGCAAGGGCAACGAGGTCTATGGCCGCATCGGCACCTATGACATCGAACGCTCCGGCGTCGGCTTCCTCTTCATGGCCCGCGACCAGGAACAGTTCAGCGACATCTGGTCGGTGATCCAGACCATGGGAGCGGCGGGCGTGAAGCTCTATTCCACGAGCTCGGCGATTCTCGAACGCATCGCTGACGGGCGCTTCGTCCTCGGCTACAACATCGTCGGCTCCTATGCCGCCGACTGGGCCTCGCGCAATCCGGATGTCGGCATCCTCTTGCCGAAGGACTACACCGTCGTCATGTCGCGCATCGGCCTTGTGCCGCAGGCCGCCGCCTCGCCGGATCTCGGCCGCGCCTATCTCGAGTTCTTCATGTCGCGCGAGGGACAGACCATCATGGCCAGGCAGCTGCAGATCGCCGCCGTCAGCCCCGACGTCGCCGGCGACAACACGGCGAACACGATGCAGGAACTGCTTGGCAAGCAGCTGCGCCCCGTTCCCGTCAGTCCGGGCCTCATGGTCTATCTCGACCAGGTGAAGCGCGCCCGGCTGATCAGTCGCTGGAACGAAGTGTTGCGGATGCAGTAGTTCGGCGTATGCTTTCCTCCCCCGGCCTCGAGCCCCGGAAACCCGCCGCTCGATGTCAGGCAAATGTCAGCTTGCTATGTTCTTATCGGATTGCGGTCACGCGTGGAGGCGTTTGACCGGCATGGTCGGGAGGAGACCGCCAAGGATCCGGCATCAGTCCGCCAGGACATGACCTGACGTCTGCCGGCATGCTCACTCCCGTCCGCTCAACAAGAAATGCGCTGCCTGAGAGCGGCGCCTGACGGAGGAGTTCATCTTGAAACAGTTCATCCTGGCAACCATCATGGCCGGCGCAATCGCGCTGCCGTCCCTTGCCGCCGACTACACCATCATGGCTCCCGCCAATCCGGGCGGCGGCTGGGACCAGACGGCCCGTTCGATGCAGACCGTCCTGCAGCAGGAAGGCATTTCGCCGGCCGCACAGGTCCAGAACGTTCCCGGCGCCGGCGGCACCATCGGCCTTGCCCAGTTCGCCAACCAGGCCAAGGGCAACCCCAACGCCCTGATCGTCGGCGGCTACGTCATGGTCGGCGCGATCCTCACCAACAAGTCGCCGGTATCGTTGAAGGATGTCACCCCGATCGCCCGGCTCACCGGCGAAAACGAGGCGATCGTCGTTCCGGCCGCTTCGCCGATCCAGTCGATGGCCGACCTCGTCGCCGCGCTCAAGAAGGACCCGGGCTCGGTCTCCTGGGCCGGCGGCTCTGCTGGCGGCACCGACCACATCGCCGTTGGCCTGATCGCCAAGGCCGCCGGTGTCGATCCGACCAAGATCAACTACATCGCGTTCTCCGGCGGCGGTGAAGCGCTTGCAGCCATCCTCGGCAGCCAGGTGACAGCCGGCATCTCCGGCATCGGTGAATTCGAGGCCCAGGTGAAGTCCGGCACGCTGCGCCTGCTCGCCGTCTCGAGCGCCGAGCGCCTGCCGAACATCGATGCACCGACGCTCAAGGAAAGCGGCCTTGACGTGGTCGTCGAGAACTGGCGCATGGTCGCCGCAGCTCCCGGCCTGACCGCCGAACAGACCGCCGCCGTCTCGGCCGACGTCGAAAAGATGGTCAAGTCCGCGGGCTGGCAGGAAGTCCTCAAGACCAAGGGCTGGCAGGACACCTATCTCGCCGGCGACGCCTTCAAGGCCCAGCTCGACAAGGATGTCGCCGCCACCGAAGCCGTCCTCAAGGACATCGGACTGGTGAAATGAGCGAGACAGGACGCTCCTCGACCGAGACACGCCGCCCCGACGGGGCGGCGCTTGTCATCGCCCTGGTCCTTGCCGGATTGGCCGCGCTGATCTTCTGGGACGTCGCCCGCCTCAGCGAGGTCGCCGGCTATTCGCCGGTCGGACCGGCGACCGTTCCGAAGTGGATCGCCTTCGGCCTCATCGGTCTGTCGATCTGGACCGCCGTCGCCGCCTTCCGGCGTGACTTCCCCGAGCGCGAACATCAGGAAGTCGCTCCGGTACTCTGGGTCATCGGCGGCCTTGCCGGTCAGATGCTGTTTCTGAAGACCCTCGGCTTTTCGATCGCGACCGGCGTGCTCTTCGCCGCGACCGCCTATGCCTTCGGCAAGCGCCAGCTGTGGATCACGCTGCCGGTCGGCATCGTGCTCAGCCTGTTCGTCTGGCTGGTCTTTGCGCTCCTGCTGCAGCTGTCGCTTCCGGCCGGCCCGCTCGAGCATCTGTTTCTCTGAGGAGTAGCCTCGCATGGATACCTTTGACTTTCTGCTGCAGGGCCTCCTCGTCGCAGCCCAGCCGGCGAACCTGCTCTACGCCCTGATCGGGGTGACGCTCGGCACCGCCGTCGGCGTATTGCCCGGCATCGGCCCGGCCCTGACGGTGGCGCTGCTCCTGCCGGTCACCTTCAAGCTTGATCCCGCCGGTTCGCTCATCATGTTCGCCGGCATCTACTATGGCGGCATGTATGGCGGCTCGACCACATCGATCCTGCTCAACACGCCGGGCGAAAGCTCGTCGATCGTCACGGCGCTGGAGGGCAACAAGATGGCCCGCGCCGGACGCGGCGGACCCGCCCTTGCCACGGCTGCCATCGGCTCCTTCGTCGCCGGCCTGATCGCCACCATTGCGCTCGCCTTCATCGCGCCGTTCATCGTCAAGCTCGCCCTCGTCTTCGGACCGCGCGAATACTTCGCCCTGATGGTGCTTGCGTTCGTCACCGTGTCCTCGGCCTTCGGTGACAGCACCCTGCGCGGGTTGACCTCTCTTTTCATCGGGCTGACGCTCGCAACCGTCGGCATCGACCAGCTGACCGGCCAGAACCGCATGAGCTTCGGCGTGCCTGATCTCCTGGACGGCATCGAGGTCACGACGCTTGCGGTGGCCATGTTCGCGATCGGCGAAACCCTCTTCCTAGCCGCACAGGGCGATCGCGGTCCGGACAAGGTCGAAGCGGTGCGCGGTTCGATCTGGATGACGGCCGCCGACTGGGCCCGCTCGTGGAAACCCTGGCTGCGCGGCACCGCGATCGGCTTTCCGATCGGCGCCATGCCGGCCGGCGGCGCAGAAATCGGCACCTTCCTGTCCTATGCGACCGAAAAGCGGCTGACCAACCATCCGGAAGAGTTCGGCAACGGCGCCATCGAAGGGGTCGCAGGCCCGGAAGCGGCCAACAACGCATCCGCGGCCGGAACGCTGGTCCCGCTGCTGACGCTCGGCCTGCCGACGACCGCGACCGCGGCCATCATGCTCGCGGGTTTCCAGCAATACGGCCTGCAGCCGGGCCCGCTGCTGTTCGCGACCAATCCCCAGCTCGTCTGGGGCCTGATCGCCAGCCTGCTGATCGCCAATTTCATGCTGCTGGTGCTGAACCTGCCGTTGATCGGCCTTTGGGTCCGCCTGCTGACCATCCCCAAGCCCTGGCTCTATGCGGGCATTCTCCTGTTCGCGACCCTCGGCACCATTGGCGCCAACCCCTCGGTCTACGAACTCGGCATGCTCCTCGCCTTCGGCGTGATGGGCTACATCATGCGCGTCTTCGGCTATCCGATCGCCCCGGTGGTCGTCGGCCTGATCCTCGGGCCCCTCGCAGAACAGCAGCTGCGACGCGCTCTCGCCATCAGCCAGGGCGACGCGACGGTGCTGGTCACATCTCCGATCGCCGCCGGCCTGCTGCTCCTCGCAGCCATCGCGCTGATCCTCCCGCTGGTGCTTCGCGCCCGTGGCAAGGGCGAGATGCTCTCGCATCTGGCAGCCAGCGAGGACTGAAGCAATCAGGACATGACGGAAGTCAAGGGCGGGCCGGATCGACGAGATCCGGCCCGCTTTTCTTGCATGGCTGAGATGAAGGAAACGCCATTGTAGAATTCGTGCCGGAGGACCATCTTTGTTCTGTCAACAAGAGAGAAGAAGGCAAAGAAAATGTCTGTCCTTACAGGTTCCATCAGCAATGGTTTCCTCGGCAGGGCTTTCGCCGTCATCAGCGCGGCAGGGGCCGCTGCTGCCGCAGTCGAAGCACACCGTGCTCCGCGTGATCGTGATCTGCGCACCTTGGGCATTGATCCCCAGGGCTTCCGTCAGGTCCGCCGCTGAACGCAGCCGAACAAGATCCGCATTAAGAAACAAAGGCCGACGTTATCGCCGGCCTTTTGCTTTTCTAGGTCGCAGTTTCCGCCGCATGGCGCCGTCGCGCGGCAACCGGCGTGATGGCGAACTCCTTGCGAAACTTGCGGATGAAATGGGAGACGTTCTCGAAGCCGGTTTCCAGCGCGATGTCGATCAGCGGCTTGTCGGTAAAGACCACCAGCCGACGGGCATGTTCCAGCCGGAGCCGGATATACATGGCGACCGGGGTCGCCCCGAATTCCGTTCGGAACAGCCGTTCGAGCTGGCGGCGCGATAGGCCGACCGCATCGGCAACGTCATCGATGCTGACCACATCCTCGATATGCTGTTCCATCATGATCAACGCCATGTTGGTGCGTTTGTCGCGCACGGGCGTCGAACCGAGCGGATTGCGGGTCTGCATCTCGCTGGCATCGCGCCGGCGGGTGATCTGCATGATCTCCAGCGCATTGCGCTCGGCTGCCTCGCCGACATGGCGGCGGATGAGATAGGTCGCAAGGTCCGCGACGCTTGATCCCCCGGCGCAGGTGATGCGGCCATGATCCTCGACGAAAAGACGCTTCGACGTCGCATCGATCGACGGAAAGCGGGAGCGGAAGTCGACATAGTGCAGCCAGCTCACGCAGGCCGTGCGCCCGTCGAGCAGGCCGGTTTCGGCGAGAATGAAGCTTCCGGTGCAGACCCCGATGATCGGCACGCCGGCGGCAGCCGCCTCGTTCAGGAAGGCGATCGCCTCGCGGTCGATCGGTTCCGCCACGTTGAGGCGTCCGCCGACGACGGCGATATAGCTGAACTGCTTCGGATTTCCGAGCGGCGCCGTCGGCGCCACCTGAATCCCGCAGCTCGAGGTGATGAAATTTCGCGTGCTGCCGAGCACCGCCCAGTCACAATTGACGCGGCCGGAGCGATCTTCCACGTCGCTGCCGAGCCGCAAGGCGTCAGCAAACAGGGAGAAGGCGCTGAGCGTGAAGCTGCGTGCCAGAATGAAGCCGATGCGCAGCACGGGCTGGTTCTTCTGGTCTTTCGCTCTGCTGGCAAGTGCCTGCGTCATGGACTTCTTCGCGACCCGGTTGCTGTCTCAAGCCCCGCCAATAGCAAAGGCGGGCAGGAATATCCACTGCCCGCCTCGAAGCGTCCGGTGAGCAAGCCTTCGGTGAAGACCTCAGCTTGCCCTTGCGACGGGACGGACCCGCTTGGCCATACGCGCGCGGATCGATTCCACGTCTGCCCGGGGCGTCGCGGCAAACAGCGTCTTGGTATAGTCGTGCTGCGGATCCGTGAACACCGCCTCGCGACTGCCGTATTCCACGGCCTCGCCATAATACATCACCATCACCTCGTCGGCGATATAGCGCACCACCGAAAGGTCGTGACTGATGAAGACGTAAGTGAGCCCGAATTCCTCCTGCAGGTCGGCGAGCAGGTTAAGCACCTGGGCCTGGACCGAAAGGTCGAGCGCCGACACCGGCTCGTCGAGGACCAGCAGTTTCGGCTTCAGCATCAGAGCACGGGCAATCGCGATACGCTGGCGCTGGCCGCCCGAGAACATGTGTGGGTAGCGGTTGTAATGCTCCGGCCCGAGGCCGACCTTCACCAGCATCTCGGTGGCAAGTTCACGACGCTCGACTGCCGACAGCGAAGTGTTGATCGCCAGCGGCTCGCCGAGAACGTCGCCGATCTTCTGGCGCGGGTTCAGCGAGCCATACGGGTTCTGGAAGACGATCTGTACCTTCTGGCGCATTGCAGCCGTGAGATGCCCCGGGCGCGTATCGACGGGCTTGTCCTCGATCAGCAACTCGCCGGAGGTCGGCTCGTCGATGAAGGTCAGGATGCGAGCGAGCGTCGACTTGCCGCAGCCGCTTTCGCCGACGATGGCGAGCGTCTTTCCGGCCTCGAGCTTGAAGGAAACGCCCTTCACCGCATGCACGACCTTTTCCGGCTTCAGGAAGCCCGTCGGCACGTGGTAGTCACGCGTGATGTTGCGGATCTCGAGCATCGGCGTGGTGTTCGCAGCACTGGTCTCGGTCATGCGTTTTCTCCTGCGTCCGCGCCCGCCATGAAGTCGGAAACGGTGGTGAGGCGGTCTCCGGTGGCGTTCTCCGGAAGCGCCGACAGCAGCGCGCGGGTATAGGCGCTCTTCGGCGCTTCGAAGAGCGACAGCACGTCGGCCTCTTCCATCTTGCGACCCTTGTACTGGACGACAACGCGATCGGCCGTCTCGGCGACCACGCCCATGTCGTGGGTGATCATGATGAGACCCATGCCGGTATCGGCCTGCAGCTTCATCAGGAGGTCGAGGATCTGTTTCTGGATCGTCACGTCGAGCGCGGTGGTCGGCTCGTCGGCGATCAGGAGCTTCGGATTGCAGGCGATCGCCATGGCGATCATCACGCGCTGGCACTGGCCACCCGACATCTGGTGCGGGAAATGTCCGAGCCGCTCGGCCGGATCGGGAAGACCGACCAGCTTGAACAGCTCGATGGCGCGCGCGCGGCGTGCCGCCTTGCCGAGCCCCATGTGGATGCGCAGCACTTCCTCTATCTGGAAGCCGACGGTAAAGCACGGATTGAGGCTCGCCACCGGCTCCTGGAAGATCATCGCGATGTCCTTGCCGATCAGCTTGCGCCGCTCGGCGGGCGAGATAGCGTGAATGTCGCGGCCCTGGAACAGCATCTTGTCGGCGGTGATCTTCGCCGTCCAGGGCAGAAGCCCCATGACGGCGAGCATGGCGACGGACTTGCCCGAGCCGGATTCGCCGACGATCGCCAGCACTTCGCCGCCCTCGACCGAGAGCGAGACGCCGTCGACGGCCTTGAACCAGCCGGTGGCCGTCTCGAATTCGACGGTCAGGTTTTCGATTTCGAGAAGCGCCATGTCAGGACCTCTTCAGCTTGGGGTCGAGGGCGTCGCGCAGGCCGTCGCCCATCAGGTTGATGGCAAGAACGGTGATAAGGATCGCAAGCCCCGGGAAGGTGACGACCCACCATGCACGCAGGATGAATTCGCGCGCCTCGGCGAGCATCGTGCCCCATTCGGGCGCCGGCGGCTGTGCGCCCATGCCGAGGAAGCCGAGCGCTGCCGCATCGAGGATCGCGTTGGAGAAGGAGAGCGTCGCCTGGACGATCAGCGGCGCCATGCAGTTCGGCAGGATGGTGCGGAACATCAGACGCAGCGGGCCGGCGCCGGCAAGGCGGGCGGCAGTGACGTAGTCCCGGGTCTTCTCCGCCATAACGGCCGCGCGCGTCAGGCGCACGAAATGCGGCTGGAGCGTGAGTGCGATGGCGATCATGCCGTTGGTCAGGCTCGGGCCGAGGATGGCGACCAGGACGAGTGCGAGAAGCAGAGACGGAAACGCCAGGATGATGTCCATCAGGCGCATGATGACGGTATCGATCCAGCCACGGTAGTAGCCGGCGATGAGACCGACCAGGATGCCACCGGTCAGCGACAGCGTCGTCACGAAGACGCCGATGAACAGCGAATACTGCGCACCGTAGATCAGGCGCGAAAGAATGTCGCGTCCGACCGGGTCAGTGCCGAGCGGATAGCTCCAGGTGCCGCCTTCCAGCCAGGCCGGCGGCAGCAGGACGACATCGCGATACTGCTCGAACGGCGAGTGCGGGGCGAAGAACGGGGCGAAGACCGCAACGATGACGAGCGCGATGAAAACGAACAGCCCGATCACCGCACCACGATTTTCGGAGAAGTAGAACCAGAATTCGGCCAGCATCTGGCGGCGCAGCGCCGCGGTGGAAACGGTTTGGTTGGCGGTATCGGCCATGGGATTTGCTCCTTCTAGTGGCGGATGCGCGGGTTGATCAGGCCGTAAAGCAGATCAACGACGAGATTGACGACCATGATGATGCCGGCGATCAGCAGAAGACCGCCCTGGATCACCGGATAGTCGCGCCGGAAGACGGAATCGACCATCCACTTGCCGATGCCCGGCCAGGAGAAGATGGTCTCGGTGAGGATCGCGCCTGCGAGCATGACGCCGATCTGAAGACCGATCGTGGTGATGACCGGGATCAGCGCATTGCGCAGGGCGTGCAGGCCGACGACGCGCAGCGGCGACAGGCCCTTGGCCCGGGCGGTGCGGATATAGTCCTCGGAGAGCACCTCCAGCATGGCCGAGCGGGTCTGGCGCGCGATGACAGCGAGCGGGATCGTGGCGAGCACGATCGACGGCAGGGCCAGATGGCTGAGCGCCGACATGAAGGCACCCTTCTGGCCGGACATGAGCGAGTCGATCAGCATGAAGCCCGTGACCGGCGGGAAGAAGAACATCAGCGAGATGCGCCCCGACACCGGCGTCCATTGCAGGATGCCCGAAAACAGGATGATCAGCAGCAGGCCCCACCAGAAGATCGGCATCGAATAGCCGACCAGCGCGATGCCCATCATCGACTGGTCGAAAACGGAACCACGCTTGATGGCGGCAATCACGCCGGCCGGAATGCCGAGCACGATGGCGATGATGATGGCGCAGAGCGACAGTTCGACCGTCGCCGGGAAAAGCGCCAGGAACTGGTCGAGGATCGGCGACTTGGACACGATCGAGGTTCCGAAATCTCCGGTCAGCACGCCGCCGAGATAGTCGAAATACTGCACGACCAGCGGCCGGTCGAGGCCGAGATGCGCGCTGATTTGGGCGTGACGTTCGGGTGACATGACGCGCTCGCCGGACAGAAGCGCGACCGGATCGCCGGGAAGAAGCCGGATGAAGGCGAAGGCTATGATCGAAACCCCGACAAAGGTCGGGATCAGCACGGCAAGCCGCCGCAAGAGAAAGCCAAACATGATGGACCTGCTGTTGTTCTTCTTGGAGGTCTTGAGTCGCACGCCAGGCGGCGAACTCCTGTTCCCCGGCGGTCATACGTCCATGCCGGGTATGAGCGGACCAGCCGCCATATCGGCCGTTCCTAATGCAATTGCCGCGGGACAGGCAAGCTGTCCCGCGGCAAAATCCTGAACATCGGCCGTTACTCGGCGATATCCACGTTCTCGAAGGTGAAGTCGCCGAGCGGGCTCTGGACGAAGCCGGAGACTTCCTTGCGCATCGGAACGACCGAGAGCGAGTGGTCAAGCGTTGCCCAAGGCGCTTCGCGCTTGAAGACGACCTGTGCTTCTTCATAGAGCTTGGTGCGCTCGGCCTGGTCGGAGGTGACCTTGGCCTTCTTCACCAGCGCGTTGAACTCTTCATTGCACCACTGAGCGCGGTTGTTACCGCCGACGGCTTCGCAGCCGAGCAGGGTGTCGAGGAAGTTGTCCGGGTCGCCGTTGTCGCCGGTCCAGCCGAGCATGACGGCACCGTCACGATCCTTGGCCTTTGAACGGTCGAGGTACTCGGCCCATTCGTAGGAAACGATCTCGACCTTGACGCCGATCTTGGAGAAGTCGTCCTGGATGATTTCGGCAGCGCGACGTGCGTTCAGCATGTACGGACGCGAAACCGGCATCGCCCAGACCTTCATCGACAGATCCTTGACGCCAGCTGCCTCGAGTTCCTTCTTGGCGGCATCGAGATCGTAAGCGTCGTCCTCGACCTTGTCGTTGTAGGACCACATCGTCGGCGGGATCGGGTTCTTGGCAGGCGTTGCCATGCCCTGGAATACGGCGTCGACGATGGCCTTCTTGTTGATGGCCTTGTTGAGTGCCTTGCGGACTTCGACCTTGTCGAACGGAGCCTGGCTCGTGTTGTAGGCGAGGTAGGCGACGTTCAGGCCTTCCTGTTCCATGACGGTGAGCGCCGGGTCGGTCTTCATGGCGGCGACGTCAGCTGCGTTCGGGAACGGCATCAGGTGGCATTCGCCGGCCTTCAGCTTCTGATAGCGAACGGCGGCGTCGGTGGTGATTGCGAAGACGAGGTCATCGATCTTCGGTGCGCCACCCCAGTAGTCGGCGTTCTTCTTGTAACGGATGACGGCGTCCTGCTGGTAGCCGACGAAGATGAACGGACCGGTGCCGACCGGCATCTGGTTCAGCTGTTCCTTCTTGCCTTCGGCTTCGAGCTTGTCGGCATATTCCTTCGAAACGATCGATGCGAAAGGCATCGCGAGGTTCGCGAGGAACGGTGCTTCCGGACGGTTCAGCACGAACTTGACCGTAAGGTCATCGACCTTCTCGATCGACTTGATCAGTTCCGGGAAGCCCATGCCGGCGGCGTATTCCCAGGAGGTGCCAGCCACATACTGGGCCCACGGATGATCGGCCTTGATCTGGCGTTCAATCGAGAAAATCACGTCGTCGGCGTTCAGGTCGCGGCTCGGCGTGAAGAACTCGGTCGTGTGGAACTTGACGCCCGGACGCAGCTTGAACGTGTATTCGGTGCCCTCGGCGTTGACCTGATAGCTTTCTGCGAGACCGGCTTCCGCTTCGGTCGTACCCGGCTTGAACTCCATCAGTCGGCTGTAAACCGGGTGCGCCGACGCGTCGAAAGTCGTGCCTGCGGTATACATGCCCGGGTCGAAACCTTCCGGCGAACCTTCAGAGCAGTAGACGAAGGTCTTGGCGCTTGCGGCGGTGGAAAGGAAAGTGGCTGCCAGCAGTGCTGCGGCAAAACCGAACTTGATCTTCATGACAATCTCCCAATTGCGTGTCACCGGCCTGGCCGGGCACGTTGGTTTATCAGTTGCACGGCGCACCCCATATCGCGCCATGGTTCTACGCTCGTGGATTGGACCCACGAAAAAGGAGCCGTCGGAACGCCGGCCGGAGAGCAGAAAAAAAGCCCGAAAAAGACCCTTGCCTGCTGGCCGTGGCCATCGGCACACTCCTTTCGTCTTATCCGTTGTTACACGCTTGTAAAGAGACATTCTGCCGCAATTTCGCTGCATCTGGGGCAACTTTTTGTTATTTCGCGGTTTCTTTAAACGTTTCGCATCGCCGGAACGGCATGAAGTCGTGCTGGGTAACTAAAAAAATCGCATTTCAGCGATTCTGAATATGTATTCAACCAGCGCCGTTTACGGTCCCATTTGCGAACAGAACGCGTACCGAATGTGGCGAGGTCACCCACGTCAATCTTTGCCTTTGCGCCGGCGGTGGGAAATCGGCCGCCGGGCGGCATGCAAAATGTGGATTATCGACCGGCTGGTGCCTCTTCGCCGGCCGCGTTCTGCTTGGCCCGGATCTCCCGCCACACCGTGAAGACCCCGGCGGCCACCACGACGAGCGACCCGAACCAGATGTTCCAGGGCAGGGTCTCCCCGAACAGCAGCACCCCGATGACACAGGCGAAGACGAGATGCAGGTAGCTGAACGGCTGGACAAGCACTGCGTCCAGATGATCGAGCGCCTTGATCAGGCAGTAGTGGCTGATCATGCCCGTGCAGCAGAGCAAGGCCATCCAGCCCCAGTCCTTCTGCGCCAGCGGCTCCCAGGTGAACGGGCCGACAAAGGTGATCGCGACGGCGCCGACCACACCGATATAGAGGAAACTGGTCATCGGCGGATCGCTGCGCCCCGCGAGCCGTGTCGCAAGCGCATAGGCCGCCAGCATGAAGGCATTGAGCACGGCAATCATGAGGACGGGATCGAAGATGCCGGCATCCGGCTTCAATATGATGAGAACCCCGACAAAGCCCACTGCGATTGCGAGCCAGCGACGCCAGCCGACATGTTCGCCGAGCACGGGCACGGATAGGGCTGCGACCAGCAGCGGGGTCGCGGAAAAGATAGCTTGAGAATGGGCAAGGCCGACCAGCCAGAAACAGAAGATGGCCGTGACGATCTGGGTGGCCAGCAGGATCCCGCGAAAGATCTGCAGGCCGGGCCTGGCGCTCTTCAGGGTCTGCCTGAGGCCGCCGGGTGCGCGCATCGCCAGAACGATGGCAAAGGCACCGAAGGCCCAGTAGCGGATCATGGTGATCATGATCGGCGAATAGATTTCGCCAAGATGCTTCGAAATGGCATCCTGGGTGGCGAAGATCACATAGGTGGCAAGGGCGAAGAGATAGCCGCTTCTGTCCGATTTGATAGGCACGCGCACACGAATCCCGGTTCTCCCTCCCGCCAGATCAGTAGCGGGGGATTGCGCCGAGACGCAATCCCCCAATCAGCGGATGTCGAAAGGCCCGCAGGCCGTCCGGCGGCTGATAGTCAGCCGTGATCCGGATTTTCGATGATCAGCGCGATGCCCTGACCGCCACCGATGCACATCGTGGCAAGGCCATAGCGTCCGCCGATGCGCCGAAGCTCATGGATCACCTTGATGAGGATGATCGTGCCAGAGGCCCCGACAGGGTGGCCGAGCGCGATCGCCCCGCCATTCGGATTGGTTTTTTCGTCCGGGAAGCCGAGATCACGTGCGACCGCGCAGGCCTGGACAGCGAAGGCCTCGTTGGATTCGATCACGTCCAGGTCGGCGACGGCGAGACCGGCACGCGACAGCGCCTGCTTGACGGCCGGCACCGGCCCCAGCCCCATCACCTCGGGTGCGACCCCACCCAGACCATAGGCGACGATGCGGGCGAGAACCTGCGTTCCCTTTTGCGCCGCAACGCCTTCCTCCATCAGGACGACCGCAGCGGCCGCATCGTTGAGGCCGCTGGCATTGCCGGCCGTCACGGTCCCGTCCTTGCGGAAGGCAGCGCGCAGCTTGCCGAGATCCTCGGCGGTGACATCGGCGCGGACATGCTCGTCGGTGTCGAAGACCACCTCCTTGCGCCCCTGCTTGACGGTGAGCGGCAGGATTTGCTCGGCAAACCGACCCTCGGCGATCGCCCGGGCGGCGCGCTTGTGGGATTCGAGCGCGAAGGCATCCTGTGCGGCCCGGTCGATCCCGGCACGCTCGGCGATGTTTTCCGCGGTGATCCCCATATGCCCGTTGCCGAAGGGATCGGTCAGAGCGCCGATCATCATGTCGACGGCCAACGTGTCGCCCATCTTCTGGCCGTGGCGGGCCTGGGTCAGCAGATGACCGGCACGGCTCATGCTTTCGGCGCCGCCTGCAAGGGCGATGTCGGCATTGCCGAGCATGATCTGTTCCGCCGCCGTGACCACCGCCTGGAGGCCGGAACCGCAAAGGCGATTGAGCGTCAGTGCCGGCGAGGTTTCCGGCACACCGGCGCGGATGGCCGCGACACGCGAGATATACATGTCCTCGGGCGCCGTGTGGATGACATTGCCGAACACCGTCTGGCCGATCTCGGCGGCCGAGATCCCGGCCCGCGCGATCGCTTCGCGGGCAACCGTCGCTGCGAGTTCGCAGGGCGCGATCGCCGACAGCGACCCGCCGAAATCCCCGATCGCCGTCCTGACGCCGGACGCGATGACAACTTTTCTGCTCATGGACTGTTCCTCTCCCTTCCCCGCCGGCCGGAGGACACGTTCCCCCTGGCGCCGGACACCTATGCGAAAATCTCGATCTCCGGCCTATCGCGCGGCCGCAGAGCGGGCAAGCCCCGAAAGATGATAGGAGACGCGAAAGGGCGGCCCAAAGGGGATCCGGGGCGCCCCGGGCAAGCCTCCGGTTCTCATGGCGGATTTGACAGTCGTAAGGAAAGTTGGCAGCACTGACAGGAAAGGACGGGTGGAATCTTCATGGCGAAACGAGGCGAAGCACAAACGCGGCTGGACGATGCGGCAAGGGCCGGCTGGCTCTACTACGTCGCCGGCCGGACGCAGGACGAGATTGCCGTCGCCATGGGCATCTCGCGCCAGAGCGCCCAGCGTCTCGTATCGCTGGCGGTTGCCGAAAAGCTCGTCAAGGTGCGGCTCGATCATCCGATCGCCGCCTGCCTCGAGCTTGCCGAGGCGGTTAAGGAGAAGTACGGCCTCAAGCAGGTCGACATCGTTCCGAGCGATCCGGGATCGGATTCCGCGACCGTCGGCGTTGCCGAGGCGGGAGCGGCAGAACTCGAACGCTGGCTCAAGCAGCCGGATCCGCTGGTCATCGCCATGGGCACCGGGCGGACCCTGCGCGCCATGGTCGATCAACTCTCGCCGATGGAATGCCCGCAACACAAGATCGTGTCGCTCACCGGCAATATCAGCCCCGACGGCTCGGCCGCCTACTTCAACGTCATCTTCTCGATGGCCGATGCGGTCAAGGCACCGCATTTCCCGATGCCCCTGCCCGTCATCGTCTCGTCCCGAGACGAGCGCGACCTGCTGCACCGCCAGCCGCTGGTCGCCCCGACAATCGAACTCGGTCGGCGCTCCGACGTCACCTTCGTCGGCATCGGCGAGATGGGAGCGAAGGCACCGCTCCTGCTCGACGGCTTCCTGCGCCAGGAAGAAATGGACAATCTCATGGCCGCGGGCGCGGCCGGCGAGATCTGCGGCTGGGTTTTCGGCGCCGATGGCAAGCTGCTCGACCATCCGGTCAACGAGCGTGTGGCAAGTATCGCCATCCCTTCCCGCGACACCTCCGTGGTCATCGGCCTCGCCCGCGGCCGCCGCAAGCTCGACGCCATCAGGGCCGCCGTCACCGGCGGCTACATCAATGGCCTCATCACCGATGAGGATGCGGCACGGCACCTCCTCAGGCGCTGACACGGCTCCACAGCTTTAAATTTTTCTTCGCTAAAACAAGGAAGTGGTGTCCGCCTTCGGCGGCGCAGCATGGATTCGGCATTGACATTTTTTCGCCTCGAAGTGAGTAATTGCCCATGAGCAAAGCAAATGCTCAATTTTTTCTTCTGGGAGGAAGATATGAACCTCAAGACATTGCTGCTGGGCGCCTGCTCGGCCCTCGCACTCGCCGGCATGGCTTCGGCCGAAACCCTCACGATCGCGACCGTCAACAACGGCGACATGATCCGGATGCAGAAGCTGACGGATGACTTCAAGGCGAAGAATCCCGGCATCGATCTCGAGTGGGTGACGCTCGAAGAGAACGTCCTGCGCCAGAAGGTGACGACCGATATCGCCACCAAGGGCGGCCAGTTCGACATCCTGACCATCGGCACCTATGAAGTTCCGATCTGGGCCAAGCAGGGCTGGCTTCTGCCGCTCGACAACCTCGGCGCCGACTACGACGTCGACGATCTGCTACCCGCCATCCGTTCCGGCCTGACGGCCGACGGCAAGCTCTATGCAGCGCCGTTCTACGGCGAGAGCTCGATGGTCATGTACCGCAAGGACCTGATGGAGAAGGCCGGGCTCACCATGCCCGACGCGCCGACCTGGGACTTCATTGCGGACGCAGCCCGCAAGATGACCGACAAGGCCAATGAAGTGTACGGCATCTGCCTGCGCGGCAAGGCCGGCTGGGGCGAAAACATGGCCTTCCTGACGGCCACCTCGAACTCGTTCGGCGCCCGCTGGTTCGACGAGAACTGGAAGCCGCAGTTCGATCAGCCGGAGTGGAAGAAGACACTCGACTTCTACGTCAGCCTGATGAACGAAGCCGGCCCTCCCGGCGCCTCCTCGAACGGCTTCAACGAAAACCTGGCGCTCTTCCAGACCGGCAAGTGCGGCATGTGGATCGACGCGACCGTCGCGGCTTCCTTCGTCACCAATCCGAAAGAATCCCAGGTCGCCGACAAGGTCGGCTTCGCGCTGGCTCCGGACAACGGCCTCGGCAAGCGCGGCAACTGGCTGTGGGCCTGGAACCTGGCGATCCCCGCCGGCACCCAGAAGGCTGAAGCCGCCGAAAAGTTCGTATCCTGGGCAACCAGCAAGGACTACCTGAAGCTTGTTGCCAAGAAGGAAGGCTGGGCCAACGTTCCTCCGGGCACCCGCACCTCGCTTTATGAAAACCCGGAATACCAGAAGGCAGCCCCCTTCGCGAAGATGACGCTGGACTCGATCAACGCGGCCGATCCGAAGGCTCCGTCCGTCAAGCCCGTGCCTTATGTCGGCGTGCAGTTCGTGGCGATCCCGGAATTCCAGGGTCTCGGCACCGCGGTCGGCCAGCAGTTCTCCGCAGCGCTCGCAGGTCAGGTCACCGTCGACCAGGCACTCACCAGCGCCCAGCAGCTGACCGAGCGCGAAATGACCAAGGCCGGCTACATCAAGTAAGCTCTCCCGAGCCAATGGATGGAGGGGCTCGACCCTCCATCCCCACTGAAGCGGGGGAGGACGACATGGCGACATGTCCTTCGAACCCGCTTCATTCTTTTTCTCACCATGGCGGCTGCCCGAGTGGCACCGCATGGCAAGGGCCGCGCTCCGCCCCCGCGCGATCGCGGCCCACCAATTCTCCAACCTGACACGTTCGAGAGAGGCGCGAAACCATGGCGACCACGCACACCCATTCCTCGGCGCGCCTGATGATGGCGCCCTCCGTTCTGCTCCTGCTGGCATGGATGATCATTCCGCTCTCCATGACCATCTATTTCTCGTTCCTGCGCTACAACCTGCTGATGCCGGGAATGGAAGAATTCGCCGGGGTGATGAACTACACCTTCTTCCTCAGCGACCCCGCCTTCTTCGCAGCCCTCACCAACACCCTGCTGCTCGTCGGCGGCGTGCTACTGATCACGGTGGTCGGCGGCATTGCCTTCGCGCTGCTGCTCGACCAGCCAATGTTCGGCCAGGGGATCGTGCGCATCCTGGTGATCGCCCCCTTCTTCATCATGCCGACGGTTTCGGCGCTGGTGTGGAAGAACATGCTGATGAACCCGGTCAACGGGCTTTTCGCCTGGATCGCCAAGCTGTTCGGCCTGCAGCCGATCGACTGGCTGGCCAACTACCCACTGCTGTCGATCATCCTGATCGTCGCCTGGCAGTGGCTGCCCTTCGCGACACTGATCCTCCTGACCGCGCTGCAGTCGCTCGATGAAGAGCAGAAGGAAGCCGCCGAGATGGACGGCGCCGGCGCGATCTCGAAGCTGCTCTACATCATCCTGCCGCACATGGCCCGCGCCATCACGGTGGTCATCCTGATCGAGACGATCTTCCTCTTGTCGGTCTTCGCCGAGATCCTCGTCACGACCAATGGCGGCCCCGGCTACCAGAGCACCAATATCACCTACCTGGTCTACGCCCAGGCCTTGTTGCAGTTCGACATCGGCGGCGCATCGGCCGGCGGCATCGTCGCCGTCGTGCTCGCCAACATCGTCGCCTTCTTCCTCATCCGCCTGATCGGCAAGAACCTGGAGAGCTGACCATGGCCCGCAGAGTCACAACCCAGCGCAAACTCGTCATGACGGCCGTCGCCTGGACGCTCGGGATCCTGATCTTCTTCCCGATCCTCTGGACGTTCCTCACGAGCTTCAAGACCGAGGCGGAAGCGATCGCCTCACCGCCCTCCTTCCTGTTTTTCGAATGGACGACGGAGAACTATGCGGAAGTTGAAAGCCGTTCTGACTATTTCAGCCACTTCATGAACTCGGTGGTCATCTCGTTCGGATCGACCCTTCTCGGCCTGCTCATCGCGATCCCGGCCGCCTGGGCCATGGCGTTCTCGCCGACCAAGCGCACCAAGGACGTCCTGATGTGGATGCTCTCCACCAAGATGATGCCACCGGTCGGCGCCCTGATCCCGATCTACCTGGTGTTCCGCGATTTCGGGCTGCTGGATACACGATTTGGACTGGTGGTCGTACTCACCCTTATCAACCTGCCGATCATCGTCTGGATGCTCTACACCTACTTCAAGGAGATCCCCGGCGAGATCCTCGAGGCGGCCCGCATGGACGGCGCCTCGCTGATGAAGGAGATCGTCTACGTCCTGACGCCAATGGCCGTTCCCGGCATTGCCTCGACACTTCTCCTCAACGTCATCCTGTCGTGGAACGAAGCCTTCTGGACCCTCAACCTGACGGCCTCCAAGGCGGCGCCGCTGACCGCCTTCATCGCCTCCTACTCCAGTCCGGAAGGGCTCTTTTACGCCAAGCTCTCGGCTGCCTCGACCATGGCGATCGCACCGATCGTGATCCTCGGCTGGTTCAGCCAGAAACAACTCGTCCGCGGCCTGACCTTCGGCGCTGTCAAATAAGGAATAACAAGATGGGTAGCATCACTCTTCAGAATGTATCCAAGTCCTTTGGCGAGGCAGCCGTCATCCCGTCGATCGACCTTCAGATCAACGACGGCGAGTTCGCTGTCTTCGTCGGCCCGTCCGGCTGCGGTAAGTCGACCCTGCTACGCCTGATCGCCGGCCTCGAGGACGTCTCCGGTGGCCGCATCCTGATCGACGGCGTCGACGCAACCGCCAAGCCGCCATCGCAGCGCGGCCTTGCCATGGTCTTCCAGTCCTATGCGCTCTATCCGCATATGAGTGTACGCTCGAACATCGGCTTCCCCCTCAAGATGGCGGGTGTCGACAAGGCCGAGATCGACCGCAAGGTTGGCGATGCCGCACGCATCCTCAACCTCACCGACTATCTCGAACGCAAGCCGCGCCAGCTTTCGGGTGGCCAGCGCCAGCGCGTCGCCATCGGCCGCGCCATCGTGCGCTCGCCGGAATGCTTCCTGTTCGACGAACCGCTGTCGAACCTCGATGCGGCGCTGCGCGTCAACATGCGGCTCGAGATTTCGCAGCTTCACCAGCAACTCGGCGCCACCTCGATCTACGTCACGCACGACCAGGTCGAGGCCATGACCATGGCCGACAAGATCGTCGTGCTGAACAAGGGGCGCATCGAGCAGGTCGGCTCACCGCTCGAACTCTACCACAAGCCCGCCAACATCTTCGTCGCCGGCTTCATCGGTTCGCCGAAGATGAACCTGATCTCCGGCGCGACGGCGGCCCCCCATAACGCCCACACCATCGGCATTCGTCCCGAGCATGTGCGGCTGTCGACCGATGCCGGCACGTGGAAAGGCAGCGTCGCCGTCGCCGAACATCTGGGCTCCGACACCTTCCTCCATGTCGACGTCGAAGGCATCGGCCATGTGACCGCCCGTGCCGGCGGCGAGTTCCCGGTCCGCCACGGCGACACCGTCTTCATCACGCCGGATGCCGATCGCATCCATCGCTTCAACGACAAGGGGCTAGCGATATGAGCGGCAGGCTGGAAGGCAAGTCGGCGCTGATCACCGGTTCGGCCCGCGGCATAGGCCGGGCCTTTGCCGAGGCCTATGCCCGCGAGGGCGCGACGGTGGCTATCGCGGACATCAACTTCGAGCGTGCGACCGAGACGGCGGCGGAGATCGGCGCAAAGGCCTATCCTGTGCGTCTCGACGTGACAGACCAGGCCTCGATCGACGCCGCGATCCGGACGGTCGAGGAGAAAACCGGCGGGATCGACATCCTGATCAACAATGCCGCGCTCTTCGACCTTGCCCCGATCGTCGAGATCACGCGCGAAAGTTACGACCGGCTCTTCTCGATCAATGTCGCAGGCTCTCTCTTCATGCTGCAGGCGGCGGCGAAATCGATGATCACCCGTGGCAAGGGCGGCAAGATCATCAACATGGCGAGCCAGGCCGGCCGACGCGGCGAGGCCTTGGTCGCAGTCTACTGCGCGACGAAAGCGGCGATCATCTCGCTGACCCAGTCGGCAGGCCTCGACCTCATCAAGCATCGCATCAATGTCAACGCCATCGCGCCGGGCGTCGTCGACGGCGAGCATTGGGACGGCGTCGACGCGCTTTTCGCGCAACACGAGAACCGGCAGCCTGGCGAGAAGAAGAAGCTCGTCGGTGAAGCCGTACCCTTCGGGCGCATGGGGCGCGCCGAAGACCTGACCGGCATGGCGATTTTCCTCGCCAGCCCGGAGGCCGACTACATCGTCGCCCAAACCTACAATGTCGATGGCGGCAACTGGATGAGCTGACCGCTCGTCACTGCCTCCGCCCTGCGTCTCGTTTTCGAGGACTATGAAATGACCTGCAAGCTCTCGTTGGCAAACCTTGCCGAAATCGCCAGGACCGCAGCCGTCCCGGCCTATCGCCGCGACCAGCTGAAGGCCGGCATCCTGCATTTCGGCGTCGGCAACTTCCATCGCGCCCACCAGGCGATCTACCTCCACGAGCTCTTCAACCAGGGCAAGGACCTCGACTGGGCGATCCTCGGCGCCGGCGTCATGCCGGGCGACCGGCTGATGAAGGAGAAGCTCGAGGCCCAGGACTGCCTGACGACCGTGGTCGAACAGGACAACAACCGTAGCGCCGCGACCGTGACCGGGCCGATGACAGACATCCTCGCCGCGCCCGACTTCGACGCCATCGTAGCCGCCCTCGCGGACCCGGC
The DNA here is from genome assembly GCF_054551725.1 of Rhizobium sp. CAU 1783. Classification (NCBI taxonomy): domain Bacteria; kingdom Pseudomonadati; phylum Pseudomonadota; class Alphaproteobacteria; order Hyphomicrobiales; family Rhizobiaceae; genus Rhizobium; species Rhizobium sp. CAU 1783. The sequence continues at coordinate 37,170 of NZ_JBTOLM010000001.1, read as the reverse complement.
GATCCGTATCGTTTCGATGACGATAACCGAAGGCGGCTATTTCATCGACCCGGCGACCGGCAAGTTCGACCCCACCCATCCGGCCATGGTCGCCGACTCCCGTGACCCGGCCCATCCGAAAAGCGTGTTCGGCCTCATCATCGCCGGTCTCAAGGCCCGCCGTGCGGCCGGGATACCGCCTTTCACGGTCATGTGCTGCGACAATATTCCCGGCAACGGCGAAGTGACCGAGGCGACGGTAACCGGGCTCGCCAAGCTTTCCGATCCCGACTTCGCCCATTGGATTCACGAGAATGTCGCCTTCCCGAACGCGATGGTCGACCGCATTACGCCTGCGACGGGCGATCGAGAAATTGCAATCGCCCGCGACACCTACGGCATCGAGGATTCCTGGCCGGTCTTCTGCGAAGAGTTCAAGCAATGGGTGCTGGAGGACAAGTTCCCGCTCGGCCGCCCGGCACTCGAGGATGTCGGTGTGACCTTCGTCCCGGACGTGGCTCCCTATGAGCTGATGAAGCTGCGCATCCTGAATGGCGGCCACGCGGCAATCGCCTATCCGGCGGCGCTGATGGACATCCACTTCGTCCATGAGGCCATGGAGAACCCGCTGATCCGCGCCTTCCTCGCCAAGCTGACATACGAGGAGATCATCCCCATCGTTCCGCCCGTGCCGAACACCAGTCTCGAGGATTATGCCAGACTGATCGAAAGCCGTTTCTCCAATCCGAAGATCGGCGACACCATTCCGCGTCTGGCCCAGGACGGCTCCAACCGTCAGCCGAAATTCATCCTGCCATCGACGGCCGATCGCCTCGCCAAGGGCCTCGACGTCACCGGCCTCGCACTCGTTTCAGCGCTCTGGTGCCGCTACTTCGAAGGAACGTCCGACAGCGGCAAGGCGATCGTCTTCAACGACGCCAGCGCCGAGCGGCTGCAAAAGGCTGCCCTCGCCTCGCGCGCCGATCCGGCCGCCTTTCTCGCCCTTGGCGACATCTTCGGCGCGACCGGATCGGATCCCCGCTTCGTCTCCCGCTTCACCCGCGCCCTCGAAAGCCTGCGCAGCAACGGTACCGCCGCGACGCTGCAGCGCTATGTCGACGGCGGGCTTGCCGGCTGAGTACCGATGGAGCCCGCGACCACACGGCTGGTGATCTTCGACTGTGACGGGGTCCTCGTCGACAGCGAGCCGATCGCGCTCGCCGTGCTCGCCGAGTTTCTCGACGCCGCCGGCATCAGCATCGACGCCGCCGGCGTCGCCCAGCGTTTTCTCGGGCGCAGCCTCGCCTCCGTGCGCGAGCAGGTTCGCGACGAATTCGATCTCGAGATCGACGAGGCCTTCCTCAGCCGGATGCGGGATGTGCTCTACGCCCGATTCCGCAGCGACCTTCGGGCGATCGCGGGCATTCCCGACCTTCTCGCCGGCTTTGCGGCGGCCGGAATTGCCTGGTGCGTCGCATCGTCGAGCCAGAAGGAGCGCGTCGAACTCTGCCTGCGTGCAACCGGCCTGCTCGACCGTTTCGCGCCGCATATCTTCAGCGCCACCATGGTTTCGCGAGGCAAACCCGCACCGGATCTCTTCCTTCATGCGGCGCGCACGATGGGCTACGTGCCGCAAGACTGCCTTGTCATCGAGGACAGCCCGGCCGGCATCGAGGCCGCGCGCGCTGCCGGCATGCGGGTCATCGCCTTTACCGGAGGATCCCATACCGGCTTTGCGGAATATCGCGCCGCTCTGGACCAACTCGCCCCCGACGCACGGTTTGACGCGATGGCGGATTTGCTCCAATTTGTCGTCCCTGTGAGGAGACCGAAAGACAATCCTGATGCATGACTACCTCGTTGCGGTGGACGTCGGTACCGGCAGTGCGCGGGCAGGCCTGTTCGATCTCAAGGGCGCCCAGTTGGCGCGTCACGTTACCCCCATTTCCCTGCATCAACCGCGGGAGCGGCATTTCGAACAGGACAGCGAGGAAATCTGGACAGCAGTCTGCCGTTCAGTGCGTGCCGTCGTCACAGCGGCCGGCCTCTCGCCCTCTGACGTCGGCGCTCTCGGCTTCGACGCAACCTGTTCGCTGGTGGTCCGCGACCGTGCCGGCAACCCGCTGACGGTTTCCTCGACCGGACGACAGAACCTCGACACCATCCTCTGGATGGATCACCGTGCCGTTGACCAGGCCGAGTTCTGCAGCGCGACCGGCGACCCGTTGCTCGATCGCTATGGCGGACGGCTTTCCGCCGAGATGCAAGTGCCGAAGCTTCTCTGGCTGAAGGAAAACCTTCCGGACACCTGGGCGAAGGCCGGCGCAATCTACGATCTCTGCGACTTTCTCACCTGGCGCGCCACCGGATCGAACGCACGCTCGCATTCTCCGCTGGTTTCGAAATGGGGATACGGTCCAACTGCGCGCGGCGAGAGGCCCGACGCCTTTTATGATCGCGTCGGCCTCGACGATCTTGCCGACCGCGCCGACCTTCCGGAAACAACGCTTTCGCCCGACCGACCCGTCTCCCGCCTCTCGCAGGACGCGGCCTTAGCGCTAGGCCTGACCACGGACTGCCTTGTCGCACCAGGGCTCATCGACGCCTATGCGGGAACGATCGCGCTGTTCGGCGCCTCCGTCGGGCTTGGCGATCACGGGCCGACGGCCCATGCCGCGCTCATCGCCGGGACATCGAGCTGCGTCGTCCAGTTGACGGAAGAACCCGTCCAGGGATCAGGATGCTGGGGCGCCTTTCGCGACGTCGCGGTACCGGGCCTCTGGCTGACAGAGGCCGGACAGTCCGCGTCCGGCGCCCTGCTCGACCATATGCTTCGTATCCATCCGGCGGGTGGAGAGCCCGGCCAGGCCCGACACACCGAAATCCTCGACCACATCCGCAACAACATCGCCGAACACGGTCTGGGTTACGGACTGCCGATCCAGGTCCTGCCGGATTTTCACGGCACCCGCTCGCCAACCACTGATCCCGACCTGACCGGCGGGATCGTCGGGCTTACCCTCGATCGCAGCTTCGAAGGTCTTTGCCGTCTCTACTGGCGCACCTGCGTGGCGCTCGCCTGCAGCATCCGCCACATCATCGGCCACATGCCGACCGGGGCGGACGGTATCCGCGTGCTGTCGCTCGCCGGCGGTTTTTCCCATCATCCGCTGATCCCGCAGCTCTATGCCGACGTCACCGGATGCAGCATCCGCACGCCGACCAACCAGGACCCGGTGCTCTTCGGCACCGCGCTTCACGCCGCCGTCGCGGCCGGTTTCTTCGACGACATGGCCTCGGCCTACAGGGCGATGCCCATCGGCCTTGGCGTGACCCACCCCGACCCGGCATCCGTCAGGCATTACGCCCGGGACTACGAGGCCCTGAAGGCGATGATGCGCCACCGCGCCGAACTCGCCGCGATCGTCGACGCGTCACTCTAGGGTCGGAACACCTGTCCTGATTGAGGTATGACCCTAGACCAGCTCGACCGCGATCGCAGTCGCCTCGCCGCCGCCGATGCAGAGGCTCGCCACCCCGCGTTTCAGCCCGCGCGCTTCGAGTGCCGCAAGCAAGGTCACGACGATCCGCGCGCCGCTCGCCCCGATCGGATGTCCGAGTGCGCAGGCGCCGCCGTTGACGTTGAGCTTTTCGTGCGGGATGCCGAGGTCTCGCATGGCGATCATCACGACCATGGCAAAGGCCTCGTTGACCTCGAAGAGATCGACATCGCCGACCGACCAGCCGAGGCGGTCGAGCAGGCTGCTGATGGCGGGAACTGGCGCCTTGGGAAAATCGGAAGGCTTGCCCGCATGGCCGGCGACCCCGGCGATCCGCGCGATCGGCTTAAGTCCGTGACGTTCCGCATGGGCAAGATCCGCCAGCACCAGCGCCGCCGCGCCGTCGGAGATCGAGCTGGCATTCGCGGCCGTCACCGTACCATTCGGCGAGAACGCGGGGCGAAGCGTGGGGATATTCTCGGCGTTTGACCGGCCCGGTTGTTCGTCGTGGTCAACGACGGTCGGCGAACGGCCCGGAACGGTGACGGACGCGATCTCGCGATCGAAACGACCTTCCGCCTGCGCCGCCTTGGCCCGCCTCAGGCTCTCGACGGCAAAGGCGTCCTGTTCTTCCCGCGAAAACCCGTATTCGGCAGCAATCTCGTCGCCGAAGCTGCCCATCAGGCGGCCCACGTCATAGGCGTCTTCCAGTCCGTCATGGAACATGGAGTCGACGACCGACTTGTGGCCGAGCCTGGCCCCCGCCCGCTGGTCGGGCAGCAGATAGGGCGCCCGGCTCATGCTCTCCATGCCGCCGGCCACCACGACATTGGCAAGGCCGGAGCCGATTGCCGAGTGACCGAGGATCATCGCCTCCATCCCCGAGCCACAGACCTTGCCGATGGTGGTGGAGGGAACGGTATCCAGCAGTCCGCCTGCGAGCGCCGCCTGCCGTGCCGGCGCCTGACCGAGGCCGGCGGTCAGGACGCATCCCATCAGCACGCGATCGACATACTCGCCGGAGACCCCGGCGCGTGCAAGAGCGGCCGTGATCGCGACGGCGCCGAGCTGCGGCGCAGCGACGTCCTTCAACGCGCCCAGCATGGCGCCCATCGGCGTCCGCGCATATCCCAGAATGACGGTTTGAGCCCTCGGATCGTCCAATGCCACCGCAATCTCCTCCCTGCAGATGTCCGGATGGGGACAGACGTTGCAGATCTGCGCGCACACGTCACCCCCGAAATTGACCGGGGTCGACGCAACGACACATCAGGTGGAAGTAAGCGCCCGGGGATGTCCCCGGGCCTGCTGCGAAGAGCCGACGAAGCTAGAGCGAGAAGTCGATGCAGACACGGCCGGCGACCTTGCCGGCCTGCAACTGGTCGAGAGCCACGTTGACACCGGCCAGCGGGATCGTCTCGATGTCGATGTCCAGCTTCGTCCGCGCCGCGAATGCGAGGAAATCGCGCAGGTCCTGCCGCGAACCGACCGACGAACCGAAGACGCGGTGACCGCCGTCGATCAGCCACATCATCGAAAGCGGCACCGGATCGTGGACGAGCGCGATGGCGATGATGTCGCTCATCGGGTTGACCGCCTGTTCGATGGTCTTCCACACGGCTGGCGTCGGCGCGAAATTGACCGCGATATCAGCACCGCCGAGTTCCTTGACCTTCGTCCCGGCATCTGGACCGGCCTCGACCAGATGATCGGCGCCGCGCGCACGCGCTTCGTCGAGCTTGGCCGGATCGCGGTCGACGGCGACCACCGTCGCGCCATGCGCCTTGGCGATCATGATCGCATATTGCCCGAGCCCGCCGCAGCCGATGACCATCACGGTCTTGCCGGGCCGAAGCTGCGTCTTGCGCAGCGCGCTCCACGCGGTCAGGCCGGCGCAGAGCAGCGGCGCGCCCTGTACCGGATCGATTGCATCGGGGATGGTGCAGGCAAAGCGGGATTCGAGGATCGCATATTCCGCGAAAGCGCCATGATAGTGAATGCCGCGGGCATGCTGATGCGTGCAGAAGGTTTCCGCCCCGGTTAGGCACGGGCTGCAATCGAGACAGGTATCATAGAGCCACGGCAGGCCGACGCGGTCGCCGAGCGAAAGCGTCGTCTCCGTACCCTCGCCGACCGCCACGATCCGGCCGATGCCCTCATGGCCGAAAACGAGCGGATACATCTCGTCCGGCAGGCCCTCGTCGCCGTTGCGCAGGTGCAGGTCGGAATGGCACACACCACAGCTTTCGAGCTTCACCAGGAACTGGCCGCGACCCGGCTGGGGAACCGGCAGATCGCGGATGACGAGCGGAGCGCCGGGAGCTTCGGCCACCGCGGCCTTCATGGTCTTGGGGATCATCTTACAACACTCTCAATCTGCACGCGGCCGGTGGACGGTCTTCACTTCGAGGAAATCCTCGAGCCCGAAGATTCCACCCTCGCGGCCAATGCCGGACTGCTTGTAACCGCCGAACGGGCTGCCGTAGCGGTGCGGCGCACCGTTGATATGCACCATGCCGGCCCGCAGACGGCCGGCGACGCGCTCGGCCCGATCAAGGTCGCCGCTCTGGATGTAGGCGGCGAGGCCGTAGTTCGTGTCGTTGGCGATCTCGATCGCCTCCTCCTCGGTGTCGAAGGGGATGATGACGAGCACCGGCCCGAAGACCTCTTCTCGGGCGATCCGCATCTGGTTGTTGACCCCGGCAAAGATCGTCGGCTTGACGTAGTAGCCGGTCTCGAAACCTTCCGGCTTGCCGGGACCGCCGACAAGAAGCTCGGCGCCTTCGGCGATACCGGCCTCGATCAGCGCCTGCACGCGACCATACTGAATGTCGCTGACGAGCGGCCCGATATGCTCGCCCGCTTCTTGCGGGTTGCCGACCTTGGCCTCCCCGCCCACGCGGCGGGCGATCTCCAAGGCCTGCCCGTACACCGAACGCTGTACCAGAAGCCGCGTCGGCGCATCGCAGGACTGGCCGGAATTGTTGAAGCATTCGAGCACGCTTCCGGTGACGCGTTCCTCGAGATCGGCATCCTCGAAGACGATGTTGGGCGACTTGCCGCCGAGTTCGAGCGTGACGCGCTTGACGGTGTCGGCCGCATCCTTGCTGACGGCGGTGCCGGCCCGGGTCGAGCCGGTGAACGACATCATGTCGACGTCCTTGTGCTTCGACAGGGCGGCACCGACATTCGGGCCGTCGCCATTGACCAGATTGAAGGTGCCGGCCGGGAAACCGGCCTCATGCACCATCTCGGCATAAAGAAGGGCGTTGAGCGGGGTGAACTCCGAGGGCTTGAGCACGCAGGTCGAGCCCGTCGCGAGCGCCGGAATGACCTTGAGGGCGATCTGGTTGATCGGCCAATTCCACGGAGTGATGAGGCCGCAGACGCCGATCGGCTCGCGGAGCACGATGTCACCGTTCGGCAACTCCTCACGCATCTTGATGCGCTTCAGGGCCTCGATGAACCCCTTGAGATGCCCGACGCCGACATGCGCCTGCTGTTCGGTGCTCATGGTGATCGGTGCGCCAAGTTCGAGCGTGATGGTGCGCGCCATCTCGTCATAGCGGCGCTTGTAGATGGCGAGCAGCTTTTCGAGCAGCGCGATGCGCTCGTCGAGACTGGTGCGGCTGTAGGTCCTGAACGCGTTCTTGGCGGCAGCGACGGCGCGGTCGATATCGGCGGCAGTCCCCATCGAAATGACGGCAATCACCTGTTCGGTCGCCGGGTTGATGACCTCGAGGTCGCTTGGCGCGATCGGATCGACCCATTCGCCGTTGATGTAGAACTTGCGCTTGTCGAGCATGCTTCACTCCCCTCAGATTGTCTTGTGTTTGGCGTCGAGCCAGCCGGAAATCAGCTCCCGGTAACGCTCGCCGCTGAAGCTTGGAAAATGGCCGCCATGCACCAGCCGCACCGGAAGCGTCAGCAGGCGCTCCATCGAGGCGAGATAGTCGGCGGCGTTGGAATGATAGGTGTCCTCGATCAGCGGCCCGTCATAGAGGATGTCGCCGGAGAAGAGGATTTCGGTCGCTTTTTCATAGAGCGCGATGCCGCCCGGAGAATGCCCCGGCGTATGGATCACCTCGAAGTGCCGATCGCCGAGATCGATGACGTCGCCGTCTTCGAGAATGCGGGTCGCCGGCGCCCGCTTCACCGCATAACATTTCGAGCAATAGGGCTCGGGAGGCAGCGCGTCGAAGATCTCGTCGGTCACGTAAGGATCGGCCAGCGTATTCTCGCGGGTAGGGTTGGCGAGGAGGTCCGCCTCGGCCGAATGCACGGCACGGCATTCGAACTCGTGATGGCAGCCGATATGGTCGAAATGGGTGTGGCTCGCCACCGCGATCAACTCGCGCTCGGTAACGAGCGGCACCCATTCGCGAAGCGACACCACGCCCATGCCGCTGTCGACCAGCATGTCGCGGTCGCGGCCGCGCACATGCCAGATGTTGCAGCGGTAGAATTCCTGGATATGCGGTTCGCAGATATAGGTCACGTCGTCGTCGAGACGGCGAACGCTGTACCAGTCTTCGGGGCGCATGCGCGGTTTCATGATCTTGTCTCCTGGCCTTCGACCAGGGCTACGATGGTATCCGCCTTGACCGCAAGTTCCAGTTCGTCGCCCGGCCGCGGATGGGCGGTCTGCGGCAGATGGGCAGTGATGACCACGTCGGCGCCACCCTCGGGCTGAAGGTGGCATCGGTGGTGCGCGCCGAAGAAGGCGCTGTCGGTGATCCGCGCGCGGCCGAGCGCGACCGTCGCACCGTCCTCCCCCGCAGACCGGAAATGCTCGGGGCGAATGCACAGCGTCACCTTGTTGTCCGCCGAGGGCATGCCGCCGGTAAAGGCTGCGACGGGAATAACCGCGCGGCCTAGCGCCGTCTCAATCCGCGCTTCGCCGGCGGTAATTCCGGTCACGCGGCCGGGCAGGAAGTTCGCCTCGCCCATGAAGCCCGCGGCAAACAGCGAGCGCGGCCGCATGTAGATATCGGACGGTGCGCCGACATCCTCGATGCGCCCGTGATTCATCACCACGATCCGGTCGGCGATCGCCATCGCCTCTTCCTGGTCGTGGGTGACGTGGATGAAGGTGGTGCCGACGCGCTTCTGGATCGCCTTCAGCTCGTCCTGCATCTGTCGGCGCAGCTTGAGGTCCAGCGCGCCGAGGGGCTCGTCGAGCAGCAGCACATCGGGATCGACGGCCAGCGCGCGCGCCAGGGCTACACGCTGGCGCTGGCCGCCGGAAAGCTCATGCGGCTTCTTCGAGGCGGAGGCCTTGAGCCCGACGAGATCGAGGAAGGAGAGCGCCTTCTCGTCCCGCTCGGCCTTCGCCACGCCTCGCATGCGCAGGCCGAAACCGACATTGTCAGAGAGCTTCATGTGCGGGAAGAGCGCATAGTCCTGGAACATGGTGGTGGTCGGCCGCTTGGCTGGCGCGACATGCGTCATGTCCTTGCCACCGATCGCGATCGTTCCCGAGGTCGGCTCGAGAAAGCCGCCGAGGATCGACAGCAGCGTCGTCTTGCCGCAGCCGGAAGGCCCAAGCAGCACGATGAACTCGCCGGCGGCGATGTCGAGCGAGACATTGTCCAGCGCGCGGAATGCGCCGAAGACTTTCGTGGCGTTTCTGATCGAGACGTCGGCGGTCATGAGGATTTCCCGGATTTTCTGAAGACGGCGAGTTCCATGACGATGAGGAACGCGACCGAGATGAGGAAAACGACGCTGCCGATCGCATTGGTCTTCGGATCGAGGCCGGAGCGCAGCATGCTCCAGATCTCGACCGGCAGCGTTACGTCGAAGCGCGACAAGAGGAAGGCGACGATGAACTCGTCCCAGCTGAAGGTCACCGACAGGAAGAAGGCCGCGAGGATCGACGGCATCAGCATCGGCGCCGTGACGAGCACCATGACCTGCCAGTCCTTCGCACCGAGGTCGCGCGCCGCCCGCTCGATATTCACCTGATGCCCACCCATCGAGGCGTAGATGATGGCAAAGCAGAGCGGAAGATTGATGACCACATGGCCGATCCCTACCGTCCACAGCGACAGCGTGATGTTGAGGCGGCTGAACACGGACAGCAGGCCGAGCCCGATGATCAGGGTACTGACCGTCATCGGCGCGACGATCAGCGCGCGCTGAAGGCCGGAACCCGGAAGCGTGTAGCGGGCAAACGCATAGGCCGCGAGGAAGCCGATGACGCAGGCAACCGCCGACGAGACAATGGCGACGATCAGCGAGTTTCCAAGCGCCGACATCAGCTTGGCGTCGGCGAAGATCTCGCCGTACCAGCGCAGCGTCAGCCCATGCAGCGGCGGCACCGGCAGTGTGCCGTCCTGGAAGGAGAAGAGCACGAGGACCGCGACCGGCAGGAAGATGAAGAGGTAGAGCGCGCTCGCATAAAGGGCAGAAAGCGCGGTGTTGATGTGCCGCATGGTCAAGTCCTCTCCATCTTCAGCCAGCGCGCTGAGGCCAGATAGGCGATCGTCACCACCACCATCAGCACCAGCGAGAGGGCGGCGGCCATCGGGAAATCTGCGCGGCGGCCAAGCTGCAGCATAATGACCTGCGGCAGGACGAGCTCGTTGTTGCCGCCGAGAATCTGCGGCGTGATGTAGTCGCCGATGCACAGGACGAAGGTCAGGAAGGCGCCGACCATGATGCCGGGCAGCGTCAGCGGCAGGATGACGTGCCAGAAGGTCTGGAAGCCGTTTGCCCCGAGATCGGCCGCCGCGCGACGGTAGTTGGGCGAGAGCTGCACGAGATTGGCATAGATTGTCAGCGTCAGCAGCATGACGAAGAAATGCACGAAGCCGATCACCGTGCCGACGCGGTTTGCCGAAAGCTCGAGCGGTTCGGCAATGAGACCGGTCCACATCAGCGCCTGATTGACAACGCCGCCGCCGGAAAGAACGAGCAGCCAGGAGTAGGAACGCACCACATAGGAGGTCCAGAACGGCAGGATCGCCATGATCAGCGCGAAACGCTGCCAGCGCCGCGGCACGCGCTCAGCAATGATCCAGGCGAGCGGATAGGCGAGCAGGATCGAGATGACGGTGACGATGGCCGTCACCTCCAGCGAGTTGAACAGGGCTTTCAGGAGATGCGGCTTGCCGAAGAATGCGACGTAGTTGTCGAGCGTCCAGCTCGCCACGATCTCGCGCCCCTCGCGCTTCCAGAAGCTGATCGCGGCCATGTAGAGAAAGGGAACGAGGAAGAAGGCGATGGTAAAGGCCAGCGCCGGCAGCGCAAATCCCCAGGCCTTGCGGCGTTCCGCCCGTTCAAGCGGGGTGGTCGTCATGGGCATGACACTCCGTTCACGCTGAAAGCTGGTGTTTCAAGACAACGGCCGCCGTAAGTGTGGCCGGGTACAGCAGACGATCGCATAGGCTGGTCGACCCCTCCCCCGACCTCGCAGGCCCGGACCTTCGTGGCATCCGCTACAGGGTAGGAGCACCAAGGGGCTTGCCTGCCAGTCCGTGGATCCTCGGGCTCGACCCGAGGATCCACGCCCACGGCCGCTTACTGCTGCAGCATTTCCGTCCAGACATCCTGCATTGCGGCATCGAGATCCGCATCGACGACCGGATAGAGCTGGGTGTTCTTCAGGTATTCCGGCTGCTTGTCCCAGCGAAGTGCCGTCTTCTGCTGGTCGGTGAGCTTCTCGCCTGCCTTGGCATTGGCCGGCATGCCCCAATAACAGGAGGACGTCGCGAGCTTCGACTGGCCTTCGGGGCTCAGGATATACTGCACGAACTTGACCGCGAGGTCCTGCTTGGTCGAATCCTTGAACACGCCGATCGACTGCGCCCAGCGCAGCGCGCCCTGCTTCGGCACGGTCCAGTCGAGGTTCGGCTTCTCCGTGGTGAGGCCCGCCGTCACCCATTCGCCGCCGCCGAGGATGATGTCGACTTCGCCGCTGACCAGCGCGGTCTGCGAGGCGACCACGTCGCTCACCTGACGGGCGACCTTCTTCATCTCGAACAGCTTCTCCTTGATCGCCGGCAGGTCTTCGGCGGTAAGATCGGCGGTCTTCTTGCCGATGCCGAGGCCCGTGAGGCCGATCATCGGCAGGTAATAATCGTAGAGCGCGATGCGGCCTTTGTACTTGTCGGACCAGAAGATCGACAGGTCTTCCAGATCCTTCGGATCGACCTTGGTCTTGTCATAGGAAATCGTATTGTAGCCGAACTTCTCGGTAACGGCGTAGATCTTGCCGTCCTTGGTGTTGTTCGCTTCCATACGGACTTCGGGGAAGATGTCGGCGGTCGGCAGCTTGTCGGCCGGGATCTCGGCGAGCAGGTCCATCTCGACCGCGCGCGGAACATCGACACCGTCGATCACGAAGACATCCCAGTCGCCGGGACGCGACTGTTCGACTATCGAGAGGCCGGCGCCTGTGCCCTCGTATTCCTTGAGGTTGACCTTAACATTGTTGGCCTTCTCGAAGGGTTCGATCAGTGCCGGATCGGTATGGTCGCACCAGACGAGTGCGTTGAGTTCTTCCTGCGCGGAAGCATTGGTGGAGAAGGCGCAAACGGCAACGGTTGCGAGAAGCATGCGGCGGCCGTATCCGCCCAGAACGGTCTTTTCCATATTTGTTTCCCTCTTGCCGAAGACCCCCGTCGAGCCCTCGCGTTGATCAAAATGGCGCTCGTATCGGCGCCTTGAGAAAAAGATTGAATGAATTCATTTTTTAAGTCAATCTCAATTTTGAGGAGATTCAACGGAGCTTGCCATGACCGGATTGCGCGCCCGACAGAAGGCCGACAGGAACCGCCGGATCCTGGAAGCCGCGACCACCCTATTCCGCGAACAGGGCTATGACGCCGCCCGCATCGAAGACATCGCCGAGATGGCTGAAGTCTCGGTCGGGACGCTCTACAACTACTATCAGAACAAGGGCGACGTGCTCGTCGCCACCGTTTCCATGGAAGTGACCGAAGTGCTGGAAGCGGGCGAGAGCATCGTCGCCAATCCGCCTCTTAACGTCGAGGAAGCATTACGCGCACTGATCGAGCAGTACTATGATCACTCGCTGGTCTATCTCAGCAAGGAGATGTGGCGCACCGCGATGGCGTCGTCGATCCAGCAGCCGGAAACGCCACTGTCGAAGCGCTATACGGAACTCGACCAGCGCCTTTGCGCCCAGGTCGTCCAGCTCGTCGAAACCTTGCAGCGCCGCGGCGTGGTGATCGCCGGCGTCGATGCACGCGCCATCGGCGAGGTCTTCTTCAACAACCTCAACATGATGTTCATCGAGTTCTGCAAGGTCGACGCCATGCCGCTCGAGGAGCTGAAGGCCCGCGTAGCAGAGCAGCATCGCCCGTTGGCGGCGCTGATCAGCAGCGTGAAAGCCGTCTGAACACACCTGGAAACGAGATACAAATGACCGATGCCAGAACCGCCGTCCTCGCGGCCGCCGATGCCCTCGTCGCCGCCTTCGGACGCCACGACACCAAAGCCTATTTCGACGCCTTCTCGCCGGAAGCGACCTTCATCTTCTACAACCTCGATCGCACGCTCGCGAACCGTGGGGAATACGAGGCGGAATGGGCACTCTGGGAAACGCGTGACGGCTTTGCAGTCCGCGCCTGCCGCTCGACCGGCCGCAATGTCCAGATCTTCGGCAATGTCGCGATCTTCACCCATGCGGTCGAAACCGATCTGTCGATTGGCGGCGAGGCAATGACCAACCGCGAGCGCGAGACGATCGTCTTCGCGCGCCAGGCCAACGATCGCTGGCTCGCCGTGCACGAGCACCTGTCAGCAGCAGCCTGAACCCCGGGGACGGAAACCCGGCCCGGGACAGGACGCGCCTTCAATCCGGCTCAAAAAGCCTTGGCGGCATCCGCCAGCGGATTGAGCTTGCCATTGCCGATGCTGTAGGGCGTCAGCTTGCGCTCGACATTGCCGGCCGGGGTCAACCGGAAGAGGCCCGTCACGCCGGTAAACCCGGCCTTCCGGGTCAGGAGTTCCGGCGTGAGCCCCGTCGCACCCTTGCTGCGCACGATGCCGGCCGCCAGCGCGACGATGTCGTAGCCATAGGCGGCGGAAAGCGACAGCGGACGACCGAAGCGGCGATTGTAACGCTCCGCGATCAGCGCACGATTCCCCCGGTCTACTGAAACGATCAGCACGCCGGCGGCAGCCGGGCTCGTATAGGTCGCCTCGGGCCAGCCGCTCGCACCGACGAAGGCCATCGGCCTGCCCCCGGCGGACGCCTTGATGGCGGACAGCAGCGGAAGGACCGCAACCGTGTTGCCGAGGATCAGCGACGTGTCGGAAGATTGCACCAGCCCTTGCGCCTTGGCGACGGTGTCGCTGACACCGCTGCCGGAGCCGTTGTAGCGCACCACACCCGTCACCGTTCCACCGACGCTACGCACGGCGGACGACACCGCCGTATCGAAGCTGGTCGGATAGTCCTGCTGGACGAAAACCGCAAACTTCTTCTGACCGCTGACGGCGGCGATCTTGATACCCTCGACGACGCTGTCGAGTTCCTCGGTGACGAAGTTGTAGGCCTTGCCACCGGATACCGGCGCCTTGCGGCCCACGTTGACAAGCATCGGACGCTGGTCCGCCGGGATGGCGCCCATCGCGGTCGTCACATCCTGCGGCGCATAACTGACCAGCAGGATCGAGCCGCGGGCCTTGGCCGCCTGGATCTCCTTCGTCGCAGCCGCGGATCCACCGGAAATGTCCGACACCTTCACCCGAACCAGATCGCCGCCGAGCTCCGCTACACCGAGGGCAGCACCGTCGCGCACGTCGCGCGCCTCGCCCTCGTAATAACCTTGTCCGCCCTTCGGCAGCAGCAGGGTGATTTCGGCACCCTTTTCGCCAAAGCTTTCCTCGATGGCGGTCGACGGCGGCGCCTTCACGTCGTTCTTGCTGACGCCTTCGCTAAGCCCATCGACACCCGACTGGCATGCAGCGAGCAGCACGGCGATACCCACCAGCGAAAGACCACGGGTGACCTGCGCGGCAGCATTGTCCGCCCGCTTCGAAATTCCGTTTATCAACTGCATGCGATCGCCCCCAATTCTCTGCAACGCATTGGCCATGGCAAAGCCACGCCTCCCTCCGCTAGTAGCCCGACCCACCGCCGACCACCTGCACAATTCCTTCCGCACGGCGCCGCGACCAAACAGGAAGACCGCCGCCCGACCGTAATGTGACCGCCACGCGCCACGGCATCCTCGATTGTTAGAGGATTAAAAATTTCTTTCAACATCTTTTCCAAATTTAGGAATTACATTTATTCATGATTATCTACGTATAAATACGCTATATTTATGGCAATCGCGTACCGTTCATCCAATCAATGGAGAACGTGAGCGCCATGAGAAAAACAATAAAAAAGGCAGTTCTTGGATTAGCCTCTGCGACAGCGGTATTTTTCGGAACAACCGCTGCAAATGCATCAAGCTTCGAAAGTTACATTGGATTTGAACTAAATAATACTAATAACGCGCCCTACATCATCCTGTCCAATATCGTGACACCGTCGTTCCGCTCGGTGGCCGCGGTCCTCACCGCACTGTTGCCGGCGGGGCCGGTTCCTGTGGCGACGGGGCCTGATGCCAGCATCCAGACCGGCTCGATCTCGGACAGGCCGATCATGGCCGTTCCAGCGACGCGGCCTGTGGAGACCGCAGCCATCGCACCGGCACGGAAGCCTTCCGTGAAAGCATCCACGACCTCCGGCGCCGTCTTCGACACCGTTGCCTTCCCGATGAAGCGCCTTGGCGCCCTGAAGAAGTTCGCCCCCTCGCTCGACGAGATGGCCGGTGGCGAAGCCTTCGATTGCAAGGCCAGCGCCTGCAATGCCGCCGCGAATGCGATCAAGGCGTCCTTCTCCCGAACGGCCCAGTCGTCCATCCGTGATCGGCTGAACGCGATCAACGCCACCGTGAACCGGTCGATCCAGTACCGCCGCGACAAGGATCTCTACAGGACCGCCGATCGCTGGGCCAAGCCGAGCGAGACGATCGCCCGCCAGGCTGGCGACTGCGAAGACTTCGCCATCCTGAAGATGGCAGCACTTCACGCCGCAGGCACCAGCCTGGACGATATGGCACTCGTCATCCTCTACGACCAGCGCCGCGAGTTCTACCACGCAGTCCTCTCGGTCTCCGTCGGCGACACCTACTACATCCTCGACAACATGCGGGACGAAGTCCTGGCCGACGCCAAGCTTCCCGACTATCTGCCCCTCTACTCGATCGTCGATGGTCGTGGCTTCTTCCACGGCCAGCGTGTCGCAAGCCGCAAGCTGGTTGCAGGGGCAGCCACACCGATCGACAAGATCGCGCCGGGCGAAGGTCCCCTTCTCTGAGGCATGCGTGAACTGGCCGGAATTGTCCCTCCGGCCAGTCACCACAGTGTCCGGGCGGATAGCGGTTCGCATGTCATGCGGGCCGTTTTTCGTTACCTGAGTCATTCACGTGAACTGATTGCGGCGCAGATCAGAAGCCTGAGACGTAGCCGATCAGCATAGACTTCTCGTGGCTCGGCGCCGGCGCGATGTTGATCTTGCCGCGCATGGACTGCAGGTTCAGGCTGACCGTGAAGCTGGTCTTGATGATGGTGCCCTGGTTTCGCTCGAAAGTGTCCAGCGCCTCGTCGACATGGGTATCGATCAGGAATTTCAGGCCGCGCGCCAGCTGCTGCACTTCACCGAGCGAGAAGCGGTTGCGCAGCATCGACAGGAACGGATCGTTGAACAGCAGGATCTTGCGCTCGCGCGTCATCACGATGGTCGGAGCTGGCGATGCCTGGACGATCGCATTGAGGTTGTTGAGCGAGGTCTTCTCCTCCAGCTGCGTCAGCCGACGCAGCGCCCACTTGAAGCTGATGACGCGCAGAAGCGAGGCGAGGTTCGCCGATTCCGGAACCTGCGTCGCCGCGCGCTGCACGATGTCCGCGGTCGTCATCCCGGACTCGGTCGAGATGCGGCGAAGCCCTTCCCAATAGATGCGTTCAAGGCGGATGCCACGCCGTTCACCCGCCCGCGCGGCAACAGCACGGAAATGCGGTTCGATGTCAGAAGCATCGATTGTCGGCAGACGATCATTGAGCTCAATGGCCTGCGAGACCGGCGGCATCTCAAGTGTCGGGACAACTTCGTCCGTGGCCATCTCAGCGCTCCGTCAGCGCTTCGGCGCGCGCCCTGTTGATCGGCTTGAGGAGATAGCTGAGGATGGTCTTGCGGCCCGTCATGATCTCGACGGAGGCGACCATGCCTGGCATGATCGGATAGGACTTGCCGTTGCGCACCAGGTCGGAACGGTCGGTCTTCACCTGGACGAGATAATAGGTTTCACCCTTTTCCTTCTCGACCAGACTGTCGGCGGAAATATTGGCGACCTCCCCCTCGAGGCCACCGAAGATCGAGAAGTCATAGGCCGTGACCTTGACCACCGCCTTCTGGCCACGCCGGACGAAAGCAACGTCGCGCGGCGAGATCCGGGCCTCGATGAGCAGCGTATCCGCCGTCGGAACGACGCCAGCAATCACGCTGCCCGGATCGACATAGGCGCCGATGGTGTTGATGTCGAGCGTGTTGACGATGCCGTCGACGGGCGAGCGGATGTCGGTGCGCTTGACCCGGTCGGTCGCGCCGCGGATGGTCTCCTCGACGACCGAAAGCTCGGCGAGCGTCTGTGCCTTTTCGGCAAGCGCCTGCTGCTGGAGTTCGATCGAAGCGTCCTTGGTCAAAAGCTTCGCCTCTTCAACGGCGGCCTTGAGCCGTTCGACGCTCTCCTCATAGACCTTCAACTGGCCCTGCTGGTCGGCGAGTTCGCGCTGGATGCTGAGCAGCTCGGTTTCGGCGACGAGCTTCTTCTTGGCCAGCGGCTCCACGAGGTCGCGTTGCCTTTCGGCGCCTGCAATGTTTTCCTGGAGACGGGCAATATTGGCATGCGCCTCACTGAGCTCGTTGAGCTTCTGCTTGGTGCGCTCCTCCAGCACGCTGCTCTTCGTGTAATAGCTCGCCCGGTTGGCATCCAGCAGCTTCTGTTCGTTGTCGCAGACGGCCTTTGCAACAGAAAGGACATCAGCCGGACAGACGAAAGGCGACGTGTAATCGCCGGCCTCTTCCAGAGTGAGCCGCGCCACCTTGGCGCCAAGGGCCCGCGCCTTCGCGACCGACTCGCCCAGCGTCGATTCCGTGGTGATGTTCTGCAGCTGTACCAGCAGCTGCCCCTTGTGAACCACCTGCCCCAGGCTGACGGCTATGTCTTGAACGATACCCGCTTCCGAGGTCTGGACGATCTGCGTCTTGGAGACGGGGATGACCTTGCCTTCGCCGCGCGCAATCTCATCGATCTCGGCGATTGCCGCCCAGAGGATGAAACAGAAGATGCAGGCTGCGGAAAGCCCGAGGATCGCGCGCGCGAAGAGCGGCGGATGGTCGATGTTGGGGGTGGCGACGAAGGCGCTCATGCCGGCTCCGTCCTTCCACGCTGCATGGCCTCGATAACTGCCTTCTTCGGGCCGTCGGCCACGATACGACCCTTGTCGATCACGATTAACCGATCGACCAGCTCAAGCATGCTGTGACGGTGCGTGGCGATCAGCAGGGTCGTCTCGGGACCGAACGCATTGTTGAGCCGATTGATCAGATGGCGCTCGCTGGCCATGTCCATGGCGCCCGAAGGCTCATCGAGGAAGACGATCTTCGGACGGACGAGCAGAAGGCGGGCGATCGTGAGTGCCTGCTTCTGTCCGTTGGACAGATTGCTGCCGCGTTCACCGACCGGCATGTCGAAGCCGCGCGGATGGTTGGCGACGAAGAGATCGACGCCCGTCATCTTGGCAACTTCGAGCAACTCGTCGTCGGTCGCGTCGGCCCGCCCAATCAGGAGGTTCTCCTTGACCGTGCCCGAGAACAGTTCGGACGACTGGCCGGCAATCGCCACCGCCGCCCGGACTTCCGCCATGTGGTACTGCCGGATATCGACGCCATCGATCAGCACGCGACCGGAGGTCGGGAGGTAGAGCCCGTCCAGCAACCGGCCGATCGTGGTCTTGCCCGAGCCGATGCGGCCGATGATGCCGACCTTCTCACCGGGCTTTACCGAAAAGGACAGACCGTTGATCACCGGGAAATCGGAGCCCGGATACTGGAAGCTGACATTCTCGAAGCTGAAGGCGCCGGTGTGGATCTGGCGATTGACGAAACCGGCCGTCGAGGGCCGGTCGTCCGGCTGTTCCATGATCTTATCGAGGATGCGCAGCGACATGGTCGCCTGACGGAAGCGGGCAAGCGTCATGGCGACCTGACCAAGAGGGGCACCGGCCCGCCCGGACAGCATGACCGCCGCGATGATCGCACCCATGGCGATATTGCCGGCAGCAAATTCGTAGGCACCGGCCACGACGATCAGCGTTCCGGCCGCCTGCTGGATGAAGGTCGTCCAGTTTACCGCGTTCGACGAGATGTGCTTGATGTGCTCGCTGGTGCGGCTCGAATTCTTGGTCAGCTCCTGCCAGCGACGCAGCATGCCGGCTTCGGCACCGAGGCTCTTCACCGTTTCGATGGTGGAGATCGTCTCGACCAGCAGCGACTGTCGGCGTGACGCCTCGTTCGCCGCCGTCGCCATGCTCTTGCCGATCTGCGCCTGGGCAATCAGGCCGACGCCGACCGTCAGGAGGAAGGAAACAGCCGGAATGACCACAAGCCAGCCGGCGATCAGATAGATGACGAACAGGAAGACGAACACGAAGGCGCTATCGATCGCCACGCCGATGGTGTTCGAGGTGAAGAACTCGCGGACGAACTCGTATTGGGTGATGCGGTTCGCGTACTCGCCGGTCGACATCGGCCGGGAGGCGAGTGTCGAGTTCAGGACCTTGTCAAAGATCAGCTGCGACAGGCGCAGGTCCGCCTTGCGACCCGCATAATCGATCAGCGTCGCGCGCGCCGTCTTGAGAAGGAAGTCGAAGGTGTAGGCGAGCAGCACGCCGAAAGCGAGCACCCAGAGTGTCGGGATGGCCTTGTTCGGCAGCACCCGGTCATAGACGTTCATGGTGAAGAGCGGCGTCGCCAGCGCAATCACGTTGATGAACAGCGCCGCCACGATGACTCGCACATAGGTCCGCCAATAGGGGACGAGAGTCGTCGCCAGCCAGTGCCGCTTCTCGATCTCGACCGCGGTTCCGACGAGTGCCTCTTCCGAGGCATTCATGTAGAAGAGCGTGAAGCTGAAGGCGGCCTTTGGCTGGAGCTTGAGAAACTGCTCCGGCGACAGCCGGATCGGCGTTCCGTCCTTTGCGACGACATCGAGAAGACAGGTGCCACTCTCGTCCCGTTCCAGGACAGCAAGGATACGCCCCTCGGGAAACACGACGATTGCCGGGCACTCGAAATTGCCCGTCCGGCAATCACGCTCGGAAATCTTCTGGGTCTGCAGACCTATGCGTTCAGCCAATCGCTCGACATCATCAATGTCGAGCGATTCAGTCAGTTCATCGGGCAAACCCGAGAAGAGCACAGTGTCCGATGTTGGGCGGCCATAGTATGCTGCCACTGATTTGAAGGCAGCCCTGAAGGTCCGCAGCGGTACCGCGGTAGGGCTTTCCGAAACTATGTCCAACATCGCTATGCGACCGGTAGGTTACTGAGACCTGATTGGCGCGAGTAGATCGAAGGGAACGCCAGCGCTCTGGCGGGAATCGACCTCGACATACTGCGGCTGCGCCGCGGTCGCCGGGACGGAGAATTCCTGCCGTGCGTAGCCTTCACCCTGTTCGATCGGCTTCAGGTTCATCGTCTTCACGAGATTGCCGGAAGCGGCCAGGATTTTGTACTCGGCGAAGAGAGCCGCAAAGCGGGCGGTCTGGGCCAGGACACTGGTATTGAAGCGCGTGTTCTGCGCATCGAGAACATCGAGGAGCGACCGCTGGCCAACCTTGAACTGCTCGCGATAGGACGAAACGAGCTGGGCGTTGGTCGACGACTGCTGGCCGAGCGTACCGGCGAGTTCCGAACGGTTCTTGCGTTCGTTCCAGGCCGACCGCACAGCCTCTTCGACTTCGCGGTGGGTCTGGGCAAGGTTGTAGCGCTGCTCGCTGGCGCGGCGGATCTGTTCCTGCTCGCGCGCAGTGTCGATGCCGCCGCGGAAGAGGTTCCAGCGAGCGACCACACGGGCCTGAACGTCGTTGGTGTTGCCGTAGTCACCGTTGATGTCGTTGCCGGTAGAGGCGCTGACTTCGAAGTTCACCTTCGGCAGATAGTTCGCGCGGGAGCCCTTGACGTCGGCATCAGCCGCATCGATGTCGGCATTGGCCGAGAAGATGCGCGGGCTGTTCTTGGCGGCGATGACGATCGCATCGTCCAGCGTGCGCGGCAACGCCTTGGCAACGGAGCCCGGAACCTGCGGATTGGCGATCGGCTCGCCGACCACGGCGAGATAGCGGATCTTGGTCTGCTCCAGCTCCTGGTTCGCCTCGACCAGGCGCGCCTTCGCAGCTTCCAGACGTTCGCGGCCCTGCAGGCTGTCCGCGTCGGTCAGCGCACCGCCCTTGATGCCTTCGTTGATGTCGGACAGCATCTGCTGGTGGAAATTGCGGTTCTGCGCGGCAGCCGCG
Source organism: Rhizobium sp. CAU 1783 (assembly GCF_054551725.1). Taxonomy (NCBI): domain Bacteria; kingdom Pseudomonadati; phylum Pseudomonadota; class Alphaproteobacteria; order Hyphomicrobiales; family Rhizobiaceae; genus Rhizobium; species Rhizobium sp. CAU 1783. The sequence goes on along the minus strand of NZ_JBTOLM010000001.1, from coordinate 16,090 downwards.
ACGATTTCCGTCTGCAGGATGTATTCGAGATAGCTCTGCACCACTTCGAGGGCGAGCGATTCCGAACGTTCTACGACACGGAACGAAGCACCGTCGACGCGGGACGCCTGCTTTTCCACTTCGGAGCGGCGCGCCCCACCATCGAACAGCGTCTGCGTGATCGTCAGGCTGACGTCGGACGGCTTCAGATCGTCGTGATCGGAGGTCAGTCCGCCCGAGGAGGGACTGGCAAGCCTCCGGCGGCCGACGCCGGCCTCAAGATCGACGGACGGGAGATAGAGACCGCGCGCCTGGCGCAGCTCGAACTCGACCGCCTCGCGATTTTTCGCAGCCTGAAGAATTTGCGGATTGGTCTTCAGCGTCTTGTCGATCGCCTGCTTGAGCGTCGTGGCACTGGAGTAACTTCCACCCAACAAGCTCAGGGCGACGGCTGCAGACAATGCAACGTATACTCGGCTCTTCTTGTTCACCAGATTATCCCCATTTTTCCAGCACGCAGCACGAGCATAGAATTATTTCGGCCAGTCGCTAAATTCGCAAAAGCTCAACCGAAAGCTTCACACCCCTGTGCGCCTTCGCCAAGCTCCACTTTCGATCTAAGGACCCACCCCAATTGCTTATGCAACACGACCAGATTAAGCCGTTATCATTTCATTAAGCAAGCAGGATGTCCTTGTCCAGTTCTTTGTCCCCCGTTTGAAGGCCAATTCCTGAACAAGGTTAAATTCCAGAGTGGTTATAGATCAGCACCCGGAATAATCATTCGACCATTTTTGGGTCCGTACAACTTTGACCAGTCCAATTTTCGGGGAGTTGTATTCAAGTGACACTCACCCGGTCTTGGCCGGGAAAGGTGAAGCAATGACCAACAACCACAAGCTGAAAAGCATTGACGCACCGTCCGTAGCGGCGACCTGGCGCCCGTCCGCACTCCCACCGTGAGCGCGACCCCAACCATCTGTTTCCAAACGAAAGACCCGGCGACATCGTCGCCGGGTCTTTGTGCTTTCAGTCCAGTGAAACCGAGATCACTCAGGACGTGTGCGTGACGTTCGTCTGGTGGTGCTCGTCGTCGAACAGCACCTTGACCACCGAGGTGTAGTTCTGGAGGACTGCGACGTCGTGCCATTCGTTGTTGGCACCGACGCTGACCACGGTGTCGGAACCGACGACGGTCGTCTTAACGGCTGCCAGCGCATCCGCCTCGCTCGCCTGCTCGCCCAGCAGGCTGTCGAGCAGAGACGTGATGTCGAGCGTGTCGCCCTCGTCGGCACTGTAGTCCGTGATCACGTCGGCGACCGCGATGCCGTGGAGCGCGTCGGTGTCGAGCACGAAGGTGTCGGCCCCTGCCCCGCCGGTCATGATCGTCTGACCGAGCGCACTGGCGAGGATGTCGTCGCCGTCGGTGCCGATGAGCGTGGTGACATCAGTCGCACCGTCGTTCGAGATCGTGTCGAAACCGACCTCGACATAGGTGCCGGTCGTGCCGTCCTCGAAGGTGAAGGTGCCTTCAGAGAACACGGTCTGGCCGTCCTCGCTGCCGCTGACGGTGGTCGCGCCGAGCGAGATGCTCGAAACGCCGTGGTCGGTGAGGCTCGACAGCTCGCCGGCATCGCTGATGCCGTCATTGTCGCTGTCGATCCAGATCGACAGGCTGGAGAAGGCCGTGTCGTCCGCATCGATCTTGCCGTCGCCATTGCTGTCGAGCGTGGCGAGTGCCGCGATCCCGCTTGCATGGCTCCCGCCGTCGAAGCTCGGCGTAAAGATCTCCGAACCGTTGTCGATCACGCCGTCGCCATCCACGTCATAGGCGAGAATGCCGTCGTCGCTGGTCCAGGCGATCTGATCCTTGTCCCCGTCGGCATCGATGTCGAAGGCAACACCGTCACCGATCGACGAGAAGGTGAAGCCGTTGTGGTCGAGATCGAGGACGATGGGGTCGGTGGTCAAAGTGAAGGTGCTGTTACCGATGGAGGGAACCGTCACGACGTAGTCGTTTCCACCAACGGAGATCCGCACATAGTCGTTTCCGAAGCCGTTTTTGCCCGAAAGCGTATAGACGGTCGTCCAACCCGCCCCACCCGAAGCCGAGCCGTTCATGTCGACCTGAACAAGCAGATTGCTGCCCGAGTTGGTGACCCTGACGTAGTTACTGACACTGCCAGCGAAGGAGGAGATGAGATTGTTCAGGTCAATCTTGTCGCTCGACGAGCCCGTGCTGCTGTAATTGTAGTCATAGATTGTGTCGGCATTGTCCGAACTTGCTGTCTCCGTCCCCCAGACAAAAGTGTCCGCACCGCCGCTTCCATAAAGGTAATCGTTTCCTGCGCCACCCCTAATCGTATCAGCACCATCGCCACCGACGATGGTATTATCACCGGAAGAGCCGATGATCGTGTCCGCCACGTTGGTGCCTGTGATGTAGAACCCATCCGTCTGGTTGGAAAGATCAACTGTTGCACCCGAAGTTAACGTCACAAACTCGATATCGACAATCTGCCCATCGCTGGAACTGGTGAAGTTGGCGCCGAGACGCAGTTCGTCTGTATTACCATTGCCGCCGTCCAGGATAAGGTCGTCCTGGTCGCCGTAGAGAACATCTCCACCACTGCCGCCATACAGCTGGTCCCGACCGCCGTTGCCTCTCAGGGTGTCCTGGTTGGCACTACCAATCAGGATTTCATTCGCAGATGTTCCCAACAGATTCGCAGTGTTCTGGTAATCGACCGTCACGGCACCGCTATCGGAAGACGTTCCGTCCGTGACGGTGTAGTTGAACGAACCGTCCCACAAGCCGTTGTCATGGAAGGTTGTGTTGGTGCCCAGATGATCGGCAGCGTCTGAGGGCGACGTCGCGGTAACGCTGGTGATAGAAAGCGGATTGCCTTCCGTATCCGTGTCATTCATCAAGAGAGCAGCATCACGGACCGTGAAATTGCTCATGTTGGTGATGATCTTGTCGTCAACAGCCACCGGAGCCGCATTGGCTGTTATCACCGCCGCAGTCGCCGCGCTGGTCACGCTTTCATTGAAGCTCTGGCCGTCGGTATAGGTTGCCTGGACCGACATGACATGACCGGCATCCCCTGCACCAAGCGTATAGGTGGTACCAGTCGCGCCGGTATCCACGCCGTCACGCAACCAATGGTAAACGACGTTGGTCTTTGCACCGTCAGGATCTGCACCGAGCGTCACCTGGAGGATATCTCCAACCTTCGGAGCCGTCGCCGTCTGCGTGATGTCAGCAACCGTGATCGGGGCCGCACCGTCGTTGACGGGGCTGACGGCAACATTGACCGTCGCGGTCGCCGGAGCCGAGCCATCCTCGTTGCCGTCTTCCAGGCTGACACCGAACGAACCCGAGTTCGTTTCGGAACCATTGTGCTGGAAGCTCACGAGACCGGACTGGAGCTGGGCGCCAGTAAAGCTCGCTGCGGCAATACCGTCGACCAGGACCGTGCCGTTGACCGGGTTCGTGACCGTGAATGTCACGCCAGCCGGAACGTCATCGACATCGGTGAAGCCGAGGTCTGTCGCCGTGACAAGAACCGTGCCGCCTTCGTTGACGGCCAGGCCCAGATCGCCGGTAATCGTCGGCGCATCGTTCACCGCGGCGACCGGGATCGGAATACTGTAGCTGACCGTCTCGAAATCGCCGTTCGACGATTCCGTCGCTGTGATCGTGGTCGTCAGGTTGATCGTGCCACTCATATTCAGCGGCGGGGTGATGGTGAGCGAGTCGCGATTCCAGCCAGCGAGATCGATGCTAGTCGAGCCCGCTGTTGCGGTGAAGCTATTCGTTCCATCCGAAACCACGGCGCCGTCCGGGATCCCGGAGAGCGACACGGCCAGTGTCTCGGATCCATCGCCGTCGAGAAGCGTAGCATAGACCCTGAACGGGATCGCCGTATCTTCCTGCCCGGCAAGAGAGATCAGGTATCCAGTAGAGGGTACGTCCGCGACTGCGGTGACCGAGACCGGCAGGCTGACGACGGTTGTCGCGGTATCGCCACCGACACCTTCGGTCGACGTCGCGGTAACCGTCAGCGAGAAGTCTGCATCCGAATTCGCCGGCGGCCTGATCTTCAACGTGGCAAGGTTCCAGCCGACAAGGCTGACGCTGGTCGAACCCGTCATCGAGGGGAAGAAGTTGGTGCCGTCGAACAGGAGGGCCCCGACCGGAATGTCGGAGATCGAATAGCTCAGCGCTTCCGAACCGTCGATGTCCGTCAGAGCGCCTGTGAACTGCAGGCTGATGGCGGTGTCTTCGTCGCCGCTTGCCGGCGTGACCGTCACAGTCGGGGCATCGGCAACGCCCTGAACGTTGACACTGAGGTAGAGATCCCCCGACATGCTGTCACCATTCGCCGTTTCCGTTACGGTTCCCGTGACCTTCAGGGAGAAGTCCGTGTCGGAGTTCACCGGCGGCGTGATTGCCAGTGTGGACAGTGTCCAGCCGGCGATGTTGACGCTGGTGTTGCCGAGCATTGCCGTAAAGCTGTTGGTACCGTCTGAAAGCACGGCCCCAACCGGAATGTCGGAAATCGTAAACGTCAGGGTTTCGGAACCATCGGTGTCATAGAGGCTGCCCCAGATACGGAGCGGGATCGACGTATCCTCGTCGCCGTTCGAGTGCTGGATCCCGAACGAATAGCCATCGACCACCGGCGTTACGGTGATCGAGGCCGTGGCCGGCGTTGCGTCTTCCGCGCCGCCGTTGTCCACCGCGGCATACTGGAAGGTCGCGTCGCCGCTGTAGTCCAGGGTCGGGCGGAAGTAGACGGTCGATGCGTTGACAAGCTGGCCGAGGGTGATCGCGGTGGTCAGGGCCTGATCGGCATAGAGGATGCCGTTTGCCGGAAGGGTCTTGATCACGTAACCGGCGACGGTTCCGTCGATGTCGGCGCCCGAGAGCGTGACGGCAATGGTGCTGTCTTCGTTGCCCGAACCCGTGGCCGGGTTTGTGTCCGGCTTGTCGTTCACCGGCGTGACCGTGAACGAGACGGAACCGACATCGGTCTTGAAGTCGTCCGTGCCGTTGGTCTGGCCGTTGTCCCGGACCGTGTAGTTGAACGAGGCCGTGCCGTTGAAGTTCTCAGCCGGGGTGAACAGGATGTTCGTGCCGCTGATCACCGCGGTACCACCGACCACGTCGGAGATCGCCGTGATCGTCAGCAACTGGCCCGATTCATTGGCAGCACCCTTGCCGTCGCCGGCGAGCAGCGAGGCAAAGCTGATGGTCCGCACGCCGCTGTCTTCGGCAACCGGCGACAGGACGTCGTCGACAGCCGTCGGAGCGTCGTTCACCGGCGTGACGGTGATCGTCGCGGTCGCCGGCGTCGGGTCGGCGAGGTTGCCGTCGTCCTTCGCTGCATAGGTGAACGATACGGTACCGTTGTAGTCGGCGCTGGGCTTGAAGTAGACCGTTCCGGAGACGGTTGCGTTCTGGGCAATCGCCTGGGTTCCGGCGGCATCGCTGTAAAGCGTGCCGTTCGACGGCAGGGTCTTCACCACGAAGCCGGTGACCGTGCCGTCCACGTCGCTGCCGCTCAGCGTGACACTGATCAGCGTATCTTCGGCGCCCGAAGCCGTGACGGTGTTCGTCGACGGCGCATCGTTCACCGGAGTGACGTTGATCGTGATCGTCGAGGTATCCGTGAGCGCACCGCCGGTGCCGTCATTGCCACCGTCGTTGAACACGACGGTAGCAGTGCGAGCAGCGTTCGTCGGGTTGTCCGAAGTGGAGTTGAAGGCGATGGCTTCGAGCAGGGTCTCGACACGTGAAGACGTCGCGTTGCCGTTCAGGCTGACAGTGATAGTGCCACTTCCATTGCCGGAAATCTGGCCGATCGTCGTCCAGGCCCAGCTCTGGGGGCCAGTCTTGATCTGCACATTGTTGCCGTCCAGACGGATCCCGCTGTCGGCCACCAACACCAGGCTATCGCCCGGGACTGCCGTTGCGCCGAGCGAGACGCTGACGCTGCCGCCGGAGAAGTCGCTCGGGTTGTCCGGATCGGTCAGGTTGGCATTGCTCATCAGCTTGACCGCCGATGCCTGCTGCTCGGTATAGGCAACCGAAGCCGTCGCGGGCGTCAGAACCGGCGCTTCGTTGACGTTGTTGACCGTGACCTCGATGGTCTGGATATCCTCGCCGCCCTTGCCATCGCTGACCTTGACGTCGATCACATAGATGTTGTTGCCGTTTGAACCGCCGATATCCGACGGGTTTTCGTAGTTAGGCGCAGCCTTGAAGGTCAGGGCGCCGGTCACCGGATCGATGTTGAACTTGTTGAAGTCCGTTCCACCGGTATTGACGATCGAATAGGTGAGCGCCCCGCCATCGACGTCCGTGGCCGACACGCTGCCGACCGCGGTCGTATTCTCGTTGATAGAGAACGAGCGATAGTCGCTGCCGGCGAAGACCGGCGCGTCATTGACCGGTATGACGTTGACCGTGATCGTCGATGTGTCGGTGAGCGCACCGCCGCTGCCGTCATTGCCACCGTCGTTGAACACGACGGTCGCGGTGCGGGTGGCAGCCGTCGGATCTTCCGAGATCGACTTGAAGGCCACGGCTTCAAGCAGGGTCTCGACGCGCGCCGCCGTAGCATTGGCGTTGAACGTGACGACAAGGGCGCTGGTGCCGAAAGCACCGCTCGTCACCTGGCCGATCGTGGTCCAGCCGAAGCCGTTCCAGACCTGGACATTGCTGCCGGAAACCTGGACGCCGAAAGCATCGAGAACCAACTGGTCGCCGGCGACTGCCGTTGCGCCGAGCGAGATGCTGACGCTGCCGCCGACGAAGTCTGTCGGATTGTCCGGATCGGTGATCGTAACGTTCGAGAACAACCGGGCTTCATTGCCGTTTTCGGTGAAGGTGACCGAACGGGTATCCGGGCTCATGACCGGGGCATCGTTGACCGCCGACACGGTGATGTTGACCGTATCCACGTCGGTCTTGACGCCGCCGAGGCCGGTGTTGCCGTTGTCGCTCGTCGTGATCTTGAGCTGGTCCGCGCCGTTGTAGTTGGCCAGACCCTGGTACTTGAGACCATTGATGGCCGCATTGATGGCGGCAACCGTGCCGGTCACCGTGATCGTGTCGGTACCGTTGCCCGAAACCGTGAGACCGGCCGCTGTGACGAGGTTGAGCTTGCCGTGATCGACTTCCAGCGTAACCGTGAGGTTGCCGCCATTGGCATCGACGTCACCGACGGTGAGGCCGTTGAGGGTCAGGATCTGATCCTCGGCAACCGTCTGTGCGGTCGGAACCGTATTGACCGGAGCATCGTTGACCGCGTCGATCGCGATCTGCAGGCTGGAGGCGGCCGTGTCGCCGTCGCCGTCTACCAGAGTATAGGCGAAGTTCTCTGCCGTGTTGGTCGTCACGTCGGCCGGGGCAGCATAGGTCCAGGCACCGGTTGCGAAGTTGAAGGTCAGGTGTCCGCCAAGCGTCGTCACGAGATCGAGTGCTGCTCCGACGATCGTACCCGTCGCGGCACCCGACTTGGTGATGGTGGTCGCACCATCCCAGGCATAGGTCACGCCGTCGACGGTGATCGAGGCGATATGGCCGCCATCGGCACCGAAGCCGTCGTTGCTCAGCACATTGCCACTGGCGCTGGTCGCCGCCGGCGGGGTCGCGGCCGTTGCGAGAAGCGTGGCATTGTTGCCGGTGGTGATGACGATCGGATCGCCGGTCTGGTGGGCGACGTCCTTCAGATCGTTGTCGTTGACGGCAACACCCGTGCCCACGCCGACGGCATAGGACTTGATGTGGTTGGCATCAAGGAAGTTCTCCCATGCCTGACGCTCGGCGGTGGTCAGATCATCGCTGTCGCTGACATCGCCGTCCGAGAAGAAGTAGACGGAGGTGGTGCCGGCCGGCGGCGGATTGGAAGCCGCCTGGATGGCCGCAATCGGGTTGCCGTATTCCGTACCGCCGTTCGGGCCGGGGAAGGAACCGCCGTTGATGAAGTCCAGCGCCTGTTGCTTGGTCATCCAGACCGACGTGTTGGCATTGTCGGCAAAGGTGACGATCAGAACCTGAGCTGCGTCGGAGGCATTGATCAGGTTGATCGCAGCCTGTTTCGCCACAGCGAGGCGCGAGGCGTTGCCAGGGGCGCCGCCGTTGGCATCGTCACCCATGCTGCCCGACACGTCGAAGGCAAAAATCAGATTGTTCGAAACGGTCGGCGAGGCCTCCGTCACCTTCGCGGTTTCAGCACGTGCAACCGGCGTGTCATCGTCCATGTTGACGGTCAGCGTACCGGTCGCGACGTCGTTGTCGCCGTCCGTGACGCGGTACTGGAACGAAACCTCGAGGTTGTCTTCCGTGCCCGAAGTATTGTGCTTCACCGTAGCAAGCTGGGTGATCTCATAAGCACCCGTGGCGGTATCGGTAATGACGGCCTTGAAGACCGCAACCGCAACACCACCCTGCAACTGGGTGATGGTCATCGTCTTGCCGTCGGCCGACAGATCGTACCAGAAACCGAAGGGCAGGCTCAGACCGTTCGGAGCCCAAAGGACCGAGGCTGTGCCGTCGGCACCGCCGCTGTGCGCGAGCGTGCCGGAGAGCACGGCGGATTCAACGTCGTCGCCCGTGCCGCCTGCGATGCCGTTCAGCAACGCATCGTCATCGAGCTGGATGACCGGATTGGCGCCGACCGTCGGGGTGTCGTCATCGACATTGATGCTCAACGTCCCGGTGGCAAGGTCGTTGTCTCCGTCCTTGACGAGGTAGGAAACGGTGAACTGGACATTGTCTTCGGTACCGGGGATCGTGCCCTGCGGATGGTCGATCGGGGCAACCTGGGAGACCGAATAGGCACCGGTTGCCGTGTTCGTGATCGTTACGGTAACGACGGGGACATAACTGCCGCCCTGGAGCTGGGTGATCGTCATGACCTTTGCGTCAGCCGACACCGAGTACCAGAAGCCGCTGGGGAGCGTCAGGCCGGCGGAAGACCACAGCACGGACGCAGTGCCGTCGGCGCCGCCGTTGTGCGCCAAAGTGCCGGTAAGTGCCGCGCCGTCGATGTCATCGCCGTTGCCGCCGGCATTACCGCCGAAACGAACGTCCTCGTCCAGTTGAACAAGCGTGTTGGCGCTGACGCTCGGACCGTCGTCTTCGAAGATCACCTTGTCACCGATCGAGACCGACTTCTCGACGACGTCGCCGTCATAGTCGGTCGCCGTGTAGACAGCCGAGATCTTGTTGGCGAGGTTGACCGCTTCGTCGTAGGAGCCGGTATTGCCCTGCTTCAGCGACAGATACTGCGCGACGCTGACCTGGCCGTTCGGCTCGATTGCAATCGCGAAAGCGGCAACCCCACCCGGAATGCGACCGACCACGATACCGTTCTCGAGAGAAAGCGTGATCGCCTGGCCATCGGTGGTGAAGAGGCCGGAAGCGGCGCTGTCGATCCGCAGAGTCAGGCTGGTGGTGACGCTATCGTCCGTTCCACCGCTGAGGGTGGTGTCGACGACGTCACGCGTTGCATAGACCGGGCCGCCGAGGTCGGCGTCAGTACCCTTGGTGGTCACGCCCGAGAACAGGTTGGCCACGGCCGGAGCCGTCGTGTCATTGTTCTGGATGTCGGCCGTCTCGTCGATCGTGACGCTCCCGACGGCGCTGATCGTCGTGACCGGCATGTCGTCGCGGATGGTGACAGTGAACTTGCCGGCAAGGTTGACCGCATCGCCGTCGCCGTCCGTGGCGTTGATGACAGAACCGAAGTCGATGCCGGCAATCGAGCCGGTTGCCGTCTTCAGCGCGGTATTTTCACCGTTGCCCGAGACGTGATCGACCTGATCGTACTGACGGAATGTGTACTCGCCGGTCTGCGGGTTGAGCGTGAGCGACATGACCGGACGATAGCCCGGGCCGGGAAGATCGACATAGCCGAGGATCGCGCCATTGACGATCTCGAAGACCACCGCGCCACCCTGAGACGTCAGGCCGAGATTGGTAAGGATCGCCGTTGCGTTGGCAGCAAACGAGAAGCCGCCACCGCTTGCCGCACCATCGGCACCGAATGCTACGACAGGCGCCAGCGAACCGCTGACGGTCGCGGCCAGACCTTCGCCGACGAAGGAATGCTGGGAAAGCGAGCCGTCGGCGCTGCCATCGCTCGGTGAGGTGCCCACAGAGAGCGTGTTCAGGATGTCGTCCTCGTCGGACGTCACGGAAACGGTGCTGCCGGTAAAGCGTGGACCGTCGTCTTCAAAGACGACATGGCCACCGATCGAAATGGACTTCACGACGGTATCGCCGTCGTAGTCGGTCGAGGTCAGAACCGCCGAGATCTTGCCCGAAAGGTCGATGCCTTCGTCGTTGGAAGCGGTGTCGCCATGCTTCAGCGACAGGTACTGCGCGACGCTGACCTGTCCGTTCGGCTCGATCGTCACGGCAAATGCCGCGACGCCGCTCGGAATGCGGCCAACCACGATGCCATTTTCAAGCGACAGGGTGATCGGCTGGCCATCCGTCGTGAAGAGGCCGGAAGCGGCGTTGTCGATGCGCAGCGTCAAGCTGGTCGTGACGTTGTCGTCCGCGCCGCCGTTTACGGTGGTATCGATTACGTCGTCGCTCGCATAGATCGGACCCTGCAGATCGCCGTCCGACCCCTTGTTCGAAACGCTGTTGAACAGCCTGCGGACGTCGGAGTCGATGGTATCGTCATTCTGCCGCTGGATCGTTTCGTCGATCGTGACCGTGCGATCAAGCGTGATCGTCGTCTCCGGCATGTCGTCGCGGACGGTGACCGTCAGCTTGCCGGCAAGGTTGAGCACATCGCCGTCGCCATCGGCAGCCTCGATGACGGCACCGAAATCGATACCCGCGATGGAACCAGAACCGCTCTTAAGCGCCGTGTTCTCGCCGTTGCCGGCGACATGGTCGAGCTGGTCATACTGATTGAAAATGAATTCGCCGGTCTCGGGGTCGAGCGTCAGGGACAGCACGGTACGGTCGAGCACCGGCTGGTATCCGCCAAAAGCGTTGTTCACATAGCCGACGATCGCGTCGCCGACGATCGTGAAGACGACTGCGCCACCCTTCGACGTCAGGTTCAGGGCGTTGAGCGTCGCAACGGCATTGGCAGTGAAGGAGAAGCCGCCACCGGCAGCCTGGCCGTCGGAGCCGAAGGAAACGCTCGATTCAAGTGAACCGGAAACCGTGGCTGCGCCGTACCAGGTGGTCTGCGAGCCATCGGCGCTGCCGTCGAACGGATGATTGCCCGAAGACAGCAGGGTGTTGATGTCATCTTCGTCAACCGTCACCGAAACGGCTTCGCCCGGTGCCGGGATATCGTCGACGACGTCGACAACGAAGCTTCCGGTCGCGGTGTCGCCATCACTGTCAGTCGCGGTGTAGTTCAACGTCAGCGACAGCGTGTTCTCGCCGCTGCCCGATGCATGATCGAGCGGCTGCACCAGAGTGAAGGAATATGAACCGCGATTGCTGGCATCGGAGAGCGTGGCGTAGAAGACAACGTTGGCGGAGCCCTCGCCGGTCGCGGCAGTCGGAGCCGTGCCGCCGACATAGCCAACCAGCGTGCCGTCTTCCAGGGTAGCGGTGTGGACTGCGCGGCCGAGCGAGCTCAGCGCATCGTCAGCAGCACCTGCAACGGTAACCGTCGCATTGGTGAAGGCGACCGAACGATCGCCGAGGCCGCCAGATCCGTTGTTGGCATCATCCGCGCCCCAGCGGATCGCAAGGCTGCCCGTGGCGACCGCGGACAGTTCATCGGCTGCCTCGTCATTGCCGCCATTGACGGCTTCGTCTTCAACGGTACCGCGCGTGCTTTCACCGACATACGGACTGTCGTCGTCGATGCCGACGCTGAAAGACGAGGTGAAGCTGTCACCGTCGCTGTCGGTCGCCGTATAGCTGAACGGCAGGATGACGTTGTTCTCGCCACCGCCGACCGGATGGTCGATCACGTCGTTGAGATCGAAGCGGAACGAACCGCTGCCCTGGTCAGAAAGCGATACGGTGAACACCACGCGCTCGCCGGCAGTCGCGGTGATAACGGCACCGTTCGCCGACAAGGTGTAGGTAACCGCATCACCCTGCGAAGTCAGGCCAAGCGCGACGAGCGAGGCGATGGCAGTCGCACCGAAGGTGACCGAGCGGTCGCCGTCGCCGACCGAGGTGCCACCGTCGACGACGGTGTTCGAGTCATCGGAGCCCCAGGAAATCCCGAGGCGACCATGGACGGTCGTCGCATCGCCATCTGCATCGAGGCTGCCATCGGTCGCGGTGGCATTATCCCCTGCGCCGGCGCTACCATTGCCATTGGCGAGGTCACCACCCAGGACGGAGAGATCGCTTTCGTCGACGATCGCGTTGACGAGCGGGCCCGCAGCACCGGCCTCGATCTGCAGGCTCCAGTCACGGAGCGTACCGATGTCACCGGCAGCGTCATCATTGATGCGCAGCGTCCAGGTTCCGGCCATGTCCTTACCATCGAGCAGCGAAAGCTGATCGATAACGGGACGCCAGGTTCCCGAGAACGGTGCCGAAGCCGAGCTGAAGGACTGTGCGGCCTCGTCATCGAAGGTGATTACGCCATTGGGGTCGCCGCTGCTGCCTGCATCGTTGACCAGCCGCACCTCGGTGCCATCCGGCCCGACCAGAAAGATCTCGAGATCGGCCATAAAGGTGTGAGTGAGATTGATCGAAATGTTTACATCGACAATCGTGCCGCCCGTCGGCACTTCGATGGTGGACGTGATCAGTCCCGCATCGCCTACAGCCGGGATGCGCATATTGATCGGACCGGAAGAGAACGTCTCCGTCGTCGTCGGATCACCTGAAACGAAACCGTCATTGAAGCTATGGAGTGCCGTCTCACCTTCGACCGGGCTGTCGTCGTTTACATTGACCGTGAAGCTCGAAGAACCGGAATCCCCATCCGAGTCAGTCGCCGTGAACTTGAACTCGAGTGAGAGGTCGTCTTCACCGCTGGAATCCGGATGATCGAGATTGCCGTCGAGTTCGAAGACATAGGAACCGTTGCCGGTATCCGACAGCGTAACCTTGAAAACCCAGCCCTCGACCGGGGACTCCTCGAGAACCCGCGCGCCTTCGCCGCCGATCGGCGGCAGCTCGATCTTGCCCTCCTTGAAGGCGTAAAGGGTCGTGCCGTCGTCAGACAGCTTGTAGGTCAGCGCGACACCGTCCGAGGTCAAACCTTGCGCTTCGAGCTGTGCGATGGTGTCGGCGGTAAAGACCACACTGCGGTCATTGGCAACATCGGTCTGGCCGCCGTCAACGACGGCGTTTCCGTTGTCGGCGCCCCAGTCGATGTTCAGGCTGCCGCTGGTGGTCGTGCCATCGCTGGGTTCGTCAGCGAACAGACGCAACTCCTCGGCGGGTTCGTCACCGCCGGTATCGCCACCGGTCTCATCGCCGTTGCCGTTCCAGAGATAGTCCTCGTCGACGGCACCGGTGTCAGCTTCGCCGAAGACCGGCGCATCATCGCCGATGTCGACGAAGGCGTCGCCGATGGCGGTGTCGCCGTCGTTGTCGGTCACGGTGAAGGTGAAGTGCAGTCGCAGCAGGTCCTCGACGCCGGTTTCACCGACATCCGGATGGTCGAGCGAGGCGGACTGGATAAAGGTGAAGGCGCCCGTGACGACGTCGGTGACGGTCAGGGTGAACACCACGACGTCGCCGGCCATACCGGTCAGCGTCAGGCCGTCGGCGGAGGCGGTCACGAGGACCGGAACACCGCCATGCGTGAGAGAAGTCGCCGCGCCGGCGCCGGCGACCGCTTCGTCGCGGTTCAGCGTCTCGACATAGGCGATCGAGGTAATGACGCCGTCATCACCGCCGCCGTCGAAACCGAATTGCCCCTTTACGACCTGGCTTTCGAAGTCGCCTTTGATGTCCGCGTTTTCGAGGAGCGAAATCTCGGTAACGCCATCGATTTCCGGCACCGGATCCCGCGACTCTTCAATGTTCGAAAACGCATCGAAGGTCAGTTCGGTATTGCCCAGCAGCGAAGCGAGCGGGCCGGGACCGAGATCCGGAGTGGGCAGACCGTCATCGAATTCGGCACCCGAGCTGCCGGGACCGGCGCCGGCAACCGAGTAGCTGCCGTCCGGGCCGGCCGCAACGTCGATACCGTCCTGTTCCAGGACAGCCAGGACTACCTGCTGGGGAACTTCGACGTCATCGATCAGGAAGGTCGGGATGCGCAGGGCACCGTTGACGATGGTGATTTCCGTCCCGTCGGCCTGAACGAGGATCAGGTTGTTGCCGTCAACGCGGATTTCGTCGACCGTGACATTCGCCGGCAGACGGGCGACGTTGTTCTGGTCCGGCACAACTTCCTTGGGCAGTTCGGCCACCGGAGCGTTCTCGGCGGGGAGCCGGTCGGACTTCGGCGGGGCTGCTTCGTTGGTCGCTTGGGCAACCTCGACTCCGGCCACGGCCTGATCGCGCGCTTGACTTTCGTCCTGAATCTCCGAGCTCACGTCGAGCAGTGCATTTTCCGCATCGACCGAAGAAACGTTCAAATCATCAATAGACATATCGGCTCACCTTTTCACAGGAACATGGCCGAACTCAAATACCCGCGCCGGAATGAATGCAACACTTCCTTAACCAACAGGCATATCGGGTTATGCCTACACCCAGAAAAGGCTAAAACGGGGTTAATTTCGGGCCGGTATTGTCGAAACAACGCATACTTAGTGACCGCAAGCATCGCGAGGTGACGCGAGAACAATACTGTCGGCAACTGTGATCGAGGGAGGCAGGGCGATCACAAGTCGCCCCGTCACCAGAAGGCACGGTGACAATTCTCGCGTTCCCTGCGATATCGAGGCAGCGCAACGGGAGCGAGACGAATGACCAAACGAATGCTGTCGATCGGTGAATGCATGGTGGAACTCATGCAGGCCGAAGGCGACCTCCTGCGCAAGGGCTTCGCCGGCGACACGTTCAACACGGCCTATTACGCGCGCCTCTTCCTGCCCGCCGACTGGTCTGTCGACTATCTGACCGCCGTCGGCACCGACAAGATCTCGGACGAGATGCTGCATTTCATGGAAGGCACCGGCGTCGGCACGAGCTTGATCCGCCGGATCGAAGGACGTTCGCCCGGCCTCTATATGATTCACCTCGACAACGGCGAGCGCAGCTTCTCCTACTGGCGCTCGGCCTCGGCCGCCAAGGCGCTCGCCGACGACGCCGATCACCTGCGCAAAACCCTTGACCAATCGGACGTCATCGCCTTTTCCGGCATCACACTGGCGATCCTCGCCGAGGACGCGGCGGAGAGGCTCCTCGGCGAACTGCACAGGGCAAGGAAGGACGGCAAGCTGATCGTCTTCGACCCCAACATCCGCCCGCGCCTCTGGTCGGACAAGAAACGAATGCTGGAGACGATCACCGCGGGCGCGAAAGCAGCAAGCCTCGTCATGCCGAGCTTCGATGACGAGGCGACGCATTTCGGCGATGCGGATCCTGCTGCCACGATCGCCCGCTACCAGAAAGCCGGCGCCGACGGCGTGATCGTCAAGGACGGGGAGCATGGCATCACGATCGGCCTGACCGGCGAACAACCACTGTTCGTCGCGGCGGCCAAGGTCGGCAGAATCGTCGATACGACGAGTGCCGGCGACAGCTTCAACGGCTCCTTCCTCGCCCGCTATGTCCAGGACCGGAATGCGCGGGCCGCCGCGGAATTCGCCGCGCGTGTCGCAGCGGCGGTCATCGGCCACCACGGCGCTCTTGTGACGAAGGACAAGCTCGACATCGCCTGACCCCATTCGACAAGAGCCTCGTTCACGGGCCGGAAAAGGCCCGAGACGCTTTCCACGAAAACCGTACCGAAAATCCGCGGAGAGAGGTTGCGCTCGCAATCAATCGGCGTCAGATTGACGGCGCTTCAAAAGAAGTCTGACAACATGACAACGCAGGAGGAGCCTTCCGTCATGCCGTCTCTGCAAAACAAACGAGTCGTCGTGACGGCCGCCGGCCAGGGGATCGGTCGTGCGAGCGCGCTTGCCTTTGCGGCGGCCGGTGCGCGGGTGCTGGCGACCGACATCAACGAGGCGGCGCTCGGAGAGC